>AP024867.1 GCA_024346835.1 Vibrio comitans
CCTTGCTGACGACGAAGTAGAATCGCAGCTAGAGTTGCAGCATCAATTTCTAGGTTAGTTTGTAGTTTTTCTACAAGCTCAGAGAACTTCTCAAGAGAGCTATGCTCTTTGTCTTCAGCAAGTTCAAGACCAAGCTTAGTCAAACGAGCTTCAGCAACTTGGTCACGTAGAGGAAGTTGAATTTCTTCCATTGAAGACTTAGTTACACGCTCGATAGTACGAAGCATGCGCATTTGGTTAGTGCGAACTAGTAGGATCGCTTTACCTTTACGTCCAGCACGACCTGTACGACCGATACGGTGGATGTAAGACTCAACATCAAATGGAATGTCGTAGTTAAATACGTGTGTAATACGAGGAACGTCTAGACCACGAGCTACAACGTCAGTTGCAACAAGGATGTCAATCACGCCACGTTTAATGTTGTCTACAGTACGCTCACGTTGTGACTGAGGAATGTCACCGTGAAGTGCTGCTACTTTAAAACCGCGCTCTGCTAGGTAGCCAGCAACACGCTCGGTGTCTTGGCGAGTACGTACGAATACGATAGATGCGTCAGTTTCTTCAGTTTCAAGAAGACGTGTCATTGCTTCGTCTTTCTCGATACCTTTAACAACCCAGAATTGTTGCTCTACTTTATCAACAGTGTGGTTTTTACCAGCAACGTCAACAAATGCAGGATCACGTAAGAAGCGCTCAACAATTTTCTTAAGCATTGGAGGCATAGTTGCAGAGAACAGAACGCGTTGAGCAGATGCTGGAGCATGCTCAAGAATAGCAGTTACGTCTTCTACGAAGCCCATGTTTAGCATTTCATCTGCTTCATCAAGAACGAAAGTATTTACTTCGTCAAGGTGCAGACGATCGCGGTTGATCAAGTCTTGAACACGACCAGGAGTACCAACAACGATGTGCGTGCCGTTCTTAAGAGCGCGCATTTGATCAACGATTGAAGTACCGCCGTAGATTTCAAGAACCTTAAGACCACGGATGTTCTTACCTAGGTTTTTGATTTCTGCTGCAACCTGAATAGCTAGCTCACGCGTTGGTGCAAGGATAATCGCTTGCGGCTTACGCTGGTCTAGATCCAGTTTGTTAAGAAGAGGAAGAGAGAAGGCAGCAGTTTTACCAGTACCTGTTTGCGCTTTACCTAGCGCGTCTTTACCTTCAAGAAGCAGAGGAATAGAAGCTGCTTGGATAGGTGTAGGAGAAACAAAACCCATGCCTTCAAGGGCAGAAAGGATTTGTTCGTTAAGTTCTAAATCGCTGAATTTAATTTCAGATTCTTGCATCGGGATCCCACTATAATGTGTTCATAAAAACGGTCCCAGGTGCTCTCTAAATTCATACACCGATCCAGCAATACACACTAAATCCTTTCAGAAGGGATAAGTATATAAAACGCATCAAGCCGCTAGGGACAAAGTCGAAGGAGGCGCATTCTGCACTAAAACCATGTAGAAAGCCAGAAAAAATTGAGTTCTGTCACAAATTTAAAGCAATTCGTCGTCAAACTGTCATTTCTGGCCCGTAAATTGATCTATTAATGCTCAATGTGCGCAGTTCTTTTTCAATACGCAGTACAGTGTAGTGCCCTACTGGTTAAATTGCGTTCAATTATTCACCAACACTGGCTAAAAAGCACCGAAATCATTATAGTGTGCCGGTTATTTCATTAAGATAAAGATAGATGTTTGCAGACAATCCGTTGCTTGCTCAACTAAAACAGCAGATCAAAGAAACTATCCCTACAAAAGAAGGGACCATCAAGGCGACTGATAAAAAGTTTGGCTTTTTAGAAGTAGACAGCAAGACTAGCTACTTCATCCCGCCCCCGCACATGAAGAAGTGCATGCACGGTGACAGAGTAGTTGCTCTGATCCGTAGTGAGAATGACAAAGAATTCGCCGAACCGGATCAGCTAGTTGAACAAGCCGTCACTCGTTTCATTGGTCGTGTTAAGTTGTTTAAAGGACGTCTTAACGTTGTTCCTGATCAACCTCAGCTGCGCAATCTATCTCTAAAAGCAAAAACAGCTAAAGGCCTCAAGCATGACATGTTTGCTGAAGGCGATTGGGTTGTGGCTCAAGTCATTCAGCACCCTTTAAAAGGTGACAATGGCTTCATGGTCGAGATTACTGAAAAAATCACCGATGCGAACGACAAAATTGCACCTTGGTGGGTAACACTTGCAGAGAATGACCTGCCAAACTCTGAGCCTGCTGGTATTGATGACTGGAAGCTTCACGATGATGCGGATTTGATTCGCGAAGACCTCACCCATATCCCTTTTGTTACCATTGATGGTGAATCAACAAAGGATATGGACGATGCTCTATATGCTCGTAAAACAGCCGAAGGTAACTTTGAACTGACCATCGCAATTGCTGATCCTACGGCTTACATCACTCCTGATGACCAAATGGATAAAGTTGCGCGTGAGCGTGGTTTCACCATTTACTTGCCTGGCCGCAACATTCCGATGCTACCTCGCGATCTTGCTGACAACCTATGCTCACTTATCCAAGACCAAGAGCGCCCTGCTCTATGTTGCACAGTGACAGTCAACAGCGATGGTACTATCCAAGATGATATCCGTTTCTTTGCTGCCAACATCAAATCTCACGCTCGTCTAGCGTATGATAATGTTTCTGACTTCCTTGAAAGCGGTAATTGCGAAAAATGGACACCAAGTGAAGAGATTGCAACGATAGTGAACGATCTTGCTGATATGGCAAAGGCTCGCAGTGAATGGCGCGAAAACAATGCTGTTATTTTCCCTGATCGTCCAGATTATCGCTTTGAATTGAGTGAAGACAACGATGTTATCGCGATCCACTCTGATATGCGTCGCTCCGCGAACAAGCTAGTCGAAGAAGCCATGATTACCGCGAATATTTGTGCTGGTCGAGTGCTAAGCAACAAGCTTAATATGGGTATCTTCAATACTCATGCTGGTCTGAAAGAAGATAAAGTTGCTAACGTTATCGACTTGGTGACAGAGCATGGTGCAGAAGGTTTCGACGCTGAGAATGTTATCACTCTTGATGGCTTTACTGCCCTACGCCGCTGGCTAAACAACCAAGAAACTCAATATCTAGACAACCGCATTCGCAAGCATCAAAGCTATGGTGAAATGGGTAACAAGCCTGCACCACACTTTGCAATGGGTTTAGAGATCTATGCGACTTGGACGTCTCCTATCCGTAAATACAGCGACATGGTTAACCACCGTCTTCTTAAAGCGGTCATTCTTGACAAAGAACCTGTGCAAACGCCTGATGATGAAGTGGGTGATGAACTTGCGATTCACCGCAAACACCACAGAATGGCAGAGCGTAAAGTAAGTGACTGGTTATATGCCCGTACACTGAAAAAAGACGTAGAAGCTGAGACCAAATTCAAGGGAGAAATCTTTGATATTGGTCGCGGTGGTATGCGCGTGCGCCTGATTGAAAATGGTGCTGCTGCTTTTGTTCCTAATTCTCTGATTATGGATAATAAAGAGCGAATTGAATCAAGTGCCGAGCAAGGTACAATTTCTATCGACAAAGAAGTTATCTACAAACTGAGCGACATCGTAGAAGTTGTTCTTTCCGATGTGGATATTGATAAGCGCAACATGGTAGCGAAACCAACTGAAGTTTTTGCTGACCTGCCGAAACAAGACGCTTAATCTCAAATTCCCATAGAGTAGTAAACGCTGCTCTATGGGTATCATTTTCCTCCGTTGCATTCTTAAAATTCATATACTTAAGTAAACTTTCTCCCATCGATAGCGAATCTAAGATAGAATCATTCTATCGTCGCAGTTAGGGATTTTTGCGTGTCACCTTTTGCTTGCCTACATTTTTCAAATCATGCTCAATTGGTCTTAAAAGACTACCCAACCAAACCCGCAGGTTTTGTTGTAGTAAATAGTGGCTGTTTAAAATGGAAGCAGAACGAACAACAGCACGAGGTTACGCCAAACCAATTTACCTTTCTTTCTACCGATCATCTGACCGCTACTATCGATTTTGACAGTGTCTTTGAGGCTACTTTGCTGCTCATCGACTATGAAGTTCTCTTAAGTTTTGCCTCCTCCCCTTGTGAGGCCCCATCGTACCAGTCGATTTGCCGTTTCGAAGCACATCCGTTTGAACACCAACTTATTGCTACACTAACTGCAAGTAATGAACTAGCAGAATGCAAACCTGATGTTCAAATAGCTCTAATGAATGCTTTCCTTTCGTATATGACCGATAAATACCCTTCACTATCAGACGCAATACAGAAAGTAACGCAGGTTAGCTTCACCGAGAAAGTGTCACTGTTTATGGAGGCTAGACTGGATAAAGAACAAAGCCTACCTATGCTTGCAGAGCACTTACAAGTATCCGTGACTACAGTAAAACGCCGACTGGCTGAAGAAGGCTTATCGTTTACTGAGATGCTAAAGAAAAAAAGAATCTACAAAGGCGCTACAATCTTGCGAGCAGGACGTACAAGTATCACTGAGATCGCACCTCTATGTGGATTTAGTAGCGCCACACAATTTACTAATGCGTTTAAAAGTATCTATGGCTGCACTCCTAAAATTTTTAGGCGAGAGCGCAGAACACCATAAGCAACGCTTAAAATTCATACATCAAGGCTCGGCCAACGTAGCTCAAGCAACGTGGCCCGACCAGATGCCAATAACGACAAAGGACATGTTTCATGCAATTTAGTTATTCCAATCCGACAAATATCTTCTTTGGCCAAGGCCAAATCGCTGCAATCAATACCGTAATCCCAGCCGACAGCAAGGTACTGGTGGTATACGGTGGCGGCTCCATTAAAAAGAATGGCGTTTATGATCAAGTAGCCCAAGCTCTTGAGGGTTATCAATGGCAGGAGTTTTCTGGTGTTGAGCCTAATCCAACTGTAGAAACTCTTAACAAGGCAGTTGAGATCGTTAAAGCAGAAGGTATCAATTACCTGCTTGCAGTGGGTGGCGGGTCTGTAATCGATGGAACTAAATACATTGCCGCGGCTTCACTCTATGACGGTGACGGCTGGGATATTATGACAGGCGACTATAAAGTAACAGGAGCACTACCAATAGGTGCCATTCTTACTCTTCCAGCTACAGGTTCGGAGTCAAATAAAGGCGCTGTTGTGACAAAAAAAGCAACGCAACATAAATCCGGATTTTTATCTCCGTTCGTACAGCCTAAGTTTGCCGTGCTTGATCCTGACTCTATGAAGACCTTGCCAGAAAGACAGCAGCTAAACGGGCTTGTCGATGCCTGGGTACATGTGTGTGAACAGTACATCACCAAACCTGCTGACGGCATGGTACAAGACGGCTTTGCAGAGGCATTGCTAAAGAATCTAAAAGCGTTAGGTGATGATTTTGCTAACAGAGATAGCGACTCATGGCGTGCAAACCTAATGTGGTCAGCAAACCAAGCTTTGAATGGGTTGATTGGCGCAGGTGTCCCGCAAGATTGGGCGACACACATGATGGGCCACGAATTGACCGCACTTTACAATGTTGATCATGCGCGATCTCTTGCCATCATTCAGCCATCACTGTTAAGAAATCAAATTGAATTCAAACGCGATAAGCTAGAGCAAATGGGCAAAAACGTCTTTGGACTACAGCAAAGCGCTGACCTTGCAGAGCGCACTATTGATGCAATTGAAGGCTTCTATCATAGCCTAAACGTTCCAACACAACTCACAGAGCATGGTGGCGACAAAGCAGCAGCCATCTCGGAGATTCTAGAGCAACTTAAATCGCATGGAATGACAGTCCTTGGTGAAAACCAATCGATTAATGTCGATGAAATGAACAAGATTTTGGACAATGCAGTAGCGTAAAACAGCTATCATCAACGTAGTTTAACGGAATCACCGTTAGGCTACGTTGCTACTTACACGCGCGCGTACACACTCCTACCTTATTGTTTTTATTAAAACTTCAACCAGAAACTGGCATCCCACCGTCTTCAGTGAATCTATGTTTCCAGTTTTATAATTTCTCAATAGGCAATCAAAAGCATAGACTTTGCCCCATACAAACGATTGCGTTACATAATGTCCTGTGGGGGGAAATGACTATGTATAAGTATTTATTGTTAGCGGTAGTATCGCTTGGACTAACCGCTTGTGATGGAGGAACGGGTTCTAATATCAAGGCTCCAAAGCTCAAGCCCGAAGAAGTGAAAGCAATAACGTCACTAGCAACAGCAAGTGGCGTTAACCGAGGTCACGACTGGAGAGCAATATCGAGCAGCGAAAACAAAACTGACGCTGATGATGCAGCTGTAGCCGTTGAATTTAATATGGATAAACCATTCAACATTGACCGAGTAGATGGAGACTTGAGTACAGAAACTCATAAGATTTTCACGTACGAGTGGCAAACTTTTGATCCTATCGGTGACGATAAGTACTACACAGATGATGAGACCCATACACTAGAAGTTGGCATTCCAGGCCTGGCGACTGCAAAAAACAAGCTTCAAAAGCTGCTAAGCAAGGAAAACCTAAGTCCAGAAGACCAAATTAGAAAAGCTGTTTATGAAAACTTTGCACTACCTATGGCATTAGGAAAAAGTGAATTAGGTGCGTACAGAAGCTTCAAGACGTTAACTAGCGTAAGTTTACCTTCAAGTGGTCAGCCACTTTGCTCACCTCTCTCCAATGGCGACTTAGGCATGTCATGTGCGATACCCGAAGAGCTTAGTGTATTTAATCAGGAAACTACGATAACGCTTCGACAACAAAGCGGTGAAGAAAGTAAGCCTTTCTACTACAAAACCAATGATGGTGATGTATACGAAGCCTACAAATTTATACAGATTATTGAAGTACGTGGTTCGGACTCAGTTAAAAGGTTTTCCTCTGATGTACTGATCCACCCTGGCATTGGTATCATTTCTATGGATCTACCCGTCATTAACGGCATCAATGAAAATGGAATAAAAACTACCCAAACGAAATGGGAGTGGTTTAACGATAATCCAAACATTCTTGAGCAAGACTATTAAAAACAAAGGGCAGCCATATGGCTGCCCTCTTGATATCTAATTGTTCAAGTTAAAAGAAGTCGATAGACTTACGTCCCGTCTTAGGGTTCTTTGGTTTATCGTCTTCTTCTGCCGTTGGTTCTTCTACTTGCTCTGGCTCCTCATCAAGATAGACAACTTCGTCATCAAAGTCTTGATCACCTGCATCATAGTCAGTGGCAACGTTATCTTCTTCCAGAACTTCGTTTGCGCGTGCGGCAAGTTCTTCTGGGTCAACGTAGATCACTAGATAGAATTCTTCGTTAAATTGAACCAAATCACCATCGACCAGTTTACGGCGCTTGCGAGTATCGATCTCACCATTAACTGCAACATAGCCCTGGCTAATCGCTTGCTTTGCCTCACCACCACCGCTTACCGCGTCAGCAATTTTAAGCACTTTGTAAAGCTCAACTGGTTGCGTGGTAACTTCAACACCAATCGCTTCAATTTCGATTTCTTCTTCTAAATGATCCACAGTATTTCCAAATTATATTATCGAGCGAAGCCCGCTATCTGGTCGCCATTCTAACTGCTATTGGAACTCAGGCATAGCGCCAAGTTTTGTATGCCACACATGTATGTGTGAATAGCCCTCTTCAATATCAACCTTGAACGCTCCCTTCATCAAGTTGATAAATAGGAAGGCCGTTATGTCAGCCACCGATAAGTTATCACCCGCTAAAAAGCTAGAATGACTTAACCTTGCGTCCAATTTATCCAAAAATGCGATAGCACGCGATTTAGATTCCTCGCCCCATTCACTCACGCAGTTCTCTCTATCAGAGTAAAATCCAGTGATGTTTCTAAATGCCTGAAACCCGGCGATTAATCCTTGAAACTCTACAATGCGGTGCCACATTTCTACTTGAGCACTTTCCAGACCCGGTGCTCCGAATAAGTTGGCACTGTTAGGTACTTGATGATCAAAGTAACGACAAATAGCCACAGACTCACTAATATTGGTACCATCATCTAACTCTAATAGTGGTACTGTGCCACTGGCACTCTTAGCTTGAAATTCAGGAGTGATGTTCTCTCCTCCTTTTAAATCAACCGATACTCGATCTACTTCTGCACCGATTAACTTAAGAAAAATTGATACACGTCTACAGCTAGGCGTTGCCGCCGATTCATACAACTTCATTTATTACTTCCCTTTTAAAAACAAACACCTCGAACAGTTTAGCTAACTAATTCACGTGTTGTAGATGTTTTTCAAATCGCTTTCATTCTTATGACACAGCTCAACTTGCGACATCTAAACTACGCAACAACACCTACAATTAAGAACGTTAGGTTTAAAAGGACGTGATGATGAAAATTTTAAAATACACTGCAGTGGCGACAGCCCTTTCTATAGGGCTTTATGGTTGTGGTGGTGATAGCGGAGGAGGTTCATCAACTACTGGTCAATTTAGCCTTGGCGTATCCGATGCTCCTATTGATGATGTTGCGTCAGTAAAGGTGTTTTACAACCGAGTGGTACTTCTGCCTGTTGGTTCAGGTGAACCTATCGAGTTCGAATTAAGCCAAGACGGAGAAGAGAGCATTGGTGTTGATTTACCCAATTACCAAGGCAGTAACGTAGCACCGCTGGTAACGGATCAAGAAGTACCTGCAGGTGACTATAAACTGTGCCTGTTCGCGCTTGATGGTGCAGAGATGCGCGACGACTTGTCTCATGTCATCGTAGGTAGCGATATTGACTCAGGTACTCATGCTCCTTTGCAAGTCCAAGGAGATGGCACGTGCCCTCAAGGTGTCGGTGACGAACCTGACGCAGGTGTACTTTATTTCAACAAAACGTTTTCCATTAATGCGGGGAATAACGATTTTGTTGCCGAGTTTGATTTAAGACGTGGTCTAAAAGAACCCGTAGGGCAAAACACTCATTACACAATACAAAGAACATCAGTACAGCTAATCAATAACCTTGAAACTGGGCACATCAAAGGCACTGTAAACTTAAACGTAGTTGATGCGTGTGATGAAGCCATCCCGGATAATGCTATCACTGCAGTAAACGCTGTTTATGTCTATCCTACGGAACCTGAGGAAGTATTAGATCGCGCCAATATGGTTGGATTTTCTGCAACACCGACTGAAACAGAAGTAGCACCTATTACCTCAGCTAACGTCAATCTAGCTGAAGACGGTGTGACTTACGAATATGAGGTTGGATTTTTGGGTGAAGGCACCTACTCACTAGGCTACACATGTACTGCAGGTGAAGATACAGAAGAGGCTATTGAAAACTTCAGTATCTATCAAATCTCCGACGATCCTAACCCTGTGAAAGTGATTCCGAACGAGACCATTACTATAAATTTCAGTGAACAGGTCTGATCGGTAGCCTATAGCTATCACAGTAATTACGTAGTGAGATATAGCATATAAAAAAGGGTGGTGAACATTAAGTTCTCCACCCTTTTTACGACTTTTCAGTTTAACTATTTCGCAAATATCTTCTTCATCACCGACAACATGGGTTTACGATACTTCATCAATAAGCGAGTTCTCGGCAACCAACTTGGTGTATGTAGTACTGTACGAGCGTGGCTAAAAGTTCTAAAGCCCTCTTCCCCGTGATAATGACCAATGCCTGAATGCCCTATTCCACCAAACGGTGCGTCTTCGGCAGCCACGTGGAAGATAGTGTCATTGATACAGGCTCCACCAGAATGCGTATTGCTTAGTACATAATCGATGCACTGACTGTCATCACTCATAATATAGAGCGCTAGTGGTCGCTCTCGATCATTGATGTATTCAACCGCTTCTTCAACCTTTTCATAGGTAATGATCGGTAAAATTGGACCAAATATTTCCTCTTTCATCATGTCTAAATCTTTACTTGGATTGAAAACAAGATGAGGAAGTATTTGATGGCCACCTTCGGAATTATCATATTCTGCAACAGGGAATACTCGAACCGACTCTCGATTACGAGCTTGTTCAAGGTAAGACTGAAGTCGTTGGTACTGAGTTTGGTTAATGATATGGCTGAACTGAGTTAAGTCTTTACCGAAATAATCATTGAAGCGCTTGATAAACAGCTCTGCGAATTCATCCGCTCGATCTTGCTCAATGAGCACATAATCAGGCGCTACACAGATCTGGCCTGCATTGACGCACTTGCCAAACAGGATCGAATCAACAATCTTTTCCAACTGTGCATCTGGCGCAATCACAACCGGCGATTTCCCACCTAACTCTAGAGTCACTGGGGTCAGATTTTTTGCTGCAGCTTGCGCGACCAATCGCCCGACTTGAGTAGAGCCTGTAAATAGCAGATGATCAAAAGGCAGTGCGCTAAATCGACTAGCAATTTCTGCTCCGCCTTGTACAACAAACACCTCTTCATCAATAACAGAAAGAATATTCTCAATCACTTCATTAGTTTTTGGCGTAAATTCACTCAGCTTAAGCATCACCTTATTCCCTGCAGCAATTGCAGTCGCAATAGGCGCTAAGCTAAGAATGATAGGAAAGTTCCAAGGAGAAATAACCCCCACTACGCCAACAGGTTGATACTCAACCCTTACCTTAGAGGGTGTTAACATCAGTCCCGCATGACGCTTTGAAGGGCGCGCCCACTTGCGTAAATGTTTAACCGTGTACTTGATATGACTGACGGTAGGAATAATATCCGTTAGCACCGAATCAAAATCGGAACGAAAACCAAAATCTTTCGACAGCGCTGCTATCAGTTGTTTCTCATTCTCAACGATTGATTGGTTCAGTAACAAAAGACGCTGCTTTCTAAGTTCAATACTTGGGGAAGGTTCTTGCGAATAACTTGACTTGAGCTGTTCCAATTTCAGAGTGAGATCATCACTTTTCTTTATGATGTCATCTGAAACTAAATTAAGTTGCCCCATATAAGGTGTTCCTATCTCTTGCTAACTGTAAGTAACTTTTATACCAATCGTACTAAATAACTGGTCATTCTAGCTTGTTAAAATGTTCGATAACGGCGTTAGTATTTTTGATTGTAGAATAACTACTTATCGAAAAATTCTGCCTTGTTCTCGAACATTTTCCCTGTGCTATTTCTGATCACTTACTTAGTGTGATTGGTATTACGTGGATTGTAGGGCAATAACGTCAAACTCACTAAGCTTTATGATCACAAATTTTTATCTAGTATTAACAACCATCAGAGTAGTCTCTCGTTATGTGATTAGCATCCTCTTCATAAGATAAAAAAAGGCCAGAGCGTAGTGCTCTGACCCTGTTGCGACCTAGAATTTACGGGGGTTTCTAGTACCGCTAAGCGAATTGATTCATCGTATTATTTTCACCCGATGCCTTAAGTGCTTGGTCTCCCGAGAAGTACTCCTTGTGATCATCACCGATATTTGAGCCAGACATATCTTGGTGTTTAACAGAAGCGAGTCCCTGACGGATCTCTTTACGTTGCACACCCTTAACATAGGCCAGCATACCCAGTTCACCGAAGTAATCTTTAGCAAGGTTGTCTGTAGACAGCGCCGCAGTATGATAGGTCGGTAACGTAATCAAATGGTGGAAAATACCTGCATCACGGGCCGCATCCTGCTGGAAGTTCTGGATCTTGATATCCGCTTCTCGTGCTAGTTCAGACTCATCATAAACGCTGTTCATTAGCTTCTCACGCTCATAAGCCGATACGTCTTGGCCTTGCTCTTTCCACATATCGAATACTTGCTGACGGAAGTTCAGAGTCCAGTTAAATGATGGGCTGTTGTTGTAAACAAGCTTCGCATTTGGCACTACCTCACGGATACGATTTACCATGCCCGCAATTTGCTGAACGTGTGGCTTCTCTGTTTCAATCCAAAGAAGATCAGCGCCATTTTGCAGTGAAGTAATACAATCTAGAACCACGCGATCCTCACCAGTATTTGGCTTAAAGCGAACCAATCCATTAGGTAATCGTGTTGGCTTGATGTACTTATCGCCTTGCTTGATAACCATCTCACCACAGCCTAGGTCTTCTAGCTTAGTGATTTCTTCCCCATCAATGAATGAGTTATACATATCGGCTAAGTCACCCTCAGACTGACTAACTGGTATTTTTTGTGTTAAACCAGCCCCCAATGAATCGGTACGAGCAACAATGACACCATCATCAACGCCAAGTTCTAAAAACGCATATCGAACTGCATTGATCTTCGCCAGGAAGTCTTCATGAGGAACCGTTACCTTGCCGTCTTGGTGTCCACACTGTTTTGCATCAGATACTTGGTTTTCAATTTGAATACAGCACGCTCCCGCTTCTATCATCTTCTTCGCAAGAAGATACGTTGCCTCTTCATTACCAAAGCCTGCATCGATATCAGCAATAATAGGCACAACATGGGTTTCAAAGTTATCAATTTGGTTTTGTACTGACTGCGTTGTTACAGCGTCACCTGAGCTACGTGCTTGGTCGAGACTTTTATAAAGGTGGTTAAGCTCGCGAGCATCCGCTTGCTTCAAAAAGGTATAAAGCTCCTCGATCAACATAGGTACTGAGGTTTTTTCATGCATCGACTGATCAGGCAGTGGACCTAGCTCTGAACGCATCGCCGCAACCATCCAGCCAGAAAGATACAAGTATCGACCACGGGTCGTTTCAAAATGCTTCTTAACCGAAATCATTTTTTGTTGGCCAATAAATCCATGCCAGCAACCCAAAGATTGAGTGTAATTAGCACTGCTTTCATCGTACGACTGCATATCTTCACGCATAATTTTTGCGGTGTAGCGAGCGATGTCCAAACCACAGTTAAATCGGTTTTGTAGCTTCATTCGTGCTACGTATTCTGGATTAATTGCAGCCCACGTTTGACCGTTTTGATCAATAGTGCCCTTTGCTGTTTCGATTACTGATTTGTAGTTATCCATAATGTCCCTCTCTCAGTGATTTAGTAAGCAGTGCTTTAGTAACTAGTAAATGGAATTATCGTTTTGCCTGTAGTCGATACTCATGAAGTAGTGGTTCTGTATAGCCATTTGGCTGCTCAGTACCCTGGAATATAAGCGCCTTAGCACATTGGAATGCGTGGCTGGTTTCGGTGTTTGGTGTCATTGGGTAATAACCCGATGTTCCATCGTTTTGCTCGTCTACGGTTTCTGCCATCTGCTCAAGCACATTGTTAACTTGCTGCTCCGTGCAGATGCCGTGTTTAAGCCAGTTCGCAATGTGTTGGCTAGAAATTCGCAGGGTTGCGCGGTCTTCCATCAATGCTGTGTTATTGATATCTGGCACTTTTGAGCAGCCTACTCCCATTTCAATCCAGCGAACTACATAACCTAAAATCCCTTGAATGTTGTTCTCTAGCTCACGAACTATTTCTCCTTGAGTAAGCTCGTTCTCTTGAGCCATCAAAGGAATGGTTAACATGCCCTTCTTGTAGTCTTCATTGTTTGCCGACAAGCGCTGTTGCTGCTGTTTTACATCTATTTCAAGATAATGAAGCGCGTGTAAGGTTGCTGCAGTAGGAGAAGGAACCCAAGCAGTGGTAGCGCCTGCTTCTAGATGAGCGGTTTTTTGCTCCATCATCTGCGCCATCTCATCAGGCATAGCCCACATGCCTTTGCCGATCTGTGCTTTACCAGACATGCCCGTATTCAAGCCCGTTGAAACATTGTTCTTCTCGTAAGCATCTATCCATGTTTGGCTCTTTAGCTCTTGCTTAGGCAGGAAAGGCCCTGCTTGCATACTGGTATGAATCTCATCACCGGTACGGTCTAAGAAGCCGGTATTAATAAAGAACACTCTTGATTTGGCCGCGCGAATACACTCTTTAAGGTTTAATGAAGTGCGACGCTCTTCATCCATAATGCCAATCTTGATGGTGTTAGGCTCCAGGTCGAGCATACGCTCTACACGGCTAAACAATTCACAAGAGAAAGCCACTTCATCAGGACCGTGCATCTTTGGTTTAACGATATAAATACTGCCTGTACGACTATTTTTCATTCGACACAGCTCGGGATTTTTAATCTCAACCGCTGCTATCATCGCCGTTACTACAGCGTCGATTATCCCTTCTGGTGCTTGTTCACCATTTGACAGCGTCATCAAGTCGCTCGTCATTAAGTGGCCAACATTGCGAATCAGCAGAAGTGAACGCCCATGCAGGTTGTAATCCTCTCCATTTCGACCGGTGTAGCTTTTATCACCTTCGAGACGGCGGATTTGCGTCGCTCCATTTTTTTCAAAAGATGCGTGCAGCGAACCTGTCATTAAGCCCAACCAATTGCGGTATGCGTCAATCTTGTCTTCGCTGTCTACTGCTGCAATAGAGTCTTCAAGATCCATGATGGTCGATACTGCAGACTCAACGATGATGTCATCAATATGCGATAGGTCGTTTTTACCAATTTTGCCTTGACGATTAATAATAATTTCAACGTGTAAGCCATTGTTTTTCAGTAATATTGAGGTAGGTTCACGTTCTGGGTCGCTCGCACCTACAAACTGCTTTGGTTGTTTCAGTCCGGTGTGCGTTCCATCAGGGAAGTGCGCCATAAGACCGTTGAAATAGATGGTATAGCTCTCTACATCGTGATGTGAGCCTTGATCCAGAGGGAAAACTCGGTCAAGAAAGTCCTTAGCATAAGCAATAACATGCTTACCACGAGCTGGATTGTATTTCTTACCCGCTTTCATCCCTGGCTCAGTTTGCGGAATTACATCCGTTCCATATAGAGCGTCATACAAGCTTCCCCAACGCGCATTCGCAGCATTAAGTGCGAAGCGGGCATTCTTGATAGGAACGACAAGCTGAGGTCCAGCAATCGTCGATATCTCTTGGTCAACATTTTCTGTCTCTATTGAAAAGTCTTCCCCTTCAGTCTGCAGATAGCCGATTTCCTTCAAAAAAGTTCGGTACTGCTCTGCATTGAATGAACGATGTGTTTCATGGAACTGATCAATTTGCTTCTGCATTTGAGAGCGAGTCTCAAGCAACGCTTGGTTAATGGGAGTTAACTCAGTTACCAGTTGCGTAAAGTTGTTCCAAAACTCATCGACATCCAAACCGACAAGTGGCAGCACTTCAGTGTTGATAAACTGGCAAAAGCTCTGTTGTATCTGGCATTCCTTAGTCATTGGTAGATTCATGGCATCATTCCTCGTGATAATCATTGAAGTGCTTTGTCACCTAGCTGCTGTTGCAAAGAGAAGAAGTGAAACTGTTACTTCGGTCTAATTTCTTCTGTCTACATTTTCACTTTAACCAAATATTCACTAGAATTTCACAATTAAAATTACACAGTGTAAATTTTACAAATATGAAAACGAAAACGAGCTTGTTCAGACAGTCACATTTTCTCGGCACCAAGATCCGAAATCTACGCAAGAGAAATCACCTCACCCTTGATGATCTCTCGTCTCGTTGCGTAAAACTTAATCCGGAGTCCGCCCCATCCGTGTCGTATCTATCCATGATTGAGCGCGGTAAAAGAGTGCCGAGTGAAGACATGCTTGAGGTGATAGCGGATGTTTTTCAAAAGCCGGTAAACTGGTTTTTGGACGATGCGAACGAACAAAGTGAAATTGTTCCCGAAAAAGGATCTAGAGGTGGTGTTCTTGGCATGGCACTTGAACCTAGCTTTCTGTTTTCAAAAGAAATATTACAGATAGCCATACCTGAGATGTTGGCACAAACCGGCACCACAGGGCGGCAGTTTGCCCACTTACTTATTCGCGCGCACCAAGAGCACAATCAAAATCATTTCCCCGATCTTGAACGCGCGGCCGAAGAAATCGGACAAAAGAGAATGCCATTAGCCGTAGATGATCTCTTTGAGATCTGTGCTGATATTGGCCTGAAAATAAAGTGGTTCAAAGAGCTTCCAGAAACGGTTACCGAAGCAAGCGGAGATAAGAAGCAACGTGTTGCCCGTTCCTACTTTGAAGCGCCCGATATCTTACATATCAACAAGGTTCTTAAAGACGACCCCATCAGGCTCAAATATGACATTGCGGTCAATATTGGCCATATGGTGCTTCATCAAGGCGATGGTGAAAAAAGTAAACTCATGTCAGACAGCAAGCCGAGCTACGGCGTTAGAGATGAAAAACAGCAAGGCGGATCTGTAGAATTAGACTCCACAAAAATACTGCACGCATGGAGAGACTTTGAATGCTCATTCTTTGCCGGAGCCCTGCTCTGCCCTAAAGTTCCTTTCAGACAACTTCTCGATAGAAATGGTTACGACATTAGCGTGTGTAAACTGGCGGGAGTATCTGAATCCATTGCTATGCGACGCATGACAGCAGTATCACCCTATCCTCATTGGCACTATTTTGACGCCTACCACCCAGGTACGCTAAAAGCGGTGTACAGAGGCAATGGCATCCCACTGCCATGGGGCAACATGAAAATGGTAGAAGACCCATGTCAGCACTGGGCTGTGTTTCGTATGACAACTAAAGATAAAGATTTTAATGTGAGCGTCGCTCAAATCTCTATCTTGATGCAAAACGATGTGCCTCATATCTATTGTTGTGAGTCGGTTAAAGTGCAGGATTTCGCGGGGAACTCTCATGTATTGTGTAGCGGTGTCGATCTAAACCCTGCAATTCAAGCTCAGGGGTTTGATGCGGTGGATGTTGCAGAAAGACTGAAACAATCTTGTATAGAAAATGGCGGTACTGGCCCAATCCCAAGGGACATAAAAGAGCTGTTATTAACCGTAGGAAGAATCTTAAATATTAACTGGATCGAGAGAGGAATGGACAACAGAGCAAGGCTTATCTGCTCTCGTGGATCCGTTTGTCCAAGACAGCCTCAGTGTGAACGTCGCACTAAGGCTGAATCCATTGAGATCACCCAATAGTGATCACTGATGTTCCGTATCATTATTTAGGTTAACTCCGTTTATAGGTTGTTTTTGTGTGCATCGCGATTTTTTTGCTTTAGATGAAATTTCGGCAATGAATCAACGTCTGCTGAGAAGCCAATTGAGCCCGCTGGATCGTGATCGGATGCATCAATATTATCTTTTTTAGCCGGCTCACTTTCTAGTTTTTCATCTTGATTCGCTCTCGTTTTGTGAAAGCTAAAGTTTGGCAATGAATCTGGCGTAGCAGACAAACCAATTGAGCCTGGCATTTCATCTTTCGATAAATCGATAACTTGCTGGTCTTGGCTGTTAGCTGCGAAAACAGTTGATGATACAAAAAGTGAAGCCAACAGTAGAAGGCCAGTGTGTTTGTTGAGGGTCATGTCTTTTCTCCAAGTGGTTTAATCAATCAACAGGCACATATTAATCGGCTATTGATAAACAACTAACTCTCACTTGGCGGACGAAACCCGTCAAAGTTTTAGGGTGGGCAAAAAACAAAAACCCGCTAATCTTCAAAAGAAGACCAGCGGGTTTTGATATTAAATAAGGAATAACTAGCTGCGCATCGTACTAAGAAGATCTTTGCTTGCCTGAGTTGGATCGCTTGCCGCAGAGATGGCAGAAACCAGAGCGATACCATCTACTCCGGTAGCAACCACACTTCTGATATTAGACTCGTTAATACCACCAATTGCCACCAAAGGTTTGTTTGACAGCTTAACAGCCTTTGTTAAACCCTCGATTCCCCAATGTTTCACGGTGTTGGTCTTAGTCGGAGTCGCAAAAATAGCGCTAACCCCCAAATAATCGACAGCGAATGATTGTGCTTCAAGTAACTGCTCTTCACTCTCG
Organism: Vibrio comitans; assembly: GCA_024346835.1. Taxonomy (GTDB): domain Bacteria; phylum Pseudomonadota; class Gammaproteobacteria; order Enterobacterales; family Vibrionaceae; genus Vibrio; species Vibrio comitans. The sequence continues at coordinate 17,721 of AP024867.1, forward strand.
ACGGACAAACCTAGTAGTTTGTCGTCGCCAAGTAGTCGCCTTGCATCTGCTACCGGCATATCTGATTGCCCTAAATGAACCCCACATGCATCTACGGCAAGAGCAACATCAACACGATCGTTAATAATAAGTGGCACACCACTTCCCTGCATGACAGATTTTACCGCTCTCGCTCTTTCAATAAACGCACGCACATCGCCATGCTTTTCTCGAATTTGCACCATAGTGACACCGCCAGAGATGGCTTGTTTAACCACTGAGCAAAGCGTCTCTATGTCTTGCTGGTCATCAGTAACAAAGTAGAGTTCATAAGGGTTCATCAATTAGTCCTTATACTTGCTGCAATTTTAAGCGCGATAATACCGTTTCAACATCGAGCTGATACAGGGTATCTAATAGGTTCATTTGAAGTGAACCAGGACCTGCGGATTTCTCGGCAGCGATTTCACCAGCAATACCCAAGATTGCAGTAGCCGCTAAACCTGTTACTTCACCAACAGCGGCAAATGCGCCAGTGATTGCGGTGTGCGAGCAGCCCATTCCAGTAACGTAAGGCATCATCTCATGGCCATTATCAAGCTTGCACGTCGCCGTAGATGTGACAACATAATCACTCGCTCCCGAGATAACTACACTTGCGCCGTATTGCTCTACACAAAATTTAGCAGCACTCACAGCCGAATCACTGCTATCAAGAGCATCTACGCCCTTAGACTGAGCTTGCTCACCCGCCAGTGCGATGATTTCTGAGGCATTGCCACGAATAATTAGGTTGTCTGCTTGCTCTGCAATCTGGCGAGAAACTTCTGTACGAAGTGTGCTTGCGCCACAACCAACAGGATCAAGGATCACGGTTTTACCATTGATGTTTGCCTGCTCTACAGCAAACAACATACGCGGAATCCACACACTGTCCAAAGTACCAATGTTAATCACTAAGCTACCAGCAAAGCCCATCATCTCAGACATTTCTTGAGCTGAATGCGCCATGATTGGAGAAGCGCCAATAGCCAATAAAGCATTTGCCGTGTTGTTCATCACAACATAGTTAGTCACGTTCACAACCAATGGTTTGCTATCACGAAGTGTTTGCAGACTTTGGGCGATTTGTTGTTTATCCATCATTTTGATCCTATTTAAGGGCTTTGCTATTTAAGGGCATTAAAGCCTTGTTCCCAGAAAGCGATTTCCATACGAGTTGCAGTTCTAAATACTTCAATCAACTCTTGTCCTCTTGCGCTCTCAAGAGGAATATCTGAAATCAATTGGTCTAGATTTTCAATACACTTAACTACGCCTTGCTGAAACTCTTCTCCTGAATACATTTCAAGCCAACTACGGTATGGATTTCCTTCCAGTTTTGTTGTTTCACGTTTAGCTAAGTTATCACCAATGACGCCATAGCCGATTGCACACGGTGCTAATGCGGCATAGAGATCAATAAGATCACCGGCATTGCCCGTATCCAACACATAACGTGTATAAGCTACTGTACCAAAGTCTTCAGTTTCGGCTTCCATTTCTTGCTCGCTAATGCCCCACTTCTCACAAAACTCAATGTGGTGGCCAATCTCTGAGTCAAGCAGGTTATGTAAGCTTGGTAGCGCGTTACGCATTTGAGAAAGATTTTTGGCTTTATAAATAGCCAACGCGTACGCACGAGTGTATTGCTTCAAAAACAAGAAGTCTTGTTTGAGATAGTGAAGAAATACCTCATGTTGCAGAGTGCCATTTGCTAGCTGATGAACAAAGTCATGCTCTATATAGTCATTCCACTCTTGCTGACAAGCTTCAATTAATTGCTGGGTATTCATGGTGTTACCTTAAAACGTTGGCAGGTATTTAGCGCTGTTTGGAACGCTATTAATAATTTTATTTTCAAACATAAACTGTGCGTAGTTATCGTAACGCTGACGATCAACCGCTGCTGGGCGCAAAGCAAAACGGGTTAGCGTATCTTCCCAAGCGCGTCGATTTAGTTCGTTATCTAAAGTATCTGGATTGTACGCAACAAATTCTTTCCAAGCTTGCTCTGGGTGATTAACGATATATTGAGTCGCTAATTCAATTGCTGAGTTAAAACGCTTTAGCGCCTCAGCATCATAGCTGTTGGCATTTGCCACAAACACCAGTTCATCATAAGCAGGAACGCCGTGCTCTTCTGGGAAGAATGCTTTGGCTTTAAAGCCCTCTAAGGCAAGCTGGTTTGTTTCAAAGTTGCGTAGACCGCCCCAAATCGCATCAACCTTTCCAGAAGCAACCGATGATGACAGTGCCCAACCGACATTAATGATCTCTACATCAGAGAACTTAAGTCCAGAAAAACGTAGCATAGTGCCGATTGTTGCTTCTTCATTACCTGCAATGGCAATACCCACCTTTTTGCCTTTCAGATCAGCAACCGAATTGATCTTGCCATTGTCTATAACCATGAGCGTGTTAAGCGGTGTAGAGATGAGTGTACCACTGCGAATTAACGGCAGTCCTGCGGCCACATCAATGGTTAGTGTCGGCTGGTACGATACTGCGAGATCAATCTTATTAGCCGCAACCAACTTCGCTGGAACACTAGGGTCAGCTGGCTCTTGAATATTAACCTTCAAGCCTTGAGCTTCGAACAAACCGCGCTCCTGAGCTATGACAATAGGCCCGTGGTTTGGATTAACAAACCAATCAAGCATTAGGGTAAGTTCTGTTTGTTTGGCTTGCGATAATGGACTAAGCAAAAGAGTTGAACTGGCAAGCAATGTAAACAGCTTTGAGGTAAATCGTTTCATGGGTCTTCCTTGCGACACTGGCTTAAAAGTTAATTAGGTATTTATTACTATCAGGAATCGTTTTAATGATCTTTAGATCGTACATAAACTGACTGTAATCATCGTAACGCTGCTTATTGACTGCCGATGGACGTAAAGCAAAGCGCGTCAAAGTATCAATCCAAGCTCTATGGTTAAGCTCGTTATCTAGTGTGTCTGAGTTATAGGCAATAAACTCTTTCCACGCCGTATCTGGGTGGTTCACAATGTATTGAGTGGCCAATTCAAGCGCCTTATTAAATCGCTCTATGGCATCTTTATCGTAGCTATTTGCATTAGCCACAAACATCAGTTCATCGTAAGGTGGTATGCCGTGCTCTTCTGGGAAAAAGCTCTTAGACTTATAGCCTTCTAGGTCTAACTGATGAGATTCGAAATTGCGCATCCCGCCCCAGATAGCATCAACTCTTCCCGATGCTAGGGACGAAGACAATGCCCAGCCAACGTTGACAATTTCAATATCAGAATAATCGACGTTTTCATTGCCAAGCATCTTGCCAATAATGGCCTCATCTGTACCCGACACCGATACACCAACGGTTTTACCTTTCAGATCGGACAAAGAATTGATTTTTCCGTTGTCCAGTACAGTTAGCGTATTCAAAGGCGTCGCTAGCAGTGTGCCACTCCATACCAGAGGCAAACCTGCTGCTACATCAATTAAAAATGAAGGTTGATAAGAAATCGCTAAGTCAACTTGATTTGCCGCCACCAGCTTTGAAGGAACGCTTGGATCCGCCGGCTCTTGAATCGTTACCTTCAATCCTTGCTCAGCAAACATGCCCTTCTCTTGGGCAATCACGATAGGACCATGATTGGGGTTTACAAACCAATCTAGCATCAAGGTCAGCTCTTTTTCTTTTGCAGATGCGGTTGAGCTAGCTAAAAGCGCAATACCAGCAACTATTGCGCTAATTTTGTTTTTGAACGAGGTCATGTCTCTTCCTTAACGACATTAAAAGATGGCAGTTAATCAAACTGCCAAGGGATAAATTTATTGAGCAGTCTATCTGTAATGAAATAAAGCGTGACCGAGATAAGCGCAAGAATAAACAGTGCCGCAAACATCTCATCAATCATCATTCGAGCGTTGGCTTGAAGCATCAAGTAACCAAGACCGGCACTAGAGCCTACCCACTCGCCCACTACCGCACCAATTGGCGCGACAACCACTGCAACTCGAATACCTGAGGCCAATGCTGGCATCGCCGCGGGCAATCGAACTTGTGTGAGCTGTTGCCAACGGGTCGCCCCCATGGTCTTGCTCAGATCTAGATAGCCCTTTGGTGTATTGCGAAGCCCGTCATAACAACAAGTGGTCACGGGAAAAAAGATGATCAAAGCCGCCATCACGACCTTTGATGCAATACCATAACCAAACCAAAGCATCAGTATTGGCGCAATGGCGAAGACTGGGATGGCTTGAGATGCAATTAGAATCGGTAATAGCCAGCGTCGTAATGGTTCAAATAGCAGCATTTGCAGTGCAAACATCAAGCCCATGCTAAGACCTAAAAGAAGGCCCAACACAATCTCTTGTGAGGTAACAATGGTGTGTTGAAGCAGTACATCACTGCGATTGCCAAGGCGGTCAAACACCGCAATAGGTTCAGGTAAAATAAAACTAGGTAAATCAAAGAATGAAACCGTTGCTTGCCATAAACCTAACACAACTAAGCACGAAATAATCAAACGCACAACGTGTGAGGTATTGGCTTTTACCCGGCTAGTAAGGCCTTGCTGAACAACCACTTGTTTAGTCATCACGACCTCCCAATTGCTCAATAATGCTCTGTTGAAGTTCTGCCATTTCCGCATTGATTCGGCGAGGAGTGTTGCCACTTGGAACAGGTACAGTTTCAATTACCACAGGTTGTGACTGCATCAGATAGATATGGTCACTAAGACGCAAAGCCTCTTGTGGATCGTGTGTAATCAGCACAACCGTTTTTCCTTGGAGCATCTCACAAGCAAGATCTTGCAAGCGATAACGTGTTACCGCATCCAAAGCGGAAAAAGGTTCATCCATTAATACGACGGGTTTATCTTGCATTAAGGTTCTAGCAAGCGCCACGCGCTGCTTCATCCCGCCAGAAAGCTGTCTTGGATAAGCCTCTTCCTGGCCTGCCAAGCCTAATTTGGACAACAAGGCACTGGCCTGCTGCTTTCGCTCTGTCTGCTGCTGTTTATTAAGTTTCTGCTGACTAAAACGGTCGCTAAAGCACACGTTATCTAACACATTTAGCCAAGGCATCAACAAGTCTTGTTGCGCCATATACGCAATGGAATCAGACAAGTTATGCTCGAAGCCACTATCTATTGAGCCATTCCAATGCACACCATCAGGCAAAAGCCCTGCCAACAAGCGAAGTAAACTGGTTTTGCCACAGCCACTTTTTCCCAAAACACTGCTAAAGCTTCCTTTTGGAAAACTAAGGTTTAGGCCACTAAACAATGGTGAGCTTGCATCAGAGAACTGCAAGCTTCCGTTTTCAATCACAATGCCCTTAGGCGAATGAACTGACATTAGCGGTACTATTTGTTTAAAGCGTAAAAATGGTGCACGGGACCGTGACCACTGCCCACATTCAACTCATCAGCATGAGCTATGGCATTGGAAATGTAGTTTTTCCCGAGCGCTACCGACTCACTCAGTGAGCCAGTTTGTGCCAAGAATGAGGCAATTGCTGAAGATAAGGTGCAACCTGTGCCATGGGTATTTTGCGTATCCACACGTTCAACGGAAAAAGTTTCAACGTCATTCGCTGTGATAAGAAGATCTGTACTGGTAGATTCGTTCTCTAGGTGACCACCCTTTAGAAGCACAGCCTTACAATCTAAACCTCGAAGATCTTCAATCATTGCATTCATTTCCTCGCCAGTTGTTGGCAAAGATTGGCCCAACAAAGTAGCAGCTTCTGGCAAGTTTGGTGTAATCACATCAGCAAGAGGAAGAAGTTCTGTTTTTAGGGTTTCTATAGCAGATTGCTGAAGAAGAAGATCGCCACTGGTAGCAACCATAACAGGATCTACAACTAGAAATTTGGGTTGATACTGTTGCAGTTTTTTCACTACTGCTTTGATAAGACCCGCTTCAGCAAGCATACCCACCTTAACCGCTACAACATTGAGGTCCGTAAAGACCGCATCTAACTGCTGTTCGATAAACTCGGCTGGAATAGGCAAAATACCCGTTACACCTTGAGTGTTTTGTGCAGTAAGTGCAGTAATTACTGAGCAGGCGTAGCTTCCGGTAGCAGAAATCGCTTTGATATCGGCTTGAATACCAGCACCACCACCACTGTCAGAGCCAGCGATAGTAAGAACAATTGGAGTGTTTTTTGATTGGGACACAGGCATTTCCTTTTCGTCAGACGAACGAAACCAGGCCTGCTGTGCTACAAAGAGTAAGATCTATAGCTAGAATGGCGACTAGTTCCCTACGTCAGCACTAACTGAATCAGGTTCAACGGGTTCGCTACTGCGATCTCAGCCTACTGGCTCCCCGACTAATACGATGAGGCGATACTAACAGAGTCGCTATATTGATGGAACAATTAAAGGGAGAAACTCAGAGTCGAGACAATAAATGTCCAGTCTTAACGTATATAACGGTTTCTTCCTCAACAAATGGGAAGTGTTGACTTTGGTGAGGGCTACGAATCCAAGTGTACTGAGGGTATTGACCGTATTCATCCTGAAATTCTCCAGAGAGTACCAAGATCTCTTCTCCACCAAAGTGCGAATGAGGTTGAAAACGCTCTCCCTTTGGCCATTTCACCAAAGCGACATTTTCAGCTTCAAAAGAATGCAAAGGCATCACCTCTAGATTACCCATTCCCGCAAGCCAAGGTTGAGTTTTAGTATTAATTCTCACCGAGGTCTTATCAGCTTTATCGAACTGATTGAGCTTCACAAACAAGGTGCAACCCTGTTCGCTAAATGGTGAGTGTTTGCTTCCTGGAGGATTGCGAATATAGGTGCCCGCAGGATAATCACCATCCTCATCGGAAAAAACACCTTCTAATACGAAGATCTCTTCCCCCAATGGATGACTGTGCTCTGAGAAACGCGACCCTGCTTCGTATTTTACTATTGAGGTGACAAGCCCTGTTTCAGCCGCTTCGCGTTCTAGAGGCTTGCGCCACACGCCTTTGGCGGGACTAGTTTGCCACTCTTGACTGGCTGTGCGAATAACAAGTTTCTCGGAAACATCCATATTGATCATAACTAGAACCGAACCTCTACTGGCATACCTTCAACAAACTCGCTCGTATCCTCAGGCACGTTCGCTAGTTGAAGCGAGACCTGAATGAGCGCTTTTTGCCCCTTAAATGGCTTAACAAGATGTTGAGGCAATTTTGCGACAAGCTCGATGGGCTTTGAGACCACAACATCATGTTTAACACCATTTGGCAGAATAACCACTGCCTCACTATTGAGTCTAGCCTTGTCTACGTATTTAGCATCTAGATACGCAGTGATCTCAGGGGCTTGGTCAGAATCTGCAACGGTGACTACCCAAACGGTTAGATCAAACCTGCCCTTGTGTTTATTTACCGCATCAACCGCCGCTTTATAGGTATGCGGTTTGTAGTATCAGGCGTCAAACTCACCATCACTTAGGAACGGACTGTATTTAGACTCAGCAGTAACAAACACCTGAGTGCTCCACCCGTGCGGCTGAGCTTGTAGTCGACGTAAAAACGCATCTTGAGATTCGCATGCCAGATCTACGATAACTGTAGCCCCATGCAAATTTAAAAATAGGTCTTCTTCGTAGATAGAAACCAGATTAAATCCCACAAACTTAGGACGCTGCTGGCTTTCACTGATGTAATAGATTGTACTGCCTATCACATATCCGCTCCTACACAAACCTAGACCACCACAAAACGTGATCCAGAGCACAGATATGACAAGGTATATATAGAAAAAAATGGAAAAACAGCATTTAGACAGGACGATGTACTGCAATATAAGATTGCACGGGTGATGGGAGGTGTGGGGATTTGGTTATACATAAAAGGTTATAATGATTATAACCAAAAGCTAAGCGACACTATTATATGTGGATCGCCTAGCATGTATTTTTGAGGTGAAAAGTAAACTTGATTACTCTACTCGCAAGTAACAGTAAACGTAGATCGTACGGTGTGTTGACCTGCAGGATAGTGGTGCTTCGACTTCTTCATCTTGGCGTAGAACTTCAGTTCTCCAGCTCTAACATCTTCAAACGTACCGTTATGATTTTGCTCTTCATATTCAGGACCATGCTCTGGCACCAACTTTATGCGCAAGTGACCATTGGAATTCAAAATTCCGGTGTCACTGGTGTAGTCTAGAGTTGCTTTATTCTCTCCAGCGTTGTTCACCAAAATTGCGATTGCTGGAATATCGGTATACTCCTCATCATAACCAAGAACACCAGCTTGTATCCCTTGGCCTTCCCAGCCACACATCGGAGTTACAGAGCCATTAAAAATAACGTAGCTGCTACTCTCTGCAGCCATTGCACCAAAAGGCAGAAGTATCAATGTAGCTAAAGAGATTATTCTATTTTTCATTTTTGCTCTTTCTGATGTTTAATAAATAACCAACTATTATCCGCAACTGATTGACCACTTCATTCTTATTTCATGGTCACCAGCGGTTACCTTAGAAACGGGTAAATCAACACGAACTTTTAGATCTATCTCTCGGTCGGCACCCAGTTCAGATGCATTTAACTCAACACCTCTTCTCCAATAGTTCGCATCACCCTCGTAGCGATCGGGGGTGTCTAATTGAAGACGAATCAAGTGCAACCCTTTATCTACACTAAGGTCTCCGACTTGAACATCATCGAGTTTAAGCTCCACTCTTTGATAGTTCTCGCTCATTCTAACCTTAAAACGAGCTGCATTACCCTGATAAAACTCAGAGAAGGAAATATCACCGTTGCTCTCTATAGTTTGTAGCTCACATTCGGCGATAACCTGTTTTGATTTTGGCTTTATCGGCTCTCTAATCTCTGCAAAAACATTCAAAGAACAAGATGAGACAAGCAGCGAAAGTAAAGTAGCTCCAAAAACACTTTTCCTCACCTAGTTCACCATTACTCTAACCATAAAATCGGTTACTGCTTGTTCAGTGATATCCGTATTAGAAACCGTTTTTTCCTCGTTAATTAGAACCTGAAAAGAGGTATTAAGAGATATATCTTTGTCATCATAGTGATAGTTAATCACTTGGTCGCAAGTAATTACTTTATCGTGATTTTCATCGAGAATAGTTTCTGTGTAATTAAGTCGACTAAATGTACCTTGGAGTTGAATTTCACTCCAATCGATATAGTCAGAGCTAGATATTGCATCAAAAACGCGGCGCTCATGATATTCCGCACCTTGATAACAAAATTGTTCTAGGTGCTCGGCATGACCTTTCTCCATTCCTTCTTCAGCAAAAGATGAAGTTGCCAACAATGAAAATGTGCTAATCGTTAGCACTCGACATAAGTTTTTCACTATGAATTCCAAAATAAGAGAGGCGATATTGATATCGCCTCTAAAACAAACTAGTTACAAGTTACAGTGAACGTCGTTGTTACTGTGTGTGTACCAGCTGAGTAACTGGTCGCCGGGTCAACTGCACGTGCGTAAAACTTTAGGTCACCTGCCGGAACATTATTAAATACCGTATTCGATTCCTGCTCTGGATAAGTTTCGTTTTCTCCATCCACAAGTTTAATCATTATATCAGTAGTTGGGATTGCGATAGCACCGTTACCACCAGCAACACTTGTAGTTGTCGACATAGCAAGATCGGCTTGATCATTACCGTTTTTGTTGTTTACTAGCGTAGCTTTTGCTGGCTGCTGTTCGTTGAAATCTACGAAGCCAAGCTTACCTGGTTGATGATCAGCTACGTCCCAGCCACATGCTGGATCTACATCACCGTTCCAAATAACTTCACCGTTGTTATTTGTTGCACTTGCAAATGCAGGAGTTAGAGCTGCTGTCGTTGCGATAGCTAGCAATTGTTTTTTCATTATCGTTTCCTTTTTTACTAAAAATAATGAAAGAAAAAAGCCATTTCTAAATATCGAAAACTATTCAGAAAAGGTGGTGCTTTCTTGTTTCATTTTTAAAAGACGGTATTTTTCCGCCTCAATTTGAAGAAGTTTGAGCTCGTGTTCGGCTTGAGCTAATTGCTCGTCTCTATTGCGCTGACGAAGCTCAAACTCATAAAGTTTTGTACAATCCACTCGGTCTTCACCGCCAAACTGAATGGTCATGGCTGCGTATATACCTGCTTCATCTTGGTTTTGTTCGTAGTAGTTGTTGTAGTAGTTATCACTATCTTCGTTACCCATGGCTCCGTATGTGCCTACTTGAAAAGTCTTACCTGTTGAGACAGCTTGCTCACAACTTGCACCATCTGTTGTTCTAATCCGGTCTGTGCCTGAAGGGTTCGAAATACTAGGAATCGGGTTTGCCAATACAAATGGGCTCCATAGGCACCCTAGAAAATAAAGTTTCTTCATAACTAGAACCTTTTAAACGTTAGCTTGGTGCAGGTTTCGTAATCATTCTCTTCCCCTGTAACCATCAAAGTACAAACGTGTTTAACCGACGTTATCCCCGGAGGCGTATCTACGGTTATGTCTAGCTCTATTTCTTGATTAGGAGAAAGCACTAGTTTATTGGGGAATTTCTTATCATCTATACGCACGTAAAAAGGCGCTGTTTTGTTGAACTTATTGATCAGCTTAAATTCAACGTGGGTTTTATCTGAGTATGTTTGGTAACTGGTTTCATTCCATTGATGGATATTCGCACTTACCTGCGCTGACAAAGCAACGCAACAAATGCTAAACAGCGAAAGCAGTAGTTTTTTCATATTCAGCTCCAAATTAACTTGCCTGTATTCGTAATAGTTAGACAGGGTACGATCAAAAAGACCTTGATAATGTCCATTTCGTGCCACCCACGACATTTATTTCGCAGGGCGAATTTTATGCAATGTTAATTTGTAGAACACTTAGCCTCAAATTACTGGTTTTCATAACAGCTATGACTACGAGTAATATCATTACTTGATTTATGAAAATAACGAGGCTTTGTTGCTTAGCGCACCTCGGCATGTTAGAAAAGCATGATCACTCAACAGATCAATTAACCATGCCTCAACATCAAACATTTGAAGACCTAGTCCACTCTCGTCGCTCCGTTCGAAAATACGACCAAACCGCTGACTTTGACCATGAAAAGGTACAAAAAGCCTTAGAACTCACCGTACTAAGCCCAAACAGCAGCAACATGCAGTTGTGGGAGTTTCATCGAGTCATCAGTGCAGATAAGCGTGCTGAACTAGCGAAATACTGTATGGGGCAAAATGCAGCTAAGACGGCAAACGAAATGGTGGTTTTTGTGACTACGCCAGACAAATGGCAACAAAGAGCTAAAATGAATGCAGCACAGGTACGTGAGAATTTTGCTGGCAGACCAATGGATGACATCGCAAAGCGTGCGACTAAATACTACGAAAAGCTGATCCCGTTTGTTTATAGTAATGACAGGTTTGGTGTTAAAGGCTTTCTCAGAAAGATTATGATGACCTTTATGGGTATCAAAAAACCTATGTTCAGAGAAGTCACCAAGCAGGATTTACGCGTCTGTCTTCACAAGAGTACTTCACTCGCTGCAATGACATTTATGACCGCAATACGTGACCAAGGTTATGACACATGTCCGATGGAAGGCTTCGATTCAGTTCGCGCTAAGAAACTGCTTGGGCTCGGCAAAAATGATGAAATTACCATGATTGTCAGCGTCGGCAAGCGAACTGAAGAAGGCATATACGGTGATAGGCATCGAGTGCCAAACGAAGACGTCATTTTCAAACATTAGACTTATCAACTCAAAGGAAAGGAAGCTCCAATTGCCAACACTCGCTCATTGGAAACTGATACTGATTCTGTTTGTTGGCATCCTTTCGGGGTGTGCCACTCAGCAGACGCCTCCTCCCAAGTCAGTCACACATCATCTAGGCTACCAGTCTGACAGCCGGTTAGCTGAATACTTTGACCAATCTGAGTATGACACCTCGGTTTACACAGGATTTTACCCCTTAGATACTGGGCACGATGCGCTACTTGCACGCATTGTGTTAATAGAATCCGCAAAACACACCTTAGATCTTCAATACTACATTTATCGTGATGATGAGACTGGTCATTTGATGACTTGGCGACTGTTTGAAGCAGCCGAGCGTGGTGTTCGTGTTCGAGTTTTGTTAGACGATATGCAAAAGCGAAGTGATGACGATCTCGCTTATCTGAACTCCCACCCTAATATCGATGTGCGACTCTTCAACCCTAACAATTATCGTTCAGCGAGAAATCTCGGGTTTCTCGCTGACTTCGAGCGCCTTAATAGCCGTATGCACAATAAGTCTCTCACTGCCGATAATGTAGTTAGCATTGTGGGTGGTAGAAACATAGGTAATGAGTATTTTTCTTACTATTCCCCAGTCGAATTTGGTGATTTTGACCTACTGCTTTACGGCAATACCGTAGAGCAAACAAGTGATCAATTCGATGAGTACTGGAACAGCGACTTTGCCGTTCCCATTGACTGGATCACCTCTAGTGCAAAAGAATTAAAAAGAGAAGAAATAGAGCAATTTGCTGTCGACAAGGAGCTGGAGAAACAATTTACCTCTGGGGCATACGATATGACCCAACTGCAATTTTATTCGAAGATGCAGGACCATAAACTGAAGTTATATTGGGGAACTGGCCGACTGCTTTACGATAAACCCAATAAAATCATTGGCGAAGGAAGCCAATTAATTGACGACTTAAAGTTAGTCTTAGAAGGCGTTGAATCGGAACTTATCATCATTTCCCCCTACTTCGTACCCACAGAGGTTGGCACTAAATTACTTGTCGACGGTGTGAAATCAGGGAAAAAAGTAACGATTATTACTAACTCCCTTGCCTCCAACGACGTGTACGCTGTCCATGGTTGGTATTCCAAGTATCGAAAAGATCTTATTGAGGGGGGCGTAGAACTGTGGGAAATGCGAGCGTCGGCTAAGATAAGAAGCAAATGGTCTATGACAGGAAGCGGGCACTCTAGTTTACATGCCAAGATAATGCTGATTGATGATGATATTTTGTTCGTAGGCTCAATGAACTGGGATCCTAGGTCTGCGCATATCAACACTGAAATGGCAGTAATGCTTGAACACGAACCTTTCGTAACCGAGTCTAAATCAGAGATGCGATTACAACTGATTGAGTCGGCTTATAAACTCGAATTAGAAGACGGTGACCTAGTTTGGCGAAATCTCGACAATGGAGAGACATATACTAGCGAACCTGACGCAAGTTTATGGCGGCGAATGGGAGCATGGATGGCAGGTGTTCTGCCTATCGAAGACCAATTATAAAAATAGCCGACTATCACGTCGGCTATTTTGTACGTATAGACTTATCTAACCTAGATAGTGAAGTTCACACCGACGAAGTGAATGCGCCCGTCGAAGGTGCCGTTAACACCAGCTAAAGAAGCTCCGATAGGTCCATCAACAATAGAGCGTTTTGCAGACTTAACTTCGCCTAGATCAGCGTATTCATAGAAAAAGTCGACTCCTACATTATCCCAGTTGGTAGATGCACCTAGCGAGTAACGATATTGCTCGCCTACTTGAAGATCAACCCATTGTTTTTCAGAGTCATCTTGTGGAGATGTTTCATAAGAGAAACCTGCTTTCAAACGCCAATCTGAGTTAAGTTTGTAGTCTGCACCAATAGCAAACTTCCAAACGTCATCCCAATCTCGCTCGATTGCTACTCCCTCGCCATACCCTAGGTTCAAAACAGTCTCGTCCCAAATGCTCCAGCGGTGAAATTGTACACTTGCTAACAGGTTCAAATCTTCACTAAAACCATAGCGTGTGCTGAAATCTACTATCTCAGGAACATCGATGTCTGTGGATATAGACTGGTTCGTACCCTTGAGCTCTGCATCAAAGCTATGTTCTGATTTAGAGCGGTAGCTTAAACCAAAGTCAAGGTCATCAGAGTGACGGTACATTACGCCCAGATTGTATCCATAAGCCCAATCAGTATCTTTCGCTGCTACAACCTTCTTACCCAAATTTGTAAGCGACATGGTCTGCTCAAACGCCGCCCAACTAAACTGCACACCCCCCCCCACTGACCACTGTTCATTTATTTGATATGACAGTGAAGGGTTAAGAACGATGACATTTAGCGTAATCGAATCTAAAGCGCGAGCACCCGCCCAGTCATCGCCATATTCAAGGCTAGAACCACCAGCAGCACCTAGTGCTAAGCCAAGGTGAACTTTCTCAGAAACCTGGTGAGCATGAAAAACAGAAATAGAGGGTAGATAAGATTGCGCTTCACCGTCTTGAGCCGGAGTATCGGCATCATAAAATTTCATTTTGAGGTCAAACGCCATTACGTTGATGGTCGTTAATGACTCTCCCATGAAAGACATAGTCGCAGGGTTTGTCCACATAGCGGCGGCTGAATCGGTATACACGCCGTCACCAGCGCCTGCGACACCTGCATTGGCGGTCACGGCTTCTTGAAGAAATAAGCCGCTTGCGTTTGCCATGGTTGGCGCTGCTGAAGCAAAGGCTAAAGAGGTCATCATGGCTAAGCGAGAAAATGAGAAGTTAGAAGGTTGCTCAGCTGATACGGTAGATGTGATAGATGAAAGTCTATTTGTTGACATAATTTCCAAAATCTATAATTGAGTAGGCCTTTAGATTTAGCTAATCAATAGCAAAATCTGTATCTGCTAAAATTATACGGATTGACTTATAGCTTGTAGGAATATCGCTTATCACTGAAAAGATAAAGGGAACTTATTGGTTATAAACTTATTGATTTCATAGGTTTTTTGCTACTCTATAACCTATGTAGAGTAGTAATGGCGATAGGATGAGAATTACAGACCTTAATTCACTGAATGTGTTTTTGAATTTAATGCAAACACACTCAACTCAACGAACAGCGAAAAAACTTGGGCGATCACAATCCTATATTTCTAAGGTTTTAGCCCAGTTAAGAGAAGAGCTCGATGATCCTTTGTTCACGCGCAGCGCAGAGGGGTTATCGCCGACCTCTTATGCGTTGAGTATACAACCCAAGCTCCAGAACGCTATCGAGCAAATTTCTCACTCCCTAGAGCCAGAAGAGTTTTCATCAAAAAATGTAGACCGAATTACGATTCACATACTTGAGCCCTTATTAATTCGATTTGGTAGCCCGATTATAAGCAAAATCAGAGAAGAAACTGATGCCATCATAGAAATAAGGAACTGGACTAAGATTTCTGAAAGCATGATTCTCGACGAAGAAGTGGATTTGGGCTTTCATATTTTGAGCGATAAACCTCAAACCTTGTTCCAGAAGAAACTGTATGAAGGCTCTGGGTTAATTATGGGTAATAAAGAGGGAGAGTTTGCAAAGTATATCGCTTCGGGTGTGAATGATTACGAGAATCGATTTCAACGAGCCCTGCCGGATCTTGAGCCGACTATCTTCGTAGATAACAGTATGTTGTTATCTCAATTATTAGATCGTGTGCAAACCATGCGCTACATAGCTTATCGAGAAGATGCCGATATCCCTGATTTGGGTATTGATACAGCGATTATATTGAAAGCCTCTAAAAGAAAGTCTCCTAAGAGCATCTGGATTTCCAATCTAGTTGAAAAGTGTGTGCTTGAAGAATTGAGGTTGAATCCAGACCTTTAACAAACTTTATAACAAAGGGCAGTATCATGATACTGCCCTTTTTCATGGGTTAAATGGTATTTTTTACAACGCGGACAAATACGCTTTGTAAGCTTTAAGGCGAACTGTAGCACCACCAATAATATCCATGAAGCCGAGCATTGGATGTGGTTTTTCAGCTGACACCCAACCAGAACCCGTTGAACCAATTGGGATGTTGTAGCCTTCTGGCTCTTCAAACTCAATTACGATCGTACGCCCGTGAGAGTTCATATTGTTTCCAACGTGCTGCCTAACATGTTGGCTACCTTGACGAACTTGAACTTGCGCTTCACCAGTACCTGTCGTGACACTATGTACACGGCCACGAAAAATTTCACCTGGATAAGCATCTACATAAAACTCAGCAAACTGCCCTTCCTTGATCCCTCGATATGTTTGATCAGGAATACGCATCTCAACAAACTTCCTCTCCGTTGAATACAGATGCATGTTGCCGGTTCGTGTACCGCTAGTAATGTTGGTAATGGATAACTGACCATCAAAGGGAGCACGTACTTCACGACGTTCATGCTGCCACTTTGCAGACGCTACTTGCGCTTCGATGTTCATGATTTGAGCATGCGCCGCAGCAATCTTAGCTTCTGCTGTTTCAATGGCTGTGCGAGTATTATCACGTTCAGAGTCATGTGAGAAATCCTTTAACTTCTCCAATCTACCAAGCGTTTTCTTGTCGTTTTTCTGTTGCAGTCTAAGGGATAGAATTTCCGCTTCACTGGCTTTCTTTTGAGCGGCAAGGCTTTCTAGTTGTGATTCAGTATCTTCAGAGCGAAGCGTATAAATCAGGTCACCTTTTTTAACCATCTGGTTGTGAGTAACAAATACTTGATCAACTTCTTGACCAAATAATGGGCTCAATACGGCATGAGGCGCTTTCACTGTCGTACTGTCTGTTAAGTCTGCAGGAGACCAAAAACGGTGTGCAATAAATAACATGGTCGCTAAAAGCATACCTGTACTGACCATGAAGGTACCGCTACGTAGGTTCCACTTAACCACACCTGTCTTAACTAAAATCCAGCAAATCAGGATGTAAGGTAACATAATCTCTTTCATTGATTATTCCTCAGATGCTTTAGTTTGAGTTTTGCCAGAAATACCATTTCGAATGATTTTAGAGATGGACTCTCCAATCACATCCCAGCGGGCAAATGCGATGATGATGGCTAGAACCCACCACACCTTATTGATAAATAGACCACACAAAGAGAGGGCGAAAACGATTTGTGTGTGGGCACTCGACATCTCTGATGCCTTATGTACCGCAATTTCATGTAGTTGCCAGAACAAATACGCTAGATAAACCAGTATTGCGATAGTGACAAAGAATACGAAGCCCATAAAGACTTCAGAATCGAGTAGTTTGAGGATTGTAGGGTATCCGTCGACGAAATATTCAGCGGGTAGATCCTTTCCGTGGATCGAGCCTAGTTTGGATAAAGCAATTGATGCTCCAGCGATAACGCCAAAAACAATCACGGCTTTAAGCACATATAAGACTACTGAAATGATGCTCCTTGCTATTTTTCTTCCCATGCCTTCGTTAGAAGAAGGTAAAGACGTAGCAGACATTTTTTATTCGCTTATTGTTATGAGTTTCGCGCGAATTTTATGCTATCTGCAGTACGCTGTAGGAATATACGTTATTCCTTTTTCTTACGCGCACACTTAATCCCTGTTTAACTAAAAACAGTGACGGTTCTGAAACACCAAAAAGCAAATTTTTAATTTAGGACGCTATTTAGGGTCCTATAGCGCACCAAAGAAGATACACAGCAACAACATCGCAATCGCTATGGCAATGTGCCCTACTTCAACCGGCCCTAATCCAAATTCGAGTTTTTTCATGTCAGTATTCTCTTTTTGAAACTCGACTTATTGTAACCAAGCACCCTAAAGAGATAACGCCACTGAAATTTAGATGGTCTATAAAACTGATTTATGAATAAGAACTGTAGGCATGGCTATATCGAACGTTGTCCAACTAAGATATCCTAAATTAAACATACTCGTTCTCACTCAGACTATAGATTTTTCATGAAAACTGAAGACTTGAAACTGTTCCTTCGCGTTGTTGAATTGGGTAGCTTTACCGCTGCAGCAAACGCACTCGATCTGCCACGAGCTAATGTCAGCAGACGTATCAACGACCTAGAAAAAGAACTCAATACACAGTTGTTCCATCGAACTACTCGTTCACTCTCGCTCACTCATAACGGTGATAGTTACTTCAGCAAAGTACAAAAGGTCGTAGAACTTTTAGACGATGCCAATCAAGCTGTGACCTACTCTAGTCGTGAAGTATCAGGAAAGGTGAAGCTCGGTTTACCTGCAGAGATCTACGAGTACGTTCAGCCTGCCTTATTTGATTTTCATGATAAGTATCCGAACGTAGAGCTTGACCTTCGTATGGTGAGCAATGGCTTTCAAGAAGTGTATCAATACGGTTTGGACATCTCTTTTCATGGTGGCGAACTCGAAGATTCTGATTTAATCGCAAAGCCTCTTATTCAACTCAATCACAGCTTACTCGCTTCTCCTGACTACATTAAAAATAATGAATCAATACACGCATTGACCGATCTTCATCATCATAAAGTGATGTGTTACCGCTGGCCTAGTGGCAACGTCGATAACTTGTGGCATTTTGAGTGCGAACAGATCTCGGTTTCCCCTTGGCTCGTCTGTAATAGCATAGGGTTTATTCGTAAAGCCCTTGTCATGGGCAGAGGGGTTGGTTTTCTACCTGAGCTAGTCGTTAAAGAAGAGTTACTGCAAGGCAAGTTGGTTAAGGTATTACCTGAACTGGCTGCTGTACCCTATCAATCCTACCTACTGCATCCAAAGCCACAGACACTCAACTATGCCAGTCGTTTATTGATAGATTATTTATTACAAAGAATCCCTCAGGACAACCAATTGTCACATTAAATGAGACAGTGAATCTTAAGTGGGGCAGATTATCTAATACAAATAAACACTTACAATCGGGCTATTAGAATATAGGAGCCCGAATATGCAGTATTCAAAAACGTTAATAGCAAGTGCCGTCGTCTTGCTACTGAGCGCATGCCAACAGATAGAATCCACACCTAAACTCGCGTCTAAGCCCCAGCGCAGTATCCAAGTTGTAGAGCTTAAAGACCCGTCATTTAAATCTACAAAACAATTCACGGGTGTTGTGCACTCTCAAGAGAAGGCGGGTGTCGCCTTTCGAGTTCCAGGAACCATTACCGAACTGCTTGTCAGCAAAGGCGATGTCGTGAAGAAAGGTCAAACCATTGCTCGCCTTGACCCACACGATTACCAAGTCGCTCTAGAAGAACTAGAAGCACGTATGCTTGAAGCTAAGTCTGCTCATAAGCTTGCTAAGGCCGAACTCGCCCGAGTAGAGCAAGCGATTGATGCCGATGCGATTGCCGATGTGAATCTTGACCGAGCCATCAGTGGTTATGAGCGAAGCTTGTCAGCGGTAAAAGTTGTACAAAAGAACATTCAGCGTGCTGAAGATACCCTCAGCTACACAGAATTAAAGGCGCCATTTAGTGGCGTAGTTGGTAGTGTCAATTACGAGCAGCATGAACAGGTTCTACCTGGTATCGCAGTGGTTTCGCTACAGAATAATGACGAGCTTGAAGTGGATATAGATGTACCTGAGAACCTCATTCACGAGTTTAAATCCAATCAACAAGTGCGAGTAACCTGGTATCAAGCTAAAGAACCCCTTTCAGCAACCGTGAGTGAAATCTCCACCAAACCTCATCTAATCAAGCAAACCTACACGGTTACTATGACTTTAGATAAGCCATCAGATCTTGTCTTCCCT
This sequence comes from Vibrio comitans, assembly GCA_024346835.1. Classification (GTDB taxonomy): domain Bacteria; phylum Pseudomonadota; class Gammaproteobacteria; order Enterobacterales; family Vibrionaceae; genus Vibrio; species Vibrio comitans. Next base: position 37,183 of record AP024867.1, read on the forward strand.
GGCAAGTCGGTCACGGTATTGGCAAATCTGTCCCTCGCTGACTCCTCTTACTGTGTTCCTTACTCTGCCCTAATAGGCAGCAGACACGAAATGCGCGTGCATATTGTAGAAGATGGCATCATTGTCCCTCGCTCTGTTGACCTAGATTCAATCGATGCAAGTACCGCCTGCATTAAAGGGGAATTCTCTATGGGAGACCAAGTTGTCGTCAGTGGCACACACTACCTTGAAGAAGGTGACAAAGCAGACAAAATCACTGTGCGAGAGTTGTAGGAACAAACATGATTAATCTAGCTGAATTTGCCATCAGACAACGTACCTTCGTCCTCTTCTTCACAGTGCTCAGTATCATTGCTGGACTGTACTCGTACTTTGATCTGGGAAAACTAGAAGACCCGACATTTACCGTTAAAACGGCGGTTGTGGTAACCCTTTATCCTGGAGCAAGCGCAGAAGAAGTAGAGCAACAAGTCACAGATACCGTAGAAACCAAGCTGCAAGAAATGGCTGAGCTTAATCGCTTACGTTCATTATCTCGTCCTGGAGTCTCAATGGTGTTCGTTGACCTTAAGGAAAGCCTCAATTCACAAGAGCTTCCCCAACAATGGGATCTGCTTCGCCGTAAAGTTTCAGATGTAAAATTGCAATTGCCAACTAGTGCTCAGATCTCGATCGTTCAAGATGAGTTCTCTGAGGTGTATGGAATGCTGTTCTCTATCCATAGTACCGATGCTGCCCCAGAAGAGCTGCGTCAGTATGCACAAGAGTTGCAACGTCGCATCAAAGCGGTATCAGGCATTAAAAAAATAGAGCTGCATGGCGTACAACCTCGAGTAGTTAATATTGATATGCCAGATGAGCGCTTAGCGCAATACGGCCTTTCTGTAGCGCAAGTTTGGAGCCAATTAAACACTCAAAACATGACCTTTGAAGCCGGTCAATTTGCGGCAGATCAAGAACGTATCAGAGTTGCACAAACCAGTGAATTTAAGTCTCTTTCTGATATTAAAAACTTGGTTATCAAAGGCGGAATTAGTGAACTTGGCAGTGGCATGATACGTCTCGGTGATATTGCAGATGTAACTATGGGCTATCAAACTCCAGCGCTCACTGAAAACCGATTCAATGGCGAGCCCTCCGTTACCCTTGCCGTTAGCCCCGTGGATGGCATCAATGTTGTGTCTCTTGGTGATACCATCAATCAGATCATCGATGATTTTAAAGCAGAGTTGCCATTAGGTGTAGACGTGTCGACGGTTGCCTATCAACCAGAACAAGTACAAATTGCTATCGACGACTTCGTAGCCAACCTAATGGAAAGTATCGCAATCGTATTTGTGGTATTGCTTATTTTCATGGGATTCAAGAGTGCAACTATCGTTGGTGCAAGCTTACTGATCACCATCCTACTGACCCTCATTTACATGAACATCGCTGACATTGACTTGCATCGAGTCTCTTTAGGTACCTTCATTCTTGCGCTAGGTATGTTAGTTGATAACGCCATTGTTATTACTGACATGATGCAGTCTAAGATGAACAAAGGCATCGAGAGAACCAAGGCTGCCATTGAATCAGTAAAAGAAACATCTGTACCTTTGTTAGGTGCAACTGTCATTGCCATTATGGGTTCTAGCCCAGTGCTGTTTTCAAAGACGGACGCCGCTGAGTTTGCAGGTTCGGTATTTAGCATCATCGCGTCTTCATTGTTGCTGTCGTGGCTTGTTGCTATGACACTCACGGCACTACTTTGTTGGTTATTCTTGAAACCAAGCAAAAAGGGTGCTGATCAAAAAAATCCACTGCTATCAAAAATGATCAATACGATTGTTGATAACCCAATTAAAACCTTGAGCACTTTGGTGCCTCTAATCGTGGCGACAGCAGTGTGTGTGCCTTATATTGCTATCAACTTCATTCCACAGTCTGACAGACCCATTGTATTTCTAGACTATTGGCTTCCGAACGGCTCAAAAATAGAACAGACCTCTGCAGACATGAAGCAGATTGAACAATGGCTGCTTGCTCAACCGGAAGTAGAAAGTATTTCTACCTCTATAGGAGCTAGCGCACCAAGATTCTCTGTAACTGTAGAACCAGAGCCCCTAGACCCTGCATATGGCCAAATCTTAATTAATACTACGGATTACTTTGCCATTGATGGACTTGTTACACGCGGAGATAAATGGCTTGCAGAAGAATTTCCAAATGCCGAGCCAAGATTTAGAGCACTTAAAATGGCTACCGCCGATAAGTATGCCGTGGAAGCTCGCTTCTCTGGACCTGACGAAGAAGTCCTGCATCAACTAGCAAACGAAGCAAAAGCGATATTTGAGAGCCATCCAGATGCAAAATACGCTCGTGACGACTGGCGTCAGCAAAGCAAAATGTTGGTACCAATTATCAATCAAGACAAAGCGCTGCGAGCTGGTATTAACCGAGCAGATATCGCCTTTGCGATAAAGCGAGGTACAAGCGGTATGCCTTTAGGTCGTATGAACCTTAATGATGAGTTGATTCCGATTCAGTTGCGCGGTTCAAATCAAAACATGTCTTCCCTTGAAACATTGCCTGTTAAATCTCTGCTAGGGCTACATTCTGTGCCACTAGGCCAAGTAGTAGATGGTTTCGAATTAAAAACCGAGGAAAGCATGATTTGGCGTCGTGATCGAGTAAAAACCATTACTGCTCAAGCCGCTGTTGAACGCTACACCACTCCGGCAAATGTTCGCAATGCCATCAAGGATCAAATAGAAGGTATCTATCTACCTCCGGGCTATAGCATGGAATGGGGCGGAGAATACTATGACGAAAATAAAGCGGTCGTCGATATAATGAAACAGCTACCAAAGGCTCTATTGATAATGACGGTCATCATGATTGCTATGTTTAATGGGTTTAAACAAACAGCGATCATCTATACCACCCTGCCACTCGCAGCAACAGGTGCGACATTCTCCTTACTATTACTGGATAAACCATTTGGTTTCATGGCTCTAATTGGCGCGATTACCTTAACAGGAATGATCATCAAAAACGGTATTGTTTTGATGGACCAAATCGAACTTGAAAGACGCAACGGTCTTGAACTTTCAGATGCGATAAAAGAAGCCACCATGAACCGAACCATGGCCATATCCATGGGAGCATTAACTACAGCGTTGGGCATGATTCCGCTACTCAGCGACCTATTGTTTGATCAGATGGCGGCAACCATCATCGGTGGATTAGCTGCAGCGACCGTTCTTTCACTAATGGTAATGCCTGCGATGTACAAGCTTGCATACAAAGAAAAACAACCGAAACCAACCATCAACACAGAAATGGCATAAGGGATCTCTCATGAACTTAGTAAAAAAACTGACTCCCATTACGTTAACTCTGTTGATTGCAGGTTGTGCTGTAGGGCCTGATTATCAAGAGCCTGAAACAACGCTCGCTGAAACCTATCTCTATGCAGGCAATCAAGGGAGTATTGATTCAGAGTATTGGTGGAAGCAATTTAATGACCCTACGCTAAATCAGATGGTCATTGATGTTCAGCAGCAAAACATCCCTTTGCAGCTGGCAGCTGAACGTATCAAGATGGCCGATTCCTACAAAAAAGCCATTGAGTCTTTTAAGGTGCCTACCGTGAGTATTGGCGCAGGCTATTATAATTACCAACTTAGCAAAAACGACTCTTTGCTGGGGCCTGCTTTAACTCCAACTGATGTTCCAGGTGCGGGTTCTGTCACCCTACTGGATAACCAACACGATGGTGTTTTTGTTGGAGGTTCAATTAACTGGGAACTGGATCTGTTCGGTAGAATTGATCGTCAAGCCAACGCTGCCTCTATCCGAGCAGAGCAAGCTGAAATATTTCAAAGCGGATTAGCAACGCTAATCACAGCAGATCTCGTGCACAACTACGTTCAATATCGAGGCGCAAGGGAACGAAAACTTCTCGCTATGGAAAATATCGAAGACCAACGTAAAACACTCACCTTGGTCGAGAAAGTAGTGGAATCAGGCTTTGGTTCTGAGATGGACTATGCACAAGCAAAGGCAATGCTCGCGGCTACCGAATCCATTATTCCACAGCTTGAAATCGCAGAGCAGGTTCACAAATATCGCCTTGCCATTATACTAGGTGAACCACTCACTAAAGTTGATGTTCGCCTAGCTGACGATAACGAACTGCCAGAACTATCTGCGCTGATACCTGTCGGTCTACCTTCAGATTTGGTTAAGCGTAGACCTGATATTAGAATGGCAGAAAGAGAAATGGCCGCTGTAAATGAAGAACTGGCGGCAAGTGTGGCTAATCGTTATCCAAAGTTCTTTTTGACTGGCTCGCCTGGTGTGTCTGCAAGTAGCTTTGATGACCTATTTAGTAGTGATTCGTTTGGTTGGGCTGCAGCTGTCGGCGTTAGTTGGAATGTCTTTGATGGTGGCCGAGGCGAGGCCATGGTTGAGTTAAACGAAGCTCGCTTCAAATCAGCAGCATTAAGCTATCAACATACCGTTGATTCAGCCTTTGCAGAAGTCGATTCGGCTCTATTCGCTTATGGTCGAAGCCAGCAAAACCAAACCCAACTTAACGAAGCCGTAGAAGCGACAGATAAAGCGGTATCAAAGGCAAAATCTTTGTACAAGGCGGGCTTGATTGACCACTTATCAGTGTTGGACGCGCAACGTCAGCAACGTGTTATCCAAGATCGCCAAGTCGCAGCTAAGTTGCAATCGGCTAATAGTACAATTGCTGTGTACAAAGCGCTTGGTGGAGACTGGAGCACCTCCCCTCAAGCTTAGAAGTAACAATGTAGCTACCAGGGATAAAGCCACTTCAATTTGAAGTGGCTTTCGTATATAAAACGATTTGATTAGTGACCTACTTCTAAGTTGAAGAAATACGCTACCTTTAGTTAATTCACCAACCTATAAGCGTTTCAACAGGCACATGATCTGAACCATTAATTTCCACTAATGCTTCCCTAGCACAAATAGAAAAACGAGAATCTCCCTCGCTTTTTACCCAAAGATGATCGATAGAGGCCATAGCAATAGCTGGCACTTGAAAATCAGATCGTGTCCCCTTCCAGCTGGCTACGGGCAGTGACTGATAACCTGTAAATGCGTTTTTATAGGTAGGACTTGAAGCGGAGAGATTGAAATCACCAATCACCATATTTTTTTCAACAGCAGAACTGTTAGCCAAGTATTCTACTGTACGAATTAATGCGTCTCGTCGATACCACAATGCTTTGTTGCGTGGCGATGGTGGATGCGCTGCCAGTAGTCCTATATCTATACCCGATCTGGGTTGCCATATTCCACGAATGATATTCTGTCCATCTGGAGTACGAAACACTGACATGCCATACAACAGATGGCGGCTTAATATTAATTGATTGGAAGGATAGCCCACTTTAGGTTGCCCACCATAACGATGAGGGTAGAGGTTCGATAAATGCGCAAAGGCTTGCCCGTGTTCAGGAGAGACTTCTTGCATCACCACTAAGTCAGGCTTCGCTTTCTCTAGGTATTCGACAAACTGTTTAAGATTGGTATTCTCAAATGCTAAGTTATATTGAGCAACTGTGACAGTGTCACTGCAAGTTTGTTCTGTGACTGCTTTGCTGTTTGGTGTGAAAGAAAAAAATAACAGTCCAAAGCTAATATTTACCACAAGCAGATACCTGTCTTTTAATAGGACTGAAATCAAAGACAACGCTATGTAAACGGCAAGCAATATAAAGGGAATAGCAGTGAGGTTTTCGGCCCACCAAGCTTCAGACATAAAATAGCACCACACCCAAATTGATATAGGGATGATGCTAAGTAGTAATAGAATCAATTTCTTAATATCAGCAAGCCTATGAAAAATAGCGACTAATTTACATTCTAGGCACTATTTTTGACTTTAGCCTCACCATTGAGCAATTTCGGTAATTACAGCTTCTCAGTCGACGATACAATCTGGAAAATGACCTTGAAACAAGGCCTCGGTTTCATCATCTATTACTTGAATATCTAAAATCACATCCTTAAGTTCAGCGCCAGTTAAGCGTAACTCGTCTTTGATTTGATATTCAGTAGCAATTTGTTGCTCATAAAGCTGCCAGTGAGCAAACAAACAATGTTCAACATCTTTTCCTGGCCAGGTCACCTTCAAAAAAGGCTTAAAAGCGACAGCACCACCAGCATGAACTAAAAATCGCCACATTACGGTATCCGGCTCTGACGTATGGTCGCTAACAGGCTCTGGTACACTTTCGTAGCACATGCTAACCAAATTACCGATGTTACTGCGCATTTCACCGAAATTTTTATCCAGTTCTTCGACTTCGTTTTCGGGGTGATGAATATAATCGAGCATGATCTGAAGCATTTGCGGTTTACGCAACATATACGCCATGAGATGCGCTAGAAACAAATACAGTCTCTCTTGGCTTGGTAGTTCGGAGGGAATCTGTTCATTTAGCTTTTCGGTATAGTCATCCATATACTGATGAATACTCAGAATAATGGCAGACCAAATTTGGTTTTTCACACCAAAGTAATGCCTGATCAGCCCATGCGTCACACCTGCCTTTTCACTTATGTCACGAATGGAAACCTGGTTGTAGCCGTTTTCACAAAACAAATAGGCTGCGCTAGTTAGTATTTTTAGTCGTGTACGTTCAGCTTCTTCCGCTGTCCGTCTGCCTTGCTTTCTTTGATTCATTCATCGCTCCGAAATTGTCTTCTTCAATACTACCATCTTTTACAAATTATTTTTACTATACACTCGTAAAATATATTGATCGGATCAATAGGTTCGAATTATACTGCACGCGTGTGTAATAAAATCGAGTGCGTATTGTGAAGCATTTATTCGTAAGAGGGGCTGTCATCTTAGTCGGTCTCTCATTAAGTGGTTGTTACAAGGCTGGTTCCAATGAGCCCGTCGTTGAACTAACTAAGCCAGTTAAGATTGAAAGGTTTGAATCCAACCAAGAGTCGACCCCGTTTCAATTCTTGGGAGAGGTATCAGCCTCTCAAACTACCCCTATTTCATTCCGATTAGGCGGTGAGGTCACTAAGATCCATGTAGAAATGGGTCAAGAAGTGAAACAGGGGCAACTGCTTGCTGAGTTAGATAAATCCGACTATCAACTGCAACTTCAAAGTAAGCAGGCACAGTTTGACTTGGCTAAGGCGCAATACTTACGTGCCAAACGTATGGCTAGTCAAAAACTGATCAGCAAAGACTCATTCGAACAAGCGGTAACTCGCTATCAATCGACGCAGGCTGAACTGGCACAAGCAAAAACTGATCTGTCCTATACCCAGATTCATGCACCGTTTGACGGACAAATATCCATTCGATTTGTAAACCCTTATCAACTCGTTGCTCCACAACAACCTATTTTCAATCTTGTTGATACCTCTTCCTATGAGGTTGTTGTGTCAGTGCCTGTTGTTACCGCACATAAATTGATGGGTCGAGAATACTCATTGAGTTTTGAGCTCGATGGAAGAGCTACCCATCCAATGAAAGCCAAAATAAAAGAAGTGTCCAGTCAGCCTGATAAAGACACCAATAGTTATCAGGTGACAACAGAGATCGATAACCAAGATATTGCGCTATTACCCGGCAACTCTGGGAGATTAACGGTTCACTTTCCGTCTGACTTTAACGCTCAGGAGCAACTATCTGACAGTGCTTGGATAACCGTAGAATCCAACTCACAGGAAACTGTGGGGAAACTTTGGATATTTGATGAAGCGACCAATAGGGTTCAACAGCGCCAGGTATCAATCAACACAGTGACAGGCAAAGTAACAGGAATAGAAGATGGCGAACTTATCGTAGAAAGTGGCGTTCATTCTCTTCAAGAGGGACAACGCGTGCGCCCATGGACTCGAGAGCGAGGCATCTAATGAAAAAACTTATTTTAGTATCAAGCTTAGCTTTGACTCTGAGTGGCTGTTTCTCTAACGACGAAACAAAAGAAATTACGCCTATTTTTGTAAACACTTATACCGCTGATCAACAAATCGCCATTAGCGAGCGTACCTTTCAAGGCACAACTGTCCCAGCGGACATGACTCCCTTAGCTTTTAGGCACGGCGGGAAGCTTGAGCGATTGACCATTAAATCCGGTGACAGAGTCACAAAGGGTGAGGTGCTTGCCACCTTAGATACGGCAAAACTCAAGCAGCAATTGCAAGATGCCAAGGCGCAGCGAGATCTCGCAAACTCGCAGTTCAAACGTGCCGAGACACTCAAAAGCAAAGGGATGCTATCAGCATCTGAATACGACGAGTTGAAGGCCAATCAACAATTAACAGCGATCCAATACAAGGTGTTGATGCAAGAATTAAAACACTCTCAAATTATTGCACCCTTTGATGGCGTAGTGGCAACCATCGATGTTGAGAGTTATCAAAACATTTCTAGCGGAGAGACTGCGTTCTCTATCTATAAGAACGATGTTATCTATGTCGATGTACCGGTATCGGAAGCCTTTATAGAACAGCTAAAGAAGCTTGATGATCCTTACGATCTTAAAGCTGAAGTACACGTTAAAGCGCTAAATACAAACTATGAGGCCAAGCTAAAGCTTTTCTCAGCAGAGCCTGTAGCGGAAATAAAAGGCTACTTAGCAAGATTCGAACTTAAACAGTCAGTTCGTCAATTGCTACCCGGTACCTCTGCACTCGTTGCTATCAATATCGACCAATTCAAAGACAATGAACAAACAGCCGTACTGGTTCCTTTGAACCTGCTTGTAGCTCAAGAAGAACAAGGTGATTTCTCTGTTTGGAAGGTCGATGAAAGTGGCTCTGCAGAGCTAACCGAAGTTTTAGTTTCAACAACGACAGCTAAGGGTGCCCTAGTCATAGATGGCGTTCAATTAGGCGACCGACTCATCGCATCTCAGCTTTCCAAGTTAACCCAAGGTAAAGAAATCCAATTCGTGGACGGACACCAGTAATATGAATATCGCAAACATATCAATTAAGAACAGCGTTATTAGCTGGATGTTTATTGTGATCCTAGCCATTGGTGGGATCTCATCTTTCTCAAATCTTGGTCGTTTGGAAGACCCAGCATTTACATTGAAAGATGCCATGGTGATCGCTACTTATCCTGGCGCGACAACACTAGAGGTAGAGGAAGAGCTCACCTACCCCTTAGAGAAAGCGATTCGTCAGCTTCCCTATATAGACAAGATCACCTCTACCACATCAGCAGGCAAAACGCAGATCATGGTAAGCATGGGGATGGAGTATGGCCCTGATGAGTTACCACAAATCTGGGATGAAATGCGCCGTAAAATCAATGACCTAAGCCCTAGCCTCCCTCAAGGAGTCCAAGGCATTAGTATCATGGATGACTTTGGCGACGTATACGGTATGTCTCTGCTTCTCACCGGAGACGTGTATACCTACCCTGAGCTAAAACGATTTGCTGACTTTTTATCGCGCGAGTTGGAATTGGTCGATGGTGTCGGTAAGGTCATGATCACCGGTGATCAGCAAGAACAGATATTCGTGGAAGTGTCTACCGAGCGATTAGCGAGCTTAAATCTTGATTACGCTACTGTAGTAGGTCTACTTAGCCAGCAGAATACGGTTCAGCCTGCTGGTGATGTGATGATCTCAGGGCAATCGTTACCTCTTCGCCCTACCGGTAATCTATCTAGCACAGAACAGTTAGAAGACTTGGTAATACACGGTAGAGATACCGGAAAACTGATTCGTCTAAAAGATATTGCCGACATCTCCCGAGGCATTGTAGAAAAGCCTCAAAATGTGGTTTTATATAATGGCCAGCCCGCTTTAAACATTGGCATTTCCTTTGCCGCAGGTGTGAATGTGGTTGAGATTGGTGAGCATGTAAAACAACGACTGGCAGAGCTTGATAATGACACTCCCGCCGGCATGGAGATAAATTACTTCTACGATCAGTCACAAGAGGTCGCTAACTCAGTAGACGGCTTTATCATCAGCCTCGCTCAAGCTGTAGGCATCGTTATCGTTGTACTCTTGTTTGCTATGGGACTGCGAAGTGGCCTAATCATAGGTTTAGTACTACTACTGACCGTTTTTGGCACCTTTATCTTGATGGATTACAACAATATAGAGCTGCACCGCATCTCCTTAGGCGCGCTTATTATTGCCCTAGGTATGCTGGTAGACAATGCGATTGTGGTTGTTGAGGGGATCTTAGTCGGGATCAGGCGAGGCTTGTCAAAAACCGATGCTGCCATCGCAATAGTGAAACAAACGCAGTGGCCTTTGCTTGGTGCGACAGTTATCGCTATTACCGCTTTTGCACCAATTGGTTTGTCCCAAGATGCCACTGGTGAGTTCATGGGTTCTCTATTTTGGGTACTGTGTTATTCGCTATTTCTGAGTTGGGTTACGGCTCTTACCATCACCCCATTTTTAGCTGAGAAGTTCCTTCCAAACAATAAGCAAGATGCAGTAGATGATGGCGAATTGTATAAAGGTGCTATCTTCACCATCTTTAGATGGACCTTGAAGCTTGCTCTTCGCTTTAGATGGACCAGTATTATTGCCTTAGTCGCTTTGTTGGCATCAGCGGTATTTGGATTTGGTTACGTAAAACAACAGTTCTTCCCTGTTTCCAATACGCCGATGTTTTACGCTAACGTTTGGATGCCAGAAGGCACTGATATTCGAGAAACTACAACTGTAACCAAAGAAATAGAAAGTTATGTACGTGGCCTTGAAAACGTTGAATATGTAACGACAACCATTGGACAAGGTCTTCAGCGATACTCGCTGACTTATCAGCCCGAAAAATCTTATGAGTCCTATGCTCAATTGGCAATAAGATCAGACTCCTTGGACAATATGTTCACACTGATAGGTACCTTAGACAACGAACTTGCAAAACGCTTCCCTGTTGCCGACTTTAGACTGCAAGTTGTAGAGTTTGGACCCGCGCCTGCTTCTAAAATTGAAGCAAGGGTCGTTGGGCCAGATACACAGCAGCTGAAAAGTATCGCAGCAGATCTCGAACAAATTATCGCCCAAGATCCTGGCGCGCGAAACATACGCAATAACTGGCGCGAACAAACGAAAACCATTGTGCCAGAGTTTAATGAATCTAAGGCTAGACGCTTTGGGATCTCGAAAGAGGACGTGTCCAATATGCTAAATATGGCATTTGGAGGCAGCACTATTGGTGTTTTGCGTGATGGTACTAAACAACTGCCAATCGTTACTCGACTACCCGACTATGAGCGTCTAGATATTGAAACCATTAACCTGCTGAAGATCTGGAGCCCGGTGTTACAAACCTATGTTCCTATCGAGCAAGTTATTGATGGTCTCAATCTCGACTGGGAGCAATCTCTAATCATGCGACGCGATCGTAAGAGAGAGATTAGCGTACTAGCCGATCACGATATCCTTAGTGATGAAACGCCAGCGGTATTGTTCTCACGCCTGAAGCCTATGGTCGAGGCGTATGAACTGCCAGAAGGGTATTCACTAAAATGGGGCGGTGAATACGAATCTTCTAATGATGCACAAGAAGCACTAGGTGCTGCCATGCCTATGGGATACCTAATGATGTTTATCATTACCATGTTGCTATTTAACTCGTTTAGAAAGCCTCTGGTAATTTGGTTGACCGTACCTCTATCTATCGTGGGTGTCAGCTACGGTTTATTGGCCACCAATCTTCCATTTAGCTTCACGGCACTACTGGGTTTGCTCAGCTTAAGTGGCATGATATTGAAAAATGGTATTGTCCTGATGGACCAAATCAATATTGACTTGGCCAGTGGCAAAGCGCCCTACCTTGCAGTACTTGATAGTGCAACAAGTCGTGTGAAACCGGTAAGTATGGCGGCATTGACCACCATCCTAGGCCTTATACCATTGGTAGCTGACCCATTCTTTGGCTCCATGGCAGTGACAATAATGGCTGGTCTTGGCTTTTCTACCGTGTTAACGCTGGTAGTCGTGCCCTTGCTATTTGCTACCTTCTACAACATAAAATCAGCCTAATCCGAGAGACTGATCTATTCAATGAAAAAGCCCGAAAGAGAGTATCTTTCGGGCTCTGTTTTTCTGGGGTATCTCAGCCAAAGGCTACATTGTTTAAAGGCTAATCCCAGTCTGGAGCAAAACTTGGACTTGCAAGACGATGACCTCTATCAAGCTTGCCGATCTTCTCCATATCGGACTCGGTTAGCATCACCTTTTCTGATTGTAAGTTACTCTCGATGTTGGCTTTCTTTGTTGATGAGGGAATCGTTACGAAATCATTCTGGCGCATCCAAGCAAGCACAATTTGAGCAGGGCTCGCGTCATGCTCTTTAGCAATGGCTTGAATGGTTTCATCTTTTAGCACATCACCATAAGCAAAAGGCATGTACCCAGTCACTATCACACCATTGGCTTCACAAAAATCAACCACCTTATGATTTTGCAAATATGGGTGCACTTCTACTTGATTGGTGTAAACCTCTCCATCACCTAGGATATCAATGGCTTTCTCAAGCTGAGCATTAGTAAAGTTAGAGACGCCAATATGGCGAACCAAGCCTGAATCTTTTAGCGCCTTTAGTTCTGGAAGGTACTCTTCCATTGGTACTTCATCATCTTTAAGCGGCCAGTGAATTAACAATAAATCTATGTAATCTGTCTTTAGCTTTTCTAAGCTCTCGTGAACGCTTGGCGCAAACTTTTCCTTAGAAAAGTTATCTATCCAGACCTTAGTAGTCAGAAAGATCTCTTCACGAGGAATAGAGGAATCAGAAATCGCCTGTCCCACTTCTTGTTCATTTCCATAAATCTGAGCCGTATCGATATGACGAAATCCGGCTTCTAATGAAATTTTCACCGAATCATAGCCTGCACCGTCTTTGAGTCTGTAGGTGCCCGCTCCCAAAAGGGGTATAGAGTTCATGGTTTTCTCCAGTTAGTAGATACTCGAATAATTCTGGCAGAAAAATAGGCGGGAAAGTAAAAAGGTCGCGCATTATTAGCGCGACCTCTCAGAGTTTTAGTTGTAAGCACCACTTGAGTAATGCAATTCATAACTGTGGCTGTATATCTCAAGGATATTGCCGAAGGGGTCTTCCATATAAATCATGCGATACGGCTTTTCGCCCGGGTAATAATAGCGAGGCGCTTTCATACGCTTCTTTCCGCCCGCAGCAACAATTTTCTCCGCTAACCCCTCAACATCAGGGTCCTGAACGCAGAAGTGAAATACCCCTGTTTTCCAATATTCAAAGTTGTCTTCTGGATTCTGCTGATTTTTAAACTGAAATAGCTCCACCCCAATACGATCTCCCGTAGACATATGCGCTATCCAAAAACGCTCCCAACCGGCGCCGAACACATCAGTACACATTTCTCCTATGGCAGAGTCATCTTCCACAATCTCTGTTGGTTCCATTATCAGATACCAACCCAATACTTCTGTGTAAAACTTAACGGCAGCTTCCAAGTCAGGCACTGATATTCCGATATGACTAAAGTTTCTTGGATACGTGTGGTTGGTGTTTGGAGGGGTGATCATAAGGTGTCTCCTCTGAGTGAATTGAAATAACTGTAGTTCACTAATCTATTTGACGCTGAAAAAGCGACGAGCTTCTCGCACTCACAATTGCACAGGGTTATACTGTGTGGGACACATTTATATATCAAAGGCATGCAATGACTTCTGCTACTACTCCAAATGTCCCAAAGGATCCATCAGAGCGCTTTAACCTATTCTTTAAGGCTGCGGTAAACGATAAGAAAATCTGGCTATTAATTGATGAGCACGGAAGTGTCATGCTAAACACTGAAGACGAAGAATGCGTCCCTGTTTGGCCTTCAGAAGAACATGCATTGCTATGGGCAACAGGCGAATGGGAAGGCTTTACTGCTGAACCTATTTCTATTGCTAAATGGAAGTCTCGCTGGACTCATGGCCTTGAAGAAGACGAGCTATCGCTGGTTGTTTTCCCTGACCAAGAAGGTGAAGGAATCGTTTTGTACCCTGACGAGTTTGAAATGGAACTGGTCAAGCGCGAATCGAAGCAGCAAAGATAAAAAACCACCTTACTACTAAAAAGGCCTATCAATAGATAGGCCTTTTTAGTGCGTGAAACAAAGTCCTTCTCTCAAAGATATCTATTTCTACGTGCATAAGCTCACAGTTTCTATGCCATCAAATTGACATAAAATAGTACAATTAGCATGCTCTATTTTACGTTTTGTTACAGATATCCATGCAAAAAATGAATAAATCACTCATAGCATTGACGCTAGCTATATTCCTAAACGGCTGTGGTGGCGGTGGAAGTTCTTCTGATTCTGACACCGGTTCACCAACCGATCCTGGCACAGGAACCCCTATTGAACCAGGTGATCCAATTGCGCCATATAGTATTACTAAATACCAAGATATTCTGTCCAATTCAGATTTACAGCAATCCGACCCCGATGGAAGCGCATCCAACAAAGAAACCGTTGTGCGCGATGGTAATTTTTCTGGGTATCTGGACGACTATTTCTATGCTCAAGAAAACACACAATACCTAGTCTTCAAGATGTCGAACTACTCCATGCGCAATGAAGTGCGTGAAAGAGATAATTTCGATATCAATGTTGAGGACGAAAAGCGCACATTGTTGGCTGAAGTAAAACTACCTAACATCGAAGACGCTATGAGCAACAGCTCTTCGAGCCGTGACGAAGTGACGTTTTTACAGATCCACAACAAAGGCACCTCAAGTGATGGCACCGGTTACATCCCCCACCCTCTACTGCGAGTGGTCTATGAGTTAGAACGTGATGGAAAATATGGTCACTACTGGGCTGTATTAAAGACCAATGCTGTCGATTGTAAAGGAGAAGGCTCTGATCCAGATTCAGCAGAGTGTCAAAATGCCTACGACCGTATCGATCTTGGTGAAGCAAATACTTATGCCTTCACTAAGTTTGAATTGATTGTCCAAGAAAATAACTTATCTATTGAAGTTAATGACATTGTAAAAGCCAATCTTGACATCTCCTATTGGGAACACCTACTGAGTTACTTCAAGGCTGGTGTATACAATCAATTTGAAAACGGTGAATCAGAAGCTCATTTCCGAGCGTTAAAAGTGATAACTTCCGACTCAAACACAGCATATAACTGGGACATCGACAGCTGGAAATTAACTATTCCAGCAAGTAAAGACGATTGGTATGGCTCAGGTGGTGATAGTGCTGCCGAAATCACACCTGATCGCTGTGGTTACTCTGACAAAGATACTCTCGCGAATGACGAGGTCGTCTACGACAATGATCAAAACATTGCGTATTTCAATGTTGAAGATGGGCGCATGCACTTTAGAGCAGATATGGGATATGGCAGCTCGACAGCCAACTCAAGCTACATCCGTTCTGAGCTGAGAGAGCTGTATGTCAGCACAAGTAACCCAGATTGCAGTACCAGTGATGAAGACACGAGCTGGTATCTCGATGACAAGAGAACGGGTGCTACGATTCACACACTTAACGCCACTCTGAAAATAGAAGACTACCCTAACATCAGCCAACCTAAGGTCGTTTTAGGGCAAATCCATGGTTGGAAGATCAATCAAGCTCTGGTCAAACTTTTATGGGAAGGAAATAGCAAACCGGTCCGAGTCATCCTTAATGATGATTATGAAATCAATAATCAAGATTGTAATCACTGCGAACCATTTAGTGTCGAGCTAGGCACCTATGCCGCTGGTGAAGAATGGAGTTACACCATTCGTGCAGACGAAAATGGCATCTATCTAGCGACCTATGATACTGATGGCAGTAATCTCGTAGCTCACTCAATCCCTTGGGGGCAAAACTACCAAGATAAAGACGGCGATACGGTTGTTTTATCTTCAGACTGGACGTCTTCAGATATCGCTTTTTACTTCAAAGCAGGCATTTATCCGCAATTTAAGCCTGATTACCCTGGTCAAATATTCGACGTTAGCTTCAGTTCTTTGAACCTAGATCACTATTAGAACATTCGAATTAGACCTTGATCGCATTTACATACATTCGCTTACATTTGTATTATTAAAATATGTATCCTTATTGTGTAAATGCGATGAGCAATCAGGTTCGAAAAGGCATCAGGCGATGTAGAAGCACGGATAGCTAAGCTTTCTTCATCAAAAAAATAATTTAAATCTCTTTTTATACTACAAATTACATTGTTGGTTTTTACAACATTAGGTGAATGGTTACATGAAACATATATATCTAAAAAGCTTGTTAGCGACTTCTGTCCTATTAGCAGTTGGCTGTACTTCTACTCCTTCAGCTCCTGAATTTCCAAACAACAAAGAAACTGGTGTAGCTCTGCTTACTCCAGTTGCAATCACAGCAAGCAGCCACGATGGTAACGGTCCTGACCGTTTGTTCGACCAAGACCTTACAACTCGCTGGTCTTCAGCAGGTGAAGGTGAGTGGGCAATGCTAGACTACGGTTCAGTTCAAGAGTTTGACGCTGTTCAAGCTGCATTCAGCAAAGGTAACGAGCGTCAGTCTAAATTTGATATCCAAGTAAGTGTTGATGGTGAAAACTGGACTACAGTACTTGAGAATCAAATGAGCTCAGGTAAAGCTCTAGGCCTAGAACGCTTCCAATGGGAAACAGCTGTTAAAGCTCGTTATGTACGCTACGTTGGACACGGCAACACTAAAAGCGGTTGGAACAGTGTGACTGAACTAGCGGCAGTTAACTGTAACGTTAACGCTTGTCCTACTAGCCACATCATTACTCCTGCAGTAGTTGCAGCTGAAGCGACTATGATTGCTGAAATGAAAGCAGCAGAGAAAGCACTGAAAGAAGCGCGTAAAGACCTTCGTTCAGGTGACTTTGGAGCACCAGCTGTATACCCTTGTGAAACTACAGTTAAATGTAACACTCGCACTGCACTACCAGTACCAACTGGCCTACCAGCAACACCTGTTGCAGGTAACGCACCTAGCGAAAACTTCGACATGACGCATTGGTACCTATCTCAACCATTCGATCATGACAAAAATGGCAAGCCAGATGACGTTTCTGAGTGGAACCTTGCAAATGGTTACCAACATCCAGAAATCTTCTACACTGCTGACGATGGCGGTCTAGTATTCAAGTCTTACGTTAAAGGCGTTCGTACCTCTAAAAACACTAAGTACGCACGTACTGAACTTCGTGAAATGATGCGTCGTGGTGACCAGTCTATTAAGACTAAAGGCGTTAACAAAAACAACTGGGTATTCTCAAGTGCTCCTGAAGCGGACCTAAAAGCTGCTGCTGGTATTGACGGCGTTCTAGAAGCAACGTTGAAAATCGACCACGCAACAACTACTGGTAACGCGAACGAAGTAGGTCGTTTCATCATTGGTCAGATTCACGACCAAAACGATGAGCCAATTCGTCTGTACTACCGTAAACTACCAAACCAACCAACTGGTGCTGTTTACTTTGCACACGAAAGCCAAGACGCAACTAAAGAAGATTTCTACCCTCTAGTTGGCGACTTGACTGCAGAAGTAGGTGAAGATGGTATCGCTCTTGGCGAGAAATTCAGCTACCGCATCGAAGTTAAAGGCAACACCATGACTGTTTCTGTTATGCGTGAAGGCCACGACGACGTAGTTCAAGTTGTAGACATGAGCGACAGCGGCTATGACGTAGGCGGCAAGTACATGTACTTCAAAGCAGGCGTTTACAACCAGAACATCTCTGGTGACCTAGACGACTACTCACAAGCGACTTTCTACCAGCTAGACGTATCTCACGATACTTACACAGCTAAGTAATTTGTAAGCTAAAGTACAATTTATGACAAAGAACCCCGCTCTAGAGCGGGGTTCTTTTTTATGTGGCTATCTACTTAAAGTATCTTGCTCTAGGTATTGGTAGTCTGTAAAACAGCTCTCAATTTAAGGATTAGACTTTAGCTCTAACCAAAGTTCTTGCTTATAAGTGGGAACAGATTTAGGAAGTCTTTTGTTTGGAACGCTAAAGATTGTAGATTTCTCCCATTTAGACAGTGGGAAGGCGGATTGAGTAACAGGATGATTTTTTAGTAAGGCTTCAAGCTCACCATTTTCAACCATTTTTTCCATGCCATATTGAATCTTAGCCGCCAACTCATAATTGTTGTGGCTGGTATAAAACATCAGAGGTACCTGATAGTGAATCAATATTGAATCGAACTTAGCCAAGGGTTTATCCGGATTATTTTCATTGTAGTACTCCAACTCCCCATACCCTTCCGTGATCCCTCTTGGAAAATAGTCACATCCTCCATCGTGCAGTTTTTCAAACATCTGCTCGAATCGATCAACTCTAACCACTTTGTAGCCACTATCTTCTAAAATATCAGCATCTGGCCAGGCGGTCCCTTGGCAAGCAACGAGACTTTTTAACTGCTCTTCACTGCTGATTTGCTCGAATTCTGGCAGTTTCTCAGGAGAAACAATCATCATTCGGTAGCCTAGCAGTCCCATGAATATGGGGACTTTAATCGAAAGAAACGACGCTTCGCGTTCAGCGGTAGGCGCAGAAGAGACAATGTCTAATACACCGCCTATCCCTAACAGTTGTAAGACTCTATCTTGGCTCAGCATTATAGGCATAAACTCTATTTTACTAGGTCCAAAATGGGCTTCCGCAATTTCAGATGACCTAGAAACGAGTTGCACTAAATAGTCATGGGAAACATCTTCTTGTGACTGTTTTGGCGTCATTTTAATGACGTGAATTTCCTCTGCTGTTGCAAGTGAGCAAGCAAGGGACAAACAAGACAAACTAAAAACACGAGATAACCGACCAAGTCTTTGCATTTTCTCTATTCGATATAGTTTAAAGGTGCTATAACATATTGGTAACTTTTTGTAATCAAGTCAATATCTTAACAGTAAGCTCCTAACTTTTTGACGCTGCGAGAAAATCTAAAAGACTAGAAAGGATTCAAAAGCTAATGAAACAAAAACTCGGTCAGGCTCTCAACCGAATAACCACCGTTTTTGCATCACTACTCATCACTGCCCTGCTCAGTACTTCGTTACGTGCAAACGAAGTAAACGATAACCTAGTTTCCAATACCACCATCAACCCAATGTCGCAGATTGGATTGGGACTGTTGATTATCTTCATGGTGCTAATAGTCATTTCTATTTTGAATCACATTTTTCGAAAGAAACATGAAAGCTTCTTCGGAGAAGAACGGAGTAAAAGGCTATTTTCAGTGCTTGTGCTTGGCCTATGTGCCAGCATGATAGTCGGCATAGCGTTTGTCCTGCAGAACGAAAGATCAAACACGTTAAATTCGTACCACGGCAGATTAGATCTCGCACAAGATGGTATTGAGGTCATTCTTCAAGAATGGTTAGGAGAAAAAGCAACTAACATTAAACTCTTAACGGACGAAAACTTCATTGTACTCGCTCAGTTACTCGATGATATCTCTACCCTTGATTTTCCAGCTGACGAGAAAGCTGAAATCATCCTCAAATCACCGATTCAAAAGCGACTTAGGCGTCATGTCAGCAGTCGTATCAATATTACCTCGAAGACTGGTTTTACTCTCATTGGACAAAATAATCTTAATCTTGCGTCCACCAATGATGATTACGTTGGGGTGAAAAGTTCGTTGGAAACTAACTCTCCGAGTTACTTAAAAAGAGCCTGGCAAGGTGAAGTTGTTTTAGTCCCCCCAGTAAGAAGCGATGAAAGCTCTCTTCAAGTTTCTGACAGTGCTGAAGTCCCTTCAATGTTCTTGCTCTATCCCATTAAAGATGAAAACAACAACATATTCTCCATATTTTCCCTGACGATAGACCCTACAAGAGGATTCACACGAAACTTTCGCGCCGCAAAAATAGGACAAACGGGTACTGTGTTCGGCGTGGACAGCAAAGGTTTTGTCATTACTAATAGCCGCTCTCAGTCTTCTATCCAGAATACCGATGATATCTTATCTAAAAAAGTGTCTCCGACATTGCTCGAAACCATCAGAGAACTGAAAAGTGACCCTGAGATTAATGATAAGAACTTTGAAAAAGACGTCACTCATCTAGACCAAGAGATGCTGACATCGGTCCGCTGGCTTCCAAAATACGGTTTCGCCATTGTGGCTGAAATAACGTTAAAGGAAGTCTATAGCGTTTTTTATACAACACGTTTTGTGCTTATTGCCTTCTTGCTCATCTCTGTTGGTTTGATCATTTCGGTTTCTTTATTCCTACTCAAAGTAGGAACTCGCTCTTATGAAATCATGACTAAGTCCAATGCCGAACTTGAAGAACAAATAGATGCTCGAACCCAAGAGTTGAACAACAAGCAACAAGAACTACTGCAAATACTTGAGTCCTCACCTATCGCTGTAGCAATCATTCAAGAAAATCAGCCCGCCTATACCAACCCTAGGGCGTTGGAATTATTTGAAATCTCTAAGGAGCAGATCCATCACTATGACGTCTCTAAGATCTACAACTCTTCAGATGATAGAGCCAAGGTCTATGAAGAACTGATCGCCAATGGCGCAGTCGTTGATAAGGAAATGCAACTTCGAAAACAAAATGGTGAGCAATTTACGGGACGTGTCAGCTATTACAGAACGCACTTCAACGATAAAGAAGCCGTTCTCTTCTGGGCTTATGATGTCAGCGATATGATTGAACTGACCACAATGCTAGAGCAGTCGCGAGAGCAAGAGAAGCAAGCTAACCAATCCAAAAGCCAGTTCTTAGCCAATATGAGCCATGAAATCCGAACGCCTATGAATGCGATAATCGGTATGACTCATTTAGCCCTCACTCGAAATCAAGAACCTGCTGTTGCCAGATATCTGCAAAAAGTGGAACAGTCATCCTCTACCCTGCTCAATCTAATCAATGACATTCTGGATCTATCCAAGATAGAGGCTGGTAAACTTGAATTAGACAATCAACCTTTCTCTCTCAGAGAACTGTTACGAAGACTTGCTGATATTTGCACAATAAAAGCGGTAGAGAAGTCGATTCGACTCTATTTTGACATCGGTTTTAACGTTGAACGCTACCTAGTTTCAGACGATACGCGTTTATTCCAGATACTGCTCAACCTCACGGGCAACGCAATCAAGTTTACTCAAACAGGCTCAGTGATTGTGAAAGTACAACTGCTAACGGATCTTGAAAACCAGCAACAACTTAGATTTAGTGTTGTTGACTCGGGTATAGGTATCAGTAACGAGCAAAAATCAAAACTATTCCAATCCTTCCACCAAGCGGATGCCTCAACAACGCGCAACTTTGGAGGAACAGGTCTTGGACTGTCAATTTCAAAACAATTGGTAGAGAAAATGGGAGGCTCACTGGAACTCGATAGTGAGTTGGGAGTTGGCAGTACCTTTTACTTTGACGTGACCTTAGATATAGATTTAAGCCACAAGCGACAATGGCAAGAGTCAGTCCAAAAAAGCTCTCACTATCATCTTTGGATTCAAAAAGAAAACAGCACATCTAATCAACTTATTCAATCTGCGTTTAATGAACTAAATGCCAATGTGTCCTTCTTTGACTCTATCCAAGAGATCGAAGATAACATTGTTGATTCTGAGCGAAATACGTTGTTAACCGTCGATAAAGCCTGCTCAGAAAACATTCACGACCTGAAAATTTTTGCTAAAAAGCTAAACCTTAATGTGGTGGTTTCTACCGATCAAGATACTCGAGTAGAAGAGTTTCTGAATGCAGGTTGGCGCTGTCTAGCGAATCCATCATTGCCTGACGAAATCTATGATGCGGTGTTTGAAATGTCGTCGATCATTGAGCCTAACCGAGAATACAAAGAGTCTAAGTTAGTGTTCAACAATGCTCGCATACTGTTGGTCGAAGACAATGAAATTAACCAAGAGTTAGCGATAGGCCTTCTCGAACCTTTTGGCATTGACATAGATGTTGCCAGTAATGGCCAGCAAGCCATTGAACAAGCACAAAGCAATGAATACCAGTTGGTACTAATGGACATTCAAATGCCAATCATGGATGGATACCAGGCAACGAAAATACTCAAACAATCCGGCTATCCGTCACCGATTGTGGCAATGACTGCAAATGTTATGGATGAAGATATAAAACGGGCTAAAGAAGCCGGTTTTGATGACCATATTGGAAAGCCAATCAATATGGATAAATTAAAGTCCGTATTAAGCCGTTATCTAGAGGGCGGAACCGTTGCTGATACTTCCTCAAAACCGTCGGTTTCCCATTCAAACGCGCCTGAAGTATTTGATGCAACCATTGGAATGGGCACAGTCAATGGGAACCAACAACTGTACATTAAATTGTTAAGCCAGTTCCTTGATTCCGGACCTGAGCAATTGGAGTCCATAGAGCAGAATCTACAAGTTCTAGATTTTCCAGCTATAGAGATAACGGCGCATACCGTGAAAGGACTAGCTGCAAGTCTTGGCATGCCTAACCTATCGAGCACAGCCGCAGCTATTGAATCCGAGCTACAATCACAAGCACCCAATATAGATTACCTAAATCAACAATCTGGTTTGCTAAAAACGCAGCTAAGCGAAGCGAGTCAACAAGCTAAGCTGTATTTAGAAAGCATCCATGATTGCAATGATGATTTAACACCACCAAAAATCATCGATGTAGATAATCAATTGGTGAATTTGCTCAAGGCTATTGAAGCCTATGAATTCGAGGCGCAAGAGATTCTAGAGTCACTGCTTGCGGCATCACTAAACATTACGACTCGTCAGCAATTAGAAGCGGTTAAGCAAGCCATGACCAATTTCGACTACGAAGGCGCGGCAGAGTTACTGAAAAATTTAATAGGGGAACAAAGCGACCATGACAGATAATAAACAAACGATCTTAATTGTTGACGATACTCCTGCAAACATTGATGTTTTAGCCGGTACTTTTCAGCAAGACTACCGTATCAAAGTGGCCAACAGTGGCAAACTCGCCATTAAAATAGCCCAAATGACTCCAGCTCCAGATATCATATTATTAGATATTATGATGCCAGAAATGGATGGCTATGAAGTCTGTAGCATCTTAAAGAGTCAGCCAAACACTGCCCATATCCCTATCATTTTTGTTACAGCAAAGATCACCGCCGAAGATGAGATTAAGGGCTTTCGTCTTGGGGCCGTTGATTACATTACCAAACCTATTACTCCTTTGGTTGCGATACAGCGAGTCAAAACACACCTTGCTCTTGCCAATCAAAATCGTGAGCTTTATTTACAAGTTAAAAACCAAACCCAAGAGATCAATAAAACAAAACTTGAGGTCATTCAGCGTCTCGGTCGCGCCGCAGAGTACAAGGACAATGAAACAGGTTTGCACGTACAACGTATGGCGCAGTATTGCCATTTATTGGCCATTGCAGCAGGTATGAACGAAGCGGATGCAGACCTTCTTCGGGACGCGGCACCGATGCATGACATAGGCAAAATAGGTATTCCCGATGGAATATTGCTTAAAGACGATAAATTAACGGCTGAAGAATGGGAAGTGATGAAAACTCACGTCAACATCGGTGGTGATATTCTTTTCGGTCCAGATAACTCATCAGTATTGCAACTTGCCCACACTGTGGCTATGACGCACCATGAAAAATTTAATGGTAATGGTTACCCAGAAGGTATTGCTGGTGAGGATATTCCTCTTGTCGGCAGAATATCTGCCATAGCTGATGTGTTTGATGCCCTAACCTCCCCTCGCCCCTACAAAAAAGCCTGGGATACAGAGGATGCCTTTGCTCTGCTCATTGAAGAGAAAGGAGAGCATTTCGATCCAAGACTGGTTGATATTTTCCTACAGCACAAACAAGAGATATTAGAGATCAAAGAGCGCCTTTCAGACCTATAAACTCACTCACTAGATAGTATCCCCTCAACAAGAAGCATAGTAGTAGGTATCTAAGGTACCTACTACTTTTCTTAGTAAAAATAGATTTCTTGTATGCGGCTGAGTTAGCGATATTTAAAAGTGGAATTCCGCACTTAATGAGTAGCTGTTTTCAACCAACTTCGCTTCATAAATATTGTATTCCAGAGCAACCCTCACTGGACCAAGAGAGACACCTGCACCAGCGCCATAGTAGACATCATTTGTATCACCTAAATTGGTTTGAAAGTGCCCTATACCTACTCGGCCATATAGATCAAAAATTGTGATAGGCAGCATTAGCTTCGCACTCGTTAACCAAGCATCAGAATAAACGTGTTCATAGTCCTTGTGTGTATCAACATAGTCAGCGTAACCCGCTTCAATTGCAAACATGTCATGGATTTGATAACCCAAAAATAAACTGTATCCACTGTTCTCATCGCTATAATCTGTATTTTCATTTTGGGCTTGGTATTCAGAATAAAGGTAGCTCGCACCAATATAAGGGTTCGCAGATACCTTAGTTATAAAAAATACAGCTGCGATTGGAAGGATAAGTTTGTTCAGTTTCATTGTCTAAAATTCTCATTACATAAGTTAATAAGCCTCAATATCCTTGAGTTAAAGGTGACCTAATTGTCATCCGCTTCCTGCGACAGGCAAACAAGCATCTTGATTTCGTTTTCACAAGATTACTTGCTCATAGCCCGTTTTGTGGGCATATCATGCTCGAGAGTGAATGAGGTGGCATAAACGAAAGCTAAGCAGTTAATAACAATTCTCATAACAAAAGTATAAAACGCATAAAAACAATAGGTTAAGGGAATATTTCCTCTAATATTTAGTTGAAATCAGCGTATCTTTGTTAGTGGTTTAGTCACCCAGTTGTGCTTTGAGCTACTTCGAGTGAGTGAGATGATAGTTTGCTCACAACTCACTTATCAACTCTGCACAGATTTCGATAAAAAGTAAGAAAAATCATTCTATTAGGACTATGTTTAGACATATACAAGTGTAACTAAGGTCTCTATCACTCGATGCCAGACAAAAATATCAGCTTTATCGTGGATGAATGGCGGTTTGTGCCTAACGAAGGGCAAATTCAGTTTTCAGACTCAATCGTTACTATTGATAATCGCTTAACTAAATTGCTTGAGTTCTTGTGTCAGAATCCTGGATTAACTCATACCCGTGATGAACTGATAGACCATGTTTGGGGCGGAACAGTATTAACCGACCAAGCTGTTACCCAAGCAGTGTTTGAATTACGTAAATTACTAAAACAACATAGCGTCGCAGGAAGTAGCTATATTGTGACCGTGACAAAGCGAGGTTATCGCTTCGACGGAGAGGTAAGCGTTGAAAAACTAGATATAAAAAAGCCAGATAGCAGCAAAATAGCGCTACCGAACGAGAGCGCACTAAAGCCAGAAAAGCCTATAGATAAAAATGAGCAAGAAATCTCCCCCCCTAAACAACCTCGCATTGCTTTAACGGTTCTCTCCATACTTGTCGTCATATTGACTGGTTTGTTGCTATTTCAGTATCAAACTGACCAACCTACGACTCAAGGTGACAATAAGCACCTTAGTCACTATGAGTTTCGTTATGCAGTGCTAAATGTGGGCGAGGACGTAAAGGCGAAACCTGAGCTATACGGCATGGTAATTAAATTGGTTGAACATATTGGTTTTTATAGCAATGTAAGAATTGTTAAATCTGAACGCCACAAACAACTTGCTGCTCTTGAGTTTAATATTTCGACGACTCCTAGCCGAGATGGAAAGAAACTACGACTGTTAGTTCAATACCGTAATCGTGTATCAGATCAGTTACATCTCAACAGGCGCTACTCTACAAACTTCTCTAGATTCAATGAGACTTTCACATCAATCATAGATGATCTACTTAGAGCTATGTATATAGGGGTGTCGGAAGAAGAGATACAAAGAAATATCGGGGTATTTCCAGAGAATAGTGAAGCGACTAGATCACTAATGGCTGGTACTGGTATGACCTATATTGGTTCTGATTTTGATGGTGCGTTAAAGCACTTTAGACACGCTAAAACTTTAGCCCCTAACAATGCTTATACTATTGCGGTTAACTACATCGGCGAAGTATTGAATGCTTTTACTAAAGATGAAAGCGAACGAGGCCAAATAATACAGAGCCTTAATCAGGAATTTTCTTCATCACTAGCGAAGAGCTTGGATGAAAAGAGCAGTGCAAAAGTATGCGAGGCAAATGCAATACTTGCACTGGCCAACGGTGATGCTGAAATGGCATCTAAAGTATTGTTTTCTATACCGTACAATCAATACACCCCGTTAACCTACCTATTAATGGCAAAGGCTGAGGAAGCTCAAGGTCATATCGATGCAGCAAAAGAACTTTACTTGCAAGGCACACAAAACACCTCTTCTCCTACCGCCCTTGAATTGGCAAGCCCCCTCTTTTTCGATAGCAATCTAGATAGTCTAATAAACGAGCTCAAAAGCTCCACAGAAAAAAGCCACTAATAGAAAATGACTTCCTTACCGTCGGGTTCACTGCCCGGCGCTGCATCTGCACGTTTCACAGACCGCCTTGCTCGCTTTACCCTATGACAAATTCCAGATGATACACCATGACTCTCACCTGTATTTTCCTTTTGAACCTTAGTGACGCACTTTTGTAATAACAAAGTGTTCGGATAGGTAATAATATTGCCATTTGGGTGTCTTATAAGGGTATGGAAAATCTTTATTTCTAATAGAGTACCTTCAATTCCATCACCATCTGCCACCACAATATAATCACCTATCCGATACGGAAAAACAAAAAATATAAGAAAGCTTGCTGTGACATTGCTCAATATTGACCACTGAGCAATAAACCCAACGCCAATAACAGTAAAAACTGAAGAAATGAAGATCGCAAAGTTCCCATAGCCTATTCCACTCACAATTAAGAAAGTAGCAAATAGAATCACTCCACTAGACATATTCACACAACGGACAATAAAGGCGCTACGTGTTTCAGAGACTGACTTTTTATAAGCAAGACGAGTAATTGCAGTTTGGGAAATTCGCTTTAGAACCCAATAAATTGATAGAAACAATAGAGCAAGAATGAGATCATACTCTTTTAAATCTTCAAAAATTGCTTCGATGTAATGTGACATAAAGACCTCTTATTTCAAGAGGTCTCATAGTGTAACAGTGGCAATTTTAAATCATCACAACATCCTAATCCTTACATAAAAATGAACATCACCTTTAAAGCTTTATAGAATGAATTTCACACAAGCAATCCACTAAGTTATTGTATATTAAGGTTTTATATCTTGGTTATATCATCCTTATCTATCCGTAACCCTTTAATGATGCGAATATCGTTGTAGGTTATAGGATAGTCAGCCAATTCAATCGACAGACCAAATAACCATGATATTTATACTAGTAAAACTTATTATTCTCTGTGTAGCAAAGCTCCGAGAGCGAAAAAGTAGAGACTTTCACTTACCTGTTGTAAAGTGAGAAGAGCTATATGAACACATACTTCTATATTAATTTTCTAGCAATAGTTGCTGTTATTAACCCTATTGGAAATATCCCTGTTTACTTGAAACAAAGCGATACTCTAAACGCCTTTCAAAGGCGTCAATTGGCCCTTAATTCGGTAATGTTATCCTACTGGGTATTACTCTTTTTCTTGCTAGTAATCCAAGTGTTCTTTCAAACTGTACAAGTTCCTCAAGCCCTGTTTAAAATAATCGCAGGCTTTTCCTTACTATATGTAATAAGCACGAGACTTCAGCCATTATCTGAATATAAAACAACAGATACAAAACATAACGCAGATTTATCATTAGATATGGTTGCTCAGCAGGCAATATACCCTTTGGCTATCCCTTCTATTGTATCGCCGCAAGCAATTCTTACTCTCGTTATTATCACGGGGAACGCACATTTATCAGGAACCAGTGACCTTATAACAGCATTAACACTCACACTGGTTCTATCAGTAACCGCCATGGTACTAATACGAGCTGATTTGATAGCTAGTTTCCTTGGTGAAGCTAGGATAAAGATAATTAGCAGTGCGATGAAGGTAGTAGTATTGTTTATCGCACTAGAGAGCGTCTATTCCGGCTCAAAAGCTTACTTAATGGGGTTTTATTGAATCTATAAATCTAGACGTTAACCCTCTCGTCTACATAAAAAGATAACTCTGTAAATGTTAGGACCCAACATAAAAAAACGGCAGACCTCTTTCGAGATCTGCCGTTTATAAATCAGTTCAAACCGTAAAACTTAAATAGTTTTACTTAGGTACTAGATACCTAGAGCTTGACCACCACCGATTTGTAGAGTTTCAGCAGTGATGAATGAAGCATCTTTGCTTACTAGGAAAGAGATTGCAGATGCAACTTCTTCTGGTTGGCCAAGACGACCAAGCATGATGCTGTTAGCCCAAGAAGCGAATACTTCTGGCTTAGTTTCTTTGATTTGTGCGTGGAACGGAGTATCGATAGTACCTGGAGATACAGCGTTAACACGGATGTTAGCTGGAGCTAGTTCTTTAGCAAGAGCACGCGTTAGAGTGTGAACTGCTGCTTTAGAAGTACCGTAGATACCAGCGCCTGGGCCACCTGCGTTCCAAGCTGCATTCGAAGTGAAGTTGATGATTGACGCGTTGTCAGACTTCTTAAGGAATGGGATAGCAGCACGAGATACGAAGAATGCGCTGTCTAGGTTAAGAGCCATTACCTTACGGAAGAAATCAGTTTCCATGCCTTCGATTGGGCTACGACCACCAAGACCACCAGCGTTGTTAACAACAACGTCGATTTTACCGTACTTCTCGCCAACAGCGGTGATAGCAGCAGTTACAGCGTGCTCATCAGTTACGTCAAAACCGTGGTACTCAGCTTCGATACCTGCTTCTTTAAGCTCAGCTAGACGCTCAGCGCCTTTAGCATCTTCGATACCGTTAAGGATTACTGTGTAACCGTCTTGACCTAGACGCTTAGCTACTTGAAAACCGATACCGCCAGTAGCGCCTGAGATAAATGCAACTTTAGTAGACATATTGATATTCTCTATGTGAGTTGATAATTGGCTAAACCTTCATAGGCCGAATAATTCGTTCCTATCCGGAAAACCATTTGTATTACAATAAGGCTATTGTAATTATATCTGGGAAAGAATCAAGTAGGCGGAGGTCATACAGCTGGGTTCTATAACCTTATTGGTACTAATTTCGTGAAGTAGCCCACACTTCGATACCGTTTAAGAAACCTCAAAAAAAGTCAGATCCTAACTGTCAGCATTCAAATGCCATCGATACAAAAAAACAATACCAAAAGGCAATTTTCAAATGGTTCTCTTTAACGCTTGTTATCACCTTTGCTCTACCGTGCCCATTATAGAAATATCAGTTTTAAAACCGACTTCCCTCAAAACTCACACCACTAGTTCACCAAGTTATACCCAAATAAATACGCCAACACAGCATATCAATTTGACGTACCTAACATTTTTACTGAAGCGCGAACGATTGATCTTATGAATAGCCCTCGAAAATTCGCTCAATTTACACACGAATAATCATTAAAATAGGCAGTATATGTAACAAGTCATTACTAATCATATTAGGCACAATATTGACACTTAACTAAAAACTTCTTTTAAAACAATCAAGTAGATTAAAGTAAGCCTCTACAACTCACAAGGTAATTAAAAATAGTCAATTTTCGACACGATCTATGTCACAGACAAAGGTTTTGCGCATTATTAGCATATTTGTCATACATAATTACTAATTAACAGGAAAACTTAATGTCTTCTTTTAGCAAGATTGCTATTGGCGTTTTATCTACATTTGCCCTTTCTTCTGCTGCAGTAGCTGCACCTACTCCTAATGAGGTTTTAGACCTAGCGTGCTGGAAAACAACATTACCAGTATCACTTACTGGCGGTGACAAACCTACAGAGTTCAGCGAACAAGAAATCGCACAAGGTGCTCAGCACTCTGAATTTTTCTATGTAAACGAAGCGGGTGATGGTGTTGTTTTCCGTTCACCTGTTTCTGGTGTAAAGACTTCAGAAAATACGAAATATATCCGCTCTGAACTTCGCCAAATGCTTCGTTGTGGTGATACATCTATTAGTACTCGCG
The DNA here is from genome assembly GCA_024346835.1 of Vibrio comitans. Taxonomy (GTDB): domain Bacteria; phylum Pseudomonadota; class Gammaproteobacteria; order Enterobacterales; family Vibrionaceae; genus Vibrio; species Vibrio comitans. Next base: position 67,231 of record AP024867.1, read on the forward strand.
GTACTAATAAGAACAACTGGGTATTCGGTTCTGCACCTGAAAGCGATCACGCTAAAGTGGGCGGTGTGAATGGTCGTATGGAAGTTACCATGTCTGTTGATGAAGTAACGACTACGGGTGTTGATTGGCAGCAAGGCCGTGTAATCATTGGCCAGATCCATGCTCCTAATGACGAGCCAATCAAGGTTTACTACCGCAAAATGCCAAACCACAAAACTGGCTCTATCTGGTTTAACGTAGAACCTGATCGCCGCTCTGGCCTTCGCGATGGTGACATCACCTTCCCTGTTCTAGGTTCAACTAAACCAAACTTCTGGAGACAAGGTGAGAAGAACACACCAAAATCGTATGACGATGGTATCGCACTTGGCGAGAAATTCTCTTACGCAATTGATGTTCAAGGAAGCATGCTGACTTTCGAACTGTATCAAGAAGGCAAAGATCCACGTAAGGTTTCTGTCGATCTAGACATCTACGGTGTTAGCCTAGAAGACAGCTGGAACTACTTTAAGGCTGGCGTTTACGTGCAAAACCGTACAGGTGATGCAGATGACATGACTGCGGCTACTATCTACGATCTTAAAGTAACGCACGACTAATTGACTTTGGTCTAGTCAAGATCCACTGTGATACACAAAGCCCTAAGTCGATGACTTAGGGCTTTTGTTTTTTTAGCGCAATGGATAAATCAACCGTGGTTCGAGCAATGGAATCTAGGCTATTTTGCCAGCAGCTTTGATTTTCACGTGAACCATATTGCCTTGAAGATAACTTAGAGGGATCTCACTGCGTTCAATCACAGCAACACTTTCCACACATGCGCCAGCATCGACAGCCGCTTGCTTGGCTTGCTCTTCAAGTCGCTTCATGGTTTCCAAACGTTTTTCAGGTGCTATTGGGACAATCTTGTCGAACTGGCCCGATATTTCTCCCAAAGCTACACCAATGGCATTGGCGACTTCATAGTGCTCTGGTCGCACTACCTCACTGACACCTTCAAAGTGATCTGGCATTAGTGCGCTCCCCCCCCCCACGAGAATAACAGGCACTGACGCAGATGAGGTTTTCATCTTATCTATGCCCTCTTCTACATCTCTCACCATTTGCGAGTAGATAGTAGTTGCGTTTATCTCGCTAAGATCTACTGGTTGAAGTTGCTCAGCGTTGTGCCACTCCATGTGATTTAGTGTTAAGGCGACATCAGTTAAGGTTAGAGTGTCCCCGGCAAAGCTTTTCGCTTCAGAAAGCAACTTGTGTCCAACGCTATCAGGCCCTAGCTTATAGCCACTGTTTTGCTCTCTAACGATAGTGCCGCCACCTACGGCAAGAGCCAAAATATCTGGCATACGGAAATTCGTACGAACTTCTCCAAGCTCGACTGCTATGCTCGACTCGCGCGGATACCCATGAACCAAAGCACCAATGTCGGACGTTGTACCACCTACATCAACAACGATGGCATCTGATAGTTTCGATAGATGGCTCGCACCACGGATAGAATTCGTTGGCCCACATGCTACCGTCAAAATTGGATACTTAAGCGCAAATTCTTGCGACATCAAAGTTCCGTCATTTTGCCCAAAATAAGGCGTCGCTAAGATCCTATGACTCTCTAATGCATGGCAGAAGCCTTGCACGAATCTTTGCGCTGTACCTTGCAGAGCAGCGTTTAAAATAGTCGCATTTTCACGCTCAAGAATGCCGAGGCTACCCACCTGATGAGACAGAGAGATTTTCACCCCTTCTAACTCTTCTGCTACCCATTGTGCAACTTGCTTTTCTTGATCACCATTGACTGGAGAAAACACACCACAAATAGCAACAGAGTCCACATTCCCTTTCATTTTTTGACAAAGCGCACGGATCTCTTGTTCCTGAATATCAGCAATTAGCTTGCCATCGTATTCGTAGCCGCCGTGCGCTTCATAGAAATGCTCACCTAGCAATTCTTGCCACGACTGGCTCCAACCACACAAAGGAGGAACACTACTTCCGCTTGGCAGAGCAAGGCGAATCATACCGACGCGATCGAGTGCTTTCTTCTCTACGATGGCGTTGGTACACTGAGTCGTTCCCAACATTGCGTGCTTTACTTGGCTACCCTTAATACCACTTTGATTAAGTAGTGCGGTAATAGCGCCATCTATACCCGTAAAGATATCCTCAGAGGTTGCAACTTTTACCTTTGCAATACAGTTCAAGGTATTGTCGAGTAAGACACCATCGGTGTTGGTTCCGCCAACATCAATACCTAAACGAAAAACTTGATCCTGCATACTACTTACCACCTGATTCCAGCAAGGTTTCTATTGTTTGATAATCTACCGCATAGCCAAAGTAATTTGGACCTGCGACTTCAATGCCTTTCTCCGTGCGCCATTTCGGGTCGCAAGGATAAGCTATCAAATCGACTCGTTGTCCATAATGCAACTGTTCAGTAGTAATAGGGTGTCCGGTTTCATGGTCTAAGATAGAGATCAAGTCTGGCGTTGTCGCCAGCAAGTTCTCTTGACTTAGCTCTTCTGCAGAGCTTCCTTTATGAGCAAGTAGCAATTCATTTTGAAAGTGCACAAACACTGACTTAGGCTCACCGTCATTATCGCTAAATTGCAGTCTCTCTATGACCACACCACCTGTCACAAAGCCACCGGCAGTGGTGCGATGAATATCGAGAATCTTACCTGTGACTATGCGCCTTCCGCCAACGATATTCAGCACCGCATCTACGGCATTTTCGCCATCAGCATTGGCTTTACGAATAGCTTTGCCAATTTCCATTGCTTTAGTAAGAGTGCCAGCAAGAGCACTTTTCTTTAAGTTAAAGCCACGCATTGGATAATCGCACATAGCAGCAGAGCCGCCCATCTCCTCGGTAATTGGACGAGCAAAACGCTCAGACCAAACACCATCTAATGGATGAAGAGTGACTACGTTACCCTTCTCGTCTGCGAGTGTATTAGGCGCAGAAGGTAAACCATCAAGATAAAAGGTGACCATCTGCGACTCTGGGAATGCGCGCCCCATTGCATCACAGTCTACAACCGGAATGCCTTTTTGCGCCGCGACCAAGATTGGGATAAGAGAGTTAAAGCCACCTACCTCAATTGGAAACGTTACAGCAATTTCTTCATCTAAAGCTTTTTCCATAGCTTCAAAAGCCACCAGCATCTGGTCTTTCGAGTTGATCTTCTCAATGGCAACGGTCGGCGCACCAATCATTGAAGAAGGAACCGTCATGCAGTTGTCATCCACCTCTTCTAAGGAAATAATCTCGACCGGTTTATCAGACTGCGCAATTGCAGCCTTAGCCATTAATGCGCCACTGTAAGGGTCACCGCCACCACCAGTGCCAAGCACCGTCGCGCCTAGAGCAATATCATCAATCATTTGCTCATTAATAATCACGGACAGTCTCCTTATTCTTTCCCATAGACATCACTTTTACTAATACCATGTAGGCAACAAATGAAGCCAAGATGCCATCAATCGCTGAAATGGTAGTAATTGAGAATAAGTTGAAGAACTCGCCTGCGGTACACGCACTGATAGCACTACCAAATGCCCACGCTAACAAGCCATTGATCTTCCATGAAGGCACGTTTTGTATTGCTTCAAAGCTAAAATCTTGCTTATTAATGAAATAATACTGAGCCAGATACACACCGGCAGATGGTGCGATAGTGACGCCTAGCAAGGTCAAGAATGCTGTGAACTTATCGACCATGCCAAACTGAGCAATGGCAAGACCGATAATAGTCATCAAGATAACCCATACAGGGCGCGGTACACGCGGAAGGGCAACAGACATGCCGAGTGCACCGGATACTAAGTTACTGCTGTTGGTTGTCCATTGTGCGAAAACCAAAATGGTAATCGCCACCATACCTAGTCCAATCGTAAAGAATACTTCAACGAGGTTATCGGTACCTGTCATCTGAGTAAGCAAAAGAGCGACAACGATAGTGGCACTATTTCCTAATAGGAAACCAAAGCCAGCACCTAGAATGGCATCTTTACGTGTCTTGGCGTAGCGAGCAATATCTGGAGATGCAATTGCAGCCAAAATCCAAATAGACATAACAAAGGAAATCGCCTCGCCCATAGACATAGGAGCAATCAACTCTCGCTCTCCTGCAGGTTGCGATCCCGATGCCATAATAAGGCCAAGGGTAATTAGACCTACCATTAGCGGCACTGAGTAAGTTGAAAGTTTACCAAGTGCTCGAACACCATAGATGGCAGTCACCATCATCAGTGCTCCCCCACCAACTAAAGCTGCAAAATGAGGTACTTCAAGGTTATATTTGGCCAGTGCTTCCACCAAAATCAAAGCAAAGAAGTCCGCTTGAAAGGCAAACCAGCCAACTAAAGAAACACCGGTAATCAATCCCAACAGTTTGCCACCGTTACGACCAAACACAGCGCTACTCACTAGCGGAGTAGATACGCCTGATTGAAAACCAATGTTGGCACAAAGCATGGCAAGAACGGCAAGAATGGACGAACCAATAAAGGTCGCTAGCAAAGCGTCGTTGATTGCCATACCTTCACTTAAGATCGCTCCCAAGAACAAGCCTGAAATATCAATACCAATAGCCAACCAAATTAAGCTAATTACCCACCAAGAACGCTTAGCACTATCAGGCACTGGCTCTAATTCGAAATCGTCAATCTTTGACTTAGGTGTTTCAGACATCCTTCTCTCCTACATATTTATCCATATTGGTCACATAAAAAAAGTTAGCACCTTGTTACATGTAAATAAATACATATTATTGAATCTAAACATTCTAAAATTATCATGTAATAGATTTATGTCGATTAACATAGAAAAATTAGACAAGCGTGACCTGCGTCGATTAGAGCTTTTTTCAGAGATCGTTGAGCAGGGAGGAATCAGCAATGCCACCCTAACCACCGGCCTTAGTCAACCAGTGTTAAGTAAAGAGCTTATCACCCTAGAAAAAAGTCTTGGAGTAGTACTTTGTAACCGAGGAAGAAGTGGTTTTGTGTTAACCGATGAAGGATGCAAAGTATATAATTATGCAAATGAGATCAATAGCTTGCTGTCAGACTACGCGGCTAAACTCAAAGGCGTTCAATCTAAGTTAATCGGTCATGTTCGGGTTGGTTGCTTGGACAATACTGTTTCTCTGTCATCCAACCCTTTATCAAAAGCAATCGAAGCCTATTATAAACTCAGTGATGATGTTGAGCTTACACTTGAGATTGCTGATTTTACCGTTCTCAACGAAAAATTAGCGAAAAACCAACTGGATATGATGATCGTCGTACTGGACGATCATCAAACCTATTCTTACCCTCACGTAGAGCCTATTTTTACTGAAGAAAGTTGTTTATATGCCAGAAAAGATCTTGCCGAAAAAATACGTAACAACAACTATTCGCTAGAATCACAGCGAATCAATGTCGGCGGCTATGCCGCAGATACCATGTACGCCCTGCTTGATGTTAGCCAATATCAAGACCTAAAGCTTATTGATGGTTGGCATGTAGAGTCTGGCTTAATGCTAACGCTAGCGGGAACACACATTAGCTTTCTTCCGACACACCTCATTGAAAACCATGACTATCGCGACAAATTTACTGCATTAAAACCAGAACAATGGCACTTTAGTAGCCAGTTTTCCATAGTACTAAGAAATCATCTTAGAGGGCTATCTCCTGCCGCATCAGCCTTCTATGACTGTTTAATTGCTGCGGCAAAGGAATCATCATGAGCCAATGGTTAGAATGGGCTAAACAGTTACAAGCGATAAGCCAAGCGGGAAAAACCTATTCCATAGATAAATTTGATCTGGAACGTTTTGATCAAGTAGCTGATATCTCGCATAAAATGTTTGCAGAACTGAGTGAGCAACCAGTAGAAAAAGTATCAAATCTATTCATCGGTGAGAGTGGATATCCAACACCAAAGATTGACGTTAGGGCCGGAGTAATAAAGGACGGAAAGATTTTACTGGTTCGTGAGCGCGAAGACGATTGCTGGACCCTGCCAGGTGGATGGGGCGATGTGTGTGAAACCCCAACACAAGGCGTTGTCAGAGAAGTATTTGAAGAGTCTGGTTATGTAGTTTCTAACCCTCAACTCGTGGCGATAAAAGACAGGGCGGTTCACCCCTACACTCCTCCCTACCCCTTTCACATTTACAAGATGTTTTTCTTGTGTGAGTTAGAGTCGGGTGAGCCGACAATTAACATTGAAATCTCTGAGATTGGGTTCTTTTCTATCGATGAATTGCCGGAGCTTTCTAAAGGGCGAACGATGAAAGAAGACATTGAAATGATCTTTGAGTTTTCGGCCAACCCGAATACCGCGGTTTATGTAGATTAATGGTTGGTGATAGCTAAGTATTCCGAAAATTACTCGGCATGAATGTTGCCTTTATGCTTGCGACTTTTATAACGCTGAACGCTTCATAAATTACATTCCAAACACAACGAAAAAAGGCTAGGTTTTCACCTAGCCTTTCTATTAAATTCAATTAATTACGATTATACAACCGTGATAACGTCTTCTGTCGCAAGACGGGCTTTTGGCTTACCATAGTTGTAGTCTTCACCTTCTAGGTGGTAGCCAATAGCAAGTGCAAAATCACACTGATAACCCTTTAACTCTTCTGCAAACACTTCGCCAATAAGCTCAGGATCAACACCTTCCATTGGAGTAGATGCGATGCCCATACGAGCTAGAACATGTAGCGTATTACCTACAGCAATGTAGGTTTGAGCTTTAGTCCAGTTGCCGTTAAAACCACTCTCATCAGTGTTCAGCTCAGCAAAACCGTATGCACCGTTTAACATGTTGTCATACATGTCTGCTGGCAGATGACCCGAGCTTACTTCTACATCAACAACTTTGCGGTAGTCATCTTTTGTATAGTTAGGGTTATGTGCAAACAAGATAACGTGTGACGCTTCTTTAGCGTGAGGCTGGTTAAATTGGTGCATATTGGCAAAAGTGTCATGAAAACGCTGCTTAGCCGCATCACTCTCAATCACAATAAACTTCCAAGGTTGTGAGTTGATAGAAGACGCTGACAAGCGGATTGCTTCTTTGATCACTTCCATATCTTCAGCCGAAATGCGTTTTTTTGTATCGTATTTCTTAGCGGTGTAGCGGCTGTTTAGATCTTTAATGATTGGGTGCGACATAATGAAATTCCTCATAAGCGTTGTCGATGGCGAGCATAATAAGAGGTTCATCACACTTTAAAAAGAGCCAATACTTCCAATCATTATGGATAATTTATTCCACAATAATCATCACTCTAAGATCAACACCTCATTGTTTAAGGAAAGCAGTAAGGGCTTAAGCTGTTGGGTATTCACTTGCAAGGTGGCCGTGTTCTCATAAGGATGGCAATGCATAGTCTCAGAATCCCAAACTGCTCTAGTCACCAACAAAGTTACCTTATTTGCCTGGGCTTTAAAGATATCAAGTAAAGAGACTCTACCTGGCTCAGAATCAAGATGTATCGCCAAGCGCTCCGCGGACGCCAAACTCAGACGCTTTGTTAACAGCCGCTCTGACAAGGATTTTAGGTCCAGTTCATCACTCTCTGACCCTATCCACAACCAATGCCGTTTTCCTTTTCCATCTCTCAAGAACAAATTCTTCGTAGGCAAACCCGGAATCTTCATATCCAGCTGATTTGCTTGTTCGATTGTAAATACAGCAGAATGTTCAAAGCGCTGATGGTCCACTTCCTGCTGTTTTAAAAAGTGCTCAATATCCATTGTTGTTGTCCTCCTGACAATATAGAACCAAATTGCCCGAAACTAAAAAGCCTCGCAACTTCAAACTTGCGAGGCTTAAAATAGGTACAGTTGAAACTGGGCTCAATCTCCTCGCCTATCTTCTCCTGTCCACTGCTTCTTAATTAATGAAACCACCGTTTCGCCAGCTTGTGGGGCAAACTCGCTATCATCTCCGACCATATGCACTCGTTGTTGAGCAGTAACCACAAACAAAGGTTGAATGAGGCTTTCGTTATATTGCTTGAGGTAGTCTTGATAAGTAAAGCTATCACTCAGTTTGGTGTGCTTAACTTCTGCCCCTTGGTTGATCAGACTGGCCAGCTTTTTAAAGCTGTGTTTTCCAGAAAATAACGTTTGTCCGAAGGACTTTTTACCCACAATGTGTTTGTCACCATTGTTGTTCTTTGTATCCCTTAGACAGAACACTCGATTCACACCAAAGTCCGACAAATACTGCATACAGGCCATAATATTAAAGTGTTTGTCAGGGCTCATAGCCACAACATGCCCAACACCAATAAGATCGAGGTATTCATCAGCATGACTCGAGGTTGGATTGCCGTAGTAATACTCTAACCCTGCCATTTTCGCCTGGCTAATGTAATCCCAGTTTGAGTCTGTCACCACAACTCTTAGATCATACTTAGACAGAGCTAATGCGACAGCGCGCGCAACATCGTTCGCCCCCACAATCAAGAAACCACGCGGAGCTGTCTCTGCCACGCCCAATAGTTTTGCCATGGGTTTGGCTGAAAAACTTTGTAAAACCACGGTGCCAATGATCACCATAAATACCAAAGGAACAAGTAACTTAGCTTCCTCCATACCAATGTTGTACAGCTTAATCGCAAACAGTGCAGAGATGGACGCAGCAACGATACCTCTAGGGGCAACCCAAGCCAAAAAAACCTTCTCTTTAAAGCCTAAATTACTGCGCAATGTCGAAGCAAATATAGACAAAGGACGAGAAACCAATTGAATGACCACGAATAAAGCTACAGCGCTCCAGCCGAGCGCTTGGAAATCTTCAAGGTCGATACGAGCCGCTAGTATGATGAACAAGCCGGTAATAAACATTACCGTAAGATTCTCTTTGAAATGCAGAATGCTCTGAATATTGACATCTCTAGCGTTGGCTAGCCACATCCCCATCACCGTCACTGTCAATAAACCAGATTCGGACTCAAGGTGATTCGAACCTGCAAACACGGCAAGGACAATAGTTAATACACCAAAGGGCTGTAAGTACTCTGGTAGCCAACCCCGTCTTAGTACTTCAGCGACACCTGCGCCTGCAGCAACCCCAATGCCAAACCCTATAACGAGAATGAATCCAAACACTTCAAAGCTTTGCGCCGAACTGCTTGATATGATGAACTCATACACCATAACCACAAACAACGCGCCAAGGGGATCAATTAAAATACCCTCCCAGCGAAGAATATTGGATAGACGCGAAGTGGGCCTGACCGTCCTTAAAAGAGGCACAATCACAGTAGGCCCTGTCACTACCGTCAAGCTCCCGAACAGTAGTGCCAATGACCATTCAAAACCCAGTAAGTAGTGTGTGGCAATACTTGTAACCGCCCAAGATACCAACGCGCCTATAGAGACAATGCTCCACACGGTATTGCTGACACCCTTTATTTCCGAGAACTTTAGGGTCAAACTCCCTTCAAAAAGAATCACCGCAACCGCCAGTGATACTAGTGCAAAGAAATGCTCTCCGAACACCGCTTGTGGTTGTATCCATCCCATAATGGGACCGGCAACAATACCTGCTATGAGCAAAAACAAAATAGCTGGCAGTTTCATACGCCAAGCTAACCATTGGCACCCTAGCCCCACAATACCTACAGCAGCAATGCCCAACGCAGCCCAATCTTCGTGCATAGTGACTCTTCAACTTTGTGATTACCTGTAAACACCTTAGTAGATTCAATCACTTGTGCCACTTTATTCAATGAATCATCAGGACCAACCGCTATTTATACAGCCCCATAAACTTGTGCACTGAATTAGTGCTAACTGCACAAAATAAAAGCACAAACAGTCGATACAAAAACAGAAAATACCAATAAAAACAAAAGTTTATTAATTGGCATCATAGTTGCTTGATTAAAAGTGATAAATGTCTTCATAAATAAGGATGTGATTATGGACATATCAAGCAACATGCTACTGATCAATCGAGCAGGACTCACAAACGCGCTCACTTCACCCTTTGAATCCCCTATTACGCAAGGGCAACAAGCCGTTAAGTTTGTATTTGATGCGATAGACGCAGTGCGACTTCATCGTTCGTTTGTCTACGAGGAAATGACTGGGGAAAAGATTGATCAAGAGGCGTTTGGCGAAGTGAAATCAACGCTGTTTTCCCTAAGCAATAAAGTCAGCACCTTCAGTTACCTAGGAAGTCGACCTGAGCGACACATCTTGAGTATGCGTTTAGAAGCGCTGAGCCAAAACAGTGAAGAACAATCTCTATCAAAACAACTCGTGGTTCACGGACAAACCATACGTTTATTGTTCTTTTGCTGTGATTGCGCTGTGCTTAGGAGTCTCAAGGGTCAAGAGTTATCCATGACTCGCTACAACGAACAATGGCAAACACTCATGGATACTGTGGATGCACTGACCCAATATAGAATCTGTATTAGTTCTGTGGTTCAAAATGGGTTACGAAATCCAAAACTGTTAATTGGACGCGCTAGCAATTTACTTAATAAAGCTAAACGTTTTCAGGATCAAGGTTACATTAATCAGTGCACTCTCGATGAAGCCATAGCTCGTCTATCAGACTCAATGCACGACCTCACCAAGGGAAGCTCTATCTATGCCCCACTACTTTATCTTGATACGAGTTTCATGTCGTTTGAACTGATTAAGGTTTACAAGCAAATCGTTAGGGATCAGTTAAACCGATGCAAAACCAAGCAAGACAGCACCAAAATGCCGGCTTGAACTAAAGCATTAGTAACTTCTGATGATTATCGAACCTTTATTAATCGTTAATCTACATATAAAGAAAAAGGCGAGCAATGCTCGCCTTTAGTTTACCTAGCCATCTACGTTGTTATATTTTATTTGATTACGTAGTCTGGTCCTGCAACGTCAGCAGTGATGATCTTCAGTTTAGAAGCGTCAGCACCCACGTTTTCAGCTGATTCAAAGCCATTCAAATTTGTGATTTCTGGCAATTCAGCTGTGTAGTTAGACACTAACTCAGCGTCTGTAATTTGGCCAACATACACTTCATCAGCATAAGTTGCGCCATCAAGTGGGAAGTCAACAGTCGCACGAACCGCAACAAACTCAGGATTAGCAGAGTTGTCTACAAGGTTTTTGCTAAAGTGTACATCTACACCACCAAAGATACTTTCAACTTCTTTGTTGTCGAATAGGCTTACACGGTGAGTCTGGTTACCGTAGACAATGCCCCACTCTGTATCAACTAAGGTGTTGTTTTCAATAGCGATGTTCTTAGGAGTCCACTGCTTGTTGAGCTCTTTACCTTTAACAGATTGGTCAAGCTCCTCGCCGTTCGCTACATCGATAATACCGGTGTTGATCACGATACCGCCACGAAGATCTGCGTTACCTTCAATTAAACCATCGCGACCACGAGTGTTAGCAATGTAGTTATTACGAATGACATGGTCTTCATCATAAATACGCATACCACCAGTTAGACGCTTTCCGTTACCCAGAATCACGTTGTCTTCAACCACGTTTGCTTTACCGTGGCGAAGAGAAATCAATGCTGTGCTTTCAAAGATAGTGTTGCCACCGATGATGTTACCGCCTGATTTAATAGAAATAAGCTCACGCTCACCGTCCATATTAATCATTAGGTTTTCAACAAACTGGCTGTTTGAAGGCCATTGTGATGCTTTTGAATCACCAATACGAATCGCTTCCCAGCTATTACCGTTGTAACGGATCGCTTCTTTAATGTCGAACTCGTTATACTGGTTAGGCTTTTGATCCAAGAAAATGTTGTGCTTGATAATATGGTTATCAGGCGTTTCATTCTTCTGAACACCAATCAAAGTACCGCGTTTTTGCTTGCCTTCAAAACGGTTGTTGATCACTTGACCGTCTTTACCCCATAGAGAAACCCAAAGGTACTTAGGGTATTCAGAACGACGCTCGTCTGGTTCATACGCATAATCATCATTGAAGTAGTAGAATGTTGAATTCTTCAGCGTGATTCGGTCACCCATCATGCGTACGCCACCAAAGCGTTCGTTAGGACCACCCTCAGTAAAGACTAAACCGTCTAACGTAATGCCATCACCTTTCAGTTCAAACTGAACTAGACCGGTGATCCAAGCAGTACCTGCCTTTCTCGCTTTAATCGTTACGTTATTCGCTTCAATAGTCAGCTGACCAAGGTTGCGATACTTACCTGGTTCGATTTCAATTACGTCACCGTTTTTCGCGTTGAGGATCTTCTCACGAAGTGCATCAACTTCACCCTTATAAGCCTCTTCCATAGACTCAGTATCGATAACGGTTAGACGATCACTTTCTAAAAGCATGCTGCGGTTGACATCCGCAACCGTCATCGGCTCTTCTGATTGAGAGTTATTGAAAAGGCTACATCCAGACAAAGCTAACGTAGCAGCTAAGGCAATGGCAGTTTTTTTCATTTTGTTGTCTCTTCTTTATAGGGATTGCAAAGCAAAAAAATGCGGGCTTAAAGCGCCCGCATTAAATAATTATAAAATTCTATTATTCAGCGGTTTGTTCACGTAGTTCTTCAACCGTGTCATCAACTGCTTTAACAAGTAGTAGACCAACACCTAGAACAATCGCGCCACACAATACAAAGATAAAGCGGCCCCACAGTGGGTTAGGTAGCAAGAACATTAGCATTACACCAACACCTGCAACTGCGATAAGTGAACCAAGCATACGACGCTGTTTGTTATCTAGAACTTTCTGCTCGTTAGACTCAGCAACTAGTGGAGTGTTTAGGTTCTCGAAGAACTTATCTACGTCCGCTTGACGCTCAGCTGTAAGTGGCTTGTAGAACAGTGTAGTTAGGCAGAAGAAACCTGCTGTAAACACTAGGTGACCAATTAGACCGATAGCAACTTTAAGGTCAGACCACTCACGACCAGTAAGAGGCTCAAGGTTAAACCAGTTAGCAACCATGTCAGCTGTGATTACGAAACCTACGTAGTAAGAAACAATTGCACCTACTACTAGCGTACCCCAACCTGCCCAGTCTGGAGTCTTCTTAATGAAGAAACCACAGAATGCTGGAATGGTCATTGGGAAACCAATTAGAGCACCTACATACATCATCGTATCGAATAAGCTTAGACCTTTTAGCGAGTTAATGAATAGTGCTACAAGGATAATTGCGATACCGAAGAAGGTAGACGTCAGTTTAGAAACAATTACTAGCTCTTTTTCAGTCGCGTTTGGACGACAAATTGGCTCGTAGAAGTTCTTAACAAAGATACCTGAGTTACGGTTTAGACCTGAGTCCATTGAAGACATAGTTGCAGCAAACATTGCAGCAATTAGTAGACCTACCATACCTGCTGGCATGAAGGTTTCAACGAAGTATAGGTAAGCAAAGTCACCAGCTTTAGAACCTGCTTCTGGGTAGATAGCAGCAAGATCAACACCTTGACCTGCGATGAACCAAGAAGGCATGAACCAAATTGCAGGACCCATAGTCATTAGAACACAAGCAAGAAGTGCTGCTTTTTTAGCGTTCTTAGAGTCTTTAGCTGCAAGGTAACGGTAAGAGTTAAGCATGTTGTTCGTGATAGAGAACTGCTTCACAAAGATGAAGAATGCCCAGATACCAAAGATGCTTAGGTAGTTAAGGTCGTTGCCCGAAACGAAAGATGCGCCTTCGTCAGTCGGGAAGTTAGCGATAATTTCACCAACACCACCACCTTGGATGATAGCAACTACTGCACACGTTACTGTTACTGCCATGATGATAACCATCTGCATGAAGTCAGATGCGATTACCGCCCAAGAACCCCCCGTTACAGACATTACAAGTACAACAAGACCCGTAAGAACGATAGTCGTTGTCATGTCGAAACCGAAGATACCTGAAGCAATGATAGCTAGACCGTTTAGCCAGATACCTGCAGAGATAACGCTGTTTGGCATACCAGACCAAGTAAATACTTGCTCGTTGAAAGAACCAAAACGCATACGAATCGCCTGGATTACCGTTACAACACGTAGTTGACGGAACTTAGGAGCGAAGTATAGGTAGTTCATTAGGTAACCAAATGCGTTCGCAAGGAAGATTACCGCTACTGCGAAACCATCTGCGTAAGCTTTACCAGCTGCACCAGTAAATGTCCAAGCACTGAACTGAGTCATGAAGGCAGTTGCACCTACCATCCACCAAAGCATACTACCGCCGCCTCGGAAGTAATCACTTGTTGTGCTTGTAAACGTTCTGAACATCCATCCTATTGCAATTAAGAATAGGAAATAGACACCAACAATAACTGTATTGAGATCCATCATTAACCCTTTGTGAGATTGTTTTCTTGTTTAAGTCCGAAAAGTCTAACCAGAACAAACAGCATCTTGTACTACAATAAGGCTTAAATGTGACGAATACCTCGTGAACTCTTAACGAATAAATCATACAAGTGATCTAGATCTAACATTAAGTAACGTTTGAAAACTTGCAGAAATGGCACTAGAAACACCCTGTTACACACTGAAATCTGTCGTTACAGCCACCATAGGTTGATTTACATCTCATTATCTATGCAACTTAATGATATGAACATTTAACTGAGGATGTGGATGCATTTAGTAGAAAGTTAAATAACAAGGCGATTTGTATTACTTATTTGGGTTTGACGTGATTTCAAATGGCTTAACATATTTATTCGTGACATCTCTTAAATCGATTCGGCTATTAATCTAAATCGAACTTTAGGCACGATACATACCTAGTTGAAATGTAGGGCTTTTTATCGAAGATGTTCTATTTGGCACTTCGAAGACAGCATGCCATCGCAACGGGCTCAAAGCATAGATTCCCCTTTCCCTAGCCTCGCGAACTAAACTGCGTCGCTCCCTGTGTTCTTTACTTAAGAACTGTTGCCCTTTTGAGATAGGTTAATCCTCAACCCTCCCCTTCAAAGTCAGCTCTAGTACCGTCTTTTTTAGCTGTTATTCCAAAGCTTCTAGCTTTATAAACCCCATACACACAAAAAGCGGGCACTAGGCCCGCTTTATCATTTACGTTTGCTTTAATCTAAATGATTATTTAGTCGCAACACTCTCTTGAAGGTCTTCAACAGAATCATCTACCGCTTTAACTAGAAGCAGGCCAACACCACCTACGATAGCACCACAAAGGATGAACACACCGCGGCCCCACATTGGGTTAGGTAGGAATGCCATTAGCATTACACCAAGACCAGCTACTGCGATTAGTTTACCTAGCATTTGACGCTGTTTGTTATCTAGTTTCTGCTGAGCTACTGACTCTGAAACTAGAGGCGTTGATAGGTTACCAAAGAACTTGTCTACGTCTGCTTGACGCTCTGCAGTTAGAGGCTTGTAGAACAGAGTAGATGCGATGAAGAAACCACCAGTTAGTGTGATGTGACCGATAAGACCAATAGCAACCTTAACATCAGACCATTCACGTTTAGTTAGCTCTTCAAGACCAAATGCGTGAGATACCATGTCTGCGTTGATAACGAAACCAACAACATAAGAAACGATACCACCAACAATCAGTGTACCCCAACCTGCCCAGTCTGGAGTCTTCTTGATGAAGAAACCTAGGAACGCAGGAATAGTCATTGGGAAGCCGATTAGAGCACCAACGTACATCATTGTATCGAACAAGCTCAGACCCTTAAGTGAGTTAATGAACTGTGCGATAAGAATGATCAGGATACCGAACACTGTAGACGTGAGCTTAGATACTGTTACTAGCTCTTTTTCTGAAGCTTGGTTCTTACGAACAATTGGTTCGTAGAAGTTCTTAACAAAGATACCTGAGTTACGGTTTAGGCCTGAGTCCATTGAAGACATTGTTGCTGCGAACATTGCCGCTACAAGTAGACCAACCATACCGGCTGGCATGTATTCTTGTACAAAGTATAGGTAAGCGAAGTCACCAGCTTTAGAACCTGCATCTGGGTAAGCAGCTGATAGGTCTACACCTTGACCAGCGATGTACCAAGAAGGCATGAACCAAATGAATACACCACCAAGCATAAGTACACATGCAAGAAGTGCAGCTTTCTTAGCGTTCTTAGAATCTTTCGCCGCTAGGTAACGGTATGAGTTAAGCATGTTGTTAGTAATAGAGAACTGCTTAACAAAGATGAAGAATGCCCAGATGCTGAAGATGCTTAGGTAGTTCAGGTTGTTACCCGCTACGAAAGAACCTGTGTCACCTACAGGGAAGTTATTGATGATTTCACCAACACCGCCACCTTGAACAACAGCAACTACAGCACACGTAACTGTTACCGCCATGATGATAACCATCTGCATGAAGTCAGATGCGATTACCGCCCATGAGCCACCCGTTACAGACATAGCAAGTACAACCAAACCTGTAATCCAGATGGTCATTGTCATGTCGAAACCGAAGATACCAGAAGCGATGATTGCTAGTGCGTTTAGCCAAACACCCGCAGATACAACACTGTTAGGCATTGAAGACCAAGTAAATACTTGCTCGTTCGCTGCACCAAAGCGCATACGAATTGCTTCAATTACAGTTACAACGCGCAGCTGGCGGAACTTAGGCGCAAAGTACGCGAAGTTCATGAAGTAGCCAAAAGCGTTTGCTAAGAAGATGATTGCTACTGCAAAACCATCGTTGTATGCCTTACCAGCAGCACCAGTAAATGTCCAAGCTGAGAACTGAGTCATAAACGCAGTTGCACCAACCATCCACCAAAGCATATTACCGCCGCCACGGAAGTAATCACTAGTAGTGCTTGTAAACGTTCTAAACATCCAACCTATCGCAATCAAGAATAGGAAGTAGATGCCAACAATAAGAGTATTGAGATCCATTGCATTACCTTAAACTGTAAATAATTATTTCAAATCCAGTTCAGTCTAAACAGATATCCCTATCTTTTGTATTACAATACTTCATAAATGTGACACATGACTCAAGACTAGCGCTAGATTAAATCATACAAGTGATCAAGAGCAAAAAGAGGCATTTATCGCTACAAAATAACCACAAATGTAACTAAAAGCTTCTACAAGCCCGTTATATAAGGCCTGAAGTAACAGCGCTTCGCCCTTAGTTGGCCATTACAACGAATGTTTCGATCAAATGAGTCGGGGAAAATACAACTCAAACATGTTGCAGATGACACACATTCATACAATTAATACTACTTAATTGAACCGCCATTTCATTCAAATCTATCGATAATCACTCAAAACCACGTCCTTTTCAGAATGTAAAAGTGAGCAATACAAGCGCGGGAAATAGTAAATAGCCTCTTATATTAGCTTACTTGTCTATTTGTTGTTGAGGCTTTGCAGAGGTGCATAAAGTTTTGGTAGGGCACATTTTTAAGACATTTAAACTACAAACCGGAAGTAAGTAAGAAACCGCTCTACTAAACATTGGCAAGCAAAGCAGTTCAAGATGATTAGGAGCCGAACAGACATTTACGCATTTTAAGAGATGAGTAATTGAGAAGATATTGCGAGGCGCCTGTAGTAAGTGTTAACTGCGACACTTAACTAATAACAGTAAAAAACCTTTATAGCTGAGTTTTGAGTTGTTAGAAAAAGTCCCCTGTTAACTGCAATATCTAAGGCAAAAAAAAACCCATAGGCAAGTGCATAGCCTATGGGTAAATCGGTGGTGTACCGAGCCTAAACACTAGAAGGGTATGCTTAGGCTATTATTAGTAGTTATGGAGCTTCACTATTAAAAGCAGGTTCCATCCACGAACCCACTCTCTTTAGTAATTGTTTACAAAGGTGACACTCATTGAGTCTCATCTTTTAGTATTCTGCTTCAATAAGGCTATTAAGCTCTATTGAATCGCACGGAAACATTAGCTACAAACCTATCAAACTCTTTAAAAGCATGTGGTTATCGTTTCCTGCTATGCCAATAAGTATATTGTATTACAAATAGGAAAAGCAAGTTTAAATGCCCTGTTTGGGCAATAAAAGTTGATTAATTTGCTCCCTGTCAATCATGGATACGACAGAAAAACTAAATATAACAATACGATACAATTAGACATAAACAGGACTGTTTACAATATAACGAGAACTGAATGTTCCAGAAATGAGATCAGACTCACACTCAACGTTCGATTTAACACCTACTAATTGTAAGACATAACATGCTCAATGGAACAATGAGCTATAGAAGTATTAACGCGCTAAGCTTGGGTCCTTACTTATTTCCCCCCTACCCGCCCAAATTCATGTCGTTATAGTTAGTTTGAAAAAGTCTAGGCAAGTTATAAGTAAACAACACCTTTTCTAAACCCTAATATTCTTTGCTTTTTATTTTTCTGATAGCAGTGAGCTTTGAGCGGATCACTTTAAAGCAATTACAGATCACAGAGTGGCAAGTTTCTTTCCCTAACTCGTTCTATCAGGACAATTAATTGAACATTTTGCTGTTACGCTACAACTGCATCGCATGAGAATGGGTAAACAACTAATGAAATTGATCTTCAATGCCGACGACTTTGGCTTAACTGAACAAGTAAACTTAGCCATCCAAAAAGCAATGGCGTTTGGGGTTGTGCGCTCAACTACCATAATGATGAATCAACCCGGCACTGCCCATGCTATAGAACTATATAAAGAGGGACAGATCCCTGAAGTAGGACTACATCTCACATTAACGAGTGGAAAACCTATCTCTGATCCAAAGCTAATTCCCGAGCTAGTCGACAGTAACGGCTATTTCTTAACTAGAAAGGAACTAGCAGCAAAACCGAATATACCTTCTGAACAAATCATGCGGGAGTTTGTCGCCCAGTATCAACTGGCTGTAGAGTCAGGCCTGAAGATCAACCACATAGACAGCCATCACTTTGCTGCTATCTACCCTGTGCTTAAGCGTACCTTTATCAGCTTTGCTAATGAAGTTGCGCTACCGGTAAGACGTGCCGATGTAATATGCGAAGGTCAACAAGATTTAAAAGTTCCTTTCCCTGATGCATTTGATATTGGCTTTTATGATGAAGGTGTAAATATAGAGTGGCTTAAAAGGCGGCTACTGATGCACAAAACTAACAAGCAATTAGAGAGCGTCGAGTTCATGTGCCACCCAGGCTATAAACAAGACAAAACTTTAGAAACACTCTCTAGCTATGTGTCCTCTAGAGAGAAAGAATTAGAGATATTGACCTCTATTGAGCTGGAAAAATGGTTATGTGACAACGATATACACCCGGTTGGCTTTAATCATCTCACTAAATAAAGCGTCTTATTGCTTAGCAAAGCAACGCTACTTTCACTCACATCTACCCCTTTTTTGCCCTCTTGTATTACTACTATGAATCAAATTGCACCATTATTATTCACCAATTGTATTGTTTTATAACTCTTCAGTTACCTAAACACTCCTCAAGAACACTTAATCAACAATACTCAAACTCACCATCTCCCATTGCCATTTTGCTCACAAATGGCAATACATAGTTACAAATCATGACTTGCAAGTGCAGTTTAAACCCTGTTTTTCATCTTAAAAACACCTCTAAAAGCACAAAAAAGGCAAAATTTAAGCTGTAAAATCCTAAAAACACAAACCAAACGCTCACTTTTTGGTCGTTTAGATGTGAATTTTGAGAGATCACCCTCATTTCTTTTTATGCGCATACACACAGAGCATCAAATTGTACTTACGTCACAGTTTGTAACCAAGTGTTACCATAAACTATTTGTCATACATTAAGTCAATTACTCAAACGGACAAAAAGGGTAAATCTCCCCATGAAAAACAATAAAATTGCACTGGCAGTGGTAGCCACACTTTTCGCAGGCACGGTTTCTGCAGGCACTCTTGATTACCGCGGCGAATACAAACATAAAGATGAAACATTTGCACACCGCGCAAAAATTGGTTCATCGGTGAAGATTGCAGACCCAGCAAAACTCTACTTCAGCATCGAGCAAAAATGGAAAAGTGCTGACGCTGGCGATTTCTGGAAACAAACTGTTGCTGGTGATTCAGAGTTTGATTGGGGTGTGCGTTACCAATTAGACGGTGGTTGGTGGTTACAACCTGGTATGCCGATTACGTTTTCATCTGAAAAAACAACCTACAAACCACAATTCCGTGTTGGCTATAAAGCAGATTTCGGTTTGACGACTGCACTTCGTTACCGCCATGAGTTCCAAAACTTCGTAGACGGGACTACTGATAAAACTGGTGCAGATGGCGAGACTGTAGTTAGAGATGGAAAAACACTCCAACAAGGTAAATGGACTCTTACTGGTTCATACAAGTTTTCAAATCCTAGTTTGAAAAACCTTCTACTTAGCTACGAAGCAAACTACGCCAAAAACTACGATGGTATCGTTCTTGCGGATGGAGAAGATTGGGAGTGGGATGCAGGTGTAATTATCGGTTATAAAATCGATAACTTCCGACCTTACATGGAATTTTGGACAGTTGACTATGGTTCAACATCTGGCGACCGCCAGCTAAGAACTCGTGCTGGTATTAAGTACTCGTTCTAATAAGAAATTTAAACAGCCACCGTCTATAAGACGGTGGTGATAATAAAACAAAGCAAACGTGAGAGAATAATATGGAAGTTTCTAAAACAGCTCTAGCAGTAGCACTATCTACTGGTTTACTTTTTGGTTGTGATTTTGATACAACAGCGGATAGCAGCACCACCACCCCAGGTGGTAGTGACGGTGGTAATACCCCTACTTCCGAAATTGTTGGTCCACTATGGAACTTTGAAGACGCATCAGGCGCTTCAACTCAGGCTATTGGCCTCCCGAATGTGTATGTCTTCGATGGCACAAATCTAAAGTATTATGACGATGATGCTACCCCTAACACCTACGAAATAAAACTAACTCCTTATACAGATGATATTGAAGCTGGTGAAATTACTTTCACGTACTACGATGAAGCAGGTACTGGTAGCGAAGTTTCAGGTACATATACAGTAGAAAACGGAGTGCTCACAGTAGACACTGCATCTGAAGGCGTTCTTATTGGTGCCGATGATGCAAGCAACGCAGATATCAAGGCAGCTGTAGATGCAGCGAATGCTGATGCAGGCTTTAATAACTATGTGCAAATTATTGATACATTGGATACTGATACTGGTGAGCTAAGGCTAAAACTTGCGGACAATGATTTAGAGCCTATTACCTCTGGTAAGTTAACTGTAGATCTTGTTTATCAAGAAGACGAAGATTCAATTGGAGATGCTAACAGTAAGAACGCTTACGTTTCATTCTATGCTTCAGGCACTTCAACAATCAATATGCACGGTGAGATTGCTTTAGAAGCTGGCAAAATTAAATATCGTGACAACAACAAAGCATTGGTTGAGGTTATTGGTTCTTATGAAGAGGGTGAAGACTTAAGCATCGAAGCTAATTGGGACGATGGCGTCTTTAACTTCAAAGTGAACGATGTAGAGCACTCGTACGCACCTAATGAAATCCCTGAAAATGCACCTGTAGAAATTATTTCTATCAGACTTGGTGACAATGGAAGTACCAATAACTATGAAGTACTTGCTGACAACCTTAAAGTGTACTCAAACGATAGTGGTGCTGAGCAGTTAGTCTTCGAAGACAACTTTGACAGCTATGCTGTAGGTACTGTTCTTAACAGCAAGCCGTACAACAACAACAGTTCTGAAGCTGTAGTTGTAGGTGATACTCCAGCAGAGCCTACAGACCCTGTAGATCCAGTTGATCCACCAGCACCAGGTGCATTCACTGACGATTTTGACTCTTACACTGTTGGTACTCAGATCGACGCTGCAAATAATGCATATGGTGTTTCAGGTTCTGATATCAATGGCGATCCTTTGATTGCTACGGTTAGTGATGACTTTGCTAAATCTGGCGCTAATTCGTTATATTTGATTGATAATAGCCCAGTAAACGGTATCTCTACCGATTTAGATTACTACAAAGGTGCTAAGCCAGTAGTATCACGAGCGTTCTCAGCTGGTGCAGCAGATACAGGATCTGTGACAACTTCTGTATACATCCCTACAGATGGCTACATTAAATCTACTTACCTATACTTAGGCTCTTCTAGCAGCGCTTCTTCAGGTAACCGATACACTGAAGTTGTATTCACTGCAAACACAGTGAAGTTTAGAAATGAAAGTGGAAGTCAAGTAGAGCTAGGTGAAGGTCACAGCTACACTAAAGATACTTGGGTAGACGTTACTATTTCATGGAGCGGAACAGCGATTACTTTAGACATTGATGGTACAGAGTACACTGGTTTAACTGCAGAAAACAAAGATTCAGCAGGGCCATCATTATTCGCTGTTTACGTGGGTGATAACAGCTCTGAAGGTACATATTCATACTTTGACAACTTAGATTCAGACTTGTTCTAATCTAAAACAGCTGCTTTAAATCTAAGCCATAGCATTAGCTATGGCTTTTTTATAACTTTAACCACCACCAAGTCTTCCCCGTCGAGGTCAACACTACCCTACAGTTTTATAGCTCGTTAGTGATCCAAAATCTCGTTGCAAAGCAACTTTATCATCCCTCCGATATCAGCTTGATAGGCTCAAAATTTATCTACATCAATTCGAAACTTTAGCTATTTAGAGACAATAAAATACTCTTGTTCTGTTCAAAGCTAATGGTTTTTATACCTGAACAAATAAACCTACGCGCATAATTGCAATCTAGCCTTTCAGAAGTCTCCTTCGAAAGCAAAAAACCCTACGAACTGTATATCTTAAACAAGCTTCATTGAAGGCCTCCCCTCCAATAGTGAAAAACACAGTCATTTATATTTTTTGACACTTAATATTCAATACTTATGGCGATAAAAACTAGAGTTATGAGGCTATCTCGGTCTTTAAAGCCAAAGGAACCGGTGAAATCCCAGCCGTAATTACTTACACTTTTATGATTGCTTTAAAGGCAACATCCCGCCATGGGCTTTAAAAAATCTCAGCTAATTTCCTACGCAATAACACTTAAGTAGCTAAATGATCCGCCCCATTTGAAAGCCATCGCTCATGTAATAGAGTACAGGCCCGCTAACTAGGCTTCTTGCCTCCCAATAAAGCGTCGTTCTATCTAGATACCAACACTTCATTAATTCTCTATCTGACCCAGGTTTATTTACACTTCAAGCTCATGAAGATTCAAAATGAAGCAAAACTTAACAATAACCTTCTAATTAGTCATACAAATAGCAGATTTATATGTAAGCAATTGTAACCATAAAAATACTATTTATTGCGAAGTTCAAGCTTATACGCATCAAAGCTAGCCGCGCAACGAACTACCAAATAGAACTGGTCGGCTTGGCATAAAACCCTCTAAAATTAGCTGCAAAATATGCCACTAAATGCACTAATTACACACTCATATAATTTCCATCTTCATTTAGTAGTAAATAACACCAAGTACAGTGATACTGATGGCATAACAAACCAACAAATAACATAAAACAGACAATAATCCTCACAAAAAAACATGAAGGTCGACTGCTTTTTGCTCAAAAATGCACATTTTTAAGAGATCTCGCTCTCATTTTTTTTTAGAAAACACCTATCTCAATAATAATCTGTACATTCGTCACAGTTTCTAGCGTTTCAATTCCATAAACTATTTGTCATACATTAAGTCAATTACAAAGACATCCCAAGGAAAGTGAAATTCCATGAAAAATAATAAAATCGCATTAGCAGTGGTAGCCTCCCTATTCGCAGGCTCAGTTAGCGCTGGTTCTCTTAACTACCGTGCAGAGTACAAGCACAATGAAGAAACTTACGCTCAACGCATCAAAATCGGTGAGTCAGTAACTATTGCCGATAAGACAAAACTTTACTTCAGCGTTGAACAGAAATTCCAAAGTAGTGACACAACAGACTTTTGGAATGAAATGACTCGTGGTGATTCTGAGTTTGACTGGGGCGTTCGTTGGGATCTAAACAAATGGTACATTCAGCCAGGCATGCCAATTACCTTTGGTGATCAGAGAACAACTTATAAACCACAATTACGTGTGGGCTACAAAGCAAGCTTTGGTTTAACTACAGCTCTTCGTTACCGCCACGAGTTTAGAGAATATTCGAGCAACTACAGTGGTAGTGATCGTACTCTTGTCGACGGTTCGCAACCAACTACAGCCGGTAAAACATACCAAGAGGGCAAGTGGACGCTAACAGGTTCATACCGCTTTTCTCAAGAATCTTTGAAAAACCTTCGCCTAAGCTACGAAGCAAACTACATGCACAACTACGATGATGTTCGTCTTTACAACAACACCAATGAAAACTGGGATCTAGGTTTAATCGTTGGTTACCAATTTGGCAAGATTCGTCCATACATGGAATTTTGGAATGTTAAAGATTCTGGTTCTACTACCGACGACCGTCAGCTAAGAACTCGTGTAGGTATTGCTTACTCGTTCTAATCGATTTACCCAAAAATAATAATTAGTGACTTGGCCTGATAACAAGCCAAGTCACATCAAGAAACAAAAGAGAGAATATTATGAAAGTTTCTAAATCAGCTGTAGCAGTAGCTCTATCTAGTGCATTGTTATTTGGTTGTGATTTTGATGTTGGTAGTGAAAATAGCTCTACTGGCGGAGGTACAGGTGGCGATGACGGCGGCACCCCAACTTCAGCGCTTGTTGGTCCTTATTGGGATATTGGCCATACATCAAGCGCAACTCAAACAGTCGACCTGCCAAATGTGTACATTTTTGATGGTAAGAATTCTCATTATTACGATGATGACGCGACTCCGGGCACATATAAAATCACTACAACCCCTTATAGCGATGATATTGAGGCCGGAACTATTACCTTCACCTACTACAACGAAGGTGCTGAAACTGAAGTGACCGGTTCATATACCGTTGAAGCAGGTAAATTAGTGGTAGAGTCATCTTCATTTGGCAAACTAACTGGCAATGATGAAGCAACCAACGCGGATATCGCTGCAGCAGTAAAAGCAGCTAATGACGCTTCAGGTTTTAACCGCCTTGTTCAAATTCGTGACACATCTGACTCAGCCCGTGGTGAGCTAAGACTAAAACTGTCTGACTCATCTACCAATGCTGCTGTAAGCGATATTCAGGTAGGTAAATTGACTGTTGATCTAACCTACCAAGATGGAGACACCGGTGGTGCCGCTGACGGTAAAGGTGAAAACGCATATATTTCTCTGTTTGCCTCAGGCACTTCAAACTCGAACCTACACGGTGAGGTGATCTTTGAAAACGATTTCGGAAATGACATCGGTAAGATTAAGTATCGCGACAACACTGGTACCATGCAGGAAACCGGGGACACATTCGAGCTAGGAGAGCCTCTAACAGTTGAAGCTAACTGGGACGAAACTACATTCTCATTTGTTGTTAATGGCAACTCCTATGGCCCATTCCCTGTTGCAGATGAATCAGCGGTACAAGTTATCTCTCTTAAGATAGGTGACACCACAAATACCACAAACTTTGAATTACTTGCCGATAACTTTAAAGTTTACAACATTGAAGGTGCAGATGAGGAACTTGTATTTGAAGATAACTTTGATGGTTACTCTTTAGGTCACAATCTATCAGGTAATCCTTACAACAATAATAGTAAGGAAGCGATTGTTGTTGATGGGTCAGGTGGCTCAACACCTCCTGGTGGTGGTGACGACAACGAAATTGTCGACACTCCATCTGGTAAGTTTGTAGCTCTTTATGACAATAATGCTAATGATGCAGGCGAGATTCGTTACTCTTTGCCTACAAGCCAGCGTATTCATGAGCAAGGTAAAGCTTCAGTTTATATAAAAAACAAATCAGACCAAACAGCTTTAATGAATGTTTATGGCTTGGATGAAGGTGAAATTATTCAAGTACGACTAAGAGAAAATGGCAAGATTGTTCACCGTCCAGAATCGGCAGGGTCAAGTTGGATCGAAACAGGAACGACAGTCGATCCTTTAGAGTGGAACAAACTAAGTGTTGAATGGGATACAAATGCCGGAAACGATTATAAGTTATTTGTTAATGGTAATTTAATCGGTGAATATGAGCGTCGTATTACTAAAGCTGGCATTTCAACAAGATATATTGCTGTACAAGTTGGTACAGGTAGTTCCAATGTGATTGGTGAAGGATATGGTACTATTGATATAGATAATCTAGCTCTTTATTCAGATACAGCTGGTACAACTGCCCTGCACAAAGATGACTTTGAAAGCTTTGAACTAGGAACTGATTTAGGTGCTGATCCAAGCACTACTATCTATGACAAGAGTGGATACAACGCGATTGTTGAAGAGTAACTTTTCAACACGTTTAATTATCACATAACCTAAAGCCATAGCAAAAATGCTATGGCTTTAAGCCAATTTTTCAATGCACAAATTGGGTAAACCACTACTTGGCACAAACAAATATGAAAAAGAACATACTTGCTGTCAGTCTACTTTCTATATTGTTGGTTGGCTGTAACTCGAATTCCAGCGGTAGCAATTCACCGTCGACTCCATCGAACCCTACTAACCCGAGCAATCCAACTACTCCACCCGATATCACTGAACCAGGAGATGGTTGGAACATCAATAAATGGAAAATCACACTTCCTGTCAGTGAGTCATATTACAGAGAACACCACGGCGTAAGTTCAGGTTTGAATAGTCGCGACAGCGCTACTGAACTGCTTCCAGAGAAATGCAGTGGCAAAGATGTGTTCTCACTGGGTACCTCTCTGCCTTATTTCTACGTTGCAGACAACGAAGATGTGCACTTCATTGTTGATCTAGGCGATAGCGGAATAGCAACTACTACCAACACTAAATATGCTCGCTCTGAACTACGCGAGCTATATAACTACAACGCTTCAAGCATTTGTTCTTCATCTACACAAAACTGGACAGTTGACGATAACAATAACCACCAGCTTGAAGCACAGCTAAAGATAGAAGACCATCCAAACATCTCTGGAAAGTTACCACAGGTCATAGTTGGTCAGGTTCATGGCTATAAGATTAAACAAGCTCTTATAAAGTTGCAGTGGGAAGGCGGAAATACGCCAATCAGAGCTATCTTAAACAATACCTTCTTACCTGACGACCAATCTTGCAATCATTGCAAGTCGTTCAGTGTTGCTCTCGGCACGGCTAGCGCCAACACCGACTGGAGATACAACATTGAAGTAAACGAGCAAGGGATAGTATTGGAAGCTGCTGGCATCAAAAAGTCGTTTGCCTGGGGTGAAAGAATTGAAAATACAGGCTATTCACTCGACCCTGCATGGGCTGACTCAGGAAATAGCTTCTACTTCAAAGCTGGCATCTACCCACAGATAGAGCCAAGTACTTCATTGTCTGGCCAAATCTTCGACGTAAGCTTCAGTGAGATAAAAATTACTCACCACTGATCGTCACAGTTATCACTTGAATGAAGCGGCCTCGTGCCGCTTTTCTTTTTACTTGTTAGCATACCCTTCTCAATTGTATGGCCATTATCCTAAAAGGCTATTACCTCTTTCAACAATCACATGCGTGAAATAGATCACTTTTCAGAACTGCATGCTCGCATCTTAATTATCAATAATCATAAAGAATGAATGACGCATTACACACTTCTGGATTCCATGCGCTCTATTTGCAAACATCATCATGACAATTAAACCCTATATTAAACAGCACCTTAGCCAACTATGTAACAACACATTACACCAAAAAGTATAAAACACACCTTTGAAGTGATGCCGGTCACATGCATGTTTTGGCAACACCACTTAATCTATTTGTCATACATTAAGTCAAGACAGGCAACACACTAAGGAAAGTGAAATTACATGAAAAACAATAAAATCGCATTGGCAGTTATCGCTTCTCTATTCGCAGGTTCAGTTAGCGCAGGTTCTCTTAACTACCGTGCTGAATACAAGCACGATGAGAAAACTTACGCTCAACGTATCAAGATCGGCGACTCGGTTACTATTGCTGATAACACAAAACTTTACTTTGGCGTTGAGCAAAAATTCAACAGTAGCGATGCAACAGATTTTTGGAATGAAATGACACGTGGCGATTCCGAGTTTGATTGGGGTATTCGTTACGATATAAACAAGCAATGGTACATTCAACCAGGTATGCCAATTACCTTTGGTGACGAGCGTACAACTTATAAACCGCAACTACGTGTTGGCTACAAGTCGAGTTTTGGTCTAACTACGGCACTTCGTTACCGTCATGAATTTAGAGAATACTCTAGTAGCGACAGTAATGGTGACCGCGCTTTAGTTGATGGCACCGGCGTAGCTTCTGCAGGTAAAACCTTCCAAGAAGGTAAGTGGACGTTGACAGGTTCGTACCGTTTTTCACAAGAATCCTTAAAGAACCTTCGTCTAAGCTATGAAGCAAACTACATGCACAACTACGATGATGTTCGCCTTTATAACAACACCAATGAAAACTGGGACTTAGGTGCGATCATCGGTTACCAATTTGGCGACATCCGCCCATACATGGAATTTTGGAACGTTAAAGGAGCCGGGTCTACTAGCGACGACCGTCAGCTTAGAACTCGTATAGGCGTTGCTTACTCGTTCTAATCAAGCAAACAAGAATAATAATAATGACTTAGCGGAGCACTAAACCTCGTCTCAGATAAGTCATAACGAGAAATAAAAGAGAGAAATTTATGAAAGCTTCAAAGACTGCTATTGCGGTAGCTATTTCCAGTGCATTTTTGTTTGGTTGTGATTTCGATATTGGTGATGAAAATAATGAAACAACCCCACCACCAGAGGTGACACCACCACCATCTGAAGTTTACTCTATTGAAAATATTTACTGGGATATGGTCAGTGACACCACTGCTTTATCTTTAAGTGGAACGCAACCTTATCTTTTTGCTAACGATGAAGAAGGTACTCGTGCTCTTAGCATCTACACAGGTGATGTAGCTAACGGCTACACTTTCGAAAGCTCTTCATATTCTGCAGAGGAAGAAGGCTCAGTATCCTTTGATGGTAATCAATGTACCTATACTGTAGCGGATAGCGTACTAGATATGCTTTGTACTAAAGGTGGCGTTGCAACCACTTACTCTGGGACAGAGATTGAAGATGAAGACGTCATTGAGGCTTTGGAAAATGCCACTGATGGGAAACCGACAACAGTCGAAGAAGTGAACGCAGCAATCGCCTCAGCTCAAGACGGTGACACTATCGGTCTGTCAGCAAGTGGCACGTTTGATACCGGAATTATTGAATTAAATAAAGAAGTTACAATTGACGGAGCAGGGTTAGCAAAAATAACCGGTGACACATGTATTGATATACAAGTCGCAGGTGCAGGAGTGCAGAATCTTATATTTGAAAATGAACAAATAACTACATGTTACGAAAATAGAAACACAGATGAAAACCCGACGGGTACAACAGCGGCTGGTAATTCAGACAACGAATCAGGCGTGATTGTTATCGGCCAATTTGGCAAAGATGAAGATAAACCCGTTGTTCTAGAGAATTTAACATTCAATGCCGCAAATATCACTAAAGATGACATAGGTCCTAAAAAAGCGAGTTGGTTATTCTCCCGCGGGTACTTTACCCTTAACGATAGTGAGTTTATCAATTTAAGTGGTAGCTTCCAAAATAATGCTATTAGAATCAACTGTAGTAGTGTTAATGCTCGCTACAACAGCTCTATTACAAATAACGAATTTACAATAGCGTCGGGTGGAAGTGAAGTAGGCGGAATTAAAGTTGGTGATTCTTCTAGTGGTAAAATCAAAGTTGGAAGCAACCAAGACTGCAACATGAGAATCGAACAAAATACATTTAACGGCTACAAAACCCTTCAAAGTTACGATAACGGTGACGACTTTCAGCAAACTGCTATTCACGCTTGGTTAGAAGCTGTAGTAACTGATTCAGGTAAAGAAAACATTCTAAAATAGGAATCAGCTTATCTCGAGAGAGATGATTTGGAACTTTACCCTCTAAGCCATAGCTGTCCGCTATGGCTTTTTCTGTGTTGAATAACGGATGTGCCCTGACATTACGAATTAAGGAATTTGAACCACATAAAAATTGGTTATCTAGCCGTAGTTATTGGTCTCTTCGGATGTAATAGTTCACTAAGTTAAACAACCAAACCTAACGCTCTAAGTCATGATATTGGTCTTCTTCTTGAAGCCGCGAGCAAGCAAGAATTAATAGAATGGATAGAATGGATAGAATGGATAGGACGTGTCTATTGGATTGGTCAATCCAATACGCTTTCGGAGATCTAGAGGAATAGTCGCAACAGTTTTTACTTTAAGGCTGGTATTTATCCTCAATTTAAATCTGCCGATTGTTTTGAAGTCTTCGACATAAGTTCCAATGAAATCATGCTCACTCATCTGTAACTCTCTCTTTTTAAAACCACCTCTAAGAGGCTTGTGCCACTTTTCTTTTAACCAGATCACACTCACCCACCATTTGTATTATAAAAATATATAACCTATCCTTCAGTTTCGCACAATAAAACGGCATACCGATTATTTTAGAAAAATAAACTGAACTTCCAAAACTCCCTAAAATACTGCTTTGCAACAAGTTTCAACACTATTCCTGACTCAAAAAAATCATAAATACACTCTTCATAGAGATCTAAGTCACATCACGCATCACTGCAAATACTTAATATGCTTGTCATACATTACGACTTATTACCAAACGTAAGCAAAGGTTAATGACCAATGAAGACAATGAATAAAGTAACAATCGCACTACTTACTACAGTTGCAGCAGCATCTGTAAACGCTGGCTCTCTTGACTACCGTGGCGAATACAAACACGAAAGTGAGGAATTTGCGCACCGCATTAAGATTGGCTCTTCAGTTAAGCTATCTGATCCAGCGAAACTTTACTTCAGCGTTGAACAAAAGTTTAACAGTGAAGATAAGTCAGATTTCTTTAATCAAGTAGAGCGTGGCGACTCAGAGTTTGATTGGGGTGTTGCGTATAGCCTTGATAAAAACTGGTACATCCAACCTGGTATGCCGATTACTTTTGGTGATAACAAAACCACTTACAAACCTCAGCTACGTATCGGTTATAAGGCTGATTTTGGTTTAACTACTGCGCTACGTTACCGTCATGAGTTCCAAAATTACACTCCAAGTAAAAATAATGGCGATACTATCCAACAAGGAAAGATTACTCTAACTGGTTCTTACAAATTTTCAGATGAAGCATGGAAAAATCTTCAACTTAGTTATGAGGCAAACTACAACCACAATTACGACGACGTAATTCTTTCTGACAACAACAATTGGGAGTGGGATCTAGGTGTTAAAATCGGATACAAGATCGACAATTTCCGCCCATATGTCGAGCTTTGGAATATTAAAGGTGATCAAGGTAAAACGACGTCTGATCGCCAGCTTCGCACACGTGTTGGTATAACTTACAGCTTTTAAACCATAAGCACTCTGTATATTTAGGCGATAGGGTATCTGTCGCCTAGTTTTTCACTAGTTGCTGAACGAAACTAGTTAGTTTACATACGTTTAAACCCTCAGCCCCAAAATACAGACTTTTCTTAAAGTTCAATTTTTATCTAACACTACTCCATCAAGAACAACCTCTTGTGAATTAGATCACCTTTTGTGCACACCTAAAATCAATTGTATTATTAATATATATAAATAAACAATGATGTATTACACACTTTCAACGTGAACATGATTTTTTATGCAACTATTTCGATTCCACATTAATGAAATAAAAACAATGACTTAAAATTACCTGTAACTAACGGTAACAGCCATAAAACCTAAAACACACACTTAAGGTGACAGCCGTCACATGCAGATCTAAAAAAACACCCTTAATATATTTGTCATACATTAACACCAACTAATGACTCCTAAGGGTTATACATGAAAGCTTTAAATAAAGTTACTCTTGCTCTACTTACTACTGTTGCAGCTACTTCAGTAAGCGCTGCTTCACTAAACATTCGTCACGAATACAAGAGCCACACTGAACAACACTCTACTCGTGTAAAAATGGGTGATAGCATTGGTAACTTCTACTTTAGTGGTGAGCTTAAATTTAAAGGCGCTGACGGCGACTTTATGAAAGACCTTAAAAACAACGGCTGGGAACTAGATCTAGGTTACCGTTACAAGATTGACGGCACCAACTGGACAATCCAACCAGGCATGCCAATCGAAGGCCGTGAAAGCGGTATGACATACAAGCCTCAACTACGTGCTACTTACGCTCTAGAAAGCGTTGATGGTCTTAGCCTAAGTGCTCGTTACCGTTACGATATCAAAACTTACAGCAACGGCGACAGCACAGAGAACCGTCACCGTATTACTGGTAACGTAAACTACTCTGTTGCAGAGTGGAAATTTGGCTTCGAAGCTAACTACTACAACGCTGATGGTTACAACATCTACGACAACTCTGAAGAAAACTACGAGCTAAACCTAACTGCTGGTCGTAAGTTTGGTGACTGGTACCCGTACGTAGAGTTCGGTGATGTGAGCACAAGTTCTTCTAAAGCAACTCGTGAACTACGTAGCCGTGTAGGTCTAACTTACAGCTTCTAATTACTTTTGTAATAATTTCCTCAAAGGTCACCCTATAAACGGGTGACCTTTTTCGTTTTAAGCTCCCCTATTCTTCTTAACAAAAATTCAATTCATCATGCTTTTTGCCGTCAAAAATGAGTAATTCATTCCCTCTATGGACAAATGTAACAAAAATCGCACCGCCCAAGTCAGTTGAAATGCCGTTTTGATTTGTTTTTACAAGTCATCGAGAATAATAA
Source organism: Vibrio comitans (assembly GCA_024346835.1). Classification (GTDB taxonomy): domain Bacteria; phylum Pseudomonadota; class Gammaproteobacteria; order Enterobacterales; family Vibrionaceae; genus Vibrio; species Vibrio comitans. The sequence goes on from AP024867.1 coordinate 100,018, forward strand.
AAATTCAACTAATACAGCATGTTACCCGTATCTGATCCATCAATAACATCGCTAGTTCTAAAACTGGGAATATTAGTGACGGGGATCACATGAATATATCCTCTAAAACACCTATGATGCCCGCCCGAAATTAAGACAGTAGATAGTTCCTTTGAGTCACATAATGAAAACCTTTAAACCTACTACCCTATTACTTGTTGCTAGCACAGCAACATCAATGTCTGTTGCAGCAGCATCATTTGATGTTCGACATGAGTACAAGAGTCACACCAAGCAACACTCAAGTCGCATCAAAATGGGCGATAGTATTGGTAACTTTTACTATAGCGGTGAACTTAAATTCAAAGGCGCTGACGGCGACTTTATGAAGGACTTAAAAAACAACGGTTGGGAGCTGGACCTAGGTTACAACTACTTGATCGAAGGAAGTAACTGGAAAATTCAGCCAGGTATGCCTATTGAAGGCCGTGAAGGTGGCATGACTTACAAGCCGCAAATTCGTGCAACTTATGAGTTTGAATCCGTTGAAGGTTTGAATGTAAGTGCTCGTTATCGCTACGATATAAAGACGTATAGTACCGGAGAGAGCACTGATCTGCGTCATAGACTTACTGCCAACATCAACTATGCCGTGGCAGATTGGCGCTTTGGTTTTGAAGGAAACTATTACAACGCTGACGGATACGACCTGTATAACAACACGGAAGAAGACTACGAACTTAACCTTACAGCACGTCGCATGATTGGCAACTGGGCACCTTACGTGGAATTTGGTGATGTAAATACCGGCCCTGAAAAGTCGACTCGTGAACTGCGTAGCCGAGTTGGTGTAACGTACAGCTTCTAGTTCCAATATTTAAACTAGGGTATTCAAAGACAACAAAGCCAGCATTAAGCTGGCTTTGATTCTTATAGCTAACGGCTTTAAGCTTTAATTTCCTAACTTATAGAGATAACCAAACTTCATATCATGGTTAGGTTCGAGGCGTTTAACCTGAGCCATCAGTAGCTCTGCCGTCGCCAATGCATCACTCAATGCGTTGTGTCCGTTATATTCTGGAAGCTTATAACGTGCTCGAGTACCAGACAGCGTTAGATCAACATCTTCAACATCATTACGCGCTTTGGCCATCTTCTTCTCGATACACAATGTGTCTAGCCAAATCAATGGCAAATCCCACACATGGTAGTTGCACTTCAAATACTGATTGATGAAATTGGTTTCAACCACACAGCCGTGCGCGACGATAACCTTGCCTAAAGCGGCATCATAAAATGCTCGCATCGCATCGTGTATCGATACCCCTTCATCCAGCATTTGTGGTGTGATGTGATTGATTATCGCTGTTTCCGGCTTTACCTGAGATTCTTGGTTAATGTAAAAATGACACGCACTCGTCAGATCTACCTTTCTCTTAGATAGCACTACCCACCCCATAGACAAAATCAGATCGTTTTCACTGTCTAGGCCTGTGGTTTCAAGATCCAGAACAATGTAATCCAGATCGTTATGCAACGTGTCTATTTCAGGTGACGGATTTTCTAGCAATCTCTTAAACAATCTTGGAGTAGTCTTACTATCTAACAGTGTCTTTCTTGCGCGCTTGGTACTTTCCAAAGGATGAAAAAATTTAAACATAATTTATCGGGTCCCGAATCTCACTTTTGCAGCCTCTTGCAGATCTGCGATGATCCTAAACGCATCCTTTAGATGTCCGCGCTCAAAACTGCCAAAGCTATTTGGATCGATATGGTTGTTTGGCTCTTCACCATTTTTCAGCGCTGTTAACTGGTGGCTGAATCTAAACGACAAAATAAACTCGTACGCACCAAGAATGTTCTTGTACGAATCCTCAGATAGTAAGCCCTTTTCATAAGCAATCTGGAAACGTTTGTCCGTCGCTGAGGTATCACTCTCTACTGCTAACCCATAAATTCGGGCCAAGTCGATAATCAAGTTTATGGCATACTTCTTAACGTTCAGAGTCTTCTTGTTTTCACCTGATTTTTCTAAAACTAAGCTATTAAATATACCTAACGGCGGGCTGGTATTTACTGCATCGTTGGTCAATGAAACCAAGAACTCTCTGCTATTGCGAATGTTCATATGCATTTCATCGCGCAGTATCTTTTCAAAGTCATTATTGCCGTACACGGAGCGAATTTCTAAGAATACACTGATATTAAGCAGACGCTCGTATTCTGGGTTTGCTACCCACTTTTTATAGTAGTGTTTCCACATGCTAACCGGCTGCAACCATTTAGGATTAGCGGCCATGTAATTACCCGGACATAGTGGATAGCTACAGCTCGCAAGTCCATTACATACTTGACTAGCAAGGTGTTTGAAATAGATCTTATCGTTATCAGTGGCATCATCAGTCAGTACGATTGCACTATCTTGATCCGACAACATGTGAACTTCATTTCTTGCATGAGAGCCCGCGACAATCCAAGCAAATTCACACGGCGGAGGACCCAGTTTATCAATAGAAATCTGAATAATTCGACGAGTATACGCATCCATGATCATCGTCATTACCTGCCCAATGACCTCTGGAGCCACCTTGCCTTCTACTAATGCTTCGAAGATAGCTTGTCTTTCTGAGGTAAAGCTCGACAGCGACTTAATACTGGTAGCGTATTTGATTTTCTCTATCAAGAAGATGGCTTGAACGCGGTGGTTCTGCACAAGGTGAGACGTAGTCAACAAGCCAATCACTTTATTGTTTTCAACAATTGGTAGATTACGAATATTAAATTGCATCATTACCGAAGCAGCGTGTAAGACTAAATCATCTGGTGCGATGGTTAATGGCGAATAAGTCATTACCGATGAAATCGGCTGGTCGATAGACGCGCCTAACGCGATTACGCGCTTGGTCATATCTCTATCCGTAATCAAGCCCACAATCTCATCATTTTCATAGATAACGGCACAAGAAGTACGTTTAACAATACGCATCTCATGAGCAACTTCTTGGATTGTGTGGTGCGCCTGCATGACCGCAACTCGGCCACTAGCAACCTCACTTACCCTTTTAATGAACAAGCCTTTTTCACGATCTGACCATACGACATCTAAAGCTGATTTCAGACGAACTTGCGCTTGAGACGCAAAGTGTTCTGCACTTTCAGGAGAGGACTTAAACAGCTGCTGCAGTGCCGAATGAGGAATCAAATACAGTAGCGTATGCTCAATAGCGACTGCTTTATAGCCTTTGTCACTATCGATCTCTGAGTCTAAAAACGTAAAACCAAACAGGTCTTCAGAACCTAGGCGAGCACGAAGTACACCATCGGATTTGCGCTGTTCCATGGAACCCGTACGCACGATATACAGGTATTTCTCATCACCCTCTACACAGAGATCAACATCTTCTCCCTTACTTAAATAGGTGATTTTAACCTGAGACGCGAGCTCTCTTAACGCTGCCTTAGGGATCTTGTCAAAAGGGTCAATCTGACTGATAAACTGAATGATATTGGGTAATAGAGATTGAGGCATAGAAGTTCTCGTAAACTATGGTGAGACAACCAAATGGCTAATTAGTCTTATTATATATCTAACTTACGGGTTAGTAACGAAATTGTAACTAATGTGACTGTGATTTATTTCTATAAATCGCTAATTTTTCACATAAAAAAAGCACGCATAAGCGTGCTTCTACAATATTAGTCGAGATTTGGTTAACTGACTTCCGGAAGACGGTGATTTGTCGCTTGTAAGTGATCGGCTGAAGCTTGACGTGCTTTGTCGCTGTTGCCCGCCATTATCGCATTGTATATTTCACGATGTTCGTTGATACAAGTGCTACCTTCTTCAGACGAATGAACAATAAAGTTCACAAACATAGTCGTCAAAATATTACCAAACGGTAAATAGAAGTCGTTGCCTGTTGAGTTAAAGATCAAGCTATGGAAGCGAGTATCCACGTCTGTCCAACGCTCAACATTAAGCTCTGGCTCCGAAGCAACTTCTACCATCTCTTGGAAGGTTTCTGAAAGCTCAATGCGCTGCTCAGCTGTCGCGAATTGTGCAGCAAGTGCACACGCTTCTGGCTCAATGGCACGGCGTAAACCCAAGAATTGGAAACAGAATTGATCGACATCCGCTAGACCGTCCATCCATTCTATCAGCTGAGGATCTAAAAAGTTCCAGTATGCTCTATCGACAACTTTGGTGCCGACCTTTGGACGTGACTCCAAAAGACCTTTTGAAGTTAGAAGTTTTACCGCCTCACGAAGTGCTGTACGGCTAATACCGAACTGCTCACACAAGGTCATTTCTCCTGGTAGAATTGAGCCTTGGGCTAATTCTCCAGAAAGGATGCCGCGAGCAATCTCACGAGCAACCTGTACGTGCAAACTGCGTTTTGAGCCTGCGATTGAATTAAACGAACCTGACATAATTTAACTTACTTTTTAATAATGTATTATCTAAGGGTAAATATATCACTTTGATTCAATTGCGCTACAGAGCTGTACTCTAAACGTGACATGCCCCGTTTAATGGGCGAATCATAGCCATAACATAACGCCTACCTAACAGTTCTTTCGCACACTTTTATAATACAAACCGTTAACATACAGAATAGCAGTGTTTGTGCTTCTGCGAGTTTTTCGTGACTAAAGTCTGAATTTAAGCTTGCAATTTGACTTATATCTCGTATTTAGTTGATGTTGTAAAATGTTATTGTATTATTTTAATTCATGATGAGTGCATATGAGAAGAATAGTGATTGTCACGAGGCAGTTGTTAAATCTCTCTAAACTAACCAAGCATTAGACCATGATTTGTGAGCTACAAACTCTAATAAATAATGATGATTACGCTCTCTTACGATGCCGCTGAATGTACGACAGTATGGGCACGATTGTCGATTAATGACCGCGAAACTAATGCTAGCACTCTCAACACAATAAATAGGTCTAAAGACCTTTTGTCATCAAAACGGTGACCTTAAGACCAGTTACAACTGGCTTTTTATATAACTCAGGTGGTAGAAAAATGTCGCTTTTTGCGTTGGTGGAGAATTCAGACCGCCGAATACATGTTCAAGTAGCGAGACAGATTGCACGAAAAATTCTGTCTGGTGAGCTGAAAGAAAATCAAAAAATTCCGTGTGAAACGGAGCTTTGTGAAGCGTTCGGCGTTAGCCGTACTGCTCTTCGCGAGTCAACCAAGCTTTTATCAGCTAAAGGCCTAATCGAATCTAAGCCTAAGGTGGGAACTCGAATCTGTCCTCGTAGCCAATGGCACTTCCTAGACCCTCAATTCTTAGATTGGATTCAAGACCTAGAAGACAACAAACCATTCCTAGCTCAGTTCTTAGGCCTACGTAAGGCAATAGAGCCTGAAGCATGTGCGCTAGCGGCGACTAATGCTACAGCAGAACAGCGTAAAGAATTATCTAAGTACTTCCAACGCATGACTGTTGCAGCTAACGAATTTGATTATGAGAACTGGACGATTAATGATCACCTGTTCCATCAGACCGTATTCCTAGCGACTGGTAACCAATTCTACGTACCTTTCAGCAATATTTTGTCGACTATCTTTAAGCAATTTATCGACTACTCTGCTGTTGGTGGACGTTTCTGCTTAGAAGAACACAAAGCAATCTACGATGGCATTATGTCAGGCAACTCTCAACAAGCACGAGACGCCTCTCAAAGCTTGCTAGACGATGAAAACCAAACGTTAGCTAAAGCTTCTTAGGAACTATAAATTATAAACTAACGTTTCAATTATTGATTGCTAAGGCAGTCAATGGCACCATTGTAGAAGTTAAGTATTACTTAAAACCCAGCGAATCAAGCTTTGGCTTGATTCGCTTTTGTTCGTTAATACCAAGGTAATGTTGTGCCCGCTCAATCATATGTAAGAAAGAACATTTCTATCGCTTGGCCACTAGCATTGAATGCGCTCTTAATGCAGTCAATGCTAATGATCGATACTTTCCTAGTATCCCCTCTTGGGGAAGTCTCCCTTGCTGCTATGGGTATCGCAAGCACCATCGTTGCCTTCATCATAGGTATTCAAATGGCGCTGGCGAACGGTACTCAATTGGTACTTAGTCGCGCTGTTGGTTCGGGTGTACAAGCATCGCTGGCAAAAGGTTTCTGGTCAGGAATGATCATCAACTTTTCGGTAGCTGCGTTATTTCTTACGTTATTACAATTCTTTGACCATCAATTAATTGAGGCACTCACCGATGATACTTCTCTCTATGCCGAGATTAATCAGTACCTCTCCGTCTCGCAGTACTTAGTTCTATTCAACGCTATTACTCAGGTCATCATTGCTCTGTTTAACAGCCTTGGGCGTACCAAAGTCCCATTTAAAGGCTATCTCATCGAGATGCCAATCAATGCGTTTACCTCTTACTTTCTTATTTACGGATTTGCGGGATTTGAAGGTATGGGCGTAAAAGGCGCAGCGACAGGTACCCTTATTGCGATTACGATAAGAATGGCATACTTGTTGATGTGTATGCACTTCTCTAACGAAGTGAATCTGCCATTTAGGAAGCACTTAGATGGTATTAGACATAGTATCAAAAACCACTTCGTTGAAATATTTCCGGTTGCAGCGAACGTCACCATTCTGTCAATTGGCGCGACGGTATACCAATTACTCTATTCTCAGCTCAATATTAATGCCTATGTAGCCATAACGCTTGTTATGCCATGGCTTCGTTCTGGTACTCAGTTTATTACAGCCTGGGCACACTCCTCGGCCATATCCATTAGCCAAGCGATTGGTTCAAACAAAATGGACGACCTCGCTAAAAATGTCGATACAAGCATAGATATCGCAGTATGCATCTCCATTATTTGCGCCGTGTTCTTTGGTATTTTGAGCCTGTTTATTGCCGATATCTATCCGCATCTCGACCCAGCAACTTACGTCGCTCTTGCCACAATAGCGCCGCTTTATATCTTCTTGCCGATAGTGCGTGGCTATAACACCGTTCATGGCCACGTATTACGTGCCCTAGGAAAAACCACAGCAGTATTCAAAATTAACTTTACCGGCCAGTGGGTTATTTCCATTCCATTATGTGCGTTGATTATTATGGTGTTCGACGGTTCAATATTCTGGGCTTTTGCAATCCAGCCCTTTGAAGAGATCGTTAAGGCGCTACCTTTTAGGCACTTAGCTAGAAAGTCGTTGAAAGAGTTTAATGCTGAAAAAGCAAAGAAGTTGATGTACGACTAAACAAAAACGCCTAGTAGCCACAACTCGAAAGGGTCGATGCTACTAGGCGTTTACTACTTAATCCGAACTCACTTTATGATCTCATCTCCTGTAGGAAATGAGTGAGCACCTAAAGTCTCTCCTGAAACAGACTTGCCATAGTATCCTTGATGCTTGTGATAGGTTTTGGCATTAGCTTCAAGATCTCCAGAAAAACGAGGATCTTGAGGTCGCTCATGACTGTTTACAAACGCTGCCACATCCCATGCCTGCTGCTCAGTAAGCTGCACGCTTTTACCTAGTGGCATGTTCTCATAGATAAAATAGGCAGCAGTATTAATTCTATGCATGCCCGCTCCCCAATTAAACGAACCGGCTCCCCATAGAGGTGGAAGATAAGCACGTTTGTCTGCGCCTTTGATTCCTAATCCATCATCTCCGTGACAAACAGAGCAGTTGTCTTGATAAACTAGTGCTCCCCGTTCTAGATCGGGTTCTTGTGCTGGTGCTTCCAGCTTAGGATATCCGCGACCAGTTAAGTTCCCCCTTTGATCCACAGGATAGAGGTGAGCGATATCTGCGGGAAGCTTAAACGACTCAATTTTACCACCTTGCAAGATTTCTTGATCAGACAACTCTGGAACGGGCATATCTTGCATCCCATGTTTATCCAGTATTCCCCCCATCGCAAGCCAATAAGAATACGCCGCAATTGCAACAAGCTCAGGGTCTTCTGCTTGAGGGGCTTTGCCGTTCATTGAATAGGTAAAGCACCCTTGAATACGTTCCGCATAGCTGTTTACTTTGTCATTTTTACTTCGATAAGCAGGATAGGCCATAAATGCGCCCCACAGTGGCGCTGCATTTGCCTTCATCCCTGCTTGCATATGGCAATTCACGCAGTTGAGTTCATTTCCCACAAACTCTCCTCGCATTTGCTGTGAATTCACAAATAGGGAGTACCCAAGCTCGACTTTCTTACCAAATTCACTATTAGGAATTGCGTCAAGAGAGCGAGGCTTAATGTAATCTGCTGATGCACTTTTACTTACCGCCGGTATCTCTGCTTGTTTATCTGGCAACTCATTTGCGGCAAATACAAAACTAGACAGTCCTGATAACGTCAGGAACAGGATATAAATTCTCATACTCACTCCTTAGTATCGGTAAGACGCAAAATATTCTGCAAGATGCGTAATTTCTTCATCTGTCAGTTTCTTAGCAATATTGCCCATCATGTTTAATGGGTCTCCGGAGCGCGTCCCATTCTTCCACGCGAGTAGTTGAGCTTTGGTGTAATCAGCATGCTGGCTAGCTAAACGTGGAAACATCCCTACTCCCATTCCACTCGGACCATGGCAGGTAGCGCATGCAGGAATATCCCGATCCCAATCACCTTGATAGACCAATTTTCGATAAGGGCTTTCCATTTTAACGCTTGCACCACGCTGCTCTAAGCTATCAAAGGTGTAGGAAGGTAGGTTTGAAAAGTATTCTGCGATCTCTCTTCTTTGTGTCGGATCAGACAATTGATCGGCCATAGGCTTCATCAATTGATTATGCCGACTGCCATTGGAGTAAAGGATGAGTTGATTCTCTAAGTAATCAGCGTTTAGGCCAGCCAACATAGGAGCAATATTGGGCAAGCCCTTACCATCAGCACCGTGGCAAGCCTCACAGACCTTGGCATTTTGGGAAGCGAACAATGAAAAGGGTAAAACGAAGACAGAACTACTCAAGAGCAGCGCGCGTAATCTAGGCATGACAATCCTTATCAGTTTATTTTTTAGCCTAGATGAAAGAATCTATTGTCGCCACACTCGCGCAATAAAGAAAGTCGACTCAATTAGAGTCGACATAAGAAATAAAAGCATCAATACATAAAAGGCGTCATTATCTTTAGCAACAAGCAAGCCTCTGCATCCATTTTTAACCTAGTTCTGCCCTCGTCACGCTGGTTGAGGAACCTTTCTCGTTCGATATAAATGGAAGCCTGATAACAGTATAAGGCCACCGATAATGAAGAAAGTGAGCATATCGGCCCAACTATCAAAGGTAAATCCAATCACCATAATTAGACCACCAAGAATTTGGGTCATTTTGCCCAAGTATTCCCCTTGCCTAGTATCCACTTTGGCTTGCTCACCAAGACTGATTGGCGTGGCTAGGTTTTTGAGCATGCCATTGGTTTCCGTTGCTCTCTTTCCTGTGCGCTCTTTATAAAACAAGCTAGTAAGGGCAAAGAAGCCACCGGTGATCACTATCTGCGCAAGAAGCGCGCTCACCACAGTTAAATCTACGTACTCTCGATGTGTAAATGACTCTGCGCCAAGCACTGGCAGCAACCAATTGACTTCGAAGACAAACTGCATGAACGCAGACACACACAAGCCAACCATAATAGTCGCCCAACCCGACCAATCTGGCGTCCGAACGATAACTAGTGCCAGCAGAGATGGGATAGAAATAGGCATCTGCAATAGAGCGCCAAACAGCATCATTAGATCAAAAAAGCTGTATTCGCGGATAGATGCGAACATCAATGCAGCGCCAACTGACAACAATCCAGAAATCAATGTCGCAATCTTACCTACCTTCATCTGTTGACGCTCTGATGACTGCTTATTAATTAAAGGCTGATAGACGTTGCGAACAAAGATGCCAGCATTACGGTTCAAAGCAGTGGTCATAGGTGCGACAGTCGCGGCTATCATGGCAGCCAATACCAAACCAAGCACACCCGTTGGCATATAGTGGTCGATATAGAATAGATAGGCTGCGTTGTTGGCACTCTCTGCAAGGTTTGGATAGTAAGCTTGAAGATCAACCCCCATACCAGCGGCTACCCAAGGGGGGATGAACCACATTACCGGCCCGATAACAAACAGCACACCCGCAACAAAAGCGGCCTTTTTTGCTTCTTTTTCATTCGTGGTTACCAAGAATCGATAACAAGTAAGCGCATTGTTGGTGTTGATGGTTTGTTTACTCATGATAATAACCACCCACAAGGCAAATATATGCCAGTATTCAATCCCATTCCCCATTAAGAAATCACCAGGGAACTGATCGATCACCTTTACCGGACCTCCGCTTTCATACAGGGCAAACGCCCCGACCGTCATGGTAATAGAGACAAGTAAGATAAGTTGAATAACATTGGTAGCAGATACCGTCCACGAACCGCCACTGACCGCAACAAAGGTCACCACAGCACCAACGATCAATATAGTAATGTATAAGTCGATGTTGAAAACCGCTGCGACAAAAATCGCAAGACCGTTGAGCCAAATAGCCGCTGCAACAATCCCCAACGGAAAACTTAGCCAAGTATAAAACTGCTCTGATACTTGGCCAAAGCGTAGCTTTATCACTTCCATAGGTGTATCTACACGAAGCTTTCGATAACGCTCCGCAAAGTAATAGGAAGCAACAAAGAATCCCAATGCATTGCCCCAAAACAGGAACAACACCGTCAAACCATCTTCATAGGCTTTCGCAGCAGCGCCAGTAAAGGTCCATGCTGAAAACTGAGTCATGAACGCGGTTGCTCCGGCCATCCACCACATCATCGCTCCCCCACCTCGTATATAACCCGATGAGGTTTTCGCAAAGCGCTTAAACACGAGAGCAGCAAAAATAATGAAAACAAAGTAGGCGAGTACTATGACGAGATCTAACAGTTCCATGGGGCTCCTGGATCGATGACTTCCAATAGCTATAAAGAAGACGATTAATATTGAAATGGTGGTCCATATTTTAACATTGCAACTATATGATTTTTGTTGCGCATGACCGAATTCACAATTTTGTAAGCCTCGTTTCAGACGTAATATGAAACAAAATATGTCTAATTATCCCGCGGATACAAAAAAACGGATGCAAGGCTAAGCCCTACATCCGTTTGTTTTTATGTTCTGCCAATCTTTAAGATTGGTTACTCATATTAGATTTGAGCGAAAGAACCAGTCCAAGTGAACTCACCTACAGTGTGCTCAGATTGTTGAGCCGCCTCTGCACGGTTTGAGATACCGAAGTGGTATGTGTTACCCGTAGTCGTTTGAATACGAACAACTGTACCGTCTGCTGTATCAGCAACAACGTTTACAGATTCAACTAGACCACGAGCATTTACAGATTGCTCGAATTCTTCGTTGAAGTAACCGTGAGTTTCAAGAACAGAAGCAAATACATGATCTTTACCAGATTGACGCATGATCATTGCTGGCTCGCTGCGTAGGTTGAAGTCATGGTCGTTTGCACCTAGGCGAGCAAAGATAACTTCGCTGTCTGCCGCTTGAGCACTTGTCACTAGCGAGTAGTAGCTGTTGTTTACCAACCAGCTTACAAGAGAACTACCTTCAACTTTACCAGAACCTAGGTTCCATAGGTGTTGGTAACCGTCAGACTCACCTACTGGCTTAAGCGTGCTTTGAGTTTCGTATTCAAAATCAGTGCGAATGATTTGGCCTGTGTAATGCACTGGCAAGTCGTACTGGTGCTCTTCTTCTGATTGAATGCGGTACACATCGATCACTAGCGGCTTTTCAAACTCTTCAAGCTCTGCAAGGATGATGCTACGTTGCATATCTACGCCTTCGTAGTAGCCAGAGATACGGCCACTCATGCCTTGTAGCTTGCTATTTTCTACGTTGAAGAAGTGCTTCTCACCAAACTTAGACTCAGCTAGTGCTGTGTTAAAGTTGTTTTGAGTTTTCTGATCAACAGTCACTGTGTTGTGCGCAACAGTTTGTTTACAGTAAGACTTGTTCTCAGGGATGTAACGACCACCAAATTTAGGCTCAACGTTTACCCAACGACCGTAACCGTAGTCGTGAAGGACTTCGATACCACGGTTGAATACACTTAGGTGCAGACCGTCGTAGTGGCCGTGATCTAGTGCAGAGTGGTATTGGTGATCACTACCGTGCTGACCGAACCAGATCAACGCCATTGTGTCGTCGTCTTGAGCGTCACGGTGACGTAGGATACCTAGACCGCCTTTCTCGCCTTGAGGGCCATCAGTGATGTACAGGCTACCCCAGTTGAATGGCTTGATTTCGTCAGCAGCTTCAACTGCGTTAGATAGAGTCAGACCTGAAGTGTGAACCCAAACATTTTGCTGATGGTTAGCCATTGCAAGTAGAGTCTCAGCTTGCTCGTAACGTTGGAAACATACAGATGTTGCCATAACAACGCCTTCATCATTGATAGAAATCGTCTTAGATGAATCGTTACATGCCGGTAGAGAACCGTCTGGGAACGCTGTTTTGAATACTGCGTAAGAAGTTGTCTTAATTACTGAGTCATTGAACTCATAGATACCGATTTCAGGCTGACGACGCTCGATAGCTTCTGCGAACAGGTAAATCGGGCGTAGAGAGAAACGGTGGTAGTAAGGACCTTCCATGTAGTAGCCATCTGGCGAAAACAGTTGGTCAAGCTGAGCTAGGAAACCACCGCTTACTTTATCCATTTTCAGGCCGTAAAGTGCTTTGTCTACTGACTCTTGATCGTTGATTGCGTAACCACAGATACCTACTGCAGCTACAGCCCAAAGACCGTGGTTGTGAACGATGTCGAAGTCATGACCGTAAGTCACAACAAACAGGTCGATCATTTGCTTGAAAAGGTCGTTTTCAATCAGTGCTTTTTGCTCATCAGAAAGCGTGTGGAAGATACAAGAGTACGCACAAGAAGCATAAAGCATCCACATGTTTTCGTTTAGCGTTTGGTGAAAGATCTTACCTGGAGGGTTAGTATCTTTACTTACATTGCTTTCAAGCGTTGGGTATACCTTCGCGTATGCAGTTAGCATATCGGCGATGTAATCACGGTATTTTTCTTCTTCAGTGATCAGGAACAAACGACCCGCTAGATCCATGTGGATATAGTTTTGCTTGTGACGGTTGTGCTCGTAGCCACCACCTTCACCGTGTCCTGGTACTTCAATGCCTACTTCAGCCATGTACGCGTCAGTTTGTTTGATGTCACGCGTTAATGCTTTACCTAATAGGCTATCCTTGCCAAGTTCTTTACGGAGTTCAGCTGCTTCTTCAAAGTTAAGCAGCAATGGTTGGTAGCTCATTAAATTGTCTCCTGAGATTGTGTTTTAACTTCGACTGAATAGTGTCCTGTCCAGTTGAAGGTCTTATCATTAATTGCAATTTGATTGCTTGTATTTTCGGTAACGTCTGCTTGATTTGAGACAAGCATAGTCACGATAGAATCTTGTGTAGTGATTTCGATAGCAGATCCAGTCTCATTGTGAGCAAGCACGCGAATATCCTGAACTCGGCCACGAGCGTTCACTGATTGTTCAAACTCTTCGTTGAAGTAACCGTGAGTTTCAACAACTGAAGCAAATAGAGTGGATTCACCACGACTACGCAGAATGAATGAAGGCTCACTGCGTAAGTTGAAGCTAGGATCGTTAGCGCCAGAGCGAGTGAAGATCACTTCGCCATTGTTGTTAGAACTGGTGCCAAGCCAAGTGTGGTAGCTGTTATCTTGCAGCCAGCTAACCAATGCAGTTTCTTTGGCTTCACCTGCTGCTACTTTCCATAGGTGTTGGTAGCCATGATCTGAACCAAGTGTTTCCAGTTCTTTGTATGCTTCATATTCGAAGTTGGTACGAATAATCTGGCCATTGTACTGATGAGAGTAATCATATTGATGCTCACCCTCACCCACTACGCGATACAAATCAATAAGAAGCGGCGCTTCTAGCTCATCCAAGTTAAGCAGGAATACACTACGTTGCTGACCAAAACCATCATGGTGATCATTTGCGAATGCACTCATACCCTTTAGGTTATCGTCATTCACTTGGAAAAAGTGCGGTAAACCATGAACTGAATCTGCACGATCTACATCAAAGTAGTTCTGGCAAGTTTCATCGATGGTAACGCTATTGTGTGCAATAGTTTGACGCGCGTATGACGGGTTTTCTGGAAGGTAACGACCGCCAAATTTAGGCTCAACGTTAATCCAACGAGCAAAACCGTATTCGCGAAGTACTTCGTGCCCACGATTAAACAGAGTAATACCTAGTGTGTCGAAGTGGCCGTGACCCATACCGTGCTGACCGTAGTTCATCACTAGTTGAGTAACATCACCATTTTTGTCCTGCATACGAACAAAGCCTTGAGCGCCTTTGTCGCCATCAGGGCCTTCGTTTAACTCTACACTTGGCCAGAAAGGCATGCCGATAGTGCGCTCAGCGGATGCTTTTTCATAAGCGCGAGACACTTTAAGCCCGCAAGGGTGCATCCAAACACCATCTTGAATCTTCGCCATACCCAAAATATTGTCGTCTAATGAGTAGTGTGCGCCGTAAATGCTCACAGCAACCTGCACCCCCATGTCCGCAATGCTCATGCTTTGGGACGCATCGTTCATTGCCGGAAATACACCGTTTGGATATGCCGAAGCCAATAGAGCTTGTACTGTATTACCCACTACGCCGTTTTTGTAATTGTAGATATCCACTTCTGGCATGTGGCGATGAATGATTTCAGCCAGTAGAACCAATGGACGAATCGTAAAGCGAGAGTAGTAAGGACCTTCTAGATAGTAACCAGAAGGAGCAAACAGATTAGACACTTGGTCTAGGAAGCCACTTGATGCTTCACGGTCTTTACCGTAAACCGCCATTTCCAGGTATTCTGGCTTACCAATCGCTACGGCGCACGCACCAACAGCGGCAACAGCCCAAACACCATGGTTATGAATGTGGTCAAAACGATGTGAGTATTTATCAATGCTCATCTCAATCATAGGGATAAAGATGCGATCGATGATGCGCTGACGTTGCGCCTCAGTCATGGTTGATGCAACGCAAGAGTACGCGATGCTGGTGAATAGCAACCAACCATGTTCGTTAAGGATCTGATGGAAAATACGACCCGTTGGGTTAGTATTTTTTTGAACTTGGAAGCCTAGCTCTAAGTATTTGTCCGCATACTCTTCAAGCAATGCAGTAACAAAGTCAGCGTATTTCTGATCTTCTGTGATGAGGAAAAGACGACCAGCAATGTTCATGTAGGTATAGTTGTCTTTGTGACGGTTATGCTCATAGCTCCCGCCATCACCGTGACCCGGCACCTCTAATGGTAAGCTCATAAAACGCTCAACTTGTGCAACGTTCTTGGCGATAGTTTTGCCCATCAGGGTATCACGGCCAACTTCCTTGCGAAGTTCATTGATCTCTTCGGCAGTAAGCAATATAGGTTGTGTCGTCATTTTGTAGTTCTTCCTCTACTAACGAGAATTATTGTAAACCCACATAAAGTAATACAATATTAACTTTAATCCTATGTGGCGGTCAAAAAAGAATGAATGCTGTCACATAAACAATTTCAAAAAATAACGGTTTGTTACCTATACTTCCATATCTCTCTTTTGCTCGGTTATTGTAGGTGAACAAACTTGCTTACAGTTGACCTATGTCACACAACTATAAACTTATTGTATGACAATTAAAAATAATCCATTATTATACGCATAGTTAAAGTTAATTTTTTAGTTTGTAAAAACTCAAAACCATTAAGGAACCTCATCATGAATCCATTTTTCATTTCAAAAGAACAGCCTTGGGAAGATCTAGGCGATGGCCTTAGCCGTCAGATCGTTGGTTACACTGACGAACTAATGGGCGTTCGTGTACGTTTTGAAAAAGGCGCAATCGGCCACCCTCACGCGCACGAAATTCATGACCAAATCGGTTACGTAATTTGCGGTAGCTTTGAAGCTGAAATCGAAGGCGAGAAGAAAATCCTTGTTGCTGGCGACGCTTACATTGCTCCTAAGCACTTTGTACACGGCGCTGTAGCTCTAGAAGAAGGCAGTGAGCTTCTAGACCTGTTCTCTCCAGCACGTGAAGATTTCCTTAAGTAATCTTTAAAGCACATTTAAGCTTAGGTAAGCATATGAAATCATTAAACATTGCGATCATCGGCGAGTGCATGGTAGAACTTCAGCAAAAAGGTGAACTTCTAAAGCAAGCATTCGGTGGTGATACTCTGAACACGGCTCTGTATCTTTCTCGTTTGACTCACAAGCACGGTATCAAAACTAGCTATGTAACAGCATTGGGCCAAGACCCATTCAGTGCTCACATGCTAGAAAGCTGGGAGTCTGAGAACATCGATACAAGCCTAATTGCACGTCTTTCAGACAAGCAACCAGGTCTTTACTACATCGAAACTGATGACACTGGCGAGCGTAGCTTCCACTACTGGCGTAACGACGCTGCAGCGAAGTTCATGTTTGACCAAGCTGAGTCAGCTTCTCTTGTTGACACGTTAAGTGGCTACGATGCTGTTTACCTAAGTGGTATCACACTAGCTATCTTGACTGAAAACGGTCGCAACGAGCTGTTCAAGTTCCTAGAGAACTTCGAAGGTAAAGTATTCTTCGACAACAACTACCGTCCAAAACTATGGGCTAGCCAAGAAGAAGCTCAGAAGTGGTACCTGAAGATGTTAAGCTTCACGGATACAGCTCTTCTGACTTTCGACGACGAGCAAGACCTATACGGTGACGAGAACGTTGAGCAATGCATCGAGCGTACAACTAACGCTGGCGTTAAAGAGCTTGTGATCAAGCGTGGCGGTAAAGAGTGTCTAGTAGTTGAAGGCGAAAGCGCAAACTACGTTTCAGCTAACCAGATCGACAACATCGTTGATACGACTGCAGCTGGCGACTCTTTCAGCGCAGGTTTCCTAGCGAAACGTCTATGTGGCGGCACAGCTGTTGAATCAGCGGCTAGCGGTCACGCTGTTGCAGGTACAGTAATTCAGTACGCGGGTGCTATCATCCCTGCTGAAGCAATGCCTGAGCTGTCTCTATAAATTGTCCTGCTCACGCAGACTCACACATTATTTCGATGAGAAAAAACATGACAACTTTGAACGAAAAACTAGCAAGCCTTAAAGTGATTCCTGTAATTGCTATCAACCGCGTTGAAGATGCAATTCCACTAGGCCGCGCTCTAGTTGAAAACGGCATGCCTTGTGCTGAAATCACTCTACGTACTGAGTGTGCAATCGAAGCTATCCGCGTTATGCGTAACGAATTCCCAGAAATGCTAATCGGTTCTGGTACTGTTCTTACTAACGAGCAAGTTGATGCTTCTATCGACGCTGGCGTTGACTTCATCGTAAGCCCTGGTTTCAACCCACGTACAGTTCAGTACTGCCTAGACAAAGGCGTTGCTATCGTACCTGGCGTTAACAACCCAAGCCTAGTAGAACAAGCAATGGAAATGGGTCTTCGTACTCTTAAATTCTTCCCAGCTGAACCATCAGGTGGCGTTCCAATGCTTAAAGCACTAACTGCTGTTTACCCAGTAAACTTCATGCCTACTGGCGGTGTTAGCCTTAAGAACGTTGACGAGTACCTAGACATCCCTGCAGTTCTTGCATGTGGTGGTACTTGGATGGTTCCAACTAAGCTAATGGACGAAGGCAAGTGGGACGAGCTAGGTGCACTAGTTCGCGACGCAGTAGCTCACGTTAGCTAATATTGCTTTGCAATTATTTGAAAAAGCGAGCTTAGGCTCGCTTTTTTTGTGTCTGGAGGAAGGTGGTGTAGAGCCAATCAGTGCATCAACCGAACCCTACACCGTCATACTGGAAGCTATTCAATAGCTATCCAGTATCTTGGGTACTTCGAAACTTGATTGTTTGCGACATAGAATCAACTACGTGCACGCTAAGATCCTGAGTCAAGCTCAGGATGACGCATTAATGAGTGTCGCAGTTCAAGTCGATACTAATGACTTAACGCAGAAAGTAATTATCTAGTACAGATGAAACAATCACCTAACCTCGCACACCGTCATACTGGAAGCTATGCAATAGCTATCCAGTATCTTGGATACTTCGAAACTTCGTCGTTGGCGACATAGAATCACCTCTGTGCGCTCTAAGATCCTGAGTCAAGCTCAGGATGACGAATAATTAAGTGCTGTGGTTAGAATCGAAATAAATGGCTTTACGCAGAAAGTAACTACCTAACACAACAGGATACACTCACCTAGCCGCACACACCCGCCGCACTAGATAAACCTGCCCAAACACACCGTCATACTGGAAGCTATGCAATAGCTATCCAGTATCTTAGGTACTTCGGAGCTTTTTCGTTGGCGAAATAGAATCAACTACGTGCACGCTAAGATCCTGAGTCGAGCTCAGGATGACGGATTATTGAGTATCATAGTTGGAATCGAGAAGAATGACTTTACGGAGAAAGTAACCACCTATCACAACCGGATACACTCACCTAGCCACGCATACACGTCGCACTAGATAAACCTACCTAGCCCCAACACATCGTCATACTGGAAGCTATGAAATAGCTATCCAGTATCTTAGGTACTTCGGAGCTTCTTCGTTGGCGACATAGAGTCAACTACGTGCGCTCTAAGATCCTGAGTCGAGCTCAGGATAACGCTTAATTAAGTATCATGGTTGGAATCGAGACGAATGACTTTACGCAGAAAGTAACTACCTAACACAGCTCGATACACTCATCTAGCCACACATACGCGTCGTACTAGATAAACCTACCTGCCCCAAACACACCGTCATACTGGAAGCTATGAAATAGCTATCCAGTATCTTGGGTACTTCGAAACTTCATTGTTAGCGACATAGAATCAACTACGTGCACTCTAAGATCCTGAGTCGAGCTCAGGATGACGAATAATTAAGTTCATAACTGGAATCGAGACGAATGACTTTACGCAGAAAGTAACTACCTAACACCACAGAATACACTCACCTAGCCACACATACACATCGCACTAGATAAATCTAACTAACAACACACCGTCATACTGGAAGCTATGCAATAGCTATCCAGTATCTTGGGTACTTCGAAACTTCATCGTTAGTGAAATAGAATAAACTACGTGCACGCTAAGATCCTGAGTCGAGCTCAGGATGACGGATAATTAAACATCATGGTTGGAGTCGAGAAGAATGACTTTACGCAGAAAGTGACTAAGTAACACAACTGGATACACTCACTTAGTTACATATACGTATCGCACTAGATAAATCTAACTAACAACACATCGTCATACTGGAAGCTATGTAATAGCTATCCAGTATCTTGGGTACTGCGAAACTTCATCATTAACGAAATAGACTCTACCCTGTGCCCAGTATGGTCATGAATCGAACTTAAGATGACAGGTAACTATAATCGATACGTTAGGCAGAAGTTAAAACTTAACTGAACACGGTATGGCTGCTCATATTTCCTTCGATTAGATAAAGAAACAAGCTGCACTAGACCACCGTTCCTCTACCAAATTCGTTAGTGAACAATCTTTAGAGCAAAGTCACAGAATTGGTCTAACCTATTAACTACTAAACTATTTTTGGTACTTATAAAATCGAGTTTAGCAGGCCAAAATACCGGTTACATTTTGTAATACTAAAGTACTTTCGTATTTGGTACATAAGTAACCAATAATGGGATTGTAAATACTCAAAGTACACATAAGCAATTGTTTTTACTACAAAAATACACCATAACGCACCCTACACTCAAAACGTGCTCTAGATCACGTTAGGTGCATATTGTAGTACAAATAAATCACGAATAACGCTAATATTATTCGCAGTTAATCTAAAGACCTTTAAGGCTGAAAAAAATGACTATTGATACTTTTGTTGTTCTCGCCTACTTCTTCTTCTTAATGGCCATTGGCTGGATGTTTAGAAAGTTCACAACATCTACCAGTGACTACTTCAGGGGTGGCGGTAAAATGTTATGGTGGATGGTTGGTGCAACCGCCTTCATGACACAGTTTTCAGCATGGACGTTTACGGGAGCCGCAGGACGCGCGTTCAGCGACGGTTTCGTCGTTGTTATCCTATTCCTAGCCAATGCATTTGGTTATTTCTTGAACTACATCTATTTTGCTCCGAAGTTCCGTCAACTTCGTGTAGTAACCGCTATCGAAGCAATTCGTCAGCGTTTCGGCAAAACTTCAGAGCAGTTCTTCACTTGGGCAGGTATGCCTGACAGCTTGATTTCTGCTGGTGTTTGGTTGAACGGTCTTGCTATCTTCGTAGCTGCTGTATTCAACATCCCAATGGAAGCAACCATCGTAGTTACCGGTTTAGTTCTCATGTTGATGGCTGTTACTGGTGGTTCTTGGGCGGTTGTTGCATCTGACTTCATGCAGATGCTAGTAATCATGGCTGTTACAATTACTTGTGCAATCGCTGCATACTTTGCAGGTGGTGGTCTAGGCAACATCGTAGACAACTTCCAAGGCGACTTCATGCTGGGCAACAACCTTAACTACGTGAGCATCTTCATCCTTTGGGTTGTGTTCATCTTCGTTAAGCAGTTCGGTGTAATGAACAACAGTATCAACGCATACCGTTACCTATGTGCTAAAGATAGTGACAACGCACGTAAAGCTGCAGGCCTAGCTTGTATCCTTATGATTGTTGGTCCACTAATCTGGTTCCTACCACCTTGGTACATGGCAGCTTTCCAACCTGACTTTGCGGCACAATACGCAAGCATGGGTAGCAAAGCAGGTGACGCAGCATACCTAGCATTCGTACAAAACGTAATGCCTGCTGGTATGGTTGGCCTACTTATGTCAGCAATGTTCGCGGCGACTATGTCTTCAATGGACTCTGGTCTTAACCGTAACGCTGGTATCTTTGTAATGAACTTCTACAGCCCTATCCTTCGCCCACAAGCGTCGCAAAAAGAGCTAGTAGCCGTAAGTAAGTTCACTACAGTGATTATGGGCATTATCATCATCGGCATCGGTCTGTTCATCAACTCACTGAAGCACCTAAGCTTGTTCGACATCGTACTTAACATCGGTGCATTGATCGGCTTCCCAATGCTTATCCCTATCCTACTAGGTATGTGGATTCGCAAGACTCCAGACTGGGCTGGTTGGGCGACACTAATCGTTGGTGGTATTGTTTCTTACGTATTTGGTATTGCACTAACTGCAGACGACATTCAAAACGTATTTGGTCTAGAGCACGCTCTAACAGCACGTGAGTGGGCTGACCTGAAAGTTGGTCTAAGCTTGGCAGCACACGTAGTGTTCACCGGTGGTTTCTTCATCGCGTCTACTCTACTGTACAAAGGCCTATCACCAGAGCGTGAAGCAGAAGTTGAGCAGCTATTCGTTAACTGGAACACTCCTGTAGTTTCAGAAGGTGAAGAGCAGCAAAACCTAGATACTAAACAACGTTCAATGCTTGGTAAGCTAATCAGCACAGCTGGTTTCGGTATCCTAGCAATGGCTCTTATCCCGAACGAGCCAACTGGACGACTATTGTTCCTACTATGTGGTTCAATCGTACTAAGTGTTGGTATCCTACTTGTTAACGCATCTAAAACTGGTGCAGTTAAACAAGCAGCTTAATTCCCCCAATAATTAAGCTTTAACTCGAAGCCCTGGCTATTTAGCTGGGGCTTTTTGTATCTGCCAATTAAAACTCAACCGTAAATCTAGGTGCTATCTAGGATGACTAGTGTGTTTCGCTCTCTTCGCTGCACCAGCTTGCTCCCCTTCCCTGCACCAACATGACGCACCATATATGTGCACCAACAACTATTTACGCACTAAAAACATGCAGACCTTCAAGATAGGCACTACTTTAAATACCAAGCATTCTTAATATTCTCTTTCTCAGACTTTAACCAAAACCTCCGAAACCTCGTTAAACACAGCCTTTGCACCCTTTTTGTATTTAGTTTGTCATTTTTCCTATTTATTGCACCAAAGTTGGAACGGTTCTTGCTAATAACTGTGCAGAAACTCAAAACACCTTTGGAACTATTTTATGGACAACATTAGTCAGGCAATCGATGCCATAGCACAAAGCGCAGACACTTTATTTATTCTTCTTGGCGCTATCATGGTTTTAGCCATGCATGCCGGTTTTGCTTTTTTGGAAGTTGGTACGGTTCGCCATAAGAACCAAGTAAATGCACTAGTTAAGATCATGGCGGATTTCGCCCTTGCTGCTGTAGCCTACTTTGCTATCGGCTATCAAATAGCATACGGTCAGCACTTCTTCGTGAGTGTAGAAACACTCACAGAAAACAACGGTTATGAACTGGTTAAGTTCTTCTTCTTGCTTACCTTCGCGGCAGCAATCCCAGCGATTGTTTCTGGTGGTATTGCAGAGCGAGCTAAGTTCCGCCCATTCTTGCTTTCTTCAGCATTAATTGTGGCTTTTGTGTATCCATTCTTCGAAGGCGTAATATGGAATGGTAACTTTGGTTTCCAAGATTGGTTGAATAACCAGTTTGGTGCAGAGTTCCATGACTTTGCAGGCTCCGTTGTGGTGCATGGCATGGGTGGATGGCTAGCTCTAGTAGCGATCTATTTACTAGGTACACGTCAAGGCAGAAAGCCTGGGATTGCTTTCGCTCCTTCTAACATTCCATTCCTTGCGCTGGGTGCTTGGGTACTTACTGTTGGCTGGTTCGGCTTTAATGTTATGTCGGCACAAACACTGGATGGCATTAACGGTTTGGTCGCGGTAAACAGCTTGGCTGCTATGGTAGGTGGTACATTAGTCGCCTTGATTGTAGGTAAAAATGACCCAGGCTTTATTCACAATGGTCCTTTAGCAGGCTTAGTCGCTGTATGTGCTGGTTCTGATCTCATGCACCCTGTTGGCGCATTCGTTGTTGGCGGTGTGGCTGGTGCACTATTTGTTTGGGTATTTACTCACCTTCAACGCAGTACAAAGATCGATGACGTACTAGGTGTTTGGCCTCTGCACGGTTTGTGTGGCGTTTGGGGCGCGCTTGCTGCAGGTATCTTTGGCTTGCCGGCACTAGGTGGTCTTGGCGGTGTGAGCTTTATGTCTCAGCTAGTCGGTACTTTAGCTGGTGTAATCGTTGCTGTTGTTGGTGGTATCATCGTATATGGACTGGTTAACAAAATCTCTGGCTTACGTCTTAGCCAAGAAGATGAATTTATCGGTGCAGACCTTGCTATCCATAAGATTGGGGCAACCAACGCTGATAAGTAACCTATAGCGTTGTAAAACAAACAAGCACTAGAACACCCTCTTTGCTACTGGTTATAACCAAATGCTCAGAGGGTGTTTTTATATTATTGAGGTAACTCCGTTTCCCATAAATCATCAGTGACAGCTTTGTCATAACCGTACTGATAAATTGCCTTCATATACTCTAGGTCAAACAAGTCTTTAGATTGTTTAGCTTCAGAAAAGTCTTGATCCAGATAAGTAAACTGCATATTCAAGCCATCAACCTCACTAAGATACTTCATTCGATAAATATCACCGCGAGTCTGCATCATTGTTAAACCTGAAAGGCTTTTTGTAAGCAAGGCTACACCTTTATCATTTACTGGTTTGTAAGGTGATTTAAGCAGTCCATTTCGTATTACATCCAATTGTGGCGGATGATCTAAGTTAAGCGCATCAGAAATTAACTGGTAATCAAAGTTTGATGGGTTGTAAAACACTTGAGCCGCTAAGCCGCCATCAACATGCATTTCTTCTAATGCTGTTTGATCATCACGAACATCAAAAAACTGCGGTGGAAATACACCAGGAATAGATGCACTGCTTGCCAAAACCTTATGCACAAGCTCGACTCTATTTGGTAGATCGCTATTAGCAATAGCCCCTAAATTCCAAACCATTAATTCACCCGAATCCAAATGGGTAGAGCCAATGAATAAGCGCTTGCCATTTCGATGTTGCTGCGCCATTTTATCGATCATTTCTTCAGGGTACGCTTCACCAATGAACTCTATAAAGCTATCACCATTAGTAAACGCATCTTTGAAAATAGTGTTTAGGAAGTTCTTCTTACCCAAGACTTCTTTATCATTGATTCCTAGAATAACGTCTTCTAAGCGGGCAATTTCATCACCACCGACAAATACAAAAGGTGCAATCAGTGCGCCTGCGCTGATTCCAGTAATCACAGAATAGTCTTTTAACTCACCTCTATCTGCCAGTCCCATAAGTACACCAGCGCCAAAGGCTCCGTTTGCACCGCCGCCTGAAAGGGCAAGGATGTTCAATGTATCACCTTGCACTGTAATTGGGGTGCTTTGCGTATCCTGATTGTAAAGAAACTCGGGCTTCTCAGATGCCCAGAATCTCAACGGTTCTTCAATTTTTACGTTTCTATCTAATGTGACTTCCTTGTAGTTATCTTCAGTAACACGCTTGTCCAAGGTGTGAGGAGTACTACAAGCTGCTACAGAAACAGACAGCAATACAACAGAAAAAATGTTTAATTTACGTGCCATGGCAAGCCTCTAAAGGTTGTCGATATAAGAGCCACCAGCAAATTGACTGCGATGACTTAACTGCCGCGAATAATAAATGAACGCTGCAAGTTGCCGTAATCGCCTGTGTAGGACGTCACCCTACAATGAAATATCATTACCTTCACTTAGCCATTACCTCTGAACTATTTTTCAGAAATTATTTCTATTCCAAAATACCCTTTCTAATTATTCCCTCTTTATTACTTTCCATGGGTTTTTCCTTTTGGAGGGTGGCGTCCTACATAAGTGATTCCTACAAACTTTGATTTATCTCTAATATCCGCTCCACAGCAATTTTAACGGCAACTACCCATACGGTTTTCCTAGTTTCACAACTAGTGAGTGGGCTTGTCATTCCATCGAGCAAAGGTCGTTCGATGAAAGTTTAAATTTCTGAATGCTCATAGGTTTGAGGTTCTGACAAGTAAAAGTGAACAATAGATGATCCATATAATTAAACAGACGGCTAAGCGCTCATTATCAACCGTCGTTGCACCAATCATATTAAGCTGCTCTTTTAATGTATTAGCAGAAGAAAACTCCCAATTTCAGCCTGAACTTAAAGGTAAACAAATCTTTAAGCATTACGGTATTGATGACGATCTACCAAAGCTAGGTATCAGCTCATTAGATATGGGCGAACACCTCGTAGAACAAATAGATCGCACAATATACTTAGGTGATGAAGAAAGAAAATCATCGGTATATTTAGTAAAAAGTACTGACCAAAAAGGCAATATTGACCTGCGTATCAAGCATGAACGCAGTCAACTTGATGATCACGTAGATGCGATTGAAGAAATCGAGAAAAGTACACGTACTCAATACCGTCTTCGTAACTGGGCACAGAGCTACGACCCTGCGTCAGTACGAGCAACTGAACTCGATAACGGTGACGTGAATGTCTCTTTCAACTATTCAAAATACGGTTTGCCTCAGGATATCGCCTATTTCCGCTTTATGAGCGTCGAAGTGCTGATCTCAGATGGAAAACCTCAAACAATGCAGATCAGTAATACCACTCCTTTTAAATTGGACGGTTACTCCATTGAAGAGTACCGCCAAGTAATCACTTTCCAGCAATTAGAATCTGGCAAGCTGATCATGATTGAAAAAAGCGTTGAGATGAATGGCAAAAAGCGCAAGAAGCCAGTACGCATTGTTGAATCTATCGTACCTATTGCGCTTTACGATGAGGAAGGAGTTAACATCATCGACGAAGCTCGTTTAACCGAAGCTTCTGACCCTCGCCTTATCGAAGAACGTGTCGAAGTCAACCGTACCTTCCCATTAATGGGCGATATGGTGGCGCGTCAAGGTATCGATTTACCTTTGCCTTTTGGTATTTCGATGGCCTACCGAAATCAAGATATGAACATCCCGACTAACGATTTCGTAATCGGAGGTATCCGTCTAAATGACTTTTTCGACCCAACGGACACGTTTGCCAATGTAAATGCTGAAGTTCTTACATTACGTGGTGACGTTAACATCCTGCCTTTCTGGAACATGTTTGGTTACGTCGGAAAGATCAACGTTGATGCCAACGTTGATGCTGGATACACAGGCGCTGCTGGCGAAAAAATCCAAGAAATGCTGAACAACAAAGCGCCTGGATTAGGTGACGAGTTTTGTGATGCTCTAACCGCAATTTGTCAGCCAGGAAGGCTAAACGTTCCACTTAACTTGAAGTATGACCTAGTCGGAATCGGTACAACTTTATCTGTAGGTTACAAAGAATTCTTCGCTTCTGTCACTGGTACATATTCAACCACACGTATGGAAGGCAGCAGCAGTTGGGGTGATGGACTAATCACGGTACAGCCTATGCTGGGTTACCAACTTGTAGATTACCGCGCTCAGTTCTTCGTCGGTGCGGAATACCAAGGCTTAAAATCACGCATGCAAGGTCGAGTAATTACCGGCGACATTGAGTTTGATTACGATGTAGGTGTAGAACTGAATGAATGGGCCGCGCTAGTGGGCGTCAATAAACAGTTTGGTAAGCACTACCAAATGTCTCTTCTATACAACAAAGGTGAAACACGCGACTCGATGACATTGAACTTTGGGTATCGCTTCTAACTTACGCTGCTTGCATACAGCTAGCTTAGTTTGCTGTATGCAACGTAGGGTTTCATCCGACATATGCGATTCAATTGATTAGAAATCACACAGTACTATAACGCCCAAGAAACAGTAGTTCGAATAGCGCAAAACAGAGAGCGCCAAATTCGATTGTTTATAACGCGGCGTTGCTTTTAAACAAGTACACCAAACTGAATATTGAATGTGGAAAAATTATGACTTTATTACACCGTTCTCTTCTGGCTATCGCAATCAGCACTACGCTATCTGCGTGTTATACGGACGTAGATCCTACCGTACCGTTTCCGATTGAAGACGAGCCACTAAAGCCGCTACCAACTGAGACAATCGAACGAAACATTGGCGACTCTATTGTTAGTGCATCAAAAGAATCTGTCGTTATTACAGCAACTGACGGTAAAGAAAAACTCGTTAGTATTGAAAGCTTTAAAGGCATTGAATATGCCACTCAAACTCGCTTCGTACACAGCATGACTAAAGAGCTAGATGAAGTTGTAGACGCAACTGATTTTGGTGCTGCATGTATGCAGGTTCGTGCAACAGTACAAGAACAAAGTGAAGACTGTTTGAATCTGAATATCTGGCGTCCAGCCAATGTGGAAGCTGGCGCTGAGTTGCCTGTTTATGTATTCATTCACGGTGGTGATTTCGAATACGGCTCTGGTTCAGAAGCCTTAGTCCATGGCGACACTGTTGTTGCTCAAGGTAGCGATGACGGCAAACCATTTATTTATGTCAGCTTGAATTACCGCTTAGGGCAACTCGGTACTATGTGGCGTGAAGCTGCTAACGAAGATGAAGATGAGTATGAAGATGGTAACTACGGCATTAGCGACCAAAAAAACGCGCTTGAATGGGTTCACCTCAATATAGACAAGTTTGGTGGTGATACCGGAAACGTAACAGTTATGGGGCAAGGCTCAGGCGCGATGTCTATTGGTTTTCTGCAGCAGGATGAACGTATATCTGGACAATACTTCCAGCGCGCCATCATGCAAAGTAACCCGTACGGGTTTGAGTACCCTAGCTACGAAGTAGCTAAAGCTCGTAAAGAAGATTTTGATGCAGAGACTCCAATTGCAGACATAATGGCTTCGCAACAATCAGCATTAGATGGTATTAGTCAGTTAATAAATTGGGTATCTGGGTCAATTAACCTTAATCCTTTTGCCTCTACTGACAATACACCGATGTCACATCTGATGCCATTTTCGCCTTATATAAGCTGTGATAAGCTAGAAGATCAAGGTAGTTTGCTGCCGCCATTCTATAAAACTGTTTGTATTGAACACGCTGAATCACCAATCCAATCAGGGTTAAGCGTACCAAGCGTTCTTGGTAGTAACGCACATGAAGCTAACAGTTTTGGTATGCTATTTAGCGCCACATTTTTAGCACCCATTATTATTGACATTATCTTTAACAGTGAACCTGAATTACTGGAAGAAAAAGATTCAACCCAAATGGCACTTGCACTGGTTAATTGGCTAGAAGACGAAAACAATGTGCAGAAAGTGAAAGATAAACTCAGCAGCCTCACTGCGGACGATCTCTCTAATGAGCCGGAAATGCCGATGACTGCCTATAGCGCGGTTACTAACCTATTTTATGGTGCAGCCTCTCAAGAGGAAACTGAGCGTTTAGCTAATGGTGAAGACGTTGCGATTGCTGGTCATGAACAAGTCCAAGATATACTTAATCTCACTGATTTCTATCCTAACTCAGAAGCTGAACTAGGTGGCGCAATTGCCAATATGAGTCAGTTTAAGATGTTACTTAATGACACATTGTTCAACGGACCAAACCGTTATATGGCTACAAACTTTGCACCCGCTATACCTGAAAATGATATGTCAGCAACTTTATATCGCTTTGACAAAAAACCGAGCTTCAACATGTGGAACTTTAAAACAGGACTAAATGAAGAAACGGGCGAATACGATGAGCTTTCAATCATCGATCTATTCAAGACCATTGGTTGCATCAGCGGTGCGTGTAACGGTTCAGAATTGCCGTTCGTGTTTAACAAAGCAGTTCGTTTTGACGGCAGTGAGATTCATCCAACCAGCAACGAGAAAGCAATGATGAACGAAATGTCTCGACTGTGGTTTAGTGAAGAACTGTTCACGAACTATCAGTACAGCGACGCTACTGACAATGTGCTTGTTATCGAATCTCAAGGCTTTAGTGAGAGCACAACCTATGATTGGGACTATGTGACCAACCCTGGCATGGATCCTAAACTGCGTGAAGGCCGCCTAACGGGTCTAGAAGAGCAAGGCCTAATGCCTTGGCAGTGGTATCTAAACTAAATCACACTCAACAACCATCCAACTTCAACGGCCAGCTTGCTGGCCGTTTCTATATCCAAATTCGATGATTTAATGCAGGTTAACAATGACACTAAGCAAATTCAAAACGGCATGCACAGTCATGCTAATTGCTTTGGTCACAGGATGTGCCCAACCCTTTCCAGAAGTAGAAGAAAACTTCGAAGCCAGTTGGAAAACCAATGAGTATCAAGCAGAGGCTTACCTAATTCCAACCGCTGATGAAGCCTTTGCTCGTCGAGTTGCTCTTGTACGCAATGCAACAAGTTCGATCGATATGACCTACTTTTCTTGGGACAAAAACACCCTAGGTTTAATGTTACTTGATGAATTAAAACAAGCGGCTGATCGTGGCGTGCAGGTGCGTATAACCCTTGATGATCTATTAGTCTTCAACGAGAAATGGCTAGCCGAGCTTAACGAGCACGACAATATACAGATTAGAATCTTCAACCCATTCAACTCAAGAAAAATGGGGTGGATTGGTCGTGCATTCGACTTCGCAGGTAATCAAAAAAAACTCGATAACCGTCTACATGAAAAATACTTTAACGTTGATCACTACTCAATGATCCTTGGCGGTCGCAACATTGGCGACGAGTATTTTGGGTTCAGTAAAGACGCCAACTTCTTTGACATGGATACCCTATTCACCGGTGACATCATCAAGCCGTTCGCTAACAACTATGAGTCACTTTGGGCAAGCGAATACGTTACCCCAATTAATGAGCTGATCTATGTAAAGAAAGGTTCGGACTACCGTCAATTTGGCAATGCGTATGCCAAATCCACTAAAAAGAATCCAGAAGTATTGGCTGTTATCGAGCGCAGTATCAGCCGACTACAACAGCCGAATGCAATCCCTGTTGAGGTGACGCCCGTATTTGATTCACTGCACAAATTGCACGATAACAAGCCTTACTTCCGTACTCGTGCAGAGCGAACCATTAGTGAGCATCTAGATAGTGCTAAAACAGCCGTTATCTCAACGCCATACATAGTGCCGTCTGATGGCGAATTTAGAACTATAGACAGGCTAACTAGCAACAATACAGACGTTACCCTGATCACCAACTCATCTGCATCCAATGATTCTGGCTTCATACCAGCATACTACGAAGAACATCGCACTGAACTGTTGAAAAAAGGGGTCAATCTATTGGAATACAAAGACGATGCGATCAACGAAGATCACTACTACCATGCCGACACTTACTATCACAATAAGACCGTCATTTTAGATAGCAAGCTGACCTACATTGGTTCATCCAACTTTGACCCACGCTCAGACAACCTAAATATCGAATTTGGTGTATTTGTTCATAGCCCTAAGTTTGCCAAGCAAATCGAACACTATTTATTAAGCAAAAAGAGCGAGCTGTATTGGCAGGTAGGACTGAATAAAGAGATGAAGCCTGTTTGGTTCTCTGGCGACACGGTTACCACTAAGAATCCAAACTACAGCAGCATTCATAAAGCGACCAATTGGATATTCAGAAAGATGAATAGCGAGTCAGAGCTTTAGGTTCTTTTATCACTGAATTAAGTGCGGCCTCAAAGAGGTTGCACGCCTTTGAACACGTGCTCTATAGGCAAAGGCACTGATTTTAGTTTTGGATTTAGAGGTGATAGGCGGTGAAGAGCATCTTATGTTCCAGTCGGTTGTTTATTTTATTATGGGCGTTTCTATTTGTACCGGCGACTGTTGCGGGAAGTTTTGAGATCGAAATAGGTGCTTTTTTCTCCAAGACCAGCACCGATATCGAGGTCTATGACCCTATTCACGAAGAATACGTTGACCTTAACTTTGAATCAGAGCTGAACCTTCCCCATGATGATGTTCTGCCCTACTTAAACTTGGAGTATCGCTTTAACAACAACCATCAAATATATCTTGATTGGCGACGATTGCATCGCAACGGATATCAAGACTATGTGGCACGCCCATTTCAACTAACACTGGATGGTCACACCTATACCATTGGGGGTGAAGCGGATCTTCTCACAACACTCAACATTGATATTATGCGCCTTGGTTATGGTTATCGCTTTTACAATTCTGAACACTTGGATATCCATTTTCTAGCTGGCTTTCATGTCACTCGTCTCGAGCTTGGTATGCGAGGAGAAATCGATGTTGAAGCTCATGAAAATGTGTCGTCAGAAGCAACTCTAGTCGCAGAAGGATTTGATAGCGGAATTACGGCTCCACTGCCTAATCTTGGCTTTTTGGTAGAGCACAAAATACGTGATGATATTTTGCTTAAAAGTCATGTTCATGCTTTTTATCTAGAGTACGATGAAATTTCAGGTTGGATGTATGAACTAGAAATGGCCGCGCGCTATTACGTTACCGACAACTTCAGCGTAACGGCATCGTTTAACTACTATGATTTAGGCGTAGGGTATGAAGCAGAACACACTAGACTTAAAGTGGACTATCAATTCTTTGGCCCCATGCTAAAAATGGCTTACCGATTTTAATCACTGTATGTAAGCCATACTATGCTTTAAGATTCGCTATCACTATGTTTCGTCAATAAAATAAACACTATGATCGATAAAGAGCAATTACGCCAAAGCCTACTTCAAACCTTACATACTCAGCGACAAATCGCCCTCAAGGCAGCTGAAAGCGCTCACGATGCTGCTACACATGAGCAAAGTGTCGCCGAAACTCAATACGACACTGTAGGGTTAGAAGCGGCATATTTAGCTCACGGTCAATCACAGCGGGTAGCAGATTGCGACGCTATGATTAACCAACTGACTTCTATGGTGTTTCGTGATTTTACTGAAGATGAAGAAATAGATATTGGCGCATTGGTGACTATCGACAATAAAATGGTTTGTTGGTTTTTACCTATTTGCGGTGGCTATAAGCTTGAGCATGGTGTCGTTGTAATTACTCCTCACTCTCCTCTAGGACAAATGCTTGATAGCGCTGAGTTGGATGAAAAGCTCCAAGATGGCCGTGTCATTACCGATATTCGCTAATCCTTTGCGTTGAGCTATCTCGGCGTATACTGAAATAGATTTAAATCAAACGGATAACATCTCTTCACTATGGTCCACCTATCCATACCCGAAGCACAAAAGATAGCACTGCTTTCTCAAGGCCTTTGCTCTCCAGCGCCTAGAAGAGGCGTTATCAGCAGTACACTTGAGTCGGTCGAACAACTTGGGTATGTACAGATAGATACCATTTCAGTGGTTCAACGCGCCCACCACCATGTTCTTTGGAGCCGTAACGCTCAATACCAACCCGCACACCTAGAACAACTCGTAGCCAATAAAGATCTGTTTGAATACTGGTCTCATGCTGCGTCTTATCTGCCAATGAAGAACTTTCGCTATACGCTACCTCGCAAGCACACCTTCAAATCGGGACAGCAAAAGCATTGGTACAAAAAAGATCAAGCACTGATGAATAGTGTGCTGGATAAGATAAAAAATGAAGGGCCTTTAATGGCCAAAGATTTTGAATCAAAGGTATTAAAACGCACAGGATGGGAAAGCAAACCCACTAAACAGGCATTAGAGCTTTTGTACATGCAAGGTGACTTGATGATCGTCGAGCGACGTAACTTTCACAAGGTGTATGACCTTACAGAGCGGGTTCTACCCGAAAACGTGGACACTTCAGTACCCACAGATCAAGAGTACGGGAAGTTTCTCATCTTGAATTATTTAAAAGCGCACGGCATTGGCACTCTTTTGGAAATGTCCTATCTGTTGAAGGGGTCCAAGGCGTTAATCCAACAATCACTCATTGAGCTCTTAGAATCGAAGCAAATTGAACTGGTATCGGTGGCGGAACAAAAGTTTTACACCACGCCCCACTCACTCGATTTACTCAACAAAAGACTCTATAGAAACAGGGCTCACCTCCTATCACCCTTTGACAATGTACTTATTCAAAGGAAACGAATTGCCCAACTGTTTAGTTTTGACTATCAATTAGAGTGCTACGTTCCCGCTGCCAAGCGAAAGTTCGGTTATTTTTGCCTGCCAATTCTTTGGGCAGGGCAGTTGGTGGGCAGAGCCGATTGTCGAGTCGATAAGCCCAGCTCTACATTGCAAATTAGCCACCTATTCATAGAAAAAGCACTTAAACACAGTGACACCTTTAATGAGGCTCTCTCGAAAGAGCTCAATGCATTTGCTCAGTTTAATCACTGTCAAAGGTTTCACATAGTTAAGCGCTCAGTACTCATCTAATGCCACTCTTTGAGTGGTCAGTGAAATAGAAGTTAATATCCACTGTCTAGTCTGCTTGGCATTAAACGTCTTTCGCCTAGAATTGTGCCCCGAGCGATAAATAAACCTTCCATTGATCACCCTTGTCGGCATCCAAACCATGGGCCACATCTAGTTTAATCGGCACAATGCTCGATTCCCAAATAACACTAACGCCCGTACCCATTTTTGCATCAAACTGGGATTCAAACGCATCGCCAATATCTACAAATCCGCCAATCCAGAACGTATCAAATATGCGATGCTGATATTCAAGCCCGGAACTGAGCATGTAGGGTGCACCCGTCAGTTCTCCATTTTCATCTACGGGTGAAATCGATTCATAGTCATACCCTCGTAGACTACCATCTCCACCAGCAAAGAAACGCAGTGATGAGGGGATCTCTGAAAGATCATCTGAAATATTCGCTCCCATACTGACCCTAAAATTTAGCCTTTGATAGTCGTTGATACTCCAAGATAAAGCTGTTTCTCCGGTTAGGCGCAGTATTTGAGTGTCTGACACCACTCTAGAATCAGAGTACTCAATAGCGTAAATATGCTTGTGCTTAATACGCTTTTTATCTTGCTGCTTATCCATATAAGAAAAAGAAATACCGGGCATTAGTAGGCGAGATAAACCCTCATCCATCGCCTGCTGATAGTCCTCATACAAAAACTTGACGTAGACGGTGCTCTGCCAATCATTGTCCAGTTTCCAATGCTTTTCGAAGGTAAGATCGCTGGAAAGACTCAAGGTATCTAAGTAATCCAAATGCGTCGTTTCAAACTTAATGCCGTAATAATCATTTAGGATATCTTGAGTCGGGATTTTGTAGCCTAATAACAAAGATTGCTCTGGCTCTGAAATACTCACAGCGCTCTTAAAACTGTGCCCTCGCACGTTATACCAGGGCTGAGCCCAACTTAATGAACCTCTTAGCCCCATATCGGTAGAATAACCGCCGCCGACTTCAACGACATTTTTAGACCGCGGGGCGACTGACACCTCAACAGGCACCTCCAAGCTATTGGTAGTTGCAGCATAATCTGGGTGGACATCAATGGCGCTAAACCACCCCGTTTCAGACAATGACACTTGATACTCGCTCAGTTTAACGACATCAAAAGGATCACCTTGCTCAAAGTCTCTCAAGGTAGCTAAGCGAACTTCTTCTATTTGGTTATTTGAAATGCGGGTATTCCCAAAATAATACTGTTCGCCACTGTCGAAATGAATGCGAATGTTGGCTTGATTGTCACTTGGGATCACTTCTAATCGCGTCATTGTAAACTGGCCATCAAGATAACCATGGCTCAAAGCGAAAGACTGAATTCGACTCTTTAATTCGTCGTATTCTTGATGCTGCAAAGTTTGCCCTGGCTTAAGATTACTGCTCTTCATCATTGCCACTAGTTCCGGGTTTCGAGATGCAGGGCCCGATACGACAATATCTGACTCTTTAATGGTGGTTACCGGACCTAATGACACTTGTAGTTTGATCTCTTTATCATCCACACGCGTTAACTCCGCAGTCGGGTGATAATAACCAAAGGGATTTAACGCCTCATTGACCAGTTTGGTGAGTTTTACATTCCCCATTTTGGTAATTGATTCGGTACCTAAAGAATCCAAATAGTAACTGAGGTTATTTTCTAAAGGTTCGGATAAACCCGTGATGGTGACTTTGCTAGGGGAAGCACTGTGAGAGGCAAAAGAAATGATCGCTAACAACACTGCAATTCGCTGCGTTAATTTAATCACACTGCCCTCTCAACCTAAGAAAAAAGACACTCTACCCGCTAAGGTAAAAGGTCGTTAATCAAGGATGACGTATGCAGTCCTACAAACAACAAAGGCCCTAACTTACGTTAGAGCCTTTATGCTGATTTAGCGTTTGCTAGATTATCGAATCTAACTATTTAACCAGTGTCACATCCGTTGGTTTCCAAGATTTATCAAACCAAGTCTCTGTTGGTCCATACATACGGAAGATAAGGTTGAATCCTTTACCCTCAGTCGTTTGCACCCAGTTTCCTTCCGCACCTTTTGGCGCTTCTGGAGCGAAGTGAATCGTAATCGATCCATCAGCATTCTTTTTCACACCTTTGGTTAATCCATCAATGCCCGCTTTAACTTGGTCTGTCTCTAGCATTGAACGCGTTTGATTATCATAAATCATAAATGACCAGAATTTAGTTGCTGGTGCATCCGCAGGTAACGTTACAGTGTAATGTTTACTGCCATCTAGGATCTGACCTTCACTATCAATAGTTGCTAGCAAGTAGTCCGAACCTTGACCCGGAGTAGACGCTACCATATCAGGGGTAATGCCCGTCGCCATAAAGTGGAACGTTGCGCGCATTTCGGTATCTACAACACCGTTATCGTCTTTAAACTCGTGGCCCGAAATCAATGGTGTGAACCAGTTGCGGTCATCGTAAACCATTTGCTCTTCGGTCGGTGCGTAATAGTATGAGCGAGCTTCCGCTGTTGCTATCTTCGCAGCTTCTTTGAAGACTTCTTGCTGGTATGAGTTAGGCTCAAATGGCTTGCCTTTTTCGATACCTACTCGCTTAGCTAAAGATAGCCACTCGTCGTCAAACACTTCGGCAGGCTCATATTGAATAAGGGTATTAATCTCATCATAGAAAGACTCATCCATTGCGTGAACCGTGTTGTATTGAATACCTGAAATATTCATAAACTCAGTCTTAGGCTCTGAGCCGTAAGGATATAACTTCATCGTATCCTTAAGCTTTTGCACGTCTGCTGTCACATTGTCTGGAGTGGTAATAATACGAACAAGCAACCAATGCTGATAACCGTCCGTTTCAACTGGAATCATGCCCTCTGGTATATCACCGGTATAAGAGCTGTGGTAGATAAAGTATTTGCCGCCTTTACCCTGATCTTCAGGATGAGTCACCCCAACGCGAGATACAAACTTAAATGCCGCATCATCTAGCAGGCCTAGAATCGGTGTACCCACTTCCAGTACGACTGGACCATTCTTAACATCAATCTCACTGGTTACGTAAGGTGTTGTGGTGTTCGCTGTTAGCCATAGGCTTTTTGCATTAAGCAACTGCTCAGAAATAGCGATAGTTTGGTTTGGCACCATGCCGATACTTTCGTGTCCAGCCAGCAAACCTTGAATCGACGCAACAGGGATACCAGAGAGAAACACACGAACCGCATCAGCAACATCGACAAATCGATTCGCTTTCAAAGTGGTCTCTGAGCTTGGAGCGCCATCCGTATAGCTCAATTCACCCAAGTATTCAGACTCAACTTGATCTGGAGTAATAATACTTGCTGGAACTTTGGCTTCGTACGTCGCCGCAGATGCCATAGAGATGCCAGTCAAACTTGCCGTCGTGATTATCATTGCTTTGGTTATCTTGTTCATGCTTTACCCTCAATTGGTAACTTGTTCACTGTATGGGGCCATCTTATTCAAACTTGCTTTTTGCGTCTAATTACTAATAATCAAGTGTAACTATGATTTAAAATAATAATACTATGGATAAATCAAAAGCTTTAACTAGGGTAGATCTCAATTTATTGGTGATACTCGATCTATTGCTCAAGGAAAGAAACGTATCACGAGTGGCCGAAGAGATTTATCTCACTCAATCTGCCGTCAGTCGCTCATTAAAGCGTTTACGAGAAGCCTTCGATGACCCTTTATTTACACGAAACGCCAAAGGCTTGATCCCGACACGTAAGGCCCTTGAGCTTGAAAAAGAACTCAATCAATTACTGCCATCACTGCTGCAATTGTTCGAATCTAATGAGTTTGATGCAAAGCGGTGTGACGACACTTTCTCTCTGTCTCTGCCTACGTTTATTGGTTCGAGTCTGATACCTAAGTTATATGTCCAGCTATCACGACAAGCGCCATTGGTGTCGATAGAAGAAACCCCCACCAAGGCCAACCCGTTCCAACTCATGGATGCCAATAAACTCGATTACGTAATCCACTATGAGCCTACACATGATCCCAAGTACCACTCAGAAAAGCTCGGAAGCCTCTACCCCGTACTCTATGTAAGAAAGGGGCATCCTCTTAGTAAACACTCGCAACCTAGCATAGAGGAAATACTGAGTTATTCATTGATAGGCATGACGATTGAAGATGACAGGCAACTCTCATTTCGCTCTCCAATTACCCAGGTCTATCAGGACCTATTGCAAACGCAAAACAAGCCTAAGCTACGAAGCTCGCAAACTCTAACCCTTCTGGAAATCACTAAAGCCACCGATTCTGTTTTGTTTGGCTCAAATAGCCTAAAGAAGATGGCTGGTTTCAACGAAGAATTCATAGAAATTTATTCTCTGAAAGAACACGAGAAATACCATGTTCCCATGTTTCTGATTTACCATAGCAGGCATGAAACCAGTCAAGCTCATCAGTGGTTCTATAAGCTATTCAAAGAGTTAGTTATAGAGATTATGTGAGGAAAGTTTTGTACTAGAACCTCTTTATAGCTCTCAATACCTTGAAATTCATGTGCAATAGAATCTCTAAATTGATAAGGTAATTTAGACCTTTACTAACAATGAATAATAGTTTGAACAACAGACAAGGAATGGTTAACTTTCAATCACTTAATAAGTGGTATGGCGACTTCCACGCCCTAAAGGACATCAATTTAACTATCCACAAAGGTGAGATCGTCGTTGTCTGTGGCCCATCTGGCTCAGGCAAGTCAACTCTGATTCGCTGCATCAATCAGCTAGAGCCTTTTGATAGCGGTGAGCTAACAGTGCTCAATCATTCACTACCCGGTCAGTTTAAAAATCCTGGTCAGGTAGGTATGGTTTTCCAACACTTCCACCTATTCCCGCATCTGACCGTTCTAGAAAACCTCACTCTTGCGCCAATTCGCACGCTGAAGAAAAGTACGCAAGAAGCAGAAAAGCTCGCTATGCACTATCTAGAACGTGTGCATATTCAAGAGCAAGCACATAAATATCCGGTTCAGCTCTCAGGAGGGCAACAGCAACGTGTCGCTATCGCCCGCTCTTTATGCATGAAGCCGGAGCTATTGCTATTTGATGAACCCACTTCAGCCCTTGATCCTGAGATGATCAACGAGGTGCTCGATGTGATGGTAGATCTCGCGAAAGAGGGAATCACCATGGTTTGCGTAACCCATGAAATGGGCTTTGCAAAAAAAGTCGCTGACCGAGTTATTTTTATGGATGAAGGCCAAATAGTGGAATCAAACAGCCCACAGGCGCTGTTTGAGAATCCTCAGCACGAACGCACTCAATCTTTTCTCAAGCAGATCTTAAGCTACTGATGCTTGGCCGTATTGTTAAACCTACCCTCTCTGCCATAGTGCAAATCATTGTGCTAGCTATGGCTGTTGCTTGGATATTGGATTCCGGTGCGCAAGCCATGGGCTATAACTGGCAATGGGATAGAGTCCCTGATTATATTGCCTTCTATGAAGACGGTGAATGGTGGCCTGCAGAACTGCTAGAAGGACTACTGGTCACGATACAGATCTCTTTGATTTCTCTGGTTGCGACACTAGCAATAGGCTTAGTGACTGCACTTCTGAAGAACTCAAACTCTGTCGTAGGTAGGACACTAGCAACAGGCTATGTTGAACTTATCCGTAACACCCCACTTTTGGTTCAAATCTACCTTTTGTATTTCGTATTTGGCCCGGTCATCGGACTGGATAGATTCAGTACCGCAATATTAGCACTGGCCCTTTTCCAAGGCGCCTATACTGCAGAGATATTCCGCGCAGGGCTTAACAGCATTGATAAAGGCCAATTTGAAGCGGCCCGTTCGCTTGGCTTATCCCGAACCTACACTTTTTGGGATGTCATCCTCCCTCAAGTTATTCAAAGAACATTACCTCCCTTAACCAACGAGGTGATCTCCCTCATCAAAAACTCTTCAATTGTTAGTGTTATGGCAGTGTTTGATCTAACAACTGAAGCCAGAAACATTGTTTCTGAAACCGCGATGCCCTTTGAGATTTGGTTCTCTGTGGCCATCATTTATCTCGCTCTCACCCTTTCACTTTCTGCCATTGCCGCTTGGTTTGAGCACAAGCTTGGAGCCAACTGGCGAACCCAATAAGGATTATTCAGCATGAAGCTATTTAAAACCGCTATTACAGCACTACTTGCACTCGCAGTCAGTCTGCCTGCGTTAGCCTCTGAAACACCCAATCTAGACAAGATCAACGATAGAGGCACCTTACGAGTCGGCATGTCGACGTTTGTACCTTGGGCCATGCGCAATAAACAAGGCGACCTCATCGGGTTTGAAATCGATGTTGCTAAGCGCCTAGCCGCCGACTCTGGTTGGAAGGTGGAGTTTGTTCCGACAGCATGGGATGGCATTATCCCTTCACTATTATCACAAAAGTTTGATGTGATTATCGGTGGCCTGTCGATTACCGAAGCTCGCTCCAAGAGCGTCTTATTCACTGACCCTTACTCACATTCAGGTGTGCAATTAGCCGCAAGCAAAGAACTCGCAGAAGGCTTTAATAAGATTTCTGACTTTGACTCTCGCCGCGTGAAAATTGCCGCTCGCCGTGGCGCTTTCACGGTTCAAGTAGCTCGCGAAACCTTCCCTAAGGCTAAAGTGCTTCAGTTTGATGATGATGCTCAAGCATTCCAAGAGGTATTAAATGGCAACGCACATGCAGTGATTGCATCTAGCCCAAAACCAGAGCATGAAGCCATTAAAAATTCGGACTCACTGTTTATTCCATTTACTGAGCGCCTATCAAAAGGCAACGAGGCCTTTGCGGTGCGTTTAGGCGAAACAGATAAGGCAGAGTTCTTTAACGAGTGGATCAAAGCTCGCACTGAAGATGGTTGGCTAGAAGAGCGCTACGAATACTGGTTCTCGACCCTTGATTGGCAAGACCAGATTGCTCAGGGTCAGTAAAGGCACCACTAATGATGGTCTGTGCTTATTTTTGACCACAGACCACTCTCAACCAAAATAGGAATAACGTGAGTAATACCAGCACACCAGTTATCGCTAAACCAATCGCTTCTAAACGCTATTGGTATCAACGTCTAAACCTATTGGACGGCATATTGCTGGCAATTATTAGTGTATTCATCACTTGGTTGTATTACCGATCCGCTGTTGGCATCAACTATCAATGGCGATGGGCCGATGCCTTTAGTTTGATTTTTATTCCCCCTTCAGAGGGTAAAATCCCCTATTTCTTTCAAGGTCTAGTGGCAACACTGCGCCTTAGTCTCTGGAGCATGGTACTAGCACTGTCCTTCGGCACGCTACTTGGGGTTGCTAGACATTCAAAACTCGCGGTATTCAGAACGCCCGCACTGCTGTTTATTCAACTCGTTCGCAACATTCCACCATTGGTGTTTGTGTTCATTTTTTACTTCTTTATCTCCAATCAGCTTATCCCGCTACTTGGCCTACAAGGCCTACTTCGTGAGCACAATGGAGATCTAAATGCAGTTCAGCAGTTTCTATTTGGACCAGCCAACTTATGGGAGAACCTAGCCTCAGGTGTGATTTGCATTGGCTTATTGTCATCAGCCTACATCGCAGAAGTAATACGAGCTGGACTAGAGAGCATACCCAAAGGGCAATGGGAGGCGGCGGACTCTCTAGGCTTATCCGCTCTCGATAAATACCGATTTGTTATAGGCCCGCAAGTACTCACAGCGATTACCCCTCCATTAGCTGGACAAGCTATTTCACTAGTGAAGGACACCTCTATAGTGTCTTTGATATCCATACAAGAGATGACTTTCGTAGGTACTGAAATGGCCAACTCCTCAGGATTAATTTTTGAGATTTGGTTGATTGTTGGCTCTGTTTATTTCTGCTTGTGCTTTGCACTATCGCGCCTGTTTAATCTAATCGAAAAGCGCTCTAGAGCTTATTTATAGCTGTCGCTTATTAAACGCAAAACAGGCCACTGATTAGTGGCCTGTTCATTAATTTGATAACCGTTATTTTGAGATACTATTGCGGATAGCTTGTCCTGGATACACACCCTTTAATACTTTCGAGTCTTCAACAACAACCGTACCGTTGACCACAACATAAGGGATACCTGTAGATGGCAAGCCCGGTTCTTTTAGCGTTGAGTTATCTTGTACTGTTTGCGGGTCAACCAAAGTAATATCCGCGTCCGCGCCAACTTGAATGCGCCCTTTGTTGGCCATTTGCTCAACACCATTTTCTCTTAGAAATTCAGCTGGCATATAAGACATCTTAGAAATCGCTGACATCAGTGGCATCAGGTTATCTTCACGCACCATTTTCAGCACCCGCGCTTGTGTGCCCGCAGCTCTTGGGTGACCTTGTAATCCTTCATAAGATGTATTCCAGCTATAAGCCATCATTCCGTTTGACTTCATCAATGGAAATGCATCACTACCAATGATTGTTGATTCATGCACTAAAGCACGTTTGAGATCTTCGTCAGTTGATCCAGTAAAAGTAACACTCGCCGATGGGTTTTCTTGCATTAATTGCTCGTAACGCTCCTTAGTCAAAGGCTTCATTGTCTCGGTTTCGATAATATCTGAGTAACTACGCCCCATATTGCGCTCATAGTTTTCAGGTGCAAGATAATCGGCTGCTACAATTGTTGCTCCGTAGTTGTAGGGATAAATTTCTGCAGCGACCTTCATGCCCTTTTCTCTAGCGTCATCCAACATCTTTAAGGCCACTGGAGTTTCATCTAGTGTCTGCTGATGCATATGTTGAATCAAAGAACCCCCACCATAGATGGCAACGCTTGATAGCATCTCCTCAATACTTAATAGCCCAGATGTCGGTGGAAGCTGACTTGAGAATCGGCCATGAAGATAGGTTGAAACACCATACTCTCCTGCCAGACGTTGCCACTCTTTGGTTTCAATCGTAGTGGTCGCTTTTGACATATAGCCCACAGGAACTCCAATACCCAAACCACCAGATTTAAGCTCAGAATCGACAAGCTCAGTGATCTGCTCTATCTGATCTCTTGATGCGATATCAGTTAAGGCTACACCGCTCACACCTGAAGCCTTAGTTTCAGATTGGTCAAACAAATCGTTAATCAAAGTGCCTGTACGACTGTTGTAGTCTTGGTTTAATATCTTAGTGCGGATTCCAGCAGAAGATACGCTAGCGCCAAAGTTTACCTGAGAGCGTCCTTCTAGCTTCTGGTACCAATTGTCTACTGGATAGGCTCCCACCTCTAACGCCAAAGGTGTTGTTACACCATTTCGAAGATGAAGCTTTTGCATCACAGGAATAGCAACCACATGGGAATGTGTATCTATAAAGCCAGGAGAGACTACCAGTCCTTCTGCATTAATGACCTTGTCTCCATCAATGGCATCATTGGTGATCTTGGCAATCTTTCCATCTTCTACGGCAACGTTAGCAATCTTGTCAAACCCGGTTTCTGGATCCATCACGCGCCCATTTAAGATAACCAAGTCGTAAGCAAAAACACTCGGTGAAAAGGCAACCAACAGTGCCAAGCTAGTACGTTTAAATGTGTTCATTGAGAAGTTCCTCATTAACATAAGTAAGTTGAGAGCGCTGTACGCTCTGTTACATACATTGTGTTTCATTGCAGGAATTGCCGTTAATTGCTTATGCCGGATGTCATCCGCCCAAAAACCGTTATACAAAGACTCCGACTACCATCACAAACGTTTTTGGGGAGAACAAATAAAAAAAACGACGCTATTAGCGCCGTTTTGAGCAAGGGTAAAAGAGTGCCTAGAAGTAAAATTTATAATTTGCCCACACTACAGTATCGTCGAACTCTATACTATTTGAGCCAGACTTCATGCTACCAGATGTATTATCGAGTCGTAATTGACCCCAGCGCGTCTTATCATCTGAAAATGGTGTCGCGATCATCAAGGTCGATTTTAATAGTGAGGTTTCAATATCGCCATTTAAGTAATTATACTCAGGCCAAGCACCAATATAGGTCCCATCATTACCAACGGTGTACATCATATAAAGCGCGCCAGATACACCCAATGCGCTATCATCTTTAGCCTTAAAGTGGTTCATTGAGTCTTCTGAATATTCCCCTGCCAGTAAACCAACTCGAGGAAAAATCTGCAATCCCTCCACACCGACGTTCAGCGCTGCAACGCCCCCTACCGATGCAGAGGTAAACATTGCGTTATCAATGATATCTATTGACATTGCTGCCCGAGGAACAAGTTGATCCTTCAAAGAGAACACATGAAAATACTGTATTCGACTGTCGGAGTATTTACCCTCTTGGGTCATGGTACCTTCAATGGTCAACATACCGGTTTGATTGCTCTTATAATTAAAATCAGAAGAGATAGAGCCTTTAACGGAACCTTGATTATTGATACCAAAAAAAGCTGAAGTGCTTGTTTCTGTAAGATCGGATGGATTGGGAGAGGATTCTTCAGCCAATGCAGAATGAGCAAAAATTAAAGAAAGTATCGATGCGGAAATATGAGTTAGCTTAGTCATTATATACCTGAGTAA
Organism: Vibrio comitans; assembly: GCA_024346835.1. Lineage (GTDB taxonomy): Bacteria > Pseudomonadota > Gammaproteobacteria > Enterobacterales > Vibrionaceae > Vibrio > Vibrio comitans. Next base: position 143,737 of record AP024867.1, read on the forward strand.
TGTAAAGTTGTTTAAAAGAAGCAGATGCAAATCGGCTTCTCGGTGCTCAGGTATTTTGATTTCGAATACTAAAAGTCTTTAATTACGTAGGGCGGATCAAACCCGACCAAAGACTTTCGTCACTTTATCGACCGATAAACAGCAGGGGATAAAAAGATCTGATAGATTTAAAAAAGACATAATGACAGAGAGAAAGGGATGAATTTCAGCATTGAGCAATTACAGGCATTCGTTGCCGTCTACGAAGAGCGTTCATTCAGTAAGGCTGCGGCAAGCCTAAACAAACATCGTTCGACCACGGGACAGGTGATCGTTAACCTCGAAGACATACTTGCTGTTGAATTGTTTGAGCGTATCGGTCGCACAGTTGAACCTACCAAAGAAGGCAAGTTGCTCTATCACTATGCGAAGATCGCTCTGGAACAATCACGAGTATTCGACAAAATCGCCTTGAGCCTTTCCTATGGGGGATTAGAAGAAGTCACCTTTGCTTACCCGAGTGTCACCCCACATAGGCTGCTTTCATCAATCAGAGCCAAGCTGGCTGAAGACTTTCCGAATCTGACCGTGAACTTCATAGTCAGAAACAAAGCAGAGATTGAACAAGGAATGCGCGAAGGCGAAATACATTTTGGCCTAGTAATGATCACCAAAGGAAAAGGCATCTATAGCGTAGACTCTACCTTCTTGGGTCATATGGAGTTCTTACCTTTTGTGAAAAAAGGGGGAGAGCTTTCCAAGCTTCCTGCATCTGACGTGCTAAATGCACTGCGTACAAGTCGCCAATTCATGCTTAAATCCCTCTCTGAAGAAGGCTTTAATGAAATGCTTTTACTCTCTGCCAAACATGATGAGATAGAGCAATTAGCGCTTATTATTAAAATGATTCAAGATGATCTTGGCTGGGCATGGCTTCCTAAAGTACTCACAGAGTCACAATACATCACTGATAACCTTCAAGCTTTAGATGTTGACCAACTGAAAAATGGCATCAAGTTTTCATTTGCTCTATGGAACCCTCATTCCAAGCAAGTGATCGATGTGAAAAGCTCCATAATGTCGGCCGTTGAAGAGTACATTGCCCATTTTAATACCCTGCAGAGTTAACACTACCGATAACAACAAAGCTTCATGTAAAAAAAGAGCCGCTTATTAGCGGCTCTTCCTACTTCTAATCAAGCATGACTTAGTAGATCTACTCTTTACCGAATACGTTGTTCTCTTGCTCTTGTACACGGATAAACGTTGTACGCTTCGTTAGCTCTTTAAGCTGTGCTGCACCTACGTATGTACAGGTTGAGCGTACGCCACCTAGGATGTCAGAGATGGTGTTATGAACGCTACCACGGTATGGCAATAGTACGGTTTTTCCTTCAGCTGCGCGGTATTTTGCAACACCACCAGAGTGCTTCGCCATCGCTGATTCTGAAGACATGCCGTAGAAAATCAGGCAAATCATAAATTTTATATTTATCAATAATTTAATGCATTATGCAACAAAACAAAAAATACGTAAGTCATTGAATAGTGATGGTATGAAATGGATCAAAATGAACTCTGCCGACATTTTTGCCGACATTTTATGGTCGCTCGAATTAAGTACCAAAGCAGGAAAAATGCCACTATAGACAATCGCTTTAGCTCGCACCTCCACCTGATAATATAAATTTACTATTTATCTATCTGTGAACATTTACAGAAAAGAAAAGGAACTTTCTATGCCTGCAATAGCTAAAGATATCCCAATACTAACCATGAACAATACCATGAGTGATACAACTCATGGGTTATTTACGTCTCTGCTACCTTTAAATAAGAGTATAAACACGAAAAATAACGTCGATGTTGCAGACTATATGGTGAGTATTTTATTCAGTTTTGCCAACTATGGCTTGGTAGTTCAATCAATAGATATCTCATCTAGAACTATCGATGTTATTTTCGGATTCACAGTACAGACGTTTCAAGTGACATCTCTCTGCATAGATGATACTGGTAGAAATTATGCAGTATTGAGATCAATTCGGCATCGCTACAAAAAAACCAAAATGCTATAACGTCCTCCAACGTAGGTATGTAACACACGAAATATGTTATTCGTATAACACCAGTACCGTGTTATCGAAACTACGAGTACAGGGCAACAAAAAATGAGCTTACACATATAATGTATAAGCTCGTTTTCCATGTTTAAGCGATTTCCGCTCTCACTTCACCCGTTGGTTTTGGCATCGGAACCTTGATTGACAAATTGGCCTGCTCGACAAAATAGACCAGCACTCGATACTTTTCTTTACGAACCGTCGGTGACTCATGCTCGGTTCGGCGCCAGTAACCAATCAAATGCTTGCGCCCAACTCGCTCTAATTGCTCTCCTAGGTTCTTCTCATGCTTAAACACATCATCGAATATCTCTATCAGTCGCTTGACCTGTTTTTGCCGATAAGCAATTCCAGGCTTTTTGTAGTGACGCATCACCGCGTGTATCTGCCGCACCGTGTTTGAGTTCATACTTCCTTCCTCATTGATTAAATGAAGAGGTACATAAAACGCTAAGCACCCGGCAAAAGGTCACGGTTTTTGTTTGTGCAGACACGCTTACCCTACATACGCATTGCTGATGCTCAGGCGGTGATGTCCTAGAAGCTTAGAAAGGGCCAGTCGCACCTCTTTATCACGCTTCGTAGCGTCAGTTACGCTGATATTAAGCGCCTCTGCGAGATAGCGATGATGGGCCTTTCCATGCTCAACTTGGGCCTTTACAGGAGGTAGAGCACCCATATGTTGCTTGTAATACTCACACGCATAGTGTTTACGCTCACCGTGCGTACGATACCCACAATCAATGCTTTGGTGCTCTCGCCATACCGCCGTTTGAAACGCTTTGAAGCTCATAGAAGTCGGTGTGAGGTTGTCATGTCCGGTTTGATATTGGAGCTTCGCGCCTCGCTCTAATGCCTTTCGTTGGCTGGTTGTATCACAAGGCACATTGCGTGGTTGTCCACCTTTAGTGCCACGCTCAATCACTATTTCAGCATTTACCTGCATCTGCTCTAAAGCCTTATTGCAATCCAATAAGGACGCTTCTCGCATTCGCAAACCAAAAGCGCGTTGCAGTTGGGCCAATACGGCAACCGGTTCACTCGCATTGGATACGATATAGTGATGCTCCGCTGAGCTCGTAGAACCGTCAACGGTGGCTATGCCCGTTTTAGAGGGGTAATCCAACTCTTTGGTTGCCAATACTTTGACAGCCTCGTCGCCCCTTGCCTGAGCTAAGCAAACATTCACGTGGCTTAGATAATCTCTGGCAGAGGCAGAGCTGAAAGTGGATTCGGATTCAAAGCGCTCTCGGAGATGCTCACCAAATTGCAGTACATGAGTTTTCTCAATCTGCTTAAGACGTTTAATGTCAGTATTTTCTTTTAGAAAAGCTGAGAACGCGCGGCAGGCAGGGAGCCTTGCTAAGTGTGTATTGTTTTTCACCCCACCGAGCTGCTCAAGTGAGGCGTTAATCAAGCATTTGTCTATCTGTCTCGAACCCAATCCAAAGTTAGGCTTGGTAAAGTTCCGAACACCACTTAAACGGTGCCCGCTGTATTTGGTTTTACGCATAGTTAAACTCCTATTCACTGTTCGTTTAACTAGTGTCAGCTCAATCCTAGTAGGTTGTCTGTTTGCAGTTTTTTAAGGTTCAACATAGCGGTTGATGCGCAGAAGAGTTTCACTTCTGTATCGATAAATGATTTACGCCTGTTTAAAACTGAATGCTTCTCCCTTTGGGAGTCTGTGGCCTTATTGCATGCTCATTCAGTGATGGGGTAACCGCTCCCTTCTACTTTAAGGTCGTGGGCAGTGTTGCAGCCTCGGTTAGATAGACAGTGTTGTTGGCATCAACAAACGGCTTATTGCATCCTCTGTCTATGTGCTATGTCCTGTGAAGTTAACGAACTCTCTCTTGGTGGCATTGCGATAATAACGCCAAGCTATTGCTGCTTATCATCGCTCCAAGTCTCTGTTTACGTGCCGTCACTTCCGAAAACTTTTTCTCGTCATGTCAGTGCGTGCTTGCAGTATAAGGGCTGAGGCCCGCTATGGCACTTCGTCTAATTTCTTGTCAGTAATTAGACGAAGTGTTGACTCCCTGCCTATTGCACATCTGGCTCGTCATTACAGACTCGCCCACTCACATCAATCAAAAATTTTCTGTTAGTTTTATTTTTTCGCTCAGAGTTCCCTACTTTGCCACTTGGCTTGTGCGTTATTCGCATTTCAATGTGCACTCTTGCACCATCACTGAGAGTAGGAAAAATTCGTGTCCAAAAAGATTGTGTTGAGGTTTTATCGCGCGAGATGATGACTAGTATCGCTGAGTGTCTTTGAAAAGAAAAACAACGTTTTCCATTGCGTCATATTCGAAAAAAGAAAAGCCACTCCGAAATGAAGTGGCTCATAACAAGACAGAACTAACACTGCCTATTTTAAGAGGTGAATGGCGACGCAGAAGGATGGGACTATCTTGTGAGTGACACTCGCTTTTCACTTCTGCATCGCCTTTCCCTGAAATAGGCACAGTCATTACCTCACAATAGAGCGTTACGCTTTTTTCTTTTTCAAACATATACGATTAAAGAAACAGCTCTATGTGAGTACACAATTAAACACTGACTCTCTCATCTTTCACTTCAACTCTCCCTACCTCTTATGACTGCAAATCGCAGCACATTCACTTCGTTTAACCACAGGTAGGGATATCACAATGAATCAAAATACACAGGCAACCACGCCTGAGCATGCCAGCACATCAGATAATGGCACTACGCAACAAACACTGAAAAAGGTTCAGTATCATTTACACCAAGTAATGGCACCGAACTGGCAAAGTGGATACGTCACGAAAGACATCATGTACCAATTGATGAGTCATCGAATGGGGTATGAGTTCAGTATCGAAAACGTATCTAGCGTTGAGGAGGGGCGAGCAGCATATCGATGGGCTCTGTACTTCAACAAGATGTTTGAAGCTGAGCGCCAAGTAATGCGCCACTGGTAAAACAAAAATTCACGCAGAGGCATCGCTTTTGCGTGAATTTTTATTTGGACGCAGTGGGTGGAGCATTGCCCAATACACTTTCTCAGTTTATGGACTCTCGAAGAGACGCTTATGACAAGCCTATATACTTTTTGCCGGCCAACACTAAAATCATGACTTCAAATTTGCCTTACCTCATGTGTCGCCCACTTCAGGGCTACGTACTGTGATTGAATAAAAAATAAGGTAGATATCATGACAAAAATCGAACTGCTCCTCCTCATAGACGCCCTTGAAAACAAGATACGCTACATTGAGGAAGGAACTGAAGAACTAAGAGAACGAGTGCGTGAATTACGAGTAAAGTTTTATCAAGAACATGGTTTAAGTAACGGTAAGAAAGAGGGACCATCGATTGTACGTTCAAACTAGAACGCTGACTTAACGTCGAACTTCACATTTCACGTTCATCGAGAGTGAACAAAAGCCTACCAGATATACACTGGTAGGCTTTTTTAGGCTATGTGGAGTTCATCATCAGTCCGATACTCAGTCAGATTAAACAGTAGGTCTGGCAATCAACTACATAAAGCAGTGTTTTTTCTCAAATCAAGATTCTACTTCTTCAAGAGGCACCTTGATTCGACCATCTTGCGTCTCTAGGTCAATGATTGAAACACGTGCACCCAGTGCGCTATCAGTTTGCTGTTCAATCAAGTGATTCAACACACCTTGAGCATAAAAGTTGTGTTGTTTGTGAGCAATAAGCGCTAGATGGTAAATACTGCCACTGCTTTGTGGAAATACACAGATGTCACCTTCCATAAAGGTAGAGTCTAAGTCGTCTGCACCCGAGCTGAGTCTCCATTTATCTGGGTCAGCAAAACCACCCACCCAACTGCCAAAAACCTGATAAAAATGTGACTGCCCTGGGATTTCAACCTTGAGAATGCACCATCCTTCAGGCTCATAGATTCGTTCCATCTTCATACTCTCACTTAATACCAAACACACCCCAAGTCTATCCGGTAAAAAGACAAAAATAGTCGCTAAATAAGATTATGTTCACCACTGCTAAGCAACGCTCTACTCATCATAGATAGTCAGTTCACCGTCACTCTAGTTATCGCCCTCATGTTTTGCTGGATTCTACAAATACAATTTTTAAGAGCACTGGAGAACCAAGAGGTTTAACACGTTTCTAGACATTTATGAGTTACTACCCATAAAGAATTCTGGCTTTGGGATTACTTCGGGTATTACGACCACAATGAATATGACTGGCCAAATACCCTTATCCGCTGCACCACTCGATGGGTGTAAATAGTAAACTCAACCGACTCTAGTTGCTTCCTTTCAAGTGGCTAAGTCAGCTAATTATTAAGCTGACTTTTCAATTTACCGTCTATCTGACCGTATGCAAAAAAGCGAATTATTGCCTCCTGGTAACCCAGCGACCCGGCAACATTAACCAAACTGTAACTTAAAAGTACAAATCATATCTTAATTGATACGTATGATTCGGTTCCTGCATTGCAATGTAATCCATTATTCGACTCAAGCTCAATTGCGAGTCCAAGCCTATAACTTAAAAATACAAAAGAACTATCAATGAAAATCAAGAAATTATCCGTATTGTCCTTAGCTATTGCTAGTGTATTAGCTGGCTGTAATAGCAGGTCTAGCTCAGACACAACCATCGCGAAACCCTCACTCCCTTCAGGTGTAGGCTATGAACTGACCGTTCCAGTTCCAGGCGTTGCCTACCCTCTACCTATGGTTGAGAATGCGCCTAACAACTCAAACGACCCATATCGTTATGATATCGACCATAATCCACTTACTCATATACTAAGTGGTATGAACAAAATCTGGCATGCTGGCGTTGACGGGTGGCAGAATAATGCAAATGGCGACGGCCCTGAAACTTTCGACGAAACCATCCTCGACCATGACGTTTGGGCTCACAACATTCAATATGTTGTTGATGTAACAACAAACCGTACGTTAGAGCAAGCTATCGAGAGCTATACCGATGATAGACGTAGCAAAAACTACAGCGTAATAGATGGCTTTGGTCCATTAACTCAAGCCTATCTCGATGCTTCAGATGCTTATGTTGATATCGATGTGCCTACTGTCAAAGATATTCTAGAAAACGATAACTTCTTTGCTGTCGCAAACGATGGTGGTGATTACACTGGTGATGAATCAAAAGAGCTTGGCAGTGTTGTTAAGCTTGTTCGCGATTTTCGAGATGCAAACGCATCGACTAACCCATCAAAGTATATTTATTCAACACCTCGACCTTGGCGTATGGACTCTGTAGGTCAAGTTGACTATTTAGGTACTGTTGAGCATGAGTGTATACAGCAAGATGGTAGTGTTGAAGCACGCATATATGACACATATACAAGTGATGTAGAAGTGCTACCAGGTATCTACTGTGCTGGTCGTCATCATGGCAATGATCCAGTAACCGAAGATCACGGTAACCGACGCAAAGATGGTGGTTACCCAAGCGGTCACACTAATGCAGGTTACCTTGCGGCGATGGGCTACGCATACGCAATGCCAGAACGCTTTGCAGAGTTTATTACTCGTGGTTCACAAATGGGTGAAAATCGCGTTCTAACAGGTATGCACTCTCCTGTTGATGTCATAGGTGCTAGAATTCACTTCCAAGCAATTGTTGCGGGTGCACTTGCTCAAGATGACGTTTATACAAACGCTCAACAAGCATACAACCATGCGGGCGTATACTTTGGCAATATGGCACGTGAAGAAGGCTATGAACTTTTTGATTACGCACATCGCCACGTTGAAGATGAAGTTGGCTTTGTTGACGGTGAGTATGCAATCACTGTGGTTGGTGACAACAACCGTTACGCAGATCATGAGCTAAACAAGAAAACTTACCGTGAGCGCATGACCTATGGTTTTGAACAAGACCTTAGCTTAGCGGGTCAGGAGGCTATCGTACCAAAAGGGGCTGAGCGTTTACTTGAAACACGACTTCCTTACCTGTCTGACGAGCAACGCCGAGCTGTTCTTTACACTACATCTATCGACTCTGGTTACCCTATCTTAGATGACACCAACGGTTGGGGGCGTCTTGACTTAGTAATGGCTGCCGATGGCTTTGGCAGCTTTGTTAAAGATGTCGATGTGACCATGAGTGCAAGTGCAGGTCGCTTTAATGCCAAAGATACTTGGCGGAATGATATTGATGGTTTAGGCAAGCTTACCAAATCAGGGACAGGCCACCTTAATCTGATCGGTGATAACAGCTACACTGGTGGCACTGTGCTTAAAGATGGCACTCTAGAGGCATCAAGCTCATCTGCCTTGGGTCAAGGTGACGTTTACATTGTCGATGGACTTCTTCTTGTTTCTTCGATTGATGGTCTAAAGATTGGCGGTAGCTTTACGCAGCAAGACGGTAGCTTAATCGTCAACATTGACAATAATGAAGTATCGGTTGAAGTTGCTGAAACTCTCTACATCGAGGAAGGTAAACTTGAGCTTCATATTGCAGATAGTATTTCCGCCGGGCAAACTATCAACTTAATTACTGCTAAACGTCGCTCTGGCGAGTTTACTGAAGTGGATGCGGGTAGCCGAAATGTAGAATTGTCTTACACAGAAAAAGGTGTTCAAGTTACGGTTTTATAATAAGTAGCTATGCAGGGTTGCCATTAGGCAGCCCTTTACCTCCCGTACATTAGTTATGTATTCGCCACTCTATTTTCAACTTCCCTGCATAATGAGAAAGCAACCAGAAAAATCAGCATTAACTTCGTGTAGCTTTGTTTATTTAAGAAGCCGCGACGAAGATTAGGCTATTCTAGCCAACAGTCTTTAGGTAGCTTAAAAATGACAAACACGTTTTGAGGCAAAGGCTTTTCAGATACGAAAAGCCTGTAGTATGTCTACTAGCAATCTGTTTGCTCTGAGAGCCTAAGAGCATCTTCCAGCTCTACTCCTAGATAACGAATTGTGTTATCTAGTTTCGAATGGCCGAGTAAAAGCTGTACTGCCCTAATGTTTTTTGTTTTTGCATAAATTAGGGTGGCTTTGGTACGGCGCATCGAGTGTGTACCATAGTAATCCGCATTTAGGCCGAGCTTAACAGCCCAACTCCGAATTATTGAGCGATAGTATGAGTAACTGATTGACTGTTCCTCTCGACGACCGCTAGGAAAAAGAAAGCTGTTAGCTTCTAGTGATGCTGCATAGATCCATCGACTTAAACTTTGCTGAGTTTTTGGCGTGATTTCATAGTGTACATCGGTCCCTGTTTTTTGCTGAACACACTGCACTCTTTCATAAATTGTTCCTTGCGAAGAAACATCGTAAACATTTAATTTTAGTAGATCGCTAGCCCGAAGCTTACTGTCAATGGCTAAATTTAGTAAGGCAAGTTGCATCAGATCGTTTTCAATCTCAAGCCGAGTCCTGATACGCCAAATTTCTTCTAACTTGAACGGGCGTTTTATCCCGCTGCTACGCCTTAGTGTTGGACTTCTCATGCTGACCTCCTTGTAATTGTTATTGGTCAACATATAGTTTGGCTGCCATTAATCACGTTAGGTGTGTCCGGAAGGATATTCTGTCTAGAGGGCCTAAAAGAGAGATGGACACAAGCGAGTTAGATTTTTAAATTGATGATCTATGAATGCGCTTGGTATTGAAAAGACTTGTACCCAAGGCTCTAATTGAACCTAAAAAGCCCCCTAATAATTGGCTTTCCAAGTATTAGGGGGCACTTTTTTTACTAAAGTTTAAGGACTTTAGTTAGCGATAAGCTTTTTCGTAGCGGTTTTATCTTTAGACTTTACCCAAATGACTACAGCTACAAGAACAGCGATTGGAATTAATGGATCAATAATTGTACCGCCTTTACCAAACATTAGGTTAAGTGCCATGATAAGTGAAGCACCGATTGCCCATGCGACCGTTGATGTTACTGACCAAATCTTCAGCTGATCCGTTAGCTCTGTGATACCTAACGTACGGTTGATTATGTGGAAGTAAGAGTCGTTTAAGTGAGAGAAGCCAACTGGGCCAACCGCACACGCAAGTGCGACAAAGACCGGGTCTAGACCTAATGTTTCAACTAGAGGCAGAGCCATGGTCGCAGCTACCATCATAGATGCGGTTGCAGAGCCTTGAATCAAACGCAACATAGAAGCGATAGCCAATGGCACTAGTAGTGGTGGAATGCCGCTGCTTGCGATTGCTTCCGCGACCTGTGGACCAGCACCCGATGCTTTAAGTACCGCACCCATTGCACCACCACAACCTGTAACTACTAGTATTAGACCCGTAGTAGACAAGGCGTCATCCATTGAACCAACCATGTCTTTACGCTCGATGTGACGAGTTAGACCATACAGTGCCATCAGAACACCAAGACCTACTGCTACTACTGGATTACCAAGTAGAGATAATGTTGTATGAAGTGCAGTATCACCTTTACCTATCAGAGTATTGATTAGAATTAGTGCGATTGGTACAAGGATTGGACCAAATGATAAGAAGTTGCTTGGTAGATCTTTGTCGTCAGTTGCTTCAACTTTCTCAAGATTTGCCCAATCCGCATGATTGGTGATCCAAGATTCACCATTTGGCACACGGTAATACTCGTTACCTACGCGGCGGATGTAAATCATCGATAGAAGCATCATAGGAATTGATACCATTAACCCCCACAGCATGTACGTACCTAGGTCTACGCCAAGGATACCTGCTACTGCTACTGGGCCAGGTGTAGGTGGCACAAGCGCATGGGTAATAAGCAAACCAAGTGCTAACGTTACACCTAGACCTACTGCTGACTTACCTGTATCTCGTGAAATTGCGCGAACAAGAGAGTGCAAAATGATATACGCAGAATCACAAAATACTGGAATCGCAACAATAACGCCAGTAAAGCCAAGTGCGAGATCTTCACGGCCTTTACCACAAAGTTTCACGAAAGTTTTCGCCATACGAACCGCTGCGCCAGAGCGTTCAAAACACGCGCCCATGATCACGCCAAATGCGATGATTAGACCTATGCCTCCAAGTACGCCGCCAAAGCCCGCTTTAATTGCATTAATCAGTTCTACTGGTGCCATTCCTGCGAATAACCCCATGATGATGCTCGAAATAACCATTGCAAGTGCTACTGGGATACGTGTTTTCACGATCATTCCCATCATGGCAATAATACCAATTACAATGCCTATCAATGCTCCGTCCATTTTGGTGTCCTTTTGTTCTTTATTATGTAGGGTGAGTGCATGTGGGCGTTATAAATAGGTACCCACAGCACTTTTTATGTAAGCGATTTACTCTTTGTTAAATCACGTATTTCTAGAGGTAAGCCTTTCGGCTTTAAAATATCGGTTCTCGATTTACAGGTATGTCTTTACCCAGCTAAGCCCTTGTTCTGTTGTGTTTCTAGGGTTGTACTCACAACCAATCCAACCTTGGTAGCCAGAATCATCCAATACATTGAATAAGTGTGGGTAATTCAACTCACCTTCAGATGGTTCATGTCTTTCGGGTACTGAAGCGATTTGGATATGTCCCGTGTAGCGCGCAACATCACGAATCAATGTGCTTAAGTCACCATCCATAATTTGTGCGTGGTATAGATCGAGCTGTAATTTCACGTTTGGGCGATCTACTTGCTTAATCAATTCCACCGCCTCGCGCTGGTGAGCAACGAAGTAGTTTGGAACATCACGATTATTCAGAGGCTCAATCAACAACTCGATTCCCTCCTCTGCAAATTTATCTGCAGCGTAACGGATGTTTGAGATAAAAGTTGCGGTATGTTGTTCGCGAGTGAAACCTGCATCAACAATGCCAGACATTGCGTGAACCTTTTTGCAGTTCAGCGCTTTGGCGTACATCAATGCTGTTTCAACACTTGCCTTGAATTCCTCCTCACGACCGGGAATAGCAGCGAAGCCACGTTCACCCGCATCCCAGTCACCTGGAGGCATGTTGAACAACGCTTGTTCAAAGCCGAACTGTTCCATTTTATTTGCCAACACTTGCGCTTCAAATGCGTATGGGAATAGATATTCCACCGCTTTAAAGCCCGCTTGGTGCGCTTTCTCGAATCGTTCTAGAAACGGAACTTCTGTGAATAACATGGTTAGGTTTGCTGCAAATTTAGCCATTATTTACCTCTCCCTATTAAGTCTTGAACCTCGGCATCCGTTAGGTAGCGAATATTGCTGCCTTTAAGAATGAACGCCAGTTTCGCTGTCTCTTCTAGTTCTTCCGCATTGTCTACTGCATCTTCAAAATCCGAACCAGTAATCACTGGACCATGATTGGCGAGTAGAAAGGCACGGTAATCTCCCGCACGCTGTGCGAGCTCTTCTGCAATTTGCGGATCACCTGGGCGCAGGTAAGGAATTACCGGCAACTCACCAATACGCATAACATAGTAAGGAGTGAAGGCTTTGATAGCGTTCTCACGGTCTAAACCTTCAAGGCACGACAGCGCAGTAAGATAGGTCGAGTGCAGATGAACAATCGCGTTACACTCTGCATTATTCCGATAAATCGCCAAGTGAAATGCCGCTTCCTTCGATGGTTTCTTACCCGAAATATGATTACCTTCGATATCGACTACTGAGAGTTCATTTGCCACCAGCCGGCCAAAAGATGATCCCGTTGGTGTAGCCAAAAAAAGACCATTTGGCAGTTTTAAGGATAAATTGCCTGCTCCGCCTGTCGCATAGCCGCGTTCAAACATAGAGCGTGCCATAGTGACCATTTGCTCTCTCAATTGTTGCTCTGTCATTGAATCTATACTCATCACAATCCTACCTATGCAAAGAATGACTGCGCTTTGGCAAAGAAATTTTCATCGCCGAAATTGCCAGATTTCAATGCCAGAGAAAGATCGCCTTCTACCGATTTCACCCAAGGTACACCTGGTGCAATCTGAGGACCGATATGGAAGCCTTTCACCGCTAGACTTTGAGTCACAACGCCAGAGGTTTCACCACCTGCAACGATAAAGTTTTTCACGCCGTGTTGCTCAAGTTTGATAGCGAGCTTTCTAAAGAATTGCTCAACCGCGTGGCTTGATGCTTGTGCGCCAAACTCTTGTTGAATTGCTTTCAGTGCAGTTGCATCTGCAGTTGCGTAAACCAACGGAGCAAACTCACTTCCAATGTTAGTCATCACCCAATCAAACACTTGGTTTGAGTACTCTTCGTTTGTAAGGCAGGCGTTAACATCGATAGCAAAATGCGGTGCTTTTTCTTTGTAGACTGCCACTTGTCGATTGGTCATTACCGAACACGAGCCAGAGAACACTACCGTTGGTGCTTTTGCCGGACTACCCGCTTGCTTTGCATCACTTTGATCTTCAAGATGCTCAACCCAGTTCCTTGCAATGCCCGACGCTAGACCCGAGCCGCCAGTAACAAGTTTTAGCGATTTGGCTGCTTGACCAAGCGTGACAAGATGATCTGCATTAAATGCATCTACCACTGCGTAGCGATTGCCTTGTAATTTAAGTTCTTCAAAGCATTCTGTTACAGCTTGAGAACCTCGTTCAATGACTTGGAAGTTAATCAAGCCAGATGTGCCCTGAGATTGCGCATCCATCATACGAATCAGACTAGAATCAATCATTGGCGTAACAGGATGGTTACGCATACCTGAATCACTTAACAGGTCTTGGAAAACAAACAGGTGACCGTTGTAAACCGTGCGACCATTTACTGGCAGTGCTGGGCATACTATTGTGAATTCTTCATCTAGCTCCGCTAAAAGTGCATCAGTCACAGGGCCAATGTTACCTTCTGCTGTGCTGTCAAAAGTAGAGCAATACTTAAAATAGAACTGCTGACAGCCGTTAACTTGTAGCCACTTAAGTGCAGCTACTGAATCATTGATTGCTTCGTCCACAGGACAAGAGCGAGACTTAAGACTGATTACTACTGCATCTGCGTTTACATCTATCTCTTCTTTTGGAATGCCGTTAAGCTGGACTGTGCGCATTCCGTTTTCTACTAGAAAACCTGCAATATCTGTTGCGCCAGTAAAATCGTCTGCGATAACACCTAATAACATAATTTCTCCTCCGCTTTACGTGCGCTTATTTTTGTTTGCTATCCACACCAGGAAGCTCTATGCCATCAAAAATCTTGATAACTGCACTGTCATCTTCCTGACCAAAACCAGCATTGCTTGCACTAACAAACATGTTGAGAGCCGCACTTGATAGAGGAAGTGGGAACTTCAGGTCTTTCGCTGTATCAGACACAAGATTTAGGTCTTTCACAAAAATGTCGACCATAGATTTTGGCGAGTAGTCACCATCAACCACATGCTTCATGCGATTCTCAAACATCCATGAATTACCCGCAGCGTTAGTCACAACGTCATACATCAGATCTAGAGGGATATTGGCACGTGCTGCTAATGCCATTGCTTCTGCACCCGCAGCAATATGAACACCTGCTAATAGTTGGTGGATGATCTTAACTGTTGCCCCAAGACCAACCTCTTCACCAATGTTGTACACCTTTGCAGCTGTTGCTTTCAGCACCAGTTCAAGTGCATCAAAAGTACTTTGCTTACCAGATGCCATGATGGTCATTTCACCTGATTCCGCTTTAACCGCACCACCAGAAACAGGAGCGTCTAGCATCACTAAGTTGTGTTCAGCCAGTTTCGCCTCAATCTGTTTTGCATCTTCAGCCGAGATAGTCGCTGAAACCATCACAGGCGTGTTGGGTTTGAGTGCCGCAGCCAAACCCGTTTTAAAGAGCACGGTATTAACTTGTGCTGCGTTCACAACTAGAACAAGAACAGAATCTAACTCATCTGCAAACTCAACCGCATTGGTTGATACTGCTTTGGCGCCAAATGAACCTAGTTCTTCAAGAGCTTGAGGGTTAAGGTCAAAACCATATACATCAAGGCCTGCACGCACGCATGACTTCGCTGCCCCCATACCCATAGAACCTAAACCAATAACACCGACAGATTGGATTTCACTCATAGCTACAATGCCTTCTTAATAAATATTGAACTTAATGTTGTTAATTCTTGTTTTCTGGTTGTGATTATATGTGAATGCTCATATCGATACTTGGTTTAAAGTCACACTTTTCACAAAAATTAACATACAGAGATATTTACCCCCTTTAAAGGCGGGTAAAAAAGATAAAACTAGAGGTAAAAGTAAACTAGACTCCATTTATGAACATAAATTCACAGATATTCACAAACCCAAAAAAGATTGGTAGGATGTTAAAAAACAAGAAGATAGAAGCGAAACTATGATCCCAGCAGAACGCCAAAGAACCATTTTATCTCTACTCTCACATCAAGAGGTGTTAAGCATTTCAGATTTGACCGACCATCTTGGTGTATCACACATGACTATTCGTCGAGATATTGTGAAGCTTGAATCTTCAGGTAAGGTCATCTCTGTCTCTGGGGGTGTTCAACTGGCGCAAGCATTACATGTAGAGTTATCTCATGATGCAAAAGTGGAACAGCAAGCTAATGAGAAAGCACATATCGGCAAAATTGCTGCCACATTGATCAAGGAAGATGCGACGATTTACCTTGATGCAGGTACGACTTCATTGGAGATAGTACGTCAGATTGTAGATCGCGATGATCTTCTTGTTATCACTAACGACTTTTCTATCGCAGCCTTTCTAATGAATCACAGCCAATGTGAGCTTTACCACACAGGTGGCAAGATCGACCGTGAAAATCAATCGACCCTCGGAGGTAAAGTCGCAGAATTTCTTAATGGGATGAATATTGATATAGCCTTTATCTCCTCTTCTTCATGGAGTATGAAAGGACTATCGACACCCAATGAAAACAAGGTATTGGTTAAGCAAGCAATAGCTAATTCTGCACAAGTTAGTTACCTCATCTCTGACTCAACTAAGTACGGCCGCATTGCAAGTTTTCATGCTTTAGATCTCGAACAGTTAGATGGCATTATCACTGATGAAAATCTATCTGAAGTTACAACTAATGAATTATTGGATAAAGGATTAGATGTATATAAGAGCTATCCCATTGAATCACCTTAATCCAAGTAGCTCTAAATTTATAAAGTATAACCTTATGGGCTTTTGTACGATTAACATAAAGTTGTAGGGAGCGTAATTTGCATTTCTGAACTAAATCATTGGAATAGAAATCATTAAGACAGCTCGTCTACCAAATTTCTATTCCAAACCGCTGCAATGAAGATCCTTGTTAGCCGATCTGCTGGCGCTAACTCACTTTTGGACAATTCCAAGTTACGATCTGTAGAACACTCTAACCTTTCGCATAACTTCAATAACACAATTATGCGACTGCTTTGTCTCGGCTTCTCCCTGCATCTTCGCCTTGCGTCAAATTTTCCACGATGTCTAAGTTAGTCCGCATACCCTGCCTAGCCTTTGCCCCTGCGTAGAGTTGGCGTTTTATATTACTGTGTTGCAGGGGCGTAGACTCATCTAGGTCTGGAGTAACCTCAATCAGGCAAAGCCACCTCACCCTCGCCTCAATGGATGCGCGACCGTGTCGATACAATAGCAATCTTGACAAAGCCCTTTGGCATAGTTCCGATATTCTTTTCGATACCAGCCTTAACTTGCAGCATAGTTGCGGTTGAACCTGATTCAATCACACTGCGCACCAGGCAAGGGGAATAAGCGACAAAACCTGCCTCATACGTATTAAAAAAACCTTACTTGGGGGAGCTCCGGCTTAGTTCATCGTTACTTGCGATTTCTCAATTATTTTACGATGGTGCGACAGGTCGTCCCTGATTATTTAACGTTCGTACAGTTTTTTCGGTGAACAATATGGCTATAAACGCACTGCGTCGTCGAGCCACCTTTGTACCTCTTGTAGCTTGCCATCGCTGGCGAGGATAGAATTACCTGCGCCAACAACAGAGTTATCTTTTTACTACAGTTCTTCATTGAAAATGCTCTGCTTAGCGTCCGTCCATTCGCCATAGGACTCAGCCGAATTGGTACGCTCGTGGGTGTAATCATCTTCCTCGTAAAAGCTAATCCCTTTTAGCTTGCCGTCGGCAAATTCAACGAATATGTCGCGGTGTGTCCCGACGGCTTTAATCGCCCAGCGGCCAACCGTGTAATTTTCATCGCCATGGTATTGCAGGTCTTCATCGATCGCGTTGTAGCCTTCAACAACTTGGTCGCCAAAAACGAATTGAACTCCAACTTTTTCAGAGTTAAACACCTCTTGGCTTTCTTGCCCCTCGATTTTCTCCCCCTCGCCGTAGCCGTAGTCAATCGAATACTGGCTATGGTCAGTGAAAGTAACCTCTCCTTTAGCCTCGCTGCCCCAGACATATGACCCTTTAACGCTCAGGAATATGATTTCGTCAGTGCTAAATTGCTGGGCATTACCGTCCCACTGAGTTAGCGCGAAATTACCACCATCTTGTCGGACTTTCCAGTGCATAGATCCATCGTTGATTTCGTACACCTGCACATCTTGGGCAAACTCTAGTGGAACGACATCAGGGAACGGTACCTGTTGAAGAACGCCGTCTTTCTCAAGCTGTTGATAGCCAAAACCATACGGATAAATCTCATCTGGATTAAGTTGCTCAAGCTTTTCTGGTGTTCCCTGGTCAACTGCTATTGGCGTGCATAGGCCAGTTTCTGGGTTGTAGTAGCCATTGTTGGTGTAGACGGTGGATTGAACACACAACAAAGCGCTCTCAAGCTTGTTCACACGCTCGCTAAGCTCTTGCATAGGCGTCTGAGTTGCATCAACTACAGTTCGACCGCTAGGCGATTTCTGATCAATAAGTTGATTGATTTGCTCGGTCTGTGCTGGTGGAAGTTTTGCCGAGACTGGTGTTGGTGTCGAATCACTGCCACCACAGCCAAACAAAACCGATGCCGAGACTGCTAGTAAGATAATTTTTTTCATTTTCGGACCTGAATGTTGTGTATTAAAAATAGAAAATTCGTTTTTCAGCTAAGCAATTTCGAAGAAACTTCTTATCTTTTCCCATCAGAGCGGAGCAACGGGGATAGCAAAGACAATTGATAGCCAATATAGAGTGGGCGTCAGTTAATAGCCGTATTTTGCTGTGCTTACCTTTTCCCAAAGTCAGCTGTTTTCACCGACTAGCCTGTCGTTCTGCTGCTTTAGTTCTGCAATGTCGTGCCGCAAATCAGAGCATTCGTTAGGTGTCTAGGCATATCAGTAAATTACCTCGTCATTATCGTGAAGCTTGCCCATCTCTCTGGCCAAAGCCTCGATATCTACGTGATTTGACTCGATGCCGTTGGTGAACTGGCAGATGATGTAATACCTGCCGTTCTCGCCAATCCACTTCGATTGCGGGTGTGATTTGCGAAGCTCAAGACCATCTTTCTGGAGTGCTCTGTTAACTCTTGCCTCTAGTGTGCGAATAGCTACTTTCATTCCGATTGCCCTGTTACTGTGTGTTTCTGTTGGGCTGATAATATACCTATGAAGTATTTAAAGAATGAACAGAAGTATGGCGTTTGTTCATCTTTTAATTGGCTGGAATATGGGACGTTAGTACGCATCTCTGGGCAAAGGTGAGCTAGCTTTAACCTCGTCACACGTCTCTGGATATTTCTGGTTTAGTCCTTTCCTCAACACAACCTGAATACCTACGTGATATTAGAGGAATATGCCGAAAGTTCGCCACAATTCACCATGTAGTGTTGAATTGTGGTGAATAGCGACGTAACAGCATTTACGAGCAAAATATGTGTACGACAAATGGGCGAAATTACGCTTTTGATGTGATGGACTTTAAGGTTATATGGGCGGTAACTCTTATCAACTACGTTAAGCATCTGAATGAATTGATTTTTATAGTAACTAAATTAATTGCTCGACCCACTATCTTATAGTGGGTTTAACTACATTGATTGAGGCGCCACTTTCTGGAAGCAAAGCACCCTCGCACGTAAAACACGAAATGGGGCAGAACTGAGCTAGCCATATTAACTAACTCCTAGACAAGCAAAAGTGCGTCAAAAATACTAATTAAATAGAGTGTTATAGATTAGCTAAACTATTGCGAGTGACTAAAGATACAGGCGCTACCAAACCGCTTCTAATCAGGTAGCCAAATAACTTGGCTACCTGATTAGAAGCGGCTTTACTTTAAACCTAGAGCAGTGGCTGCACGCTCGGTGGCAGGCTATGCCATAACTGATCTTTGTTGAAGGATCGGTAGCCATAGTCGTATAACAGACGCATATATTGCAAAGTATCCGCATGGTCTGCGAAATACTCAAAATCAGAGTCAATAAATGCTAGATGAAAGCCAATATCATTCTGCTTTGAAAAGTGATAGATGTGCTCCACATCACCCACACCTTGGTTTCGAGTTAACGATGAGATTGATCTTACCGAAATATCGGCAAGATCATAATCGATACTACGAAATGTAGGCTTTAGCCTACCATTACGAATAACGAAAATGTTCTGTTCGAAACCATCTTCAGCCAAGCTGGTTCTCATCCATTGAGGTGTTGCAAAAACTTGTCTTGATATTCCCCCATCAACATGAACTTCATCATAATGGTTAACGCCATCACTTATTGAAATCAATTTTGCAGGAAAGAGGCCAGGAATTGAGCTACTTGCAATAATTATATCTTGAATCAAAGCCATCGCTTCTGGGCTACCTTCTTTTGCGATTAGTCCAATATCCCAAAGTGCCAGTTTTTCATTATCTAAGCTTGTAGTGCCTACAATGAGAATTCGACCTTTAGCACGTTCGGCAGCGAGAGCCTGCATCATTTGCATATCAACTTCTGCTCGCACCTTCCCTTCAAAACCAGATACATCAACAAACGCATTTCTTGTGCCAATACTAAATAGCGCATTCTTTTTGAACATCTCATCCATAGACGTTTGCGTATAATAATTTCGTAATGCTTCATCATAGTCTTCGCCTAAATAAGCAAAGACCGACACAATTGCTCCTGTTGAAATACCACTTATCAGATCAAACTCTGGCCTTTCACCTGTCTCGCTCCATGCGTTGAGTATCCCAGCAGAAAATGCACCATTAACGCCGCCTCCCGAAAGTGCTAAATAGTTAATAGGCTCGCCCTCTGCCTTATTACTGACAAGCTTTTCATACTCTCCATGAAAGTCGTAATCTGAACTGTTCAAGTTATCACCATCCCAAAATCGAGCATTGGTAATATTAAGTGGCATCAGCGTCTCACTTTTAGGGTGAGCCTGCCGCTCGGGCGTTTGGCTGCATGCTGAAACCAATAATGCAGAACACAAAACAATCAGTGTTGGTACTCGCCTTTTCATCACATCCATCCTCCAGCGAGTAGCCAAGGGATCAACAGTGCATTTGCTAAGTCGATAAAAAATGCGCATACCAGAGGTACCACGACAAACGCTAAGTGCGAGTTACCATACCGAGAAGCCACCGCAGACATGTTCGCCATTGCTGTCGGTGTAGAACCTAGGGATATTCCACCAAAACCGGCACATATCACTGCAGCATCATAATTTTTGCCCATTGATGGAAACACAACAAACAAGGTGATTAAAACCGCCACGATGAACTGCGCACCCAAAATAGCAAATATTGGACCAGCCAAATCGATTAGCGTCCACAGTTGCATACTCATTAGCGACATTGCAAGGAAAGTTCCTAAAGCAATTTCTGAGATAAGGGCAACTGCAGGCTGTCGAGACGGCCACTTTGTACCTGTCACTGTTGGCAATGAACTTGGTACCAAATTGGTCACTATAATCCCGGAAAATAAACAAGTGACGAACAATGGGAGTTGCAGCCCTACTGCTTCTAAAGACTCATTCAAGACCGCACCCAAAATAATACACACATGAATAGCCAGAACCGCATCTAGAAAACCCATTGCTGTGACTGGCTCATCTGTATTATTTTCTTTGATCCCAACATCCAATGGTTCGTTTGTACTAGGCGATAATTTGTGGCGCTTAATCAAGAACTGAGCAATTGGCCCACCCATTAAGCTCGCCAGGATCAGACCGAATGTGGCACACGCGATACCGATTTCCATCGCATTCGCTATTCCATAGCTCTCGCTAATACGTGGAGCCCAAGCTATTGCAGTCCCATGACCGCCAATTAGCGATACACTGCCACCAAGTAATCCTACCTGTTCCGGCAAGCTAAATAGGCTAGCGACACCAATACCCACATAATTTTGGACAAACATATAAGAGATCGTGATCGCCAAGAGAATGAGCAGAGGCTTCCCTCCTTTCAAGAGATCCTGCAAGCTAGCATTAATACCTATAGTGGTGAAAAAATACACCAACAAGACATCACGGCTAACAAGGTCGAAGCTGATTTCTTTACCTGTGACAAAGAAAATCAGAGCGATAGTGATCGATAAAAGTAAGCCGCCACTGACTGGCTCTGGAATATTAAAATGAGCGAGTGGAGCCCACGCTTTTGTCAGCCTCCTGCCAATAAAAAGAACAATAATGCCTAATGTAAATGTAAGGAAAGACCCGATTAAAATCTGGTCGCCAGCAATGTCCATCTCATATTTACCCTAATTTTTGAGCGCAATAACCCCCCAACCCCAGAGGTCTGGCGAGGTTATATTGCATTGAAGAAGTATTTACTCGAAGAAAGTAAACGTAATAATTGAGGCTAAGAACTCTCTTGTGCGTTCCAGCTTCCACCTAGCGCTTTGTGTAACTGCACCACTAATTGAGCGGTTTGAGCTCTGGCCAGCAATTCTTGCTCATCCAGAAGTAACAATTGTCGCTGAGCATCAATTAACTCTATTTGATTAATCAAACCTGAACGATAGAGAGCTTGTGCCCGCACATAAGCTTGCTCACCATATTCTTGAGCTTCGCTAATTCGCTTGTGATATTGGCGACTGTCATCGTATGCACTCAGCAATATTTCAACTTCGCTGATCGCAGTATTCACACTGCCTTGATATCGAAGTAAAGCACTTTCTAGATTCGCCTCTTGAATGGACAACAACGCGTCCTTTCGTCCGCCATCAAATAGGTTCCACTTGATGCCACCCCCTACGCTCCACGCCAAAGAATCAGAAGAGAACAAGTCCTCAAAGTTCTGTGCAACAAGCCCTGGGCTGCCAGACAAATAGAAGCTAGGGTATTTGGCAGCAACCGCACTTCCCACTTGATGGTTTTGCGCCAATATCTCCAGCTCCGCACTTTTCACATCAGGTCTACGTTGTAGTAATTCTGACGGTAATCCCATCGGAACTACCCCAGTAAAACTTGGGAATGTTTCCGTTGCCTTCAAAGACTCGAAGAACTCCGCATTATGTTCACCTAACAATATTGCTAAGCGGTGCTTATGAACATTTTCGGCGGTTTCCAGTTGTGGCAATATTGCTTGAGTTTGCGCCAGCATGGTTCGAGAGCGCGACACTTCTATATGCGAAGCGATCCCTGATTCTCGTAAGTGTTCAACGCGCGCCAGTGACTTGTGTTGTCGTTCAATCGACACCTGAACAATATTCTGGCGTTGTTGCGCGCTGCGCATCTCAAAGTAGTTGCTCAGCACCTCAGCGGTGATCGCTATCGTAACGCCGTCTTTAGTCAGTTCAGCTTGGCTGGCTCGAACTTCAGCAGCATCACTCATTGCTGAAACTCTACCAAATAAGTCCGCCTCCCAAGATACCGACACACCGGTTAGAAAGTTCCCCGCGGAACTATCTACAAGATCACGTCCCATCACTGATGCACCTATAAGTTGACCTGTAAACGCTTCATTTTCACTAAGGCCAATGTGCCCATACCCAAAACCAACATCAATGCTCGGGACTTTCAACGAACTCACTGCACTGTGGTATGCCTGAGCCATAGTGATATTTTCAGCAGCAACTTTTAGTGAAATATTCTGATGCTGCGCCTTTTGTACCAAGTCACTTAATAACGGATCATCAAACGCTTCCCACCAGTTCGTATCGACTTCGCCTCCAGTCTCAATATTTTCTCCATCGTATAAATAGGTTTGGTTAAAGTTAACGTAATCTTGCGGTACTTCAGGTGTCATTGAACAGCCCACTACGCTCGCCAAAATACTCATAACCATGAGCGATCTAACAGGCAACATGCTTGCTCTCCTCTGTTACTGGTGTGCCATTAAGCTGCTCTTGCTTGCGAAAAACAAAGCTGTACAAAGCAGGCATAACAAACAAAGACAAAATCGTTGCCACTATGAGACCACCGATAATAGTCGCTGCCATTTGGTCAAATAACGCGTCATTAAGTAACGGAATCATCCCAAGCGCCGTTGTTAAAGCACTCATTGAAATGGCAAGCGTTCTATTTAATGTTGCATCTTCAATCGCTTTATCTAAAGCGACCCCTTTCTTAAGCTCCAAGCCAATTTGATCCATTAACACAATGCCATTTTTAATGATCATGCCACTCAAACAAATCGCACCCGTTAGTGCCATAAAGCCAAACGGCTTGCCAAAACCTAACAGAGCAAATGTTGCGCCTGTCGCGGCTAAGGGAACGGTAAACAGAATAATCGCTGGCTGTTTCAAGCTGTTAAACAGTGCAACCATAATAATGATCATGATGACGCTCGCGGTTGGTAGCTGATCAAATACATCCTTAACAACACGGTGTTCATCGTAATACTCTCCTCCCCAAACCATTCGATAGCCTCGCGGAAGCTCTATAGCTTCTAACTGCTGTTCTAGTTGCTTACGCACTTCTGAAGCAGTCTCGCCGAACACATCGGCTTGAGCTGTAATGACTGGGAGCCTATCTCGACGATAGATAATGCTCTGCTCATACCCTAGCTCAAAACTATCTACCACTTGACCTAGTGGCACACTGTAACTGCCTAGTTGTGACTGAACAGGCAAGCTCGGTAACGTTTCTAGATCCACATTGCTCACTCGCAGGTTAATCGGTACCTGGCGATTGTTCAGATGCATTGAGGCCACGGGCAACCCTTCATCAATCGCTCTTAATACAGCACCAATATCACTACGATGAATTCCAGCTAAACGCGCTTCTTCCAAATTAATCTGTGGAGTGATTTTCTTACTCGGTCTTCGCCAGTCATCTCTCACATACTTAGTGTTTGAATGCTCATTCATTATCAGTTTCGCTTCCTCGACTAAGCCTCTAAGCACAACAGGATCAGGACCGATAAAGCGTGCTTCGATACTGAATTTATCAGCCGTTGCCATTTTTAAAGGACGGAAGCGTGGCTCTGCATTCGGAAAATTCTCCGCCAACCACTTGTCACCTCGTTCAACCAATCCTTCAATCGCGCCATGATCTTTGGTATTGATCAGTACTTGGCCATAAGCTGGGTCATCTGGCTCAGGCTCTACTGTCATAGAAAAGCGTGGAGCGCTTGCACCAACAAATGTTGAAATATCTTTTACTTCTGGCTGCTCAAGTAACCAGCTTTCTATCTTCTTCAAATCACTTGATGTTTGATCAAGGTTCGCACCATTGGGTAGCCAGTAATCCAAGAACACAATAGGTCGAGTCGAACTTGGCATAAAGTTCACGTTGACATGTGGCAGTGCCACTAAAGTTGCAACGACTAGAGGCGTCAGCACCAATAGCACTTTCTGTGGCTTACGAATAACCGATGTCAGTGCTTTTCGATAAATATTAGAAAACGCACCACCTTTACTCTCGTTACCTGCATTGTCTTTGTCTGCCTCAGGTTTCAGCCACCATAAACACATCACCGGAGTTAGCGTCATCGCAATAAGCCATGAGAACAGCAGCGACGAGCACATCACTTGCCATACCGAGATTGAAAACTCGGCAACCTCTGTTGTTGCAAGCAACACAGGAAGTACACCCATAATGGCAATTACTGTTGCGCCAAGTAGAGGTATCGCCATTTCTTTAACCGCAGATGCTGCCGCTTTCACTGGCTCTAGTCCCTGTCGGCACTTCACTTTGAATAAGTCAGTAATAACAATGGCGTTATCAACCAGTATCCCTAGCGCCAGAATAAATGATCCAAGGGATACACGCTGTAAGTCAATCCCAGCGACGTTCATGTAGCTCAGCGTCAACAAGATAGACATCACTAAGCTGATACCCACAATCGCTGAACTCTTAGCGCCCATGAAGAACCACAATGTCACAACGACGATAAGTAGGCTCTGCAACAGGTTCACTAAAAAGTCATTCACCGCCTCGTTCACTTCATCAGGCTGAAAAGCAATAGTGTCTACGCTAATACCTAAAGGCAGTTCTCGTTCAAACTCTTCAATTAGATCGGTTAATTGATCTCCCAAAGAAACAACATTAACACCACTGCTGGGGCTCACAGCCACAACAATGGCGTTGTCTCCGTTATAGCGTGCTAAGTTTGATGAAGGTTTTTTGTCATCAAGTGAGATAGTTGCGATATCGGATAGACGCATGACAACACGATTACCATCAAAGCCGATGCGGCCTTGAATCGCTATATTCTCAATATCTCTAATTGTGTGCAGCGCACTCGGGTGCTCTAATCGCAGCCTTTCTCCCTCAATAGCGATTGACCCCGCGTTTAAGCGAGCATCTTGCGCCTGAATTTGCGATATGAGTTGCATTGGAGACAGTTCTAGAGCTACAAGACGGTCTTTATCAATATCGATATTAACAACGGGCTGAGTCACTCCATGTAGCTCAACTTTTCGGATACCATCTACGTCATTAATTCTTCGTTGAAATTCTTTTGCGTACTCTCTTAATTGGCTGTTCTCAATATTCTTGCCTGTGACAGAAAAAAGCATCCCATAGACTTCAGAAAACTCATCTTGAACAATGCTTATTTGCGCCGTTGCCGGGAGTTTGGTCTTCACATCTGTCACTTTTCGACGCAGAAGATCCCACTCTTGTGGCAATTGTGCATTATTAAGATCTGATTTTAAGTCGACAAAGATCATCGATACGCCAGGCCTAGACAAAGAGCGTATCTGATATAAGTTCTCTAATGTTTGCAGTTCTATTTCTACATTGTCAGTAACATGATTTTCCACCTCATCCGCTGTCGCACCCGGATAGAGAGTAACTACCACTGCGGTTTTTACTGTAAACTCGGGGTCTTCCAATTTGCCCATTTGCATATAAGAGGCAAGGCCGGCAAAGACACAAAGTACAGCAAAAAAGCCAATAAACGTTCTTTGACGAAGCAGTAACTCTATTATCTTCATCTCGCCATCTCCTGAAGCTCACCTAACTTCTGGCCCTCAACAAGGTAATCTGCTCCAGACACAATGACTTGGTCACCTTTTTGCAAACCTGCAACAACACAAACCTGTTTTGAATTCATCTCAACATGCTCTACAGGAATAGAGTGCGCTTCGCTCTCACGGGCGATAAATAAGCTTGGTTGTCCTTCGTATTCAACGATTGAAGAATAAGGAAGGCAAACACCTTCGGCCGCAACTCCTTTGACGATGGAGACATCAACCGTTTGACCAGGCAACAATTCGCCATAGTCAGAATCCAACGCTAACTTAACTGGGAAAGTACGTTTTAATAAGTCTGGCTTGGTCGCGATTTCAGTCACGATAGCAGGGGCTTGGATGTTCAAACGCTGATTCCACACTGTCGCTTCTTGCAAACGTTCAAAATGACCGATCAAGCGCTCTGGTACATCAATAGAAACTTGCAATAACTGAGGTTGATGAAGCTGAAATACAGGTTCACCTGGCGACACTTGTTCGAATGTTTCTCTATTTTTTGTCGCCACCACGCCACTAAAAGGCGCGATTAGATAGGTGTAACCCAGAGCATCTTGACCCTTCTGAATGTTTCTTTGAATAATTTCTACTGAAGCACTTGCGCGCTCGAGGGCACTTCGCGCTCTATCTAGATCAACATCAGCTATTGCATCGGCTTGTTGTGCTGATTTTGCACGTTCAAACTCTATCGTGGACAAACGCTGTGCAGACACTGCCTCCGATAATCTAGCTTCAAGCTCGGCAATATTGACTTCGTAATCGTGGGGATCAAGCCTAGCCAGTACTTGCCCCTTCTCAACGAAATCACCCACTACCACATTCGTGTGCTGAATCACCCCAGGAACACGAAAAGATACAGCAGCTTCTTGCTGTGACTCAACAACGCCAACAAAGCTTCTCAATGTTGTATTCTGGGGTTGAGCAACGCTCAGTACTTGAACTGGCCTTAGCTCTTTTTCACGAACATCAGTTTCAGCCTGACATCCAACGAGTAATAAAAGCAGCCCACCCAAAGCAACACGACTGCAAACCTGATAGTTCATTTAAAAACACCTCAATTATTCAAATCGAGGTGAGTTTATAAGAACAAGGCTGTTATGATTAGACGGACAAAACCAGTTTTAATGTCATGAAAAACGTGACGAAGATATAAGCTTGGGTATTTCGAGATTTAGGTAGTCGACGAGTAATTGATGCGCAAGAGTTAAGCCATCACGTTTAGGATAGACAATATACGCATCAGAAGCCTCTAGCTCTTCACCCGGCAGAATTTGTACTATTTCGTTGTTCTTTAGTGCAGATTGAGCCAATAAAGCAGGAACATAACCTACCCCCATACCATCGATGATGGCTTTGAGGAGAGTATCATAGTTATTTGTCACTATTTTACGGTTTACTTTCACGCGACCCGTGTTTGTCTCCCAAAGGTCTTCCACCTCACCACTTGGCCAGCGATAGCAGGCACACGGCATCACAGATAGATCTTGAAGAACATTAGGAGGACCGTAACGCTCGATAAAGCCTGGGCTTGCGATGATTTTTTTGGTCGAAGTGGCAACTTTCTTCGCAATTAAGTCTGACGCACCTACCTCACCATAGTGAAGAGCGATGTCCAGACCAACACGATGAAAATCTTGATAACCGTTGTGGGTGTAATGAAGCTCAACTTCGATATCAGGGAATCTTGATTGAAACTCAGCTATCAAAGAGAGTATGCGGATGTCATTACTTGGTGGCATACCAAGTTTGACGCAACCACTTGGCGCGTTAGTGGCGGCTGTTAAGTTGTTCAGTGCTAGGGTCCACGCATCCACTACTCGCGAGGTGTCTTTATAAAATTGTTGCCCTAACGGGGTCAAACTCAAATGACGAGTAGAGCGATTGAATAGGATAATACCTAGCTCTGCTTCTAGTTCAGCAATGCGACGACTGACATTGGCTCTGGGTAGTTCTAATAACTTTGCTACAGCAGCAAAACTACCCAAATCAACCACTCGAATGAACAATTCTAAATTTTCGGTTCGCATTGCTAATTATTCCCCATCGACTTGAACCTATAAGTGCATGCTAGCACAGGTTATTTTCAACAACGACTAACCAGATCAATACATATAAGTGCTACTCTAAGTATGTTTAAGTTATGGGCTTAGGAAATTAGTAGGCAACGCATCACCTTAGATATAGGAAGCAAGGTGTAGCGAGTACCATATTTAACCTGCCAATTGATACGCAATCGCTCATATACCGTTGCAACTCACAATGGGCGTTTCTGAGCCTGAAGTGCCTGCTATAAAGGAGCTGTACAGAAGTACGTTTGAAAGTACGCCTGCGCATAAGTCTGCTGCATTGGCTTAAATCTGAGTGAGTAGGAGGTAGCACCACGTTAAGAGGCAAAGATTGTTAGCTATAATTTAAAGTGGCTCAGACTTGAGCTACTACAGCTAATAAATAAAAAATTATTGATTGTTCGCTGGAACAAAAGGTGACTAACTAACTCTAGCCCTGTTACAGGATTACTTCGGTTGACCCACTCCTAGGAGGGAATATGTTAAAGCGTACTTTCTTTTTTACTCTTATATCTTTTGTGTTGGTGTCTTTCGTGTCGGCGCATCATGGCTGGCGTTGGACGACGGGTAACAACATTGAACTAACCGGCATTATCGTCGAGCTTAAGCTGGGCAACCCGCATGGGGAGTTAACGGTAAAGTCTGAAGACGATATCTGGACGGTAGAAGTTGGCCAACCTTACCGCAATGATCGTGCTGGTTTAATGCCTGGTGATTTGGCCAAAGATGTTGAAGTAAAAATTGAGGGAGAACCTTCAGCCGATATAGAACAAAAATTAATGAAGGCGGAGCGTATTTGGATTGACGGTGTACTCTACGATCTTTATCCAAACCGTGATTAGAGCAGCGCGATGTTGGAAGCCTGGCTCGAGGCCTTAGCGCTAACGCCTGTCGCCCAGTGGGTTCGGTTTTCTCGTTGGAGTTATGCGGTAATCAATACCCTGCATGTTCTTGGTATCGCGCTGTTAGTAGGCGCGATCATCCCGTTAGATTTAAAACGCATCGGCCTGTGGCGGCGTATAACACTCGAACAGCTTGCTCATGTGCTCGTTCCTGTCGCCGTTAGCGGTTTCGTTATTGCGGTTATCTCAGGTGTGTTGCTTTTTATGGCTGGTCCAAGTGATTACTTCGCGCTAAGTATTTTTCTGTTCAAGTTGCTGTGCATCGCTTTCGCGGTGGCAAATGCGGTCAACTTTCATTGGCGTATGGGTTATGCCGTCCCGTTCAACCAGCAGCGCTTCGTCGGTTTTGTGTCGTTAATACTGTGGCTTTGCGTGTTAGTAGCAGGTCGATTTATCGCTTATGTCTAATGGTTGCGAACAAGTATCGGGGTCAGGTCTTGCCTTTTACCCCCCCATTAGCTGAAGTTTCCTAAGTCCAAAACTTTACCGGTCGATTTCGCATCAGCTATAACTCATTTTGAGGCAAAAGTAAGTTCATCACGCAGTGTGCGTGACACAACTTGCGTGATTGGTTTAAAACTCAAAAAGGGTCAGCAATAATTTACGAAACAGGCTGTTCCACAATTAGGTTCTAGAGTTTACCCAACAGCCTTTTGGTCACTTGGGTAGTGGTTTTTTCACGAAGTAAGCGGTATTGATTTCAGTCAACAGCCTAATGACTAAATTATTCTTATGGAAGTTTACTGCTGCCTAAACACGTTTAGGGGCAGAACCTTCTTAGCCCCTCTTCTGAACTAGCTCATTTCTGGACAAAAGTTTGCCAGCGAATCCCCTAAATTAGCGATTCATGAATAACACAGACATGGGAAGTCGCTTAACTCGGTGTGCAGGATCTGCTTGCAAGTTTTATTCAACCTGAACAAAACTAAAATTATAGCTTGTTGAAAAAGCATCCTGCTGGCATTTTAGGGTTAGCATAAATCCTGCCCCCTTATTTGAAGTAGAGGAAAAATCGAATAGAGCGGCTCGAGAAGCAATGCATGATGTCAAGTTTCCAAAACTAATCGGCGTTGTTACATCAGACGTCGCATCTGCTTTTAAATGAATCCTTGCGCCAGAAAAAGCCGACATTCCTTCAAAAATGAGCTTATTAGTATCTCGAAGGCAGAACCTACCCCTAGCCATACCTGATACAACGCCAGAACTGGCTAATCTCAAGTTTTCCTGATGTGTTACTGGCGCTAAAACTATATCATCGATAGAGCCAGAGACTAATTTCCACTCACCGAGTAGAGGGTTATGAACCATCAGGTTGTTATTAACGCTGTTCTCATCTAAGAATTCCCGAAGATAACCCGCCTTAACTAACATTGCGATTCCCATACTAGAGTGAACTTCAGTAATAATACCTGCCAACTCCTTGTTAGTGTTTAACGCTACGCCACCAGAGATACCTTCTTCAATAAACTTTCCATCAATTTCAGCACCGACTTCACGCCCTTTAAACTTTGTTGCAAGTAGTTTTGATTCTATATGTCGTAGATGTGGTTTACCTTGAGGAAACCCGATAGCTGTTAACTCTTCATGTATATCACACCGTAGAAAGTCATCCCTCATTGTAGACATTGGTATTGGCTGGTCTAATGGTGAATTGCTTTCGATAATATTTTCTGACACCCGCACAACAGCTAAATCATAGCGTGCACTCTCGAACAATAATTTGGCTGGATATTCAATACCATTGTGATTAAATACGGAAATACTATTTCGGTCGGTTAAAGTGTGCAGAGCCGTTACCAACAATACCTCTCCTTTTTCACTATGAACGGCTATCGCAGTACCATACTCTTGAGATTTTACATTCCCTCGGACTCTAAATAGGTAACTCTCAATGAGCTCCTCTTTAGTTGGTAAATAAAGGTTTGCTAAGGATAGGTTAGGAGTCATAAACAATATAATAAGAAAAAACTTAACGAGAACCTTATTCATGATTTATTCCCTTTAGAATGGAGATGGCTAATGCACTGACAGCGAAAATAGTATTTATAAGTAAAATTAGCATACTGTTACTACTTAAATAATTTAAAGCATCTGGAACTACTTGAGTTTTGCTTCCCGAAACTATTAAAGAAGATGCTACCCCTTCAAAAGCGAGTTTTATTTTTCCAGAATTCACAGAAAGGTTTGTTATAGTAAACTTATCATTTTCTTTTAACTGGATGTTTGCATTTCTGTATAGTTCCACTGACTTTCCATCGTATATGGATTCGATTTTTCCACCTACGACACCAACTCGCAGGTGCCCTTCTTGAACTTGATTAAATGACAGTGAACTAACTACAAAGGTATCAAGCTCAATTAACTCGAGGTCAGTCTTGGACCTAACCTTTATTTCCATACCGCCTTCACTAGGATGAAATGTAATAGGTAGTTTTGTATGTGAGAGTAATATCTCGTCATCGTCTAGTCGATTTGATTCATAATCACATGTTTCCACACAACCATTTCTTACTAACAGTTTTGTTTTCTTCTGTGGGATGGTTAAGTCAAACGTGGCTTCACGTTGTGTTACAGATATGTTAAGCGACCTACGGCTGATTCTAGAATTTTCCCTTGCTACTTCAAGGCTATAGGTCTCATTGGGGGTTATGGTTATTCCATTAAAACAAGCTTGCTTAAACCTTAAAATGGAGAGTGAAGAGTTCGGTAGTAGCTGAAGGTTATCGACAACGACACCATTATAACTATACGTACCTTTTGGAAAGACAGCTTCTCTATACCCACGAATTTCCACAGCATGATTACTACACTGCCGGTTTAACGCTAGTAGATTTGGTACACTTTCTAACGCTTGAAAAGAAACATATTCCGTTGTAATTGTTCCTCTAACATGCACTGGGACAATAACTTGAGTAAGAAGCACACTGATCAAGGTAACAGCAAGAAAGATAGAAATAATAAACCAATGAAACCTTGAAAGCACGAACCTCATTGCATAGTCCTTTGCGGTAGTACGAACGGGTACGTATAGATGTTATTGCCATCGGGCCACTCAATAGCTGCAATTAGCTTGAACTCCTGTAGTTGATGTTCTTTTGGTAATTCAAAAGAGATTGAAAAAATATAAGGCCCCCAAATATCTTTAATCAACCCCGTATCTATCTCTTTATCACCACTTAAAAGCGTCCAATTGATCTCTATAATATCGATGGGCGTGTGAAAATAATAAGTAATGGTATTAGATATACGGCGATTCTCGTTTACGCCAACTTCAGCTGGAAGACAATTACCATCATCTTGGTAAACAAGTATACCTAGTGTTTGGTTGGTAATAGACTTGGGTGCTAATACATCTGAAACTTTCCAATGGTTAAATGCCTGCCAACCATTTCCCCAATTCGTCTGCTTAGCCAACATACCGTATCGCTGAGTACTCCGCTTAAACTGTCGAGCGGTAACGTGTGTCTCTAACGCTTCATCGGGAACGTAAAACATTACGTTTAATTCGTCATTAGGGCTAAAGTTCGGTACAACACCAATATGGCACGCTATAACTCGAAAGCTTGAGCTCACTGTATAGTTAACGTCACCTTCCCATCGGTTACCGTGGTCATTTTCAGGTAATACGACATCGACAGTTGCCGAGGCAATCTTGGTAAATATAACGATTAAACAAGACGCTATCAGTAAAAGGTATCTGGTTCTCTTTTGTTGTATTAACATAGGTTTCATCACTTCGTCCTCGCTTTAAAACGTAACAGCCACAGTAATCACCTCTCTGATCCCCTATTTTGGGAGAACAGCCTCAAGCTGTTTAGCGGGGTGATGCTCTTAGCTACAAAGCATAGGTGTTGCGTTTAAAAAGCCATAAATGTCAGATAAAGTTTGAATCATTACAGCTAAACAACGACACCCTTAATTAAACGCACTACTTTACTTACCACTTCTTGACTAATTTGTGTTGTAGCCCTAAGCCTAGCAACTAATTGAGCGCAGTTTTCATTTCGCGCCGTTGATTCGTGAATAACATTTCTAAGCTCCAACAGTTCTTGCTCATCGTTTATCATGGGGATGAGAGCAGCTAAGTCTACGCTTGTTTTAACTAACAGTGCTTCCTGCTCTCTTGATAGTGAAAAATTTGTTTGTTCTGCAGCTTGGTTGCCTAACTCATCCATATCAGTCTCCTAATTTACTGTTCGCTTCGCTCAGCTTCTGGTTAAGCTTATTTGACTCTTCTGAGATCTTACTAAACGTTTTCGTGATGTCGTCGTTTAATCCTTCTAACCCAGCATTGTCCAATAGCCGTGTTTGCACATCTTCAACATCTTTAACACTCGCTAAATGAGCCGTGATAGTCGCATTATTTGCAAGCAACTGAGCATATGCAGCATTGACTTTAGCTATTAACTCTTGCTCTTGGCTATCAAGCGGAGCAATCAATTCCAGTCTTTTTTTTGCCAGTTGCTTTTGAACCTGTGTCGTCCAAACCATCAAAGTGTCAAATTTCTGAACTTCCTGGTAAGGCGATTTTGGGGTGACAAATTTCTTATTGAGCGGATCCCATACCACTTCTCCTTTAACCGTCTCTTCAAGCTTTCCGGTTTTGATAAAGATTTTCAGATACTCTTGGAGCCACACGGTTTGAATCCAATCTTCACGTTGCTTCCTAACCACTTGGAAATAGGATTGAACCAAAGTGATATGCGATTTTTGTGAGCTCAATAACTGCTGCTCCATACTGCTGGATAACGTCACAATCTCAGCAGGTAACTTTGTAGTGCAACCTGTAAGTGACACAAGGACAAACAATATGGCTAATAGTTTTTTCATTGAACGTAACCCCTTTTTCTCTCTGGAAAACGTAGAGCACTGCGAAAAGCACGCCCTAATCAATAGATTGACGCTTCTCTGCAACGACCTTTAATTTTTTTCTATAGACAGTAATTGAGTGATCTTTTAGTAAACTATTTGGGGCTCTACCTTTGATCCAAAGGGCTTTTAGACGGTAAAAAAGTGAAACATGATAAAGCAGTTGAACATCGTCATACGGTTCACTCTTGCAATTTGACAGGAATCGCATGTTGCCGGCATGTATGTATCGCCCAAACTTAGATGACAACCATTCACTCACTCTCGGGCCGATATTGGGTATCCAAGCAACTGACATAGCAAGCGCCCCGATTGCTACACCATTTGGTGGTAGCATAGTGACGCAGTCAGCCGCATTAACAACTCGATGCAATGGCGTTTTGACTTCTGATATCCATTCGTGATCGCCGACTCGCGGAGCACCAAATGTATAGCACGCAGCAATACCGCTTTTGAACTTCAATTTTTTAGCTGCGATTGTGGCAATTGCCCCACCTAAGCTGTGGCCTGTAATGAGTATTGGTTTGCCTTGATCTTCAATCTTCTTCAATTCAAGTTCGATATCGCTCTCAACTTGTTCATACGCCTGCTTAAAGCCAGTGTGAATAAACCCTTTGGTATCACATTTAGTTAATACGGCATTGGCATCCGATTTAATATCTCGGATACTCGTCGCTTCTGTCCCTCGAAATGACAGTACATAAAATTGATCAGTTTGCACCAAAATTGCCTGCGTCCCATTCTTATCAAATGTATTGATCAGTTTTGCATTGAGGTATGTTAAATCGTGATTGAGCTCTTTGAGTTCCTCGTGATGGTCATACGACAAACCTTGTACCAAAGAGATAAACTTGGCGGCTTTGCTCGAAGAATTATCGGAGACTAATTTCGACAACTCCTTTTCCACAAACTGTTGAAGGTCGACCCCCGGTATAAACTCATTAAAACGTTTATACGCAAGTTCAGACATACATGACATTAGCCAAGCAGTACGATCACTATATGCTTGACGGTAGGTAGGTGTTTTTCGTTTGAGTAACTCTTCCGTTCCTTCTTGATGAATATCTGTCATTACTCCACTCCTTGAATATACTATTCCTTAAACTAGTGCAGATGTATGTCTTTTTCTTTGCACAGACTCTCAATATCTACAGCTTAAATAGAGCAAGTCTAAAAAGACTGAGCTTGATCACTGAATCTGGAATTCGATATGAAACCTATACTATTTACATGCAGCTCAGTTGCTAACGAGTAGATAAACGAAAAATTTAGAGCCTGATCTTTTTTTGACTGTCATTAGTTAAAGCACTTTTAATATTTAAATATACAATTCTGTTTGAAGCACGTGCGGTGCAAACACACTGTGTGGAATTTTTGAGTTACAAGATGCCTTGCTATAAGTTTTTGTATAAAGGCGTGTTAGTACTGATGCGCCAGCACATCTTTGAACAATATTTTGTCGGTTATATTAATTAATTAGGATATAACTGATTAGGTGGGGTATTGGAAAATAATTCCCAATTAAGGTGTAAAGCTCTCAATGACTAAGCTTCCACATTGTAATTCAACGCAAAAAACCAACGCATAACAAAAATTATACGCGTGATAAATAACTCTTAAATTATCTGTTAGCCTCATTCATTTGACTCAGGTTCTGAATATTATTTTATGAGTTTTAAAATCAAATCCGCTCTCCGATCTTGGTCATTGATAGTCTCTATGAGGCGTTCTTTCTGAATTTTTTGATAGAAAGCCCGCATAGAGTCATTTGACTTTCGATATTGAACAAAAAACAATGCTGATACAGATTCAATTACTACGCCAGAAAAAACTGTATTAGTGGTTTATCAGGATTCTCAAATGAATACGATAGAAAAGCATACACGATAATGCAAAATTCGAAGGCGGCAGAAATTATACTGAACCAAAAACTAATTCTCGCTTGAGTAATAACCTCCGAATGATACTCCTCCATCTTATCTAAGGTGATGATTTCCTTTCGTCCTGCGGCTGCCTCAATTGCTAGCTCAACCCTTTGATCCTCATTTTTCTTAGCGGCTTTTTATCTCGATAAGAGCGGTATGACTTCGTAAGACGCTTAAATTGTATGACAATAAAGAATGCGATTGCCCAAATTAAGCCTCCAACAACAGCTAACCCAAATAAATCGTCATTAATCTGTATTTTCATTTTTCTAGATCTATAGAATAGTCAAAAATAAGATGTAGCACTGGATTGTATGGCAGCCTAACGCCTTGCCAACGGACGGTAACGCAATACTGCCCGACTAAAGATCTGTGCCCTAGACACTAAGACCGCTTGATATGACAGTTACCAAGCGTTAGGAGTCCCTATTAAGCAATTTATAGGAGCATAGCACTTACTAGACGGAATCTATTCGAGTTTGCATTCCGTTCATATTGTTGGCACAAATTAGAGAACATCAACTGATGTCAATCAATTGTGTGAATTGAGAGAGACTCTCGGAATAGAACTAAAATAAGTACCATAAATACGGATTAGATTAATTTGGTCTATTGTGGCGCTCACAGAACAGTTGGTCGGTTGGGCTAAGAAGTTTTGGGGCGAATTAGCTGATGTATGAGAAAGTAACACTTAGCTAAGGGACCAAAATAGTCGCTATAATGGCGTAAGCCACGCCATATTTTGGTCCCCTTGAGCGCTTTATTATAAGCCTATTCAACCCGCAGGAGCGTGCACGTAAAAGTAAAACTTCTATCTTCGGTTGAATTGTAATGAATACTTTTAACACCTGTTAAAACCATATTCTGCGGACAATTAAAATTCTGTTCTGCATCATACGAACTTGCTTGGCTTACATGTTTGTTGCCAAAGATTAAACTTTGGTTGGTTTTTTTATAAGGGATTTCATATCCATGTTCTTTTAAGCGAGTATCAATTTTTTGTACTATTTGCTCACTTAAGAAGTTCCAACCCAAAACTCCTGCAACAAAAGCTCCAACAATTGCAGATAAGATTCCTATAATTGCCTTGTCCATGAATTCTCCTTGTTTTTACAGGCTTATAACGTCGCATCCAGCGGCTTGTCCGCTGCGTTGGTTTGTTAGACACTATTACCATAAAAAACTTGCCAAAGACCATTTAACCATTCCCAAAATCTCGGACGGTAAAATGCTCTGCCGCCTGATAAAGTGAAGCAATTTCCTTTGGCAATAGTGAGAGAACCGACTTTTTCAGAGCTGACCCCGCAAGGTTAACCCCTTTATTATCAATAAATCCCCATGTTGGATCAGTATCATTAGCCGACTCTGCATATCGAAATAGCGACTCAAAGAACACTTCTACCCTTGGTATAGCTTTGTCAGACTTCATTTCTTCCAGTCTACATGAAATTACGGATGAGTAATCAATATCTATCCGTCCACGACCATCTAGAGATACATTTAGTAAAACTAATTCAACATCTCCACCATATTTCCAAGCATAGTCGCTTTCTAACTCCATTCGAAAATTATCGAACCGTTGATTGCTTTACGCACAATCTCCGTTAGGCATTCCAGGTAGTTGCACTTCGACTTCATAAACTGGGTCACCATTACTCGCAGTACCGTTTCAATAACCTGCAACGTGCATGTCCATATGATCACCAGACCTGTAATGCCAGTAGCCAAGATAGGGTAGAATTTCTAATTTAACGAAAGGCGAATCAGGGCGAGCAAAAGTGTTTCCACTAGCGTTCATCCCAAACACTTTTTCCTAGAGAATCCAAAAATTGCTACAGTAGCCATATATTTTTCCAGATCTTTTGGTAATCCTAAGACGCTTCTGTCCCCGAGCGAGCCTGATTACGAGTTACTAAATGTCCCGCTAAGAAGGTTTTGGACAGAAGCTTGTTAGAGTTATCAAGATTAATGGCTTCGGAATATCGAGAGTAGCGAGTGACACTAGTCTGATGTTTACTGTCACGTTTCCATAAATGTCGCAGTTATTAAATTAAATCAGGGACAATCGAGGTAACACTTGAGGAACTAAGTCTTACATAGCTTTTAGCTAGCTTATTACCATAGCTGATATCAGTTATCAGAATAATCAATTTCGCACCTGTTGATATATTAAGCAATAATCCCTTTGTGGTTAACTAAATGGAGTGATAGTTGACTTTACTTGATTTCTAGGACTAATTCCGAGGTTGTGAGTTGGTTTGTAAGGTAAGAATAGTGATAAAACGAATTATATTTCCAATGGTAATATTTGGCATATCATTTCCATCTTGGTCAAATGACATATATCAATACACTAATCCTGAGAGTGGGAAAATATATGAGTTGCCAAAAGAATGTGCCAATGAACAATTTTCATATGCGCCTAATGGCAATTTAATATGTAATGAGACATCATACATTTCTATCTCTGGAAATGATACTTACTCATTTTTTAATACAGAGAGCGGTAAAACATATGAGCTTCCCAAAAGTTGTGCTAACGAGCAATTCACATATACAGAAAATGAGAATCTAATTTGTGATAATAAGTCCTATTTTCCTACGAGTGATTTTGGGCCTAGAGATTATTCTAAAGCGGAAAAGGTTGAAGTCGCAGATGATAGTGATGACGGTTGGAGCTACCCACTCTTGAGTTTGACAGGAGCTATCGTAGGTGTGGCAGCTGACCTAGCAATTGAAACTGAAGAAGAAAGAGCTGAAATGTATAAAGGTAAAGCAATTACAGAATGTATCGAGTGGGATTATGATGGTAATTGTATAACGACAGCAACAACACAGTATTAGATTTTGGGGATTATTAATGTATAAAAATATCCTAATTTTCGTACTTATGCTGATTGCATCGTCTCTGAGTATACCTGCTTATTCAAAATGGGTTAGTTATGAGCCTAACACTGTAACTTTAACTGAAACACTCCAACAAGAAATGCGAACAGGAGAGATAGGAAAGGCACGGTTTTTTATGATAGAGGGAAGTATAGTTTATATAACAGAGTCATCTTCTGCAAAATCTATATGCCAGAAGTATCCTGATGTTACTGATTCATCTCCGATAGAAGTTGAAGGGATTAATATTCCTGCTACTTCATTTTGTAGTGGGAATAATATAGCGACATATATTGAAGGTGAAGCTGGCAAGTGGGTAATGGCAAGGCTCTGGAAGCAAAATAGTGTTGTGATTGATGGTTGGGAAGTAAGTGCAGAAGGTTTTCAAAACGCAGTTCGGTCATCTGTACAATAGATTGTAAATGTATACACATATATTGAATTTAGCAGTTAGGGGGATTGGTGGAAGCCAGTA
This sequence comes from Vibrio comitans, assembly GCA_024346835.1. Classification (GTDB taxonomy): domain Bacteria; phylum Pseudomonadota; class Gammaproteobacteria; order Enterobacterales; family Vibrionaceae; genus Vibrio; species Vibrio comitans. Next base: position 183,134 of record AP024867.1, read on the forward strand.
TCCCTTTTGTCGTAAATAGGAATTGGGTTTCAGAGTTGCTCTTGGGGTTATTAACTGAGAAAGGGAAAATAAAAAGTCAAAGGAGGTTATGATGATTTACTTTCCTCCTCTTAGCTGTGTTTACTTGATTTAGTACAGAGTTCAGTATTCTTGAAACCATCCCCACATAGCGAGTGATCTGCTGCGCAATATCTTTACCCTTAACTGGAAATCAATACATATTAGAAACATCTGGGATATTTTCCTCAGTGAAATTCACGAAGGGACAGAAATGAATCAACGAGTAAGGATTTCTTACCTGTTGCTAGCACGTTTTGGGGCAAAACCTTGTTACAAGCTTCAAGCAATCTCCATCCTTCGGATAACTTTTAGTATCCAAAAATGACGAGCGCTACCTCTCAATGATAGGCCGCGTTTGAAAAGCCTTAAACAAATTGGATAAACTTAGAAGCCAGATATTAGTTTGACATAGTAGAAAAAATTTATTATTTTCAGAAACTTAAACGGATCGTTAATTACTAAAAGGAGGCCATCATGACTTATTTAGTAAAATGGAAATTTCGTATTTTTGCCTCAGCGGATAGAATCCGCCGCTCAGCGTAACTAACTGATTTAGCAACTATAGCTAGATCTGCGCTCAACGGTACTTGTAACTAACGTATTCGTGTCCCTTGTCGGCCGCGAAACACTGCGGCTAGTGCTGGGAGCATACCATTCAACATTCTACTCCTTGATACTAGCCTCCATCTCTATATGGAGACATACGCTACCGTGTATGTAGTTTAGTTAATGACTTCTCAATCACTTTCAAAGCAAATTTTAACAATTGCGATCCCTGTATCATTAAAGCTATTTCTTGATATGGCAATGATCCTTATCGATCTTTTCATGATAGGTCAGCTAGGTAGTGCCGAGCTAACGGCTGTTGGTATGGGCTTAGTGTTACTCGCTGGCTCAATCGGTGTTTTAGATAACCTATTTGCCACCGGCGGAGGCATACTTGTCGCTCGTCTTACTGGCGCGAAACGAGAACAATGCGCTGCTAATGTCCTCGGCGGGATGTTTCTCATCGCTTTGCCCTTATACCTTATCGGTACATTGGCGATCCCGTTTGTCGCTGATTTGTATTTGCTATTCCACACAACGGCTGAAGTCGCTGTACTTGGCGATTTGTACTTTGGTACGTTAGTAGCGGGATCCATTTTCATCTATCTTGATGTTTTACTATTTACCTATTTTGTTTCAACGGGCAACAGCAAGCTGCCGATGAAAATAAAAATAGCGAGTCTAGGGCTGAACGTTGTTTTCAATTACCTGTTCATCTTTGGCAACGCTGGCGCACCCGCTATGGGAATTAAAGGGGCAGCATTAGGAACGATTGTTGCGACGAGCTTTAATGTCGCTCTCTATTTAATTGTAATAAAGCAGTCTTTTACGCATGTGATACAACTAAGGCATTCTCTCACACATCTGAAGGACATCCTTAAACTTGGCGTTCCTTCTGTTGTCGAAAACTTCACATTCCAGATAAGCTGGCTGTTTATCATCTCTCTCATTAACAGCTATGCCGCCTCAGCCGCGGCAGGCTTTCAAATTGGGTATAGAGTTGAGAGCATAGCTTTCTTACCTGGACTTGGGACTGCTGCCGCGGCTGCTACTCTCGTTAGTCGATTTGTCGGCGCAAACAGATCAAGAGATATTGATAGTGTTACCTCTGTCACTGCGACGCTAACGTGTCTATTCATGGGAGGCGTAGGCGGACTGATGGCTATCATCCCAGAATCGTTCGCCAGCCTCTTTACCAATGAGCTCAGCGTCATCAATGACGCCGCAACCTATATACGGATTATCGGTTTAGCTCAAATTCCATTAGGGCTACAGTTCGTATATACCGCGTCATTAAGAGGTCTTGGCGACGTATCCAAAACAGCCATAATTAAGGTCGTATTACTATGGCTAAATATTGTCATTCCGAGTTCAGTGATTGCTCATCTCGGATTAGACGTCATCTGGCTATTCACTGTGATAGCACTCGCCAATGTCATTGATGCAGCGGTGTTTATAACTCGGTTTAAACGCTTACGAGCCCAATCGAAGATGGCAACAATGTACAGTGCCGTTGGCTAATCATCATTGGGGAGCATATTTTCTAAGAAGCGCTCCCCATTTTTTATAATGGCTCGTCGCGTTAAAGAAGCGGTTTCAATGGAGGATAAGTCACAACGAGGCATTTGTAAGTTGCACTACTCTTTACCTAACTCTTCAAATCACTCTTATAAGCAAAACTCGATGTATCAACTCTTGAAATGTATGAAATAAACTCTCGCCCCAACAAACTCGTGGAAGACTTCAACCCTCGTTGCTGTTGCTTTGTGTTGCTTTTAGGTTGTACATAATACTGCTCATCACTAACTGGTGAACCGTACTTTCCATATACCAATTGATTTTGTTCTAGCTTTAGCCATGCAGAGCGGCACCAATCATATTCATCGCAGTATTTGGAGTATGCTCTTGGAACAACCGCAGCAGGACTACAATTGTGGGCGTCCAGAGGTATGTTCCCATGTTTTTCAATCCACGCAATAGGATTGTTGACCAGTGATAAAATCTCAATATGTATAAGACCAAACTCATCCACTAAAGACATGAAGTGGTGCGTTTTATCATATGAATCATTTTTGATTAGGCCATTGAGCAAGCAGTGTTTTAGAGCTTGAAGCTTTACCTCTTGGTGTGTTTTGATAGCAAATTGGCATGCTTGAATAAGTAGTGAAAAGTTTTCTTCGGAATCCAGGAAGGCAGACAAGCTTAGGCTGTTGCTTTCGATAAGCTCATTTATTGCAGTGGTTACCTGAGCTCGCCACTCATTTCTCCTTTTTTCAACAGGGTTTTCTGTAAGTCGATTAAGTACTACTGACCCCATTGGAACCAAGGAGCAAGCTCCTTCGACTAGGGCAAATATTTTATCTTCTGACGATTCGTCTAGAGGCGATATTAGATCTTTATCTATCTTTTTTTCGGATAGGTCTTGCAAATTAGTAGATGGAACGACTTTGTTACCCGTTGTCATACTAAAACCCTTTACCAAGCCAGAAACTAACTTATGTTTATCGCATTAGTTTGGCTATGGCAATACTTGAACACGCGATATGCATTATGAACATGGCTAGATTGAAATGGGGCAAAACTTACTTATTCAAGAGTCCAGTATTGCCGGAGCAGATCATAAGCTTTCAATCTCGACAAAAACATCTAGCGAAAGCACTACAAACCCTATCCTTTTTACCCCTTTAAAGTGCAATTGTGTCACAACAAATCTCCTCAACTGGTACTAAGTTTCCTCAGGTTTTACAAGTAACGTTATTACGTAATTAATCAATAAGTTGGAGTGTTCAATGAAGAGGCAATTCACAATCCCTACCTCACTATTATGTGCTTTCAGTTTGGTCGCATGTAATGGCTCAAGTAACAAAGGTACCCCCGTCGATGCCGATACGGTTTTCTATAACGGTCAGATAATCACTATGGACAGCAATGAGACAACCGCATCATCACTCGCTGTGAAAGAAGGGAAAATTGTTGGTCTTAATGTACCCGTTTCTAACTATAGCGCCTCTGATGTCGAACTAATTAACCTCGACAACCAAACTATCGTTCCCGGATTTATCGATGCTCATGGCCATTTTTCCATGGTTGCACAAAGTATCAATTACGCTAACCTCGCTCCTTCTCCTGTTGGAGAAAGTGACTCTATTCCATTGCTCGTCCAATCGATGCAAGAGTTTTGGGAGGACAGAGAATTGGCTGAAGGGCAATGGCTGGTTGGCACAGGTTATGACGACTCTCTTCTTGCAGAACAGACACACCCAACAAGGTACGACTTAGATCAAGTCAGTACTGAAGTTCCAATAGTCATTGTCCACGTATCGTTCCACCTAGCCGTTGTTAATAGTAAAGCGCTTGAATTGCTTGAAATTGATGAGAGCACCATTGACCCAGAAGGAGGCAAAATTGTCCGTGTTGAAGGGACAAATATACCTAATGGCGTGCTCGAAGAAACTGCCATGTATCTGGCGATGGGCGGGCTGGAATCTGCACCTCAAACACCTGAAAGTACGATTGAGGCGTTCAATTTAGCGCAAGAGTATTATGCTAGTTTTGGGATTACCACGATTCAAGACGGAGCCGCCTCGCCTGCATCTGTTCGTCTATACGAATCACTGGGAAACAATGATGTTCTTTATCTTGATATCGCAGCTTACCCAACTTGGGATGCTTATACGATACTAGGGATTGAAGGTTACGAAACCTCTCGAGAATACACCAATAATTTTCGTATCGCGGGTGTGAAAATGATATTGGATGGCTCTCCACAAGGTAAAACCGCGTTCATGACCCAGCCGTACCTCAACCCACCAGCGGGAGAATCGAACGATTATGTCGGATATTCAACGCTAACCAAAACATTTTTAGAGCAAAAACTACGAGGTTACTTAGACTCTGGTACACAGTTTATCATCCATACCAATGGCGATGCTTCCGTTGATATGTTATTGGATACTTTAGATGGCATTACAGTGGAATCAGATGATTTTGAATCTATTCGCCCTGTGTCTATTCACTCACAAACATCCCGAGACGACCAACTTAAGCGGATGGTTGAATACAATATGATACCCTCATTCTTCTCTGCCCATACCTACTTTTGGGGGGATTGGCACCGAGACGAAGTGTTCGGCCTTGAACGCGCACAACGAATCAGTCCAACTCGATCCGCTTCTAATTTCGAGATTCCATATACCACTCACAACGATTCGCCTGTTGTCGACCCTGATATAATTCGCTTAATTTATAACACAGTAAATCGGGTGACTCGTTCTGGGCAAACACTTGGGGACGCGCAAAAGGCAACGCCTTACGAGGCTTTAGCCTCTGTAACAAAAAACGCGGCTTATCAATACTTTGAAGACGATACCAAAGGGACCCTTGAGCTTGGCAAAATTGCAGATTTGGTCATTTTAACCGACAACCCATTGACCATTTCACCTGAAAAAATCAATCAAATTAAGGTCGTTAAAACCTACAAAAATGGTGTGAATGTCTACCAGCAATAACGAACAGACACATCTATCAAGCCGGTTCTTATCAAACTAAGCTGCTTTAACAACGCTCATTGTATAATGAGCGTTGTCTTCGTATAAAAAGCAGCATTGAATGCGCCCAATGATTTAACCCTCCACCAGCAGTTCAACGGTAAGACGTGATTTTTATCGGCAGTATTATGATAAAAAATGTATCCCATTAGCTTACCAGTTTCACGTTATTGTTAGGTTTAACTAGAAAGGTTGAGGCATTTCCGAGTTAGCGCTAGCCCAATCACACATCTTTATCTCTCTTTTGTCCCAAAGCTTAGTTCTGTAAAACGTTTTTGGACATTTCTGTGTCAGTGACATTGCTAATTTAGCAATCAATGAATTAGTTTAGATATGGAAAATCAACTGATTATGTGTGTTGCTTCGCATACCAAATTCCGAAACCAATGACCATTACTAGCTCAACAGCAACCCACATCCAATGCCTTGGTACGGAACCATCAAGGAAAATACCCATTACGCGCGAAATTAGCGCCCCTAATGTTAATGTCATACCGAGTGCAGCAACAGTAAACAGATATGGGGTAATTTGATGATGAAAGATGAGCAGCATGCCTGTCCCCATTAGAAAGCCCCACCGGACTCTTCTTTCAACAGCTTGGAAGGCATCCTCAGGGATGGGTTTATTACTAACTAGCTCAGGGTTATAGCTCAGTATCCCCCCTAGTAATAAAATGATAACACCCACCACCTGTAAAACTATTTTACTGTCCATAAATATCCTTAAACGTACTTAACGCAATGCTCCTGTATTATCGTTTAATATTTTATTCCTGTTAGTTCTTCAGATAGCGTCCAAAGCTTTCGGGCAACATCGACATCATGTGACTGCTTGCTTGATTCTACCTTAATGGGTGCGCCATGTAGTTCAAAGAAATCCTGCGGGCCGAAGAAATCACCCGAAGATGCACTTTCGTCTATTGCAGCTCGTAGTGTTGGTAGTGCTCCCATTTCTTTACTCTGGCCGAAAAAGATATTTAAGAATTTCACCACGCCACGCTGAAGTTCCGATGTCGTCCATCCCGGATGAGCTGCTGTAACCATAGGGTTGTCACCTTCTGATTCAAGCCGTCTTTTCAGCTCATAGGCAAAGTAGAGATTCGCCAGTTTGCTATCTGCGTACGCCGTAAAGTTACTGTATTTTCGCTTTTCCCAGTTCAGATCATCCAAATCGATCTTCGACGCCTTATGTGCGCCAGCAGAAACTACCACCACACGGGAGTTTGGTGTTTTCTTGAGAGTCTCGAGTAGATGGCCGACCAATGCAAAGTGACCTAGATGATTCGTCCCCATCAGAATTTCAAATCCGTCATCAGTCTTGGCATAGGGGCACGCTACTCCTGCGTTGTTGACCAGTAAATCAAGTCTGTCGAAAGTTGCTAAAAGCTGTGAACTAAACGCTTGAATTGAGCTAAGACTGGAAAGGTCCAACTGCATAACCGAAATGTCGGTGTCAGGATAGTTTGCTCGAATTTCCGCTGCTACCTTCTCACCTTTTGATACATTTCTAACCGCAAGTACTACCGTCGATTGTTTTTGCGCTAGCACCTTAGCAGTTTCCTTGCCGATCCCGCTGGTTGATCCAGTCACAACTGAAATCCTGCCTTTTTGAGTAGGTATGTCGTCAGCACTCCAAGGTTTACTTGCCATGAACTTTATTCCTCATATTTTATGATGGTTTAGCTATTTCGAAACAAGGCCTTGAGCACAATGCAGTTACATTCGAAGGGCTTCGTAATCGATAGAGCAATCATAAGAGACATGACCAAAAGTAGCAGTGCACAAAACTGCAAGAATTGTATACGAAATAACGAATCGAACCGCTCCGAAGTTTTGTATACACTTCACGTCAATTTGTGCACTGAACTTTCTGTTCAACTAAACCATAATATGAATCAGAGCGAGGTAGATGCCGCTAGAGGATCAGCGATAAGGTTAAACAATGAAAAAATTCCACTTTGATACCATTAAACAACTCAATGCTGTTCTTGGTATACGCCCACCAGAGCGCCCTTTAGTTGATGTAATGAAACTAGATCCAAACAGTGATGACAATCAATTACTCAGCGGTGAGAGCATTTCACTCACCACCAGCTTCTACGCGATATCGTTCAAACACATCACGTCAGGCGAAGTCATGTACGGCCGTACCCAATACGATTGTTCAAATGGGACAGTGCTGTTTATTGCTCCCGGTCAAGAGCTGACCGCCAGCGGTATAATCATTGACTCCGTTGCTCGCACCATCTGCTTTCACCCCGATTATATCCGTGGTCACAAGCTGCAAGACGAACTTAAGCAATATCAATTTTTCAATTATTCGGTTAACGAGGCTCTACACCTTTCACCAAAAGAAGAGCAACATATGGTCGCGATGTTTGATGCGCTTGAGGCAGAAAACAACATGAGCCTAGATGCCTTTAGTAAAGAGCTCATTTTATCGCAAATCAGTACCTTATTGATGTACGCCAATCGCTATTACCACCGCCAATTTATGATGCGTAAAGAGGCTGACACCTCAATATACGATCGGTTTTCAAAGCTTTTAGAGGCTCGCTTAGACGCTATCATTCAAGAATCTGCCACAATCCCTGAAGTAGAAGAGCTGGCGCAAAGCATGAATATGACCAGTCGATACCTAAGCGATGCCCTGAAAGCTGAAACAGGTAAAACAACGAAGGATTGGATTCATTATGCTCTGATTGATAAGTCAAAAGATCGCTTACTCTCTAGTAAGGATTCCGTGGCGACCATTGCCTACAGTTTAGGCTTTGAATACCCACAATATTTTTCCAGACTATTCAAAAACAAAGTTGGGGTGACTCCTTCAGAGTATCGATTACAGAATGCCCGCCATTAATAGTGCAGCTTGAGAGTAATATGCAATATGAATTCTAATGGTTAGGAAATGTCTATCTGGCTCACTTTGGGGCAGAAGCTTGTCAGTGATATTACTAATTTAGCAAAGTACGAAAAACGTTGATTAACCTCTAACCTATATCTCGGGTAGACGTTTTTTTAGGTTGCAGTCACAGAAGCGTCATTAGCAAGAAAATCAATATTAACAGTGATATATAATGATAGTAGTTATCATTATCATATTGAAACACCAATTATTACACTATTACGGTTGGCTTTGTCGGTAGTGCTGTTTCTGGTGGGCTGGCTCCGATAATGGGGGCTGGAACATAGGGTGCTCTAGCTACTGGAGGTGTTCGGATCTCCGTTAGTGATGGGTGTAACAGTTGTCATCGCTAAAAAATAAACAGTGGTTAATTTTTAGAATCAAGAGGTACCAAATTGGCTGAGTTTATGGACAAAATGGTAAAAGAAAGCCTACTGACTTGTGCATTAATCATGGTAGGGGTGGGAGTTTCCGAAGGTAGCTTCTCAAATGGCTTATTATCTCCTGAAGCCCTCAGAGTTTATATGTTAACCATGATATTTACACCCATTCACGCATTGTTAGTCATCGGGTTTAAGCGGTTACTTTCAAAATAATTTTTTCTTCATCTAAGGTTATCAGCTGACAACTTGGTATTCTCCATGGCCAGTTTCAGTAGCATTTATGAGCTGTTGAAGAACTTTGAAATTCATTGAAGGGGACCTAAGTCATACGAACGCTAACTTTCTCGCCTTTTGCATATAGGTCGTTGCAATAATCATTGACTCTTTCCTCAATAGGGCTCTTTTGCAAATAAGTCTCTACCGAAGCGTAATCACACAAGTACCTATCCTACATAGCACTATAAATTTGTCCATTGAGTAGTTAAATTTATCGCAGGACTTGAAAGAGAAGAATCGACGCCAATTCGAAGACTTAAGTCTCTCGCTCTAAACTCATTTTTGGACATTTTTGAGTTAGCCCTAATACCACCAAAACGTCTCTGGACATAAAGTGCAGTGGCCAAATTCACTATGCCAGTACAGTAGTACCCACCTAGTTCATACACACCATTAATACACCAGAAATCCTATATAGAGAGGTAAATTTCTAGTGAATTGGGTATCCATTAAATACCCTCAAAGTGATATTTGAGAACTAACTCGCAAGGTCTAAGGCAAGCACTCAAACCTTTCGTAAAATATGCTTCAATCTTGAATACACCAAAAGCACTCCATATAGATAGTTTTTATGCCCTGACCACTATATGTGTAATTTCACACTCAAATATGTAAAAGCACCAGCTTGCTAAGCGCTGACTTTAGCAAAAGCTTCGGTGAGGTACCCTATCACTATAAATTCAACAAACTGATTTAAGAGATCAATCATGTTAAGTCATCAAATAGATACATCAGTCCCATTCGTAACCTTTGAGGTATACAGCTTGCAAACAGGTATGCCCCTCAACACAGTCAAAGATTACGCACGTCGTGGAAAAATCATCATTAAAACCAAAGACCGTCCAGGCGAGAAACCTTTGGTTAATATGGTAGCGATGAGAGAAATTGCCGCTAGAGAAGCATTAGAAAAGTTGGGTTAATAAACGACCTTCTTATAAAGCATTGATGCTCTGAAGTTTTCGTTCGTAAACACCAGTATTTACAGTAATAAGAGAAACTCTAGCCAAATTACAAAATTTCAACATTCAAATACGCGTAGAAATAGATTATGACCATAAAAAAAGTCGGAGATAATAAGCAGAAGCCATGGCTTCTAGATGCATATCCCTATGGTAGAGATAAAAAGCGGGTAAGGAAACGTTTTGCAACCAAAGGTGAGGCCGTTCAATATGAAAAGTACTTACTTGAGCAAGTAAATGGAAAAACCTCGCTCGCCAATAAATCTGAACGTCGTCAACTCAATGAAATTGTTCATACATGGCACAGTTTGTATGGTTCAACACTCGCGAATGAGGGGCCGATTTACAGCAAAATGATAAAGATGGCACATGCTATGGGGAACCCCACTGCAAGTACCTTTAATGCCAAACTATTTGCTGATTTCCGCGCAAAGCGTCAGCGCGGCGAGATTATTTTTACAGATGACCGTTGGAATAAAGGTGCACCTAGCGTTTCTACGCTCAACTCTGAGCTGCGCCGATTCAAAGGGATATTTAATAAAATGAGCGAACTTGGAGAATGGCACGGACCAAATCCTTTAGACGGGATAAAACCTTTTAAAGAACACGAAACCGAGATGGGGTATCTCACCGACGATCAATTAATAGAGTTAATTGAGCATGTACAAGTACATAAACTAACAGACATGTATAAAATTATGGTCGTATGCTTGTCGACCGGTGCTCGATGGAACGAAGCAGCAAAATTAAAACGAACTCAATTAAAAGTATCTGTGGATAAGAATTCTGGAAAAAAAACCTTCATGGTTAGTTTCATTAAAACCAAAAGTAAAAAAAATCGCTCCATCCCTATCTCAGAAGAGGTCTATCAACTGATAAGTGAAGGAACATCAGCGCATTTGTTTGAAGAAGATTGTTATCACTCTTTTCGTTACATTCTAAACAACAAGCTGGCTCTTGGTCTCCCGAGAGGACAAGCAACACATGTATTGAGACACACATTTGCAAGTCACTTTATGATGAACGGCGGCAGCATTTTAGTTCTCAGAGATATCCTTGGACATTCTGATATTACAATGACCATGCGCTACGCACATTTTGCTCCCGATCATTTAACAGATGCTATTACTTTCAACCCTATTTCTAATCTGTAAGCCTCGAAATTTCCATTTCCCTGCCGACACTTTGCCGACACTTGCCAATTTTAACCAAAAAAAAGAGCCGCTAAAGCGGCTCTTTTTAGCTCGGAATTTCCGAAGTATTCAAGATTTACTCTTTACCGAACACGTTGTTCTCTTGCTCTTGTACACGGATGAACGTTGTACGCTTCGTCAGCTCTTTAAGCTGCGCTGCGCCTACGTATGTACAAGTTGAACGTACGCCACCTAGGATGTCAGAGATGGTGTTATGAACGCTACCACGGTATGGCAATAGTACGGTTTTTCCTTCAGCTGCGCGGTATTTTGCAACACCACCAGAGTGCTTCGCCATCGCTGATTCTGAAGACATTCCGTAGAACTTCATGAATTGCTTGCCGTCTTGCTCGACTACTTCGCCGCCAGACTCAGTGTGACCTGCTAGCATGCCGCCAAGCATAACGAAGTCAGCGCCGCCGCCAAATGCTTTAGAAACGTCACCCGCACATGCACAGCCGCCGTCACCGATGATGCGACCACCAAGGCCGTGTGCAGCGTCTGCACATTCGATGATTGCAGAAAGTTGTGGGTAACCAACACCTGTTTTAACGCGAGTAGTACATACAGAACCTGGGCCGATGCCTACTTTAACGATGTCTGCACCAGCTAGGATTAGTTCTTCAACCATATCGCCAGTCACTACGTTGCCTGCAGAGATAACCTTGTTAGGGAATTCAGCACGTACGCGTTGTACATACTCAACAAGGTGTTCAGAGTAACCGTTCGCGATATCGATACAGATGAAGGTAAACTCTTCGCTAAGTGCCATGATTTGCTTAGTTTTTTCAAACTCAGCATCAGAAGTACCAGTAGAAACAAATACGTTGTTTAGCGTTTTCTTATCCGCTGTGTTTGCAAACTCTGCCCACTGCTCAACAGTGTAGTGTTTGTGAACAGCTGTCATTACATCATGTTCAGCTAGCGCTGCAGCCATTTCGAAGCTTGCTACAGAGTCCATGTTTGCTGCAATTACAGGAACACCAGACCATTGACGACCACTATGCTTGAATGTAAAATCGCGGGTTAAATTTACTTGAGAACGACTTTTTAGAGTAGAACGCTTAGGGCGGAATAGTACATCTTTAAAGCCTAACTTAAGTTCTTGTTCGATACGCATTGTTGCATTTCCTTGATTCAATAGATGATGTGCCAATTACAATGCAGGTCGTGCTTTGGCAGAAGCGTTGACCATTCTTCGGACACAAAAAAACCGGAGCGTTGGCAGACGCTCCGGTTTTCAGCATTATAGAGCCAGATAATTTTGTCGCAAGACTGATTATTCATTTTTTTTTGTGCTACTATCTTGAAACTTGCAAATCTGCGCCTTGCCTAATCTCACTTATCTCTATAAATCAACAACTTAAAAAACCTCAACTCTCGACCTTCTCAGTTAAACGTCTCTTACTACGCCTTGATTTGGTGATATAGCTCACTTTCTTACTATAAAAGCACGTATTTTCCGCCTATAACCACACTCTTTCTATTGCGTTTTTTTGTCAAAAATGTGTTTTTTGCGTGCATAAATTCAAACTATTGATGCTTTGTCGCTGTTGGCGGTTCAAAAGTAATTCGCAGTCAGTATCAACGTAGAGTCTGCAAGACTTAGAATTTTGAAAGCTAGCATCACCTCAGTTTATGGGAAGGTGGCAATTTATTCATACTACCTATAACACTGATAAATAAAGAAAATATAATAGTTACTTACATTTCCCTTACATAACTATTCAGGCAGAATGGTATACCTCGGTCTAGTATTAGCAATGCTAAATATTCATAGTTATAGAGGTCTTAATGCAACGTCGAATTGTTTTCCTTCTTTCTACCCTCTCCACTACTGCCTTAGCTATTCCTTATCCTTTACCCACTGCGCCAGATGCTACAGGCGAGCAATTTATGGTTAGTGCCACCAATCAGTATGTCACTAGCACGGGTTATTCAATCTTAAAACAAGGTGGAAATGCCATCGATGCCATGGTGGCCATGCAAATGGTTATGTCCGTTGTTGAACCGGATATGACTGGAATTGGTGGTGGCACATTTGCTTTATATTACGACAAAACTACCAACTCATTTATCGCCTATGACGGGCGTGATACCGCTCCTTCTAGCGCTACTCCTGATATGTTCCTAAATGAGGACGGCAAAGCTATTCCTAGAAATGACATTTTAGGCCCTCGCTCGGTGGCGATTCCCGGCACTTTAAAGCTGCTTTATTCAACACATCAAAAACACGGAAAACTCGAGTGGGCGGAGCTGGTCGAACCCGCTATCGACTATGCCCAGAATGGTTATGCCATGAATAGCTATACCTACGATATTCTGGTACGCGAGCAATCTCGCTTAGAAAGTGATCCCGAACTCAATGCACTGTATTGGATCGGTGATGATATCAAGCCCACAGGCTCTATGATCACTAATCCAGATTTAGCCAACACCTTAAAGCTCATTGCTAAGCACGGTGATAGCTATATGTATAACGGTCCTCTGGGCGAGCACATAGTAGAGACCGTCAATGCAAGGCTCGGTGATGATCAACACAAGCTCAGCATGAAAGATTTTAATAATTACCAAATGGTAGAGCGAGATATTGTTCAATCTACGTATCGTGGCCACGATATCGTTTCTTTTGGTTATCCAGCCTCCGGAGGGGTGTTAGTTGCACAAACATTGGAGATGCTAGAGCCGTATAAAATCAATGAAATGCATCACACAGAGGCAGAGCCATGGAGGCTAATGACGGAGGCAATGAGGTTAGCGAAAGAAGACCGCATCGCCTATGCCGGAGACCCTAGCTATGTATCTGCTCCTGTGGAGAAACTCCTTGATCAAAACTATCTTGCTGAGCGTGGCAAGCTGATTCCTAAGCAAGGCTCCATGAGCCAAAGCGAAGTAAAACCAGGGGATATCAGTCAAAAGAGTCTAGCCAATGTTGAAGGATTTGAGAGCCAAGATACCGGTCATATTTCCATTGTCGATGCAGAGGGCAATGCTATTGCCATGACCAGTACTGTCGGCACAGGTATGGGCTCAGGAGTGATGGTGGATGGAGTACTTCTCAATGCTCAGATGGCAAATTTTTCTTCAGTTCCAGAGATTGAAGGCAAAGCCGTTCAAAATTCAATTATGGCCGGAAAACGGCCTCGCTCTGCAATAACACCTTTGATGGTTATGGAGCCAAATGGTAGCCTCAAACTGGTTGTGGGTAGTCCTGGTAGTTCGCAGATCCCTGGATATGTTCTCAAAACTATCGTAGGTGTGATCGATTGGGATCTATCCGCTCAGTCCGCGATCGACTTACCTAACATCCAGTACGGAACTAAGATCGACCGCACCAAGCCAACTAACCCGACAGGTCTTTTGGTTGAAAAGCGCACCTATGCTGAAATACTGGTCCCTGAATTTACTGAGATGGGCTACGAGGTTCATGTCATTCCGGTAGTTAGCGGCTTAAACGCGATTGAAGTAAACAATGGTAAGCTTTATGGAGCAACAGATCGTAGACGCGCCTCTACATCGTTAGGCGACTAGTTTTAGCAAACGCTCTAGTCCACTGCTCTTTGCTATAAAGGCAGTGGACCTTTTTCAGTATTGATTTATGAGGGAACGAATCTCTGCCAAAAGGTCGGTAGCTAACATGCCAATTTTACCTGACTGCCTAGCGATATTATCCGCCGCTGTAGAGTGCAACCACGCCCCCAAACATGCAGCATCTATCGGTTTTAATCCCTGAGAAAGTAATCCGGCAATCACTCCTGTTAACACATCCCCCATTCCGCCGCTTGCCATGCCTGAATTGCCCGCAGTAATCACGTACGTCATCTGACCATCACATATCAGCGTACCCGCACCTTTAAGTAGAACTACACATTGATATTTTGCTTGGATCTTCTCGATTGCCGTATATCGATCTTGTTCGATTTCTTGAACTGGACACCCTAAGAGCCTTGCGGCCTCGCCCGGATGCGGTGTTAAAATGCCTTCGCTTAAATTATGATAAGAGTTGCTTTGGGCGAGAAGATTCAGTCCATCAGCATCAATGACCTTAGGCTTAGCTTGTTCTATGCATAGCTTAAACAGACTCTTAGACCAATCATCTGTACCCAAGCCCGGTCCTAGTGCAATCACAGTTGCAGAATGCATTCCTGCTATAACCCTTTCGTCATCACCCTCTTTACCCACGGTAATAGACATCACCTCAGGTTGGCGAGTAAGCAATGGAATAACGGTATCTTGATGAGCCATCACGCTAATCAAGCCTGCACCTACGCGCGCACTCGCCTGAGCTGCCATAATAATGGCCCCCCCGGTTCCTTCATGACCGCCAACTAACAAGGTGCGACCACAATTGCCTTTATGAGAAGTGTGCTTTCTTCTAGGTAATCGCCCTTGAGCTTCGTTTTTATCAAAGATGCAAGCTAGCTCTGTTTCTAAGCCTTTAAACTCAGATTCAACACCAAGGTCAGCGATATAGAGTTCACCAACGGTATCTCTGGACTGCCCTGTCACTAGCCCTCTTTTATTGCCAATAAAGGTAACCGTGGCGGTAGCGTCAACAGCATCACCCAAGATCTTACCCGTGTCAGCATGTAATCCTGAAGGGATATCAAGGCTGAGAATAGGAAGTTTAGAATCATTGAGAGCTCTAATCACCTCAGCAAGGTTGTCACGAACGTCGCCAGTTAACCCCGTTCCTAACAAACCATCCACAATAAGGTCGTAATGTGCTAACTCTTCGATGTTGCTAGAGATTATCGTGCCATGACTTAACCACTTTTGCTTCGCTTTAGCTGAATCTTCAGTATTCGATTCACAATAAGACGGCTGAAACACATTGACTTCATAGCCAAGCTCTAAGGCTAACCGAGCAACCACAAAACCATCACCACCATTATTGCCCGAACCACAACACACCAAAATTCGTCCAGCGTTAGGCAGCATGGACTGCAAGCGCTCAAAAGCCGCAAGCCCCGCCCTTTCCATCAATTGATAAAGGGTAATTCCGGCTAGTTCGGCCGCTTTTGGTTCACTTCGTTTAATTTGCTGGGGAGAATACAAACGGTACATGAGTGATGCCTCACGATATATTGCCCAAGTTTATGATAAGAATAGTGAAGTTTAGAGATTAAAAGTAAACAGGCACAAAAAAACCGCTGTGCGTTTGCGACAGCGGTTTCTGTTATTGATTCCGAACCCCAAGGATTACGCTTGATTTAAGCCTAGCTTGCGATTTGTGCTCTTATCTTTGAAGTAGAAATATACGTAAGTCGTCGCGATCGCAAAAAATAGGTACGAAAGGGAGAAGATCAACGGCGAAGTAATAAGTCCGGCGTTAACACCCACAATGGTCGAAACAACGGTAATAGCCAGTTTGCAGAGCATACCTGTAAGTAGAAGGAACACTGCAAGTTGTGGCCAACGAGATGAACGGAAAGCCAACCAGAAGCAAACACCCACAGCAAGAGACGCTGTACTCAATCCATAAAGGAAAGAAGTTAAGTGCTCAGCAGAAGCGGCGCCAGCAGAAACAGAGATAAGTAAAAGTAAAAATATTTTCATGTGTAACCTCACTAAAGCTTAGTAAAGCGTCCTTTCAAATTTGGAATCTTAGATTTCACTTTATTTTGACTGAAAAACACTCGTTTGCAAGATGTTTTTTTGAGCGAATTTTCACCTAAACCATTGAAATACACATCAATTTTACAACTACATAACAATTTAACATTGTTTTAAATCAAATTAGCTCCATATAACCGTTTTCCTACCATATTAACGAATCAGATGTTTAAATTGTTAATAAATTGCTACAGGTAAATTTTCTTTCATAGACGCCTAACGCATCACATTTCTTCAGGTAAATAGATAAAAAGCAGTATTTTATCCTGCGAAAAACACTGCAAAATTTGCGAACCATCTCTCAATTTCTATCAACGGCAAAAAAGCGCAAAATTATTTTTCATTTTTCGCAAAAAGAGATTCAAATCACAAAAAATTTGTGTACAATTCGCGCATCTCGTTCTTAGAAATTTTGATAAACCTAAAAAGTTTTTTAACGTTTCAGACAATTAATATAATCAACCTAGCCATCACGGCACCGAGAACAAACGATGAAAAAGATTGATAAAGCGATGCGTATCCTAATTGCAGGATTCTGTATCAACCTTTGTTTAGGTATTCTTTACGCATGGAGTGTATTTAACAAAGCTCTAGTTACTGATATGGGCTGGAATGCGGCAGACGCTTCTCAACCATACGCTATTGCAACGGTTACTTTCTCTATCGCTCTTCTTGTTGCTGGTATTCTTCAGGACCGTATGGGTCCACGTAACATCCTTATGCTGGGTGCTACTATGACAGGCTTAGGTATGATTGCCTCAAGCTTTGCAACTACTCCTGCGATGCTTAGCATGACATTCGGTGTTGTAGCGGGTGCTGGTATCGGCTTCGGTTACGCATGTCTTTCTCCTGCTGCGATGAAGTGGTTCCACGCATCTAAGAAAGGCCTAGTAAACGGTTTGATTGCTGCTGGCTTCGGTCTAGCTGCGGTTTACCTTGCTCCACTGACTTCTGCGCTTATCACAAACTACGGTATTGACCAAAGCTTCCTTATCCTAGGTATTGGTGTACTTGTTATTGCTGTGCCTCTAGCGGCAACAATCAACAACCCACCAGCAGACTACGTACCAGAAGCACCTAAGGTTAAAGCAGGTAAAGCACCTGTTGCTGTTAAGAAGAGCAACGACATCTCTTGGAAAGTAATGCTGAAAACACCTCAGTTCTACTCTCTATGGATCATGTACGCATTTGCTTCTGCAACTGGCCTTATGATCATTGGTAACATTACAACTATCGCAAGTGTTCAAGCGAACCTACCAAACGCGGTATACCTTGCATCTATCCTAGCTGTATTCAACTCAGGCGGTCGTATCGGTGCTGGTATCCTATCTGACAAGATTGGTGGTCTACGTACATTGTTCATCGCATTTGCTCTGCAAGGCATCAACATGGTTCTATTCGCAACCTTCAAATCAGAAGCAACTCTGATCCTAGGTACTGCGATTGCAGCTGTAGGTTACGGTACGCTACTAGCGGTATTCCCATCTATCACTGCTGAATTCTACGGTCTTAAGAACTACGGTACTAACTACGGTGTACTTTACACTGCATGGGGTATCGGTGGTGCAATCGGCGCTGCAGTTGTTGGTTTCTCAATGACTCACGGCGAAGGTTACGGCCTAGCGTACACTATCTCAGCTGTAATGATGGGTGTGTGTGTAGCGCTATCTCTAGTGACTCGCCCAATCAGCGAAGAGAAATCAGCACAGCTTGCTGCTGCTTAATTTACTCGATTGATTCTAACAGGCTCGCTTTGGCGGGCCTGTTTTGTTTTTGTTAAAACTCTTCGTTCAAAATGCCTAGATTTGCGACAGGGTTAATAGTTCCAAGCAAAGCCTCATCGTTCAGATAGACGAACTCTAACGCCTGTTATACAAACCAGTGTCACTTCCTGAGATACTGTTTATGTCCACTACCAACCATCGTATTCCAAGTTTAGAGCTCGGTCGTATCATCGCTATACTGGCTGTCATCACGATACATAGCCAACTCTTCGTCGCTTATCCGTTATATAAAGTAACACCCTGGCTTGGGGATCTTATCAATCAAGTTAGTCGCTTTGCTGTTCCCTATTTTTTCCTACTAACGGGTTATTTGCTTCAGCCCAAGCTCAGTCTAAATCCTATTGGCACAGCACTATCATATATAAAGCCTCTAACGATAATTTGGTTAGTTTGGAGCATCATTTACCTGTTGATGCCGTTTAACTTAATGACAGTGATGACTGAGGGCTACGTAGCTGAACGTACTTTGTACTGGGACTATTTGGCGTTGACGCCATTTAACTCTCTTCTTCAGGGAGGCCTAGTCCACCTATGGTATCTACCTGCTCTTGCCATAGGCGTTGGGTCAATCGCTATTATCCTTAAAACCCGCCTGCAAAAACTGCTTAAACCATTAAGCATAATATTATTTATCTATGGGGTATTGGCAGGCAGTTATTTTAACGTTACGGACATTCCCTCGCTTTTTTATACAAGAAATGGACCTTTCTTTAGCTTGTTGATGATAATTTTAGGGTTTGAGATTCGACGATTAAATATTTCTATTAGCTCACTAAAGGCAATAGTAATATTAATGTTAGGTATGATTATTCACTTTATTGAGGCTTATTATCTGCTCAATTGGGATGTCGATTTCCGAATTCATGATTACTTATTTGGTACCCCTATCTGGGCCTTGGGATTTTTCTTTTTCTTATTGGCAAATCCTAACCTAGGGGATAGTAAATGGGTGCAACCTGTCGCTAATCTCACTCTAGGTATCTATGTCTCCCACCTGCTATTTGTCATCTATCTTACTAATTTAGCTGGGTTTATAGGTTTCGAACTATGGAAAAGAGATCTGCTGGTTTGGTTGGGTTCCATTGTTATATCTGCTTTATTTACTTACCTAGTGATGAAGACACCGTTAAGAAGAGTATTATTTAGATAGAGATCACATTCTAATACCGCCATATGACTCGTTTTGTTCTATTTGAACAAAATGAGTTGAACACTTAATTTGATTTGTCTCGCAAATATTTGTCACTTCGTATTGCATTCATTGATCGTTTTCACACATACACTCCAGAAGTATTAACGTGTGATCTATCTCTATTTAAACCTGTGAAAATATAAGCGATAGTAACCAATATAGATAGTTGTGATTCTTCAAGGAGTGAAGATGGAAGTCGTAATTTATAACTGCAATAAGGGCAGTGAAGTGGAAAGGTTCAAGTTATCCCCTTACAAGATGGATACCTTGCTTGAAGAGATGCATTGCGAGGGTCAATGCAATACCTGCAATAACGGTGTGCTGGTTGAACTCTACGAAGCGGGAAGACTGACTATGTCTAAAAGAACTAACCTAACGCCGCAACTTGAAAGATTGCTGAAGTCGGATAAATCCCTGCTTGCTTAATCAAAATAATTTGTAGTTACACAAGAAAGGGGCGCTTGCCCCTTTTTTATTCGCTTATATCTTGTTTGATTGTGGGTTAAACAATAAATATAACCATAGTAATGTGCTTGCTATCCCCATCAAAAAGGTATCTATGAGCATAGCGACAACCAAAGCGACTGCGTAATACCAACCTTTGTGACCACAGTTTTTCCAGCGTGCGACAGATAAGCCAATCGAGAACCAAAACAAAGCTAATAGGATCGGAAACAGCAACAATAGTGCGCTGTTACTGCCTGAATTACCCGCCTGATGTGTAAGCATAAACATACTTAAGGCCGCGACCATAAAACTTGAAAAGGAATAGCCAAGGTAAGGAAGGCGTCGTAGGCGGTTAGTTTTGAATAAAAACACATTTTTAATGCTAACGTCATGTTCGCTATGTGTCGATTGATTCTCTGCACGGTAGATAGCAACAGCCCGCTCTTCAGATACCGCCTGTATGATACGACTGAAAATTTTAAAGCCTTGTTCATTAAGGCTTTTTATTTCTTCTGAGGCATTGCTATTGCCGAGATTAACGGCCAACACCACATTCTTCTTATACAAAATCTGATAGCTATTCACTTATTTTCCTTTTCGAGCACTACGTTCTGATCTCAGTGATTCAAATTTATGGTAAATAAATTCTATCAGCCTAACCAAACGTGCGGGTCTGAATCTGTCTTTATGGTAAATCATTGAAAATTCTACACTAGGTATATGCCAATCGGAAAATACTTGTTGTAATCTTTTGTCTTCTACTTCAGTTTGGCAATACAGCAAAGGCACACGAATAACACCATTACCCAGCAGAGCCCCATTCACCAAAGCACGGCCATTTTTACACTGTAAATTGCCACTAATATTTACCTCAACGGTTTCCGCACTGTCGTTGTGA
Source organism: Vibrio comitans (assembly GCA_024346835.1). Lineage (GTDB taxonomy): Bacteria > Pseudomonadota > Gammaproteobacteria > Enterobacterales > Vibrionaceae > Vibrio > Vibrio comitans. The sequence continues at coordinate 203,940 of AP024867.1, forward strand.
ACGAAGCTCCAACGATTCACAGATCCCGTCAAGCAGCGATGTTTTTCCAGCTCTTTAGGATGAGTAATAGTGTCGAGTTTTTCTAAATAAACGGGGCTGGCTAACGTAACCATATCAATATCGAGTAACTTGCGAGCGACAAAACCAGCATCTTGCAATGTTCCCATTCGAAAGGCGATATCAAAATCGTCTTGTATCAGATCAACTCTATGACTACTAAAATCCAAAGTCACATGTACATCAGGGTAGAGAGACATAAACTCGTTGATCATAGGGACCAATATATCTTCACCAAGTACACCACCAACACAGTTGATGGCAATGTGTCCTCTCACCTCTTCCACATCATCTATTGCCGACAGCAATGCTTGGTTAATATGACTCAAGGAGGTCTGGCACTGCTCAAAAAGCTTTTGACCGGCTAGAGTCAGCTTTAAGGTACGAGTGGTTCTGACTAGCAAGGTAACCCCAAGATCGGACTCTAGCTGTGTCATCTGACGTGATATATGAGAGCGTGATACTTTAAGCGCCTCTGCAGCCCGCGTGAAATTGCCTAACTGTGCAATTAATACAAAAGAACGAATCTCCGCTAGGTTTATCTTATTTAACATAGGCTACACCCATCTTTTTACTTTGCGGCAATATTCGTCATACGGCTTACCAAATTTCGCCTGCAAAACCTGCTCTTCAGGCTTGATCTGAAACTGCGTTATGTACATTACAAACACCAAACAAAGAGCCAGTGCGGCTATAGATAGCAATACACACGACCAAGCTACTAAAAATAAAGCGAGTGATACATACATTGGGTTTCGGCTATATCTAAATACGCCATGAGAAACCAGTAGGCTTGCTTGAGAAGGGTCTAATGGGTTGATAGTCGTCTTAGCCTGCTTAAAAGACACAATAGAAACCACAGCTAGCCATATGCCCGAAGCAAAAATAACCACTCCTAACAGCCATACCAATAGGTTCGATGTAAAAGTAAAATTATCAACGTAGCCCCCCACCCCTCCGCATACCAGCATAACTATCGGTGGCGGTATTTTATTATTCAGCATTCTACCCTCTGCGGTTAACAAGTTTATTGTTGCAGTATAGCAACAGTGTTTTACCTAAAGGGATATATATCAACAAAAGGTTCTCCACTAAAATGGCCTCCATCGACACAATGTGTGTTGCAAACCCTATTCGGAGAAGAGTGATGAAAAAACTTATTGTTGTTACTGGCGCAAGTTCAGGTATCGGTGAAGCGATTGCACGTCGTCTAAGTGATGAAGGGCACCCTCTTCTTCTTCTTGCACGTCGCGTGGAGAAACTTGAAGCCCTTCAACTTCCAAACACACTATGTGAAAAAGTGGATGTTACCAACCAAGGTTCATTTGAAGCTGCTATTGCAAAAGCAGAAGCGCAGTTTGGCCCTGTAGACGGATTAGTTAACAACGCAGGTACTATGCTTCTTGGTCAAATCGACACCCAAGATGCACAAGAATGGAAGCGTATGTTCGATGTGAATGTACTAGGCCTACTTAACGGTATGCAATCTGTGCTTGCACCAATGAAGTCTCGCAACAGCGGCACTATCATCAATATAAGTTCAATTGCAGGTAAGAAAACGTTCCCTAACCACGCAGCATACTGCGGTACTAAATTCGCTGTACACGCGATTTCTGAGAATGTTCGTGAAGAAGTGGCTGCCGACAACGTTCGTGTCACTACTATCGCGCCTGGAGCTGTAGAAACTGAGCTTCTATCTCACACCTCGTCTCAAGAGATCAAAGACGGCTACGACTCATGGAAAGAAGACATGGGTGGCGTACTAGCCGCTGATGACGTAGCTCGCGCAGTTCTGTTCGCATTCCAACAGCCTCAAAACGTCTGTATTCGCGAGATTGCGCTAGCGCCGACTAAACAGCAGCCATAGTGAAAAGCCAGCCCGAGATGTTAGCGCTCTGTTAGCTAACCCTCTCGGGCTTATTCTTATCATTCCTTACCGACACCCACCGTTAACATCCTCTCCTAATCGCTTGTTTCCCCTATATTTTTTGTTCTAGATTTCTATTATTTATTCGATATTCTTGCGATAAATTCATCGTATTTTGTACACAAGGATATTAGTTTGAGCACCAAAATTCTGATTGTTATTAGTTCAAGCATACTGCTTGCTTCCCACGCCTATGCTAAGACAAACACCGACTTTTTAACGCTTTCAATTGGAGGATCTACCATAGAGCATACCAAGGTAGATGATGTTAGAGAGCGAGGTACCACCATGGGTGTTTATGCACAGAAGTCTATTGCGAATGGGCTAATTTATTCGGGTCAATACGATGGAAATCTGGTTGAAGACAAGAATGATACCTATGAATATCAAGAACATATAGCAAGAATAGGCTTAGACTATAACCTAACGAAAAATAAAGACTACGACTTCTATATTGGCGGAAAAATAGGCTACTGGTATGCAGAGTACAAATCAGACGAAGGCAAAAGCCATTTAGAAGACGTCATCTATGGCCCAAGTGTCACCTTTGTTGACAACTTTGGTAACTGGGATCTAATAGCTAACTATGGTTACTACCTAGGCTTTGAAGACGAAGGCATGCACGAGGCAAAGATCAATGCCGTGTATAAAGTTAGCCATAATTTGGGATTAGGACTTGAGTATCGTTATCAAAACCTATTTGACCAAGATCGACACTCTTATTTTGCACAAGCCAGATTTTATTTCTAAATAATTAGGCAACTCACAAAATCCACTTTATTAGCAATGCTATTGCTATGCGAGAAAGTCGCACATTTTCGCTACATAATTCCAATCTCGACCGTTACTCTCATTGAGCCCAAAACTCTCAAAGTTTGGGCTCGCTAAGCTCTACCCTTCAAGATTATTTCAAAAATCACAAAAGTAATTTGTCAAAGACACTATTTTTCACAAATCAGTTTTGCTGAATAATCCACTCCATCGATTGATACACACCGTATCAGCATAGAGAGAGAAGAATTATGCCTTTAGCATTACTCGCGTTAACGCTAAGCGCGTTCGCAATCGGAACAACAGAATTCGTAATTGTAGGGCTGATTCCTACTATGGCTGCTGACCTCAACGTGTCGGTTCCTTCCGCAGGACTTCTTGTTAGTCTTTACGCTCTTGGCGTGGCGATTGGTGCTCCAGTGCTAACCGCGCTTACGGGTAAGTGGAACCGCAAAAAAGTACTGCTTGCCGTAATGAGCCTTTTTGTCGCGGGTAACCTTTTGGCATGGCAGGCGCCGAGCTACAACACCTTAATACTTGCTCGCATCTTAACGGGCCTTGCTCATGGGGTGTTCTTCTCCATCGGTTCGACTATCGCAACAGGTTTGGTCTCTAAAGAGAAAGCCGCAAGTGCTATCGCAATCATGTTTACGGGTTTAACCGTTGCTCTGGTGACGGGTGTGCCTCTCGGAACCTATATTGGTCAAACATTTGGCTGGCAGGCAACGTTTTTGATTGTAGCAATACTAGGTCTTATCGCATTAATTGGTAGTGCTCTACTTGTACCAAACAACCTAAAACAACCACCAGCGGCAAAACTATCAGCGCAGTTAAAGGTATTAACTCAGCCCCGCCTACTGCTGGTGTATGCGATTACAGCGCTAGGTTACGGCGGTACGTTTACCGCGTTTACCTTCCTTGCTCCTATCTTGCAAGATGTATCCGGCTTTAACCCAAGTGCCATCGGCATCATCATGTTGGTGTACGGCGTATCAGTGGCGATTGGTAACATCTGGGGCGGTAAAATGGCTGACAAGATGGGGCCTGTAAAAGCGCTAACCGTGATCTTTTCGGGATTAGCCACTGTATTGTTTGTATTTAACTTTACCGCATACAACTCAATTGCGGCTGTTGCGACAATTTTGGTTTGGGGAGCATTTGCTTTTGGTAATGTACCTGGTCTACAAGTTTACGTGGTAAGCCTTGCAGAGAAACATACACCAGAAGCTGTTGATGTAGCATCAGGTCTTAATATTGCTGCTTTTAACGTAGGTATTGCACTGGGTTCATGGGGCGGCGGTATGATCGTTGCTCACGAAAGCCTTGGCTTGATGCATACGCCTTGGATTGGCGGTGCAGTAGTCATTGTGGCTCTACTGTTAACTCGCTTTAGCGGCGCACTGGACAAGCGTGTTGAACATGATAATTGCGCTGCGCAAGCGGAAGCTGCTTAATTTCCACCTTTAACAGAAATTAGCCTTGTAGGCCTGTGCTTTCAAACTGAGGGTACAGGCCTTTTTATGCAAATATCGCTACACAACTTAGTTATTTGTATTATTATAAGCTTTTAAGTCGCGCAAATATTAGCCATGCTCCCTCGCAAACCTGATCGCCACACTGCAATGCATAACCTTATCGAACAAGTGAAGCTCGAGTTGCCTCTGTACGAAGATGAAACCTTTGTCTGTGGTACGGGGACTGATTGTGTTGGCTGCCCTAAAAAACTCATGGAACTAGTCGATACCGAGCTAAGCTACTGGGAACACTATATCTCCGATGGCACTGCGCCTAACTTCGATGACATTAGACGCTTTGGGAAACTGTGCAAAAACGTTAAACGAGCATTAATTCGTAACAACGTCCCTTTGCTCAATTCGGCTTCGTAGGTTGGCAACAACATGCGGTGGTGCGATTTTTTCTAACTGCATCAGGCATACCTCCGCTTTATTATCCGAGTGACGAATCTTAAAATCGCATACTGCATAAAGTTGCTCTGGCTGACCTGATATTTGATAAGCCTTTTTTAATGAAGACAAGGCCAGTTGTTTATCATAAGCCTCCTGAAGCACGCCATTGACATACCAATACTGGCTATTGGTTTTTGCGATCTTAGCGGCACTATTCATGCTCTGTGCTGCCTGATGTGGCTTGTTCAGCCTCACCAACGTCAAAGACTTTGCGTACAACAGGCTTGGCTCGTTAGGGTAAGCAATTAACGCCTCATTGATAACCGCTAATGCCTGTTCATCTTGCTGATTAAGACGATAGCTTTCAGCAATCCCAATCCATGCATCCACTCCCCCCTCTGAACCTTCTATCAATTTACCATAGACATTTCTCGCAACGTCATAGTCACGAATGTACAGATAGCCTTGGGCTAATGCCATCATAGACGCTTCGCTATCTTCAAGAATCAAGGTAGAAGCCCAGTCATCGAATAAAGGATCAAACTGTCGCCTTTGAACCGCATTCATTTCAACGTAATCAACAACTAGGTTTTCAGCGACCGCCATTCTTACATCTAGCACCAAATCGTCCATCAAAGGCGATAGTAGACGCCAGCGATGAGTCAATTGATATGGCGCCGTTGCTCTAACGGAGGCTTCCCGAATGTCATGGTGATTGTCCTTGAGCCCCCGAGCAACAGCGATAAGGGCACTCTGACTTGGAAAGCTAGCAAGTTGCTCTAGTGCCTCAATACGTTCAGAACGGCTATTGCTTTTATCCTGCGCTATATACGACAACTGCTCCGCTGTTTGATTGGCAGCACTAGAAGGTGCAGCTAGCAGCAGAGAAACTACCATAGCGGTTGTAGCAACTAGGATATTCAGTCTTCTACTCATCAAAATTTGGCACCAAAAGTATTGTTTGGCTGTGGTTGAGACAGCGCCTCTCGCACTATTTTATCGCTAAACTTGCCATGCGCTACGGGGTAACCCATCACCCTTAATATGTGTGCTATGGAGCGATCAGCATGCTTATAGAATTTGTGCCAGCCAGCACATAGATAATTCAATCCTGGCTCACCTGAACGGGTGCGAATGAAGCGATTCTTTGGGCACTCACCAAAGCAAGCAAACTTATAATCACACTTGTTGCATTGTTCTGTCAGGCTCTTGGTTTTATTAAACCCAAAGCTCTGTTGTTTACTCGAGAATGCTAGGTCATCCAATTTATCAACATGGATATTGCCAATTTTGTATTCTGGATAAACGTAATGGTCACAAGCAAATACATCGCCTGTTGGCTCCATCGCCAAACCTTTACCACAGAACTCTCCTAGTGTGCATAGTGGATTTCTGCGTCCCATCCAGGTCTCGACAAAGGCTTCAAAATATTGAACAAATACCTTGCCGACATCACGACTCGCCCACTCATCAAACACAGCGATAAGAAAATTACCCCATGCCTCATCCGACACGCACCAAGACTCCATAACAGAGTTTTTTGAACCGGGGATAAGGCGTTTATCACCCTGACGCGGTTGTAGATCGTCTTGCCATGTTTGTGGGGCGGTATCACGAAAGGATTTTTGTTCCACAATCGGGATGAACTGCATTTGTGGCGACTTTACTTCGTCGCGCAAGAATCGATAAACCTCTAAAGGATTACGACTGGTAAGGTTGTTGATACAGGTTAACGTAGCAAAGCTCACCTGATATTCATGAAGCAGTTTAACCGCTTCCATAACTTGTTTGTGCGTACCGCGCCCTGCTTTATTGGTTCGGTAGGCATCGTGATACATGGCTGGGCCATCAATACTGAGGCCCACCAAAAAGTTATTCTCTTTTAAGAACTGACACCACTTAGCAGTTAGCAAGGTACCATTGGTTTGCAGATCGTTTGAGATGCTTACGCCAACAGGCTGATACTTTTTTTGCAGTTCAACGATCTTTTCAAAGTAAGGGAGCCCCAATAATGTCGGTTCTCCACCCTGCCATGAAAAAATGATCTCTGGTGTATTTTGAGCTTCGATATACTGCTTAATATATTGCTCAAGATCGTGCTCACTCATCTCTGGGGAGCAGCCCTTTTTATAGTCCAGCAGGTCTTGCTTGCTTAGGTAATAGCAGTAGTTGCAATCAATATTGCACGCAGCACCAATGGGCTTAGCCATTACATGCATTCGCTTAGAAGGTTTGCCGTTAAATTGTGGGCCTTGAGTCAACAACATATCGATACCGTTATCTTGGATGCCAAAAACAGCTCTATTTTAACTTTTGGTTATATCAAAGGCTTGTTATTGCGCATATAACCATTTGGAAAATGACGCATTGTTAAACTAATGTCTCATTTTTTGACAGAGACCAAATATGAACCTGCGTTTGACGACTTTTCGCCCTTTATTAGCATGGACGCTAGTGTTAACAATGACAGGATGCTCACTATTTGAACCTCACCCTCTCACCAATCAGATCGAAGCCGACATGGTGTTCGTTGCTGGGGGCGCTTATCTCATGGGTTCTGATTCCGATGAGGCCAATGCCTCAGAACAACCTGCGCACCAAGTGAGTGTAGATAGCTTTTATATTTCTAAATTCGAGGTCACACAGTCTTTGTTTGAAGAGGTCATGGGGCATTCAAGAAGCTTCTTCAAAGACCCTCAAATCCCAGTCAATAACTTAAGTTGGCAGCAAGCTAATTACTTCATCGAAAAACTCAATAAAATTACAGGTCAAAAGTACCGACTGCCTACCGAGGCGGAGTGGGAATTTGCGGCGCGTGGGGGCAATAACTCGAAGGGATATACTTATAGTGGCTCCAACAACATCGATGATGTCGCATGGCATGCAGGCAATGCCAACAACCGAGCGCATCGTGTAGGACAGAAAAAACCTAATGAGTTGGGGCTATATGACATGACCGGCAACGTAGGTGAATTTACCATCGATGCCTATGAAGCCACATTTTATCGCAATTCACCAATACTCAACCCAAACAACGCACAAGATACCGATATTGGGCTTGCCCATAAGTCTGTTCGCGGGGGTAGTTTTTCCTATGCCGCCAATGAATCTGAAAACTACCGAAGAGACTTTGCTAGCCAGTCTATAATTATGTCGGATATGGGACTGCGTCTAGTTAGAGACGCTCGCTAATTTAACTCAAGGACAAATACCCTAATGATAAAACGCTACTGCGCGATAAGCCTTATCAGTCTTGGCCTTATCAGCTCTCCTGCTTTTTCGGCTGAGAGCAAACCGAAACTTGTGCTGCAGATCACCGTAGATGGTTTACGTGGGGATTTATTAGAAAGATATAAACACAACTTTGGGGAGGGCGGTTTTCGTTACCTTATGGATCAAGGTGTGTATTACACCAATGCTCACTATCAACACGGTAATACAGAAACTATTGTAGGCCACGTATCTCTTGCTACCGGTGCGCCGCCTTCTGTGCATGGCATGGTCGGCAATGTGTGGTATGACCGAGGCCTCGAACGTTTGATCTATAACGTAGAAGATGGCGATTACAGCCTGCTGACCAGTGGCGCTGATGTGAATAAATCTACAGAAATCGACCCCACTCAGCGTGCTGCAACTAAAGATGGCCGCTCTCCAACCCCGATTCTGGTCTCTACCTTCAGCGATGAACTCACTATCTCAAATAGCGGTAAATCTAAGGTGTTTGGCGTTTCAATTAAAGATCGCGGCGCGATCTCGTTAGCGGGACATACTGGCAAAGCATTTTGGTTTTCAAAGGCGACTTCTGACTTTGTAACCAGTGACTACTATTACGACTCTTATCCTGCTTGGGTGGAACGTTGGAACGAAAAGAATATTCCCGCACAGTACTCTGGCAAGCGCTGGGAACTGGCATTAGACAGAGACAAATACACGTTAGAAGAAGTATCGCAGGAGCAAAAGTTTGATTTAGCAGGCTTCCAAAGAACCTTCCCTCACCCATATGGGCCTGCAAGCTTTAAGTATTACTCAACCATGTTAACTGTAAGCCCTGCCGGGGATGAACTGACTGCGGACTTTGCTAGAACCCTACTTCAACAAGAAAAGTTAGGCTCTGGAGATGTGACCGACTACTTAGCGGTCAGCTTCTCTTCCAATGACTACGTTTTGCATCTGTACGGCCCATCAAGTTTAGAGGCAGAAGATAACCTGATCCGTTTAGATCGCACCTTAAAAGCCTTGTTGGAAGACATCGACCATCACGTTGGCTTGGACAACACTCTGGTTGTATTGTCGGCAGACCATGGTGCTCCTGAAGCCTCCCCAGTGGCGGCATCTTTAGGTCTGAAACGTGCAAATTACTTCGATAAGAAAACTTTGCTTACCGACGCTCTAAAGCAACGCCTTAAGGATGAGTTTGGTGTGGGTGAAGAGATCTTTAGGCTGTATGCACAGCCCTATGTTTATCTAAACCACGAAGTGGTAAAACAAAACAAGATCAACCTTTCTGATCTGCAAACCGCGATTGCAGAAGAAGCGATGAAGATTGAAGGGGTAGCTTATGCTGTGACGAGCTCAGATGTGGCTGCAGGTCGCTTGGCAAACACTCACATTAACCAGTTAGTGAGCAACAATTATCAACCTAACCGCTCTGGAGATATCTACCTTGTATTTGCACCTCGCACCTACATCAATGATATGGATGGCCTGACCGTAGCTTCAACTCACGGCTCTCCTTGGAGCTACGACACTTATGTTCCGGTAATTTTTGCAGGATATAATACCAAGGCACAAAAAGTTGAGCGTGCCATTACACCCTACGATATCGCGCCAACGTTATCGAATGTATTAGGTATTACCCCTCCAAGTGGCACAACAGGTAACGTATTAAAAGAAGTGGTTAGCGCTGACTAACCTAAAACTAGCAAACAAGAGTTCAGGCTACTCCAAGCTAAATAACGCGGAGTAGCCTTTGTTTATTAAACGGTTTCTTTAGGATGGTATAGCTCTGCACCCGTATCTAGGAACTCTTTCGATTTCTGGCGCATCCCCTCTAGTGGGTTATCCAGCATCTTTATTTCTAGCATTTGGTCTTCGGCTACCTGCTTTGTATCCTTAGCGTACTCTCGAACTTCCTGAGAGATCTTCATTGAACAAAACTTAGGTCCGCACATTGAGCAGAAGTGAGCTACCTTACCTGACTCTTGTGGCAAGGTTTCATCATGAAAAGCACGTGCGGTATCAGGGTCTAGTGAAAGATTAAACTGATCTTCCCAGCGGAACTCAAAACGCGCTTTAGACAAGGCGTTATCACGTATTTGCGCTCCAGGATGTCCCTTTGCAAGATCGGCAGCGTGAGCGGCAAGTTTATACGTAATAAGACCAGTTTTCACATCTTCCTTGTTTGGCAAGCCCAAGTGCTCTTTGGGTGTGACATAACAAAGCATTGCACAGCCATACCAGCCAATCAAAGCGGCTCCGATACCAGATGTAATATGATCATAGCCTGGTGCAATATCGGTAGTCAGTGGACCTAGGGTGTAAAATGGCGCTTCATGACAATGCTCAAGTTGCTCCTGCATATTCTCTTGAATCATATGCATAGGCACATGTCCTGGACCTTCGATGATTACCTGAACATCGTATTCCCAAGCCACCTTAGTAAGCTCTCCAAGTGTGCGCAATTCAGCAAATTGAGCCTCATCGTTGGCATCGGCAATCGAGCCCGGACGCAGTCCATCACCTAGAGATAGTGCCACGTCATACTTGGCACAAATTTCACAGATCTCTCTAAAGTGAGTGTACAAAAAGCTTTCTTGATGGTGTGCTAAGCACCATTTGGCAATAATTGAACCACCTCGAGAGACAATACCAGTAACGCGTTTTGCCGTCATCGGCACGTAACGAAGCAACAAGCCTGCATGTATGGTGAAGTAATCCACACCTTGCTCAGCTTGCTCTATCAAGGTATCTCTCATTACCTCCCAGTTAAGATTCTCTGCAATACCATTCACTTTTTCTAATGCTTGATACATAGGGACTGTACCAATAGGCACTGGGCTATTTCGTAGTATCCACTCGCGAGTTTCATGGATGTTTCGTCCTGTGGATAGGTCCATCACCGTATCTGCGCCCCAGCGTGTAGACCACACCAGCTTCTCAACCTCCTCTTCAATAGAGGAACTGACCGACGAGTTTCCTATATTGGCGTTCACCTTCACTAAAAAGTTACGCCCGATGATCATAGGCTCAGCTTCTGGGTGGTTAATATTAGAAGGGATAATCGCGCGACCTTCGGCAACTTCTTTGCGAACAAATTCAGGGGTAATTTCTTTAGGCAGGTTGGCGCCGAAGTTATGACCCGGATGCTGATGGTTTAATTGCTCATCGGCAAACTTCTGTCTACCCATATTCTCTCGAATAGCGATGTACTCCATCTCAGGAGTAATAATGCCTTGTCGTGCATAGTGAAGCTGGGTGACACACTGGTTATCTTTAGCTCGACGAATACGCGGAAGATTTCCGTAACGTAAGTCATCGAGAGTGTCATCTTCTAGGCGGGATTTGGTGTAAACCGAGCTAACATCGTCTAGTAACTGAGTATCACAACGCTCTTCTATCCATTGCTCTCTCAGCTTTGGCAAGCCGCTATAAAGGTCAATGGTGTGCTTTGGGTCAGTATAAACACCTGAGGTGTCATAGACATGAATGGGATCATTGGGTTGAAATATAGGGGCTTCTTTAGTGCCACCTACCAGACTATCTGCAAGGGCAATTTCGCGGACTGGCACCTGAATATCTTGGCGAGTTCCCTGAATATATGACTTAGTAGAGTTAGGGTACGGCTCAACAGACAATGAATCGATAAAGTGTTTCGCGTCTAGCCTAGCTTGTTTACGTGTCGACATAGCATTTTTCCTATTAATTAAGGGTTATCAAATGCTTGGCGGATGGATGCAACAAGAAAGACCATAACTCAGATAGAGCTATGATCTGGGGATAGAGATCTGTGGTGGTATGATCTCTACTCTTGTTCCCTTCGCAGGTATTAGCCTGATCAGGTTCAACGGATCCCGAGTTAACGGTCTCAGCCTTATGGCACTCCGACAAGTGTTTGCGAGTATACAACCCCTTTCCAATTAAGAAAAGTCACACAATCGCGAGCACAATCAATTACATACTACTTTATGGGTATAAATGTAAATTAGTGTGAATTTTGTAGACGACTGACCATTCTGGATTTAGGATGCGCCGTTCTTTTTCAGTCGCTATTGCTGAAAAAGTGCTCTTTTGATAACTACTAAGTAGGAATGCATCAATGGATACATCCAAACTATCATTGCTTAAAAGCTCTATTAACGCTGACATCGCTAATGGCGAACTAGGCTGGATCAACAAGCACGCTTTGCTTCGTGGCGAATCAAGCGTAATTGAGAGCTACCTGACACAAAAAGCAAGGAAGATCGCAAGAGAAGAAAGTCTTTCTGGTACGAACGAAGATATGTTCACGATTTATAAATCGTTTTTCAATCAGTTCACAGAAACACAAGCAAATACCCAGTGCACTCCATCGATATACCTAGAACGTATGTCGTCGCTCGTCGGATTCGAAGCGGGTAAACGCTGGCATAGCCTATAACACATAGACTAATGACTCTCTTGGTATTGTTAAGGAGTGATAATACCAAGCGGGCCATACTAGGCTAAGCCTAGCCCTATTCTTTAAAAATCACCTTTGAAACTGACTGCACTTGGCTTCTCAGCCATTTATGGCCATTTTCGGTTGTCCTACTTGGATGCCACAGCATGCAAATATCTTCAGAAATATCTAGAAATGGGGTTTCTAACCTCTGAATTGGGTAATGCTTTGCCATCGTATCCACTGCCGACTCTGGAAAAAGTGCAACGTAGTCCGATTGACACACAACAGGTAACATCTCTAACACACCCGGTGAGCGATATACTATCTTTCGTTTGTTCAAATCTTGAAAATGGTGATTAGACAACAGCGCGCTTCTGCTTTTCCAGCGTGATACCGCGATGTGTCCCTCATTCAAAAATTCTTCAGATGTTATTTCACCTGATAACCTAGGGTGATCTTCTCGAGCGATCACTGTAATCGACTCTCTACCCAATTTTGCCATTTTGAGAGAAGTTCTCTCTATAGGCCTCATATCAATCACCAAATCGTATCGTTGCAAACGCAAATCAGCTTCATGATCCTCAGTAAAGAGCGGGTGTACCTCAAGGTCAATATTTGGCGCTTTTGACTTAATCTTTATCAAAAGCTCAGGCATCAATTGATAAGCAATGGTCGTGATACAGGCAATGGAAAAAATACGTTCAGAAACCCTTGGATCAAAATCTCGAGTTGCCGATAGCGTCGATGTAAAGTTTTTAAATGACGCTGATAACGCTGGGTAAATGTCCTCAGCAAAGGTCGTGGGCTTAACACCTGATGGACTTCTATGAAATAGAGGATCGTCATAGATCTCCCTAAGACGTTTAAGCGCCTTACTGACGGCCGGTTGGCTCACTCCAAGACGACTCGCCGCTTTAGACATACTGTTTTCTTCATACACCGCGACAAAGAAAGGAATTAAATTAAGCTCCGTACTTTTCATAGGTTCCTATAGTGTTTATTTAGGTGCTTTATAGCGCTCATTTAACCTTGCCAGTTGCGGTAAGGCGCGATAATGCGATGGCTTTTGTTTATTTTGTTGAGCAGCTAGGCTTGCTATTTTTCGCCATAGAAAACATCCCTTAATAAAGAAGATCTTTTCATTTTGAATTTGTGTTGCCAGAATTTGCCATTCATCGGACTGCGACAACTGACTCAGTTGTAGATAACCCGATTCAGACCGCAACCGAGCATATAAACTGGCTCTGATTCGTTGCTCATTTCCTCCGAGCAATTCTTGCATAAACAGCCACCACGCAGGCTTGGGTTGCCTCTTATAGTAACGTTTTAACCCTAAATACAATCCGAGAATTACAGTGAAAAGAATCAGAGTAATCAGCAAGTTATCTTTATAGTAGCGTAACATTGACGAGAAGGTGTGAGATACCTTGAAAGACTGCCCCTCAATTTGTAATTCGCGCAATTCGCGTTGATTTGGATCCCACCAAGAAATTACATAACCTGGGAAGGTGAGCTCACCTCCGGTTTGCAATACATAGACCTCTTCCTCAACCCTTTGTGCCCGATATTGGCCGCGATTTTGCGTGTCCGATAACCTCACTGGCTTTGAATACGCTTGATAGCGGTTACGCGTATTTTCGCTGTCAGACGCCATTATTGGGGGTAATAACACCGATAATGTATCTGTTGCCTGAACGGTGATGGTGCGGGTAATAGTATCCCCTGCCTTCAAGTCTTGATTAGACTGTTGCCATTGCTGGCTTATTTGGGCTTGCGGGCTATTGATCCACGGTGTCTCTTCCGTCAGCAGCCCGCTTGGCAGACTAGCGGTAAATCGCAGAGGGTCTGTGTAGAGATTACCTTTTACATTCACGCCACTTTCAACGGACACTTGAACTTGCACAGCAAGAGGCGGAATAACAAACTCTCCGCTCTTTTGCGGGTATAGATTGACCTCCCACAACTGCACTGACCACGTCGTTCCCTTTCGCTTCTCTGCGTAATTTACCGCAAGTTGCGAGCGTTGCTTGGCGATTACATCCGGTATTTCAATGGCCCCAATTCGAGTTCCTCCTGTAAACCAGCGAGGTGTCGATACCTCGATATACAGGGTGAGTTGCTCATTGATACTGACCTGTTCCGTTTGTTTCTCATCTTGATGATTGCTGAGCCAACTTTTTATCTGCACGCCGCCACTGCGCTGCAACTGAGTTATTTCATTGGCAACACTGCTTGCCGAAAACACGATGAAGGCAAAAGCGGTCAGGATAAATCGCCATAAGTTACTTGGCATTACTTACCTCCTCGCTTTGACGATTAATTAACTCAATTTGAAACTTGGCTCTTAGAAAAAACTTAGGATCAGACTCCACTTTGCGTAGCCATTTGTCCGCAAGTTCATCACTGCCCAATATCTCATTTGCATTCAGCGTCTCTTTCAACATCATTGCCGCTACAGCTTGGTCTTCTGCGCCATCCCCTGTTTGTGGTTTATCGCCCAACTCCATTGAGTCTTCAGGGCCATCTGTGGTACCTGCTTGGCTCTCGCTAAGTCGATTGACCTCATCAACGATAGCCTGCATTGCTTGCAAGTTGTGCTCCACATCCTCGGAAAATTTTGCCGATAACGTCCACTTATCTTGCTCTAGCAAATAAGCGAATAAATCTCTGGCTTTAAGGTACTCTCGCTGCCGAGCTAGCGCATTGCCTGCATAGAACAGTGCCTGCGCTGAATCTGCATTTAAGAATTGAGCATGCGCCAGTTGAAACTCACCAGCATAGTAATAAGCAATCCCCTTACGAAGAGGATCTTGAAAATGAATCGCAGCCTCAAGGTAATCTTGCCGATTAAAGTGCCACTGCCCTTGCTGATCTGGGGTCAGCCAAAGATCAGCCCACATTTGAGAAACCCTGTCCCACCGCGTTATTTCGGCGTTAGTTTCCGTGGATTCTGCTTTGTGCATCTCAAGAGACGCATTAGCATCATTAATCATCAGAGTCGGCGTTAGGATACAAAACAGTAGCGTCCATTGAACGAGCCATCCTTTTCTGAACCAAAATAGCAGCAATAAAGAGATTGGCACCAACAAGTAATAACCCATGTCTTGCCAAGGCATTGCTGACTCATTGTTAAGCTGCATGTGCCGTTCAATCTTCTGGTTTAATGCACGAATATCGGCATCATCAATGGATATCACCTCTACGCTCCCGCCACTATCACTCGCTAGTTGCTTTAACGAGTTAAGATCCATTGGATTACTGCTTTGCACCTGCGGGTTACCCGCTGCCAGTACAAGCAATTGATGACGGCTTTGATTAAAGTACTGAGCAAGTGGCTCAAGACTGTTTGGCGTAATACCATCACTAATCAGTAGCACGGTTCCCGCTTTATCCGTGGCTAATTGCTCTTCGATAAGCGCTATGATGCTGTCTGCTTTTTTTCCCTCAACAGGCATTATGCTGGGCTCTATCGCCGCTAAGAAAGGAGCAAATACAGAGCTATCTTTGGTTAAGGGCATGGCGAGATGAGCGGTGCCTGAAAACACGACTAAACCCGTTTGCCCGCCACCACGAAGTGTTAATAGATCCTGCACCTTCTGCTTTGAGCGTTCTAACCGGCTTGGCGGCAAGTCTTCATTTAGCATCGAGGCGCTATTATCCAAAGCAATCAGTAACGAAGCCTTATCTTCGCCAAAAGGGGATGGTGCTCTTTGCCAAGTGGGTCCAGCGCAAACAATAATGGCGAGTAACATAGAGATAAATAGCAACTTCAGAGGCAGTTGCTTTCGCCACCCCATATCCCCAATCGTCAACGACTTTCTTAGGTGATTTGGCAACAAGCTTTGCCAACTGCCGACTGTCTCATGCTTCCAACGCAGATAAACCACTGCCATTAAAGGAATAAGGGCAAGCAACCACAGCGGTCTAATAAAGTGGAATTGAGTGAATACTTGTTGCCACAAAAGAGAATCAAACATCGCTTCTCTCCTTGGAATTCTCATTAGTACTCGCTCTCGTCATTCGCTTAACGGTGCTGACAATGAAGGCAATCAAGTACAGCACTACCACCAGCATAATTGGATAAGCATGTACGCTGGTTTTCGGTCGATAGGTCGAGCTTTCATAGAGTTGCGGCTCAAGCTCTCCAATTTGTTCATAAGCTCGGTTTAAAGCTTCTCTATCTAACGCCTCAAAAGCTTCACCACCGGTTTCTGAGGCAATACGGGCAATAGTTTTCATATCAAGGGCCTGTTCACCCACAGTCGCAGGGTCGCCAATGGCAATTACATGGATCTTCACCCCCTTCGCACTGGCAACCTTGGCAGCATCTATTGGCTCGACAAAGCTTCCTGTGTCATTGCCATCGGTCAGTACAATCGCCACCTTCTCTCGTGCTTGTTCTGTGCTAGTTTTGGCGCTGTTTTCAAATACCTTGATAGCTAAACCAATGGCATCACCTAAATAGGTACTTGCCCCTGCCATACCCACGTCAGTTTGCACAAGCAGGTTAAGCCATACCGCTTGATCTGCCGTAAATGGTGTTTGAATAAAAGCGGCATCCCCAAACAAGATAAGCCCCAGTCGGTCGCCTTTTCTCGATTCGACGAATGTTGCAAGTACCTCTTTGACGGCATCGAGCCTAGAAATTTTGTCCCCACTTTGCGAGGTAAAGTCTTGTTCAGCCATGGAGCCTGACAAATCAACCACCACCATTACGTCACGCCCTAAGCGTTCACGTGTTTGAGGCTCACCGAGAATCGTCGGTTTACACAAGGCAAAGATCACCAAGCACCATGACATTACCAGGATACATCGCTGCCACAATGAAGGGCGTAGTTGGCTTGCCCCCTCACTGGGTAACTCTCCTAGGGCCTTTAACAAAACATCAAAAAAAGGCACCTTAATCGCTGACTGCTTAGTACGATAGGCAGGTATTAACCAGTGCACGAGCAGTGGCAGTGGCAAGGCCAACAACCAATAGGGATGCACTAACTCCAGAGATGAATCAAGCATCGCTCATCTCTCCTTGGACGTTTTTCGCTAATGCAGCGTGTTGCTTCACCCACCCTTGGCTATCAGCAATCAGATCAAGTAGCTCCGCCTTAGTAAGAGCATTTTGCTTCACAAGCAGGGAATCTGGCCAGTGTGACCATTTGCTTTCGAAAATATCGTGTATTGGCTGAGTCTGAGCATCAAGAGATTGGAGAAAAGGCAGTCCATACAACGAAGGTGTTTGCGGATTCACCGCCGATAACACCAACTTCAATACGCCATACACATCTTGAGAGATCTGTTGCCGATAGGCACTATCCGTCGACTCCACGCTTTTACATGCCTCAAATATCAAATTTAGACTCGCCATGGCTTCTCTTCGATACCGGTTGCTCCACCAAACCGTAAAGCTTTTGTATGCCCAAACGAGTATGCAGACAAGCGCAATGACGCCAACAACTTTCCAACCGATAGTTTGAGGCATCCAACTGACTGACGGGGCTGCTGATACCTCGACAATATCTCGCAGCATGTAGCTTTGCGGCGGGGTATGAACTGTCATCGATGTGCCCCCATACCACGCTTAAATTGCTCTAGGTGATTGCCCGATGTATCCAACTGAATTAAAGGTAATCCTCTTGCTGCCATCAAACGCACCAGTTGGCTCTTCTTGAGTTCTTGATGCTGCTTCAATCCGAGATTGGCTTTTTTAAGCTTTGCTGATTCACTGATATTAAGCTGATGGGTGCCATCTCCCATCACCCAGCTAGAACGAGAAGGAAGCTCTTGTTCCAGTTGATCAGAGATCAGCACCGTAAGCACGTCATTGTGCATCTGAAGTTGCTGAAGCCTATCTAAGTCTGACTCCTTAGCCCCATGCCAGTCACTGAGTACTATGACCGTCGAACCTTTGGTTGCGACGCGGGTAACAAATGAAATCAACTGACTAAATGATGCAGACTCGCCGTCTTTCGACGAAACATTAAGAGACTGATTGGCCTCGGCAAGGCAATTCAAGCGGTGTAGTAAATGTGAGCGACTGCGCTGCGGCTTATACCAATCAATGTGCGCAGGTCTAGCTATGATAAAGCCCACACGATCACTGTCTTTCAGCACTCGCCAAGCACTTAGAGCCGCAATCTCGGCAGCAACCACTGATTTCATTACTTCGATAGAGGAAAAGAACAAACTGGAGCGCTGGTCAACACACAAGATAACATTGCGATCTTTCTCTTCTGTGTAAGCCCTAACGTGTGGCTTACCGGTGCGCATTGTGACCTTCCAATCAAGATTGCGAATGTCATCGCCTTTTTGATAGTGACGCAACTCTTCAAAATTTAAACCGCGCCCTCGAAACAGGGATTGGTGACGGCCAGATAAAATAGTGCCAGCCTTTAGTTGGGGCAAAAAAGAGAACGAACCGACCTGCCCTTGCAGTTGGACTAAGCGCGCATATTGGCAATAGATTCGAGGATCATCGGCATCACGTTGAGCTGATTTCATAACCTTACCTCCGCAAAGCGATTAGCCAATGGCTACGGTATCAAGAAGCTCATCAATGATCTGCTGTGCAGAAATCCCTTCTGCTAATGCGTCGTAACTTTGAGTATGTCTATGCCCAAGCACACCATGAGCCACAGCTCGAACATCGTCCGGCTGCACATAGTCTCTTCCTTTGAGCCAAGCATAAGCTCGCGAGCATTTATCCAGCGCTATAGTTGCGCGAGGGCTTGAGCCTACTTGAATCCAGCGCGATAGATTTGATTCAGGGTAACGGTCAGGATGGCGCGTAGCCATAACAAGAGCAACAATATAACGCTCCGCTATCTCTGATACCTCGACCTTTGCTATTTCTTCTCTTGCCCTAAGCACATGGATTGGGTCAATAGAAGTGACAGCTTGTTGCTGTGAATCAGTATTACTTGAGGTTTCTTCAGAGCGTACCAATCGCATGATGTCCATCTCAGCATCATCGTCAGGATAATCGACGGTGACTTTTAAGATAAATCTATCCATTTGCGCCTCAGGCAAAGGGTAAGTGCCTTCTTGCTCGATTGGGTTTTGGGTCGCTAATACCATGAAAAGATCAGGTAATTGGTGCGTTTCATCACCAACCGTAATCGTCCCCTCAGCCATAGCTTCTAAGAGCGCTGCCTGAACCTTGGCGGGAGCACGGTTAATTTCATCAGCCAGTACAATACTGTTGAAGATTGGGCCCGGCTGGAAGTGAAGCTGTGGCTTACTCATTCCAGTGCCATCTGCAACATCTTGATAGACTTCTGTACCAGTGACATCTGAAGGCAATAAATCGGGTGTAAATTGAATGCGACCAAAGGAGGAATGAAGAGCATCTGCTAGCGCTTTTACGGAGCGGGTTTTTGCTGTTCCGGGAAGCCCCTCTAGTAATACATGACCATTAGTTAAAAGGCCTAAGACTAAAGATTCAACAACATGTTGCTGTCCAACAACAGACTGCTCTACCTGAGATATTAACGCTGCAACCGCTTCTTGTGACGCACTCATAAATCATCCTCAAACATCGAATATCTCTATTCTACGCAAGATAAACATAACTAATGGTTATACTGATTCATCGTTATAGCTTAGCTCGCAATCCTTTTATCACCTGTGCAGGCGCGTATTTCTCAAGCTCAGCTATACACTGACGTGCTTGGAACTCGATACTTGGCTCTTTACTGTATTTCACTAACATTTCACATCGAGCATAAAGCTGCTGCGGGTTTCCACTGATTCTAAACGCCTTATCAATTGCTTGAGATGCTTGTGGCACACTTGTAGATTCCAACGACAAACCGTACAGGTACCAATATTGCGCATTCTCAGGCTCAACCTCTGTGGCTTGCTGCAAGTACTGAGTTGCTTGACTATTCTTGCCTTGGCGCAGAAGCGATAAGGCTGCACTGTAGCGCAGTGCACCAGATTTTGGTTGTGCCTTTATGCCCTGCTCAAGGGTCGAAAACACTTTCTGCTCTTGCCCTTGTACGCGATAAAGGTCAGCAAGATTCACATAGCTATTTGCAAAGTAAGGTTCAACCGCTATTGCGCCCTTATACGCTTTAATCGCCTGTTCATAATTGCCCTGTGCTCGATAGACATTTCCTAAGTTGGTACGCCCAAACCCTCTGTCAGAGTTAAATTCTTGTATCTCCATATACTCTTGTAGGGGTTTAGCTAACGCTTGTTTTTGCTGCTGATTTAACTCTGCCCAATAGACCACCAACGCACT
Organism: Vibrio comitans; assembly: GCA_024346835.1. Lineage (GTDB taxonomy): Bacteria > Pseudomonadota > Gammaproteobacteria > Enterobacterales > Vibrionaceae > Vibrio > Vibrio comitans. Next base: position 224,480 of record AP024867.1, read on the forward strand.
TGCCGCTTCAGTGCGTACCCCTAGCACTTTATCTTCCAATAATGGCACGAGTATTTGCCAACGATCCTTCGGCTCAAAGCCTGCCGATCCCTGTACCGCAGAGACTCGAATTAACTCACTGTCATGTTTCACCGCTCTTGCTAACGCAACAGTGGTATTTTTACCTTGGTATGGAGCTAAACGACTAGTGGCGGAGGCGCGGATAATGTCTCTTTGCGTGCTATCTTGCGCTGTATAAGCCAGTGCATCCTCTGCGCCTTGATAACCGATCTCTGCAGCATAAAATGCCACAGCGAAGTGTTGCTGATTTCGATGTTTAGAGTTGGGGAACCATTTTTCTAGAGACTCTGATGCCCATTCATTGCTTTGGTCTTCATGACAGGAGGTACACACATTTGGCGTACCTAAGTGAATGCTGAGATCTGGTCTTGGGATCTGCCAGCTATGATCTCGTCTTGGATCAACCTGCATGTAGGTCGTCTCTGGCATATGACAGGTCGTACACTGAGACGCTTCAGAGTCTTTATCGTGGAAAGTATGATTTTTCGGCGAAAATTGCGTTGGCAAATGACACTGGCTACACACCGCCTCTTCTGCTATTTCAAGCTTCGCCGTGTGTGGGTTGTGACAGTCAGTACAGCTCACACCTTTGTCTGCCATCTTCGATTGAAGAAACGAACCATAGACATAATCTTCATCAAAGATTTGTCCGTCAGCATGGTAGAGCTCTGGAGTAATCAGGCTCAATCGATAACGATCGAGTAAGGTGCTCTGTACATGGTCTTCTTTTTCTGTCAGTTGCGTACGACGACTGTGGCATTGAGCACACATTGTCATTTGATCGGTAGGGTGAATGCTCTTAGGTTGCAGTGCTGGCATGTTTTCTTCAAACACCCACTCCTTAACTGCTTTTGAAAGGTCGCGGTCAAAGCCAAAATGCGCTGCCTGACTGGATTTATCGCCATTTGTCCACGTCATATGATCCTGACCTTTCCCGTGGCAAGCCTCACAACCAACGTTGATTTCAGACCAAGTGGTAGCATAGGTGTCTTTCTGAGAATCGTAGTTCTTTTCTAGATTCGTTGAATGACAGTCGGCACACATGAAATTCCAATTCTGCCCAGAGTTCGTCCAGTAAAACTCATCGGTTGGTGTAAGGTCTGGATAGAGATGAAACCAGCGCTGACCGCCCTCTTCCTTAGAGCGAGAGTCCCAAGCAAATGGGATTAGCTGAACGCGGCCATCCTCAAACTCGACCATGTATTGCTGAAGAGGATCATGGCCGAAGGTATATTTGATCTGATAGTCACGGTATTGACCATCCTCACCTTGAATATTGACCCAATACTGTTTGTCCTTTTTGAAGAAGCGATTTTCTACCCCAGCAAATTCAAAGCGTGCATTATTGAAGTCTCCCAATACACTCGCTTCATCCGCGTGCTTCATTGCCATTTCATGATCAGAACCTAGCCACTGTTGATACTCTTGCTGATGACAATCAAGGCAGGCCTTGCTTCCCACAAAACCTGAATCTACAGCTTGCGCAGATGGTAGAGCCAGACCTCCTCCCATCATTGCGATGAACAAAATTAGCTTCCTGCCAAATAGTTGCAACATATTCGCCTTACAGAGAATGGATTTTCCTTGTAACAACAATAGCTTAAAAAGAAAGACCAGAACCAAATAATTGGCTCTGGTCTTCAATTATTGCTGTAGCTATCTACTTATTTTGAGGGGTTTGCAGTTTTTCCATTACCTGATCCAAACTAAAGCTTGCGGCTTTTTGTCTAGGCGGGAATTCCTCGAAGGTAGCCAAATACTTGCCAACATAGGCCTGTGCAGGCACCAACATAAAGGCGCGATCCAGCATCCAGTCGTAGTAGGTGTTCGACGTTCTATCCGCAACCTCATAAGGGTCCATTCTTAGATTGAAGATTTTTGGCACTCGAAGTGGTGTGAACGGTTCAGCCCAAATGTTCAAGGTTCCTGTTGAACGCTGCTCTAGGAACACCACTTTCCACTTGTTGTAACGCAATGCGGCAAGGTCACCGTCATCGGTAAAGTAGAAGATCTCTTCTCGGCGACCTTGCTCTTCTTTACCCGTTAGGTGTGGCAAAAAGTTATAGCCATCAAGATGAACCTTGTACTTGGTGCTACCTACAGTAGTCCCTTTAACTAGTTTCTCTTTGATTTCATCATCACCTGCGGCGGCAGCGAAGGTGGGCAGCCAGTCCATGTGGTGCATAATTTCATTAGATACACTTCCGGGCTCTATCTTGCCTGGCCAGCGAACCATTGCTGGAACACGATAAGCACCTTCCCAGTTGGTGTTTTTCTCTCCGCGGAACGGCGTTAAGCCCGCATCTGGCCACGTATTCATGTGTGGACCATTATCCGTTGAATAAAACACAATAGTGTTATCTGTGATGCCAAGATCATCGACCGCTTTAAGCAGTTCCCCAACATGGTTATCATGCTCGACCATACCATCGGCATAGTTACTGATTCCGGTAGAACCAGCGAGTTCTGGCTTCACGTGAGTTCTAAAGTGCATTCGGGTGGCGTTCCACCATACAAAGAAGGGTTTATCGGCTTTAACTGAGCGCCCCATGAAGTCAATAGCGGCAGCAAGGGTCTCCTCATCGACCGTTTCCATGCGCTTACGGGTTAGTGGACCAGTATCTTCAATCTTGCCATCGGCATAAGACTTAATAACACCACGAGGGCCAAATTTCTTACGAAACTCAGGGTCTTTAGGGTAATCGATATTCTCAGGCTCTTCTTCGGCATTCAGGTGGTATAGATTGCCAAAGAATTCGTCAAAACCATGCGCTGTTGGCAAATGCTCATCTTTATCGCCAAGGTGATTCTTACCAAATTGCCCTGTGGCATAGCCCATAGGTTTGAGCACTTCGGCTATGGTCACGTCTTCTGCTTGTAAACCGAGTTCAGCCCCAGGCAACCCCACCTTACTCAGCCCAGTGCGAAGAACGCTTTGTCCAGTAATGAAGGTTGATCGACCTGCGGTGCACGATTGCTCACCGTAATAATCGGTGAACATCATCCCCTCTTTGGCAATTCGGTCAATATTTGGTGTTTTGTAGCCCATTAAACCAAAGGTATAAGCACTGAGATTGGATTGCCCAATATCGTCCCCCCAAATAACCAGAATATTGGGTTTTTCAGCAGCAACCGTGGCCGTTGATACCCCCATCAGTACCGATGCTAAGATAGCTAACCTGCATTTAGCACCCTTAAAAGACTTCATAGAAACTCCTTGTCGTGTATTCCTAGAACTCAATATCGTAAAGATCGAAAGTGAGTTCTGTAAGCAACATCAGTTATACGCTTAGCCATTGAGTTATAGACTAAAAAACAACCATATGCGACAAGATGCATCTTTCTTTTAAGTATGCTCCGCCAATAAATTGTTAACCTGAGTAACACGAGCTTCTGGAGAGTGACTATAGCCTCCAATCCAAAGATAGAGACTCGGTATAACAAACAATGTCACTACTGTAGTGAGCAACATGCCGCTAAAGATAACAATACCCACAGAAAAGCGTGTCTCTGAGCCTGCACCTGTAGCAACAAGCATGGGAATAGAGCCTAGAAGTGTTGTCATGGCTGTCATTACAATTGGGCGAAGACGCTGCTCTGAAGCATTAAGAATCGCTTGTTTAATGTCTTGACCACGATCTCTTAACTGATTGGCAAACTCGACAATCAAGATACCGTTTTTAGTTGCCATGCCGATGAGCATGAGCATTCCCAACTGGGAATAGAGGTTAAAGCTATCCCCTGCCAGCAAAATACCAATCAACCCGCCCAAAAGGCCTATCGGTACCGTTAACATCACAATCGTAGGGCTCACAAAGCTTTCGAATTGAGCAGCAAGTACTAAATAAGAGACAAACAAAGAAAGAGCAAAGATAAGCCATACTTCACGTTGATTATCGTAATAGTCTTTTGACTCTCCCGCGTAATCGTAGGTATAGCCCGGCGGTAATAACGATGATGCTTGCTGCTCTAGATAATTCAGAGCGCCACCGAGTGTCACTCCATCTATTAAGTTTGCTTTGAGGGTAATAGATTTCTTACGTTGGTAATGGAATAAGCCGCGCGCAGAAGCCACATCATTAACAGACACTAGTATATCTAATGAGATTAGCTCTCCACTGTTTGAGCGAAGATACACCTTGCTCAAATCGGCTGCGGAGTTAAATTGAGCTTCATTGGCCTTAAGGTAGACGTCGTATTCTTCACCCGCCTCTTCAAAGCGGGTTTCTGTTGCGCCGCCAAGTAACACTTCCAGAGTGGATGCAATCTCGTTCACACTGACGCCCAGATCGCGAGCTACTTCTCGGTTTACTGACAGTAAAATTTCTGGAGTGGTCGGGTTATAATCAAGCTTAATACCATCCATCTTGCCACTGGATTCTGCAGATTTTTCTAGCTCTTTGGCTATCTCATAGATGACATCATACTCCTCCCCCTGCAACACAAACTGCACAGGCTCGCCCATTCCGCCGCCAAAACCAGGTTGGTAGGGAAACACCTGAACATCGGTCACATCACGGGTCAGCTCTTTAATATGATTGACCACCTCAGTAGCATTCACATCTCTATCATTCCAGTGTTTTAGCCTGATAATAAAGAAGCCTTGGTGATCAGCCCATGTGCCAAAAGCGGGGGTCGAATAGTTAAGCGAAGCCACAGGGCCATCTTCTGAGGCAAGTGGCATAAGGCGGTCGTTAATTTGCTCCATGCTTTTTAGCATCCGCTCATAGCTGGTTGCTTCTATGCCGCCAACATAAACGTTCACCGCCCCTCGGTCTTCTACTGGAGCAAATGCTCGTTGTTGCTGTTGATAGACGAAATAGAGCCCCACAGAGCAAACAAGAAGCACGAACAACGAGAAGGTCTTCCACTTTAGAACCGACTCTAAGCTGTTGCGATACGTAACTTGAATACGACTTACACCCTTGTCTACGGCCAAGCACACTCGATTCGGCTCTTCCAGTTCTTTCCGGAATAAAAGCTCACTGAGAACAGGTCCAAGAGTCAGTGCCGCGATAGATGAGAAGCCCACTGCGGCAGACAAGATTACCGCAAACTCTGCGAACATGTTGCCCAGCTTCCCTTCGAGGAAAATCAAAGGCAAGAAGGTCATGATCAGCACAAGTGTGGTGGCAATTACAGCAAAGTTAAGCTCTTTGGTTCCTTTAAACGCCGCTACCATAGCAGGCGCGCCGTTTCGCCTATGTCGTACTATGTTCTCTACGACAACGATGGCATCATCCACCACCAAACCTATCGCCAGAATCAAGGCCATCAGTGTGACTAGATTAATAGAGTAACCGCACAAATAGGCCACAGAAAACGCAGAGATAAGAGAAACCGGTACGGTTATCGCTGGAACAATCGTCGTCGATAGCCGACCTAAAAAGAGGTAAAGCACTGCCGTGACCAATACAGCCGTGATCCCTAGTGTGATGTAGACTTCTTTAATGGCCTCACGAATAAAAACAGTACTATCGTAGTCAACGTGTAGCTCCACACCTTCAGGTAAAAAGTGCTGTAATGATTTAAGTTCATCTAGAACAGACTCTGATACCGTTAAAGGATTTGCTTGAGACATGGCCACAATACCTAAGCCCATGCTATCAACATTGTTGGCTTTAAAGGTCGTGGTCTCTTTTTTCGCGCCAATGTAGACATTGGCAATGTCCTTTAGCAATACGGACTGCCCGTCTTTCTCGACAATTTGCAGTTGCTCAAAATCTTCGGCTTTTTGATACAAACGTTCTAAGCGAACCACCACATTCAATGATTCATTTTTCACGTATCCAGCAGGGAGCTGTAGGTTCTCCGCACGCAATGCTTGCGCTACATCTGTCGTAGTTAACTGGCGTGCAGCAAGGTCTTCTGGGTTGATCTCCACATACAACACACGTTCTATTACGCCAGAGGTGTTAATGGAACTGACACCCGGCACCAAGCTTAGGCGCTCGATTAGTATTCGCTGAGCATAATCACTCAGCTCAATGCGATCGTGTTTGGTGCTTGTAAGGTTAAGCCACATGAAGGGGTCACCCTCACTGCTGTTTTTACGCACAATCGGTTCATCCACATCATCGGGTAAACTGCCTCGCGCTCGACTGACAGCATCACGCACATCGCTGACCGCCTGGATCATGTCATAGCCTGACTTAAACGTAATGTTAATACCTGACCATCCATCCCACGAAGATGACCAAATGTAGTCAATGCCATCAATGCCGCTAAGTTGGTCCTCGATAGGCTTGGTTATTTGACTCTCAACAATGGATGATGCACTACCGCCATAGGGTGTACCGACCGAAACCACGCTGCTTTCTACATCAGGCATTTCTCGAACAGCGAGCATGCTAGCGCCAACCAAGCCAAACACAATAAATAGGATGTTTAACACTATCGCCGAGGTTGGGCGATACATTGCAAAATCAGACAGTTTCATGGCTAAACGTCACCACTTGGCAGGTGTGTGTTTATCGTTTCAATAACTTCCACTTGTGCATTTTCTCGCAGCTTCACTGTCCCACGATAAACAATTTCCTCCCCAACAGTCAGCCCCTCTAGGACTTGTACTTTCTCGCCTGTGCGCTCACCAAGTGTCACGATACGTTTTTCTACCTTGCTATCTTGCACCACATACACAAAGCGTTCATGCCCTCGATACACCACAGATTGTAATGGAACAGTGACTTCGGCCTGAGTCGGCAGTGGCAATTCACCAAGCACAAGACTGCCTGGCGTTAGGCCGGCTTCATCATTATCGATGCGAAACTGCACTTGGATATTTTGCGTTTGACTGTTTACGCGACTGTCCAAACTGGTCAAGGTAGCCTTTACAGACTTAGCCCCTTCGATGCTTGAAAGATGAGTGGTTTGCCCAATATTAAGTTGACGCAAATATTTAGCAGGAAGGGCGACATTCAATCTAAGATAGCTAGAATCATCAAGTGTGGTCAGTACCGTTTCACTCTCAACATTTTGCCCAACAGTAATATCCACTAAGCCCAATGTTCCTGAAAATGGAGCGCTCACTCGCTTGTCTTGCAGCGTCGCTTTGGCCAGCTCTAGCTCTGCCTTTTGCATTTCAACATTAGCAAGTGCGGCGTCGACATCCCCTTGTGGAACGGCGCCGTTAGGTAACAGCCGAAGTAAGTTACTATGTTGGCGTTGAAGCTCTTTCAAGTTTGCTGCTTCTCGCTGCACAACAGCGCGCTGATGCCTATCATCAAGCAGAAATAGCAATTGCCCTTTCTTAACTTCATCTCCAGACTTCACTAAAACCTTTGAGACCTTTCCTTTCTCTTCTGGCTTTATCTCTACCGATTGGTGAGCAAACGTATTGCCCAACATATGAACGCTGCGCTCTAGGGTGTCCTGACCTGCAAATGTGGTATCCACTGTTAGAGCATGTGACTGTGTCGGCGCTTCTTTTTCTGAGGTATGAAGGGAAAATGCTGAGATCCCGGCGGTGGCGGTGATAACTGCAATCAGTAGGTATTTTTTCATTGTGCTTGGAAAGGCTTAGTGGTGTAGGAATGTGGCGCTATTCTACTTGTTGTGTATGAGGCTAGATAATGTTGATGTCATTATTTGATGCTTATCTCAAAATTTGTGACAGTAAATATTGCTACAAAATGATACTAATTCAGCCACTTCTTATTACTCAGTCTTCTGAGACCCTCGTATACAAGGCATTTCTCGTTACGCTCTCACTGCATTGACAAAGCCGACCCTTAGCTTATTACCAAAGGTTATACAGTCTATAAAGCGACAACCTTCATCTTGAAAATTACATTATGTGCCAACAACAGTTCAGATAAGTAACCTTTTCAGCTTGTTAGTGTTAGTCACTTGCAACCTAAAGCCCAATTCCGCTTCGCTGAACTGTCGCAATCCTTTTCCCTACTAAACGTGATGGAGTCTCAATGACTAATCAATTCAGCAAACTAGCTATTTCAGCAGGAATGTTGGCAGCATCAGCGTCAGCTGTAGCCGCTGACAAGCCAAATATCCTTGCCATCTTTGGTGATGATATTGGCCTATGGAATATCGGCGCATACAACCAAGGCATGATGGGCTATGAAACCCCTAACATCGACCGTATTGCCAGTGAAGGTGCACTGTTTACCGACCACTACGGTCAGCAATCATGTACAGCGGGTCGTGCCTCGTTTATTACTGGCCAAGAACCATTCCGTACTGGTTTATTGACTATCGGTATGCCGGGTTCTACTCACGGCATTCCTGACTGGGCACCAACCATTGCTGATCTATTGAAAGACCAAGGTTACATGACCGCTCAGTTTGGTAAAAACCACCTTGGTGACCAAGACCAACATCTACCGACAAAACATGGCTTCGACGAGTTCTTTGGCAATCTATACCACTTGAATGCGGAAGAAGAGCCTGAGACTTACTACTACCCTAAAGACCCTGAGTTTCGCAAAAATTATGGCCCGCGTGGTGTAATTAAGTCTTACGCTGATGGTCGCATTGAAGATACCGGCCCAATGACGCGTAAGCGCATGGAAACCGCTGATGAAGAATTCCTTGATTCTTCACTCGCCTTCATGGAAAAAGCAGTAAAAGCGGACAAGCCTTTCTTTATCTGGCACAACACCACACGTATGCACGTTTGGACTCGCCTTCAAGAGAAATACCAAGGTAAGTCAGGCATCAGCATCTATGCCGATGGCATGCTAGAGCACGATGATCACGTTGGTATTCTGCTGGATAAGCTTGACGATTTAGGTATTGCTGACAACACCATCGTTATCTACTCAACCGATAACGGTGCAGAAACAGTGTCTTGGCCAGATGGTGGTGCTACACCATTCTACGGCGAGAAAGGTACTACTTGGGAAGGCGGTATGCGTGTTCCTCAACTTGTGCGCTGGCCTGGCGTGATTGAACCAGGTTCTCGCTACAACGACATGATGGCGCACCAAGATTGGTTGCCAACTATCATGGCGGCAGCTGGTGTTCCAGATGTGAAAGAGAAGCTTGCTGAAGGTTACACGTCTAACGGCAAAGAGTGGCGCGTACATATCGATGGCTACAACTTCATGCCTTACTTTGAAGGTAAGCAAGAAAAAGGTCCTCGTGAGTCACTACTTTACTTCACCGCTAATGGCGAGCTAAACGCTATCCGTTGGAATGATTGGAAACTGCACTTCGCAACCCTAGAAGGCAACATCACCGATGCGGTGCGCTTTGAGTCTAACTGGCCGAAGATCATTCACCTGCGTGCTGACCCATTTGAGAAGGCGCCACACGAATCAGGTATGTACTTACGCTGGATGGCGGACAACATGTGGTTATTCGTACCTGTTCAAGATGAACTTGGTAAGTTCTTTGCAACGCTAGGACAGTACCCTCGTCAAGAAGGTCAAGTACTAAACCCTGCGGCAATCAGCCAAACGTCATTGGGTGTGAAGGCAAAACTAAATCAAATCGACCAGCTTCAAAAGCAAATTGATGAGATGAACAAGAAATAATCATTCCACGTTATTCCTCTCTGCTTGTTAGAGACTTTGCTCAGCCCTTGCGGCTGAGCTTTTTTATTCGTGTTAGAATGAAGTCATAACAACGACTTAGAGTTCGCCATGCTAAAGGGTACCCACCACGTCGCCATCATCTGTAGCGATTATCAAACATCAAAACACTTCTACACGCATATTCTTGGGTTAAATATCATCGCTGAGAACTATCGAGCGCATAGAGACTCTTACAAGCTTGATCTAGCCTTGCCTGATGGAACGCAAATTGAGCTGTTTTCTTTCCCTTCGCCACCAAAACGCCCAAGCACACCTGAAGCTCAGGGGTTGAGACACTTGGCTTTTAAAGTCGATGATTTAGATAGTTGTATCAAACATCTAGAAGAAAATAAGATTGAAGTAGAAGCGGTACGCGTGGATGAGTTTACAGGTAAACTCTTTACCTTTTTTAAAGACCCTGATGATTTACCTCTAGAGTTATACGAGGGTTAGTAAGTGAGTGTCTCTGGGTCAACGTCAATGAAATGAGGCGGGATAGGTTTCGCAAACTGCACTGCCATAATATGAGTCGCGCCTTGCATCAAGGCCTTACAAACCCTATGCATACCATCCATTACCCGCCCTTCATGGCACAAGATAATGGGATATTTTAGGTCTGTTTGCTGAATGAGTTTGGCATGTTCCGCAATATTGCGACAGGTTGGTTTAGCACCGCCAAGATCATACCAAAAGGCCTCATCTAACTCTTGAATTGTATCTAGGGGCACGCTAACTACTGGCATCCCTTGCGCCATCTTAACAAGTTTAATCACATCCCAGATCAAAAGCTTGCCATCAATAGAGCGCCTAAAATGGTACTGCTGCCTCAATCTATGCCTCGTATCGTTCGTTTGATATGCCCAACACTAAAACCAATCATAAATAGTCCTAGTACGATAGGGATCCCCCACAGCATGGCATTCTTGATACTAAATGAGGGCTGATAGAGTACATGCTCACCGTATCTCTCCACCATATACTCTTTGACCTCATCTTCGGATTTTCCTGCCTTAATCAATTCAAACACTCTAAGTCGAATGTCCTTAGCCACCGCCGAATTAGATTCGATTAAATTTTGATTCTGACACATGGGGCATCGCAAAGTTTTAGCCAGATAAATCGCCTGCTTTTGCTGCGCCACAGAATCAAACTCAAACAGATCGACAGGATGAGAAATCGTTTGATAACCCGCAGCAAAAACAGATGATGCATAGCAAAGGCTCAATGTCAGCAACACCATTAAACGCCCAAATAATCTCATGTTTGATATCTCCGCGTTATTGCTCTTTTGCTGCGCGGATTAAATTGCTTAACCAATACTCCGCGGACAAGTAACCCAATACCGGCGAAGACCACCAACAGACCTCCCATACCAATCCAGCGAATAAAGGCCTTAAATTGAATTCGCACAGCGTAATGTTGAGGATCTAGCTTTTCTCCGAGGGTGATATAAACATCGCCATTCCAATATGGCGTCAAAGAGGGCTCAGTCATGTTCATGACGCGAACCGGATAATGTCGCTTCTCAGGTCTTGCTATCAGGCTATTCCCCGAGTTATCAGTAATCTCAATGACAGCTTGCTCAGCGGTGAAATTCGGCGCAACGTAGAGTTCGGTTTGCTGATAATTGATGTTGTAGTCGCCAAACTGCACGCTACTTTTTGGACCGAGCTTGGCGGTCAGTTCGTAAGAATAGTAGCTATTCATACTGGCTCCAAAAGCCAGTAACGCTACACCAATATGAGCAATTGAAACGAGATAAATCTTGTACCTATATTCTTTTTTTCGCACTCGCAAGCAGCGAAGAACGTGAGTCACAATTAGCCAAGTCGCAACCCAGGTAGTGATAAACGCATAGGTAGACCATGTGGCTGCGACCTCACTGTCTTGGTTGGTGTAGTAATGGATAAACACTAGAGACAGAAAGCCACTCACTGACACCGTAATTGATGCCAGCTTTCTAGGGAAATCACCCGACTTTGCCTGCCATTTGAGTAGTGGGCTTAATGCCATTGCTGTTAGCGCAATAATGGTCAATGGCGCAAACAATAAGTTGAAGTAAGGCGCGCCGACAGAGATGTTACCTAAACCAAATAATTGGTACAGCATGGGATAAAATGTACCGAGAAGGACAATCGCCGTTGCTAATACAAAAAGATTGAGTGCCCACAAGATAAAGGTATTTTTACTAGAAAACCCCGAGATAGTATTGGACTTAATTGACGCGGCTCGATTGATAAGCAAAACATAGGCGCTTATAAATACCAAGCTCAAAATCCCCAGCAATGTCAGCCCTTTACTGGGATCAACTGCAAATGCATGCACTGAGGTCAATACACCGGAGCGAACAATAAAAGTACCCAATATACTAAGACAAAAAGTCACTATCGCTAGCGAAAACGTCCACAGTTTTAGCTGCCCTTGCTTTCGACTCGCAATTACCGAATGCACTAACGCCGTCGCCGTTAACCAAGGCAAAAGGGAAGCGTTTTCAACCGGATCCCAGAACCACCAACCGCCCCATCCTAGCTCGTAATAAGCCCATCCCGCACCAAGGATAATGCCTGCACTTAAGAAGACCCATGCTAATAAGGTATGCCGCGTTAATCGCTCAAAAAGCTCGCCTTCAGCCTTTGCCTCTATCAAGTAGCCGCAGGTTAGCGCCAGCACAGAAGCAAATCCAACATAACCGACATACAGTAAGGGAGGATGAATGATAAGCCCTATATCTTGTAGCATAGGATTGAGGTCTCTCCCCTCAAGTGGCAGGACCTCATTCATAGTAAAAGGATTAGAAGCAAGCAGAGTAAACCAGCTAAAAATAGACACCAGAACCAGCATCAGCCAACTAGCATGAAAGTCACTCACACTATTATTTTTTCTGGAAACCAATACAGCCCAGCCTGCAATTATGGCAACCCAAAACAACATTGAACCTTGGTGGCCACCCCAGGTTGCTGCGATCTTAAATGGCAAAGCTAATGCGCTGTTAGAGTTATCAGAGACATAAGACAGTGAGAAGTCATCAGTGGCAAACGCATAACTCAATAATAACAGTGACAAGCCAGCAAAAAGGAAGACTATATTGGAAAAAGAACGAGAGAGAACCGCAAGCACAGCAATTTGCTTGCTCTGCGAAAGGCTATAAAGCCCTACTGCGGCACCGCAACTGCTGATGACTGCCGTTAGGATCAAGCAAAACAACCCTAGATTCGCTAGCATCTCATTCCCTATAAAAATAAACCCAAGTAACTCGAACGAATTCAAATTACCTGGGGTTTGTTCAGACGGAATCTAAATAACCGTCATTTGTCCTGCATACAACACAAATGTACGTAGCATCAATACACCAATCAAGCTCAGACTAGTGACCGTCAAAATAAAACCATGATTATGCTTGGTGCTAGAAGGGCTAAAGTAGTTCATGGCCAATGGCAACAACATACCAATGCCCACCACGCCAAACCAGAACCAATTAGACCAGAATCCACCACCTATGGCATTCCAAGCCGCCGCTTCGTGCTGTCCACCGGTAAAGATAAGGCCGGTGAAAAATGTCACAAGAACAAACAGCTCAAACAGCACCACTGGACGTTCAAAGCTATGAATCCAAGCCACACTGGAGCTATGTGCATCCTCTTTAAACACCAGTATGCCAAATAACAAACACGCCGCTGCGCCTGATGACAAACTAGAAAACAAGAAAAGGATCGGTAGTACAGGATTGTTGAGCATTGGATAGGTTTGCAGCGCCGACAGTAAGAATCCAGTGTAGGCTGCTAGAGCAATTGCTAAAAATCCAAGAAACAACTCGATGCCATTCTCGAAGGTTTTGAACTTAACAAGCAAGCCATCAACAAACTGAAACTTGCCCCCTAAGAAGTTCATGATGGTGGTTCTAAAGATGATGCCTATCCAGACAAACAATACCGCCATGTAGACCTGGAATAAAATCACACCCATCGACATCACCGACGTCGGGTTGTAATAGATCATGATCTTCCAGAAATCTAGAGGTTTAGTTAAGTGGAATACCAATATCAATAGGCCCACAATAATGCCAAATGGCGCGAGCCAAGCGATGGCTTTCATGATGCCATTTTCCGATGCGTCACCCGTGATGACCTTGCGTTTAAGGTATAAACCAACAATTACCGCACCTGCGGACATCCCTGCGAGGAAAAGATAGATGGCAATGATCCAATCCCACACCAAAGAGTCGAAATGAAATGCACTGTTCATGTTACACCTCCCCCTTATCAAACGGCACTTTATACAGTTGAGGCTTGGTGCCCAAAGTGACCTTGTCACGATAAACTGGCTTGGCCTGAATTGCTTGGTTGATATTACTACTAGGATCGTTCAGATCACCGAATACCAATGCGCTGGTTGGGCAACTTTCAACACAAGCAGGTTGCTTACCTTCAGCAAGATTGGTATCACGACAGAAGTTACATTTATCAGCTGATTTATTTTCAGGATGAAAGAACCGCACTTGATATGGACATGCTGCTAAGCAGTAGCCACAACCTACGCATTTCTCTTTGTGGACATCAACGATCCCTGTTTTTTCATCTTTGTAGGCTGCGCCTGTCGGGCAAACATACACACAAGGAGGGTTTTCACAATGTTGGCAAGAATCTCGAGTAAATCGATACTCTACGTTAGGAAATTCACCTATAGGATCAGAGCGCTCAATCTCTAAACGACTGACTCCCTCGGGAACATTATTCACCTCTCGGCATGCCTCAGTACACGCAGTACAGCCAATACAGGCATTTTCATCATGTAGCATGCCGTATTTGATCTTCGCCTCTTCTTCGCCACTGGCAAACGAGTTCCGACTAGATAAAGCTGTCGTCGTGCCAACGCCCGTAGTAAAGATGACGGCGCCTGCGCCTGCTATGAAGTTTCTTCTAGAACAACTCATATCATCTCCTACTCTTCACGCTTGTGGTTGAAGTCTGAATGACAATCTACACACATACCAACGATGGCCTTATGGTCATAAGACAAGACCTTGGCATCGGTTCCATGAACCGTGTGGCAGTTAGAACAAGTTAAGTTCTTGGCGTGTACATCATGTGTCCAGCTTGATTCTCGTAGGCTTTCAGGAGTATGGCAATCCATACAAGTGCTGTTTGCCTTAAGTATCATTTCAGGGGATAGCTGTTGCTTATCTGTCCCTACTTGAGACTGAGCATCAGAGTATTTGATGACGGTTGATCCGCCGTCGCGGTGATCTGGCCCGATGTTGCTATGACAGTCGGTGCAGTTGGCTTCTTTGCCGATAGCATCGATGACATTTTGTCCATGAGATCCAGCTAAAGTGTGTTTAGAGTCTTTATGACATTGAGTACATTTGTAATCTTTGTCTCGTATCAACTCTACTTTAAAGCGCTCTGATGTCGCTGAATCACTAGGGACACCATCATTGGCCAAAGCATTAATAGAATAACCAAATAGACACAGCGCTAATAAGGCTTGAAGCATTGTGGCTATGGTCAATTTAATATTGCCCATCGTATCCTTTCCTTAAATCGAAATAGAATCAATTTATTTCGACCACTAATTAACAACTCTCAGCTCAATATTATTGAAGCCAAGTGCAATCAATTCTTAATTAGGATAAGCCACAACGCTTTACGCCATAATAATAGTAACTAATGTGCTACATAACGAACAATTTGATACATATTAGTGACACAGATCGACTAATATCTTCAGACCGCAAGTATGTAAGTCATTGATTTTCAAGTGATAATAAATCTCATTAACTATTATTTACATATAAGTTCATCTTTGTGATCTACACCTATAGTGTAAATTGATCTAGATCAATTTAAATCCTATTGGCTCATGTGGGCCTTTATTTTTCACTTACACTTACCCCGTTGTCTATATTGATCCACCGTATAGGCTCCACCTCCAATTCTTTTAGGAAGCTGCCCCACAACGCAATTCATAAAATGAGAATATGGAGATAGCATTGTGAACAAACAGTGGAAACTAGGGTTTTTCGCGCCTTTAGCTTTGTTAGGTCTTTTGACCTGCAGTGCTTTTGCGACTGCCGAGGATGGAGTGCGCATTGATCCGCGTAATCAAGCATTCGAAGAAGCACATCCCGATCAATACCATAGCTGGAAAGCCACCAGCGAAAGTGAAGAAATAGACGACGCGCTTGCTGGCGACCCTAATATGGTCATCCTATGGGCAGGTTACGGCTTTGCCAAAGATTACAACAAAGCACGTGGCCACTTCTATGCGGTTGATGACGTAAGACAAACCTTGCGTACTGGTGGACCTACTGATGCAGAATCAGGGCCTATGCCGATGGCATGCTGGAGCTGTAAAAGTCCTGATGTTGCTCGAGTAATCGATGAGCGCGGAGAAGATGGATACTTTGAAGGTAAATGGGCTCGTCTTGGTGGCGAAATTGTTAACCCTATAGGCTGTTCTGACTGTCACGATACTGGTAGTGAAAAATTCAAAAATGGTGAGCCTGAGCTAGCCATTACCCGTCCGTATGTCGATCGCGCTATGCAAGCCATCGGCAAGCCTTTCGAAGAGCAATCTCGTTTAGACCAACAAGCTAGCGTTTGTGCGCAATGCCACGTTGAGTACTACTTCGTGAAAGACGCTAAAAATGCCGTTAAATTCCCTTGGGATATGGGCACCAGTGTCGGTGAAATGGAACTTTACTACGATGCTCTTGGCTTTGCAGATTGGACCCATGGCGTGTCTAAAGCCCCAATGCTAAAAGCTCAGCACCCAGGCTACGAGACTTGGCGTGATGGTATTCATGGCAAGAACAACGTCGTATGTGTTGACTGTCATATGCCTAAAGTCGAAAAAGAAGATGGCACGGTTTATACCGATCATAAGATTGGTAACCCATTCGATCGCTTCGAAGATACGTGTGCAAATTGTCACACTCAGAGCAAAGATCAGCTTCAGGGCATAGTTTCAACACGTAAAGCGCAAGTGCTGAACATGAAATTGACCGCTGAGAAGCAGATTGTTGCCGCTCACTTTGAGGCCAAAGCAGCTTGGGATGCAGGGGCGACAGAGCAAGAGATGGCACCTATCCTACAAGATATTCGTCACGCTCAATGGCGCTGGGATTACGCTATCGCATCACATGGCGTACACATGCACGCTCCTGAGATTGCACTAGAAGTTCTAGGTACGGCTGTTGATAGAGCAGCAGACGCAAGAACGAAGACTATTCGACTTCTTGCGAAGAAAGGTGTTACAGACCCAGTACAAATCCCTGATATTTCCACCAAAGAGAAAGCACAAGCGGCTCTTGGTATGGATATGGATGCGATGAATGCAGAGAAAGAACACTTCTTGAAGACTGTCGTACCAAAATGGGAAGAAGAAGCGCAAGCACGTGAAGCCAGTTATTAAACTTCACTTGAAATAGGCTGGCTACTATAACAACCTAACCGAGGCTCCGATAATTCCGGAGCCTCATTGTCACAGGAGAATCAATGCAAAGTACGGCGGCTATATTATTCAGCTTGGTCTTAATCACAGCGGGCATACTCTATGCAGCGCTGCGAAAACAGCTGTCAAATACTGCCAGTCTTACCTTTTCTAGTTTGGCAACTGTGACTGTTTTTACTTTGGCATCTGGTGTTTGGCTTGTCCTAAAAAATGAGTTACCTTCCCCTGCTTTTGCTAAAGCGCCTCTCACCATTGAACAAGTGATGGAGGACAAACAGCAACATCTCACTGACAACCCTAACGATGCGGACGCATGGTTCGAACTGGGTCAGCTTTATATGAGTCAATATGAATTTGACTCCGCAACGACCTGCTTTGATTATGCAATAAGGCTTTCTAAAGTCCCTTATGCAGGGCAATTTTCCGCTCTAGCCACCGCCCAGTATTATCAACACTCACAAACTATCACAGCTGATGTACGCCGTTTATTAGACATAACTCTAGAGATGGATCCATTCAACGAAACAGCACTGCAACTGATAGCTTCAGATCATTTTATGAGTGCGAGATATGAGCAAGCTATAGTCCATTGGACAATGATCTTAGATTCTGACCGTTTGGGCGTTGATAGGGCTAAAGTCATCAGTAGCATCAATCAGGCTCAGTCTTTTATTCGATAGAAAACTTCTTAAATGGTTCCTTCCTGTTCTGTTCTTGTTAAAAACTAACCAGATCTATCTACAACAACGGCAATCACTAACTATCTTATATAACTATGGTCGCATTTTTTTTCAGTTAGTCTAAACTGCTCGCCTTTGAATATA
Source organism: Vibrio comitans (assembly GCA_024346835.1). Taxonomy (GTDB): domain Bacteria; phylum Pseudomonadota; class Gammaproteobacteria; order Enterobacterales; family Vibrionaceae; genus Vibrio; species Vibrio comitans. The sequence continues at coordinate 242,349 of AP024867.1, forward strand.
TTGCTTGAGTTTTAACACTCAAGATTTTTGCTAGAAGTTAATTGAGGTAGTGAAAGTGCACGAGAAGTTACAACCTAAATACGGTTTAGGTACGGCAGTGTCACTGGTTGTTGGTATCGTAGTCGGTATTGGCATTTTCTTTAAAGCAGGTCCTGTCCTGCAAGCCACTGGTGGTAATGGTACCTATGCTGTTATCGCTTGGGTTTTGGCTGCATTATTGACCACAGTTGCAGCGATTGTAATCTCAGAGATTGCATCAATGGGCTCTAAAACTGGCGGACTGATGTCGTTCAGTGAAACTGCATGGGGCGAGCGCTTTGGATTCTTCGTTGGTTGGGTACAAACCGTTCTTTATATACCGCTCATTCTTGCTGTTATCCTTTATTACTCAGCGGTATTTACTTGCGCATTTTTGCAGATTGAACCGACATTACCTGTACTGGCTGGTCTTTCTGCGCTGTATTTTGTTACCTTTGCGGCGGCTAACCTTTTAGCTGAATCTTTAGGCGGCCTACTGCAACGTATCGCTACTCTAATTAAGCTCATTCCACTTCTTGGTATTGCACTGTTTGGCTTTTTCTACCAAGGAGAGGCCGTAACCGCCTCTGCTGATGCCATTGCTTCGGTTTCAGAGGTGAGCTTTGCTGCCGCAATTGCTGCAGCGATGATTCCAGTACTATTTGCATTTGATGGTTGGATCTTCGTCACCACTATTGCTCACGAAATCAAGAACCCACAACGTAACTTGCCTCTTGCTATGGTTGGCGGTCTTGCCATCATTGGCTTGGTATACGTGATGTTTACATTGGGCTTACTCTCTGTGGCTGAAGGCGCGTCTTATGCAAACGGTGAGATGGGTGTATCAGAGGTTGCTAACCTGCTATTTGGTGAAAGCCTAGGTAGAACGCTTTCATTCTTTATCGTTATCTCCGCTTTAGGTGGGTTTAACGGATTGATGTTACTGGGTATGCGTATGCCTTATTCTTTGGCTATGCGTCGTAACTTTATCGGTTCACAAGCATTACTAACGGTATCTACTCGTACTAACCTACCTGTGCGTTCAGGGTTAACTATGTTGGCATTGTTGGCGCTTTACATGACGGCAGGTTTCACACTTGCTGGTACAGGTATCCATGCAGGTATCTTTGATCTATACGGCGACTTACCTATCGCGCTCATGTGGATCATCTACGCTGTGCTGTTCTTGGGCGTATGGCGTTTGCGTAAAACACAGCCCGATGCCAAGCGTCTGATCCGCGTACCTGCGTTACCTGTTTTTGTACTACTAGCTATCGCCGGAACCGGTTATGCACTGTATGGTTTTGTGCCAGCGAACATCACCTCTTTCGCACTCTCTTGTGTGGTGGCCACCATTGGCCTGATCGTTTACTCTCGCTCTGAGGCGCGCGACTAATTAGCACTATTTAGAGGGGCTAGGTATGATTTCAACCCAGCCTTGCCTCTCTTTAATAAACTCAATAATCAGCTTGAATTTTTGTAGCAGATTTACCCTTTCCTGATACACCATACAAAAACTTTTCCCCTGTACTATCCATTCGGATAGCAATATCTTCAAGTCTTGGAATCAGTGCTCTCGATACAGAGAGGTAAGTAATAGACCCACCCCATAGCCATTCAAGGCCATGATGCGAGCCATCATGAAATCGTCATACTGCATAACTGGCTCAGAGTTAATCTCATAGCTCTCCCTGCTTTAGCAAACTACCACGCCAAATGCATAATCATCATAAAACTCCACATTCTGATTTGAACAACAAGGTTCTATTCAGCAGTTACCTCGAAATTTGGTATACACCAAAAATGAAAAGTAATTATGTAACTCTATTTATATGATCATAAATCGAGCATTATTCATCCAAGTTAAAGGTAACTAAGAACCGAAAAGTTCTTCGTAACTTAGTAAGTATTTTGAACAATGGATGGAGAGATATATGTACAAGTTATTGATTCCGATGATTATTACCGCTTCACTTGTCGGTTGTGGTGGGGAAAATGCCGATACAAAACCCAAAGATGGGGGCGCCCATGAAGTTGGTGTACCTATCGATAACGTCGACAGCACTGCTCCTCGACCTGAGGAAAAAAATGGACTAGTCCAAATAACCAATAAGGCCAGTGAACAAACGAATATAGTAAAATATCCAAGCATACCTAAAGACAGTACTAATCCATTTGTGCTGGCGTCTGGATCACGTGATGACCATGGAGCAACAATTTCGGAGCATGGTGCAACCTTGGCTAGAGAGGCTCAGTCAAACGCACACTCAGCTCAACAAGCAGTACAACAACATCAAGTAAAAAGGACAGTTTCTAAAGGAATTGAGACTAAAAAATTGAGCCATGCTCACAGAGTAGCGGCTCGTTCACTAGCTCAAAGTGAACATGAAGCAATTGCGCGTCAGCCAGGTCAAAGCGTTGCAGATCGCGGAGCGACCTTAACCCTTGAAGCCCAGCGTAATCAGGCGACAGCTCAGTCTGAAGCAGAGTTCGCACAGATAGATGCTCAGGTGAAGAAAACTCAGGCGGATGAAGCCTTTGCCAAAGCAGAACGAGAAGCAAATGCGTGGAATGAGCATGAGCGTATCAGTGAGCAAATAGCACAGTCAGAGCACGATGCCATAGCGAACCAACCGGGTCAGAGTGTTGCAGAGCGCGGAGCGACCTTAACCCTTGAAGCCCAGCGTAATCAGGCGACAGCTCAGTCTGATGCAGAGTTCGCACAGATAGATGCTCAGGTGAAGAAAACTCAGGCGGATGAAGCCTTTGCCAAAGCAGAACGAGAAGCAAATGCGTGGAATGAGCATGAGCGTATCAGTGAGCAAATTGCACAGTCAGAGCACGATGCCATAGCGAATCAACCAGGTCAGAGTGTTGCAGAGCGCGGAGCAACCCTTGCACTTGAAGCGCAACGTAATCAAGCCACGGCTCAATCTGATGCAGAGTTCGCACAGATAGATGCTCAGGTGAAGAAAACTCAGGCGGATGAAGCCTTTGCCAAAGCAGAACGAGAAGCAAATGCGTGGAATGAGCATGAGCGTATCAGTGAGCAAATCGCACAGTCAGAGCACGATGCCATAGCGAATCAGCCAGGTCAAAACCTTGCAGATCGCGCCGCAACCTTAGAGCACGAAACCGAACAAAACAAACTCTATGCCCAATCAGAACAAGAGCTTGCAGATATCCAGCAGGCGGAGATGGAAAAAGCCTTCGAACAAGCCGAGCGCGACGGGGCAGCATGGAGTAAAACTCAAAGCGAGGCCTATGAGACCTTTCAAGATATTCAATATCAGGAAGCGCAACAGTTGATAGAGAGCATTGTCAGCACATTCGGAGTGGATAGAACCAATCTACCCGCCGATACAGAGGAGCTAAAGACACTGTATGCTCGACTAGAGAGTGAACAAGCCGAGGTTATTTACCCTACAACAAATGAAAATTTAGGAGGGTTAAATAAAATTGAAGGATTTACCAATGATGGTCGTACTCTAGATCTTGTTATTCAAAACAGCGAAAAACTAAGCTTCTTAAGCCTGTATTTTTCGCAGGTACCTAGTGAAGAGTACCAAGGTAGTGCCACTATCTTGGTTGATGGAGAGAGCCTTGATGTGAGTCGCTTTGTAGAGTTAGATGAGTCACAAGATAAGGTGAGCTTAAATGTGGACCAAGCGGGCTTGGTTTCATTAAATTCAAATGAGCTGAGTTTTACCCTTACTTGCTTTGATGACTTGATTGGGCAAGATGGACAGCTGCATTTAATCATTGGTCAACACATAGTTAATCTGAGGATGAGGGCACCGGTCAACGCATAGTGTCGTATAAAATTTCTAAAGGCCTAATTTCGACATTCCAGCGAAACTAGGCCTTTAATTATTCTATAGGTTCGTTAACTGTACTAATTCGTCTCTATGGTCATATCCACCTGACCACGTCTACGTGGGTCGCTACATTTGCCATGCACATAACGACCATTACCTGTAAACGGCCCGCTTTGACTGATACTGATGAAATCACCCAGTAAAAACTGGTCGATCACACCCGTAGTGATAGAAACATCATACAGTCGGTACTGATTCCTAAATTTTTCCCAGCGAGAACGAGAGTTGCTGTCAATCCACCACATGAGATAGAGCCGCACATTCTGCTCTTCCTCGATGAAGAAGATGTCATTGCCTACATAGTGGCTGTTGAGCTCCGGCACTTCCAAGCACTTCTCGAAGCTATCTATGCACTCCTTAATGGAGTGTGGCGCAAGTAGCCAAGCATTCTGGGCATATCCAGAGGCATAACCGATACGTGGGTTGTTACGATTGGGCCTGAATGTATCTGGACGAATGACCCTAATGCCATAGTTGCCTGGCAACTTATCCATCACTTCATCAGGAAGGTTGCCCGCGTCCTCTAGTGGTATAAAAAGCTTTGTATTAGGGGAGCGAGCGTCCTTCATTCCAAGTGGACCCGCATACGCAAAGGTGACAAACTGAGTAAGATTCTCCTCACAAGCAGGAACCTGTGGCGCGGCCACTATTGGTTGCTGTTTGTAGTAGGCTTTATAGTCATACACAGCCCAATCCACATCATCGATACCGGTCAAGGTCGACATCAGCACTGAGCTAGTACGCGGCCTTGGTGAACCCGATTCAATAGCACAGTGATAATTGCCATCTGGCACTGCGATATACTCCATACCCTTTTCTTCAGCATATTCTCGCGCTTCCCAATCCTTAGGATCATCTGGTTTGGGAACATCTATACAAATCCCCGGGACTGACGTTGTCTCACCCGACATTGGATTAACGAAGGTTCGAGGGCACTGATCATACCCCCCATCAGGATCGCACGGTATGTATCCCTCTTCTAGATAGGATCGTCTATCAACTGCAGGAAGGAAACTGATTGCCTCGGCATAATCGGGCATTGGGGTGCGGGAGCGTTCTATGATGTCTACTGGATACTCAAAGCTCCAGTCATCTTGATTGGTAAAAGCACAAAAGAAGTTTGGTGGATCGTTGGCATCCCCTAAGTAAATATTGGCAGAGCCTGCATTAGGGTCGGTAGGGCCATTTGCATAAGGTAAACATTCACCTCGAACAGGTTGCGAAAACCCTTCGGTCTCGAAGTGACCACTGTTTCTCACACGCTCCCCTTCATAAGAAGGAAGGTGAGCCCAAGTCACGGGTACGGATGTGACAAGAACTAGAGAAGCTAAGCGGATGATTGAAGAGCCTTTTTTCATATTCTTCACTCGCCTCCGTTGTTAATCAGAGTACTGCTTAACCTCTGAGGTTCGAGGAAAGTATAGTGCGATATGAATAACAGGCCCTTATTTACAGGAGGCTAGGCTTTCCTTTCTCTGTGTCGCATTGGCTTTGCACATAGTTGATAGTTGGGGAGTTAATGAGCTAAGCACTTGATATTTTTATATGAAAATCTATACATCCAAAATCAAAATCTTAGATTGCAGTTAGATCTTTTCCTATTTGTGACATAAGCAATTAAACTCACCGTTGATTTTTTACGCACATTTTTGAATAAGGTAACTAGATGTCAAACAAACTGGCTAATCCAGCCCCACTAGGGCTAATGGGTTTTGGTATGACTACCATTCTACTGAACATCCACAATGCGGGATTCTTCCCGATGGATTCTATGATCCTAGCTATGGGTATCTTCTACGGTGGTTTGAGCCAAGTTATTGTTGGTATTATGTGCTTTAAACGTGGTGATACTTTCGGTACCACAGCGTTTACCTCTTACGGCCTATTCTGGCTAACACTAGTCGGCATTATTGTTATGCCGTACATGGGTCTGCCAGCAAGCCCTGCAGGATTTATGGCTTGGTTCCTTGTTTTATGGGGCATTTTCACAGGCTTCATGTTCATTGGTTCACTTCGTTACCCACGCGCTAAGCAAGTAGTATTCGGTTCGCTTACCGTTCTATTCTTCCTACTTGCCGCTCACGATTTCACGGGCAATAGTACTATCGGCTTCATCGCTGGTATCGAAGGTATTTTCTGTGGCGCATCTGCAATCTACTTTGCAATGGCTCAAGTGCTAAACGCCGAGTATGGCCGCACTATCTTACCTGTTGGTAAACCAGCACTAGCAGCAAGCGCGCCTCAAGAAGCGGTTACTGCATAAGTTAATTAGATTTAACCCGGTAATCATCAAGGCTGAACCATGGTGATTACTGGGCTTCACTTTTTATCTCTCATCTAAACACTCACTTATATCCCCTTTTTGCACTCATTCGCACATCAAAAAGTATTAAAATCTTGTTAATATGACGAATATGAGAAACGGATTCGTTTTGAGCGCGTAAAATGTATTCCTATAACTCTCGCTTTCTAATCATCAAGCATACGGATATCAATGAAGATTCAACTAAAACATATACTTACTGCATCAAGCTTAGTGCTATCTACGCACGCAAGTGCCTCTTGGCAAGTAGAGCAATCCGTGAACAAATATACGGGTGAAAATGTCGCTCGAATGACGAACTATTCTTCGAAAAGTATCTGGCTAGATTGCCATAGTGCTAACTCTTTGCGTTTAACTATTGAGTTTCCCGGATACCTAAGAAGAGAAGGACTAGGCACAGTGCTTTGGACTACGGGAAATGAGCACGGAATCTTGGATATGAATGAGCACAACCTTGATTCTTGGATTACCCTAAAAGATATTGATGACAATAGAGAAAAGTCTGAGGTCAGTTTATACAGCGAGCTTACTCACACAGATACTGATAAAGTGAAAAAGCTACTTGTCGCTCTACGAAACGCCGAGCGAGTCGAATTCAAAACTGATGGCTATTTTGGTGCTGAATATCACCAACAAGCTTCATTAAATGGCTTTGACGAAGCTTGGGTGGAGTTTCGTGAGATTTGTAATAGAGTACACGCTGAACAGTCTCAGCAGTACTAATTTGAGATGTTCTTTGACGATGTGAAGGGACTCAAAAAGTGCTGTCACCTCTAGGTTTACTGCCTCATTTCAGCTTGCCGCATTGGCATTTCATCAATAGTAGAAAAGACATCAGGTAGATTGAGTTCGTCGTCTACCTTTTTCACCCCACCGTCTTTGCCAATCAAGACCACGTTTGCTCTACTACTTTCATGGCGAAGCTCGTCTTGTAGGTTTTGTGACAAAGGCTTTTCGATATTTGAATGAATGTTATCCGGCGAAATAACAAACCAGGCAAGATCTCTCTCTATGATCCCATTAGTGGCATCACGCAACTCTGAAGAAACACTCACGGAGGACTGAATCAGTAACACACGGTATTGCCATTTCATCTCAGAAAGTTGATTCATCTGATTCCCATCATGACTTGAAGCAAAAACACTAAACGTCGCCACCAACGGCAGAAGGAACATTCCTTTCATTACGCTCTCCCTACCTAATTAACGTAGACTGTTCACTGATTACGCTTTGTATGAACAAGACGATCACTCTAAGATTGATGTTAATTAAGGTTCTATGTCTCCGATAGAGTAGAGCACCAAGTGTTCAGGGTTCATCCCTTCCCCGAGACTTTGAATATCCTCGCCATCACTCTTCAGTTCCGCAATAATTCTTAACGCGGCTTCTTGCTCAACATCAATAACGGTTTTCATCTCAGATGCGGAGATACCATAACGCGTTGCTACTAATAGATCTTTTACCTTCTGTTTGTCTGCGTTAGCCATGATTTCTCCCCATCAGTAGGATTAACTAGACCTAATCTTTAGGTTCTCTTTTATGTTTTGGCACATAATTTAGAATCGAAATTGGCACTTCTTTACGAGGTGCAAAACCTTCTACCTCACGTCTTTCAATCAAGTGGCCTAAACGGCTTTCGATCATGCACAGGTTCTTAAAGTTATCCTTGGATACAAAAGAGATCGCCTCACCACTCTTATCTGCTCGACCAGTACGCCCAATGCGATGCACGTATTCATCCGCAGGATAAGGCAAATCATAGTTAATCACTCGCGGAAGGCCGTCAATATCAATACCACGAGCGCCAATTCCGGTGGCAATCATGTACTGGATCTTGCCCGCTTTAAAGTCTTCAAGTAACTGAGCACGAACCTTTTGGTTGCGGCCACTATGGAATGGTTCAGCAGAAATGCCACGCTTTTCAAGTTGAGCGACAAGCTTAGCTGCGCCATGTTTGGTTTCAATGAAGATAAGGGCTTGATCCCACTGATACTCGTTAATCATGTGAGCGAGCAAAGAAGATTTCTTGTCTTTATCTACCGTTACTAACCACTGCTCAATATTTGATTTTGATGCACTGTGCTTAGCAATAGAGATCTCTACCGCTTCGTTAATTGCACTCTTTGCGAGATCGCGAACTGGGTTAGATAGAGTCGCAGAGAACAACAGGTTTTGAATATCTTGCGGCAGGCGAGCAATGATCTTGTTGATGTCTTCAATAAAGCCCATATCCAACATGCGATCAGCTTCATCAAGTACCAGTACCTCAACCTCTTCAAAGTACACTGCTTTTTGACCATAAAGATCAATCAAGCGTCCCGGTGTTGAAACCAGCACATCCACACCATCGATAAGGCCTTGTTTCTGCGGTTGATACTCTACTCCGCCATACATTGCCATAGAGGTTAGCTTAGTCTCCTCGGCGTACTGCTTGATCTTTTCATCCACCTGAATCGCCAACTCACGCGTTGGCACCACGATCAAAGCGCGAATACGTTTCTTACGCTGAGTTTCACCCTTGCTCAACATCTCTAAGATTGGCAATACAAAGCTCGCCGTCTTTCCCGTGCCTGTTTGCGCAGCGGCAATCAGGTTCTTACCTTCTAAAACAATTGGTATCGCTTTTTCTTGAATAGAAGTCGGCTTGTCGTAACCAACTTTATTGATGGCATTGAGGATAGGGGTGCTTAAACCAAGCTTGGAAAATGGCATAGATTACTCATTAAAAACGGATGGACAGCAATAGCATAGGCTATGGCTCGAAAACTTGCGGAATGGTATCACGCACAAACAAAAAAGCCACTCGCAAGAGTGGCTTGAATTAAGGCCTGTTGTGTTTAGAGGCTTACGCCGACTGAACTTCTTTTGTTTCACAGATCATGCGCCAATGTTTAGGTAAGGTTTTCACCTTGCCATTAACGTTAACGATAGCGCTGTGTTCAATCTCGCTAGATGATCGGCCAATCATAATTTCAAATTCACCACCTTCAACAACGCGTTGATGCTTGGCGTTGGTAAAGTTAAGCATATCTACTGGCAGGCTGAAGGTGATGCGCTTGCTTTCGCCTGCTTCTAGCCATACTTTGTGGAAACCTTTTAACTCTTTCACTGGACGCACCACTGAGCACAGCTTGTCTCTAGTATAGAGCTGCACCACTTCTGCACCTGCTCGGTCACCGGTGTTAGTAATGGTTACTGATGCCTCGATACTGCCATCAAGTTCCACGCAATTACTCGCTAGATCGACATCCTTATAATCGAACTGGGTGTAGCTTAATCCAAATCCGAAGTTGTACGCAGAACCAAAGTGATAGGCAATTGGAGTACCTGCGCTCTTCAGTTTGTGATTGTAGAAATAAGGTACAGCACCAACATTTTTTGGGATCGATAGCGTTAACTTACCACTTGGGTTCACCTCGCCACTAAGGATATCGGCAATCGCGTTTGCCCCCTCTTGGCCCGGTGCCCATCCATATAAAATAGCGCTCGCTTCATCCTCCGCTCTACCCAACTGATATGGGCGACCGCCTGTAACTAGCACAACGACAGGTTTTCCTGTATCTAACAGCGAATCAAGCATTTCACGTTGCACACCTGGAAGCTCTAAGCTATCTGTATCAGAGCCTTCCCCAATAGTGCCTGTCTGGAACAAGCCCGCCAAATCACCCACACATGCCACAATAACTTCGCTTTGTTGTGCCACATCCACAGCCTGCTGAATGAATGAAGTATCTTTGCTCACCGGTGAAGTCTGGTCTTGGGCAATAGCCATACTGACATCGCCAGGGAATACTGGCGCATTAGCTCGACGTTCGGTCAGGATGTCACAGCCTTTTGCATAGTCCACTGTTGCAAAGGATTGTTTTAGGCTCTGCAAAAGGGTATTTGAGTTCAGCTCACCACTGTCGGTATCACTGAGGATAAGGTGCACAGGGAAGCTATAGCCACCCAGTAAAGCTAATGGATCATCTGCTGTTGCGCCCACAACTGCGATAGGTGTTTGCTTAGACAGAGGTAGAGTGCCGTCATTCTTTAGCAGCACTGTAGATTCACTGGCAATTTTGTAGCTAAGCTCAGTGCTCTTTTCGTTGTGCAAAGGCTCCCTTGGGATCTCAGTGTAAGGGTTCTCAAATAAACCAAACTCAAATTTGGTCTTCAAGATGCGCTCGACGATTGTATTGATGGTTTCTTCCGTGATAAGTCCTGCTTGTAGCGCCTTGGTCAAGCGATTGGAGCAAGCATCATCTGGGAGTTCAACATCCAGACCAGCATTAAAAGCAAGTGCTGCTGCTTCAGTGCTGTCCGCAGCCACAGCATGGTGAGCCGCAAGTAAATCAATACCGCCATAGTCGGCCACAATCAATCCATCAAAACCCCATTGCTCACGCAATACTTCGGTGAGTAGGTAATGGGAAGCATGGCATGGCTCACCGTCGATATCATGATAAGCCGGCATAACCGAACCCGCATTGCCTAGTTTTACTGCCATTTCAAATGGCAACATGAAGGTATCGTTGAGTTCTTTAAAGCCTAGGTTAACGGGAGCGTGGTTACGTGCGCCTTCACTTGCGGAGTGACCAACGTAATGCTTTAGGGTTGCATAAAGGTCTCTGTTTTCCCCTTGCAAGCCCTTGACGTACTCAGTTGCCATAACCCCAACCAAGTATGGGTCTTCACCTAGCGTTTCTTCAGTGCGTCCCCAGCGAACATCTCTCGATACATCTAGCACCGGAGCAAGCCCTTGCTTTGCGCCAACCGCTCGCACCTGACGGCCAATATCACTAGCCGCGTGGTAGATCAGCTCTGGGTTCCAAGTATGCCCATAGTTAAGGGAAGACGGATATAGGGTCGCTTCTGAGCTCATTAAACCAACAAGGCATTCTTCATGTGAGATAGCTGGAATGCCAAGACGAGTCTCCTCTACTAAGAATTTTTGAAGCTCATTGAGTGCTTTAACGCCATCGACTGGCGAAACGGTGTGAGTACCTAGCGGGCGAGTGATCTGGCCGATACCAAGTTTTAATTTGTCGCTTAAAGTGCGCCCAGACTCACTGTCACTCATTTCGAGCTCTCGCTCTTTGTGCTCACCTTGTGGATCTAGAATTAGCCATTGAGCGCCAAGTTGTGCAATTTTTTCTTCTATCGTCATTCTCGCCATTAGGTCGGCAACCCTTTCTTGGGTTGAGAATGATGCATCTTTGTATAGGGTCATCACGATACTCCGTTTAATCAATGCAATGGATTATCGTGATTAATGGTGGGAAATTCTGCTCAGTGAAACGCAGTTATAAAATTGATAATTCAACTTACCAAATATATAAAATTTAAAGGTTGTCTTGCTAAATAACTAACACATCTTTTAGAGCTTTGCTTGCTCACTTTGCTGACGATATCGATTTGGTGTAATGCTTAACTGCTTCAAAAATACCTGAGAAAGATAGCTCTGATTTGGATAGCCACACTGCTTGGCGATGGCATCAATACTGTCTTCGGTAGAGACGAGCAATTGTTTGGCTTTATCGAGTCTTTGCCTAGTAATGAACTGATGTGCCGTTTCGCCGTAGCTCTCTATAAAGCGACTGTCTAAGGTTTTTCGAGACACTCGGCAATAATCAGTCACCTGCTTTATCTTAATGTTTCGATGAAAGTTATTTCGAATGAAGCTTTCAGCCTTGACCAAAATAGTATCAAGCTTAAGTGCGGATAACGTTGTACGACCATGGATCAGTTCATAAGAAGAGAATACCTCTTGATAGGCTCTCTTGTATCTGACCGCTTTAAATAGTGTTTCAATGCAAAGCTTACCAAGCTCAACAGGATTTAGGGCAACGGAGCTGAGAGGAATAGAAGACAGCATCCGTTCGGTATCATCATAGTCTGTGCCGATAATAGAGACCTGCTCTGGGACACTGACTGACTGACGATAACAAAAATTGACGAGCTTTCTTGCCGAGCGATCTGAAGAGCAATACACCCCTAAAGGGAATTGCTTATTAGCAATGGCTTGTTCAATATCATCTATGATGGCAAAGCCACCGGTATGAGCAGACTGAATAAAACCGGCATGGCGCTCTAAACACCATTGTGCATTTTTATCTTGTTGGCTGGTGTAGTAACCGACAGCTTGATAGCCACTGTTTTTAAAGCTTTGCAGAGCCGTATCAGCGAGGCCAAAGTTATCTACGGTTACAGAAGAATAGCCTGCAGGTATTTCTCCACCGTCATGATTTCTAAATACTAAAGTATGGGGGCTAAGCTCTTGAAGGGCATCGATGACGTTGGGCTTATTAAGATCAGCGATAACGTAGTCCCACTTCTGGGAGCGCAGATACTCGTTATCCGTGTAGGACTCGAGATGTAGCTCAACCTTGAGACTCAGTTCTTCGACCTTAGCCTGGATACCTTTGAGTACCTGACGATCAAAGTAGATCATACTATCTAGCAACAACAACAGCTTTTTCACGTTAGATTCTCAAGCATGTTCAACTCATCTGCACATCAGTGCGAACTGTAAATAGACTGAGAATTATATCGAAACCCGATCATGGTGAAAGTACTTGTGATGCTCCTTTGTCAGTCACTCATCACAAATAGCGACAAGCACCAATCAATTTGCTCTATTCGTATCCAAACAATGGGTCTTGAATTCGCATAGTTTCACCTTCTCGTAGAGAAACGATCTGATCACTGGCATACAAACGATACGCAAAATCGGCCATCTCTTCTGCCGTGTGTGGCCCTTCCCACTCATTCTCGCTCATGCTGGATTTTGTGATGGCATTTTTTTCAAACTCTGTAGTAACAGGGCCTGGGGCAAGTAACTTGACCCTAAGTGGAAAAGCGCCTTCCTTGAGGTTTTGGGCAATGCCTTCGGTAAACGCTGATACATAGAATTTAGTTGCAGAATACGCCACCGCATCTGAGTAAATGGCATAGCCCATTGCAGAAGACACATTGATCAGGGTTGCAGGTTTATTTTTATGATCTTGAATGAATCGCAGGGAAAGTCGGGTGAGCGCTTTAACATTGACATCAATCATTCTCGCTACTTGATCGACATCCGCGTCCCACGCCCTATTGTAATCACCAAAGCCCGCATTATTGACGAAAATTTCGATTTCATGCTTCATCGCTCGATCGTACATTTCATCCACGGCTAGCGGCACAGCGAGATCCGCAGGGCAAATAATCACTTCAACCCCATAGCGCTCTTCAATATCGTCTTTAACAACATTAAGTTTATCTACTTGGCGTGATACCAAAATAAGTGGGTGATGCTGTCTTGCAAATTTATAGGCAATCGCCCTGCCTATTCCTTCACTCGCGCCTGTGATTAGAACGTATCCCATTATCCCTCCTAGATTATTGCTATCCACAATTAAGACTAGTGTGATTTTTGTACTTTAGGCAATGCCTCCGCACGCAGACGCGATGAATTAGTAAAAAATAAAGCTCGAGAGACCCCGAGCTTTGAAATATTGAAGAGGCTGTCATCAGTGAGGTAGATGCTCACCCTCTTTAACTTGATCTTCCACGTGCTGCTCGTATCGAGTACGCAGAGCCACGGTTACCCAGCCATAACCTAAACCAATCAGGCAATAAACTAGTTCGGTGATGGTCGCGGTAAGGTAGGTCGCACCTGATACATAAGACATAAACCCAAAGAAGGTTCCTGCACCCACAAATAACGCAGGAACAAAATCAAATGGAGGAAACCTTTCTAAACAAATACACGGGATCACAACAAAGAAGATAGCGACAGGAAAGGCAAAAAAACCAAGCGCGATAAATGCGCCACCGAGCTCCATGATAGCAATAGAAGCTACGATACCGGACAAATAACCACAGAAGGTTTTTATGCCCCCATCAATATTGCAGCCTGCCATAAAGTACATGGCCCAAGCTATAAAGGCGATCCAACCAAAACCGACATTTCCTGCTACAGGCATCATAGGAGAAAATAGCTGATCGACAATTTGAATCGTAAACGCCAAAAAAGCGACGATAACAGGGATAAATATAAACTGTGAAAATTTCATCTTTAACCTTCCTTATTGCGTCATATGTAATTCGGTGTGATACAAATCTAGAGCTTGATTTGGGCTCAACTGATCATGAACAACACCAGAGATCGCTTTGATCATGGCCACCGGATCTTGTGCTTGGAATACATTTCTACCCATATCAACACCTGCGGCGCCAGCTTGAATTGCGTTGTATGCCATGGTCAACGCTTCTAACTCCGGTACTTTCTTTCCACCCGCCACAACAATTGGCACAGGACAGGCTGCAACGACTTTTTCAAAATCTTCGCAGTAATAGGTCTTCACTATGTGTGCGCCTAACTCTGCCAACACCCTCGTTGCTAACATAAAGTATCGATTGGTTCGTTCCATTTCCTTACCCACCGCGGTGACACCCAATGTAGGTATGCCATATCGCGCCCCTGCATCAATTGCTTTGACTAAGTTATTTAAACTTGAGCACTCCCCTTTCGCCCCAACAAATACCTGAATTGCTAAGCAGGATGCATTGATTCGAATGGCATCATCAATATCAACCCCCATTACCTCGTGGCTCATATCCTCTTGCAACACCGTACTGCCCGCACTTGCTCGCAGAATGACTGGCTTGTTATGAGTGGGTTGAATACAAGAACGCATTGCACCACGAGTCGCCATTAATGCATCTGCATGCTCAGCTAAAGGTTCTATCGCCAAATCCAAGCGCTCTAAACCAGCCGTCGCTCCCATTATGTAGCCGTGGTCGAAAGCCAGCATCACCGTTTTGCCACTGCTAGGTCTGAAAATACGGCTGAGCCTATCCTTCATTCCCCAATCTACATTTTCCATGCCTTTCACATAGAAAGGTTGGTTACTTGCTGGAGTCTCGAAACCGTAGCTTTTTGCCAACGAGTTACCATCTTTATCTGCCATGATTTGCTCCTAATGCACTTGGTGAATTGCTTCATCAAATGACTCGAATAGAATTGCCATGCTTACCGCGCCAGGATCTATATGACCAACAGCTCGCGCTCCCATGTTTTTGGCTCGGCCTCGTTTTGGCACCATCTCCTTGGTTGCTTCTGCCCCTTGCCTTGCGGCTACGGCAGCATGCTCGAACATATCTTCAAGTGCCACTCCACTGATCGCATCTTCTTGCATGGTTTGCATTGCAGGAATCAAAGCATCAAGCATGGTTTTATCACCTTGGTGAGCGCCACTGAATTTAACCACCAAGTCGATACCATTTTTAAATGCTTGAGCGGTTCCTACAGGGCCAAGTTCGTCATCGACAAGACCAGAACCAATTCCCATAAACAAATTGCCCACGAGCATTCCTGCTGAGCCACCGTCCTGACTCAAGATTTCCCAGCCGAGGTTATCAACTTTTTTGCTCCAATCTTGTTCTTCTCTGTTCAGTGAATCTACAATGCAGTGGCACACTCGAAGCATGGTCGTTCCATGGTCTCCATCGCCTGTTTTCCCATCTAATTCATTGAGTAACTCAATATTTTGTTGAATATTCTCCGCTGCATGTTCGAACATATTAAATAACAGCTTTGAGTCGAGTACCGTCATAATTGCCCCCAATATTTTGGCAACAGTTAGCCCTACGTGAATTATTTAAAACACGCACTAATTCATACTTGAAGGGCTAATTTCTTAAACTAGGCGCAACCTTGTGCGCCTACGCAATGATTACTGCTGAATCCAATACGGTGCGTTACAAGGTTTGTCCCAATAGCGCAAAGTTTCACTATCAAACTTACCAATACACATTTGGAAGCCAGCCATTTCTTGCACTGTCAGTATCTCTTCAACTTTAGAACGGGCAACGCTCGCTTGTTTTTCTTGCAACGATAGGTGACACGCACGCGCAACAATGAACATTTCCATAAGCGTTGTCGCACCAGAGCCATTGATCATCAGCATTAGATCATCACCTGGCTTAACATCAATGGCCTTGCATAGTTGGTCAACCATAATATGAGCTGTATCGTCAGCTGTTTGGATCTTCATTCGACCACCGCCGCCTTCTCCGTGCTGGCCCATACCGATTTCCATTTCATCACTAGCTAAATCGCCGATTGCCATACCTGACTGTGGATGGGTGGCGTTGCTCATAGCAACAGCTAAGGTCGCCATACTTTGGCCAAACTTCTCACCTATGCGATGAACATCATCAAGACTTAATCCTTCTTCAGCGGCAGCGCCTACTAGCTTGTATACTGGTACGCAACCCGCTAATCCTCGGCGATCTTTAACGTCCGCATTTAACCCTGCGCTAATGTCTTCATGGGTCAGTAGCATTTTAACGTTGATGCCTTCTCTCTTAGCCATTTCCATTGCCATGTTAGCTGCCATAACATCACCTTCATGGTTAAGCACCACGAGAAGTACGCCAGCAGGACGGTCTGCCATTTTTAGAGCTTCAAACACTTTGGGAGCGCCTGGTGCGGCAAAGATATCCCCAACAACAGAAAAATCGAGTAAACCCTCTCCAACATAGCCGCTCAATGCAGGTTCATGTCCAGCACCACCAAGCGTTACAATTGCCACTTTATTAGGGTCTTTCGGAGTCACTCGAGAGACGATTTTTTCTGATACCACTTTTATCTTGGAAGGGAATGTCATTGCATAACCTTGAAGAAGTTCAACTGTGATATTTTCAGCATTATTAATAAACTTTTTCATATCCTTACTTCCTATATTTAATTTTGATGCTAGCTATCAAGAAAAGGCGATATTTTAAATCTGTTGCATTAATTCCACTGGGGCTTCATCTTCCAATATAAACGCAATTTTTACTGATTCATTTGGGCTAAATGGCTCTATTAATATCTTCTGGCCTTTAAGTGCCTCATCTAGATCATCGACTTCATAGGCCACATGTGCGGTCTGTTTGAGCTCTTCAGGCATAGGACTGCTATCTAAAAAGCGTAACCACTCTATTTGATTATCACTCTTCGCATAGTCAGTGGCATAAAGGCCGATATCCTGCATAAAGTTTTCACCATCATGCTTGGTTTGAGTGGGGATTCCTATATGACTGAATTTTCTCATGGTCGTGCTCCTTGATTACGTGTCGTTGTCAATACTTACGAAGCTTCAAAACAACTATATACGTGCTGACCGTGTCATATCAACACATCAAGACGAGATATTTAACCCAATAAAAACAACAACTTAAACCACATCAAGAAATAGGTAAGAGCAAGTGCAACAAGGCTAATTTTCTCTCTTTCCAAGGCAAGTGCAACAAGAAAAATGGCATACGATAAGAGCCTAAAAGAGATGATTAGAGCAAGTGCAACAACAGCGATTTAGTCAATTCCCCCTAACTCTAAGCAAGTGCAACAAGTGATTCGCATCACATTTATTGAAAAAAGAGGTCAAATAAAGAGGCCACTCTTTTTTAAGAGTAAATCGACGTCCTCAACAGGGAGTTCTGGGTGGTGGTGTAGAATAAATGCTTGGCTTTTTTCAAAGTTGAAACCTTGCTTATTTAGTTCAATCAGCAACTCTTCATACTCTTTACCAATAATATCTTGATGATACTTTTTGCGATATGAAGCCATACTTTGTGCAAGCTTAGGTTCGTAGCCATAGGGGCCAGAGTTGCGATTAAGCTCTCGGCTAACCGTCGAGCGGTGAATATCTAGATGTTGAGCAATCTCAGTTTGGCTCTTGCCCTCTTTGCGCAAAGCCCATATCTGTATTCTTCGTCCTTCATCAAGTTGCCGATACATTGCTCACCTCCTGAAAAAATAAACAAGGCTTGACGCTCAGCAGAGCATCTCAAAAGCCAGTACTTATTATGAGCAATCTATGAAAATAATTCTGTGAATAGGCGGGGATTACAAGGGCTAGTTTGCCCAAGATCAACGGAATCTGAAATAGGACTCTGTATCTCCATCAATCATATGACTTAGCAGAGCCTCAGTACATGAGGCTCTGGTGAAAAGCGAGATTATTCCCCCATCCCAACCAACCATTGCTTCACTCCTCGCTTAAAGCTTGGTCGCTGAACAATTGCATTTTTCCACTGCTCAAGGTTTGGATACTTTTCAAATGGATAGTTGGCTGCCTTCAATACGACAAGTTGCGGTATCCAAGTAATGTCAGCTAGAGAGAAAGCTTCTCCAACCAACCATTGATGATCTTTCAGGCGATTGTCCATCTTGGCAAAACATTCATCAATGACGGCTGTAGCTTGTGCCTTTTCTTGTTCAGAAAAGCCGTTGCTGGAATTGAAACGTTCATGAAAGGCAAGCAACGCTGCATCAAAGGTTTGCTTATCTCGATAATCGGCCATTTCTTCATCACTTCGTTTCATACCTTGTGAGTTTTTCACATTGCTGTACATGTAGGTTTTAATCGAAAGGTGGTTATCTCGAGCCAAATACATCCACTCATACATTTCTGCCAGCTCGACCTGACTACTTGGACGCAATGATCCAGAAACAAACTTTCGATCAATGTAATCAATAATGTCTGCAGAGTCGATGATCACCACGCCATCGTCAATAAGCGTTGGTACTACACCATTGGGATTGATGCCGAAATACTCAGCCGTTCGGTTTTCCCCTTTTTGTAAATCAATGAGATGGCTTTCCCATGCCAGCTCCTTCTCTTCCAGAGCAATTCGTACACGCATTGCACAGTTCGAAAAACCTGTGTGGTAAAGGTGCAGACCTTCTAAGCTCTCTACCGATTTATTGGTGGGTTTGATGATTGGCATAGGACACCTCTGTCTATTGATTAATAGTTGACTATATCCACTATAATAACCATAAGGTTGATTAAGTCAACCATAATTGCACTTTGGTTGCACTGGCCGAGCTAAGGTATTGTTTAAACGTCTCTTAGCCATATAGGGAAGTCTCGCAGTACCTTGCTTTCATAGGCACTCAAGTTTGTTATACTTGGGCAAAAGTATCTCTTTCTAGTCTGACATTCTCATTGACGCGTATTTTTCACATCTATGCTTTGAGATAGCGTTACCTTGTGTCACACATACCTTCATGTGCTCCACTTTACTTCGTGACGTAAAAGACAAATTAATAAGGCAATAAATTCAATGGTTAACAACACAATTCAGTGGTTTCCGGGTCACATGCACAAAGCTCGTAAAGAGATCGAAGAGGTGGTTCCTCAGATTGATGTCATTATCGAGGTGCTAGATGCACGTATTCCCTACTCGTCAGAGAATCCTATGATCTCTGAATTGCGTGGTGATAAGCCTTGTATCAAAGTACTCAATAAAAGGGATCTCTCCGATCCTGAGCTAACACAAATGTGGATTGAGCATTTTGAGCTTCAAGAGGGTGTTAAAGCGATGGCTGTGACTACCGAAAACCCTCAAGAGATCCATAAAATTATGGAACTGTGTCGCAAAATGGCCCCGCATCGTGAGGCGATGGGCAAGAACATTCGCACCATGATCATGGGCATTCCAAACGTCGGAAAATCCACGATCATCAACACCTTAGCGGGTCGTACAATTGCTCAAACTGGTAACCAACCTGCGGTAACTCGCCGTCAGCAACGTATCAACCTACAAAACGGGGTTGTACTTTCTGATACTCCGGGAATTCTATGGCCTAAGGTAGAAAACCCACACAGTGGATTCCGTCTCGCCGCAACAGGCGCTATCAAAGATACGGCGATGGAATACGACGAAGTGGCTTTTTACACAGTTGAATACCTAGCACAGCAATATCCTGAGCGTTTAATTGAGCGTTACCAACTAGACGAATTGCCAGAGACTGAAATTGAGTTAATGGAAGCCATTGGTCGCAAACGTGGTGCTCTGCGCTCTGGAGGACGTGTAGATCTGCACAAGGCGTCAGAAATCTTGCTACACGAACTTCGACAGGGCGTGCTAGGTCAAATCACTCTCGAGCTTCCTGAAATGATCACCGAAGAGCTAATCGAAGTAGAGAAAGAAGCCGTTCGCAAGGAAGAAGCGAAAGCGAAGAAAAAAGAAGAACGTCGTAAGCGATACCTTCGAAACAAGCGCTAAACTGCAGCTAAAATCCCGTAAGAAGCAAAAATCCCAGCTCAATTTTTGAACTGGGGTTTTTCATTTATAGAATAATTGTTCTATATTTAGTCGCAAGCACCCTTTCTTCATGGAGGAAGAAATATGCTACGACGCTTACTTTATCCCGCTATTGGCTTATTCATTATTGCCTTTCTTTTCTTTGGAGAAGACATGTGGAAATTCATCACCGGTGATCCTGTCCGCGATGTTCAAGACTGGGCGCAGGGTATCATGAGAGCTTTCAACCGGTTCATAAGTGGCTAGTAATAGGCAAACCGCTAACAAAGAATGTTAGTTCCCCATCTGAACAGTCTATTTCTATAGACGTTAGGTATTACCACCAGCAAGATTCAACAAAATTTCTTCAAGCTGATCCCACGGCATCAATTCAGAGTCAATCACCTCAATGCGCGACTCAAATCCTTCCAAAGACAAGTCATTCACTGACAGCACTCCATCTGCCTTGTTGAAGGCATAGCAACCTTTGTCAGTATTCATCACCGCTTTAACGCGATCGGCGGTCAGATCGTTTAACATAGAAAACAGAGAATCAAAGTCAAAGGTGATCTCAGCGCCAAACAACCAACCGCAGGAGAAATAGCCCTGTCCTTTATTCTCTTTTCTAATATGGGTTTGATTAGGCGGCAACTGGAATTGCGGTTCCATCGAGGCATGATGATGGTGCTCTTCTTCAATTTCCATCTCTTCACTAGGCTTCACAAACATATCCAGTAGAGACAGCTCTATATCACCTCTTGTCGTGCTAATAACGTTAGTGTGAATACCGTGAGATTGTAACCAATCATACATTGCCTGAACCTGCGCTTTAGCCGCTAGTTCACTCTTATTTGCGATGATGATATCGGCAACTTCCAACTGTTGTTTGAAGTTTGAGTTTGTCGTGTACTTGTCATTATCAAAGTATCGAGCATCGGTAAGGGTCAATGTTGAGCGTAATTCAATATATGGACTGAACTGAGCTGAAGAAAGCGTAGCCATGATCTGCTTTGGATGACCCAGACCTGTAGGTTCAATGATCAGCCTGTCTGGTTTGCCACGAAGTAGCGCCGTTATCGCCACACTAGTAGGAACACCAGCAGTACAGCAAATACACCCTCCAGGTACTTCTTTAATAAGAGCACCACTGTCAGACATGATGGCTCCATCAATACCTATCTCACCAAATTCATTGACTAATACTGCCCAATTTTCATTCTCAGGTTTAGCCTTTAATAGTTCTAAAATAGTTGTGGTTTTGCCTGTACCTAAGAAACCAGTAATGATGTTAGTAGGAGTTTTACGAGACATAGACGCCGTTCTGAGCAGATGAATTGTGCTTAGAGTCTACAAGATTCAATTATAGGGAGAAAGGTCAAAAACTAAGATGCAGCAAAGAAGATAAAGCTAGCCATAAGAAGGGAGACAAAGGGGCACAACATTGTCCGTAATCAGGACCCCTGCAGTTTTATAAGAGATAACTATTTAATGGTCAAAATCGTATCCCAGATACCACCAGCGTGTGCCATAAACGTGCTAAAAAGAGCAATAAGAATAACAACAGCAAACGCAGACATTAATGCGTACTCTACAACCTTCATCAACCACCTCTTTGGAAAACATACCAAACTAAGCAATAAATACTCTCGAATGCTTGATATGCGATAACTTGAAAGATGGGGGATTATACATTTGTCGTACAAATAATAAACAGAGGCGTTATTTTCGAAATACGCAAACTAAGTTTCCATAATTAGAACGTTAATTTAACTATATTATTCAGATAGTTAGGTTCCTCTAGAAAAACAAAGAAATGAAACAAATTGTAACCAACAAGGGAATTTACTGCCATCAACGCCTAAATGGGGCTTTTTTGCATCATTTTCACAAACGCCAGAAAGCACAAAGGCGCACTTTGCATGCGCCTTATGGTCTCGTTACTCAATCGTGAGTTTGCGAATCTCGCGGGTTGTTGACCGGAGAACTATTAACGAGCGTTAAAGTATTTACGGCTCTTCAGCTGTGTTGCGATTACACTTATGTTAACCGAAGTGAGGTAACCTTTTCCTCCCTGTAAGATTCGATTTTTACCTCACAATTTAACTATGGCGCATATTTTAAAAACTGCAAGTATTACCAGATAATGAATTGTTTATTACCTTTTTGATCATGGCAATAAGCGCTCGGTTGCTGTTTAATATGCACCATTCCAGATTAGCCATTTTACCCTCGGAGAATAAGAGACTTGTTACGCAAATTTCATCGGTTCCATCACATTCCGCCTTCGCAAGCCGCACTTGCACTGGGACTGATAGGTTTAGGACAGGCATGGGCATTGTATATCCCTGATATTGGCAATGTAATTCGTCCTTATTTAGCGTTAGTAGGTACTCTGATACTTATCCCCGTACTCCTTAAGTACAGCCTTAATCCGCGCCTATTTTTTGCTGACATTAAGCACCCTCTTAGCGGCAGTTTAATGGCGCCGATGAGCATGGCACTACTGGTACTGTGTGACTATCTCGCCACCGAGATCCCTCATATCGCATCAATGTTGTGGTTTGCTTCATTAGGCCTGCATATCACCATGATGGTACTCTTCTTTGGATTTCAGTTCGCCAACTTCAAGATGGTCAATGTGGTTCCTAGTTGGTTTCTTTACCCTGTGGGTGTTATCAGTAGTACTTTGGCAGGATCAGAGTTGGGCCATACCGTGTTTTCGCAAAACATGGCTATGCTGTGTATTAGCATCTATTTCCTTATGCTTCCGTTAGTGCTCTATCGTTTGGTGTTCTTTGGCAAACTACCTCGCCGAGCACGTCCAACGCTGGCCATTATGGCTGCACCGATCAATCTAACGCTAGCGGCTTATTTGGTGAACTTTCCCGATCCGGACCCTATTTTAACGGGCGCATTAGCCGGTATCGCCATTACAATGACCCTGCTCATCTACCTATGCTACATCAATCTGTTAAGGCTAAAATTTCAGCCTTCTATCGCTGCGGTTACCTTTCCATCGGTGATCAGTGCTATTGCCATGTCGAGACTGACAACATGGTTTGAGTTGGCGCACGAGGATTGGTATTGGCTACATAAATTTGGAATGTTCGAACTGACAATAGCAACGCTATTGGTGTTGTGGGTATCAGCGGGATATGTGGCCATGTACTGGCCTGAGCGGTTTAAACCTCAGCATAAGAAGATTAAACCGCAATAGAGGGCAAGCTAGGCGATTAACGAAGGCCGTGCAGAAACTCGTGACGAGTTGCGGCGTTAGATTTGAAGATACCGCCTAGTGCAGTAGTAGTAGTTTCGCTGGTTGCGTCCATTACGCCACGAGATTTAACGCAATAGTGGGTCGCATCAATGGTGACCGCGACATCTTCACTCTCAAGCAAGGTTTGCAGTGCCACAAGGATCTGCTGAGTCATACGCTCTTGTACTTGAGGGCGCTGGGCAAAAAAGCGCACAATGCGGTTAATTTTCGACAAGCCAATAATTTTGGTACGAGGAATGTAAGCCACTGCAGCACGACCATCGATAGTCACTAGGTGATGCTCACAGGTACTGGTTAAAGTGATGTCTTTCACTCGCACCATTTCACTCACATCCATCTTGTTCTCAATAACCGTGATCTTAGGAAAACGAGCGTAATCTAAACCAGAAAACACCTCGTCCACATACATTTTAGCGATGCGTTTTGGTGTGTCTTGCAAAGAGTCATCGGTTAGATCTAGTTGCAATAAGCCTAAGATCTCACGCATGTGATATTCAATCTGCTGCTTTTTATCTTCCGCAGTAAGGTCACTGGCAACCATTGGGGTTTCTAGCCCACGATTAGCAAGTGCTTCTTTTACCAGCAGAGCTGATTCGCTTAAACCTGACATTTAACTCTCCATCTGTACATCTTTGCATCGCACGACCAACATTTGCGCGATGGCGAAAGAGAATACTTGGATTTCATCAAAATTACATCATCTAATTTAATCACTTAAGTGTCTCGCTCTTTGCATCGTGTTACAGTTTGTTTTTTATCGCTGTACAAACAAGGAATTATGATGGGTTGCTGTGATGCTCCGGGCTTGATGCCGATTGAAGAGGCAATGGCCAAAATTCTCGAAAACACTCATACCGTCCATGAGACTGAATCATTGGCTCTCGACAAAGCTATTGGCCGAGTACTCGCCAGTGAAATATTATCCCCTATTCATGTCCCTCCTTTTGATAATTCAGCGATGGATGGATATGCGGTAAGAATTGCGGACCTAAACACTCAATCAACGCTTCCACTGGCAGGGCAATCTTTTGCTGGTGCTCCTTTGCAAGGAGAGTGGCCTAAAGCGACGTGTATTCGCATTATGACGGGTGCACAAATCCCCGAAGGGTGTGATGCTGTAATAATGCAAGAGAATGTCACTGTCGCTGATGAAGGTATCGTGTTTGACCCTTCGAACGTCAAAACCAATCAAAATATCCGCCCACTTGGTGACGACATCCAAGTTGGACAACTGGTACTTGAAAAAGGTAAGCGACTTACTGCTCGTGACCTACCTATGCTCGCGTCACTGGGCGTCGCGCACGTTGAAGTATATCGCAAGCCCATCGTAGCCACTTTTTCCACAGGTGATGAATTAAAGCCTGTAGGAGTGCCTCTTGGCGCAGGCGAGATCTACGACAGCAACCGCTACGGAACCATACCTCTATTTGAAAAATTTGGTTGTGATGTTATCGACCTAGGCGTTATTCCTGATGATGTCGAACTTCTAGCGCAAGCGTTTGAAAAAGCCAAGACAGAGGCTGACGTCGTTGTTACCTCTGGTGGTGTAAGTGTCGGTGAAGCCGATTTCACCAAGGACATTCTAGAGCAAAAAGGTGAGATTGGCTTTTGGAAACTAGCAATTAAGCCAGGTAAACCCTTTGCATTTGGCAAACTCGACGATGCTCTATTTTGTGGCCTACCAGGAAACCCTGTATCAGCCTTTATGACCGCTTACATCTTAGTTCAGCCACTATTAGCTAAACTTGGTGGCGAGAGTGAATGGAAGCCAGCGCCAACACTACCAGCAAAGACATTATCGTCATTCAAGAAGAATCCAGGTCGTACCGATTATCAGCGTGGCATCTATGCGATAAACGAGCACGGTGAGTTTGAAGTGGAGACAACCGGAAACCAAAGCTCTGGGGCCTTCCGCTCAATGAGCCTAGCAAATTGCTTCGTCATTCTCGAGCGCGAACGCGGCCGAGTGGAAGCAGGGGAAACCGTTCAAATACAATTATTTAACTCCACCTTATATTAGAGGTTGATATGGAAATCTTGAGCGACAAAGAGATGCTTCGCTACAATCGTCAGATCATCTTACGCTCCTTTGATTTTGAGGGCCAAGAGGCCCTCAAACAAGCCTCTGTACTTATTATTGGTGCTGGAGGCTTGGGTTGTGCGGCAACGCCCTATCTTGTCTCAGGGGGCATTGGCAAGCTAACCATCGTCGACGATGATGTTGTAGAGCTCTCCAATTTACAAAGGCAGATTCTTCATACGGAGTCTGATATCAACGCTCTAAAGGTCGACTCCGCAAAAGCGAGCCTTTCACAGCTCAATTCAAATTGTGAGATAACCGCAATAGGGCGTCGTTTAGACGACAACGAGCTTGATACTGCTGTAGCTAATCATTCATTAGTGATTGATGCGAGTGACAACCTCACTACTCGAAATCAGTTAAATCGACTGTGTCACAAACACAAAACGCCTTTGGTTTCCGGCGCAGCAATTCGTCTTGAAGGACAAGTGATCAGTTTTACCTATAAAAATGATGAACCTTGTTATGAGTGTTTAAGCGCGCTGTTTGGCACTAATGAATTGAGCTGCGTTGAAGCGGGAATCTTGGCACCTGTGGTTGGCGTTATCGGAAGCATGCAAGCATTGGAAGCTATCCGTTTGCTGTCAAATTTAGGCTCGCACAAGCCAGGAAAATTAATGATGTTTGATGCTCTGAGCATGAAATGGCAAGAGTTTACTCTGCCAAAACAGTCGTCATGTCCGGTTTGTAAAATCCAGTAAACGTTTGCGTAAGATTTTTATCACAATCTACCAATGAAAATGATTCACAAACTCGCTTCAATACCTTAGATTAATCCTATTCTTTAAGGGTGGCACTCCCCTCCACCCTGTTTTTCTTGTATAGGATGAACAAGACATGAGCAATAAACTAGAACAACTTCGCTCTATGACTGTAGTGGTCGCTGACACTGGTGATATTGAAGCAATTGCTAAATATAAACCTCAAGACGCTACAACTAACCCTTCACTTATTCTGAAAGCCTCTCAACTTGAGCACTACGCATCTCTAATTGATAGCGTCATTGCCCAAACCAAGCAGAAGTTTGATGATCTAGAACAACAGCTAATTTATGCCGGTGACTTGCTTGCGGTAAATATTGGTAAAGAGATCCTAGGTATTATTCCGGGTCGCATCTCAACTGAGGTTGATGCTCGTCTATCTTACGATACTGAAGGTAGCATCGCCCGCGCTCGTGGCTTAATCAAGATGTATGAAGAAGCGGGTATTTCAAAAGACCGCGTTCTGATTAAATTAGCTTCTACATGGCAAGGTATCCGCGCTGCAGAGCAACTTGAGAAGGAAGGCATCAACTGTAACCTTACTCTATTGTTCTCATTTGCTCAGGCGCAAGCTTGTGCTGAAGCAGGTGTATTCCTGATCTCGCCATTCGTTGGTCGCATCATGGATTGGTACAAAGCGAAAGAAGGTCGTGACTTTGCTGCTAGCGAAGATCCTGGTGTTCAATCCGTAACGGCAATCTACGACTACTTCAAAGAACATGGTTACAACACTGTAGTGATGGGAGCAAGCTTCCGTAATACAGGTGAAATCCTTGAACTAGCAGGCTGTGATCGTCTAACCATTAGCCCTGCTCTTCTTGAAGATCTAGAGAACGCAGAAGGTGCTGTTGAACAAAAGCTTGTTGATAATGGTGCAACTAAAGAGCGCCCTACTCCTCTTACAGAAGCTGAGTTCTTCTGGGGTCATAACCAAGACCCAATGGCAGTAGAGAAACTTGCTGAAGGCATCCGCTTGTTCGCAGTGGATCAAGTTAAGCTAGAAGAAATGCTTACCGCGAAACTGACAGCTTAAATTCAAGCTCCACTCGCTAGTATCTAGGCTCCTACACAGTAGGGGCCTTTTTTCTTTTCAACGAACAACTTATCTCTAACAGCTTTCAGCTGTTTGATCTTGCCACACTCCTTATGCACAACTAGGTTTATTGAGTATCCAATCACTCAAGGAGAGCCTAGATGCCACACCATACCTACAAGAAAATGGAAATTGTTGGATCATCAAGCGTTGGTATCGACGACGCTATCAATAATGCAGTCGCAAAAGCCAGTGAGAGTGTTCACAACTTACGCTGGTTCGAGATGCAAGAAGTCCGTGGTCATATTGAAGAAGGAAAAGTCGCCCATTGGCAGGTGACGGTGAAGATTGGATTTACCTTGGATTGAACAAATGTGAATTTACAAAAAAGCCACCACTTTGACCAACAAGTGATGGCTTTAATTAGATTTTAGCAATTACTTTTTGTACATAGAGACAGTAGAGGTAACTGCACCATTGCTATCTAAGGTACGGCGGTTCAGCGTCCCTTGATCCCAGTTAGCACCTGCAGGTACGTACTCCCAACGGTTGATCTTTTGTTCTTGCACGGCGCACACATCTCCCACATTTTCAGAATCACACCAGCGTACTGTACTGTTTAGCTGAGCAAGGGTCGCTTTGCTATTACCTGACTCATTAGTCGTGAACCACCAATAATCCATCTCAGCTAATTCAGCATAAGTTTCTTCTTCATTGATTTCTTCTATTTCACAATCACCTGTGAACTCATTGCCCGTTACAGTCAGACCTTGCTTGTCAAAGACATAAGTTGAAACTGCGATACCGTCGCATCCATCTCTTGTTGCACTAGCGTGCCAAGTACCAATAAAATCTACGTAACGTTCTGAATCAGCGCTATCGATTAAGTAGGTGAAACTAATGCTTTCTGATTGACGGCCTTCGTATTGTCCTGACAATATTTCTCGGTTTTTAACTTCCGTATAGATACCAGTCACACTATCATAGCTACCAGATAAAATATCTCGTTGCATATGAGAACCGTCCTGGTCATCACTATCGTCATACTGAACAATATCAAGTTGCGTTAAGGTATTTTCCGAACATGTACCTGCAGCTAGACATGCCCACATACCACCAAAGTTAGTGACTTCATCCCATGATTCGTCCCCATTTTCTTCAGTCTCATTTGGGTCAAGAATTGAATATTCAAAAGCACTACCTAAAACGAACTTGGTATTAGTTACAACCTGACCATTACAAAGAGCTGGAACCTGACCACCATCAAACTCAGCATCAATACCTTCGGCATCAATACACGCCAAATAACTTGCAGCGCGATCTCCACTAATGGTGGTGTCATTTGATCCAGACAAAATTGTCAGCTCAGATTCGCCTAGTTGGTAAGTCATTGTTTTCATGCCAAGAGTGGCATTGAACAACTCTTCGTCTAACAGTTTATCCGCATGGACGAATAGTACGTCACTAGGATTACTAGCTGATAAGCTAGAGCCAACTTCACGTAAAATCTTATTAGAGCCCCTGCTCCAATCTTTCAGCACTTCTTTACTACCACGCTCCCAAGCATCTAGTGAGTTATTTAGATGCTCAAGAGCATCATCTTCTGTAACCCACTCCTCAACTTCTAGTGCTAGTTGTAGATCGTTAGCTGAACCCATATCGTGAAGTAGTACATTATGCAGAGCTGCAAGCATTTTCGAATCTGGTGCAATTAGGCTATCAGGTAGTGTGATCGCTTCCTGTGTCGTACTGCCCGCACTCTGCAAGATACGAGCAAGATTTAATGCCTTCTGGTAATTTCCCGTAGCCTCAAAAGGAGACACCACTCCACGAGCGCTCACTTTACCTATTCTCAGGCCTTCTTCACCACCTAAGAAGAAAGTTACTAAGTCACCATCTTGATGTTCGAAAAAGCCTTGTGCATCGGTAAAACCACTCTTGCCACTTGGTTCAGAGACGTAATATAAACCTTCTACTGCAGCATCGATAAAGACACCTTGCGAAGCCTCTGGCGGATTTGGTGGATCGGTTGGTTCATTACCCGAGTTTGAATCACTTCCACAACCTGCAAGTGCGATAGAAACTATTACAGCCGTAGCCAATGACGTTTTCTTAAATTGCATACTATTCCCTATTATATGAATTATATTTTCAGCCCCAAAAGAGCAAAAAAATACTATTACTAGCTAACTAACTGTTCAATAAGGAATATTTTTGATACATAGTATTTTACCGTCCACATAACGATAAACCCTTTGCACTTCTATGTTGAGACAATGAAAAACAATTGTAAGGAATTACGACAACACATAACTACTGGCTATCGATTTGACTTTACAGCAATATTGTATGGTTATAACTCTGAATCAATGCAGAAAACACACAAAGCCCGCTCGCTTTGCCTATAACGTGTAAAGCTCAAAAATAAAAAGCACCGTTATCCAAACGAATAGCAGTGCTTTTAAATGACTAAGTACTATTTCTTGTACATTGACGTCGTAGATATTACGTTGCCAATACTATCTAAAGTACGACGGTTCAGTGTACCCTGATCCCAGTTAACACCTGCCGGTACATATTCCCAGCGGTTGATTTTTCCTGCATTCGTTGGACATACATCTTCTACATCATTAGAGTCACACCAACGGACCGTGCTGTTTAGCTGAGCAAGAGTCGCCTTGCTGTCACCTGATCCATTAGTTGTAAACCACCAGAAATCCATTGCTGCAAGGTCAGCATATGTGACTTCTTCATCGATCTCATCTATCTCACAGTTACTGGAAAATTCGTTACCGCTAACAGTTAACCCTTTCTCATCAAAGATATAGGTCGATACGGCAACAACCTCACATCCCTCTCGTGTAGCTGTTGCATGCCAAGTACCAATGAAGTCTACGTAACGCTCTGACTCAACACTGTCGATCAAATATGTGAAACTGATGCTATCGGACAATCTCGTCACCAATGCATCCTCAGAATCATCTTCGAGAAGAGCTCTGTTTTTTACCTCAGTATAGATACCTGTAATGCTGTCGTAGCTACCCGAAAGCGCATCTTCACGCCAATCTGGCTCATCTCCATCATCGGCATCATTGAACTTAACAATAGAAAAGTTCGTTAAGCTGCTTTCAGAACATTCACCAGAGCCAATGCAAGACCAGATACCACCGAACCCTTCAACTTCGCTCCAAGCAACTGATTCATCTTCTTCTAACGCTTTTTCATGATTTAGAATCGAATAAGTATAAGGACCAACAAACTTAAACTTACTACTAGTCTCTATCGCTACTCCATCACAGGAATTTTTGCTATAACCGATAACAAAAACGGCATCTAAACCATTCGAGTCAATACATGTAAGATAATCAGAGGCATGCTGACTATTAAATCCAGAGTCATTGGAACCTGCTACCACTGTAAGGTCTGATTGACCTAGGTGATAAGTCATAGCTTTCATACCCATGGTAGCTTCAAAAAGCTCTTCAGATAATTGCGTATCAGCATGAACAAAGATTAAGCTGGCAGGATCTATTTGAGCATCATAGCTAGGGTAAGTTGCAGAAAAGTCTGTATATACTTCACGTAAATATTTGTTCGAGCCTCTGGCCCAATCTTCCAATATTATCTCACTACCTCTTTCTAAACCGACTAGTGAGTCAGTCAAGTGCTCTAAGGCCTCTTCTTCTGATATCCAACCTGTCAAGTTTAGCTGTTGCTTCAAATCATCAGCCGAGTCAAGATCATGAAGAGATACGTTGTTGAGAGCTGCAATCATATCCGCACTAGGTGCTATCAGACTATCAGGCAAAGTGATTGATTCAGAATTGGTAGTGCCTGCGGATTGCAAAATACGAGCAAGATTCATTGCTTTTTGGTATGTGCCCGTAGCCTCAAAAGGTGAAATAACTGCACGAGCACTCATTTGACCAATTCTCAGCCCATCAACACCACCAAGATAGAAAGTGACTAGATCATCAGACTCAAAGTTGAAATGACCTTCAGCGTTGGTGAAACCTTGCTTTCCACTTGGCATAGCTTCGTAATATAGGCCTTCTACGACCGCATCAACAAATATCCCTTGAGATGGCACTTCTGGTACTTCTGGTACTTCCGGCACTTCGGGTACTTCGGGTACTTCGGGTACTTCTGGAGTTTGACTCGAGTTAGAGTCATCATCACAACCACTTAAAGCCAAAGTTAAAATAATTGTTGCCGCCAACGTTGCTTTTTTAAACTGCATAGTATCCCTGTTTTTATTGAATAGTTTTCCGCTCGACTGAGCGCCAGAAATGTAAGTAAATGTAACCGCAGGAGCAATTGGATTAACTTGCCATAACAGGAAAACGGCCAGTAAATCACAACAAAACAATTATAAATCAGACACTTAGAAATAAGTAAAATCTTGTAAATTAATCTAATTAAATTTGATGGATGAAATGAATGTTTGGACAGCAATCAAGATCGGTACAATTATGCATCAGGTGTCATTTATGGCGTTACTATACAATGAAGTAAATCTCTATAGATACTAAACACTTAGGGGACATAACAGGATTAGAAACAGGCATTTGAGCAGAGGTTTAAAGGCTGTAGAGCACCATATCGGTGATAGGTGCTCCAATTGTTCGAGAAACTAGCCGTAGTGCTCCAAATACAAAATAGTCGCGGCGGTGCGTGATTTCACTTGTAGCTTTTTCAAAAGGCTTTTCATGTGAACCTTTACCGTCGACTCAGAGATAAATAAAACGTCTGCTATCTGCTTGTTGCGGTGGCCAAGAGCCACCTTAGAAAGGATCTCTAACTCACGCTCAGTAAGACTGTCTAGCAAACTCGGATTCTCGGCGCGGTCACGAATGTGCTGAGCGACAATATCACTGTATACCTTGTCACCATCAAGGGCTGAGTGAAGATGCTCAATCAATTCATCTGGCTCACTATCTTTCAATAGGTAGCCATCTGCGCCTGCTTTTACGATTGCATCGATGTCCGCTGGAGAGTCCGACACCGTCAGGATCACGATTTTTGCAGTAATGCCTTCAGAGCGCAGAGCCTGCAGGGTATTTAGGCCTGACAGCCCCTTCATATTTAAATCCAGTAAGATTAGATCAAGCTCATGTTGATGAGCCAACGCCAGTGCCTCGGTACCGTTGGTTGCCTCACACACAATATCAAAATCATCCTCAAACGAAAGCAATTGCTTGATGCCACGTCGAATCAATGGATGGTCATCCACAATCATAATGCGGTAGGTATTACTCACTGTCAGATTCATCCTTACAGGTAAAGGTTATTTGTACTGTGCTCCCAACATTGGGCTCACTGGTGATGGTTAGCTTGCCATTGAGGTACTGACTTCGCTCATTAAGAATAGATAGACCGTAATGGTCTGCTTTCTCAATCTCGGTGTCAAATCCTTGTCCGTTATCTATGATAGCGACAGTAATTTGATCCCCTTCTTGCAAACATTGCACACGCAAACGGCTTGCCTCTGCATGTTTGATGGCGTTGTTGGTTGCTTCGCGAATAATTTGCAGTAAATGAACCTGCTGTGAGGCCTGCAACTGTATAGAAGAAAGATTATTCTCTACATGTATCTCGGCATCGGTAGTGGTTTGCAGCTTATCAATCAACACATTCAACGCATCGCCAAAATTCGCTTCATCAATACTAAATCGGAAGGTACCGAGTAATTCGCGAAGCTGGGTGTATGCCTCTCGCAAGCCATCATCGATTTCTTGAACGATGGCCGAAGACTTAGGCATCTCTGCAATAGAGCCCTCTTTTTTCATCGAGCGCTTCAATAAGCTCATTTGAATCTTCAAAAACGACAAGGATTGAGCCAAAGAGTCGTGCAGTTCACGCGCAATAGCACTTCGCTCAGCATAAATTAAAAGCTGTTCAAACTTCTTTTGAGCCTGATTGTAATAGATACCCCTAGCCAAAATATAAGACATATTGTCGATGAGCTCTTGCTCAACAAACTGCGGTGTCGTTTGTAAACACAGACTGCCCAATCTCACCTCATCAAGAATCAAAGGGGTCTCTTGCCAAGCCTCTCCAACGACGTTACCGGCTATTAATTCGGTTGGTTGTCCTGCACTATCATCGATAATCAGCTTGACAGCATTGACGTTCTCTACCGTAGACATGTTACTGATGATTTGTTGGAAATGTGCAGGAGCTAGCCTTGATGCAGAAAGCTGTTGGGTACTTTTATACAGCACCTTCAGCGAGCGGTTTGCATGACGCAACTCTTCGGTCTTACTCTCCACTGTCGCTTCCAATCTCTGGTAATGATTCTTCAAGTTTTGAGTCATACCATTAAACGTAGAGGCCACCGCACCCAGCTCATTGTTCACCGATTCATTGAGCACCACATTAAAATTTTGAGATTCAACCTCTCGACTTGCATTGACCAAAGACTGCAGTGGATGGAGAACCTTGAGTCGCACAAAACGCATGATGACCAGTGAGATCAGAATAATGCAAGTCAAACCAAACCCACTAAATACCACCATATTAAGCAATTTTTGCTCTGTATTTAGCTGCAATTTAAATACAAACTTATCGATGCGAGACACAAATACGGGAACGTGTTGCTGATATTCGGGGTAGTTTCCAGAAAGCAGTAGTTCTTTCATGACATACCAGCGATCAACAATGGCCTGATAATCTTGTTGAATATCCGTTGGCACACTCCAGCGAATAAGATTTTGCATAGACGGTGAGAACAAGGATGTCTCGAATTGCTCTATATGCTCAATCGTTTCTGGGGATTGAGTCTCTATATCGTAAGCAAGCCTATAGCTTTGCATTCTCATAGAGCCTGAGACATTCACTGCCTCAGCATCATCAAAGCTAGAGTAGACCGTTGCGACCGCTACGATGATAGTCAGCGCCGACAGAATCACCATCAAGGAAACTGCGCCACCAATGGTAAAAGACACCGACTGTGTTGTTCGTTTTTTCACTTAAAATCCCATTCGTAGTTTCGTGATCTGGCCAACATTAACTATTTGATCTAAAACAATTTAAGCATAAGTTTAACCCTTTTGAGGTATATCGAATACATTTTATTCACCTAAAATTAGTGGGTATTTACATTAGCGCTCTATTCTTAGTTTAAGCTCAATTGCTCAGGGACGAAATTGGTCGATCTATCAAAACGAAAATTATTCACCCGAAGAGCCTCGAAATCTCAGCTGGTTTACGAAACGGGCCAACGCCTACCATGGGCTAAAACTGACTCAGTATTTGTCGATGGCTGCACCCAATGTGGCATGTGCATAGACGCGTGTGAAACGAACATTATTATCAAAGGTAGCGGTGGATTTCCCACCGTGGACTTTGAAAAAGGCGAGTGCACCTTCTGCGAGGGTTGTGCGACAAGTTGCCCTGAACCGATATTCAGGTCAACAAAAGAGGCAGCTTGGGAAATAGCGGCTAAAATTAATGATACGTGTCTCGCCTACAAAAACGTTGAATGTCGCACCTGCGGTGACGAATGCGAACCAACAGCAATACAATTTTCTTTTGGCGTTGGGCACGTACCCCAACCTAAACTAGACTCTCAGTTGTGCACTGGATGCGGAGCCTGTATTAGCGCTTGTCCTGTGTCGGCTATATCTATGACTGACTGCAACGAGGATAGCAATGCCAGCCAGTGAAGTTCATATCTCAAGTTTTGTCGTTTACTGTGCTCCTGAAGCAATGGAGACAGTTCGAAGCAAGGTGAATAGTTTTTCCGCCACCGAAATCTTTGCCGAAGATTCAGGCAAGTTTGTCGTGGTAATGGAAACGGAAAACGAAGGTTATATCACCACTACTATCGATGAAATCAACGACCTACCAGAAGTAATTAGTACGGCTTTGGTTTATCACCAAATCGAAACCGATATTGACAACCTTGACACCGACATCCATGCAACGGCTACGACCGATGCCAGCATCGGTACACCGACCCCGCAAGAGGACACATTATGAAAATGACACGACGCGAGTTTGTGAAAGCAAACGCTGCTGCATCAGCCGCAGCGGTAGCCGGAATTTCACTTCCCGCTTCTGCTGCTAATCTCATCGCAAGCTCAGACCAAACCAAAATCAAATGGGATAAAGCTCCCTGCCGTTTTTGTGGTACTGGCTGTTCAGTACTAGTCGGGACTCAAAACGGTAAGGTTGTTGCAACTCAGGGTGACCCTGAGGCACCGGTAAACAAGGGCTTAAACTGTATCAAGGGTTACTTCCTATCTAAGATCATGTATGGCCAAGATCGCTTGACTCAGCCTCTACTGCGTATGACTGATGGCAAGTACGATAAAAACGGTGAATTTACTCCAGTGTCTTGGGACGTTGCTATGGATACCATGGCAGACAAATGGAAAGAGGCACTGAAGAAAAGCGGCCCGACTAGCGTTGGTATGTTTGGTTCTGGTCAATGGACCGTTATGGAAGGTTATGCCGCCGCTAAAATGATGAAAGCAGGCTTCCGTTCAAACAACATTGATCCTAACGCACGCCACTGTATGGCATCTGCGGTAGTAGGCTTCATGCGTGCCTTCGGCATCG
This sequence comes from Vibrio comitans, assembly GCA_024346835.1. Lineage (GTDB taxonomy): Bacteria > Pseudomonadota > Gammaproteobacteria > Enterobacterales > Vibrionaceae > Vibrio > Vibrio comitans. Next base: position 278,330 of record AP024867.1, read on the forward strand.
ATGAGCCAATGGGTTGTTACGACGACTTTGAAAACGCCGACGCCTTTGTGCTTTGGGGTTCAAACATGGCTGAGATGCACCCTGTTTTATGGACTCGTATTGCTGACCGCCGCCTAAGCCACCCTCACGTAAAAGTGAACGTTCTGTCGACCTATTATCACCGTTCTTTTGAACTGGCAGATCACGGCTACATTTTCCAACCTCAGTCTGACCTTGCGATCGCTAACTTCATCGCTAACTACATCATTCAAAATAACAAAGTAAACCAAGACTTTGTTAATAAGCACACTCACTTTAAACAAGCAGATACCGACATCGGTTACGGCTTGCGTGATGATGATCCACTACAACAAGCGGCCGAGAATCCAAACTCAGGCAACATGACGGGCATCAGTTTCGACGAGTATGCTAAATCTGTTGCGCCATACACGGCAGAAAAAGCGAGTGAAATCTCTGGCGTATCAGAAGAACACCTTGTTCAACTGGCAGAGCAATACGCGGATCCAAACACCAAAGTAATGTCACTTTGGACTATGGGTGTTAACCAGCACACTCGTGGTGTTTGGATGAACAACCTGATTTACAACATTCACTTGTTAACAGGTAAGATTTCTACTCCAGGTAACTCTCCATTCTCACTAACGGGCCAACCGTCAGCATGTGGTACTGCTCGTGAAGTAGGTACATTTGCTCACCGTCTGCCAGCAGACATGGTCGTTGCAAACCCTAAACACCGTGCAATTGCAGAAGATATCTGGAAGCTACCTGAAGGCACAATTCCGCCGAAGCCTGGTTATCACGCGGTTGTGCAAGACCGTATGCTTAACGATGGCAAACTCAACGCTTACTGGGTGATGTGTAACAACAACCTGCAAGCGGGTCCAAATATCAATACTGAACGTCTTCCTGGTTATCGTAACCCTGAAAACTTCATCGTGTGTTCAGACCCTTACCCAACAGCAACAGCGCAAGCCGCTGACCTTATTCTTCCAACCGCAATGTGGATCGAAAAAGAAGGGGCTTACGGCAACGCAGAACGCCGTACTCAGGCATGGTACCAACAAGTTGAAACCGTGGGCGAAGCTAAGTCTGACTTATGGCAGCTGATGGAATTCTCTAAACGCTTCAAGATGGAAGAAGTTTGGCCAGAAGACTTGTTAGCTAAAGCGCCAGAATATCGCGGCAAAACTATGTATGACATGCTGTTTAAAAACGGTCATATCGACAAGTATCCTCTTTCAGAGGCACAAGAACTTAACGACGATGCAAAAGCACAAGGTTTCTATGTGCAAAAAGGTCTTTTCGAAGAATATGCGACCTTTGGACGTGGTCATGGACACGATTTAGCACCGTACGATGTTTACCACCAAGTGCGTGGCTTACGTTGGCCTGTTGTTGATGGTAAAGAAACACTATGGCGCTTTAAAGAAGGCTCTGATCCATACGCTAAGAAAGGCTCGGACTGGGACTTCTATGGCAAGCCAGATGGCAAAGCATGGATTATCTCCGCACCATACGAGGCGCCACCTGAAGTGCCTGATGCAGAGTTCGACATGTGGCTATGTACCGGTCGTGTTCTAGAGCACTGGCACACAGGTACTATGACTCGTCGTGTACCGGAACTTTACAAGGCCGTTCCTGATGCTGTCTGTTATATCCATCCAGCAGATGCTACAGAAAAAGGTCTACGTCGTGGTGATGAGGTATTGGTTTCTAATAAGCGTGGCGAGATTCGGGTTCGTGTCGAAACTCGTGGTCGTAACCGCCCACCAAAAGGCTTAGTTTTCGTGCCATTCTTTGATGCTCGAATTCTGATCAACAAGCTGATTTTGGATGCAACTGATCCACTGTCTAAACAGACTGACTTTAAGAAGTGTCCAGTCAAGATCACCAAAGTGGCTTAGGCCTTTGTCAAATATTCGGGGCTAGTTCTCTAGCCCCCAAAATTTAGCCATTAGGCGGAGAAATAATAATGAAAAAGCTGTTGATTGCTCTGTTATCAATAAGTGCTATTGCCGCAGGTATTGTTCAGGCGGACGTTGAAGGTGTTAGCAATGCAAAACCTGATATGGATGATGCAATGCTAGAGCAAACCGATATGGAAAAGGCAGAAAACGCTGGCGTTGAGCAAGCTGAACTGATGAATCCTGGCGGTATTGGTGGTGTTGAATCACTGCGCGGTGTCAGTGAACTCGAAGCAACTCGCCCTGCGGATAGCTTCAAGAAATACCCTCGTGAGCAAGTGATTACAAGTGACTATGTTTACCAACCACCATTGATCCCTCATAACATCCGCGGATATGAAGTTTCATTGAATGCAAACAAGTGCCTTGCATGTCATAGCTGGAAAAATGCTGGCGAAATGGGCGCAACAAAAGTGAGTGTTACTCACTACGTAAACCGTGAAGATGCTGTATTGGCCGACGTATCTCCACGACGTTACTTCTGCTTGCAATGTCACGTACCGCAAGCAAATGCAAAACCACTGGTAGAGAACGAATTTAAACCTGTTGATTCACTTCAATAACCTTTACTAGTCGTTAACAAAAGAGGCTATTTATGAAATTTTTACTAGCGTTTTGGAAGAGACTAACAACTCCAAGTAAGGCTGCCGCAGGCATCGTTCTTTTCATGGGGTTTGCTGGTGGTCTTCTATTCTGGGGCGCATTCAATACCGGGATGGAATACACCAACACCGAAGAGTTTTGTGCTGGATGTCACGAGCCTATCGTGCAAGAGATACAAGAGACTATCCACTACTCAAACCGCTCCGGTGTACGAGCAATCTGTTCAGACTGTCACGTACCACACGAGTGGACTGATAAGATAATTCGTAAAGTTCAGGCATCCAAAGAGGTGTTTGCACACATCATTGGTACTATCGATACAGAAGAGAAATTCAAAGCGCGTCGTGGCCACTTGGCAGAACGTGAGTGGGCTCGTCTGAAAGCTAACGACTCTCTAGAGTGTCGTAACTGTCACGAGTTTGATTATATGGACTTCTCTGAGCAGGGCGACCGTAGTGTTAAACAACACTCAACAGCACTCGCTTCGGGTGACAAAACCTGTGTAGATTGTCACAAAGGTATTGCACACAAACTGCCAGACATGCACGGCGTTGAAGGTTGGTAAGGGAGAGTTATGAGTCAATTAGAATCCATCATCTGGCACGTATTGGGTTATAGCGCTATGCCAGTGATTATCATAGGTGGTTTTGCAGCTGTTGCCGCTATCTGTATCTGGCTACTTTCAATCACAGCCGATAAAGAAGAAACAAACTAAGCCGACGTCATATTCGGTTACTGATGAAGCTCGATACTGAAGGTGTCGAGCTTTTTTTTGCGTGCTGCTATATGTGATTGCTTTAAACTAAAAGTAGTGAAACCACGTTCATAATGCATGAAATTGTGCTCATATTTCATTATGTGGCCGACATCATAGAACATAATCACACCCTAGATGCACTTCAAATTTTTCATGACGTGCGCTTTTTTTGACCACAATTAAGAGTAAGTTGTTCCTGTATTCATTCACTCATGAGGTATTCGCATGATATACAGTCAACATGCAGATGAGCTAAATAAAGCTACTACCCACAAAATTGGTCGCCTTATAGCGATTATTGTTGTGGTAAAAATCGGCTTAATTGCTTTACCAAGTCTAATATCTTCACTACACGGGTTAGGCCACTTCTTTTAATCTCTATTTTGCTTACACCTAGAAAAAAGCGACAGTCCCTCTCCTCTAGTTATGAAGAATGGTACTGTCGCTTTTTTATGAAGGGAGAAGTTAGAATACTTCGTTCACATTAAAGTAGAATAAGGTTTCGTCTTCGCCAAACCCAAGATCAGCTCTTAGGTTAATGCGCCCTTTCAGGCGATACCGTAGTCCTAAACCATACGAGGTAAGTATGTCATCACTTAGTTGATCAACATCTTCACCGATAGAACCTACACCAGCCCAGAAGACACTTCCCCAGCGACGATAGATAGGTAGTCGATATTCCGCCTGCATCATCGCCATTTGCTCGTCTCTATAACGCCCTACGATATAACCACGCATCGCATATGCACCGCCAAGATCAGGCAGTCTATTCCATGGTACTTCCCCGGAAGTAAAGTTACCTTGGCCTTGTAACGCAAGCACTCCCGGAACGGGCTCTAGGTCGATAAAATGAGCTAGCTCTATATCATAGCGACCAAAAGAGTCCGAATTTAAGTCGCTGTAGTAAGCGCCAAAATCCGCCTGCAACAGAGTGCCTGATTCGGTGTTCTCAACGAAATTACGAGAGTCATATAACAGGGTGCCTAGCACACCGACTGAGGTATTGGATTCTAGATCGTCAAATAACATCTCGTTGCCTACTAACACCTCGTCACCCAATTCAGGGTCTCGTGTGCCTGTGTAGTTTATGTTACCGCCTATACCCAAAAACCAGTTATCAGCAATCTTATGGTACCAACGAGGCGTCACCTGAAGAAGAGTTTGAGTGTACAGTACCTTGTTTTCATCGTTACTCGCCGACTCATACCCCTTACCGTAATACACAACCGGCTCATCATACGCCTCAGCCACTATTTCAAAGCGATTCCGGCCTTCATTAAGGAAAGTAGTATTATCGATGCTAAGTCCGAGAGAAAGGTTGGTTGAGACATAGGTGTTAATCACAAAAGAAGACGGCTGTTCATAGTTAATAGCAGAATCAGTCTGGTACAAACCAATAACCAATACTCCTGCGCCGAATTCTTGCTCAGGGTTATAAAACACCGACGGAATGTAGCTCATATCAACCCCTTTCTCAGGGTCAAATCCACCATCTGCACCAACGAAATCAAACGCTTTATCGACGAAGGTAGGTTCTGCATCAGCAGGTGTTGGAAAGAGTGGTTCTACCGCGAAAGATGGGAAACTGAATAGAGCGAGACTGCTCACTAACCACGAGTAGCAAATTCCTTTTACCACATGAAATCCTTTTCTTATGAGCTTGGGTATGAGTGTAACAACTCTATGTTACCGTTTTAACTGGACTTTTAATTGTCTACTCGTCTATTCTAGCTCATGAACCATTCAATTAAACATATATTTAACATTACTTACCCTATTGTTTTGAGGTGATCATGAAGTGGCTTTTCGCTGTAGCTTTTGCCCTAGTTTTATCCGCCTGTACCACAACAACTAAGCCTGCCAATAATTTTGGCATCGGAATCGTTTCTAGCGGTGACTTCCAGTTTGTTCGACCAGGAGCGAAAACCTACGCTTGGCACCCTAAGTCCGGTGTGGCGTATGTTGACTCTGGAGTCAGTAAGAAAACGATTAAACATGTATTTAATGAAGCCATCAGCAAAAGCCTAGAAGAAAAGGGCTATCAAAGAGTGTCACTTCAACAGCAGCCTAATTTCATTGTTGGTTACGGCGTAGCGGTTGAATCTGAATTAAATGACGATGAACTGTTCGATAAAACGCAGCTAGCGACCGGTATACCAGCCTCTGATTTTAGCGATACTGAGCAGAAAGGTACTATCTTCATAGCAATGTATAACTATCCGCTTATGGAGCTAAAATGGAGAGCTTTAGCACAAGGTGCATCCGCTCCTGAGTTGGAACCAGAGAAAAGCGAAGATAGGATCAAAAGCTACGTTGATACCATGTTAAAAGAGATGCCAATGGCGCAGTAATCCTCTCAACCAGTCAGTAAAAAGCCGGCTCATTGCCGGCTTTATTGTGCCTCTTAACCAGCCTGCAGGCTGCCATAGAGCGTTTGGTATAGCCCATCTTTTTCAATCAAATCTATATGTGTACCTGATTGAATCACCTTCCCATCTTCCAACACATAGATAAGGTCAGCTTGTTTAACTGCTGATAATCTATGAGCAACAATTAACGTAGTACGATTCTTCAAGAAGCGATTTAGCGCAAGGTGCAGCTCTGCCTCCGTGGAGGTATCAAGCGCCGAGGTTGCCTCATCTAGGATCACTAACTCAGGGTTGCTCAACACCATTCGCGCGATAGCTAGCCTTTGCCTCTGTCCTCCGGATAGGCGAACACCTTGACGACCGATATGAGAGTCGAGTCCTTTAGGCAGGGTATCTCTTAGGCTAAGAAGCTGGGCAACCTCAAGAGCATCCCATAGCTCATTGTCACTGTATTCTTGTCCAAGGGTCAGGTTTTGACGAAGCGTATCGTTGAAGATCATCGGTTGTTGCAGCACTACTGCAAGCTCTTTTCGCAATGCCTCGTAGCTGACGGTTTCAATAGTATGCCCATTGACCAGAATGTCACCGCTATCTTTCTGATAGATCCCAAGCAGAAGCTGAATCAAGGTTGACTTACCTCCACCGGACGCACCAACCAAAGCCACACGCTTGCCTTTAGGGATCTTTAACGAGAAGTCATCAAGCACCTTTCGTTCCGCATCATAAGAGAAGCCCACGTTCTTAAATTCAACTTCTATAGGCTCGCCCTTTTGAAAAGGATTCACAGAGGCAATAGGACGGTTCTCTTCTGGCATATCCAATATCCCATTCAAGCGTTTCATGGCAGCCGATGCGCTATACCAAGAGTATTGAATGCTCAACAGCTCTTGAACCGGCGACAGCATAAACCACAAATAACCAAATACTGCGAAGATCTGCCCTATAGTGAGGTCACTAAATAGAACCATCAACATTGCTGCTGCGCGAAAGATCTCAAAGCCAATAAGGAACATTAAGAACGATAAGCGATTCGCAGCATCTGATTGCCATGCATACTTATCTGCATCGACTCGTATAGACTCAGCATCTTGCTTCAGCCTACCTAGATATTCCTGCTCTCTGTTAGCGGCACGAAGCTGATAGATACCATCTAGAGTTTCTACAAGCCTTTGCTGAAAACGCTCAAAAGATTGATTTTCTTTCTTCTTAAGGTGCTTAACTCTTTGCCCAAGCTTGCGAGAAAGGTAGATAACAACAGGGTTCATTAGGATAATAAATAAACCTAGCTGCCAATTAAGCCAAAGAAGAATGCCACCTGTGCCAATGACCGTGAGTACGCTAATTACAAAACGACTCAGCGTATTGCCAATGAACTTATCAATGGTCTCTATATCGGTCACCAGATGAGATGTGAGTCCCCCGCTACCCTTTTCCTCATATTGCTGCATGGAAACACGGCCTAGCTTATCCAAGATCCATTGACGCAATTGGCAGGTTAACTGCTTAGAAACCAGAGTAAACTGTCGGGTTTGTAAAATATTAAGCGCCTGACTTCCTACCCGCATCACGATGATCAGAATAAGAACCGTGACGATATAGCCGGTGGCGGTTTGTAACCCTTGAGGCAAGAATGAATTGAGAAATGCCAAACCATTGGCAGGTTTATCAAGTAAGACTTCATCTACCATGAGAGGCAAAAGCAAAGGGATTGGTACACTCATTAGAGTCGCAACAAATGCGATGAAGTTGGCGTAGATAAGCATCTTTTTATGCTTCATTGCCTGTTGATATAACCATTGTTTATTGAGCTTTGGCATCTCGCCAGCTTGTTGTTCGGTCACACAAAATCCTTTCTACGGTTGCTTGTGTTAATTGTACGCATTGAATTGGAGTCTTGTTTAATAATTGATTGCTTGTTGTGTTTTAAATGCTCTAAAACACAACAAGCCGAGCACCTAATAGGAGCTCGGCTATCAATTGGAATGAGATTAGAAGAAGTATTCTGCGCTCACACCCCAGTTACGACCAGCTTGAGTATCAAAGTCCGTGCGCTCAGTGCTGCCGCTTAGGTCTTCGTATAGCCAGTATTTTTCATCAAAGGCGTTAAACAGACCAGCACGCAATGTTAAGTCTTGTACTGGGCGGTAGTATGCTGTCACATCTAGCAAGCTATAAGAAGGAGCATCGATGTTATCTTCTTCTGTCCAGCTATCTTTGCTTGCTACCATGGTGTAGTTAACTAAAGCACCTAGAGTCTTGTTCTCATTGTCATATCCAAGTCCGATGACACCAGTCAGTGGCGCGACTGAATCTAGCTCACGCCCAGTATTTACATCTTCACCATAGGCATAAGCAATGCTCAACTTGGTATACATGCCTTTAGGACCAAGGATGGTACCTGCGGCTTCAGCACCGTAGATCTTCGCCTCATCGATGTTAACCATGGTAATGATGTCTTTATCACCTGCCTGCCCAATCACTTGGCTTGTAATAAAGTCATCGTATTGGTTGTAGAAAGCACTCACTTCATATTGGTAGATCTTACCTGTACCACGGAAGCCCACTTCATAAGACAAACTGGTTTCTGCTTCTAGATTTGGATTACCCATGAAGATTGCACCTTCACTGTACGAGTAGTAAAGATCATACACGGTAGGTGCTTTAAAGCCCTGGCTGATTTGCGCATAAGGGCTAAACCAATTTGCTACGTGATAAACCGCACCGACACGTCCGGTAAATGCATCGTTGTCATTGCTTTCGTGCTCAACGCCATAACCGTCTGTGGTATCAGGATCTGTTGAGAAAGAGTCATAACGAAGGCCAGCAGAAAGAACCAGTTTTTCTTCCATTAAGAAAGCTTGATCCTGAACGAAGATACCCCATTGCTGTACCGTTGCGTTAGGCAGACCTGTGCTACCCGGAGACGAACTCGGCGGCGCACCAGTACCACTTTGAATAAAGTGATCCGTGTTTTCCAAAGAGAAGTCGTTGTACAAGAAGCTACCACCATAAGTCAGCTCATGATAATGGCCATCAGCCATAATCAGCTTATTGAACTGCATATCAAACTGGTAAGAATCATCTTGTGCAATACGTTGGCGGTTACGAATGCGGTCTGTGTAAATAGGGATTCCTCCGGAAACCCAATTCGTCGTGTCGTAGTTATTCGATTCACTTTCTGTGGTTTGATACGAGATTTTCCACGCCAAATCATCAGCAATTAGGCTGTTCATCGCCCATTCATGTTCAAAACCAATACGCATTCGATTGTTGTTGTCTTCAACAAAAGAATCGGTATAGACAAAGCCAGGCATGATCTCATAGCCCTCTTCAGAAGCTAGGAACGAATCATACTGATAATCGAAATACTCAAAGGTCACACCCAAGCGATGATTGTCATTCGCTTGGTAAAATACCTTAGCTAAACCGTTGTAAAGCTTCGTATCGGCAGGGTCGGCTGCACCGCGATCAGGGCCTAAGATATCCGCACCATCACCGTGTGTCTGATATTCACTACCATCTGCGTAGGTGAACATAGCAATGGTTTCCCACTTGCCTTGGCGCATTGCCCACGTCGCCGTATTCTTAAATTCACTATTAACTGAAGAATACCCCGACTTGATACCAAAGCGATGCTCATCACCGTCAGTAACCAATACATCATCAGGGTTTTTAGTACGCATAAGTACCACGCCGCCTAGCGCGTCAGAACCGTATAAACTAGAAGATGGGCCTTTGTTTACTTCAATACCTGCTAGCGTATCTGTCTCAATGGTATTCTGATATTTGCGTTGCTGGCTTGCACCTGGGTTATACGGCACGGGTTGCTGAACCCCATCGACCATCACCTTAACGCGACTGTCTTCCATACCTCGAATATTAAAACCCGATACGCCAAAGCGACCACTGCCTTGAGCTTGAACACCCGGTGTATATTTCAAGGTATCTTTAAGATTGCTGTTCATTTCCGCGTCGAGATCATCGCGACTCACGGTTGCAACCGAGGAAGACACATCGCTCTTATTCTGTTCAGTTCTCGTTGCCGAAACAACGACTTCATCAAAGGTGAAAGTTTCTTCTGCGAATACAGTTGATGATGCACACACTGCGCTGATGGCTAATGCCAGACTTGTTTTTTTATACATGGTTTGACCCAAAATCCGTTTTATAAAAATGTAAGTGCCCGGCCGACTGAAAATATCAGTCGGCTAGAGTTATTGTTTGATTATGAAAAGTGAGAGCTAGTCTTGTTCGGCAGTCAGTTCTGCGATTTTTTGCTTCTCTTTTTCGACATGCCCTTCATTCAAGTGAAGGAAATCTACAAGATCATTACCTGAGACGTTAAATGCTTGACCGAAGCCCTTAACGTAGCGACCACTGCTAGGTGTCAGTTTGTAGAGGTTAAAATCACCAAGTTGAGCTAGGTTTTGAGCCATTTCGCCGAATCGTTCAATCAATGCTTCAATTCCAGCTTTACCCTGCTCAGAATTTTTATCGATATGTTCGGCTGTAGTATCAAAAGTAAGGCGCTTTCTTGCGTGTACGCTCTTTGCAGATGCTTCGTCTTGAACCATCATGATAGATACATTTTTATTGGCTTTAAGGTTCTGCCCATGAGCGGCTAGATCGCTCACTAGGATATAATAGCCCGCTTGATCAAACGCAAAGGGTGAGTAGCTAACGTGTGGCAGACCATCTTTGGTAATTGTCGCTAGCTGTAGGCTTTGGCAAGCATTACGAAACTCTTGAACCTCAGGACCTAAACGACCTTGTAGGCGTTGCTGTCTGATCTCCGCGCGCTCTTCTGCGTTCTGAGTACTCATTATGCAAATTCCTTTTTAAGCTGCTCTAGCTTTTCAAGTTGCTCTGGGAAAAGTTGACGCTTCTTGTCACGGCCAAGATACACCTTAAATACACACTCGCCTGCTTCATCGTAAAAGCCCATGTAGTGGCTTGCCATCTTACGGAAAGGCTTGGACACCAAAGCAATATGTTTAACCAGATCCAATCTTAAATGACCGTGTAGTTCGCCTTCACGCCCCATTAAGTTGTAGTAGCCATGTGCAACCTTTCCTTTAGGGAACGGCGCTTTATACTCAAAAATAGAACCGAACGAATGAACGATAGTCGTCACTTTTCCCCAAGCAGGTAAAGCCTCTAATAGCTCTTGAGCCTTCTCACCTGGCACTGATGTCACCATGCTAGAAGGCAACACAAAAGTGATCTCGCCCTCTGTCACGTTCAGTTCACTGGCCATTTGCGACACAGGAACTGCATCGTCATTTTCCATCATGGTTGCAACTGCTTCCAATACTTGTTGCTTCGTTAATGATGTGTACATCTTCTTCCCCTAAATTAAGCTGCTTTGATGCTTTTTTTGTCGATATTTTTGTTATGTGGTTTCATAAGGTTGTTTTGTTTTTGTCCACTAGAAACAACCTGTATTAAATTTTGCGCCAGTGTTACGGACCAAAACTGCCCCGCTAGAGTCAGTGAGAGATAGCCTCTGCTTAGGTTCACTAATCCGTTTTTCTGCCATGCATCAAACAATGGTTTAAGCGCCGTAAACATACCTTGAGGTAGTACTCTTTCGCTGAGAACTCCTCGGTCAAAGGCTGCCTTGATGGTATTCACTAAGCTAGCATTTGGCGCACTGTAAAAGGCCATACCGGCGGCAAACTCATCAGCTTTGCCTGCTTCAATGTATTTTTCCATGTCACGATACTGCATTGAGCTAATACCATTCACATTGCCCCCAGCGCCTGCGCCAAGTGGCATTACCTGCGCCGATGTTTTCGCTAAGCTGTTGTATATAGAGCGCTCTCGGTTGTCGGAGCTCCAATGATTGACACTAAGACGTCTTTGATGGTGTTTAGCCATAAACTCAACGCCCATTTGATACATGCTCGCCTTAACTTGGGTATTGGCAGGCTCAGGTAATTTACCCTGCTCTACCAGACGTCCCATCGGCAGATTTTGCATTTCTATCAGCTGGTACAAGTCAACGCCGTGTGCACCGCTCTCTAGGTACAACTCCAAATCCGAAGCCCAAGTATCTAAAGTCTGATGAGGCAGACCGTATAAAAGGTCGATAACAATAGGAGCGCTGTCATAGCTAACAAAATGCTGAAGACGCTCTAGTACTTCTTCACCATCATTTAATCGCTTAGCACTGCGGCGAACCTTAGTATCAAAGCTCTGTACACCGAATGAGAAACGGTTAATGCCACCTTCAAGTGCAGATTCAAACTTCTGATCATCAAAGCGGTTGATGCGCCCTTCTAAGGTGATTTCACAATCTGGCGTTAAAGGGAAATGGCTCCGAATCATCTCACCCAGTTGTTTCATCTGCTTAGCACTCAAGTCTGTTGGTGTGCCTCCACCGATATATACCGCTTGAAACGGAAATGCTTGCGTCCAAGGCATTGCGGCCTTCCACAATAATTCTTTCTTTAAGGCTTCGAAGTACTCGTCGATGAGCTTAGTGCTTGAGGCGTATTGAAAGAAGTTGCAGTAGGTGCAGCGCACACGGCAAAAGGGAATATGGATATAAAGACAGCGAGGTCCCTTATCCCCTTGCTCAGAGAAAGCACTTGTTAGTGCTGATTGCGTGAGTTCAGTAGGGACTGGCTTTGCCATCCCACCTGCATGCGGACCTTTCTTCTTGGCAAAGGCGAAGCGCAATGGGTCAGGTGTATGGTTGCCCACAATCTCTGGGTCCAGAAGAACTGGGTTGTTTAATTCAAGATTCATTATTTCTTCTTGCTTTTCAATGTTCTGCGTGGCGAGTTGCTATTATTTGTGCCACATAATTAAATGAGAACAAATCTCATTCGCTCGAATTTGTGACTACTATATTGATCTTGATAAATAATGCAAATGATAATTGATATTATTCGCATTATCTGCATAATGCCCTTTATTAGAACTAAATTGGTAATGGTTTCCAACCACTGTGAAGAAATACAGATATCTACTTGCTGGCATTGTTTCCCTTTTAATTCATGGGGTTGCTCTCTCTTTCTCTGCACCAAAGCAGGAGATAAGCCTTGCAAGTAGCAATGAAGGACATGCAGTTAGCATCAAGTTTGTTTCTCTCGCTCAGCCTGAAAAACAGGCGGAAAAGAAAGCAGTAGAACCTCAGCCACCACTACCAGAAAAAAGTACACCGAAGGAAAGTGCAACAAAGGAACAGCCAAAAAAAGCAGAGCCAAAGCCAGTTGCTAAGTCCGTAGAAAAGCCGAAAAAGCAGGTTGATAAGAAATCGCCAGTAGCGAAGCCTGTAAAACCTCAGCCGGCTAAAACAGCGAAGAGTGAACCAAAGCCGACATTACCTGAACCTGTCGAAACTAAATCGAAAGAAACGCCGAAAGACAAACCTGTAGAGCAAAAACGCGAACAAGAAGCGGTACAACCGCAAACCGCTTCTACGAATGCCGCAAGTTCTAGTAAGCCTAAAATGGTCGAAAAACCCACATTTTCAGCCAAGCCAACCCCAGTAAGCTATCCAAGACTGGCGCAAAAACGCGGATGGCAAGGAAGCACATTGGTAGAGATTTGGGTCAATGAAGAAGGCAACCAGATCAAGCAAACCGTGGTGAATTCATCCGGACACAAACTGTTAGACGAAGCAGCACTGAATGCGGTTTCAGAGTGGCAGTTTCAACGCAGAAATGAACAAGGACAACGCATCGCTTATCGAGTGCAGGTTCCAATCAACTTTCAACTTAATTAAATAAACTTAACTAGAGCAAACTATGCAAATCTTGATAACGCTTCATGGCCAACTTGGAATGATGACCATACCGCTGACAATACTTTCAGCCCTTACACTGATGCTCATTATTGAACGCACCCTGTTCATGTTGGTGAATGGACGAACTCATACCACGCAGATTCTTTCCAAGGTACACCACATAAACTTTTCTAATTCTGCGCAAGTTGAACAGTTTATTGAGCAAGATTTACAGGGTAAAACCATCATTTACCAAGCGATGCGCATGCTCCTTGGCCACCGCAGTTTCACCAAAGAACTGCGCGAAGAAGCGGTAAGTATTTGGTTGTTTAAAAAGCGCCAGCAATATAAATCCGGCATACGTATCTTGTCCATTATCGGCGTTATTAGCCCTCTAATAGGCTTGCTCGGCACAGTGCTTGGTTTGATTGACATGTTTAAGGGGCTTGCTCACACCTCTGGTGCAATCTCCCCTGCAGTCCTAGCAGATGGCCTGGGTTTGGCGATGTCGACTACTGCAGTTGGCTTACTTATCGCTCTACCAGCGATTACTGGTGCACAACTTCTTAGCATGTGGGTAGAGAAAACCTTGGCCAAGATCGAATACACCCTAAACCACAGTAATCTGCATATAGAAGGCATTTATATTGACTGCCAAGACAATGCTAAGTCATGTGAAGAGGTCATTGCATGATCAAGTCGCAATCCAGTTTGTTTGATGAGGAATTCACTCCTGACCTCACTCCTTTGCTGGACATCATCTTCATTGTCATGGTGTTTCTTCTATTGACTGCAAACATCACCATAAAAACCATGGATGTATCAATACCGCAAACCGACGATGCTCAAGTCTTGAACGATCAAGACAAAGAAGTCATTGCAGTGAATATTCTTGCCTCCGAGCCAAAATGGGCCATCGATGGCGTTAGCTTCCAAAGTTGGGAAGAGTTTACTGATGAATTGCGACTTCAGGTGCAGGCATCACCAAAACGAGATTTGATTATCTCACCCGATAAATCCGCCGACGTTGAGTCCATGCTTAAGGTGCTCGCGTGGCTTCAAAACAATAATATCGACGCTACCAATATCGTCATGGAAGAGAGTAAATAATGAAACCATTCCTCTTAATACTTAGCCTTTTGTTCGCGCTACCCGCTTTTGCCAACTCAACTGATGAGCAGAACAGAATCATCAGTGTTGGCTCAAGCATTACCGAGCTTATGTACGCGCTAGATGCAAAAGACCAACTTGTTGCCATTGATGTAACGAGTCGCCACTTTGATAAGTCTGGTTCATTGCCACAGGTGGGCTACCATCGCCAACTCTCGGCTGAAGGTCTAATGGCTCAAAATCCCACTCATGTGATTGGCTCTCATGAAATGGGGCCTGATTCGACATTAAAGTTACTAAAATCTGCAGGCATCGAGGTTATTACCGTGCCATCTGGTGATAGTGAATCTGATCTTGCTGGCCGAATCGATGCCATTGCCAAGATAACTGGCAAACAGCAGCAAGCTCGCGAGCTAAAGCAACAGCTTCATCAACAGATTGAGACCTTGGAGAGCCTTGATTCAGCGCACCAGCCTAAAGCTATCTTTGCCATGCTCAGCGAAGGAAGACCGGCAACGGTCGCAGGCTCTGAAACGACGATAGACAAGATCATCCAGCTTGCAGGTGCAACCAACCCAATTAACAGTAATTTTAGTTCTTATAAGTCGATGTCATTTGAAGCAATCGTCGGCGTTCAACCAGACTATATTTTGGTTGCTCAACGCACTTGGGATGCATTAGGCGGACAGCAAGGCATTATCGAGAAGTTTCCTCTTTTAGCGGCTACACCAGCGGCGGCTGACAACAAAATCATTCCTATACCAAGCAGTGCCATTATTGGCGGTTTTGGTATTGAAAGTGTTGAGTTAAGCCAATCACTGTATCAAACGTTTGAGCGCAACTGATTATGAACTTCGCATCATCACTAAAACTGCCAACACCAGCACTACTGGGTATCGCTCTGCTTGGGGTCTACCTCGCTAGCATACTCTCAATAAGTGTTGGCCCGATGGATATCAGCTTTACTCAAAGCATGAGTGCCCTATTGCCTGACTTCACTATGCCAGGTTTGCCGAGCGCCGAATTGCCCGCTCACGTTAACATGATAGTGCAGCAAGTAAGATTGCCGCGCACTCTGCTCGCTATAGCCATCGGCGGGATATTGGCTATCTGCGGCACCGTTATGCAGGGACTGTTTCGCAACCCATTGGCCGACCCTGGGATTATCGGCGTCTCTGCAGGAGCGGCCTTAGGTGCTGCTTTGGCTATCGTCGTGTTTGGCTCTCTTGCTCAGACCTACCCTGCCCTTTTGATGTTCGGCACTGTACCTATCTTCTCTTTTTTGGGAGGGGCGATTACTACCCTAGTGGTGTATCAGTTAGGAACATCCCCTAACGGCACTTCTGTGACTATGATGTTGCTAGCAGGTGTCGCCATTGGCGCACTCTCTGGTGCGATGTTAGGGCTACTTAACTATTATGCCGACGATCAAGCCTTGCGTGACTTGTCTTTGTGGACAATGGGATCACTAGCTGGAGCTAATTTTGCAGGGGTGACTTTTGGAGGCATCGTATTGCTAATCCTTGGCATTTTGTTCTATCGAGAGTCTGCAAACCTAAACGCTTTATTACTGGGGGAGGCTGAAGCCGGTCATCTAGGTATCGACGTACAAAGACTTAAACGTCGCTTGATTTTACTTACCGCTGCCGGCGTTGGCGTGACGGTGTCCCTTGCAGGGATGATAGGCTTTATCGGTCTCATCGTGCCCCACCTTGGGAGAATGATCGCTGGTCCAAATCATAAGATATTGATCCCTCTAGCAACCGTGCTTGGAGCATTGCTACTGCTCATCTCTGACATGCTATCGCGAATTCTAGTCGCTCCCTTGGAAATCCCTGTGGGTATTATTACCGCAGTACTTGGAGCGCCTTTCTTCCTATGGCTACTTATCTCACAAAAAGGGCGAATCTAATGCGCACACCATCAGTTCAATGCTCGGATATTTCGGTAAGCATAGGCAACAGAACAATACTGGATAAGGTGAACATTGAATTTTATCCTAATGAGTTCACTGTATTCTTGGGACCAAATGGTACAGGTAAGAGTACACTGCTGAAGACACTCAGCAATGAGATGTCCTATACCGGGGAACACTTTCTATTTGGAAAGCCGACTCAAGATTGGGATAAGAAATTACTAGCCAAGCAATTTGGCGTATTACCTCAATCTAGCTCGCTTACCTTCAATTTCACTGCGCAAGAAGTCGTAGAATTAGGCGGTTTGACCCTACCCGGCGGACAAAAAGAGATAAGCCGTATTGCCAGAGAGAAAATGAATCTAACCGGGGTTCTCCCCCTTGCTGAGCGCTTGTATCCGAGCTTATCTGGAGGAGAAAAGCAGCGAGTTCATTTTGCGCGTGTACTTACCCAGTTAGACTCGGTTAAACACAACAAGGTATTGTTTCTTGATGAGCCAACCTCTGCACTAGACTTGAGCCACCAGCACAACACCCTCAAGCTTGCCAAAGAGCAAGCAGATTCAGGCGCGTGCGTCGTCGCTGTGTTGCATGACCTTAACCTTGCGGCGCAATATGCCGATAGAATCGTAGTGTTAAACCAAGGCGGTATCGTCGCTGACGGCACACCTTGGGAGGTATTGAACTCACAAACCATCGAAGAAGTTTATCGCTGGAAAACGCAGATCGTCCCGCATCCCACGCAGCAGCATCCAGTGATACTGTCTGCTGCTTGAGTGAGGGGTGGGAAAAATCCCTCCCCCTAGCACTATGCTAATTCAACTTTGGCGTAGCGGTTGGCTAGTACGGCGCAGTAGAAGATTTGGATTGGGTGATACAGCATGATTGGAAGCAGTATCATCCCCAAATTAGGATCGTGAGCAAAGATAACCTTAGCCATTGGAATACCCGCGGCTAAGGTTTTTTTAGTACCGCAGAATACAGCAGCTACCTCATCTTGGTGAGTAAAACCAACCTTACGTGCGCCCCATTGGATGCCGTGTACCATCACCATCAGCACTGCCAAGCAAATCAACGCTGAAACAAGCAATAGCATCGGCGAGAAGTCACTCCAGATCCCATGGTCAATAGAGTCACAAAATGCACTGTAAACAATCAGTAGAATCACATACTTATCTAACTTGTTCACTATGGCTTTATGCTTCTGGGTCCATTCAAGAAGCCATGGTCGCAACACTTGCCCCAGTATCATCGGCAATAACAGCATCTTAGATATGGATATAACTGAATCCATCAGGTTTAGATCGGCGCCTTCCATCCCCATAAATACTTGAATGAGTAGTGGAGTAATAAACACACCAAGGATACTGGACAGCGAGGCGTTAAAGATCGCACCAGGAAGGTTCCCCTTGCCTATTGCAGTCATCGCTACAGAAGAAGAGATTGTACTCGGTAAAACAAATAGATAGCAGAAACCAAAGGCCAGAGCTGCTGGCATGTAGGCCATAAACCCCTGGCCAAAAACCACCCACAATAGAGGATAAGCAAAAAACGTAGCCCCCTGCACATACAGATGCAGCTTCCAGTTTGAAAGTCCCTCAACAATAGCTTTTGGCGACAGACCTAACCCATGTAGGAAAAAAACCAAGGCGATACCTAATACAGTAATCGTATCTAGGTGCAGTACCCCTCCACTTTTCCCGAGATCTGGAGTAAACACCGCCAAGACAATGGCCACGACCATTCCCACAAGGAACCATTCTTTTTTAAACTTATTTATAATGCTCATATACGCTTTTATCGTTTGAATGCAGCCTAGAAAGGCGAAATTGGACAGTCCGATCCTAACGATTTTGATACGCTTAAGCTATTAAAATAGGTAGATAAAACTCAGTTGAAGAGATAGAGAAAAGAAAAAGGCAGACTCATTAGCCTGCCTTGATAGTGCCTTAACAAATACGGTGTTCATATTCTACGACGACTTGATTGCCATCAACGTATACGTTTCTTATGTCTCCATCGACAGACATTCTCGAGCATAGGGTCACTACGCTGTTTTCAACGGTAACGTTCACACGCAGTGATGGGATCGCATAAGCGGGATCCACCTTTAGGTACTCACAAAAGCGAGTAACAAATGGGTATGTTAAAGGGGCACGACCACGAAGTAATTGTCCAAATTCAGCCTGAGATACTCCTAGTTTTCGGGAGATCTCCATTTGCGTTAGACGCATTTTGGCTTTTTGGGACATCCATGTTTCGTATAGGGCAGCTCTGTCTTGTTCAGTAAATTCCATCGGGCTTAACAGGGTAAATTTCTCATAGAGATAGTGTCTCTTTTGCCACCTGCTGTTATGTCAATAATGCGTAAGCTTACTGTTTGCACAGTGACAGATTGCACACACTTATCTATTAGCTTGGTATTAATTTCTCCCCTGAATACCTTTCAGAGCCATCGCCTAAACGGGTTTAAGCTCAACAACATTACTCTCAGGATCGTGTACGTATAATGACCAGCCCAATCCTGTCGCTCCGTAACGGATTGCATCCGGCAAGATATCCACTTGATGGTCGCGAAGGTAGGTGATTAACTCTTCTTGATTAAGAGATTGAATTTGCAAACAAAAATGGTCCATGTTGCGCCCGTTTTGTACCGGAGGCCGACCCCCAAGCTTTCCTAAAGGGCTCTCAACGTCAATGATGTCAATCAGTGCATTGCCCGCCCGAAGCTGCGTTAATCCCTCGTCAACAAGACGCCGCTCAACAAAACAGCCCAAAACGTCACAGTAGAATGAGAGCATCTTGTTTACTTGCGTAGAGCGCAAAACCACGTGATCAATACCTTGAATCTCTATCATCATTGTCTCACTAAAATTTAATAATTTTCTTTTTTAGTAGAGTCAAAAGCTTAGCGTTAGATCTCAATACCGTCCTCTTCCCGCCTAACAATAGTGGTTATTTTATGAACTATAATTCCGTTGAAAGTCAGAGTATGACTCGTTTGTTGAAAGTGAAGATTAATCTTCTTCATGCTGAGCCAATTGAGTAAGCCGCTCGTAAGCATAAACACTGCATACCTAGGGAGGCGATTATGATGACCGTACGCGACAGAATAGAAGACCTCGAGCAACAAATTTACATTGCCTGCTCAGAGGGAAATTTTGAAACGATGGACATGTTGGAGCAACAACTAGAGACTCTTAGAGGAAGAGCAAATCATGTATTCGAAGACGACCCTTATGCAATAGAAGGCCGTCTAACGGAGGATGACTATTAAGAAGTTATGAATGACACACACAAATAATGGCTCCAACGTCGAACCGTCGGAGCCTTTCATTTTTTACAGCGATTTCTGCTTATAAGATGCCATGACTTCATCGGCATTATCTTGGTAATCAGCAAGACCCTTCGCTCTTAGATCACAAGCAGGACAATCTCCACAACCGCTGCCAACGATCCCGTTGTAACAGGTTAGGGTTTCATCCCTTACCATCTCGAGTGCACGATAGTGATCAGCCATTGCCCAAGTTTCAGCCTTGTTTAGCCACATTAGCGGAGTTTTAATGTCTAACTGGTAATCCATTCCGAGTGAAAGCGCTGAGTTCATCGCCTTCACAAACTCATCCCTGCAATCAGGATAACCTGAGAAGTCTGTTTCACACACACCAGTAATCAGCGTCTTTGCTCCCACTTGGTAGGCGTAGATACCCGCTAAAGTAAGAAATAAGATATTGCGTCCCGGTACAAACGAATTTGGCAGTCCATTCTCACCCAAGTCATGAGAAACAGGGATGTCGTCTCTAGTCAAAGAGCTCACTGCCAATTCATTAAGTAATGTCACATCCATTACTTTGTGTGCTTTTGCACCTAGCTTCTTGGCCAACTGCTGGGCAATCTCAATCTCTTGGCGGTGGCGCTGACCATAGTCATAAGTAATCGCATGCACCTCATCAAACTGTGTGAGAGCTTGCACTAGGCACGTTGTAGAGTCTTGACCTCCACTGAAAATAACGACCGCTTTGTTCATACTTATTCCTTTCACTGACATTGAATTAATCGCGCACAATCTACCAAATTTATCAGGGAAAACAAATTTTTAAATCTGTCCCCACAGCCAATAAGAGTAATGGTAATATCAGATAAAACGACAACAAAAATTAGGTAAAACGAACCATGGAAAAAACTACCCGTACTATGCAGGCTCGTAAGCACGTAGCCTTAGTCGCTCACGACCACTACAAAAAAGAGCTTCTCAACTGGACCAAAGAAAACCAGCAGAAGTTAGAAAAGCATACTTTGTATGCAACTGGCACAACCGGTCACCTTCTTAGCAAAGAAACAGGCCTTGAAATTAAAAGCCTGATCAGTGGCCCTATGGGAGGCGATCAGCAATTAGGAGCGATGATTGCAGAAGGAAAGATTGATGTGATGATCTTTTTCTGGGATCCGCTTAATGCAGCTCCCCATGATCCTGACGTAAAAGCATTGCTTCGCATTGCTAGTGTATGGAATATCCCTGTTGCCACCAACCGTGCAACTGCAAAATTCCTGTTTGACTCTTCGTTAATTGACGAGGAAGTAGAAATAGCAATTCCAGATTATGAATCTTACCTAGCGAAGCGCACCTAGCAGACCGTACCTCGAGGAATAGCGACCAAAGATCAGCCCTCACTATCTTTGAGCAATACTATCAATTAAGCCACCTAAATTAGTCATTCTAGTGAAAGGTGGCTTAATCATATTTACTAATCAATAAACGATTTCTACTCAACGTAAATATTAGCATCCACTTCTGTATCTTCTTCATACGGCTCAGGGGCAGGACGCTTGCGTCGGTTATCGTTGCTGGTGCCAGCGCGGTTCTCTGCAACCTCTGTGGTAAAGGTCCCCATAATAAAGTTTTTGAAAGCATTCAGCTGTGGAATATTGCTATTAAATCCCAGATAAATAACGGCCAGTAACAAGGACAATATAACGATGACTTTTAGGTTCATTGGAACCTCCTTCTTAAACACTGTTTAAGCTGTGTGCGCCCCTATATTGTAGTTACAACTTTCAATTGTTCCTGTTCCATTTATAGATTAATTGTACAGACTATAGAGCACGTGGCGTTATTGTCCTCGAAAACGAAGTGCACCAGAGAATAACAAAAGCAAGGCGCTGCCGACGAGAAGTCCTTTACTCATAATCACCGCAAGCTGATTATCACTGTTCCATGCATCTTCAATTTGTTGATAACTTCTTACTGTTTGAGAGCCAATCTGCAAAGAGAGTACATTGTGAAAATGACGTTCATCCCCAAGCGGAGAACCACTAAATCCGGGGGCATACCCCACTCGTAACGATTCTCCACTGTTCTTTTCTAATGCCTGATAAACAGCCTCAACATCACCCGCTTTAGAAGAGTATTGAAACCAACTGCCGTCAATCAATTGTAGGCGCACCGATTTACTCCCTCTCACAGGGGTAAGGTATTTAAGCGAAGTAAGTTGTCCTGAACGAAATATTAGCTCGGATGCTGGAGGTAATGTCTGATTGGATGCGAATGAAAACACGGTCGCAAGAACGAACATGCAAAGGCCGGAAACAAAGTAAACACTAGATTTTCGAATAGGCTCACCAGTCTTTAAATGTTTGTTTAAAAGGGAAAAAGCATTATATCAACACTCTTGATGCTGCTCAAAATACACTCAAAAACTCACTGTTACACTGAGCCTTTATTATCGACGATTGAGGTCAGCATGAGTAAAAAAATATCACTGATATCCCTACTTCTATGCGCCTTTTCCTTAGTTTTGGTTTACTTCGACGTTCTTGGGCTTATTCCAATGGGAATTGCCGTTATCTCTCTGTTTACTGCGATCGTGCATGGTGGACTGTGGCTATCAGGTCGAGATTCCGGTCCCATTGAAGCTTATCAGGACGGTAAAAAAACCACCGCCCGCTCATTAACCTCATTCTTCAGCAGCAAAAAGTGACCTACTTCTTTTTAACCGCATAAGAGCCTTCAAGTAGCTCTGTGATAAATGGGGATGGTTGCAGGTCATAACACACAATCGCCTCTTGTTTCGCTCGCGTTAGCGCTACATAAAATAAACGACGTTCCTCTGCAAACGGGAAAGATTCATTGCTCGATTTAAGAGCAACATCAAGATGCGGTGCACGTTCTTTTTGCGGGAAGTTGTGCTCGTTCACTCTCATCAGTAGTACAACATCTGCCTCTTTCCCCTTGCTCGAGTGACAGGTCATAAAGTTAAACTCAAGATTACTGTACTCTGATTGCCACTGTTTTAGCTTACTCGGTTTGTCTTTATGAGTGCGTCCAAGCACTAAAACAGACAAAGACTTATGAGAGTTGTTCACTCGTTGCAATGTTTTCTCTAGCTTAGCTTCTGCGACTACCGAGACCGCTTTTTGCTTCTGCTGTTTGTGTGCGGTGAGGGTTTTAGTCAGTTGCATAGGGTTCTGCAATATAAACTCTCCCGCCACATCTGCAATCTGAGAGTTGAATCGATAAGTGGTATCTAGATGATGAGTCGCCGCATCAGGAAAACGCTCAAGAAAGCCTGTCGTCAGATTTACATCAGAGCCGGCAAATTGATAAATCGACTGCCAATCGTCACCGACAGCAAATAGCGAGCGTCTTCCTTGCTCGCTAGGTTGATTCACAATGGCTTCTACTAACCCTAAACGAGCTGGGGAGATATCTTGATATTCATCCACCATTAGGTAGCGCCATGGAGCCTTGAATCGATTCTTAGTCACATACTGCGTGGCTTTTTCTATCATTGAATGGAAATCTAGCTCCCCTTGCTCTTTCAAGTACTGTTTCCACGCTTGATAACAAGGCCACACTAATTGAAGTTCACTATTAAGGCGCGAATACTCAGGATGCTCAATAATTTGCTGTTGAATGGACTTCTTAGTGACATTCATAGAGCACAGTTGATCCAATTGTTGATCAAGCCAAGCGATCAGTTTCGGGTTTTCAAACTGGCTACCAAGATCCACATCGCCCTTCAAATAAGCAATCGACCATTGTGATAGATGTTTTTGCCAACGCTTAAAGTTGGTGGCATTAGTCCAATGTTCTTTTAACCACTGTGCACACCATTGCTGCTTCTGTTTTGGCTCAGAAGCTAGTGAACTTACCTTCGCTGGGCTGCCATCCACATGTTGAATAATATGCAGTGCCATCTTATGGAAGGTACTCACATTCACCTTTTGTGAGGTCACGCCTATTTTATTAGACAAACGCTGTGACATCTCCGTTGCTGCGTCTCTACCAAACGCTAACAAAGCAATTTCTTCAGCTTGAGCCTGATGGCTTTGTAGCAGATACGCCACTCGAGCCATCAATACACTGGTTTTACCGGTGCCCGCTCCTGCTAAGATCAAGTTATGATCGTTATTCAATAAGACTGACTTTTGCTGAGATTGATTCAGAGGGGAGCTTTCAATCTGAGCAAACAAAACTTGCCAGTTCTGAGTTTCATTGGTTAGCCAAAGCTCATTACGCTCTTTAACCACATCTCCCTTAGGACATAGCCATTGATTCACCTCTTGCATGTTTTCAGGCATGCGCTGATTGGCGTCGTTCAAGCTAATGTTCATCTCTTCAAGATCGGTATGTACCATTTCTTGCCAAGAGTGCCACTCAGAATGTGCGAGGTAGGCGGGCTGCTGACGCAGTAATTGCAGCTTTTGTTGCCATTTCGGCAGGTAGAGATTCAACTGACGGCATTGAAGGCGATGCCATTTCTCATAATACTGAACCGCAGTTCGGCCAAATGACTTGGCCTTGCCCCAAGAAAGCCCCTGGATCTGCCAGGCGTTTTGCACCGCTTCGCCAGCTTGCTGCTGTTGGTAACCATAGAAGGTAATGCTTCCCCATACTAAGCCACGCTCAATCGAGGTTTTACCGCTCCACTCCGAAAAAGGAATCGAGGTTTGATTCTCTCGAGAGGTAAGAACCAGCTGATCCTTCTCTAGCTTGATATCAAAATATTCGTCTTGTAAGAAAAAACGAGCTGACGGGGTGGCTTGCAACTGCATGTTAGCGTACTTGTCCTTAAGATTTTGGGTTGAACCGCTTCAGTTTACTATGATTAATCCAGTGAACGCATTAAGCGGTATGTAAATTTTAGGTTTTTCTTTAAAGTTCAGTAAGATCGCGCCCACAGACGCTACTCTATAGAGTGCAAATCACGTTAACCCTGTGTAAAGTAACACTCTGTTTAATGGAACACTCTGTTGCGGATGACAGGGTACTTAAAAAGGCTAGCCTAAAACTCAGTGAACACTTCTGCCACACTTCGCCAATATTGGGCGAATAAAACCATTAACTACAGCCTTCTCATCCTAGTTACCATGCTAGGCGTAGTGATTCCATGTTGGTATCTGGGGCAATATACTCTCATTACTCCACTGGTTCTCGGTGTCATCGCGGCTGCTCTTGCGGAAACAGACGACAATTTCTGGGGTCGCTTAAAGGCTCTCACCTTAACCTTTGTATGTTTTGCGATAGCGAGTGTTTCCATAGAAGTACTCTACCCTTATCCCCTTGCTTTTGCCGTAGGGCTTTTCGTTTCAACCTTCACTTTTATTATGCTTGGCGCAATTGGTCCACGCTACGCAAGCATTGCTTTTGGCTCTTTGCTAATTGCTATCTATACCATGTTAGGGGCGAGCGAAAGTACCGATATTTGGAGTCAACCAATTCTGCTGCTAATAGGTGCAGCTTGGTACTATTTGCTGTCTTTAATATGGCAAAGCCTATGGCCAATGCAACCGGTTCAACTGAGCCTGTCACAAACGTTCCATCAGCTATCGCGCTATTTAGAATCTAAGAGCCGCCTTTTTCACCCTACAACAGGGTTAAAACCACAGCCGATGCGCATCGAGGAAGCGCAGCTTAACGCAAATACTGTAGAAGCATTAGAGCTTTGCCGTGACACCCTGATAAAGCGCTCAAAGAAAGGACATGTCGATGGCCCAAGTGACCGATTCTTGCGGATCTATTTTCTTGCTCAAGATATGCATGAAAGGCTCAGTTCCAGTCACTATCGCTATCAAGACCTTGCGCAGCATTTTGAGCGCTCAGATGTGCTATTTCGGTTCAAACATCTCATTCAGTCCTACGCGAAAGAGTGCCAAGATATTGCTGAATCCCTGAGGCTGAATCAGCCTTATAAGCGCAGTCAAGAATCGGTTATTGCCTTGGACGAATTGCAAGGTGCTATGACTCACTTAATTGAGCAACGTAACCCTGAGTGGCAACAATCTTTGGCTCAGTTGCAGTACCTATTTAATAACTTGTGTACGGTCGATAGATTGCTGAACAACATTAACAACCCGGATGCACAATCGGTCGATCATGTACTAGATGATAGAACCGCACACACTGCCAAACAGATGTGGCAGCGAATCAGCGACAGTCTCTCACCTTCCTCGGTACTATTTCGTCACGCGATAAGACTCGCAACGGCACTTACCGTTGGCTATGGCATCATTCAATTATTCTCAATTGAGCATGGGTTTTGGATATTACTCACCACCCTGTTTGTCTGTCAGCGCAACTTTAGTTCCACCAAGCAAAAGCTATTTCATAGGATCAGTGGTACCTTTGCAGGCCTGATTGTTGGCGTCGTGATGTTGTCTCTGATACCTGGAGTGGAAGGTCAACTGTTCGTTATCGTAATTTCCAGTGTACTCTTCTTCGCTTTTAGACTGCATAACTACGCCTATGCGACCGCAGTAATTACTGTATTAGTGCTGTTTTTATTCTCTCAACTTGGGGCAGGATACGCTGTTATTGTCCCAAGATTGATTGATACCCTGATTGGAAGCCTGCTTGCTGCTGGGGCGGTGTATTTCATTCTTCCTGACTGGCAAGCAAAGAAATTACCCTCGCTTATGGCACAAGCCATCAAAGCGAACGGAAATTATCTCGCTCAGATCATCGCTCAATATCGGCTAGGAAAAGCTGACGACCTCAACTACCGCATAGCTCGTCGCGCCGCCCATAGCCATGATGCAAACCTAAGCGCTGCCATTAGCAATATGCTGGCCGAACCTGGAAAATATCAGCATGCGGTCAATGAGAGTTTCCGCTTCTTGACTCTAAATCATGCCCTACTCAGTTACGTTTCCGCACTAGGCGCACATAGGACACAGCTCAATGATGCGACGACGCATAAACTAGTTATTGATGCATATCAGGAAATTCATGTTAAGCTCGAAGCTATTGAGAAGGCTTTACGTGATGAGTCTTTCGATGAAAAAGTGTTCGATACCAACCATATTCAACACAAATTATCACAATGGCGTGAGAGTGATGGCACATCTGCACAGATGATCTTGCAACAATTGCACTTGATCCACAGAATGTTGCCAGAGATAAAAACACTCAGCCAAACGTTTTCAAAATCAAAATAGGTCTTAGACCAAAACTTTAGAGAAGCTTTATGTACAAGAAAATTTTGCTAACCGGACTAGCACTTTCAATGGCCGTACCTGCATTTGCAGAGGTCACTATCGGTCTTCCTGAAGACGTTAATCTATTACTTGTCAACGGCACAGAACCTGAGATTGACGGAGGGTTCTTCTCATCAAGTTCTACCGCTATTTTACCTGACGGCGAAAACCAGATCGTATTCCGCTACGTCCCTAGCTTTAAGCAAGGCCAAGAGTTCGAGAAAATGAATTCTGACGTTATCGTTGCGAAGTTTACAGCTGAAAACGAAAAGCTAGAGTTTGAGTTTCCTAAGTACCGCAACATCCGTGACGCACAGCGATTCAACAACAACCCTGATTGGAAACTTGTAAACGAATCAAATCAAGCAAT
This sequence comes from Vibrio comitans, assembly GCA_024346835.1. GTDB lineage: Bacteria > Pseudomonadota > Gammaproteobacteria > Enterobacterales > Vibrionaceae > Vibrio > Vibrio comitans. The sequence continues at coordinate 305,629 of AP024867.1, forward strand.
AGACATCACTCAAGACAAATTGGTCTATGAAGGTATGCAGATAGGTCGTGACTATGAAGCTGAGATGATCAAATTTAATGCCGCCGGCGGTGCAGCAGCCATTGCAACAACTAACAGCGCGGCGTATGCGGCTGTAACGGCAGCGCAAGCATCTGGACAGAAAGTTACCGTAGTACCGGTTGCCGAAACAGCAGCGGCTACGAATGCAACGCCAACTCAACTTCCTGAAACTACTGCAGGTACGACAGAAGAAGAGATGTTGATGTTCTGGTACAGTAAGGCTGATGATGCAACTAAAGCGCGTTTTAAAGCCTACGTAAACAGCCAGTAATACCGACTACCTCAGTCACGAGTTTGAGTCTCAAAATAGAGACTCCTCTCTCAATTCTGGGTGATTTTTATACGAAGTTGCAAAAATCACCCTAGCTTCTCCACTTCCTTAATCGCAATGTCTTAAGCTATACGTATAAACCCAAACTAGCATCATTCACTTTTCGAGTTAAAAGTGTAAACGTTCTTACAGGGTAGTTAGCGAATGAACCAAGCAAGATCAGAGCGATTACAGCACGACCGCAAGCAATCTCAGATTCTAGATATTATTGTGGTTGGTGGTGGCATCAACGGTGTCGGTATTGCAGCCGACTCAGTCTCTCGAGGACTGTCTACCGCGCTATTTGAAGCCAAAGACTTTGCGAGTGCGACCTCATCAGCCAGCTCTAAATTGATTCATGGCGGTTTGCGTTATCTAGAGCACTACGAGTTTCGCTTGGTCTCAGAGGCTCTGGCTGAGCGTGAAGTGATTCTTAAGAAAGCCCCGCATATTGCAAGACCAATGCGATTTCGTCTGCCTCACCGCCCATTTCTTCGCCCTGCTTGGATGATTCGTACCGGAATGTACTTGTACGATTACCTCAGCACACGCAACTCACTGCCTGCTTCTTGTAAGGTTTCACTCAGTGACGACGGCATCATGTATGACGAATTCAAGGTTGGCTTTGAGTACTCTGACTGCTGGGTCGATGATGCAAGATTAGTGGTACTTAATGCGATGCAAGCCAAAGAAAACGGCGCCGAAGTGCGAAACTATTGTGAGGTGGTTTCTGTTACCCAGCAAGATAAAATATGGACGGTTGAGCTTCTCGATCACCGAACCGGAGATCGCCTAACGCGCCAGTCACGTTGCGTAGTCAATGCCACTGGGCCTTGGGTAAAACAATTTATTACCGACACAGTACAAACCAAGTCCCCCATGGGCATTCGCCTTATCAAGGGTTCGCACATCATAGTGCCTAAAATCTATTCTCAGGAATTTGCTTATATCCTTCAGAACCAAGATGGGCGAATTGTTTTTGTGATTCCTTATTTAGATAAGTACTCGCTAATAGGCACCACTGATGTTGAATACACAGGAGATCCCCGTAAAGTAGCAATTTCTAATAAAGAAATAGACTATCTATTGGATGTGGTGAATCAACACTTCAAACACACCACTTTTAAGGATGACATCATATCCAGTTTTAGTGGCGTACGACCTCTTTGTGATGATGAATCTGACTCTCCGCAAGCCATCACTCGAGATTACACCCTTACCCTGCAACACTCTCTCGAAACCGCGCCGTTACTATCGGTGTTTGGTGGAAAGCTCACTACCTATAGAAAGTTAGCAAATGCAGCGCTCGGTAAGCTAGAACGCTTCTTTACTGAAATGCACCCTTGTTCCACTGAATCCACTCTTTTACCCGGTGCCGAGCAGTTTGATAAGCAAGGTCTACTTGCACAATTGCGTGAGCTTGCCCCATTTGTAGACCAAGAGATTATCGGACGTTGGGTGAGTATTTATGGCAGTCGTGCCCTGATCATTGCTCATTCATTGCGAGAAGAACAAAACCTCGGTGAGCGCTTTTCAGCCCAATTATATGCAGCCGAGGTAGATTATTTATTTGAGCATGAGTTTGTGCATTCTGCTGAAGATATCATCTATCGACGCACCAAGTTGTACTTGGAAATGTCACAGTTTGAAGTGAACGCCCTAGAGCGGTATTTATTAATTAAAGCACAAGAGATAAAGCAAGCTAACCCTCAAAAAAGAAACAACGAAGAGATAGTTTCATCGCGATTGAATCTTACATAGAACGCATATGCAAAAGACACATAAGAGAAAAAGCCAAAGGAAGTAAAACTCCTTTGGCTTTCTTTTATCTTAGTGTTTGTTGATGCTCACTCGCCGTTATTTAACGCCTTTAGGTAGGTTGTCACCGGTAAAGAATTTAGGTGCGCCTTTACTGTATGCTCCCGCTACTTTTACAACTGTTTTAGTGTCAGCTGGCTTACCGATGATTTGCAGGCCAAATGGTACACCGTCAGGGCTTAGGCCAGCCGGTACACTTGCTGCTGGCAACCAACCTAATAGGTTGAATGGTAGGGTATACATCATGCCTACTGCCTTGTCATAAGTATGGCCATCTTCTTTTAGAGGCTTATCAGTAATGAAGTTGTAGTCTGCTGGTACACTCACCGTTGGCATTGTTGGTGCGATAACCAAATCATAACCTTTAGCATAAATTTCTGAAGACAGTTTCGTCCACATACGCAGAACTTCAGCTTCAGTTTTAGCTTGAGCTCTTCCGTCATAATCCTCACGGTGACTAATCGCTTTCTTAATCAAACCACCAGTATATGTCGTCATCTCATCAGTATGTCCAGCATAAGCGTCCATCATAGGTGCACCCATAGCGCCAGAGAATGCAAGATTTGATACGCCTTCAAGAAGGCCCATCTGCATATCAAAATCGAAGCTCACCGTATCAACCGTTGCGCCTTGCTTGCGTAACACTGCCATCGCATCTTCCATTCCATCCGCAACATAGTTCGCCATTGGACTCGTACCCATATCGCCGATGTAAGCAATCTTCATACCTTCAAGAGATTGAGTTTCTTTGCTTAACTTCTCTTGTTCTCCCACGTTTGGCACAGACCATTGTGCATCAGGACCCGCCATCACATTGTACATCATGACCATATCCTCAAAGCTACGAGCAATCGGGCCACTACCAGAGAAGTATGAATATAGTGCAGCATTCGGTGTAGTATTAGCTGCCGGTTTTAAACCATATAAACCATTGAATGAAGAAGGGATTCGAATAGAGCCTCCCATATCTGAGCCTGTAGCAATAGTCGCATAGCCTGCTGCAAGTGCAGCGCCAGAACCACCCGATGAACCGCCAACTGCGAACTCAGTATTCCACGGGTTTCGTGATGTACCCCAAGCATCAGTGCTTGTTACCCAGTTGAAGTAAAGCTCTGGCACAGTAGTCTGAATAACAGGGATTGCACCAACACTTTTCAGTTTAGAAACCATTGGATCGGCATGAGTCGTTGGCTCATCATTCATATGAAGCTTCGAACCGAAGGTGACTTTCCAGCCCTTGTCATGGTGTTCATCTTTTACCGCAAATGTCACACCTTCCATTGAGCGATAAGTACCATTTTGATAACGCTCTGTTGCTTCTTTCGCTGCTTTTTCCGCTGTTTCCCAGTGATCATAAGTAACAGCATTCACCACATCATTAGTTTGTTCATACTGAGCTTTTTGAGCGTGCAGTACATCTAGAGGTGTAATCATGCCACTCTTAAACAGTTCAATTTGTGTATTGGCGGGCATATAAGCCAACTCTTTTTGTGAAAAGTCAGCAGCAAACGCGCTACTTGTCAAAAGTGCGATAGCAATAGGTGCAACTTTAAATGTTGATGCCAGTTTCATAAGAATCTCCAGTAGAAAAATTAAGTGTTGGGTTACTTGTTAGGTGTATTTTGACCAGAGTGAACTTAACTTGCCATGCGACCAAGGATAGGTCTAACCTATCCTTAAAGTTTTTAATTGGAGATGAAAGTGGCAAAATCCGTAGAACAATTAACAGCATTTGTAGAGTCAGTCGAAACTGGGGGCTTTAAGGCGGCCAGTCGCCGTATCGGTAAACATGCTGTCACCATCAGTGGCTTAGTGGCAAACCTTGAAGCAGAATTAGGCTTTGATCTATTTATTAGAAAACCTCGCTCTTTAGAGCTTACTGAGAAAGGAGAGGAACTGTATAGCTATGCAAAGTCAGCTTTGCATGAGTTGGAATACTTTGATGCAAAAGCTGATAGCCTGCTGGAGGGTAAGCCCAGTCGTTTAACACTAGCGATAGACCCATCTGTGACCAATAAAGCCCTAGTGAATGTCTACAATAAGCTACTGACTGACTTTCCAACCCTAGATATAAGAATTTTGAACGGCGATCCCTTACTAGTAAGAAACTGGGTTCTTACCGGGCAAGCCGACTTGGGATTTAGCATGGCAACGCTAGGGTTGCCTACTGAGTTGTCGTACATAGACGGCTTTTCTTTTGAGGTGGCTTTGATTGGCAATCCCAAGCTTTCCTCTCTACTTGCCAATATGCCGACCAAAGAATTGCGCCGCATACCGCAAGTCTCTCTTCATTACTTTAAGGAGCTCGGGCTGTCAGATGTCCATGAAATGAGCTATCGAGTCACGCACTGTAGCAATATGCATGAAATCATCTCAATCGTAGAAGGATGTGAGTGCTGGGCAGCAGCCCCCAAGTATCTTGTGCAAGATAAGTTGGAACAAGGACGATTAAAAACATTTAGCTTAGAAGGTCATCATTCCGCAAATTGGCACACTGAACTTTTCTGGCGTTCAGAAAAACCCATCAACGAAGCAATGCAGGTCTTTATCGATAACGTAATAGTAATACCTAACTGCTGACTCAACACTCTAAGATATTCATTCCTATAAGTTAAACTTAAAGGTGGTAATTCGAGTTTCCATACTCAAAGAAATACGATTGTTGCATCGAATAAATACAGCCTACGAGTAAACAATCATGAGAAACTTGAAAAAACACTTAGTCTCCCTAGCCATCGGTTCATCCCTGGCAGTCGCGTCATTAGGCGCAGTCGCCAACGAATTTGCTACTGCCGAGGAGCTTGGCTTAATGCAAGGCTTCCCACCAGCAGCAGAAAAAGTAGTAGATAAGTCGAACGCACTGTTTACACCACCGTTCAACCGCTGGTCGTATCTAAATATGCGCTCAGTTTACCCAAGTGCAGGTATCGAAAATGCAGAACAAGCAGTAAAAATACTTAAAGATATCGACTCGTCTATCGATGGATTATCAGTAGTAAAAGCAGGAGTAGATGGATTAGCAACCGATCAAACCGTTGATATGAAAACCTACTTCAAAGAGACCTTCACAGACGCATTTGTGGTCGTGAAGGGTAACAAGGTTATCTATGAGCACTATGACAATGGAATGAATGCAAACCACCCACACCAAATGATGTCAGTAACCAAATCATTTGCTGGCTTATTTGGTTTGATGGCAGTGGAAGATGGCAAGGCAAGCGAAAGTGATAAAGTAGCTGAAAAACTGCCAACTCTGTCTAAGTCTAATGGTTTCAAAGACGCAACATTCGGCCAAGTCCTTGATATGACCAACTCCATCGACTTCTCGGAAGACTACGCTGACCCGAATTCTGGCATTGTGCAATACGGTAAGGTTCTCGGCTTAATTGAAGCCAGTGATTCAGAGAAAGTAGCTAACAATATTTATGATTTCTTGCCGACTTTGGAAAAAGATTCTCAATACAAACACGGCGAAATTTTCCACTACCAAACACCGAAAACAGACGTCGTAAACTGGTACACCAACGTTGCTACTGGCACCTCGTTCCAAGACAATCTTAGCGAAAATCTATGGAAGAAACTGGGGACCAATGGCGAGACTTATGTACTGCTTGATAAAAACGGTACTCTGTTTGCTGGTGGCGGCTTAAACGCAACCCCAAATGATCTTTCTCGCTTTGCGATGATGATGCTAAATGACGGTCTTTATAATGGTGAACAAGTCGTTTCTAAAAATATTATTGATAAACTCGCTGCTGGTGGTGATCAAGAAGCCTTTGCAAATGGTACTGAATCACACGGCGTGATGGGCGAAGAAGCATGGAGCTACCGTGCACAGTGGTGGGTTCGTCACGCAGAAGGCAAAGAATCATTCAATGCTATCGGTGTACATGGTCAGTGGATTTACATTGATAGAGACCGCGATATCGCAATCATCAAGCAATCGTCTCAACCTGTGTCATCAAACGACTACTTCGATGGGTACAACTTGAATGCCTTTGATGCAGTTATAGAACACGTTTCTAAATAACCCACAGCAAGTGAAATAAACAGTAGCCCCTACTTTAATAGGTTAAGTAGGGGCTGACCCGATCTTGTGGTCAGGTCTTACAGTTTATTCAGGTTCCAATTCAATAAGCAAACCTCTTCTGAACCATTAAACAACTGATAATTAGACAGTAAAGTAATAAAAGCCAACTGAGCGCACTACAGAAACTGAAAGTAAGTGTGCACTTTTTGGCATATAAAACCCTCAAATTAGAGCATATAGTCTAGTCCCTCAAACATTCGATTTTCAATGTCATACTTGGGCTGGACTATGAAGAAATACATTAGAGGGTACATTGCTGCAATCATACTGCTTGCAGTCTGCGGTGGGGTTGCATACTACTGGCATTACAGTGATCTTCACCCCTCTACCGACAATGCCTATGTGCATGGTAAAACAGTCTCTATCGCCCCTTTAGTTCAAGGGCGAATTACCCAAGTGTCTGTTGATGACTTTCAGTTCGTCAATATGGGCGATCACCTAATATCTGTCGACTCTCAACCTTATCAAATCGCAGTAAATGAAGCGCAAGCTGCTTATCAAGCCGCACTACAACAAAACAAATCCCAAGAATCTGGTGTTAACGCTGCAATAGCTCAACTTAATGAAGCTAAAGCGAACCTGCTAAATGCACAAAAAACTTACAAACGTACCCAAGTGCTAGTAGATAAAAAGCTCGTTCCAATTCAGCAAGCCGATACCGACCGTACCAACCTTGCCGATGCTCAAGCCCGTCTGCATGCCGCTCAAGCCTCTCTTCAGCAAGCTATCGACGCTCAAGGTGGTAAAGGGGATGCTTCTGCTGCTGTGCAGCAAGCCGCTGCTCGCTTAGCCAAGGCTGAGCTAGACCTTAGCTATACAGAAATAAGCGCTCCGTTTGATGGTTACGTTGGTGACATTAAGATCCACCTCGGTACTTTTGTTGCAACCGGACAGCCTCTGTTTCCTGTGGTTAAACAATATGGTCAATGGGTGCAAGCAAACTTCAAAGAGTCACAAATGCCAAGACTGGCAGAAGGGCAATCGGTCGATATCAAGGTAGATATGTATCCCGATGAAATCTGGCACGGTAAGCTCGCGAAGATCTCACCAGCAAGTGGCACTAGCTTTTCACTACTTCCTCCGGAAAACGCTACCGGCAACTGGGTGAAGATAGGTCAACGCTTTCCGGTGAAAATAGCGATTACAGATGATCTTTCATCAAAACCACTATTGCGCATTGGCGCAAGTACTCAGGTCACTGTTGATACAACAACTGGAGAGTAATGGTGGAAACCATAACCCCGATGAAACGATGGATGATTGTGATTGCAGTGATGACCTCTGCAATCATGGTTCTGCTGGACATGACTATCGCCAACGTGGCCCTTCCACAAATGCAAGGAGCACTCGGCGCGACATCAGATACGATCACATGGGTACTGACCGCCTATACAATGGCAGAAGCCATATTCATCCCTTTAACCAGTTTCTTCTCTAGTAAGCTAGGCGAACGCCGCTTACTTTTGGTGGCAGTTTCTGGGTTTATGGTGTCTTCAATACTGTGTGGCCAAGCCCAATCCATTGAAGCTATGGTGTTATTTCGAATCATCCAAGGCATGTTTGGCGCTGTGGTGATTCCCCTATCCCAATCACTACTCATTGCCGTATTTCCACCAGAAGAGCGCGGCAAAGCCATGTCTATCTTCAGTATCGGAATTTTGCTCGGCCCTATATTAGGTCCAACATTGGGTGGCTTAATTACCCAGAATATGGACTGGAGATGGGTATTCTATGTCAACGTACCAGTTGGCTTGTTCTGTCTTACCATGATCACCCTGTTTGTAAAAACCTCCAACAAACGTGAAGCCACGATTGATTGGCCTACCATGATTTCTATGGCCGTGGGCATTGGCATGCTGCAAATGGTGCTTGATCAAGGGAATCAGCTAGATTGGTTCGAATCACGTTTGATTCAAGTGAGTATCATTATTGCGTTCGTAGGGCTAGTCTACTTTGTTCATCGCAGCTTCAAAACGCGCAGTCCTGTTGCGCCTATCTGGATGATCAGCAACCGAAATCTTGCCTTTGGTTCAATCATGATGGCAATTTTCGCCAGTGCTTTGTTTGGTCTCACCGCTCAGCTCCCTATGATGCTCGAGGGTGCATTAAATTATCCGGTAGATACCACAGGGCTATTGATGGCACCAAGAGGGATTGCTGCTGCCATTACGCTAATTGCCACCGCCAAGTTCTTAAATAATGACCGTCTAAGATGGATGGTCGCTATAGGCGCTTTGCTGTGCGGTGTTGCAGGCATCATAATGTCGCAGTATTCAGAGAACATTGATTTCTATTGGTTGATTTTGCCAAGTGTCATTCAAGGCTGTGGAATGGGTCTAGTATTCTCTAGCCTGTCCTCTATCGCATATACTACGCTGAAACCTGAAGAGGGTGTTGCAGGGGCGAGTATCTTCAACTTATTTAGAACCATAGGCAGCTCATTTGGTATCTCTATCGCTACCACTTACCAATTTAGAAGTGCTCAAGAGCAATGGAACTCTCTGAGTCAGTCTATCAATCCATATAACCCAAATCTTCAACACTGGCTCAGTGACACAGGCTCATCGCTAAGCGATCCAACTACTCAAGCGATACTCCAGGAGCAGGTTCATAAGCAATCAGAGATTGTTGCATTCGTGCATACCTTCTCTTTCATCACTCTGATGTTTGTATTGATTATTCCATTTTTGTTCTTGCTTAAAATCCCTAAACACAACCCAAGCAAGCAGGCACAGCCAGCGTCTGGGCACTAGGATATACTGTTTTTTAGGCAGACGGACAGTTAATGATGAGATTGATATTCTCCAAAAGAGAGCAAACATCAAATCTGTCCTTCTGTCATAAACCCTACATCGAGTAATTGATACAGATTTGATGCCAAAACCTCGCACATAAGACCATCTCCCAAGCAATTGGTGATAACCTTATCGTCTTAACAGGCAAGTCGACTCGTTAAATGAGTAGTCGTAGGAATTAAATTTACGAATTTAATCGTTATCAATCGCTTTTTAGGACACACATGAAGGAATCAATCTTAATCACCGGCTGTAGCACTGGCATTGGCTATCACTGCGCTAAGCAATTACATCTCTTAGGGTATACAGTTGTTGCCAGCTGCCGAAGCATTGAGGATGTGGAGCGCCTTAAAAATGAAGGGCTCAATTGCGTTCAGCTAGATGTGACAAGTACCGAGTCGATACATTCTGGCTTAGTGGAGGCGTTAGAGATTACAGGCGGAAAACTCGATGCCCTATTTAATAACGCAGCTTATGGACAGTGTGGCGCCCTAGAGGACTTACCTACGGAAGTACTTCGAGCACAATTGGAAACTAACTTGATAGGCTGGCATGAGCTCACTAAAACCGTCATTCCTATCATGTTGAAACAAGGCAATGGCAAGATCATTCAAAACAGCTCAGTTTTGGGGTTAGTGGCAATGAAATATCGTGGCGCCTACAACACCAGCAAGTTTGCGTTGGAGGGGTATACCGATACCTTGCGACTTGAACTCATGGACACCCCAATCTCAGTGAGCTTAATTGAGCCAGGGCCGATAGTGAGTAAGTTTCGAGAAAATGCCCTTAAGGCATTTGAACAAACAATAGATACCGACAACTCGAGGCACAGCAAAAACTATCAAAATACGATTGAGCGTTTAGGCAAAGATACCTCTAGTAACCGATTTACCTTGCCTGCCGAAGCGGTGCTTGTACCTGTTAAAAAGATACTCAGTAGCCGAAAACCTAAGGCGCGTTACTATGTCACGACACCAACGCATCTTTTTGGATTTCTTCGCCGTATCCTGCCAACTAGTCTACTGGACCGTCTGCTAGTAAAAAGCGACTAACCAGTATGCATAACGATCCTAACTATTCACGATGCTATAGCCCTGGCAGCCACAACGAATGGTTGGGATCATGTTGCTCACTCCAATGCTCATCTCGACGCGCCTCTAAATAGAGTTGTAAACCATGATATAGCTGAAAGGCTACAACGCCTCCTAGGTGTTCATGTTCATCAAAAAAAGCGTCTTCACATTGCTGCAACCCTAGAAGATCGCGAATGTCTCGGCTCATAGCCCAAGCAATCGACTCTGGCTCTACCTTCTCACCACCAACAGTGACAGTAGAAATACTCTCGATAGCTATATTCTTTCGCCCAGATGAGTGTACGGGTTGCTGCTGTATTTCTGCGCGATCAAACTCTTGCGCGGTGATCTCTGCAAGCACTTCATCGGCCATTCGCTTGCTGATAGATGGATGCAGTCGCGCTACCCTCAGTACATAAGCAAATCGACCCTGCCCTAGTAGAGACACTAACCCATCAACAAGGTATTTATTCAAGGACTCCGCTTTTTGATAAAACTCTACTGCGGCTTGAAAGTTAATAAACCGAGTTCCGTCAAAATCATAGCCGTAGCTGTCATCGATGATATCCAGTGGCAGCCCATTAATGGCAAGAGGCCAACCCGAGAAGTCCACTCGCCCTTTCGCGATCTCATACATCATCCAAGCGCTATCGGTAAAGCCTTTGAACGATGTTCCTTCTAGTGTGGTTTCTTCCAGTTCTTGTTTTGTCCAATTCACACCAATACCTAGGTGCTTCGCGTATCGCTTCATCAGTGCATTATTGACCTGAAGCTGCAGATCCCAAATAGAATCGGTAATACAAGACGCAGCAATAACCTTGCACTCTCGACATGCAGGAAGTTGCAGTGGAACATGCGCAAGATAGGGGGAAGCAACCTTAGGAAACTGTACGTTGTCATTGCTTGGCTCAGCGCAAAACCAACAGCAATGGCGATGATTAAAGGGAACATCAATAGGTTCGTAATTCAACATTATGCGTTATCCATAACCTTGCGTAGTGTCAGCACAAGGCTCTGTTCTAAAATAGGTTTCACCAATACAGCATTAGCACCAACAGCCATGAATGCGTCTGCTGTTGACTGATAGCCATCTGCTGTACAGGCGACAATTGGAGTCGATAAACATAACTCGTTACGCAGCTTATCGGTCGCCTCTATACCATCCATGTTGGGCATTTGATTATCCATTAGGATAAGGTCGTAGTGATTGTTCTGGGCTTTTTCGATGGCTTGAACACCATCGGTTACCCAATCAAAAACTAGGCCATGCTTTTTGCCCAAGGCTTGGATAACAAAGGCGTTGGTTTTGTTGTCCTCTACTAAAAGAACCTGCAACTCACCTTCAAATACAAAAGGTTTCTCGTCTTCTATCTCAGTCAACGGTTGTTTTCGTTCTATGGTGAGAATAGGCAGAGTTACAGAGAAGCGACTTCCATTTCCTAACTGACTTTCAACGTTGATTTTGCCTTCAAGAAAAATAACTAAGCTTTTAACGATACTTAAACCAAGCCCACTACCACCATATTCACGGCTAATATGGGTATCAGCCTGAGTAAATGATGAGAAAATGGTATCTAGATTATCTTTGGCGATGCCAATACCGGTATCCGTCACCGAGAAGTAAAGCTCAGCTCGGTCTGCTAAACGGTTACGTAACTCAACATCAACAACGACTGCTCCCTTAGAGGTGAACTTGATTGCATTGGTCAGTAGGTTAAGGAAGATCTGCATCAACCTCATCTGGTCGCTTCGCACCGTGACATCATCATCAAAATGCTTGTTGACTACAAACTTCAACCCCTTCTGCAAACAACTCGGCTCGGCGAAGGACTCCATGGTCTCTAAAGCTTGATTCAGGGAAAACTCTGAATACTCAAGAACGACTCCTCCTTTGTCTATCCTTGAGAAATCTAAAATATCATTGAGCAAGTTCAACAAGTGTTCACTACTTTGATGCAACACGCTAGTTTGGTGCTTTTGCTCATCCGAGATCGCCCCTTGCTTAAGGAGCTGCGCCATACCCAATATTCCGTTGAGAGGCGTTCTAATCTCATGACTCACCTTGGCCAAAAATTCGGCACGAGCCACTGCAGTTTGTTCTGCTTCTTTTCTTGCGCGCTCACTTTGTTGTTCAGCTTCAATAAATTGCGTAATATTTTTGCCTTGGACAACCAATGTAGGAGAAGCACCGTCTACCAAAATCGGAGCGATACTCCAACGATAGATCTGTTCACCCACATGGGTATCTACTTCGGCATTTTGCTGATTTTTCAATACATGGTCAAAATGTGTATCAAGCTCTCTTTTTAAAGCAGCCGCGCCTTTATCATGAGAAAAGGCATCAATCGCGGCTTGATTAAGCTCCAATACTTGCTTCTCACTGTTTAGCAGTGCTGTAGGCAATAACGAAAACTCAAACAAGTTTTTAAAAGAGGTTTCTTTTTGTTTTTCACGTCGAATACTGGCTTGTAGGGTTTTCCCTAAGCGGTCAAATTCGACAATATTTGATCCTTTAAACGAGATGCTTTTCTTTGCACTATCAAAGCTGTCAGCAATATACATAACCCCTTTAATCTCTCGTTCAACCCTTCTCTGTACCATCTTGGTAATGATCACAGCAGAGGCGGTAATAGCAAACAATGCCAGCATTAACGAAGCAGCAAAGTTGATTTCGACCCTATCAAGCTTGCTTGTATTTTGCAGAAATACCGCCTTCACTGGCGTCATTATGCCCTCAATGACCACATCGACTTCACTGACCATCTGCGAGCTTAAATAGGGTTGATCGGAAAATTTTAGCGGTGCGCCTTGCTTTAATATCTCCGTTATTTCTGATGATGAAGCAGCGATGATCTCACCACCTTCAACCAAAACTATATCGGTAACAATGCTATCAATAACGACGTTTCGTAGTAGCCTAAGGTTATTATCCATGACAAACACTACATAGTAATACCCCACCAATTCACCACTGTTGGGTTGAATCAGAGCAGAACGACGGATTATTATGTGCTTGTTACCCAGCTCTGTTGCAGGAGTGATAAAGTACCAACTATTACTAAAATCAACCGCCTCTCCCAGTGCCTCTAAGTGCTCGGGGCTAAAACCATAGAAAGCGGCGTTACCATCTTCCCAAGCGACCTTTCCATATTGATACATAAATCTAAAGTCAGCAACGCCCTCAGGATCAAGCTCTTCTAGATCAAGCATGTAATTATCCACGGCGCTGTAATTTTCATCACTGAAGAGATCAATGAGGGTACGAGATTTAGAACTGATGTCTTGCGTTACTTGTATGGTCTGCAGGCGACTTTCAATCAGCTGTTTAACGATTCGGGCGGTTTGACTAAAGTTACGCTCTCGCTCTGCTTCATAGGTTGTGGTACTGAGTTGATAGTTGTAAAAGAAAAACCCCAAAATCACCAAAAACCAAGATACCCAGGCCACCCTGATGATCTGTGCTGTCAGTGACGTTTTCTTGCTCACTAAGTTCATTCTTTTCTGTCCGAATACCGGAAGGCTTTAAGTTTCAAAGCATCAGCCCGCTTGACATCATCGTATTTGGTAAGGACCTCAAACTTCCCAGAGTACACTTGAGGAACAGGCTCGTTCTGTAGATCAAGCTTGATAGCCTCAGCAATCGCTAGACCCGTGTCATCATTCATCCTCACAACCGTAAAATCCAGTAATCCAGCCTGAATAGCCGCGATTTCTGAGCCCCCTCCCCAACCGTTTACAGCGATATCTTCTCTACCTAAATCAGACAAAGCATCAGTCACGCCAAAGGCTAGATCCGTCGAAGAAGCGTAAATAAAGTCGAGATTTGGTTCTTGCTTGAGCATTGATAACGTCGCTTGATAACCGGTTTCTCGATTTGCTTTGGTAAAGTAAGCACGTTTTAACGAATAGTCTCCACTGTCCTTCAAAAACTTTATAAAGGTATCGCCGCGAGCCTCACTAATGTAGCCAGGAGAGAAATACACTAAGCCGTAATCGGCTGAATCAGGAAAAGCCTTCTTGTACTCCTTTGCTAACAACTCTGTACCACGCACATGATCAAAGCCCACATACATTAAAGGCTGCTTTCTTTCCCAAGCTTTAATAGGTGTGGTGATATTAAGGAGGATCAGCTTGGTTTGGTTTTTACTAAGAACACTCTCAGCAAATTTCCTATGACGACTGGTGTCTAACGTGAATATTAGATAATCAGAATCATTACTAATGGCTTGCTGGAGGCTTTCACTTTCTTGACGATAATCAAGATTGGGGCGCGAAGAATATTTGTTAAGTTCAAACTCAATTCCCAGCTCCTGCAATCTAATCTCTATCGCCCTAATGTTTCTCCACCAATAGTCTGAAAGTTGGGAGCCAGGATAGACAATATCAATCTTAACAGGTCTTTTTTGTTCGATATTGAGTGGCACTGGTGCTTGATAGATTCTAGATTGCATATCTTGGGTCAGCTGTCGCTGCACCGGATATTCCTCTAAGAACAGGTCATACTCCCAGTACTCACGTAATATCATGTTATCCGCAAAGCAGTGCGTAGTAGCCAGCAGTGCACTCACTAGCAGCCACCTCATCGTGTCAGTCCTTCAAGTTTGATATCTTCACCTGCTACTAAACGTTCTTTGCGCTGTTTACTCAACTGTTTGATCTTGTATTCCAACTTAAGGGCTTGGGATTTATTCTCGGCGTGAATTGACCACTCGAGAGTCAATGGCCCTTTACCTTTAAGGGCTTTCGCGCCAGTTCCATCGGTATGTTGCTTAAATCGACGCTGTAGATTATTCGTCACACCGCAATAAAGCGCGTTGTGACGAGTTCGAATCAAATAAACAAACCACTCACTCACGGCTTTATTACTCAGAGTACAGACTCAATCAAAGCTCTGAGTTCTGCCACTTCCGATTTTAAAGAAGCCACCTCTTGCTCCAACGCTTCTAGCTTTTCGGCTGTAGGTGTTTTTACCGAAGCAACAGGAGCTGCCGTCGCCAATGCTTCAATGTCTACTTCACCACAAAATAGGTGCTGATAGCGTGACTCACGTTTACCAGGCTCTCTTGGCAGTTTGACCACGATAGGAGTATCTAAGTTAGCCAGTTTGTCCAAGGTTGCTTCTACTTCTTTTACATCCGCAAATTGAGCTAAGCGATTTGTTCGAGTACGAATCTCACCCGGCGTCTGCGCGCCTCGCAAAAGCATCACACAAACGATCGCTTTTTCTTGAGCAGTAAACTGCAGGTCGCCAAATTCTGTATTACAGAATCGATGGCGATATTTCGCTGTGCGACTATTAAAGCTACTTTCATCATTCACTAGTCGACGGTCAGTTAAGGCATTGATGCCATCTAACACCTCTGCATCACTGAGTTCCATGACGGGATCTCGATTACTTTTTTGATTACAAGCGGTGGTCAAGCTGTTGAGGCTCAAAGGATAGTAGTCTGGGGTAGTGACTTCTTTTTCGATAAGGCAGCCAATAATACGAGCTTCTAGAGGAGATAATTGCAATAACATTCTCAGGATCCATCTTCATGTTTCATTTCATAAGATTGTATGCAAGTATTGACTAGGTTGCGATAGCAAGCATATGAATTTATGCTTGTTTTGTTCTCAACGCAGAAAAAGCAGGCAGCAGTCCTCAGAGCTTGATCTGCACACTGTATGTTTGCCAAAGCTTGTGGTTTAATTTCCCAAGTTTAATATTGGTTCTAAAGGATAGAAAATGAACAACGTATATGAAATTGTTAATTTAGCTCGTCGCAAAAATAAGCTTAAGCGCGAAATCCTCGACCACGAAAAGAAAATTCGTGATAACCGCAAGCGTGCAGACCTGCTAGACAACCTAATGGATTACATCAAGCCAGACATGACTCACGATGAAATCATTATGATCGTGAAAAACATGAAAGCAGACTACGAAGATCGCGTTGATGACCACATCATCACAAGCGCAGAGATCTCAAAAACTCGTCGTGAAATCAGCCGTAAGATTCGTGAACTGACTGAAGAAGACAAGCAAGTACACGGCAAAAAGTAACCATTGTTGCTAAATAGAATGACAGACGCGAGCTCATGATTGAGCTCGCGTTTTTTATTTAGATACCTACCTCTCAATAACTCCCCCTCGCGATCGCAGTTACATAAAATTAACATATAATTTTTACAAGCTAACTTCTTGGATCTCTTTGATTTACTGCGATGTATCGTCAATTCTCACTGATATTGGTTTTATTGCTCTGCACTCTAATCTTGGGTGGCCATTGGGTGTGGAACAAGAAGCAAGATGAGCTCATTAATCAGCAAAAGGCGCAGATTGAAAAACTGACTCAATACATCACCAGTGAACTTGATAAATTCAGCCACATCCCCGAGTTAATCTCCAAAGATAAAGAACTCATTAATGCTCTTCTCACTCCAAACAACAGTGCTCAAATAGAGATCACTAACCGTTATCTTGACCATGTCAATGAAGTCGTCTCTGCCGCAGATACCTATTTACTCGACTCCTACGGTACGACCATTGCCGCGAGCAATTGGTTTTTAGACCGCTCCTTTATTGGTAAAAACTTTGCTTTTCGCCCCTACTTTAAAGAGGCTATTCAAGGCAGAGAAAGTGAGTATTTCGCGCTAGGTTTAACCTCTGGTTTAAGAGGCTACTATTATGGTTTCCCTGTGGTGTATGCCGCTGAAATTATCGGTGTCGTCGTCGTAAAAATGGAGTTATCCGCGATTGAATCTACATGGCAGCAAAGCCAAGGGGCCTTTATTGCTACCGATGATAACAATATAATATTCATGTCCAGTGAGCCTTCATGGCTTTTTAAAAGTCTGACAAACCTTCCCGAAGACACCCTCACTCAAATCAGACAAAGTAGACAATACCTAAACGCGGATATCGAACCCTTAAATGCTACCGGCGATCTTACAGTGTCTCCCAGCATACTTAACCTAAAAGACAACCACACCCATGGCGAATTTCTTAGCCTAGTTGAGCGGTTTCCAAGAGCAAAATTGAATCTCAGAAGTTTAGTGTCAACCAAGCATCTGTACTGGTCTTTGGTCAATTTCATTGTCATTGTTGCGTTGATATTTGGCGTCTTGTCCTTGCTACTATTACTGGCTCGACACAGACGCCTCAAACACCAACAAATCGACCGTATTCAGGCAGAAGCGAAGCAAAAGCTTGAATTTCAGGTACTGGAGCGCACCGCAGAACTGCAGGTAGAGATTCGCCAGCGTACAGAGGCTGAGCAGCAATTAATAAAAACCCAAGGTGAGCTCATACAAGCTGCAAAGCTGGCACTATTGGGGGAGTTATCCACCAGCATTAGCCACGAACTCAATAACCCTCTTGCAGCGATTCGAAGCTATGCCGATAACGGCGCTCGTTACCTAATCAAAGGCAATAGTGAGCAAGCGTCCGAGAACTTCTCAAAGATCACCCAACTCACCCAACGAATGGCGAATATCAGTCAACAGTTACGCTCGTTTGCTAAGAAATCTGATAACACCGACCTCACTTATATTGCATTAGATCCTGTGCTGTTCTCTACCAAAGCACTACTCAATCCACAGCTAAAATCTTTGAATATCCATCTTATCGAAGCTGAGCCTTCCTCATATTTAGTGTTGGCAAACCCGATCCAACTAGAGCAGGTACTGGTGAACCTTCTTACCAATGCAATGCAAGAGATCAAAGACCTAGAAGAGCCCAAACTGAGCCTCTCTCTACAAGCGAGTTCAGACGGATGGCTATTCATACATATAGATGACAATGGCGCAGGTGTTGAAGAGCAAAAAATAGCGCGCCTGTTCGAACCTTTTTTTACCACCAAAGACAATGGACTAGGACTGGGGCTCTCCATCTCCCGCCAGATCATTGATAGCTTTGATGGTCACCTAGAGTATGACTCAAGCCCTTTAGGCGGCGCTCGATTCACTATTTCACTACTTACGGCTAAGGACTGATTATGTGCCACGCTTTCATTATCGACGACGAGCCAGAGATCCGCTCAGCATTAAAACAGAGCTTCGAACTCGAAGGTATTGATGCCCAGTTTTATGAAAATGCTGAATTAGCGGTAGAAGCACTAGATTCCACCTTACCTCACGTGATCATCTCAGATATTCGTCTACCCGGCTTATCTGGCTTACAGTTATTGGATAACCTAAACAAGCAATACCCTGAATTGCCAGTCATCCTAATAACAGGTCATGGCGATATTTCCATGGCCGTTGAGGCAATGCATAAAGGGGCCTACGATTTCATAGAAAAACCCTTTGCCACAGACAGACTGCTTGATACCACCAAGCGAGCCATAGAAAAACGCCAGCTCACCATAGAAAATCAACGTCTTCGAAACTCTTTAAAAGCAAGCCAAACTCTCGGCCCACGAATCATTGGTGACACCTTCGCAATACAGCAGCTAAAAGAGACGATTACTCATATTGCAGACACTTCAGCGGATATCTTGATCTTTGGTGAAACGGGTACCGGTAAAGAGTTAGTTGCGCGCTCGTTGCATGAGCAAAGTGGCCGCCGAGACAACAACTTTGTCGCCGTAAACTGTGGCGCTATTCCAGAAAACCTTATAGAAAGCGAACTGTATGGGCATGAGAAAGGAGCCTTCACTGGAGCGGAATCTCGGCGTATAGGAAAGCTTGAACATGCACAAAACGGTACGCTATTTCTTGATGAAATTGAGTCTATGCCAATGCAAGCGCAGATAAGGTTGTTGCGAGTCTTGCAAGAGCGTGCCATTGAGCGGGTTGGCTCCAACTCCCTTATTCCGATTGATATCCGCGTTATTGCAGCAACAAAAGTGGATCTCAAACAGGCGGCGCAGCAAGGTAGCTTCCGAGAAGATCTTTACTACCGTTTAAATGTTGTCACCTTAGAACTCCCGCCCTTGAGAGAACGTAAAGAAGATATAGCAACGCTATTCCATCACTTCTTACTGGTTGCCGCATCACGCTACGGAAAAACCTCTCATGCTCTTAGTTCTCAAGATCTTAGCATGCTACTTAATCATAATTGGCCAGGTAACGTCCGTGAGCTAAGAAACATAGCCGAACGCTTTGTACTTTTAGGGCGGCTAACACTTGAAAATACGATACAAAGTGAAAAATCAGAACTGAGCCTAGCAGAGCAAGTGGCAGAATTTGAGAAATATACGCTAGAGCAAGTGCTGACCGACAATCACGGCAGCATTAAGCAAACAATGGAAACGCTGCAGCTTGCACGTAAAACCCTTTACGACAAGATGCAGCGTTATCAACTCGATAAAGACAACTATAAAGCCGACTAGCGAGTCACGATCTCCGGCCCCATTAGTAGGGTCGGTAACCAAGTGGATACCCAAGGCACATAAGTTACGATGATGAGGAATAAGAACATCACGCCGACCCATGGTAAGGCGGCTTTCACTACCCCTAGCATCGACATCTTGGCAACCCCAGCGGTCACAAACAAGTTGAGCCCCACCGGCGGCGTTATCATACCGATCTCCATGTTCACTACCATCATGATCCCTAGGTGAATGGGGTCAATCCCCAAAGCGATAGCAATAGGGAATACCAAAGGTGCGACAATGATGAGTAGCCCCGATGGTTCCATAAACTGACCGCCAATCAACAATAAGATGTTCACGACAATCAAGAAGGTAATTGGGCCAAGACCTGCAGATAACATTGACTCAGTAATGAGCTGAGGAATACGTTCTTCTGTTAATACATGCTTAAGTATCAATGCGTTAGCAATGATAAACAGCAGCATGATGGTCAATTTACCCGCTTCATACAAGGTATCTTTAGTGTCTTTGTGGACAAAGGTTTGAACCACTTTAAGTAGTATTGGTTTTTTATTCGACTTATCAGCAAATGGACCCATGTCTTTGTAGACAAAATTAGCAATCAAAAACGCATAAACAGCCGCGACCGCCGCCGCCTCGGTTGGAGTAAACACACCACCATAGATACCACCAAGAATAATCACAATCAGCAATAAGCCCCAGCTTGCATCTCTTGCGGCAGCGCCAATCTCCTTCCAGCCTGCGAACGGCTGAGCAGGAAGGTTCTTAATTCTTGCTGCAATGTAGATAGCAATCATCAGCATCACACCGGCCAAAAGACCAGGAATCACGCCACCTAGGAACATGCGTCCAACCGATACATCAGTCGCAGCAGCATACACCACCATTACAATAGAAGGCGGAATAAGAATACCGAGCGTACCAGCATTACAGATAACCCCAGCAGCAAATTCTTTGGTGTATCCGTTTTTCACCATACCCACAATGACCAGACTACCAATGGCAACTACGGTTGCAGGTGATGATCCAGATAGAGCCGCAAACATCATACAGGCGACCACCGATGCCATCGCCAGTCCGCCTCTGAACCACCCTACTAAGGCTATAGCAAAACGAATAATACGACGAGCCACGCCACCAGTAGACATAAAGCTAGACGCTAAGATAAAGAAGGGAATCGCCAGCAGCGTATAATGCCCTTCAAAGGCATTGAACAAGGTTTGTGCTACGGATGCTAAAGACGCATCAGAGTGAATCATCAAGAAAAGAATACTGGCCAGTCCTAGCGACACGGCGATTGGCACGCCAATCAACATGAATAGGATAACCATTACAAACAGTCCCAAAACAGCCATTGTCTAATCTCCCTTGCCAGCGATATTAGCGCTGTCATGCTTTAATTGTTCTAGTTCTTCTTCAGCTTCATGACCGGCAATCAAACGATCAGCTTTTCCGGTAAAGATGCGCACAGCAACTTGAACAAATCGAAACGTCAATAAAGCCATCCCGATAGGAAGCGCCATGTAAGGGATAAGTCTAGGTAGCTTCTCATAACGCTCTCCCTCATTAAGCCAGTCAGACATAAACTGGAAGATCTCTGGCATAGGGATATCATCGGTTTCGTACCATGCTCTATCGGTGGCAAATGGATACCAATAATTCCAAGAGCCAATAAGCAATAGCAACGCAAAAGCGAGGCAACAAAGTACGGAAAGCATTGCGCAGACTTGTCTTGCTCTATCCGGCAAGATATTGATGAAAGCATCCACACCAATATGAAAGTGTTTTTTTACGCCATAGGAAGCGCCAACCAACACTAGCCAAGCAAATAAAAATACGGTTAGTTCCAATGCCCATAAAATGTTGTCATTGAATACGTAACGCATAACCACATTGGCAAAGGTCAGTAGTGTCATTGTGCCAAGAAAAAAGGCGACTAAGGTTTCTTCAATTTGATCAGTAGCCCGACCAATTCGATCCCACGTAGATTCAGTTTGATGATTATCGTTCATCGTGTAGTACTCACATCCGTTTCACGAGAGGTAATCACAACCTAAGCGAAGGCCATTTATTAGTTAGAACTTAATTTCTTATAAAAACAGCGATTCACTCAGGTTGAAATAAAGGCTTCCGCAGAAGCCTTGCCCGGTTATTGATTAGAAGCCAATGCCGCTTCAATCAAATCTGAACCGATATCTTTTTCAAACTTTTTCCATACCGGTTGAAGAGCATTAACCCAAGCTTGACGTTGCTCTGGAGTCAATGTTCTCACTGTGCCACCAGCCGCGATCACGTTTTCTTTGTTCGATTGGTTAACCTTGAACGACTCTGAGTTACGTGTTTGAGTGACTTCCATCAAAATAGTGTCTAACTGAGTGCGCACATCATCTGGTAGCTCAGTCCAAAAGTCATTTGAAGTCACCACAAGGTAATCTAGGATGCCGTGGTTAGTTTCCGTTACGCCATCTTGAACCTCGAAGAATTTTTTACCGTAGATATTTGACCAAGTGTTCTCTTGACCATCGATAACCTTAGTTTGCAGACCGCCGTATACTTCCTTAAACGACATCTTTTGCGGGTTAGCACCTAACTGCTCAAACTGTGCCACTAACACATCTGATGCTTGTACGCGGAACTTAAGCCCCTTCGCATCTTCTGGCATCAGCAGTGGTTTGTTAGCCGACATTTGCTTCATACCGTTGTGCCAAAACTCCAAGCCAATCAAACCTCGACGTTTCATCGCGTTTTTCAGCTTGTCGCCTGCCTCTGAGTTCTGGAATTTATCAACCGCCGCTACGTCTTCAAACAAGAAAGGTAAATCGAAGATGCGGTATTTTTTAGTGAATTTTTCAAACTTAGATAGTGATGGTGCGGCTAGTTGCACGTCACCGTTTAGAAGCGCCTCAAGCACTTTGTCATCATCGTAAAGTGTTGAGTTTGGGAAGACCTGCATACATGCCTTACCATTCATCTCAGTATTTACCCTTTCTTCAAGCAATGATGCGGCAATGCCTTTAGGGTGCTTATCAGTATTGGTTACATGACTAAACTTAATAACGATCTCACCATCGTCACAGTTGGCGCTGGCGTTGAAGCTCAGTAAAGCGAGAGCAGAAACAGATAGTAGAGTGAGGGGTTTAAACATGTTGTATCTCCTTGATGGCCAATCTGCCCCTTCTATGGGTGCAGTTTGCGACTAAGGAGCAAACATCGTGCCAGAAATGTTACTTTTCTGTTAAATCAATGAAATTCAATCTCTTACGCTAGAGCCTTGTTTTTCTTTGCTAACGTGTAGTGATTGAAATGGGTGGAAAATGACACACTAGAAAATGAAAAAGTTTACTTATCCACCCATTTATAAGCTCTAAAAACGTCCTGAACTATGCGTTATTTAGAGCTATATCGAACAAAATAACAGCATCAATTAGCCATTAAAGTTGGTATTGAGAACCACGCCAAGATGTACGGTGGTAAACGTTGAGTAAGAGAGAAAGGTTTTATCACGGTCAATATAATTTAAACTCAGTCCACCCCTGACACCTAGATAATCATTCACCTTAAGCACAACCGAGCCCGAGGTAGAGACACCGGTTCCTGAACGAGATTCTTTACTCCAAATCAGGGTACGCTCTCCTTGATAGTCAATGCCACCAATTTCAAACTGAAAAGCAATTCGTGGCTCTTTATCTAAAGTGTGTTGAATACCTAGCCGGTAAGTTTTCCACTCTTCATTGTCGGTTAGGTATGTATAGTCAACTTGCTCAAAACTAGCGTAGAGCGTGTTTCCCCCCATGACCTCTGTGATGCCAAGTTGGCCACCATAACCACTGATACCAGCGCCAACCAGCGGGCCGGCCATGATATGCGGAGAAAAATGCAATTCATTGGCAAAAGTTAAAAAGGGAGTAAATAGAAAAGGGATAAAATGCTTCATAGTTCAACGACTCTATGTAAGCGAAACATCCTTGTAACGCATAATTGAATTGAGCCAATAGCTCAAAAATATACGCGCTATGATAATAAGCCCAACAAATACACACTAAGTAGCAGCAGTGATAGCATTGATAAGCGTTACTTATCAGAATTTAGCTCGATCTGCTCCTCTACGGTTTGCTGGATCACTTGAATCAGCCATTCAATAAGTGGGCTATTTCGCTGGCGCAAATGATGGTAGCAATACAAAGGGTGGTAGCGATCCTGCTCTGGAATTTCCACATTTGGATAGGCAATATCCTTGTATCTATGTTTTGGAAACAGATTGGTGATTGGCATAAACATATCTGTTTGACTGGTCACATCCACTAATGCGGCGCTGTCTTCAGCACGAAAGCCTATCTCTAACTCCATGCCATAACGCTTCATTACTTCGGCTGCAACCACCTTTCTTTCATTCCATTCGGGGATCAATTGGGATGCAATGGGGTAATCAGACAGTTGATCAAAGACTTTTTCTTCTTTCAGCAAAGGGTGACCTTTCCTTACCGCTACTCCTGCCGTCAATAACGCAACCTGGTGACGATAAATACTCTTCGGGTAATCGATGTCTCCATAGTGAACCCCAATCAAAGTATCTCCGTTGCCTAGGTCTGCTAACGTTTGTCCTGACCACGCGACAATAGATAATTGAACATTCGGGGCCAACTGTTTGAACTTTAGAATCAAGGCTCCTGACAGTGTCATCATTGCAGGAGGGGAAAGCGCGATAGTAATTGATTGCTTTAGCTCAGATGGTGCGAAGTGCGTTAAATGTGATAGCCCACTAAACAGCGCTTGTAGATTTGGAGAAACAACATCATAAAGCCGCTCCGCGAAGCCTGTAGCCGCCAGTCCCCCTGTCACTTTGACAAACAGAGGTTCATCAAAATGTTGGCGCAATTTTTTCAGTGATTGGCTCACCGCAGGCTGAGTTACGTTTAGCCTCTCAGAGGCTCGGCGCATATTCTTCTCTTGAAACAAAACGGTAAACACACGCAATAAATTAAGGTCTAAATTCGCCACTAAGTCTTTTGCCATTTGCCTACCAATATCTAATAAGTAACCCTTATCTAGAATAACACAATAATGGCGTACTTTCCGTCCACCAAAAACTTGAAATTAATGCATTGACTTAAAGTTAACTTTAACTATTAAGCTTAAAGAAAATTAACATTACATGAACATTCAAGGGACAGAAATGAACACAAAATTCTTACCGCATTTGAGCGGGTTATTCTGGGATGGAATATCATCGGGTCTAGTGATGATGGCGCTACCATGGCTATTATTGCAGCATGGAGACATGGGCCTTTTTGTCGCCCTAACAACGCTTACCTGCACGTTATCTTCATTTGTCTTAACCCCCATCTTTGCCACTTTCATAGACCGATATTCACGCAAAGCAATATTAATGCTGGTACAAGCGATTCAAGTCATCACTGCGCTGATATTGCTTGTATTTGTGGAGGAGCAGAGTGTTTCAATATGGGTACTAGCTTTTGCTCAATGGGTATTTTGGTTAACAAATGACTTAGCTTGGTGTACCAACAGTGCCTTTACTCAAGAGAACTACCAAAAACACGAATACGCCACCTACTCCAGTTATCAAGAAATCGTATTTCAAGCCACATCACTAGGTGCTGGGTCACTAGGTATAGTGTTCTTAGAACTATGGGGAATCACCCAATTCGCTGCCTTTGCCGCCGTCGCTTCCACACTCTCGCTGATTAGCTTTGCAATGACTTCCTATCATCGACGCCAAAGGTCACAAGCTTCGGTGTCATTCGTATCAGAGTTGGTCGAAAGTAAAACGGTATTTGCCAAGCAACCAAGGTTCTACGCATTCTTGGCCCTCTCCTGCTTGGGCTACCCTGCTTTAACGTATCTCTCTAAATTGATCCCCATTCACTTTAGCGAACAACACGTATCTGCTTCTTGGTTCGCGAGTTGGAGCCTTAGCTACGGCATCGGTGCATTACTGTGTGGCTTCATTATCAAAACTCTATTAACAAAATTCGCTACAGAGAAGGCAATGATGATCTGCCTGTTTAGCGTGGGGTTACTGGTATTGGCAATGGCACTATCGCCATCACCACAGATGATAGTGGGATTAACTCTACTCGTCGGCTTTTGCTCCAGTTATAATCGAATCGCACGAAATTATAAGATGAACTTAGAAGTCGACAACCACTACCGTGGGCGCATTGACGGTGGACTTAAACTCTTTTCTACCTTTGCTCAAAGTATTAGTTACGTCATGATCGCAGTACTCAGCTACTATAATGCCATTGGCCTTGGGTTCATGATATTGTCGGTAGTCTTAATACTGGCGAGCCTTCTCATGCAACGAATTTATGTTCGCCAAGGGCATTTGCAGCTTTCAAGTGCTTGCTAGTTAATTGAACACATCACAGGTATTTACGCGGTATGAAAAATAACGAGCAATATTACGATGAGTCGTTTTCTAAGGAGACGTTCGCCTATGAAGAGCTCAGTAATATTGAATTTGAAGAGTGTGAGTTTGTAGATTGCGATTTTTCTGAAGCTAAGCTTTGCAACTGTCGCTTCATCAATTGCTCGTTTATTCGTTGTAACCTCAGCCTTATCAAGATCCCGAATAGTCGCTGGTATCAGGTCTCATTTAGTGAGAGTAAAATGGTGGGTATTGATTGGACAATGGCGCATTGGCCTAGCTTTCATGCCGATTGTGAGCTCTCTTTCAAGCATTGTATCCTCAACGATTGCTCTTGGTTTGGTCTTACCCTGCAAGAGCTTTCTATCACAGAGTGTAAGTTGCACGATGCGGACTTCCGAGAAGGGGATTTCTCTCAATCAAGCATGACCTATTGCGATTTCAGCCACAGCCTATTTATGCGTACTAACCTAGAGCAAGTCGATTTCACTGAATCTTCAAACCTAGGCATCGACTTGAATAACAACCGCTTATCTGGCGCTAAGTTCTCCCGCTTTGAAGCACTTAACCTACTCGAAAGCCTTAACATAGAGTTAGTAGATTGAGTGTTATGCCCAATGCGCATTTTCAATCGATTTAGAATCGAAAAATTTGAGCAAGCTTTCTAAAGTCCGCCGTCACTCCCTTGAAAAAGAATCTAATTTACATTGTCCATATAGGAGTGACCTTTACAGGGTTTGGCGAGTATTCAACGAACTCGTTTGCGCCTGTGCGCATTACCTCTTTCCCCATTACCTCTCTATCTCCCTTCTACTTATCAACCTATTTAGTTATCGCCATTTTCCTACATATACCTATTTGTTTTGTTAATAGGTACTACCTAGGGTGTTTGAGTCACTGTTGATATCATGACCCCATGAACAGTTAAGGCACCCCGTGGATATACAGATTAGCTAAATTTTCTGTAGGTATATTTTTACTGTTAGGCCTGAATTTCAACGCCTAGGCGGCGTGCTAACAAAGAAACTTTTGGTCAAGTCATAAACAAGGAATGTAGAACAAATGCGGTTATGTGTCTTTCCTCCGCATATTACGAATTATTTCATTTAAGGTTATGTTATGAAGAAAGTTATTGCTCTATCTACTCTTGTCTTTTCTATGATTTCGGGTTCTGTGTTTGCGGTTGAAACACCAACACAATATGAACCCGTTGCCCAACGAGGTGTTATTGTCAAACATGAATCGGTTTCTACTCAATACGAACCTGTAGCTCAACGAGGTGCTATTGTGAAATACGACGCTGACCATGACCGCGCTAAACAACAATCATGGAACAGCGGCGTAACTCGTTGAACAAAATAGGTAAGATGGAGAAAAAGGCGCTAGCGCCTTTTTTTGTATTTGTATCTACTTATTGATACATGTTTTTGTAGTCTGGAATATAGCTTTCCCACAGGGCAGGACTGCCAATATGTTGTTGCACATATTGAATAAACTCACTGACAAGTAAGGTTTGTTTGCGGTGAGGATAGATGGCGTAGATCCCAGTATCCATAGTCGAGAGCTTATAATCGGTGAGTAGCGGTACTAATTTTGTTTCAGAGATAGGGCGATCTAGATTAAACAGGTCTATCTGCGCATAACCCAATCCGTCCTTCACCGCACTCATCATGGTGCGAACATCACTGATCTTATAGTTTCCCTGCATCCTAAGTGTCATCATATTGGTAGAGTGCGCGGTCTCACTAATACGGATCCGATCTAAGGTTATGCTCCCATTGCTGTACACCACTGCTGGCAACTCCAACAACTGCTGCGGTGTTTTCGGTTCACCGTATTGTTCCACAAACTGTTCAGAGGCCACCAAGGCAAAATTGGTATTGGCGATTTTCTTTGCGATTAAATTTGACTCTCTAAGTTTGCTAATGCGAAACGCAAGATCAAAGTGGTCGGCAATAATATCAGCTCGTCTGTCATCTAAAGAAAGCGTCACTTGAACATCGGGATACTGCTTCATAAATCGAGTAACGACGGGTTGCAGGTATTCTTGACCAAAGAAAATAGGTGAAGTGATACGAAGAGAGCCTTTGGGGACCGACTGATAGGTATCTGCAATGCTATGAATGTGGGCTAAGGTATCGAGCAATGTATGTGTCTGCTCTAGGATTTCTTCCCCAGCCGAGGTAATTGAAAATGAGCGGGTTGAGCGATTGAGTAACTGTACACCAAGCGTAGTTTCTAGCTTTTTGATCTGCTTTGATAAAGAAGAGTTATCCATATCATGAAGTGCAGCGGCCTTAGAAAAAGAACCTTGCTGCACCACATCGCGAAACAGTGCTAGCTGTGTGGTCAAAGACATCAAACGCTCCAATCAATACAAGTCTTATTTGAAAGCAGAAGTATAACTTATCCTACACTACTGCTTTCACCAACAAATCGATTGATGCCAATTTTATTGAGGTTCAGCCCAGTTGAATTTGCTTTCGTCCACCCCGTCACTGGCTTCTTTAGCTCTTTCTCTTCGCTCTAGTTCTGCGATTCGAGCAGAGTCTATCTCTTGCATGATTGAATCAATATCTGCCAGAGTATCAGCTTCAGTAAATTCGCCCGTCAACTCACTATCTGGCTTTAAATCGCCCTTTTCAAATAGAGCCCAAATTTCTTTAGCATATTCAGTGGTAAGAAGTTCAGGAGCAAATTGTCCGTAGTAGTCACGCATATTGTTTATATCGCGAGCGAGCATCCATTCCGCATTATTATTCGCAGCGGCATCTACCGCTTGCGGCAAATCAATAATGACAGGACCGTATTCGTCAACAAGCACATTGAACTCAGACAGATCGCCATGAATCAAACCTGCACATAGCATTTTAACGACATAGCCCATCATTACCTGATGATCTTCAATCGCCTGTTCTGGTGGAATCACCACATCATTCAGTCTTGGTGCAACATAGCCTTCGTCATCGGTAATCAACTCCATGAGTAAGACACCATCAAAGCAGCCAAAAGGTTTAGGAACCCTTACTCCAGCAGCAGCCAGCTTATACAAGGCATCAACCTCTGCATTCTGCCAAACTTTCTCCTGTTGATCGCGACCAAACCCAGAACCTTTTTCCATAGCTCTAGCACGGCGACTATTGCGAACTTTACGGCCTTCTCGATATGCAGCAGCCTTCTTAAAGCTTCGTTGGCTAATTTCCTTGTACACCTTGGCACAACGGATCGTTTCACCACAGCGTACGATGTACACCGAGGCTTCTTTGCCACTCATTAATTGGCTCGTGACCTCGTCGACTAAACCATCGTCAACTAAAGGCTGTATTCTTTTAGGTATCTTCATGGCGCCTTTATACAGGAGTTGGCTTACAGATGAAATCTTAAGCAATGAATCAAGCGCAATTATTCAAAAGTTTTCTCGAGAGTGACCTGAATCCTTTCCGAGGCGGTGTCGTAATGCCTCGGAATCCATCAAATCTTCGAGTTATTGAGGGGAAGTCCCGTTTGAATGGCGAGATCTTCCGGATACCCTTTTGCTCGTGCCAATGTTCTCGCTCGCGTTTCGATACTTTCGTACGATAGAGCAGACAAATGCGGGTGAGAGTGTTCAATACTGATCTCAGACTCAATGGTTATTGGCTCTGGAGCACACAATCGTTGCAGCTGAGATTTGATC
The DNA here is from genome assembly GCA_024346835.1 of Vibrio comitans. Lineage (GTDB taxonomy): Bacteria > Pseudomonadota > Gammaproteobacteria > Enterobacterales > Vibrionaceae > Vibrio > Vibrio comitans. The sequence goes on from AP024867.1 coordinate 335,156, forward strand.
TTAGTTGCCGCTTGATAAGCTGAAGAGGCTTTTACTAACTCAATTCGTGCGTAGTTGTTTTCGGTGAACGACACATCGACTGCACGCAGAGCGGGATCGTCTCCAGGAATTTGCTGGGCACCAAAAAGAGGCTTACCCCCTACTGTTGCCTGTGAAAACGCAGGGATATGCTGACTCATGTGAGCAATAGCATTTTGAGTGCGCTGCTGAGTCACAGACTCTGGCCAGCCATGCGTGATCTTAGCTTCAAGCTCTGACGGTAGTCGTGGCTGTGAGCTAGGTGCTTGACTCGCCACCAGACCATTATCAAATAGCGTGATGGACTCTGTCATTCCGTGCACTTGAAAATATCCATTACTGTATGGCGTTAGCTGCGCCATTCCTTGTGGTGTGCCTCGCTCTCCATGGAAGATCACCTCAGGCCAGTGAATGTCATTGTTATTCCAATGTGTAATGAATGCAGACTTAAATTCCACTAAACGCTTTTGTGGCTGGTTGGTCAGGTCGTCGATAGTACCTGTCTTATACCCTGTCGCATTCACCAAATAATCCACGACTAATTGCTGCTTTTCGCGATCTTTAGGTTGATATGTTAAATGCCACTGATTATCCACGTAGCTCGCCTGATCAAGACGACATCCCATCATCAAGCTTGCGTTAGGATGAGGATCCAACGTCAGGCTCACACTGGCTGAAAGGCGAAAAACACTCAGGCCAAACTCTTGAACTACGAATACTGGGTACTTTAGATTGTCCAGATCCACATGTTGAGTGAAAGGGATTAGCCAGTCATCATGACTCGATGGATTCAAAGGTTGTTTGCGCTCGCGCAGCGCTTCTAATTGTGCTCGGTTGTACTGAGAGTAGTAGTGCTTAGGATCACCCAATACGGCATTTAGAGGATCCTGATCAACTAAGTTTTGGTAACTTTGTTGAATAACCGATAAACGCGGCAACAAGGCTTGTGGGTCACCACTGTCAGTCAGTGGTGTTGCAATGACCGTTGGGCGAACATTCACAGCATGTGGGAATAAGCGAACCGTCTCGATGGATTGTTTGAGTAACTCTACACATTGCTGCTGAGAAATCTCTCTATAAAGGTTTCCACCGGCATGAAGGTGGCAAATAGGAGGACCATTAACTAAACCATCACCTTGCTCGATCAAAGTTACATCGATACCTTGTTCTGCCAGATGCAACGCTGTCGTAGAGCCAGCGATCCCGCCACCAATCACAGCAACACGGAGCGGAGTTTGGACTTGTTCAGCCACGACTTATTTACCCTTTATTGGAAATCCATATTTAGTGCGGCCATTTTATCAAACATTATAGATTTGTCCGACAAAACTAAGCGATCAGCACTCAATAAAGGGTTACATTTTTAAACTGTTCCAAACTGCAGCCTTTTTTGTACGCAATTTCCGCCGTTTTATGCAAATTCTCATTAGAAATAGTGTGAAATGGTCAAATAGCGCTGGCGAATATGCTCAATTAGAAGCTTTACCTTATTAGGCGGTTGCCTAGTAAAGGGATACACAGCGTAAATCCCTAGCTTTTTCCCGACCAAATCGGGAAAAATATCCACCAGCTGCCCATTTCTGAAGTCATGATAAACCAAACACCTCGGCACATAGGCAATGCCATGACCACCTAATGCAGACTTACGTAGCGCAGTAGCATTGTTAGTAGAAAAGCTTCCGGAGACTTTCACTATGTAATTGCCCTTGTCCCCTTTAAACTCCCATTCGCTGGCACCAGTGGTTTGATAAGCGTATTGCAAACAGTTGTGCTGGGTAAGATCGATGGGCTTGATGGGTTTGCCATGCTTGGCTATGTAGGAGGGAGATGCGCAGACAACCCATTGAGAATCAATGATATGACGAGCTATCAAGCTAGAGTCTTCAAGATAGCCGGTACGGATCACCAAGTCATATCCGCCAGAGATCAGATCCACAAATCGGTTATCTAAAGACATGTCTACTGAGAGCCCTGGGTGCAGGTTACAGAACTCAGCAATCGCATCTGCCAAGATCAAATCTCCCGATATTGTAGGCACTGACATTTTGAGATGCCCAGAAATGCTTTCCCCAAAACCAGACACCGCATCCTTTGCTTCTTGGGTGGCTTGAGTCACATTTTTCGCTTTATGCCACAATGCCTTCCCTGCTTCCGTCAGGCTCAATTTACGCGTTGTTCGATATAATAGCTGCGCTCCCACATCCTCTTCCAATCTCGCAATTCTTTTGCTAACTACCGAATTTGTAAGGTTATTTTCTTCCGCAACCCTACTAAAACTGCCCAACTCTATTACCTGAGAAAAGAGAATAAGATCATCTGCTCGCATTTTATTATGCCAATTTTGGAATTAATCATTTTCATTATTTCGCTATATCCATAAAAAATAAAGGGCTAAATTCACACCCGCTTAACAAAATCATTACAAAAACACTTTCCTGAGCTGATGAAGCAGTACAGCCAAAATAAAACCAGAGTACGAGGATGTACCCATGAGTGAAACATTATTGGCCTTGTTGGCCTTTTCGCCAATCGTTGTGGCGGCAATATTACTAGTCGGCCTCAACTGGCCTGCAAAAAAAGCCATGCCTGTGGCATTTACTTTAACTGTAGTGATAGCACTAGCGTTCTGGGATATGTCCGCAAACAGAGTGCTCGCTTCCATATTTCAGGGTCTAGGTATTACGGTATCGGTCCTTTGGATTGTCTTCGGTGCCATCTTCTTACTAAACACCCTAAAGCACACCGGAGCCATTACTGTCATTCGCAATGGCTTTACCGATATCTCCAGCGACCGCCGTATACAGGCAATTATTATTGCATGGTGTTTCGGCTCATTCATCGAGGGAGCGTCTGGCTTTGGCACCCCCGCCGCCATTGCTGCGCCTCTTCTAGTGGCCATTGGTTTTCCAGCCCTAGCAGCGGTACTTATGGGGATGATGATTCAATCGACACCCGTGTCATTTGGCGCGGTAGGTACGCCTATCATAGTAGGCGTCAACAAAGGGCTAGATACTCATAATATTGGTGAATCCCTTATCGCCCATGGCTCTACTTGGGATGCTTACCTGCAGCAAATCACCTCTAGTGTGGCTCTGATACATGCGGTAGTAGGCACGCTTATTCCTGTGCTGATGGCAATGATGCTGACGCGCTTCTTTGGTAAGAACAAGAGCTGGAAAGAAGGATTAGACATTCTACCGTTTGCCTTATTTGCCGGCGTTGCATTCACTATTCCTTACGCATTAACAGGTGTGTTTTTAGGGGCAGAATTCCCATCATTGATTGGCGGTATGCTAGGTCTAGCCATCGTAGTGACGGCAGCAAAAAAAGGATTCTTGGTACCAAAGAAACAATGGGATTTTGAGAGTGAAAATAAGTGGCCAGCAGAATGGCTAGGCTCTCTAAAAATCGAGCTTAATCAAAAAACCACTGGCAAGCCAATGAGCTTAACAAAGGCTTGGGCACCTTACGTCATGTTAGCAGTGATCCTTGTGGCTAGTCGTGTTAGCCCAGAATTCAAGGGAATGCTAAAAAGCGTCAGTCTATCCTTCGGTAATATCCTTGGTGAAACCGGTATTAGCACAGCAATTCAGCCGCTTTATCTACCTGGGGGCATCTTAGTCTTAGTCGCTCTACTTGCAGTGATTCTTCAGTCGAGAAGCTTAAAGCCATTAGCGAGTGCTTTTGGAGAGTCAAGCAAAACACTAATAGGCGCAGGCTTTGTTCTGTTGTTTACCATCCCTATGGTTCGAATCTTTATTAACTCGGGCATCAATGGCGCGGACCTAGCTAGTATGCCTGTTACGACCGCAAATTTTGCCGCTGATATTGTCGGCTCTGCCTTTCCTATGCTTAGCGCTACTGTTGGTGCGCTGGGAGCTTTCATTGCAGGTTCCAACACGGTATCCAACATGATGTTTAGCCAATTCCAGTTTGAGGTAGCGCAGACTCTAACCATCTCAAGTGCCGTGGTGGTCGCATTGCAAGCGGTTGGTGCAGCCGCCGGCAACATGATTGCGATTCACAATGTAGTTGCTGCGTCAGCCACTGTTGGCCTATTGGGTCGCGAAGGTGCGACGCTGCGTAAGACAATTATTCCCACCATTTATTACCTAGTAATGACAGGGATTATTGGTCTAGTTCTCATTTATGGATTTCACTTCACAGATGCACTCATGAACTAATTTTCTGAGCTAAAGTAAGTACTTAGCACCTTGCTTGTTAAGTACTTAATCGCAAATTTACGGCTTAATCACTGGTTTTTATTTAAGCCGTCGACATCCCATCTTTAGATGGAAAAATAGAGATAAATAAGAGCTGATATATGATCATTTCCGCCTCTACAGATTACCGAGCCGCAGCAAAGAGAAAGCTACCTCCCTTTTTGTTTCATTATATCGACGGTGGCTCATATGGCGAGCGAACACTAAGAAACAACACCCGAGATCTAGGCGATGTTGCACTTAGACAACGCGTACTCAATAACATGTCTGAGCTCAACCTCGAAACAGAACTGTTTGGTGAAAAGCTGGCAATGCCAATCGCCCTCGCCCCGGTTGGACTCACCGGAATGTATGCGCGACGAGGCGAAGTCCAAGCCGCAAAAGCTGCGGAAAAAAAAGGCATCCCTTTCACGCTTTCAACGGTGTCTGTGTGCCCAATCGAAGAAGTTGCGCCCGCCATCAACCGGCCAATGTGGTTTCAACTGTATGTGTTAAAAGATCGTGGTTTTATGAAAAACGTTCTAGAGCGAGCGAAAGCAGCTGGGGTTAAGACGTTAGTCTTTACCGTTGATATGCCAGTGCCTGGCGCACGTTATCGAGATATGCACTCTGGTATGAGTGGCCCTAATGCGAATATTCGTCGCATCGCACAGTCGATGCTTCATCCTAGCTGGGCTCTTGATGTTGGGCTTTTGGGTAAGCCCCATGATCTAGGTAACATCTCTACCTACCGAGGTGAGCCAACCAAGCTGGAAGATTACATTGGTTGGCTAGGGGCTAACTTTGACCCTTCTATTTCATGGAAAGACCTCGAGTGGATCCGCGATAGCTGGGATGGCTCCATGATCATTAAAGGAATTCTTGATGAAGAGGATGCAAAAGATGCCGTGCGTTTTGGCGCAGATGGGATCGTAGTGTCTAACCATGGCGGTAGGCAACTCGATGGCGTGCTATCGAGCGCCAAGGCACTACCTGCAATCGCAGATGCAGTCAAAGGTGACCTGAAAATCTTGGCCGATTCCGGTATTCGTACTGGTCTTGATGTGGTTCGAATGTTGGCGCTCGGCGCTGACTGTACCTTGCTAGGTCGCTCTTTCGTATATGCACTCGCCGCTCAAGGCGGGCAAGGCGTCGAAAACTTATTGGATCTGTATGACAAGGAAATGCGCGTTGCCATGACGCTCACCGGAGCAAAGACTGTCCACGATCTCTCTCAAGACTCTTTAGTTAAAACCGTTTAATCACTAGAAAACATTTCGACTAGGACGCATTCAATGACCAAGTTACTTTCCTCTAACTCTTTTCAACAGCTTGAAGCCTTGTTGGCATCAAAAATTGCACCCAAGCGCATTGTCACTCAAGAGGCCAAACGCCTTGCCTATGGCACTGACGCTAGCTTTTATCGATTGATACCAAAGATAGTGCTGCAGCTTAAAGACCTAGATGAAGTGATTTTTGCCATTAATAGCTGCCGAGAGTTTGGTATTCACTGCACCTTTCGCGCAGCAGGAACAAGCTTATCGGGTCAAGCGTTATCAGATTCGGTTCTAATTACATTAACCGATGACTGGCGAAAGCATGAAGTCATAGATGATGGTGAGAAAATCGTACTGCAACCGGGCGTTATTGGTGCGGATGCCAATAAGTACTTAGCCCCCTATCAACGTAAGATTGGCCCCGATCCGGCTTCAATCAACACCTGCAAGATTGGTGGCATCGCTGCAAATAATGCCAGTGGTATGTGTTGCGGAACGGCGCAAAACTCCTATAAAACGGTCGCTAGTATGAAGCTTGTGTTTAGTAACGGCACTCAGCTTGATACTGGCTGCAATCAAAGCATCGCAGCCTTTAAATCGGCAAATCCAGAGTTGATTCAAGGAATAACAACTTTATGCGAGAACGTATCAAACAACCCTGAGCTATCAGAAAAGATCAAACACAAGTACCGACTTAAAAATACCACGGGGTATGCATTGAACGCGTTGGTAGATTATCAAGACCCCATCGAGGTCATTGAGCATCTCATGGTCGGGTCAGAAGGAACACTGGGATTCATATCAGAGATAACCTACAACACAGTTCCAGAACACCCGTATAAAGCATCAGCACTGCTTGTATTGCCAACCATTGAGTCGGCAAGTCTAGCTGTTACGACTCTATCCAAACTGCCCGTTGCAGCTGTTGAGCTAATGGATGGGCGGGCACTTCGCTCAGTGGCTGATAAGCCAGGCATGCCCGAATTCATAGAAAAGTTAGACTTAGATGCTACGGCTATTTTGATTGAGTCTCATGCTCATGATCAACAGCACCTTGATAAACAATGCTCGCAAGTCATGCAAGGGTTAGAGACTTATAACATCATCGAGTCAGTACCATTCACCAGTGAGTCAGCAACCGTCGCAACCCTTTGGGGTATACGCAAGGGCATGTTCCCTGCAGTGGGTGCAGTCCGCGAAGTCGGTACAACCGTCATCATTGAAGATGTTGCTTTTCCTGTCGAGAATCTAGCCAACGGAATTCGCGACCTACAAGCTTTGTTCGATAAATATCACTACAGCGAAGCGATTATTTTTGGCCATGCACTAGAAGGCAACCTGCACTTTGTGTTTACACAAGGCTTTGACTCTCAATCGGAAATTGATCGCTATGGTCTGTTCATGGATGACGTTGCCGACCTAGTTGCGGTTAAGTATCAAGGCTCATTGAAGGCAGAGCACGGCACAGGAAGAAACATGGCTCCCTATGTAGAGCTTGAATGGGGCAAAGAAGGCTACGCCCTAATGCAACAGATTAAAGCTCTTTTCGATCCTGAAGGTTTGTTCAATCCCGGTGTGATCATTAACGATAATCCTCACTCACATATTGAAAACCTAAAACCAATGCCAGCAGCCGATTCCATCGTAGACCGATGCATAGAATGTGGCTTTTGTGAGCCGGTTTGTCCCTCAAGAACTCTGACCTTATCACCACGCCAAAGAATCGTGTTGTATAGAGAACTGCAACGCAGACGGGGTTCTGGAGAAGATACACAAGCATCAGAGTTGGAAGATATATTTAATTACCAAGGAATCGATACGTGCGCCGCTACCGGATTATGTGCAGACCGATGCCCTGTTGGCATCAATACTGGCGACCTAATAAAGCAATTACGCACGGAGAAATATCAAAAATACACCTCTATTGCTAAATGGACAGCCGAGCATTTTGCAACAACGAGTAAGCTGGCAAAAACAGGCCTTTCAATCAATCAAACTGCTTCGAAGCTAATCGGAGAAAACACCGTTGGCAAGATGACAAATGGGCTAAGGAAAATCACCAAGCAAGCCACCCCTATCTGGTTAAAGGAATACCCTCAAGCCAATAACTATGATCTAGCATCACACGCTTCTACGCATGCCTCCTCTGAAAAGAAGGTCGTCTATATGCCCTCTTGCGCGAGCCGCAACATGGGACAACAAAATAATGCACACGACCAAAGACCATTGACAGAAGTGACGCTATCTCTGCTAGAAAAAGCGGGCTTTGAAGTGATTATTCCAGCGGATTTAAACGAGCAATGCTGCGGGATGCCTTATGATAGTAAAGGAATGAATTCTTTAGCTAAATCAAAAGCTAATCAGTTAGAAGCCGTTCTTTGGCAAGCAAGCAACGAAGGGGAATACCCGGTATTAATGGACACCAGCCCTTGTGCCAAACGCAGTATTGAAAACTTCACCAAACCCATCGAAATACTTGAGCCTGCAGGCTTTGCCGAAGCCTACTTACTGGAACATTTAAGCATTACCCCACTAGATGAGCCGGTGATGTTACATGTTACATGCAGCTCAAGACGCATGGGACTAGAGTCGACAATGATGGCACTGGCCAATGCTTGCACATCAAAAGTCATCGTGCCTGAACACATCCAGTGCTGCGGCTGGGCGGGAGACAAAGGCTTTACCACACCAGAGCTTAATGAAGCTGCCGTTCACTCACTAAAAGAACAAGTACCCAGTGATTGCACCAGAGGTTTCAGCAATAGCAAAACCTGTGAGATCGGCTTATCACACCACAGTGGTGTTCCTTACCAGTCAATCTTATATTTGCTCGATGAGGTATCAGTAGCTAGGTAAATGGTAGCGATTATATTGAGGATGTTTTGGTATCTAGTGCATTGGCTTTATTTCTGTCTACAGTGGGATTTAAGTAAATTGATGATACGGTTCTGTTCGCAAAATAACTTAGTTTCCCTTTATACAGCCCATTCTATCCGCTTGTTATATCCCATCCCCCTTGCCTAAAAGTATATTAAGGAAGGGGGACGTATTTAGACAAGTAATTACTCTTTTAAATCACCCTCTAAGATTTCAGCTGATATCGTATCTTTCAAGAACGAACTGTTATATGGCGTTAGCATTGTTCCAACTTCGTAACTTTCAAAATTGTCAAAGATCCAACGACCCGCGTCCGTAACTATGTTTAAGTCATCCACATAAATACCAACATCCGTTGTTCCATCAGTGGAGCCACTGATTATACGAACATAATAGAGCTTATTGTCGCTTGTATTTTTAGCTGTACCTACTTTTACACCATCAATAAAAATTGTGGCTTTCTCTCGGTCATATTCAACAGAAATATCCAACCATTTACCCTTATCAAAAGAGCCTAATTCTACATTCTCACTGTCTTTAATTATGCCGTCATCAAAGGTAAAACTATTTACATTATATTCTGTAGCTGTAGTAGAACTCGCCAAAACTAGTTTATACCTTCCCGTCTCTTCAATTGGGTAAAAGAGCTTGTAAGATATTGTACCTAAGTGAGAACCTCCATAAACAGAAGAGCGAATCTCCCCTGCGTCATCAGTCATAAAGTCGGTAATTTCGACATATTGCTGATTCTCACTATTTAGATCGATTAACTTCGCAGGGTCTAACGGCTCAACATCTATCGGAGTAGAGCTATCTTGTGAGTCTATTTCTGCGTATTCGAAAGACCAATCACCGTAATCATTTACTGGAGGAGAGGGTGGCAAAGATGGTGAACCACTATGGAAACCTTCGTCTACGATGGTATTCCCATTAGAGTCTACTACTCGATAATTATCAACTAAAAGCCCAACACCTTCTTGTGTAGTTTCCGATTCCAAGCCGACTTTAATATCAAATAAATCGACAGGAACTTGGTTTACTAATTCTGATTTAAAGGTAGGACTAGAATTACCTTGCTCATCCAACAACGTAATATCTAGGTTATTTTCATCAACATTCCAAGATAATTGAAGAGTTCGCCACTCAGCATGTGGGATTTGAAATCCCGTATCGTTATGGATTGTCTTTCCATTTGTGTTATATAAAACATTCTCCACTCGAGTTCCGTAGTACTCTGGACGTAATTTTATATAGGAAACAGAATCTTCATACGACCCATTTTTTGTAGCTAAGAAAACAAATATTTCAGTGCTATCCATTGAGTCAGGATTTAAATCTACTGAAAAAGTTCCTGAACTCATTGGTTGCGTCAAGTTGAATCTAGCATGGGCGGCATCACCCCCTGACAAGTTTACGAGCCTTACAGAATTAGACTTATCAGGGAGAGCACTTGAAAGCTCGGCACCTGATAGATAAGTAGATCCACTATCTAACACCTCAGCTGGTGTGTATCCACTTGAGTCAGAAGATATTTTGTTATCCCCCCAACTGCCGAAAGACTTGAAATCAGAGGTCTTATCAAAAGATTCTGAGTAAACAGCGATTGTTTCCGAGTTAAAAATCTCAAAGGAATCAATCTTTAAAGGGTCCTCAGTGGAGCTCACGCTTCCTTCTTCACCGTGGCCTAGCCGGACTACTTGTACCGCTCTAGGAGAGCCTAGAGTGTCAGTATAATCACCTAAATAGCTATCACCAGATTGGGCCGCAAGAGTTAGATCGTTATTTTCCACATCCCAAGCTAAAGAGAGGTCAACCCACTCTCCATTAGGAATTACAATATGTGAATCTTTAGAGTTTTCGCCGTATTCAAAGGACAATTTTGAGCTTTCACCGGACGGTGTAATTTTTACTTTAGCAATATGGAAACCTTTAGAGGCGGCATACTGTTCTAAAAAGATAAAGCTAGGTGTAGTTTCTTCAGGGTTAATCTTAATTCGAACAGACGTAGAGCCTGCTTCTAGAGGTGAAATAACTTTAGTCAGACCCGAAGTTGAATACTCCAAAGAGTCCTTCAAAACAAAAGATTGAAAATCGTTTCCAAGTTCGTTGTCATTATTATCATTGTCACTACCACCACAACCAAATAGTAAAATGGAAGCTAAAAAACCAGACAAGCCCGTTTTGGCAAAGTTTCGCATATGAACGTCTCTTTTAGTTTATATTTTTGATTTCTAGTCAGTGTGAATATTTATTAACTTTCCACACAATACCTCACGACTCATCAACCAATCACAAAGAGAGCCTGTGAACACATTGCTCCTTAAATAAGTGAGGAGATAATGGCTAACAGCAAATGGATGTAGCTTGATGATGCGAGCAAAGGTTTTGGTAGTTTATGTGAATATTGGCTCTATTGATTACCATTTTGTGCCAATCCAACAATTTAGTTAGTAAGACGCATAGTGATTGATAACACTCAGCTGTTCTCATCTTAATAACACATAAAAGGCATGAATAAATCTAAGTCTAAGCCGGTTCTTATGAACGAACTGTTGGTTTGTTAATTCTCGAGGTTTGAAGTCAGATTTAATACCACTCTGGCTTAAAAGGGGGGGATTTCTGAGTTAGTATTGACCCACTATAAGATACCTTTGGACAAAAGCCTCTGGCTTCTAATCACTTCTACTTTTTCGAATAAATTTAAGTTAGGCCAACACTATCCTCATGCAACCCAATATAGTATCGGCTCTTACATTTGGTGAACACTTAATACCAATAAAAGAGCCGTACTTTTGAAGCCAAACAGATTTACGCTTTTTTCTTGCTAAACCATAGACCCAATGAAACAAGCATAACTATTACAGTTAAAACAGGTGGCTTCGATTGTAGCGGTAGCACCTCAGCTGGAACATTGGGTGAAAGATGCACATACACGGCTACACTCATAATCACTACAGTGAGCATAGTTGTTACGTTTAAAGCCACGCTCGCTAATTTCGAAGAGATAAGCTTCCCTTCAGTTAAGATGAGCAAGTATAAGAGGCCTGCAAATATCTCACCCATTTGTCCTGCAAGTTTTGAAAGTACTGGGAAAGGCAATCCACTTGACTCGATTTGAGCAGAAAATATGTCGGCAAAAGGTAAGAAAAATTTAGCTGTTCCAGCCATCACCATGAAGCCACCTAATAGGGCTGTAATAAAGTTTTTTGCTTTATTCCCTGCACTGTCCTTTGAGCGGATGAAGTAACCTGCTGTAATAAGAAACATTGTCCCAATCATCGCGGCTTCTAATAAAATCTGTTTGTTCATTGCTGACTCCGATATCTGTTTAATAGGTCGTATTCACAAGTTAATTACGCTTGTTCAGGCTTAAGAAGCGCTTTAGTGACAAACAAGCGGACAAGCGGAGCAACGACAGCAAGTAACAATAATGCAGAAGGCACAACTTGCACTATGGCCACACCCCATGCAGCAAAAAAGTCCACACCATTGGGCAGGTTGCGAAAGGCCATAATGGCCGTCATACCAAGTAGCATCGTAGGCAGTACCATAGATGCCATAAGTGGGTATTGAAACTTGCGGTCGAATTTTTTCATGCTTTTTCCATCCAGTATTTGTAGCCATATGGCGATTTGATGGAGGGAGTATAAGTACAATTTAAAGATTCAAAAATAGACAATATTGAACTTTAAAAGTACATTTATGTACTCATTAAATAGAAAAGTAACCGACGATGATCAGTACCAAAAATATGACCAACCTATATTGGTTTTGTCTCTCTGTTGAATGTGGCGGGTTTGCTGCAGCAAGCGTTAAAGCCAATACCTCAGCCCCCACAGTTTCTCGTTCAGTCGCTAACCTTGAGAAACATTTGAGCGAGAAACTGCTTCACCGTGATTCCAAAAACTTTCAACTTACCAATGCAGGTGAAGAAATTTACAACAAATTTTCAGGTCTATTTAATGGACTTGAACAGCAATGGCAAAGCCTCTCTAATGCGCAAGGAGAGTTGACAGGAGATATCCATATTTCATGTCCAGAGCCATTTGCGGATTTTTTCTTACAAGCACTTGCATTAGAGTTCATGGCAGAACATCCCAAGGTGAATATTCATGTTCATTTCGCTTCTGATGCTGATACATTCATTTCAGAGCAAATCGACCTGGCTATTGTTACTATGCCTGCTACAGCCTCTCACTTAGTGCAACGTCAGCTATTTGAAACTGAATTAGCGTTGGCGGCCTCGAAAACCTATTTGATGAACAGAGGGACACCAGAGGTTGCAAGGGATTTACTCAAACACAGCGTTCTAGCTGGAAATAACTTCCCATACTGGTTGCTAAAAGAGAACTCGGAAACCATCAAAATTCCGATTAAGCCTAAATACTCGGTTAATAGCTTGAGGTTGAATATTGAAGCGGCAATAGAAGGGGCTGGAATTTGTTTAATGCCAAAAATAGTGCTGGAACAGCTTACTTTGCAAAATAAGCTAGTGTCTGTGTTACCTGGGGTTGAATGCCCAAAAGGCACTGCATATTTGGTGTGGACAGATAGAAAAATGATCGCATCTCGCGTAGTTGCGTTCAGAGATCTTGTGTTTAACCGTATGGACAGCAATGCGGAAAAACTGTGGCGCAATATGTTTCGCAAACCAAAAAGAGGTCTCAAGCATTAGCAGCAACTTTACTAAGTAAGCATTGAAGATACTGAACTACCTACTTTATGTAAGCCACGTTTACTGTTTTAACTGCGCGTTCAGTTAATAGCGTAACTCCCCCGCGCCTTAACCCAGCCTTAACCACACAACTGCTATCTTTGTATACAGTTTTACCTCTATGAGTGTCGCACTTACTGTTAGAAATCAGGCGCCTCTTTCTAGCTCATAAGATTGCCTTTGGACCTAATTATTATTAGATGTAGTAAACAAGCCGAAGATTAGCGGCCTATATCAGGTTCACTGCATATGGGTATCTTAGTTTTAACCCTGACAACATTACGTTTAATCGCTTAGACACAGAATGGAGAAATGGTGGGCCTAGGAGCGGCTCATTATTAATCGCTCGTAACTTTAAAAGGATAGAAAATGACGAACAGCCGTACATCTCGTGTTGGAACATTATTATTAATCATCGCCTTTACCGCTGTGCTAGTGGTTGCTGTGATGATTTTTGGTGCCCGTTTAGGTTTATGGGATCCCATCGTTGGCTTTGGATAAATTAGGAGTTACCTCAACCCAATTGGCCTATCTGTGCTTGGCTTTAGCTCGCTAGGGCTTATCTCCCAAATCGTAACTCGTAACCGTATTGGAACGCTCAAATCTTTAATCGCGACATTGATAGGACTTGGCCTCATTGCGCCGATGATCCACGGCATCATCCAACCAGCGAAGCGTGCGCCTGCAATCCATGACATTACAACTAACACAACTAATCCACCTGCCTTTTTAGTACTGGATGATACCCGCCCAGGTGCTAAAAACTCTTTGGTTTATGCCGGCGAAGAAGTTGCGGCGATACAGAAAAATGCCTATCCATATATCAAGCCGATTCAATCTAGCCTTTCAGCCCAAGATGCGTACACAAAAGCTCTAGATATAGCGAAAGACAAGGGGTGGGAAATTGTTGCAGAAGATCCAGAGGCATTGCGCTTTGAAGCAACGGCTCAAACTGCCTTCTTTGGCTTTATGGACGATGTGGTTGTTGAGATCACACCAATCAGTAACGAAAGCCGCATTGATATTCGTAGTGTGTCTCGAATCGGTCGCAGCGATAAAGGTGGCAACGCCGCTCGAATTATGGAATTCACAAACAGTTTTAACCAGTAGCCATTATCATTAAAAGGAAATAGATATGAAATCCATCAATATGACCAAGCTTTTTGTCGCTTCTAGCTTGATCCTTACACCTTCAATCCTCATGGCAGCCGAACCCAATGTACCTACAGCACCACCTTACATTGTGTTAAGTGATAATTTGGATGAGCCTAACGGTTATGGTTTCTGTATTGATACTTATGGTAAAGGTCACTCAGAGTTGTTGCAGACTCATACCTGTAAACCTAAACCAGAAGAAGGCTCTCCACGAGACCATTCAGGGCATGATGTGAGATTTGAGTACAACAGTGAAACAAATCAGATCCAATCGTATGCCTTTGAGGGACTGTGTATGCAGGGTCTTTTGGCAACAGGAAAAAGCGAACTAGCACTACTAGAGTGTAGTGATGCAAAGCACCAGGGCTTTGTTTATTCCGAAGAAGATCAAACATTTAGACTTAAAGCGGATACGAGCTACTGCTTGGCTATTACAACAGAAACGCAAAAGGCGGGGCCGTGGGTAAAACGACCACTTGAACTAGCTCAGTGTGACGAAGTGGAGCCGAAGCTAATGAAATGGACCGTAGTTCCTATGTAGTAATGACACATAGGTAACCAACAGTAACGACTATCACCATTGCGTCGCATAAAACTGCGAAATTGAAACTGACTGAGCATCACTCGTAATTGGGAGTGGTGCCTAGTGTTTCTCTGCGGTCGATGGCTACAGATATCTCAAAGCGAGCACTGGGGTTCATTGCTGAGTAATAGCACCCATTCATTTTGGACATTATTGAAGTAGTCCTAACTCGCTCTTCAATACTTTGTTATAACCGTTTTTCCATTGTACTCAATTCCCAAACCTTCTCTTCAAACTCTCGGTCTCCCACTTGAGTTGAAGTGGTTACAAATCCAAGATTTTCATAGCACTTTATCGCTGAGCCATTATGGCTAAATACATTCAGCGTTAGCAGATTGGCATTGAACTCGACGTGCGCTTTTTCGGTCGCTAACCGCACCATTTCTTGAGCCAAACCTAGTCCACGAAATTCACTTGCTATGAACACCCTACACACTCGAAACTCTGACGGTGAAGCCCTGTATAGTTCGATAAAACCGACACTCTGGCCTTCGTGCCTTGCAAGAAAAGGAAACACGGATTCTTGAGCGCAATGTCGCTTAATTTGACTGTGTGAAAGAGGGTATTCATAGGCAGGACCACCCCATAAATAATTCAGTTCCTTAGAGTCAATCCAATCGATCAGCTGAGCATAATCAGACTCTTCAAATACGATAAATTCCATTTTTCCTCTTTTGGCTATAAGGCACTAGATTCGTTCAATCTATTACTATTCTTGATCGAATGTAATAAAAAAGAGCCACATCATTGATGTGGCTCTTTCATTATTTGCTAGTTCAAGCTTTCCAATTAATCATCGTCTAAATCGACAAGCTTGGTGCTACCACCGTGTGCTTTCTCACGCAGTTTCTGAATTAATGCGTAGAAACCCGGAATCAACAACGTACCAGCTAGAAGTACACACAGTAGACCACCCACTAGGGAAATACCCAGCGAGTTCTGGCTGATGTGACCGGCACCTGCCGCAAATACTAGCGGGAAGATACCTAGGATGAATGACCAAGAAGTCATGTTCACCGCTCTAAAGCGAAGGATACCACCCATAACGGCTGCTTTATCAATCTCTAGCTCATTCTGTTCACGCTCGTTTTTCGCAAATTCCACAATCAAGATAGCGTTCTTCGCGGCGAGCGCTATGAGTAGAACCAAACCTATTTGCGCATACAAGTTTAGAGGTATTCCAGCTAAGTTCAGCGCTAAGAAGGAACCTAAGGTTGCAATAGGTACCACTAGGATGATCGCAATCGGGATCGTCCAACTCTCGTACTGTGCCACCATGAATAGGTAGATAAAGATCAGAGCCAAAGCAAATGCGTAGATGGCCTGATTACCTGCCAGTTTCTCTTGGTAGGCCATACCGGTCCACTCGTACTGGTAGCCTTGAGGCAACATTTCTTCTGCGACTCGTTCCATTGCAGCAATAGCATCACCACTGGAGAAACCAGGTGCAGGTTGGCCTTGAATTACCGCAGAGCGGTACATGTTGTAACGCCACGCTACATCAGGCTCAAACACTTGCTCGTGAGAGATCAGAGTGCTCAATGGCACCATGGTTCCTTGGTTACTTCTTACAAAGAAACGACCAAGATCATCCATAGATGAGCGGTATTCGCTATCCGCTTGCATGGTTACCCTGAAGTTTTTGCCCAACATAGTGAAATCATTCACGTAAATGGAGCCTAAGTTACCTTGCAAGGTTTGGAAAATATCCGTCAATGAAATGCCAAGTTGCTTCGCTTTTTCACGATCAATATCTACGTAGTAGTGCGGTACATTGGCACGGAATGTACTAAAGGTATAAGCAATCTCAGGCTGACTATTGGCTTCTTGAATCACATCGTTCATCAATTGTGCCAAGTCAGTGCGGCTACGACCTAAAGTATCCTCTAACACGAACTCAAAACCAGAAGCTGAACCCATACCAGGAACCGCTGGAGGCCCCATCGCGAAGACAACAGCATCAGGGATCTGGCTTGCAGCAATGCCATTGATACGATTAGAGATAGCAAAAGAAGAGTGCTCTCCATCGAGTGCAGCGCGCTCATCCCACGTTTTCAACTTGATAAACAGCGAGGCACCATTGGATGCTGCAGCACCAGTCATAAATGCATAGCCAGTAGCGGCAGTGATACCTTCTACTCCTGGTTCTTGCTCAATCATGTTAACCAATTCTTCGGTCACGGCTTCCGTACGCGAAAGTGAAGCTGAGTCTGGAAGCTGTACGTTGACTAACAAGATACCTTTATCTTCTTGAGGTACGAATGCTGTTGAGGTGTTTTTACCGAAGTACATCACCGCAGCAACCGCAGCTAGGAAGAATACAACCAGTAAGATCGCCTTCTTAACCAAGAACCCAGCTAGACGACCATACCCAGCGGTCACTTTATCAAGGCCATTATTAAAGGCCTTGAACCAACTAGACGTGTTGCCACCACCTTGTCTTAGTACCAACGAACATAGCGCTGGAGAAAGCGTCAATGCGTTGATTGACGAAATCACAACCGAGATACAGATAGTCAATGCGAACTGACGATACATAATCCCGGTGATACCTGGCAACATAGCTACTGGCAAGAACACCGCGAGCAATACTAGGGTAGAGGTAACAATCGGGCCGGTTACCTCTTTCATCGCCATCAAGGTAGCCTTGCGCGGCGTTAGAGATGGGTCTTTACGCATCGTAGTATCAACGTTCTCGATAACCAAGATCGCATCATCTACTACAATACCAATGGCAAGTATCAGACCAAATAACGTTACTGTGTTGATGGTAAAACCGGTTATCTGCATAACCGCAAACGTACCGATAAGAGATACAGGGATCGCAACAACAGGAATTAAGGTGGCGCGAGCGCTACCTAAGAACAAATACGTTACCGCAATTACCAACAAAATCGCTTCGACAAGAGTTTTTACAACCCCCTTGATCGATTCTTCAACAAAGATCGTGGTGTCGTAGCTAGTCTCATAAGCCATTCCCTCAGGGAAATTAGTGCTCATGTTGTCGAGCATCTCCATTACCAAACCACCACTCTCTAGAGCGTTAGCATCAGATTGAAGATTCAAGATAACGATAGAGGCATCTTGGCTACGGAATTGGCCCGAACCATCGTAGAACTTCTTACCAAGCTCAACACGTGCAACATCTTTCAAGTAGACCGCTGAGCCATCTTGATTAGCGCGAAGCATGACATTTTCAAACTCTTCGACGCTTTCTAGACGACCTTTTGTCACCAAGTTGAAGGTTACATCCGTTGCCGCTTCATAAGGTGGTGCCCCAACCTTACCCGCTGCTACCTGAATGTTTTGTTCAGACAGTGCTGCATAGACATCAGAGGTGGTTAAACCTAGGCTTGCGAGTTTCTCTGGGTCTAGCCAGACTCGCATTGAGAATTCACCACCACCAATTACGTTAACCTCACTGATACCTTTGACACGCGCCAACTGGTCTTTAACGTTTAGGTTAATGTAGTTGATCAAGAACTGGTCATCATACTGGCCTTCCGGCGAGTAGAAGTTTAGAACCATCAACATATCTGGAGAACGCTTCTTAACGGTCACACCAACCGAACGTACTTCTGGAGGAAGTTTCGATTCGATTTGGGTAACACGGTTTTGCACGTTCACCTGTGCCATATCAGGATCGGTACCCACCTCAAACGTTACGTTTAGGTTGTACGAACCATCGTTAGCACTCTTTGAAGACATATAAATCATGCCTTCTACACCATTGACCGAGGTTTCTATAGGGTCGGCAATCGCTTGTTCAACGGTTTCAGCACTTGCACCGGTGTAATAAGCGGTAACGCTCACCGATGGAGGGCTAATTCTTGGGTATTCAGACACCGGTAACACCGCAAGTGAAATTGCACCTGCCAGTGTTAGGATGATAGAGATAACCAGCGCAAACTTAGGGCGCTGGATAAAAAATCGACTCAGCATGCTCTTACTCCGCAGCTTCTGGTTTAGCTTCTGCTATTTGCACAGCCAATCCATTACGCACACGCTGCAATCCGCCAACAATAACTTTGTCGTTCTCGCCTAGACCCGTCTTAACGATAACACCGTCCGGCGTTTGTACGCCCAGCTCAACATTACGTCTTTCTGCAATGTTGCCATCGGTTGCTAGCATGACAAAGTCACCCGCGATGTCGGTTTGTACCGCACGGCGCGGGATAACTACTGCTGGCTGGCTTTGCGTCGAAGCAATAACAACATTGATGTGTTGACCAGGTAAAAGCGTGTGACCACTATTTGGCACAGAAGCACGAACAGCCAAAGTACCAGTGGTTAGATCAATGCGGTTACCAACAAAGTCCAATACCCCTTTCTCTGGGTGTTGCTGACCATTTTCTAGGTTCAGGCTAACTTCTACTTCGCCATTGTTTGATTCGCCGTCACCTTCGTACTTATCAAACCCAAATTGCAAACGCTCTCTTTCACTCAATTGGAAAGAAGCGTGCACTGGGTCAAGGCTTACCAAAGTGGTTAAAGTACCTGATGATGTAGAAAGCAAATCACCAATGCTGACTTTTGTATCCGAAATACGGCCAGTAAATGGTGCTGTGATTTTGGTGTAAGACAGGTTTACTTCAGCTAATAAAAGCTGAGCCTTCGCGGCTTCTAATAATGCCGAAGCACCTAATTGTTCAGCCTGACGAGCATCATATTCAGACTGCGAAATGTTGCCTTTAGGAAGCAAGTTCTTCGCACGCTGGTAATCATTCTCCGCGCGCTTTAGGTTCGCCGTAGCTTGCGCGACAGAGGCTTTAGCACTCGCTACTTGAGCTTCGAAAGATGAAGGTTCGATCGTATAAAGTAGTTGTCCCTTCTCTACTATTTGGCCTTCTTTAAAATGACGCTCTTTTAGATAGCCCGTCACTTGCGCAGTGATATCGACATCCTCTACTGCTTCAACTCGACCAACATAAGCCTTGCTTGGTTGGTGTGAAACAACAGTGACCGGTTCGACGACAACAGTAGGCGCCATTCCTGCTTGTTGTGGCTTCTGAGACTCTCCACAACCCACTAGAATTAAAGTGCTTGCTAAGCTCACCGCCAGTAAAGATTTTTTCATTGAACAACCTTTTTCTAAATCAATAATCTTTTCGATATAGAACAGCATTTGTACATATCAAACAGATGAATAGTCATGCAGTGTATTCGTGAAAATCAATGACCTTAACTAGTGATATGTAACCAATTGTTTCGATTATTGTGCAATTTAGAAATAGGCACGAAATTTTAGAGTGGAAAACCTAAAAAAACAAAAACAGCACGTTTTTAGGTTTTAGATTTAGTCAGATTGTAGCTCTTGAACCAATTCTAACCAGTCTCCCACCTCTTGCTTGAAGTGCTGTTTCTGCTCATTAGAAACGGTTGAGAGTATGGCCAAAATGCTTTGATTAGCTAACGCTCTATTGCGTTTTAATTTTTCAGATAGCTCGTTCGAATAGCCCTGCTCGGGATTATTTACAAGGGTTGTTAACTCGTTTTGATAAAAAAACGGGTCATCCCTTCGAGCAAACATAGTCTTTATTCGGTCTCGTGTTTCAATCCGATAGATAGCCCAATCTTGGTGTGTTCGCTCAATGCTCGTTGACCACTGATAAGCGATGTTTTTTTGTTCGATCGATAAAGTTCCCAACCATCTACGCAAATTTTTCTCAATTCTCTCCTTGTAGCGGGCTCTCGCCTCTCGCTCACTCATTTGAGAATATTTTTCAGAATACTCTTCATGTTGATCTGTTAGATTCTGCAAAAACTCATCGATTTGCTGTTTTGACATAGAGCGAGACAGCGAATAGAGCTCCGGTGTTATCTCATTGGCAAGGCGCTTTATATGTGTGCGAAACATCTGATGCTGTTCTACTAGGAACTGTTCATCGATGGCTGACAAATCTACATCGTAAAGAGATTGCAGTTGCACTTCATAGCGGGGAAGCTCTTCTGTTTTGTGCCATTGGGCGAACTGCTTCAGTTGAAGTTCAAGTATTTCCTCTTGATCGCCATCCAAACTGACATAGTCTTCAATGAATTCTAAAACGGCCCAGTCTAAATTGCGGTACATAAGCTTGGCAGTGCATGCTGTCAGTGTTAGCAACAATGCACTCACGATGAGAGTTTTCAGCCACTTTGACTTGTGCGTAATGATACTGCTCAACTGTTGCATCAGGTGTTTTACTCCTAGCTCATATCTTATTGCTATTTATACCCAACCAAAGGCACTTGGATCTTTAACCTTCAGTATTATTTAGCCTTTCACAATGCGCTAGCTTTGCGTTCAAATTACTCATAAGCAAAAAAAGACCACGCAGAAGCGTGGCCTTAGATTTGCAGTTCGAATTGGTCTATGGCACACCATGGCCTTTAGAAGCAATCCAGACTCGATACCACTGCTCATTAGTCATTGTCAGTTCAAGAGACTTCACCGCGGATTCAACACGCTCAATTTTACCCGAGCCAATAATTGCCAATGGCTTGGAAGGCAACTTACGAACCCAAGCATAGATAACCTGATCGATGCTACTTGCACCCAACTCGTCCTTCAGAGCATTCAGCTCGTCTCTCACTCGCACCGCTTGCTCACTCGTGCCGTTAAAAATGCTACCTCCGCCAAGGCAAGACCATGCCATTGGACGTGTGCGCAGTGTTTGCATCAGATCTAAAGTGCCATCGTCAGTCACATCAAAGTTTAAAGGATTGATCTCAACCTGATTGGTCACCAGCGGTGCATCTAAGCGAGATTGCAGTAATTCAAAACCGCGAGGCGTAAAGTTAGACACACCAAAATGTGAAACCTTTCCCGATGCCTTAAGATCAGCAAATGCGTCAGCCACTTCATCTGCATCCATCAATGCATCAGCACGGTGCAGTAGCAACACATCGATGTTATCCACTTGCAAATTACGCAGTGAGTTCTCAACAGAAGCAACGATATGCTGCTTGGAAGAGTTGTAGTGATTAACCTTTCGCTCAGGTGTCTTATCACCACAAAGCATAATATTGCACTTGGTTACTATCTCAATCTGCTGACGAACGCTTTTATCTAAGGCTAGAGCCTCTCCAAACAAGCGCTCACACTCATAGTTGCCATAGATATCCGCATGGTCAACAGTCGTGACACCTAGGTCTATGTGTTGCTTCAAGAAATCAAAGCGCTGTTGAGGAGTCATTCCCCAATCGCCAACACGCCAATAACCTTGAACAAGTTCAGATAGGTTTGGCCCTTGAGGGGCTATAGATACTTTCTGTACCATGAAAAACTCCAAGAGGTAAGTTGAGTCCGAAGACCTTTGTTGCCCATCCTATTCGCAGACCTAGTTAGGCTCAATTACTGAGTTTTCAATTCGCCCGATTAAATGACAAAGTGTGAGTCTCTGCACACCTTATTGCGTGTAGGTAATTTGGATGACGTCTTTATCACTACGCCAGAGCGCATAGCGC
Source organism: Vibrio comitans (assembly GCA_024346835.1). Lineage (GTDB taxonomy): Bacteria > Pseudomonadota > Gammaproteobacteria > Enterobacterales > Vibrionaceae > Vibrio > Vibrio comitans. The sequence continues at coordinate 357,428 of AP024867.1, forward strand.
TTCTGATCTGCGCTTCGCCAATAAAGTTCTCTAGGTTGAGTTGCGGGGTAACGGTTAATCAGGTGCAACACCTCTCTATCTACCTCAGTTTCTGATTTATTGATCAGCGCCAATTCAACATCAAGTGTCACGTCATCAATCACGACTTTAATCAATTGAAAGCCATCTTGCCGAAGCCCTAGTTGCAAATTATTAAAATAGGAAAGACTAAACTCTCCATGTAAATCTAAAACAGGCTCTAGTGCATGATCAAAGGTTATCTCAGCATACATTGGGGTATGGTGAATCTTCACTGAATCTTTGCAAAACAGTGGTTTATCGTCTTCTGCACAATCAAACCACTCACCCGACTGACGAAAATCCGTCACACTCCAAGATGGGTATTGCGCAGAAATAAAAGGGTAGTACCAAGTGGGACTGGTCGCTGCAAGTAACGGCCAAGCCAATAAGGAAAAACTAGCCAAAAAGAATAACCGAAACAGACGCATAGATGTGAACTAGGTAGCATAAGTGGAGGGATACTATAGCAAAAAATGAAGCGCAAATAATCCCTCAAACAGCCTCAACCTTTGCGCAGTTGATGATCTCGCCTACAAAATCCAGTCTCTTTAATTGAGCTAAATCTTAGCCTTCGTCATTCTAAGCGCAATCAGTTAATCAGGGATTGAGTATTAATGACCATGAAAAAAAGCCTAGCTTGCTGTGCTGTATTATCAGCCATCACTCTCTCAAGCAGCGTTGCGTATGCAGATCCAAATGTCTCTATCGCCACCACAACCACCGCCAGAGATTACCCATTAAATGCGAGCGAGCCTTTAATTGTCACTCTCAATAAAGACAGTTACGTATTTAAAGTCACAGGCATTGAGGGTGAGTGTGTAGCGCCACTAGAGCAACGTATTCGCTTTAATACTCCTCTTGGTTTGAACTGTAATACAGAAACCGAACTGCCAATTAAGATACGTTTTTCTGGTGACTATGCCATCGCTTATGATGATCAAAAGCAAACACTATCCATAAAGCGTCAGCCTAAAAAGTCCACCAAGAAGGAGTTCGTTCGACCACTACCTAAGGTCGGCTGTGAAACCTACACCGACATGCCTGCGGTAATCAACGTTGCGGGCACCTTTGCAGATGGAACTGAGCTCAAAGAGACCTTTAGCGGGCAAACAGCGACCGTGAAAAATGGCACCGTCACTTTTAATCCCACTCGAGAAACTGGCGCTGTCATGCTCATCGAAAAAGTGGCTACCCAACCTAAGGCCGATAACGCACTGGACTGGCGCAATGCCAATATTTACTTTGTTATGGTCGATAGATTCAATAACGGAGAGCAGAGCAACGATCACAGCTACGGCCGCCTTAAAGATGGTAAGCAAGAAATCGGCACCTTCCATGGGGGTGATCTCAAAGGCGTCATCGAAAAGTTAGATTATATTCAATCTCTAGGAACAGACGCGATATGGCTATCACCGATTGTTGAGCAGGTGCATGGCTTTGTTGGCGGTGGCGATAAAGGCTCATTCCCCTTCTATGCTTACCACGGTTACTGGGCGCGAGACTTTACTAAGATTGATCAAAACTTCGGCAACGATGAAGATCTAAAAACACTGGTCACCGAAGCCCATAAGCGCGGTATTAAGGTGATGCTTGATGCGGTTATTAACCACCCTGGCTACGCGACGCTTGCTGATATTCAGCACGACAACCTGCAAGTACTTTCCCCTGACGCCGAAGACAAAGACCTAACACAATGGAAGCCTGCTGCAGGGAAAAACTGGCACTCCTCCCATGATTTTGTCGATTACAAAAGTGAAAACTGGTCGCAATGGTGGGGAGCAGATTGGGTGCGTTCTGGATTACCCGGTTATGACAGTCCTGGAAGCAGTGATAAAACTCTAACACTGGCTGGACTACCCGACTTTAAAACGGAATCGGATAAAGCCGTCACTCCGCCACAATGGTTGTTAGATAATCCAGGCACAAGAGTGATTAAAAAAGACGACTATCGTGTAGCCGACTATTTAGTCGAGTGGCAAACTGATTGGGTGAAACGCTTTGGCATTGATGCATTTCGCGTCGATACAGTAAAACACGTTGAGGGTGATGTATGGTTAGATCTTAAGGCGAAGGCCAGTGAGAACCTAGCCCAGTGGCAAAAAGAGAACAACAGACCTCAAGAGCCTTTTTGGATGATGGGTGAGGTTTGGGCACACTCTGCGTATCGCTCGCCATATGCTGATGAAGGCTTTGATGCGTTGATTAACTTCGATATGCAAAAGCAGTTAGATCGTGGTGCTGTTTGTTTCTCTGATATGCGCAAGACTTACTCCAACTACAGCGTAGAAATCCAAGACAACCCAGGCTATACCCCTGTGAGTTATATGTCTTCACATGATACAGAGTTGTTCTTTGCTCGATTTAAGTCTTTCGAGATGCAACGTAACGCGGCCAATGCCTTGTTACTCTCTCCGGGCGCTATTCAGATCTACTACGGTGATGAAGTGGCACGCGACATCGGCCCATATGCGGACGACTTCCATCAAGGTACACGCTCGGATATGGATTGGAAGCTCGACGCTGAGCGACAAGCACTTCTTGCACATTGGCAAACACTAGGCCAATTCCGTCAGCGTCACCCTGCTATTGGCGGCGGAGTGCATCAAGACATAGAACAAGAGCGTGGATATGGGTTCTCTAGAACCTTAGATGATGATGCGGTGATTGTTTATTACTCTGGAAAGTAGAACTTAATCGTCTCATAAAACTAAGCCCTGTACTCGGTGTTCCGAGACAGGGCTTTTGTGTTCTTACCAGAACAGTTTAGAAGCCGCTCTCTTCTGCATCTTGCTTCTTGATAGCTTTATGCCCATCTTCTGAGACGCCTTGCTTCCAGTAACTACTGATGTAGATATCTTGCTTGTCGACTTCTCTATCATTTCTGAAGTACTGTCGCAGCTCTCGCATAGAGTCGAAGTCACTCGCGACCCAAACAAATGGGTTTCCATCAAGCCATGTCTGAGCTTGCGCATGTTCGTGCAATGAATCTCCTGCATGGATCCATAGCGCTTGCATATTCGAAGGAAGGTCAATGGATTGGATATCATCAGCTTCTAAAACCTGAATAACAGCATAGCCTTTAGCATCAGAAGGAAGCGTACGCGCCTTTGCTGATAATGCAGGAAGACCTGTCATATCCGCTACCATGAAAAACCAGTCCGCCTCTAAGTTGATATCAGCAATCGGCCCTGGTCCCATGATACTGATTTCATCGCCGACCTTGGCAGAATCAGCCCAACGAGCAGCAAAACCACACTGTAAATCATGGGTAATATGGCGAACAAAATCGACCTCAATGGTACTTTCGTCAGCAAAGAAGCGACGTATGGTATAGGTTCGCATAACCGGTCTTTGCCCTTCCACCATAGCCTCAATCGTGTTGCCTTCGGAATCGAACAAGAACTTGATATAGCTGCCCTCACAGTCCTCAGGAAACACGGCCAACGCCTCACCTTTCAATCGAATCCTTTGCATATTTGGGGATATCTGTTCAGAACTGACTACCGTAACGCGCTTTGGTGTTGGTTTTTTTCGGCTCATATTCGCTACTCTGTTAACTACTTGATTCTTTTAGATTAGAGCTTGTTTTACAAAGAGGCGAGAAAGAATAGGAATCTTAATCAATCATTAGACACACCCTCTCACTTTATCTGCCTCAAGCTCTCACCGGAGTATCCAAATGATAACGATTTGTATTATTGATAACAAGAACGATTGTCCATACGACAACATCTTTTAACCATTTAAGTTAAACCATTGAAACTATGTGAATTATTTTTCTGGCATGGCACTTGCTATATCTAAGACATCATTGAATAAATCATTTTGACAAGAGAAGCGCATGTATCAGATGTTTTTGGAAAACCGAACCGAAGAGGCTTTCATTGAAGAGTTGCATTGCAATGCGAGTACATGCGATGCAGTAGCTCAAAGACAATATAGACAATCATTCCTTAAGCGCCTGCTTAACCGTCTCAATGAGGTACGGTCGTACTGCTCGACTGTGTCATAAGCATCCAACACTTTCAAAATTAATCATATAAAACACAGGTGAACACTATGAGTCATTTAAGAATTCCCCCAGGCTGGACAATTCAACGCTCTACTCCATTCTTTACTAAAGACAACGTCCCTCAAGCATTGTTAACTCATCACAATACGGCAGCAGAAGTATTTGGACAGCTTTGTGTTATGGAAGGTAGCGTGACCTATTTTGGCTTTGCCAACGAAGCAGCCACAGAGCCAGAGCTAAAGGTCACTATTAATGCGGGGCAGTTTGCAACCAGCCCACCACAGTATTGGCATCGAATTGAAATGTCTGACGATGCTCAATTCAATATCAACTTCTGGTCTAATGCGGACAAACGTAATCAGCCTATGTTCCACGCCAAAAGGTCATGAACTGAAAAAGGTGAGCAATGATTTAGTCAGTAAATCATTGCTTTACTTTAATTGGCTAGCAAATTTGGCCAGTTGGTATCGGCTTTAGTTACGTTGTTGGGGATGTCTTTTTGCCACTTGGCTTGTATAGATTTGTTGTAATTTAGATAGAGCTTGCCTTCATAAATATACCAAGCATTCGGATCTATTTTGGCAGTGTAGCCTTGGCTTACAGCCCACGCACAATATCCACCGTATTGAGGTGCGTATTTCTCAGGATTTTCAATAAAGGCAGCGCGATTTTCATCTGAAGAAAAATACCATGTCGCATCATTCCATTGGTGTTTAAATTGCTTGCTTCCTTCTACCGGTTTGCCCTCGGAAAAATAAGCGACAGAGTCATATCCCCCAATAGCCTTACCAAAGAAATCGCTATACACCGGCTCAACAGCTAATGCAGGTCGAGTCAGCATAAGCGCTACAACAAGCACGCCCATTAAACGAATCAAGCTCTTTACCATCACAATCACTCCTTTTGAATCTTCATTGACCTTAATATAGAAATGATGAATCAGCAGAAAATTTCAATCTATCCCATAAAAGATAATTCCAACTAAAGATCTGCTAGACAAAAAAATACCCAGCCAAAGCTGGGTATTAGAGAAATAGGTTAAATGGCGGAATTTAGATAGCCCAACCACCTGCATAGAAGACCACCAAAACGATGGTGATCAACACAATACCTAGGTTTAACTTCTTCCATTCACCAGCAAATACGCGACCTACCACCAAACATAGGAAACCAAGCATAATGCCGGTCACGATGTTGCCAGTCAGTACGATAAACACGGCACAAACAAGGCCTGCTAACGCATCAACAGAGTCATCAAAATCGAGCTTACGAACATTACCTAGCATCAGAAGACCTACGTACATTAAGGCTGGAGCTGTTGCATAAGCAGGCACTAGATAGCTAATTGGTGCTAAGAAAAGTAGGAACAAGAAAAGCACACCTACAACTACAGCGGTTAGACCTGTTTTACCACCAGCAGCTGTGCCTGCAGCAGATTCGATGTAAACCGCAGCTGGAGCGCCGCCGACAGCACCAGAGACAATACTTGAAACTGAATCTGAGGTTAGTGCTTTGCCGCCATCGATGATGTTGCCATCTTTATCAAGAAGATTAGCTTGTCCTGCAACAGCGCGAATTGTACCTGTTGCATCAAAGATAGCTGTCATTACCAAGGCTAAAACACTAGGCAATACGATAGGGTTCAGCGCCCCCATGATATCCATGGTGCCAAACAAAGAGTTTTCGCCACCAATGCTAGGCAGTGCGAAGAAGCCTTGGTATTGAACTGAAGGATCAAAGATCAAGCCAAATATAGAGATCGCAATGATAACTAGTAAGATGCCACCTGGAACTTGGCGCTTCTCTAGACCAAAAATAGCAGCCAAACCCAGCATCGACATAATCACAGGGAAAGACGTGAACTCACCTAAAGTAACCGGCAAGCCATCAAAAGGGTTTTTGATGACTAGGCCAACACCACTTGCGGCGATCAGAAGCAAGAATAAACCGATACCAATACCTGTACCGTGCGCAATGCCTGCTGGAAGATTGGTTAAGATCCACTGACGAACACCTGTTACCGTAATGGCCGTGAAAATCACACCCATAAGGAATACCGCGCCTAGCGCAACAGGAATAGAAATGCCCTGCCCTAGCACTAAGCTGAAAGCAGTAAAGGCTGTCAGTGAAATTGCACAACCAATTGCCATTGGAAGGTTTGCCCAAAGGCCCATCAATAAAGAGCCAAATGCGGCAACTAAACAGGTAGCGATAAATACAGAGTTTTGGTCAAAGCCTGCAGCACCAAGCATGCTTGGTACAACAATCACAGAATAAACCATTGCCAAGAAGGTGGTTAAACCCGCGACCACTTCACGACGTACATTACTGCCACGCTGTGTTATCAAAAAGAACCTATCAAGCCAACTACCCGTTGCAGTTGATGTACTCTCGGACATGCTATTTCCTTAATTTTCTCGAAAACATTTCGAATAATAGGATTATTTATCAAAATGTATGTAAAGATTTCAGAGGCGAGAAAATACAGGTAAACGATTGCGTGTGCAATAGTTACAACTGAAGGTTTCATGTTTGGAACGAAAAAGGGAGCCATTGGCTCCCTCAAATCTATATAGTCACAGCTACTGTATTACTGGTTTAGCCAAAGGTGCAGCGTCGATGAGCTTAACTTTTCTGGCAAACTGATTGCCTAAAATCCCTCCAACTACCAAGGCACCAAAGAAAACCCAGCCTGAAAGCGAAAAATTAGCAATTGGAGTATAAAGCGCACCAACATTACAACCATTGGCAAAGCGCGTGCCCACGCCCATTAGAAGGCCACCTAGAGAAAATAGCGCATACTGCTTGGCTGAATATTGAGCGTTAAATGGTGAAGTCCATTTACCTAGCCAGACAACAGCTACCAAGGTGCCGAGCAAAATACCAAGATTCTGCACCGATACACCGTGCTCAAAGAAAGGTAGAGTGAATAACGTTTCTGGGCGATGAGTAAATGATGCAACTGAGCTTGATTCAATGCCTATCGAAATCAAAAGCTTACCAAACCATAGACCAAATGGTGTTGAAGCCCCCCAACCCGCTGAAGTAGTTGCCATCATGATGCCGAAGATCACCGCAATTACGATGGCGGTAAAGTTCATACTCCAAAGACCACTAAACAGAGCTAGCGGTGAATCAGACTTCTCTATATTCTCCCGAGCCTTCTCACCATCAACACCCAGATAAGTACCGTTTTGTTTACGATGTGCTTCATAGCGACGAGCAATGTAGATAGTTAGAGTTGCAAAGGTGATAGTCACCAACACAGACATCAAATAACCGTTTAGAGGTCCCCATGCGAACAGATCCGGAAGGAATACACCTTTACCCTCGAAAGACGAAGTAGAAACCAATGTCTCAGTTACCAAAGGAGATAAAGCCTGAATTGGGAAACCGATAAACACACCAATACCAAACATCAATAAAGTGACCAATGCTCGTGGTACGTCACTCACCATCTCAACCATCACGCCAGAGGCGCAGCAACTCGATAACGTCATACCAAAACCAAACATAAGGCCGCCAACGATTAAGCCAAGATTTATTGGGTTGATCCACAGCGAATATTGTTCAATACCACCGCCTAAAAGAAGGCCTGCATTAATAACAGCGGTGACAACAAACATCAGCATCAGGGTTTGGATAAGTTGAGTAGAGCCTCGGCGGTAAGCGCGGTTTACACTTCCAGCAAAACCGATAGATCCTTTGGTTAGCGCAACACCTAAGCCAAGACCTAGCAATAGCCTCAAAAAGATATCCTGATGCAGAGCGAATGCTCCAGTGATAATAATCCCTATACCTAAGACTATACCAACACGTGTTTGTGTTTTTCCTTGCACTTTTACCTCTACCAACTGCATTTATATGTGGGCAGAAGATAGTAAGGGGCAATCTAGAAAGGTAATAATCCAAACACTTCTATGTCATTCCGATAAAGAATATAAAGAGCATGACTCAGAAGATTCACCTTTGAACCATCAATATAACTATCTGTATTTAAAGGTATTAATGAGTAAAAATCAGTCTTAGCGACAAATTTGAAACCTTTGATTACTCAAAGAGTAAAGAATTTGCAGAAGGATGAGAAAGTCAAACCTTACTAGGAAAATTACATGTACTAGATAGAAAAGTTACGAGCTTTAATCTTTGGGCAAAAGATTACAGTAGTAAACATCAGCTAATTATCGGAATGTGGACTATGCCCAACTCAAATATCAAAGCAGTAAAGCAGTAAAGCAAGATATCAAAACTCTCAAGTTCATTCTTAATCTAGATTTGCTAACGAATCTAATATCAGTATCGATAATGCTCGCCTCACCCTTTTTTCTCCTGGGATTTTTTGAAGACAATCAGTTCTTATCCGTAATTTGCACCTTAATCATTTCAGTGTATACCTACACAAAATACTTCGGTAAGAACCTAGACAACATGCATAAGCTTCCTCTAGACGCCAAGCCTTTAACTCACTATCTCGCCAAAAAGCACCAAAAGCGTTTATGCAGAAACTTCAAAAACAACTTAATGCTGATCAATTTAGATAATGCGAACCTTGATAGTTGGGAAGCAGCACAGATCAGCAAGTATTTAGAAACCGACAAGCTCGATAATCCAACAGCATTTCTTATTTTTGATATCTATCAGAAGCATGTTGCAATGAAGGAAGCACTAGAAAGGGCCTATAAGACAAGCAATTTAAAAACGACAGAATTAGACATTTCAGCCGTGTTTTCGAAAACTACATCTGGTATTTAAGAGCTGATTTAACAAGTAATCACTTTAATCTATAGATTAGCCGGCCATTTGTTCAAAAGCGTTACGGATTCAGAGGAATACAGCTTCGAACATGCATTTCACTTTCATTCTCATACATAGGAACAAGCAAATCATGCCGATCTCCGCATTGAGCAATTAAGTCGTTAGTCACAACCACATACTCAGCGCCTAGTTCAATATCGTGCCAATATCTATATCGAAACTCAGGTTTCGTGATTAGCACAAAATGCAAGCTTCACTAATTTGCCAAAGGCATTTGATCTGCAAAACTTGAGCACAAAAAAACCGGCTAAACAACATTTAGCCGGTTCAATTAGAACTCATAATGCAGACGTTTTATCTGTCTAGCAGGTTCAGAGTTACAGTTGGGTTCTCAAGCTTTTCAAGAACTGGGTGCTCTTGCGCAATGTAATCAATTACCGATAGAGCATCTGTATTACATGATATCGTTGAATCATCGCAATCTGGTTCATTATCAGAATAGATAGCTTTTAGTGAATCGCCATTTTTCTCTACACGAACAACAGGATAAATATCGGCCACATTCTCTTTGATAACAATGTCATAGCGGTCCGCTGAGGCTGATTGCGCCTCATACAGTGCTGTCCATTCATCATTACCATTAGCATTGTAGTTAGTCGTTGTAATGGTATAAGTCGCACTCTCATCTAACGCTACCCAGTTCCCTTCTGTATCTAAAACGTCTAGAACTTCAAAGCTACCAGATGTATGAATAACATCTTCATTAAAGACATATCTCAAACCAGCAGTGTACGGGAATTTACCCATGTGCTCACTATCATCAAGACTTGTTGTGATTGTGCTATTCAGTAGATCTTTGATTACACTGCCTTTAACTTGTAGCACTGACATATAGTTAGAGAATGGTAAAAGCTCTAAAGAAATATGCCCCTCACGTAAATCACCAAACTCAAGAGTATTACGCACGCCACCAGCACCAACAAGCGCGATGTCTACGTGGCTGTATGGCAGCACATCAATAACAGCATCGCTATTTGCCCAGTTTAACCAACCCTCAGCAACAATTGGAGCAACACCAGAGCCGTGCTCATCCGTACCACCATCATTTGGACGACGTTCATGCACAATATCTTCAGGCAAGTAGGAGATGTTTTCTCCATAAGCTTCTTCAAGTTCTGGCTTATACACTTCGTCGATATGAGATCTTAGCTGCTCATCTTCTGCTGTAATCTCAATGTTCTTTTCCTGACTAATAAATGATTCAACTTGCTGTTGATCTGAAGAAGTCAGTAACGAATCGTCATCACGTAGATTATTATCGTAGAAAGTGTCAGAAGAAAGCAGAGTGTTGCCGCCTTCACAGCTAGTGATATGACCATTTTCATCAAAATGAACATTCGCATGACCGATAGCTTGAGCTTTTTCACCTGCTTGTACAATACAAGTCTCGCCACCATTTGGTGTGGTGACGATCTGAGCGTATTCTGCGTTATCACCCATTCCTAGGTTAGTAAAGTCACCCATAAGGGTATGAGAGTGACCACCAACGATCACATCAATGCCATCTACATTCTCTGCAATTCGGACATCTCTAGATAGACCTAGGTGAGTAAGTAGTACAATCTTGTCGATACCGTGCTCTTGAAGCTCGTTAACAACCTTTTGAGCGGTCTCGATTTCACCCATGAACTGAACATCACCCGTTTCTGGAGAGATACTTGGCATATCCTCTAGAACCATGCCTACAACGGCAACGATCGGGCGATCGTATGGCATCGTTTCCAGGGTTACTTGCTCTTTTTCGAAACCATCAAATGCAAATAGAGTGTATGGTAAGAGGTTGTTTGCACCACTTAGATCAGCATCTGCCGATACATCCATATTTGCACCAAGGACAGGGAAATTAACAGCGTTTAGAAATTCCGCTAGTGTCTGATTGTCCAAATCAAACTCATGATTACCCATAGCCATTGCATCTAGACCCATTTGGCTCAGGATATCAGCATTCATCTTACCTTTGTTTATCTTGAAGTAAGCGCTGCCCTGCCATGCGTCACCACCGTGAAGGAACAACATGCTTTGATTTTCTGTTTCAGCTTGTTCTCTATATACGTTCGCCGCTTCTAGAAGTCGTGGGTGTCCGCCAAACGATGTATATACAGGTTGACCGTTTAATAAGTAATCATTTACAAAACTAGATTTAACTTCATCAAAAGAAGAGTGTGTGTCATTAATATGAGCAATCGACAGCTTCAGCTCCGTTTTAATGGGTCTATCTTGAGTATCGGAATCAGAGCCATTACATCCAACGACTCCAAGCGCAATTGCCACTGCTAATAACTTTTTATTCATTTTTTATTTAATTTCCGTGTAATTGAAATTCTTATTTAGACTAAGGACAGCTAAACAGTGGTGTATGATAATCATTAATAATTAAATTTCCATTACAAAACTAAACTATTTTAAAAAATCACCCAAAATATCATTTGAAATATTATCTTACACTTATTCATTGTTAAGAAAAAATTTCAAGATTATTCATATTCGATCATATTTCAGCTAATAAAAGCATACTAAATGACTAAATATCCCTGTAATTTACATAAAAACAAAACAACATAAGATACTGTTTAATAACAATTTTACTTACCTCAAAGATCTTGATAGAGCTTTTACTCTAAATGTATTTTTAATGTAACATTCCAAAGATAGTATTCGGCGAGAATAATACACCCTCCTAAAGGAATAATATGAATAAGTTAAAAATAGCATGGACACTGCCTTGTGCGATTTTTGCATCCAGTGCAAGCGCTAATATAATAATTTCTGAAGTTGTTGAAGGCACTGGCTTCCATAAAGCTATTGAGGTAGCTAATACTGGAAATGAAACAGTCTCTTTAAATGGGTATGCTCTACAAAATTTAATGAACTGTAAAGGCGACTGGGGAAATGAACATTCCTTAGACGGTATTGTATTATCACCTTTATCTACATACGTTGTTGGGCACTCTGGACAAAGCAATAATCCAAACGAAGCAGATTTTTTATCTAGACTTGATGCACAAGATAACAGTCTAGCCAATTTTAACGGCGATGATGCTATTAGACTGGTGAAAAACGGCACAGTTATCGACACTGTTGGATTTGAGAACACTAGTGGTGCTAATTGCCAAGATTTCAATAAAGATATCACGTTAGTACGTTGTAACTACCAAGCTAGTCCTATCTGGGATGAATCTCAGTGGTTCACTTTACCAACGAATGACTGGTCAAGTTTAGGCGAGGTAGCAGAAACCTGTGAAGCACCAGAGCCTCCTGAGCCACCTACTGGTATCCCAGCGACAGTTATGGAACTTCAAGGCGAAGGAATGTGGTCACCTTATACTGACCCTGAAAACCATAAATATGAATCAGATGAAACCTTTGAAGTTACTGGCATCATCACGCATGTTCAAACCTCTAAACTAGGTAACGATCTGCTGACTGGTTTCTTTATGCAAGATCAGACTGGTGACCATAACCCAAAAACTTCTGACGGCATTTTCGTCAATGCAAACACCAACAACTTGAATGTTGGGGACGAAGTCATAGCCACAGCCAAAGTACATGAGCACTATGGCTGGACTCAGCTTGGTTCAACCACAGTGCCAGCCTTTGTTGAAACTACTGGTAACACAGCAACCATTAATCCTACTACCATTGTAGCCCTAGACAGCGATGAGAACTTTGAACATACCTTAGAGCGTTATGAAGGTATGTTGGTTCGCGTAAACAACGAAACAGATATGCACGTAGCTCGTACCTTCGGATTCGATTACGACTCGTATCGTAACAATATGGTATTGAGCCACCAGACTGTAAACTATCATCCAAACCAGTTTAATGTTCCTCTTACCGACGCGGCAAAAGCGCAAGATGCAAGTAACGCAGAACGTCGTTTGTATGTTGAGTCTCCTGTTGCCGCAAGCAATGGTGTAGTGCCTTGGTATCCAAATTTTGCTCAAGACAACGGTACTGGAACGACTGACGATTACATCCGTGTCGGTGCTACTTTTGGTGATGAAGGTCTGACTGGTGTACTAGGTTACTCGTACTCTGAATACCGACTATATGTAAACAACGAAGCAAATAGCGATACATTTGCCGACAATGAACGCCCAATCACGCCAAACCTACAAGAAGGTGAATTGGTCGTTTCAAGCTTCAACGTAGAGAACTTCTTCACTTCGCCATTTGGTGGTCGTGATAACCCTCTTGAGCAAAACCGCGGTGCAACTAACCTCGAGGACTATGATGTTCAGCTAAACAAGATTGTTTCGTCTTTAATCGCTATTGATGCTGATATTTACGGTCTAATCGAGATTGAAAATAACGGTTTTGATGAAGCTTCTGCAATCTATGCACTTGTCGAGGAATTGAACAGCCGTTTAGACAAGAAAGAGCAATACGAAATTGCTATGCCTAAGAAGTTAGAGGGTGAAGGCTATGTTGGTACAGATGCTATTACCAACAAGATCATCTACCGCTCAAACGCTGCTCAACTGCGTGACATTCATATCATTGAAATGCCTCAACAGCATGTTCAGTTAGAAGATGGTAACTTCAAACGCGCGTACCAACGTGATGCATTTACCGCTTCGTTTAAGGTGAATCATGCTAAAGAAGACCTAGTAATTTCAACGAACCACTTTAAATCTAAGGGTTCAACGTGCTGGGAAGATGAACAAACCGACGACCAAAAGAACGACGTAAACCTGCAAGGTAGCTGTGAGCACTTCCGCGTCTCAGCGGCTTATCAGTTAGCGAAAGAGCTAGAGAAAATTGACGGTTATAAAGTCTTAATGGGAGACCTAAACAGCTACGGTTTGGAAGACCCAATGCTTGTACTGACGAACCGCGATCATGCTCCAGCAGACTATAAAACCTACGCTGCACGCAACACTTATGTTGGTGGTGATGAAACCGACGGTACTCCACTGCACGGCGACGAAGGTGCATTGATTGAGCATTCGTACGGCTACCTAGATATTGTGGAAGAGATGAAGCCGCATACTTATAGCTACTCTTACAACGATACAGTAGGTACTCTCGATTACATCCTAGTAGATTCCGATCTTAAAGGTTACGTAGTGGATGCTCAGGTTTGGCCTATTAACGCGGTAGAATCCACTTTGTTTGAGTACTCAACTCAATACAGCGGTGACTTGCCTAAGTATGGCGACCCGTACCGTTCTTCAGACCACGATCCTGCGATTGTTGTTTTCCAGTTCAAGAAAAATGACGGTGATACTGATGGTGATACTGACGGAGACAACGGCTCTCAAGATGGCCAAGGTTCAAGTGGTGGTAGCTTCGACTTCTTACTATTGATGCTGATTTTGACCGGCTTCTTTGTAAAAGGTCGCTCTAAGCTAAATTAATCATTAAGTGACTAAAACAAAGCCGGCGATTATGCCGGCTTTTTATATTTATCGTCCAAAATATTGGGTAAACAAATCTGCATTCTTACCAGAGGGATAAGGCGTGGTTTTCTGAGCTACGATATAGCTATGTAAGTCTTCTAGGCTCGGATAATCCTGCTGATTCATACCACCTGGTGTCGTGATAAGTTGCACGTAATAAGGAATATTATTAGGTGCAAACAGTATTTGAATGCTGCCACTTTGATCGTTGTGGTTGTAACCAAAAGTATGGGTTAGTTCATGCAATAGCAGAGGCGCGGTTTGATTTATAGGCGAGTTATCAATCTCTTGTGGGTTTAAAAATACTTCTGGTAAACCCATTTGCCCCCAAGCATTACCTCCAGAGCTTTTTTCTGGTTGATTTCCAAATGCTTCCAACTTATAGGCATTGTTACCATTTGATATAGCGTCTGAAGCTACATCTATGAATGCTTGATAATTTGCAGGAACTTGCAGTGCGTCTCCAGTACCACCTTCGAAGGTTCTAGAATCTAATAGTGCGGTTTGTTCATTAAAGCGTGTTGCAAAACGAGGAGAGTTCACAACAAATGCTACACGGCCCCAAATTTTCTGAACCTTTGCCTTAGAATTTGAACCCCATGTTGCATATTGGATATTTGGAATATTGGATTTTGTAATCTCTGTAAGGCTACTTTCGTAAGTAAAATGGATGTCAGACAAAATTCTATCGCTATTTTTCGCTACTGCCATTGCATCATCAGGATTATGTTTAATCACATAGTCAATATCAGCTTCATCAAGGCCCAACTGACGCAGACTCTCTTTCTCTGCATTTTCGGTCAGTTTATCTTGAAGGCGATCTGCTTCTTTACGAATATTATGACGAACCTCGTGAGCTGTTTCGCCAATTTTATGGCCTGCATGATCAAGCTCTGCCTTCACTTTATCGCTATCACAACCATTCAAAACTAGCGCCGAAACCATCGCTAATACGAGACCTTTAACCTTCAAATTCATCGTAAATCCTCTACATTTCAAAAGTATCAAAGGCGCATTTTGATACGACTTACTGCGCTCTGTTGAATAACTAAAAATCAGTATGTACGAAGATTTGAGAACCTGAAAACCAAACTATGATTGCAAAAATGAGTAGTCTAACGACTCATTTTTAGTATATTACGAAACACTAAAACCAGCCCCGATAGAACAGTGATCTTAAAGCAGATCTCCGACGTTTTATGGATTGAGGCAAACACTGGGCTTTGCGTAGCGATAGGTCCTTGCGATTGCAGGTGCAAGATCTCAGGGATAAAGTAAAAGCCAAATAACAAGCCCGTTCCCACCATCAAACTCATGCTGATCAGTGCAATCCAATCGGAATCTTTTTTCCAATAGTTAAGCACTTCATAAGCCAAAGAAAACAGGCAAACTGCGATCAACGGGTAAGACAGTCGCACAAAGACTTCCGTCATCATCAACCCTTCTTGGAATCGGTTAAGTACCGACTCTCCTAACCACGAAGAAGAGTTAAAAATCACCGGTGCTACCACTGCCCCTGCAAACAGCGAGAAGGCAATCACGCAGGATAATGTAATGACATAAAAATTCGAAATTGTTCTTATAAATAGATTCATAATGGATAAATGCACTTCAAAGAAAAGCTCAGTATGGCTACTGAGCTCGCAAAGGTTTTAAAGACTAAAATTCAAACTCATCAGCTATATCAATGCCTTTGGTGGCGAGATAAGCAAACAGTGAATCAACCGTGTTATTGATAACACGTTCTGCTGGGTAATCAACGTCAGTAATCAGGGCTTTAGCTTTGTCAAAACGTCCTAAATCCCAAGCGTTATGCGCATCAGAACCCACACTTATCGGTGTATCATATTTCTTAGCAAGCTCCGCTATTTTATGGCAGTTTGCATAACTGGCTTTTCGCGAATACAGGAATGAACTGTTGTTGATCTCCAACGCAACATTTTCTCTCGCGGCGGTCTTAACAATCTCTTCAATATGGATAGGGAAATTCACATTGCCAGGGTGCGTCACCACATGAACCTTGCCGCTCATTATCACATTGCGCATTGCTTCTGTATTCGAGTCTATATCTCTTGGCGCAAACACCGGGGTATGAAAACCCGTGAGGATGATATCTAGGCTGGAACGGATAGACTCATCGATATCGATGTTGCCCTGCAGATCTTTAATATTACTCTCTATACCACGAAGAATGCCTACTCCATCTGCGACACGAGGAAAAGTCAGGCTATTCACAAAGTGCCATCTATGAGGTGCATCTTCCATATCAGGACCATGGTCAGTATTGGCAAACAATCGAATACCACGCTTAGGCGCTTCTCTGACATAATCATGTATAGTGCTGAAAGCATGATCACTCGCCAATGTATGCGTGTGTAAATCTACCTCTAGCTTATAGGTCATTGTTTTTTCCTCTGCAAAACTATCTCATCATTAGATAATGAACTATTTGTGTTTCAAAGAAAAATCAATACGTTACTTTTGGTAAAATTACCTAGGTTAGGCTGTTCTAGCAAAGAGGGCGACCTTGAAGAAGATCAGTTAAGAGTATGCTAATGCGTGAGCTGAAAACGTGTTTGAACAAGAAAGGGTGAGGATCGGAGTCTAAAAAATGACACTTCCATGTGCTGCAGTTCTAGTGGCATTTCTGCATCAATATCCAATATTGAAAAATAATTACATACTAGGACTATTATTTAATATGCAATTTTGCAACTTATACTGTTGCTTAATCATTGTTATTTATCTAAATGGATGAACAAACAAGGCGAGTAGGCTAAAAGGTTTCATTACACCAACAAATAAAACCTCCTAGCAACTACTGCGCCTGTTTGATTCATCGGTGGCTTACATCTAAGATATTTCCGCAATATTGATGAAGCAACATGCGTACTTTTAATATTTAGAAGGCCATCTCATTCTTGTGCGAGCAATTTTACCTACAAGTTAGCTAAAAACATATAAGGTAAACTTATGAACATACATTAATGGTATTTGTGCTTTGTGTTTAATCGAAATTTGTTATAGCATCAAAAACAGATAGGATATTATAAAATCAACTAAGGCTACTACAAGGTAACTCTCATAGCGGTTTTTAAACAGCGATTGACAGAAGTAACGCCGAACGACTGTTACAGAATCATTTGTCTCGACTCAGGAAGCGCACACATTTGTTTTACATGTCCTTCTTCTTCTGCATCACGAATCAAGCGCTCGCCCAAGTCTATGCCTTCGATATACATTTCATGCGCTTCACTAAAAGCAAATTCCTCGCCATAAGCTTCAAGCGATAAGCCCTCGATGTTTTCACGCATATCTAAGGTCAGTGTTTCGAAAAGCTCTAGCGGCATTTTGCCCAGTTCAACACAGTAACGATTCACTGTGTCTACTGCTCCTACCGCCAAAATAGCATTGTTACGACTGAACAAAGAATCACTTTCATTGTTTTCAGCAAGTGCGGGTAAAGATACGTAAACCATAGTGGCAATAAATAACGCTGAGAGTCGTTTTTTCATATATTACCTTCAAGATGATAGAACTAGAATATTTACGAACAGGAATTAGAACTTTTCACCTAATATAAGAAAATACATAGGTGTGAGTAGCAAGAAAATAATAGTAGACTTAAGGTTATTCGTAGCTTGTAGAAAGCCCCAAAGCTAAAGATATATCTTTATCAAGGATAGGATAAGAGGTTTTATCAATATTGGCAGAAACAGTAGGAAGCGCAGAGAAAAGCAGTAAGCCAATAATAGCAAGAATATTAATAAGGTAACGATTTCGAGTGCTTCTATTCATAGATAAACCTTAGAATAATTAGAAGCAAATCCATTTGCTTTATTTACTAGTTAGTAAGTCAACACCTAGCCAAGTGATGTTGCTAGTATTTAATTAGAATTGGTATGCAACACCTAGAGTAACGATATTGTCATTTTCACCTACGTTAGAGTATTCACTAACTAGATCACTAGTATTTAGGTAAGTATAACTAACGTACGGTCTCCAGTTGTCCATCTCTGCTGAAAGAACAACTTCATGCTGGTTAGTATGGTAGTCACCATTAGTAGCGTAATACTGGTTACCGATATGTACTATACCAGCACTTGAGCCATCGCTATTTTCATGTGTGTAGGTGTAGTCTAGGCTAACCATACCAAATGTAAGTGATGAACCAGCAATGAACTGATTGCTGTTGATGCCGTAATCTGCATCGCTAATTAAGTTCGATACGTCCAACTCAGAACGTTTGTAAGCATAGCCACCAAATACATTAAAGTTATCACTTACGTTAAAGGTAACCACGGCTTCTGCTAATGCATCAGAACCTGTATCCCACTTGCCAAGCTCACCGTAAAGGTTCAGTTCAACTTGGTCTGAAAGGTGGAAATCATGTCCGTAACCTGCAGCCAACCAACCTTGGTCATCAAAAGCAATATTTACATAGCCATTTTCAGACGTTTGAATAGTTGCGCCCGCTTCTGTTGCGTAGTCGCCATTGTCCGCTGCATTAGATGCAACATTTTGTTCTAGGTAAACTTCAACTGGCGCTGCGATAGCTGTAGTAGAAAGAAGCGCTGCAATTGAAGCAGATAGAACGGATAGTTTTTTCATTGGAATCTCCAGTGTTTGGTACGAAGAGCTATGTGCTCAGAACATGGAGAGGATTATGAGATAAACATCACATTAGATATATAAATCCATTTTGGGTTAAGACATAAACTGAGATTATATCAATGGAGAGAAATAAACACTGATTAACGAATGGCGATCGGATAAGTAAAAAATAGTAAGTGCGTGAAATTAAACATGAAGTGCACCAGTACAGCTGCCCAAAGGCGACCAGTAAGATAGAACGTCATTCCATAACAAGCGCCAGCGATAGTAGCAAACGCAACCAATAACCATCCCCCAGCAAGGTGAGCAATTCCAAACAAGATACTTGCGATAATCAAACCAATCTTCCAACCAAATTGTTTAGTGATCTCTTGCTGTACAAACCCACGAAATATCGCTTCTTCTGCCACGCAGGTTAGAAGTAAATTGTTGAACAAGAACAGCCACCACCAGTTTGGCAATGACAATTCAAACCCTAATCCTCCAAAGATCACAGCAATAGGCAATAAGCTCGCCAAGGCAATCAAGGGATTTACGAGTGTCTCCCACTCAACAGGCTTGGCTTTTCCTAATAACCGGGGAAATGCCAACAGTAAAGCAAAGAAGATAAGAGGCTTATCGAGGTTAAGATACATAGTAAATGGATAACTACCAGCGCCTGCCTGTACCTTATCTAGCACTAATAAATTAGCAAAACCGGGGAGCCAATGCAGCGCCATGCCCAACGACCATACAATCGTCACAGCTAGGGCCAAGTATTGTTTATAGCCTTGCACTCTTGGTACTTGAGAAGCAACCGCAAAACCAAATACAGTAAAGGCCAACCCTAGAACTGAGAGGCGTTCCTCAAACAAAGCCCCTAATAAAGCGACGCAAAGAACAGCAAAAGCTGGGCGATTGTTGCCAATCAAAGCAAACACTATAGCGATTGCTAAGGGTACCCAAACCCAAATAGCGCTATCAAGAACCATGATAAGATCTACAAAACACTATTTTTGATGCTGTTTGAAAATCGCCTTTATTTGCTCTCTCTTCTGCTTGTGGTTTTCATCATGCAGATAGCGTCTATGGTAGATCATTCTGTAATGGAGTTGATTCAAAGGGAGGGGATAAGGAAATATTCTAAGCCCAAGCATAGGAGCCACTCGCTCCGCCAAGCTACGGTTTGCCGAGGCAATATAATCGCTATCGGAGGCCAGCATTAGCATTCCAGAAATCGAAGAGGTTTCGACCTTAACAGAACGTGGCGCAACGGGTGTATCAGAAAGGAAATCAATTGTATTCATCTCACTTCGACGAATCTTAAGGGCAATGTGCTGCTCTCTGTAGTACTCCTCATACGACATTGTCTCTCCTATTCTTGGGTGGTCTTTACGAGCCAAACAAACAGGGTCTTCGGTAAAAACTTCTTCCACTACAAATGAATGACGCTTGCTATGCAATACATCAATGAGTAGATCTACCTTTTGACTCATTAGGTCGTCGAATACTTCCTCTTCATCAAGAGGTGCATCGGAAAATTCCATGCCGGGAATATCTTTTAGAAGGTGTAATACCGTTTCACTGCAATGCACTTTTAGCGCATCATCTTGAGCTTCGATAGTTTCTAACACAGATAGAGGGGACTCTATCTTATTAGCCAGAGCGACAGCAGCACCGGTTGGCGCAATTCCACGCCCCTCTCGCACGAACAATGCCTTGCCGACAACAGCCTCTAAACGCTTTAGGGCTGCACTTACCGCTGGTTGAGTGAGTTCAAGTTGTTCTGACGCTTGAGTTATAGACCGGCAACGATACACCGTGAGAAACGTAGTAAGAAGATTTAGATCCATCGATTCAACAAGACAAAGAATTATAATTAAATCATAGATATATATAAGCCGTATCTCAAGAAGAAGCGTCTTGTTGGCTCACATTTATTTACTGCGTCATCTATACTCAAAATTAACGCCCCCTTAGATTTAACAAGCCCTAGTAGCAACTATGAAAAACAAGGGGTTATCGTTAAAAATTAATGCAATTTTTCAATAGTTTCGATTAAGCTTAGGATCATCAAAGGCCCTGAGAAATAGTTACGTTTAATAGAGCCTAGAACTGTCTGAATTTACAGACATTTTTTACTTTAACTTATTGATATTATTATTTTTGATTGGTTTTCGTCAAAAATATTGGTACCCAACTTAGGCAACTAGGTGCGTAGGAGAAATACAAACGTTGGACGCTCAACAACATAATGAACAACCTGTAATTCGTTTAACAGGCGTAAGCAAAAGTTTTGATGGCAAAGAAATCATCGGAAATCTAAATCTAGATGTAAACCATGGTGAATTCCTTACTATTCTGGGTCCATCAGGCTGCGGAAAAACGACAGTCTTGCGCATGATTGCTGGATTTGAAACCGTCGACAAAGGCAACATCCTTCTTGCCGAGCAAGACGTAACTGATGTTCCTGCCGAACAAAGGCACGTAAATACAGTTTTTCAAAGCTATGCCCTATTCCCACACATGACGGTATTTGAAAATGTAGCGTTTGGCTTACGCATGCAAAAAGTTGCCGAAGCCGACATCGAACCTCGTGTGATGGATGCCCTGCAAATGGTTCGCTTAGGCGCCATGAGCCAGCGCAAGCCTAGTCAATTATCGGGTGGTCAACAGCAGCGTGTTGCCATCGCGCGTGCAGTAGTAAATAAGCCTAAAGTTCTGTTGTTGGACGAGTCACTATCCGCCTTGGATTACAAACTAAGAAAACAGATGCAAATGGAGCTTAAACAACTTCAGCGCCAGCTTGGCATTACCTTTATCTTTGTTACCCATGACCAAGAAGAAGCACTATCAATGTCAGACCGCATTATCGTAATGCGAGACGGTGTTGTAGAGCAGGACGGCACACCGCGTGAAATCTACGAAGAACCAAAGAACCTATTTGTGGCTCGTTTTATTGGCGAGATTAACGTCTTTGATGCTATCGCTAAAGAGCGTCTAGACGAGAAACGCATTCGCGCAACCATAGAGGGTGTCGATTCTGTGGTCTACTTTGACAAACCCATCATTGAGAATGAAAAACTGCGAGTACTACTTCGCCCAGAAGATTTACGACTCGAAGAGATTCGCGAGTCAGAACAAAAAGGGATTGTTGGTCATGTCGTTGAACGAACCTATAAAGGTATGACTTTAGATTCAGTCATTGAATTAGAGTCGGGTCTTAAGGTGATGATCAGCGAATTCTTCAATGAAGATGACCCAGATGTAGACCATTCTTTAGGGCAAAAAGTGGCCATCACATGGGTGGAGAGTTGGGAGGTCGTTCTTCATGATGAGCAAGAGGTTTAATCTTCAGAATGCGATCATTGCTCTGATCGTTGGTTGGTTAACACTGTTTGTTCTTGTACCTAATGTCATGATCATAGGTACCAGTTTTTTAACTCGTGATGAAGCCAACTTAATTGAGCTTACATTTACCTTAGACAACTACGCACGTCTAATGGATCCCTTGTATGCAAAGGTGTTGTGGCATTCCTTTTACATGGCAATCATTGCCACTGTGATGTGTTTGATCATCGGTTACCCTTTTGCCTACATCGTTGCCAAGATGCCACCTAAATGGCGCCCATTTATGCTGTTCTTGGTTATCGTACCGTTTTGGACTAACTCTTTAATTCGTACTTATGGGTTAAAGATAGTGTTAGGCACTCAAGGCATTTTGAATAAGTCGCTGATGGCTATCGACATCATAGATAAACCAATGCGTATCATGTACACGGAAACAGCGGTAATGATTGGTCTCGTCTACATCCTGCTCCCTTTTATGATACTGCCTCTCTATTCAGCTATAGAAAAGCTTGATGATACCTATATCGAGGCGGCAAAGGACTTAGGCGCAAACAAACTACAAACCTTTACTCGTGTTGTATTGCCACTGACCATGCCAGGCATTATTGGTGGCTGCTTACTAGTTCTGTTACCTGCACTGGGTATGTTCTATGTATCCGACCTACTAGGCGGCGCTAAGAACCTACTGATTGGTAATGTGATCAAGAGTCAGGTACTCAATGCTCGGGATTGGCCGTTTGGCGCCGCTACCAGTATCGCCCTTACTCTTGCGATGGCCATCATGCTTTATGCGTATTATCGCGCTGGTAAGCTGTTGAATAGAAAAGTGGAGCTGGATTGATGGGGCGTACACTTAGATTTAGTTTTATGACGCTGGTGTATGCGTTCTTATATCTGCCTATTATCGTACTGATCGCGAACTCCTTTAATGCCAGCAAATTTGGTATGAAATGGGGAGGCTTCACCACTAAATGGTATGAAAGCTTACTCAACAACGATAGTTTGATGCAGGCGGCATGGCACTCGTTAAACATCGCTGTATTTTCAGCCACAGCAGCCACGATTATTGGTAGCCTTACCGCAGTTGCGCTATTTCGCTACCAGTTCAAAGGCAAGCGAGCAGTTAACGGTATGTTGTTTGTGGTCATGATGTCTCCCGATATTGTCATGGCCATATCTTTACTGGCGCTGTTTTTGGTTATCGGTGCACAGCTAGGGTTCTTTACCCTATTGATAGCCCATATTACCTTTTGCCTGCCCTTTGTAGTGGTGACAGTATACAGTCGCCTGAATGGTTTTGATGTGAAAATGCTTGAAGCCGCCAAGGACCTTGGTGCTGGCGAGTGGGTGATCCTAAAGCAAATCATTCTGCCGCTCGCTATGCCAGCGGTTGCGGCAGGTTGGTTACTCAGCTTTACCCTATCGCTTGATGACGTCATTATCAGCTCATTTGTTACCGGCCCCGCTTACGAGATATTGCCGCTTAAGATCTACTCGATGGTAAAAGTAGGCATCTCTCCCGAGGTGAATGCGCTGGCAACGGTGATGCTCATTGTCTCTCTAATACTGGTAATAATTTCTCAGCTTCTCGCACGGGAAAAAGTGAAATAGTCTAATATTATCTGGTGTTTAAAACCCTGCTGATCGCCTCTGATCAGCAGATTAGTTTACATTGCTCATATCGACTTGATCGTGATGGAAAAGTCTTCGGGCGATAATTAAATGGAAAAGTAATGAAAAGTAAACTCTATGCTAGCGCCCTTTGTGCGGCGACACTGTTTTCTTTGCCTGCATTGGCAGCCGACAAAGAATTGTATTTCTACAACTGGTCGGAATACATTCCAAACCAGGTACTAGAAGATTTCACAAAAGAAACTGGCATTAAGGTGATTTACTCCACCTATGAATCCAACGAAAGCATGTACGCCAAACTAAAGACTCAAGGTTCTGGTTACGACTTAGTGGTGCCATCCACATACTTCGTATCGAAAATGCGGAAAGAAGGCATGCTGCAAGAGATCGACAAAACCAAGTTATCTCACTTTGCCGATCTTGATCCTAGCTACCTAAACAAGCCATTTGACCCTAACAACAGTTACTCTATCCCTTATATCTGGGGCGCAACAGGCATTGGAGTCAACTCAGAAATGGTTGATAGAACTTCTGTCACCAAGTGGGATGACCTTTGGGATGAAGAGTGGCGGGGTCAACTAATGCTAATGGATGACTCTCGTGAGGTCTTCCATATTGCCTTAACCAAGCTAGGATACTCGCCAAATACGACCAATCCTGATGAAATTAAAGCTGCCTATGAAGAGCTGAGAAAGCTAATGCCTAATGTATTGGTGTTTAATTCAGACTTTCCCGCGAACCCATACATGGCAGGTGAAGTATCATTAGGTATGTTGTGGAATGGCTCAGCTTACATGGCTCGTGAAGAAGGTGCTCCAATTGACATTATTTGGCCAGAAAAAGGCACTATCTTCTGGATGGACAGCTTAGCGATTCCATCTGGCGCTAAAAACGTTGAAGCGGCCCATAAGATGATCAACTTCCTATTGCGCCCGGAAAATGCAGCCAAGATCGCACTAGAGATTGGTTACCCTACTCCAGTGGCGACCGCTCACGACCTACTACCGAAAGAGTTTGCAGAAAACCCGAACGTGTACCCTCCGAAAGAAGCCTTAGAAACAGGCACTTGGCAGGATGAAGTGGGAGAAGCCAGCGTGTTGTACGAAGAGTACTTCCAAAAACTTAAAGTAGAATAAATCAACAAAGGGCTTGTGAATGAACACAAGCCCTCTTTCTTACAGTACAAAAATCTATCGTGTCATATTCATACCAATCACAGTAAGTAATCAGAAATAGCGCAGGATAAACCCCGTTATCGAGTGTTTTAACAAGCTAGGGTGAACCGTTATTTACTATGGTTGGTATGACTATTTGGTCCAAGAAAACTGTTCAAACATTGGATCCACAGGCGTTTTCGCCACGTGATTCACATAGTTACTGATTACCTTTTGCGATAAACCAAGAATCACTTCGAGTACTTGTTGCTGCCCGTATCCCGCAGCAAAGAAGGCATTCAGTTGCTCTTCTGTCACTTCACCACGCTGACGCACCATAGCAAGAGTAAAGTCATGCAAAGCTTGCAGTTTCGCAGTTGGCATAGCTTGTTGATTGCGTAGCGCTTCAGTCAGTGCCGGATCTACCTTCATCGAGTGAGCAATACCAGTATGAGCTGGAACGCAGTAATGACATTCATGCTCTACATTGATGGTTTGCCACACAACCGTCAACTCTTCAGCGTCAAATGAGGTTGCTGTGAACTGCTGATGCAATTGTGTATAGGCTTTCAATGTTTCTGGAGATTCAGCCATTACCGCATAAAGACCTGGGACAACACCCATTGATTTCTTTGCACCTTCCAAGATTGTTTTGCTTTTTTGTGGCGCGGTTTCTTCTGTATGTAGTGTGAATTTTCTCATTTGTTCTCTCCAGTAATAGTGCTTTGCATTCGTATGAGACCCGTTTTCACAGGAGCCTCTTCCCCCTGCCGATGGAATAAACTATACGCTCGCGGTAACGATCGTTCAAGATATATCTGAACGATCACTCAAATAAGTTTTATTGTTCAATATAAGCAGCTGAATTTATTACGTTTTAACTTCAATTATGGAGTAGTTCTGCGCTAAAAATTTCTAGAAAGTGTGATTATAAGACTGGCAATAAAAGGACTCGGTAACAGGAAAAGTATTGCTAATCAGTAGGATAGAGAAGAAAACTCATGAATAAATAGGCTGCAATTCATGACGTACCAACACCATTTTTTTAATTTGGCGTAAAATGGTCACATTAATTTCAGGTTTATCCTTTAGACTGCACTTGTGTGTATTACAAAAGGTCTACCTTAATGTCAAAAGTGTCTCTCAACACTCTTTCTGCTATCTACAACTACGTAAATTTAGCCAAGAAACTCCGAGCAACATCCGGTGAAGTAGCCGTTAGGGATAGTCAAAAACTGATAGACAACGCTTTGGATTTAACGGACTTAGGAATAGCGAGCACCAACAAACAGGAAAATTTCGAGTCAGATACACAACTACTTCTGAAGTTTCTAGAAGAAGAATTGGATAAACGTAAGCTAAGATTCGATGTCTTAGAGTAGACCACTTTCACGATGCAGAAGTGGTCATTGGGCCGGTACATTAGCGTTAAAAGCGACGCTATACAGGCCCAAAACACTCCCTGAAGTGCAGGTTGATAGTCGACCTGTACCAAAGTCTAAATTACCGACTTTGTGCGACTTTAATCAATGTTGCTAAGATAAAAACGCCGAACAGCACATATAAGTTAAACGCCCATGCGATCATCGCAATAGTAAACGCTAGCAAAGTGCCGCCTTGATTACCCCAAAATGTCATTTTCTTGTTCATAACCCCACCACCTATTTGCAGAGAAGACTAACAAAGTGGGTCAATAGGCTATCCGTTGGGCTTATTCATTATGCTTTTCGGGTGCACTATTATTATGCAACAAGTTACCGACTAACGCATTGATACTGTTCGCATTTTAAACGAAACTTTCTGCAATAAAACTTTTGGTGATGCATAGACCTGATCAACTATCTAATCGACTACACTAAAAATTTCATTCGTATTTTCTACTAGAGTTGCACCAGTACTTGACTTACCTAACTTCCATGTAAAAGGCTTTCCACCGTCTTTCTAATTAAGACTGTAGTAACGACCGCCTGCTTTTCTATCAATAGGTGTCAAGTATTTAACACCGCAAATCGCAGCTTTCTTATATTCTTACCCTATATCTTAGTATTCTACGACCTCAATCTGTTAGTTTTTACCAACTTAAATAGGACGGTTTGACCACATATGACTTGCTCAAACGGCCTATAATTGATTCTCGCTAACCAGACGTTAATTCCGATATCAGTAGGATAAATAGCATCAGACCAATCTAGTTAGGTTGTATTTGTTTCTTTTCTTAGTCTGGTAATCTGTTTTATTAAACGCTGTTCCTTACCTCTAGTCTTATAGCCATATTCAGATAATCACTTGGTTAGCGCCTTACTCTCCTCAGAAATAAAGTCCGAATACCTAATTGTTAATCTCGTTCTTTAACGTATCTGAGGAGAGTCTAAAACAAGAAATTCACTCTCTATCAGTACACTTATGCTTAACCAGTTCGCCATTGGCACACAGGGTGTAGTTGTTTATTAAACCCATTTTCTTAATATGTAGTTTTGCCTGCGTCGCTAGACAATAAACTCTATAGAATAGAGAAACTTTCTGATGAAAGAATCCCAGCCACGAAACACAGATTAAGTTCCTCTATCGAATTTGTGCCTTGTTGATTTGATGGGAGTTACGTAGCAATCATTGAGTTGTCAATTCTGTCTATTTTATCATCGTTTTATAGTTCAATAAACAAACTTTATTTAGTGTCTTTTTATCTGAAAGTAAACATTAATTCATTGAACTTAGTAATATTTTTTAAATAATCATATGCAATGCGAATGGTATACCTGATACACTTAATTTAATTAGGGAAATACGTAAGACTAGAGATATGGAAAGTAAGTTCGAAGACATCAAAGATATTAATGTGGATGAGTTATTCAAAGACATTGATGTCAGCAACCTAACAAAGCCACTTAACTCATATCTAAAAACCTTGGACTCTTTCTACACAGAGTATTCTAGCAATCATCACCCTGCTCTATTCCGTTGGTTTGTTGATTTCAACCCAGATAACTTTAATGATGGCGAGCTCGATTTTACTGTCAAAGCACTTCGAAAAGCCAATTATGATGACAGCGCGCTACGCGATGAACAGGTAATCCTGTTCTCTCAGCCAATGATTGTATCTGAGGTAAATTGCGCGAATGTTCCTAACAATAAAAATGTAAACGCGCTTAGGTTAATTTCATTTATCGGTTCAGAAAAGAAATTTATTACCCACAAAACTGCTAGTTCATCTAATAAGCTTTATGCTGGGAGTAATGCAGAACTAGTGACCACTTATAAAGTACATGAAACTGCTCTCGGAATGATTCTGCCTCGAAATTCCAAGTTCCATTCTTTCAAAATTGCGAGTTTCCAAAGCCTTCACACAGATTACGATAAATTAGAGCGAACTCAAAAAGCCCTACAGGATGCTAGTGACCGACCTAAAATTGCAATTCAAAACATCTCAGGTAAATTCAATGATATTAATGGGTTGATTAACACAAAGCGTAGTCAATGCAATTTACTTGATATAGAGCTTAATTCACTAGGGCAAGAGCAATCATATCTAGAGGGCAGCATTGAAAGCCACAGAGTTCATTTAGACAAAGTAAAAAAAGATACCGATAGTGCGACTAGAAAATTTGATAAAATTAATAATGAAATATCGGACGCAGAAGACAAGTTAGAAGAAACAAAAGCACAGCTGAAAGTCGAATCCAACCTATTAAAACAAGAGAAAGGTAAGTTACTTTCACTTAAAAAAGACCTAGCAAATGAAATCAATGCCGTGCTTGCTGTCAAAGAGGAGTTAGAGAAAGCAAAAAATGACAAGAACACAACGACTCTCGACTCGCTTGGTCACTCTAAGGAAACTGAAGAGCAGTTAAGGGGCTACTATTGCTACGCAGCCCTTACTTTCTTTTGTTTAGTTTGCATGGCTCTCTACGTGTACTCAAATGGTCAAAACCTTAACGACATTCTACCTGATTTAGTGGACGTAAATGTATGGGACATTTTACTTAGTAGGCTTCCTTTAGTTGCGGCAACAACACTAATTATTGGTGGCTTATCTGGCGTGTTTTTCTACTTAGTTAGGCAGATAGTGTCCCTTAACACTGACAAAATGGCTATGCTAAAAGCCGGCATTTTAGCTCGACAAATAACTGAATCTCTTGATTGTGGAGAGATGAGCGAGGCAGACAAATTAAAAATGCAGCGTAATACTAAGATAGAGCTTATAACTCAAGTATTTGCAAAAAATGAAAACAACCAAGTCCAAAACAAGTTTATAGTTGATGCGCTAAAAGCTCTTAAATCATAGTAATCTGAACACGCAAAAACCGCCGAAAGGCGGTTTTTAGTAGTAGGAGGCCTATTTGAACATTCACGGTGCTTGTACATTATTTTCGAAAAGTGCAATAACTAGAAAAACAAAAGTCTTGCTCCAAAATTACTCCAACTCCACCTTCGGTCTGAATACCATTTCATGAACAATGACATCTTCAGGGAGTTTGAGTAATCCAAGTATTGTGCGAGCAACACTTTCTGGCTGCATATATTCAGGTCTATCAGCCTGCCTAAAGCTAGTATCAGTGCCCCCTGGAAGTAAATTGGTTACCTTGATTCCAAATGGCTGAGCTTCTTTCATTAACACTCCGGTAAAACCAGAAAGACCTTGCTTGGTTGCCGTATATACAGACATTGTCTCACTAGCTCTCTTTGCTACAGTGCTGGTTACGTTAAAAATGTACCCTGACTTCTGGGCTTTCATGACCGTCAACGCTTGCTTGCACAATAACATTGGCGCTCGCAAGTTAATGGCATACTGCAAGTCTAACTCTTCAACTGAAAACTCATCCACTGGACACTTTCGAGAGTTCATCCCTGCATTGTTGATGAGTACGTCTAAGCCACCGAGATCAGTTACAGCGTGATTGAACACCTCAGTGACATTCGCCGATAAGCTGAGATCATAGATGCCAGTGTGGCACCCCGTTAGCGCTTGTAATTCGGTTAGCTTCTCTTTGTTTCGCCCTGTTGCAAAGACTTGATGTCCCTCTGCGCACAATTGTTTTACCAACTCAAATCCAATACCGCTACTTGCACCCGTTACGATTACCTTCATCCTTTTCTCCTCAATAGTCGTTCGCACCTAACCTCAATCTACCCTTTCTTAACATTCAATACACAATCAAAGGATGCAATATGTGTAGTTAAACGTAAGCAATTGAAACTCAGTCTGGAATAACACATATAAAAAATGCCACCCGAAGGCAGCATTGTTTATTTATTGTGGTTGATTCAAATATCGAATCCAATTCAGCGCAGCTCGGTCTGATTTAATCTGGTTGGCTTTTTGAGCATGCTTGAGTGCCTGCTCTCGATTGCCTAAGCGATAGTATGCTTCAACGCGGGTTAGCTCTCTTCTTGAGCTCTCTTCAACCTTGCTTAACTGAGATACCGCTGTCGTATACTGCTTGTTTTGCATGAGCAATTGAATGTAAGACCAACGATAATCGCTATCTTTACTCGACGCTCTAGCCCAAGCATTAAGCGATTCATTCCACTCTCGAGCCTGTTGCCAGTACTGCGCTTCAACAGCAAGATCCTTCGCTTTTGCAGTATCGCCTTTGTTCAAATCATGGAATATTTGAGCTGACTTCTCTGGCACACCTTGTTTGGAGTACAGTTGGGCCATCATTCGAAATTGATCTTTGGTGAGTTCAAACCCTGCTCGCTCATACTGCTTGAGTGTTGAAAGCGCTTGTTGGTAGTTCCCTACTCTTAAGTACAGATTGAGTGTTTGTGTCCACCAACGTTCTGTTTCGGGCTCCAGTCCTCTTAATACTAATGTGGTTTTTAACGCATTATTCCATTGCTTCAATGAAAGCTCTGCGCCCAGACGCAGATTCAATACTGACGTTGTCGTCTTACCACCAGCAGAGTAATAACTCTTCGATGCGTTCAACACTGACGTCCAACTTTCCATTTGGTAGTTAGCTTGCCCAATGCGAAGCCAGATCTGTTGAACCGTCTCTGGTTGCAAGGATTTGAGATTCTTATTCTGAGCAATAACCTGATGGTAATTATCTAGCGCTTGGCGCATCTTGCCATTAGATAACTGAATATCCGCCAGCATTCGCTGCGTTTCGATATGCTGCTCAGCAGGGAGACCTTTAAGTTCGACAGAATGCGACAACGCCCTTTCAGCTTTCGCGCTTTCCGCTTCCTGCCAATACAAGATGCCTAGCATTCGCTGTACATAAGAAGTGTCAAAGGCTCTACTAGAGTCCACTCCCTCTAGAACCTCGATCGCCTTTGCGTCATCGCCTTGGCTTTGCAATTCATAAGCTTGGTGAACTCGGCTGGCTGTAGAGCGGCTCAGTTCTTGGGCATTCACATTTGAACCAAACAAAATAGCTGTCAGCACAAGCGTAATAAATGGTCTGTTCATCATTGCAGTTTGAACTCCAACTTCACGGTTTGACCTTCTCGAGGCGTTGCCTTGCCATTGACGACTAAGGGTTGGTACTTCCAACGCTGTAGCGCTCTTGTCGCTTCTCTATCAAACACTCGTTTAGGCTCACTCTGCACCACTTCAATATCAATAGGGTTACCTATTTCGTTGATGGTAAAGCTCATTACTACATAGCCTTCAATCTTGCGGCTCAGTGCTCTTGCCGGATATCTAGGTTCCATACGATGCAGTGGCATCACCTGTTGGTTTTGCGCAATCTTCATCGGGCCTGGATTTGAAATAGCTAGCCCTGAAACCGCAGTGTCCAACGCAACCTGAGGCAAATCTAAATTGTCCAAAGAAATTGGATTTTCCGATACATCGCTTGAGTCACTAACCTGTGTTTCTGGCGGTTGTGCCGGCTTCTCTGGAGGTTCTGGCAATTGGCGCTGACGACGTTGTGTTTGGCTATCTTGCTCTACTTGCAACATATCAAATCTGACTGTTGGCTCTTGATCAGGCAAAGAAGTCTTGCCCATATTGACCAGCCAAGTCATAAAGCCAAACACAAAAAAGGTCATCAAAATAGCAGCGGGGAGCGCAATGAATAATCGTTTCATCAAAAGTCTCTATTTCGCTGAAGTAGCCAGTGCGATTTTTTCAATACCCGCACCTTTTGCACCGTCCATCACCTCAACAACCGTGCCGTTGAAGGCAAATTTATCGGCTTGGATCACCACTGATGCATCTGGCTTGTCAATGATCATACTTTCAAGCGTTGCTTGCACTCGTTCAACATCTACCAAGCGTTTGTCGATGTAAACCTGGTTGGTATCTGTAATGGCAATGAAAATACCGGCATCTTTTTGATTGGTTGCGTGAGCGGCTTGAGGACGATTTACCTCAACACCAGATTCACGCACAAAAGAACTTGTCACAATGAAAAAGATCAACATGATGAATACGATATCGAGCATCGAAGTCATATCCACTTGTGCTTCTTCGTTACGCTCGCGGCGGCGTCCTAATCTCATAATATTAACCTTCAGCTATGGATTCGCAGCAGTCGCTCTAAGTGCAACTGTTTACGTTCTGCCAATCCATATAATCTTGAATAAACAAACATGCCAACGAGTGCGGCAACCATGCCTGCCATCGTTGGGATCGTAGCCATGGAAATGCCTGCTGCCATTAGGCGCGGTTCGCTGTTTCCTTGGGCTGCCATCACATCAAATACCGAAATCATGCCGGTTACGGTTCCCAATAACCCAAGCATTGGGAACAAAGCGACAAGCACTTTCATCAATGAAAGTGATCGCTTAAGGCTAGATTCTGATGCCGATAACCATGCACTTCTTTGGGACAGAGCATACCAAGAATGACGATCAGAGCGCTGTTGCCACTTTAATACCCAGTCATGCTGACTCTTAGGAAACACCCAAAAGAAGTACAAGATTCTATCTAGAACAAGTATCCAAAAAACCAGCATCACAATGGCGAGCCACCATAGAACCGGACCCCCTCGAAACATCAGTTCTTCAATAGAACCGACAAGGGGTACGTCTGATAGCATCGCCCAAATTGACGCAATGTCGTTCATTATGCCGTTGCCTCTTGTGCAATCTGGCTATTCGTTGAGTGCTTGCGCTCAGCGCTTTGGGCAACCAAACCCACACCTTGTTTTTCAACAACATTGCGAATGCCTTCAGATAGGCTCGATAATAAGTTATGTACCAGAAGCAGGGGCATTGCTGCGATCAGGCCAAGTACGGTTGTGATCAACGCCATTGAGATACCACCCGCCATAATACGAGGGTCAGCATTGCCAAATTGAGTAATGGTCTGGAAAGTATCAATCATTCCCGTAACGGTACCAAGTAGGCCAAGCATAGGCGCTAACGCTGCCAATAGCTTGATGGTAGAAATGCCTTGCTCTAGGGTTTCTTGTTCGTCCATTACCGCTTCTAACAAACGAAGCTCCAGTGCTTCAACCGTTGGGCTTTGGTCTTGTTTGTGAACCAACATCACTCTACCAAGCGGGTTGTCATCCAACGGTGATTCAACATCTTTTAACTGCTTGGCTATCTTAGACTTGATAGACATCAGTACTACAGCACGGTAAAGACCAATTAACAGACCAACCAATAGCAGACCAATAATGATCTTACCCACTAGGCCACCTTGCTCAATACGCTGCATCAAGGTTGGGTTGTTGGCTAATTGTTCAAGTAGAGCGCCGCGTGTGGCATCAATGGCAACCACTGGCATTTCAGCACTCATATCTGCGTTGATAGTAAGAGCCTGTTTTGGCTGCACGGTATAAGGCGTAGCGATTTGCTTATCTGAGTTCCACACTAGATAACCATTGTCATCCGCCAATGCGAATGCACCCATACGCAACACTTGCTTGTGTTCTATCTCACCTGAACCACCCACAAAAGGGGCATTGATAATCGTCGCCTGTGAGCTTGCCTTGATCTGATGAACATAAGACTGCCAAAGGCCATATAGCTGATCTTTCGAAGGGATAGATTTTGCTTCAATGATGTCATTGATAGTTGCCACATCTTGCTCAAGTCCAATAGAAGCAACCGAACGCTCCTGCTCTAATTGAACATCTTTTGCAGATTGACGAACGACACCAAAGATCTCGCCCAAGCTACCTGTAGCTAAGGTCAGTTCTTTCTCTTTCTCGGAAAGCTTTTTCTCATTGTCTTGAAATTGAGCACTGAGCGAATCTATCGACTTATTGAGATCCGCGCGCTGCTTTACCAATGCATCATATTGGCTTTGAAGCTTCTTCTCTTGAGAAGCAAACTCAGCTTCTCGTTGTTTATTATGCTGTTGCTCTGTTGCTTTCGCTGCTACTGTGTCATTAAGAAGCGATTGGCTAGCATGAGTCGGAAGTACACACAGTACTGACGCTAACACTAGACTGATTTTTGCGAGGTGATGTTTCATCGACTACTTTTCCTCACCCTTTACTGTTTCAGACTCGGTGGTCTCAAAATCAGCGGTTTCTAACTTAGTGGTTTCAAGCTTATTGTTCTCAACAAGGGTCAACGAAATAGGCAACTCAAGAAGACTTGGTGACGCTTGCTTGGCTGCTATATCAAATGCTTTATCAATCTCGCGCCCTACACTGCCATTTTGTGGCACCCATAGGTTGCTATTGTCGTCCCACGCCCAGTAGCGTTGACGATCATTTGAGCGAGCCACTAAAGAAACGCGACCAATGTAGAGCTGCTCTGCAATGATCGGCTTCCCGTCGACTTCAATAGTGCCGGAATAAGCGCCCATTTTAGTTCCGTAATCCATTTCGATTTGATAAGCCTCCAAAATACGGCGGTATTTTTCAGCGTCACTCACATCGGCCTGAGTCATCATTTCATTCAAACTATCTAAGCGTGTAGCTCTAGTTTCAGTGCGGATTGGTCGATCTTCAGCATTGAGCTTTTCAAGACCTTCTAGCATCTCGTACATCAAAGGAACAATGCTTTGG
The DNA here is from genome assembly GCA_024346835.1 of Vibrio comitans. Classification (GTDB taxonomy): domain Bacteria; phylum Pseudomonadota; class Gammaproteobacteria; order Enterobacterales; family Vibrionaceae; genus Vibrio; species Vibrio comitans. Next base: position 392,367 of record AP024867.1, read on the forward strand.
CGAGTATCATCGATTTGAGAAAGTTGCGTATCAAACCCTTCGAGCTCTTTACCTTGGCTTGCGATCAAACCTTCAAGGTGCGAGTTATAAACAGAAAGGTTATGCACTTCTTGCTTAAGTCCTGCGATGTCAGCTTCTAGTTGCATCGCCTTATCGCTGCTGTTTGCAACGCGATTTTGGGTCTTTGCAGCGCTTTGCGTTATCTGAGTCTCAATATTCTGAGATTTTTGCAATGTTGCCTGTTCATTGGCCATAGCCAAAGAGCTCGTCATGGATAAGCCTGCAACAAGCAGATATCGCATTCTTGTGTGGTTCATAGGTTTCTCGTAAATCTGTGATTTAGCTAATTGTGACTAATGTAATCTAAAGTGAGACTCATTCTCAATGAGATTAATCAATTATTACCAATAATTTTCGCTATCTCCGGCACCATCTCGTCGATTAGGTAGTTGATCGACAGTGGACTATAGAAAGAGAAGGCTCCCCCTACGATATTGCCTGTAAAGTATTCGCGCCCTTCTCGATGAAACGGCATGCGTTTTCTAAACGCGCTTGTGCTTGCAGAGTCGATATCTTTCTCCTCACCTAACCAAATAAGGACGTCTGTTTCCAAAAGGTTAAGTCGCTCTTCACTGAAAGAAGCATAGAAAGCACTACCTGCTAACTGGTCAAATTGTTCAGGGATGACAAATCCTAATTCAGTCAAAAATTTAGAGCGTAGGTCTTTGCTTGCGTATGCGCCTGGCTGCTTGTTGTAATAAAACGCTACAACCGCCGTTTTTCCCTTAAACTCAGGGTGAGCCGCCTTAACATCATTTAGACGCTCAACAATATTTTGTACATTTTGTTCTGCCTGAGCTTCTAGACCAACAGCTTGACCTATCATTCGATGCTTTTCATTCCAAGGCATCATCCAATCAGGGTACTCACTCGATTGCGCCAAAGTTGGCGCTATCGTTGACAGTTGCTCATATTCGCGCAGAGTCATTCCTGAAGATACGCCTACGATAAGATCTGGTTTTAAGCTTGCGATCTGTTCGTAGTCATAGGAAGTACCTTTTAGTACTACAGGTTTGGCATCTCCCAGTTCGTCTTGCGCCCAAGGCCAGACTGCATAAGGCTGATTTCCATACCATTCACGTGTGGCTAATGGCTTGATACCTAGTGCCAATAAGTCATCTTGGTCACTAACACCCACCGACACAATGCGAACAGGCTGCTTACTAAGCTTGGTGACACCAAACTTATTTTCGATTTCCAAAGGAAAGGCCAGTAATTGGAATGACAACAAGGTCATGCATAAGCCCAAGATCCAATTTTTCATACTTCTAATTATCCTTTGATTTTTTAATGAGCAAATATGCGAATAATGGCGCACCAATAAGAGAGGTTACTAGCCCTGCAGCAACCTGAGTGGGAGCAAACATTGTTCGACCGATAAGATCAGCAAATAGCACAAGTAGCGCCCCAACTAATGCAGAGTTGATTAAATGGTTGGTTGAACCACTGTGACTCAAACCCCTTGCTAGGTGAGAGGCAATCAACCCCACAAACCCAAGGGGACCAACAATAGCAGTCGCTAACGCGGCGCCAAAAACTGACACTATTAGCAGGATCAATTGCACTTTCTTTATTTCGATGCCCAAGCCAATAGCCACTTCATCACCCAACAGAATAGAATCCAAGCGCCTGCCATTGAGGAGCGAAGCACATAAGACTAGGGCGACGACCGCTGCCAGTAGAGACGCATCGCCCCAGCTTGCGGTATGCACACTCCCTGCCAACCAAGTCAAGGCAGACATGGCACTTTGAACTTCACCGTAGGTTAGAAATACAGAAGTAACCGCACTAACAAAGGCAGCTACGCCAATACCGATCAGAATAAACTTTAGATTGTGTGACTGTCCGCTAAGAGATTGAATAAGGAAAGCGGCACTCAAAGAGCCAGTAAACGCGATCACCTCTCTCCAATGAGTGAGCGCATCAGGGAACAGCATAGTCGCAATAACCACAGTCAAAGCAGCCCCTTGACTAATACCAATTAAACTAGGATCAGCAAGCGGGTTTCGAGTAATACCTTGTAGAATGGCTCCCGACAGCGCAAACAGGGTACCCGCTAATACAGCGACTAGAGTTCTGGGCAAGCGAAAATCAAACAGTATTGACGCCGACTGACTCGAATCAGGGGCAAGTATTAACCCCGCTACGTTAGACAATGAAAGGTCGTAGCTTCCCATGCTCAAGCTTGCGACAAACAAAATGACCAAGATAAGCATTAAGGCAAGGGTCACCATAACTGCTCGCGCATTACATAGAAACGAAACACCCAAGCGTGAAGAACGAATCACTTTAAGTTCCATCATCGAACCTTCACTTTAACCAATAAAACAAACAGCGGAGTTCCAAGCAAAACAGTAATAAGCCCCGTCGCTATTTCTTGAGGTTGGATTAAGTATCGAGCTAACGAATCCACAACCAACAGGTAACCTGCGCCTACAACGATTGAACATGGAATAATAGCTCTGTAATCGGCTCCAACGAGAATTCGCACTACATGAGGAATAACTAGGCCAATAAAGCCTAACGGGCCCGCAAGAGCAACGGATGCAGCTGTCAACACAACAACACACACCAATAACTGCCATCTACGTCTATTTACGTTGATGCCTAAACCTGTAGCGATGTGTTCCCCCATAGACATTGCGGTAATCGTCGGTGATAGCAAGATTGCACCAACCAAACCCAGAACGATCCACGGCAAACACCAAACTAAACTTTCTAGATTACTTCCAACAAGTGAACCAACTAGCCAAACGCGCATTTGCTCGAATGTTCGCTCATCAAACAGATTGAACAAAGAGAGTAGTGCTACGGTGAAAGCAGTATATGCAGAGCCCGCGAGTATTAGGCTCAAAGGTGAGGCGCCCCCTCTTGTTCGTGAAGCGATAGTCCATACAATAATGGCGCTCATTGCCGCACCAATAGCGGCAGCAACAGGTAGCCAAACTAAAAACATTTGACCGAAAAAACTCATAAATATAACGACTGTCAATGCTCCGCCAGACATCATCCCAAGTAGGCTTGGATCAGCTAGCGGATTGCGCGTAACCCCTTGCATTACTGCACCTGAAACGGCCAAGCTTGCGCCTACAGCGGCTGCGACTAGCGCTCGAGGTAAACGTAACTCGCGAATGATCAAATGCGTAAAATTGTTTTCATCGTAAGCAGCTAATGCTTGGAACACTTCAGAAAAGGAAACACTTTGTGTCCCGATAGATAAGTGCCAAAACAGAGTTAAAGTAAAACCTACAGTAATGACACAAAGGCTAACTATGAGCCTTATATTTATCTTAGGCATTACATGTTTCTCTGAGGTACGGCGGTAGGAATACAAATCTGACTACCTGTTTCAGGATCTGTCAGCACTTTTGCTTGTAGGCCGAAAACTTGTCGTAGATTTGAGGCGGTGAACACCGCTTCAGGCGTACCTTGAGCATAGATTTCGCCGTTCTTGACCATCACAAGATGGTCTGCATAAGAGGCCGCTAGATTGAGCTCGTGAAGCACAACCACCAAGGTTCTGCCATGGTCATGCGCAAGTTGGCTCAACAAAGAAAGTAGATCTACCTGCACTTTTAAATCTAGATAAGTCGTTGGTTCATCAAGCAAGATGATGTCCGTTTGTTGAGCAAGTACCATTGCAATCCAACAACGTTGCCTTTGACCACCCGACATTTCACTAATAGGACGATTCTGCAACTCTTCAACGTTGGCCATTTGCATCGCTTCTAAAACCGCTTCCTCGTCTTCAGTGCTCCATTGCTGGAAAAAAGACTGATGAGGATAACGTCCCTGCGCCACCAATTGCTTGACTGTTAGACCTTCAGGCGCAATAGGCCCTTGAGGTAATAGTGCCAATTGCTTTGCTACTGATTTAGGATTCTGTTTATTGATATCCTCGCCATTGAGCAGTACTTGCCCACTCATTGGTTTGAGCACCCTTGCCATACATTTCAATAGCGTTGATTTACCACAGCCATTAGATCCGATAAGTATGGTCAGCTTACCTGGTTCGATATCTAAGTTAACGTTTTTGAGTACAGGTTGAGTTTTTGCAGATGAACCATAGCCAACAGACAAAGCCTTAGCCGCAAATGTAATCTGATTAGATGAAGTTAGTTTTTCCACTTATGCTTTCTTTTGTTGTGTTTTATTGCTTTGCAATCTTGGGCAATCAGAACAAAGCGCTCCTCCCTCAACTCTATCGGCGAGGCAACAACTGCGCCTTACTCGAACGATAGGTTCATTTGGACTTGAAACAATGGTATTCCATATAGAAGTAGGTAGCTTCAACCCTTCAATCCAAAATTGCAGTTGCTCTAATAGAGTTGCGCTAGCTGTGCTTGGAGACAGTCGTTGCAAGTTAATCAAATTACCGAGCAGGTTATCGGCTAACAGTTGATTAGAGAAGTTCTCAGAGCACCGCGTTATGTCATTCAATCGTTTTCTGTACTGAGAAAACAACGCCTCTAAGTCAGTAGATACCCGCAGGATAAGTGACTCGATATTGTCATACTGCAAAATCTGCGTTTGAAACTGGAAACCGGAGATAAGGCAAGGAGACACTCTTTGGTGAAAGCTGTCAAAGGAAGGAGCGACGCCAGATTGATACACGGCGACAAATGCTATAGCCAGTGGCTGCCAACACAGTAAATCCCAAGTGCGGGTTGCCCAATATACTCGCCCAGCATCTGGATATGCCTGTCGTATGCTGTCATATAAATATTGAAGCGATTCCAACTCATCTTCAGACGAAGAAATCCAAAGCTCGCCTTCAGCGAACTTTGGATTACGGTGAGATTGGCCATCAAGGTAGGGTGATAAAGTTCTGCAGTTATCAAGTAAACCCTGCATCGGGCTTACTTGATGTACTTGAACTGCCTCACCTGAGGTATCAGGACTCGCTCTTAGCATTAGAAGTTGTAGTTAAAGTTCAACTCTACTGTACGTTCAGCGCCGTACCAGCAGTTGTAGATGTCGTAACAAGTGTAAGACTCTTCGTCAAACACGTTGTTCACGATTAGGTTAGCAGATGCACCAGACATAGAGCTATCTAAGTAACCAAAGTCATAGCCAAATGACAAATCTACGATTGTATAGTCAGGAACCTTGCCTTGGGTATTCGTTGCATCAGCATACATTTCACCTACGTAACGAACGCCTGCACTTGCACGTGTACCTCCAAGAGCACCATCGTAAATAAAGTAATTCGCCCACAAGTTTGCCATGTGCTCTGGAACATAAATAGGGGTAGTTCCTTCCAAGCTATACACCGAATCTTCTGTAATCTCTACATCAGAGAATGTGTAACTAGCAGTCACATCTAGATTTTCATTTACAAACCACTTACCTTCTACTTCAACACCTTGTGAAGTGATTTCACCGACCTGAACTGCTGGATCAACATAATCTACAGGGTTTGCAATAATGGCATCACTCTTGACAATTCTGTAGCCCGTGATCGTACTAGAAACAGAACGCTCAGGAGAGGTGTACTTTAATCCAGCCTCCACTTGATTGCTCATTTCTGGCTTGAAAGGATTACCTGAAGAGTCCAGGCCAGCCTGAGGTTCAAAGCTCGTTGCATAGCTGACAAAAGGCGCTATACCGTTACTGAACTCATACAAGCCACCGATGCGATATGAAAATTCATTCTCTTCGACCTTAGATGATCCGTAAACGTCACTGTCATTTTTAGCCGTATACAGATCATAACGTCCACCCATCAGCACAACAAAGTTGTTTAGCCTAATCTGATCTTGAAGGTAAAAACCTAACTGCTCTACTTCAATATCGTCATTCTGTGCGTACGTTTCAGTCAAAGAAGAACGGTCTAACAAATCATTGTTAGGGTTGAAAATATTAAAGTCATAAAAAGAACTGTCGCTAGAAGCAAATTCCTTATATGCGGAGTCTCCCTTCGATCGCTGGTAATCAACACCAAGCAATAAATTGTGCTCCCAGTTGCCAGATACTACATAACCTGAAAGCTGGTTATCAATTGTTATACCTTTTGAAGATTCGTCAGTGCTATAGATATTTCGAGAAAGATTTCCTGTGGACTCATCAAAGTCACAGTATTCGACGCCGCCATATGTGTAACAGCTGTGATACGTATTCTCTTGATACAGATCTGCCTGCATGTAACGGGCATTTTGCAAGAAAGACCAGTTGTTATTGAACTTATGATCAACCTTATACCCTACTAGCAAGAACTCACGCTCAAAAGTGCTCCAGTTCTTATCACCCACAAACGTATTCGGATTTGTGGATTCACCTGTTGGACTATCAACAAACATTCCAGATGCTGGCATAGCAGAGTTAATCCCCATAGAAGGGTCATTCTGATAGTACAGGTTGAAGTTGATTAGAGTGTTCTCACTAACATTCCAATCAATAGAGGGAGCAATTACATAACGCTCTTCTTCAGCATGATTAACTTGACTATCTTGTTTTCTAGCAAGGCCAATGAAACGATAATTGAAATTAGAGTCGCCAATCTGCCCCGTAGAATCTATGGAAGCTTCCATTAGATTACGAGAGCCCGTTCCAACACTTATATCAGTGTTTGACTCAGCCTGTGGCGATTTAGCGATCATGTTCACCATACCACCCGGTGGCATAGCACCGTACAGTACCGACGTTGGACCTTTAAATACTTCGATTTGTTGGATAGCAATAGGATCAATTTGTGGCTGCAGGTTCCAACCCGTCAGATATTGCAGAACTAAACCATCGTAATAGCTCTGATTGACGTTAAAACCACGAATATTGAACGTATCGTACATAGTGACAGAGCTACCTTTTTGCTCTGTTACTACACCAGGCGTATAGCGAAGCGCTTGGTTAAGAGACTTAACACCACGCTGATCTAATTGCTCATTTTCAATGATATTGATGGCTTGAGGCGTTTCTTCTGGCTCAAGGGACGTCTTAGTTGCCGTATTTCGATAGGTCTTACCAAGAACTGAAATGGTTTCAATATCTTGAGTTTGCTCTGTTTGTGCAAAAACAGAGGTTGAATTTAGCATCCCAGCTATAACAGAAAGGGCTATAAAGTTTGGCTTAAAGGTTTGAGTTAGCATCTTTTTCTGAATCTACAATTGATTAATTTATCGTCAATACAAATGATAATTAGTCACATTTGCATTCAATTGCAAGCATCATAAAGTCACTTGCAATGTTTTGCAACAGAAGAAAAATGATGCTGAATTTACAGAATAAGAAACAAATTGCGTTTAAATATATGGTTTCGACATACTCACACTATTAATAAGCAGTTGTTTTAGCTAATAAAAAAGCGCTTGGCAAACCAAGCGCTTTTGAAAATAACCTTTTACATCGTCAAACGAATAATGACGTCCAACATTTTATCAAAACAGGGACCAAGATCTCGTTCATCTTCTGCATAGCAATATAGACCCTGTTTTTGATCTTCCTCAAATTCATCTTTAGTCGCATTTCGATTCAACATTCTAGGATCATTCGCCATACGGTAGAGCATATCTTCCCCCGTGCCATGTCCCATACTATCTTTTAAGGAATCGCCGAGTCCTAAAGTAAATACATAGATACCATCTTCTCTCGCCTTGTATGCAATTTTTTCTGGAAGGTCGCGAGAAATGTCTTTAATTTTTTCTTCAAAACCACTTTTGCTCGAATAAGCTGTATATCCCGAGTTCCCAGCTCTCGGCCCACCTAGCAGTGGAAAAGAAACATTCTTAGTTGAATCAGGCGTATATTTTTCATTGCTATCAATCGAAACATATCGATATATATTGTCATCAGTGCTAGAACCACGGTCATCGGAGACATAGTTCCAACTTCCACCGCTCCTATAATAATAAGGAATACGGTCTCTCATTTCCGTAGCACTCCACAAACCCCGAGCTTCGTCGCCACCATCATGAGTCGAAGATATTGAGGAACGGTATGTATATCCACTTATCTCGAAATCATGAGTAAACGTGTTTGGAGCGCCATCTGTAAAGATAACTAGTACCTTTAAGTTGGCAGAAAGTGGATCTGAATCATCAAACTCTTTGTATCCTTGATAAGTGCCTTCTGAAGTATTTGTATAGTGATTATTGCCATCTGTTCTGTATGTCATAGCATCAATAGCATCGCTTACATCAGTACCTGAATATTTCCTCTCACTAGTATTAAAAGGAATGACTGTTTCGCCTCCATAACCGAATTGGCTAATAGCTACTCGATCAAATTCGGTATTAAAGTGGCTAAGAAACGCTTTAGATCTACTTTTCACTACATCAAATACATCTCTAAGTGATCCAGAGTTATCGACAACTAGAGAAATATCCACAGGTCTACGAATCACTCGCGATTCGGCACCAACAGTCCAATCAGTTATCCCAATCAAAGAAATAAAAACCGTAGGAATAGTGGTGTCACCTTGTATATCAACAGTAACATTGCCCCACTCATCAACATCAAACTGAAAACCAGTTAAGCTCGCATTACCTTCAAGAAAAGAGGTAGGTATGTTGGCAGAAAAATATCTCTCTGCTGCTTTCTTTGCCGTACTCTCTCCAAGTGATGCAGCCCGAGCAGCAGCAATACCTGCAGCATCAACCGCCGCAAATAATTTAGCTTTTGCTAAGTAGGCTCTACCTGAATCTATAGTCAACCCAGCCAATAAAAGCATTACAGGGAGGGCGGCAACCATTAATAATGAAACTAATCCCTTTTCTGTTCTAAAAGTCGTTTTTAGATTCTTCATCATAAATAAGTCCGTTCGTTCATAATGAATTCATTATCAAAAATAAAACTTGAGAATGCGCTGTATCTGTAAAATACCTCTACTACGTACACCGACTCCCCCTCTAAGAGCTCTAGTGGGAAGTTATCAATAGCCACGTCCTCTTCTCGATCCGGCAAATCGCAGGTGTTCACATTGGACTCAATCACCCAATTGCTACAATTGTCCCAAACGGTACTTTCAGCATTCAATCCAGAGTTGACCCATTTAACTTGTCTGGACACATAAGGGGATTTATCTGCATCTTCAAGTGTGACTACGTTGATAAATATTGTTCCATCACTAAACAGATCGAGAGGGTTGGCAGCGTTGGCGATGATATCCATCACATCTTCCTCGCTATAACTGCTTGTCCGAGATACCAAGCTCGCCCCTTCTCGACTCACATTGAGTAGGACAATTTTTGCCTGTAGAACGAGTGTTAACTCAAAGATAGCCATAAGGATTAGCAGCAGAATTGGAGTAATTAGTGTCATCTCTACAGCTGAGAAACCTTGCTGTATATTGAAGAGTCGCCTGTATTTTCTGGTCATACTTCATCTCCAAACTCTTCGTTCTTCATTGCTGCACTCACAGTAAATTTGTAGGTGCCACCTTCAATCAAAGGATAAAGTATCGGGCTCAATACAGGCCATTCACAGTCCAAATGAATAGAGATCAATTCTCCTGGGTCACCGAATCCAGCTACAGCATTCCCATCAATATCCTCAACTCGAATATCTTCAATCTTCATAACTTTGGTAAGCATCCCAACCGAGGAGCTAGAGATCTTTTCTAGAATGGCATTTTCACGCAGAGGTTCATCTTCATTAGGATCGAGATCTGTTCGCCCAGTAACAGCATAGCGAGCTCCCTCTCGGACAGCGTGTTGCATAGTGAGCTTCACATAACCAAACAAAGCAAAATCAATAATGGTAAACAAAATCAGCAAGAAAAGGCTAAAAACAACGGCAAACTCAACCAAGGCCAAACCGTTCTGCTTTTTTTTCTGCCGTCTAATGAGGCGGTAAACTAGTAGATTTTTCACGATATACATTCCATGTCATTGCACTTCAAGCAATCCTTATTACTAGGCAAAGCGTTACTGCTCTATTATTAGTGTAGTTACTCTAATTTTAAGTAAAAGGAATCCTTCAATCTGATTGTTCTTGATCAATACTTCCTTATTAAATGGTCTTATTTATTCATTTCGTAAATGAGTACTACCTACCTATAAAAGCCCAAACTGGCCTTTAACTGCCTAAACCACTCTTCGACCAGTTCACAATTGTATGATGTAACTATTTTATATTTCACGACTGTTAGCAACACTTCAAATCAAAATTGGTAATTATAACGACAAGATCACAATATCGGCTAATTATCCACCAATACAAACTAATTACATTTAGTTACATAAAATTACCACTTGCAATCATTCTAGAAATAAATATGATACCTATCAAACACAAATGAGAATTAAAACCATTTGTAATAACTAATGATTCAAGGACGATAGAATGTATAGAAGAATTACTCTTTTAAGCTCACTAGCGCTTACCGCCACCTCAAGCTTCGCAGCAGTTACTGAACAACAAGTTGTCGAACACTATGCAGACTTAGCGCATGCGGTCTACGAGGATTCACTGATCACCGCTAAAGTGCTTGAAACAAAGATCAATGCGTTAGTCGAATCACCTTCCGAACAAACTCTTGCCGAAGCTAAACAAGCCTGGCTTGATTCTCGAGTACCTTACCAACAATCTGAAGTATTTCGTTTTGGTAACCCTGTTGTAGATGACTGGGAAGGCCAACTAAATGCATGGCCTCTCGACGAAGGTTTAATTGATTATGTTGATGCTAACTATCAATCCGAACTAGGTAACGAAGGCGCGGTTGCCAACATCATTGCCAATGAGCAAGTACAAGTGGGTGCTGACACCATAGATACTCAGCGTATTACCCCTGAATTGATCGCAAGCCTAAATGAGTTAGGTGGTTCAGAAGCCAACGTTGCCTCTGGTTATCACGCTATTGAGTTTTTGCTGTGGGGCCAAGACTTGAATGGTAATAGCAGTGGTGCCGGAGCTAGGCAGTACACCGATTATGTTGTTGGTGATGCTTGTACAAACAACCATTGTGATCGTCGTGGAGAGTACTTACAGGCTACAGCAAAACTTCTTGTGTCTGATCTTGCTTGGATGGAACAGCAATGGGCTGATGGTGCGAGCAATAACTACCGCTCAGAATTGCTGGCAGACTCGTCCACAACGGGTCTAAGAAAAATGATGTTCGGCATGGGTTCTTTGTCTCTTGGTGAGTTAGCCGGCGAACGAATGAAGGTAGCTTTGGAAGCCAATTCAACCGAAGACGAGCATGACTGTTTCTCTGACAATACCCACAACTCTCATTACTACAACGAGCAAGGCATCTACAACGTGTATACCGGTATGTATCTGCGTGCCGATGGAAGCCTATTAACTGGCCCAAGTATTCATGAATTGGTGTCACAAGTATCCAAAGAAGAAGCAAAAGAAATCCAAGGTCAATTTGACCAAACAAGAACGCAAGTTCGTCAGCTAGTTTACTCTGCTGAGAAAAACAACACGCACTTTGATCAACTCATCGCAAGCAACAACGCGGAAGGTAATCAACTGGTTGAAGATTCGATCTCTGCACTTGTCGCTCAAACGGCTGCAATAGAAAAAGCGGCTGGGGTTATCGGCATTACTAGCCTGAATCCAGATACAGCTGATCACGAGTTTTAATTCGACGATCTTCACTCTGGGGCTCTTAGAGCCCCTTTTTCCGTTTTAGTTTATTGAAGTAGAAGTCTCTCGTTATGATCAAAGCCACCCTACTCACCCCTTTGTTTGCACCATTACTTTCTCTAGCCATTGCATCACCTGTTATGGCCTATGGTGTCGCTTCTGGTGGAAAAACTGGTATCAACAAAAGTGGCACCAATGCCTTCTCTCAGCCCGCTGGCAATCTTCCTATGTCAGATCGGCTGGATTTTAGCGTCGGCAATAGCTTCTTTAGGAATCCATGGGTACAAGCCCCTGCCTCCACTGATGCAAGAGATGGACTGGGCCCACTTTTTAATACTAATGGTTGCCAGAACTGTCACATCAAAGATGGCAGAGGACACCCACCAGAGGAAGGAGAGGTTCAAACGGTGTCTATGCTCATTCGGCTTTCAGTTCCTGCATCAAGTGACGAAGACAAGAAGCGTCTGATCACCCAAGGGAATATTCCAGATCCCACCTATGGAGCGCAGTTGCAAGACTTTGCTATTACTGGCGCCAAACCCGAAGGGAAAATACAGATCACTTACGCGACTCATGTTGAGACATTTTCTGATGGTTACACGGTCGAGCTTCGAAAACCTCGCATCCTGATCAGTGACTTGAACTATGGTCCTATGTCTGAAAACGTTCAGCTCTCAGCAAGAATTGCCCCTCCAATGATTGGCCTTGGTTTACTTGAGGCGATCCCTGACAGTCAGCTACTGGATTGGCAAGATATCAATGATAGCAATCAAGATGGTATTTCTGGTAAAGCGAATCAGGTTTGGGATGAGAAACAAGCAAAAACCGTCATTGGCCGATTTGGCTGGAAAGCAGGACAACCCACTCTAATGCAACAAAATGCGGCTGCATTTAATGGCGATCTCGGGATCACTAGCAATATCTTCATTGAAGAAAACTGCACTCAGCCCCAAACCATTTGTCAGGAACTTCCAAACGGAGGCTCTCCTGAAGTCAGTGACAAGATCCTGAACTTTGTCGAGTTCTACTCTCGACATCTAGCGGTTCCAAATCGTCGTGATACCGATGATAAATCAGTGATTCAAGGACAAGCCTTATTTGCGCAATTGGGCTGTGACAGTTGCCACAAGCCAAAGGCCGTAACAAAGGAACTAACCGACTTACCTGCTCTTTCAAAACAGACCATACATCCATATACAGATCTGTTATTACACGATATGGGGGAAGGTTTGGCCGATAACCGAGGTGAATTCATTGCCAATGGTCAAGAGTGGCGCACTGCACCACTTTGGGGGATTGGATACACTCAAGAGGTCAACAAACATACCTATTTCTTACATGATGGTAGAGCACGAAACCTGATGGAGGCGGTGCTTTGGCATGGAGGTGAAGCACAGCAAAGTAAAGAGGCTGTTCTCAAGCTAAATCAGCAAGAGCGCGATGCGCTTATCCGCTTCTTAGAATCTTTGTAGTAGGTATTGATTATGTCTTTTCCAATTAAAAAACTAAGCATGACGGCATTTGTATTTTCTACCATCTTGTCCGGTTGTTCGAGCAGTTCCCCTAACTCAAGCAATCTATCCTCTCTGGAATCGAGCCAGTTTGAGGTTACGCAGCATCCCAGCCAAGCGGTGTATCAGCTACAACATCAACACGCCGAACTGTTTTATTCGAACAGCGTGAATCTGCACCAAGCATTTCAAACACAATGTTTATCTAGTAGCGATGAACAGTCATTGACCGAACTGCAGAATCAGTGGCACAAAACCATGCTAGCTTGGATGGCCTTTCAAGGGCAAAGCAGTGGCCCTGAAGAGCTTCAAGAACTGGCTTGGAAAGTGCAATTTTGGCCTGACAAAAAAAATACAACAGGCCGGCAGATGAAAGCCCAACTATCTACCAACCCGAATGTTTCGCCCAAAGAACTGTCAAACCTAAGTGCCACATTACAAGGGCTGAGTGCCATTGAATGGCTGCTATATGATGAAATGGCTGAGGAATTTAGCTTAGAAAATCGCTGTGCATTGGGAGTCACTATTTCGAAGCGTTTATTACAAACCTCGGAAACTGTGCGTGACGCTTGGTCAATGAATCCATGGAAAGATCTCGAGGAAAAGCAGTGGAATGTGGAATACATTTCATTGCTTAATGACCAATTAGACTACATGCAGAAAAAACTCTCTCGACCACTCGCAAAAATAGGTAAGCCGCGTCCTTACTTTGCTGAATCATGGCGCTCACAAACCTCGTACGCCAATCTATTTGCCAATTGGCAGACTATTGACGCTTTAGTGCATGCGCCCAATGGCCTTATTGATATCTTGCAAGATGTCGACTCAGTATTAGCCGAATCAATATCTAGCACAATTAAAAGCTCTGTTAATAGTTGGCCTGCCAAGGCATCGTTGTTCTCAGATTTAAGCTCTGCACAAGGCTATCAGCGAGCATTGGCGCAATATAATAAGGTTGAGTACGTTCACTATTTAATCGCTACTGAAGCGGCAATGAAGCTAGGCATAGTCGTAGGCTTCAACTCTACGGACGGTGATTAACATAATGATAAACAGACGAACGTTCCTTAAATCTTCCTCCGCGCTAGGAATCACACTTCTGCCTGGTTGCGCTGTTTCACTAGCGAAAGAGCAACCTACCGCTATTGCTGGGTGCGCTACAGACGGTAAAGGGAACTACTTTGCCGCTGCAGTAACGCCTCAAGGTAAGCTAAAGTACTCTCACCCGCTTCCTGCTCGTGGGCATGGTTTGGCAAGTAATACTACCCACCAGCATCTTGCGGTGATTGCGCGTCGACAAGGCCAGTTTGTGGATATTATCTCACTCGACAATGGCCAGCTTGTTCAGCGGATCACGCCTGTACAGCATCGCTTTTTTTATGGTCACGCCGCCTATTCATCAGACAGTGAGACTTTGTATGTATCAGAGGGAGAAACCCATTCTTGCAAAGGTGTAATCGGCATTTACGATGTAGCGAAAGATTATCAACGGATCGGTAAGTTCAGTAACTTTGGTATTGGTCCACACCAAATAGAAGTGCTATCCAATGGTGATTTGGTCGTTGCGGTTGGCGGTATTCAAACCCAAGGTAGGAAAAAGATAAACCTTGATTCAATGCATTCGACCCTCGTAACCTTAAATAAGGATACAGGGAAAATCACCTCTCAAGCTCATCTTGAAGATCCTTTGCTCTCTATCCGACATATAGCAGTAACGCCTCAAGACCAAGTCTTTGTTGGCGTTCAATCCCAAGCCCCAGATGAATCGCTATCTTCTCTTGTCTTTACAAAAACAGACGCTGAATATCTCAATCCCCTACCATTAGATACCGAAGAATGGCTAGGGTTTGAGGGATACATAGGTTCACTTGCGGTAACTGACACAACCCTTATCGTCTCTTCGCCTAGAGGAAACCGAATTGCCCTATTTGATCGGCAAACAGGTAAGCTAAAGCAGGTGCGTTTTGTCGCCGATGGATGCGCTCTAGCATCAACCAAGCACAATTATTACATAGTGGATAACAAAGGCACCTTGTATACAGGTGATGAACAAGCACATAACGCCAGTGGAAGCCTCGCGGGGATCTACTGGGATAACCATTGGATAGTCATCTAAACTCGAAGTTTTCAATCATCAAAAGTTACCCTTTATTTCCCTCATATCCCCTTGACCTTCACTACCTAAACAAGGTTTAATTGCGCCCCTTTTTTGCAGCACTTACTGGTCTTTGGAGGACACATGGCAATAGGTTTTGATTACGGTACCGCAAACTGCTCCGTGGCACATATTATCGATAACCAAGCAATCCAAATTCCACTAAGCAATGGCGACAAATACATCTCGTCGACCTTATGTGCCCCAACCTCTGAGTCGGTCTCTGAATACCTTTATCGTCGCAAGAACATCATGCCGATCACACAGCCTGGTGAAGCCGTATTGCAGCGTGCTATTCGTGCTAACCGAGAGGAAGGCATCGATGTTATGGAAGAAGAAATCCTGTTTGGGCAACCGGCTCTAGATCTGTACTTAGAAGATCCAAAGGATGTCTACTACATCAAATCACCTAAGTCTTTCTTAGGTGCTAGAGGCTTGCGTGACGTGCAATTAGCCTTCTTTGAAGACTTGGTGTGCGCCATGATGGAAAACGTGAAATCTCAAGCAGAGCTATCTCTTGAAAGAGCGGTTGAAGATACCGTTATAGGTCGACCTGTAAACTTTCTTGGTCGTGGTGGAGAAGAATCAAACCAGCAAGCACAAGACATATTACTAAGAGCGGCGACCAGAGCTGGCTTTAAGAACGTCGAATTTCAATTTGAACCCGTTGCTGCTGGGCTCGACTATGAGAGCACATTAACCTCTGACCAAAACGTGCTAGTGGTTGATATCGGTGGTGGTACAACTGACTGCTCCATGATTCAAATGGGCCCATCTTGGCTTGGTAAAAGCGATCGAAAAGAGACGCTACTTGGCCATACAGGACAGCTTGTAGGGGGTAACGATCTCGATATCCATATCGCCTATAAGCAATTTATGACTGAGTTCGGTAAGGGAAGCCGAAAACAATCAGGCCTTGAAATACCTATTAGCCAATTTTGGCACTCTATTTTGATTAATAACGTTCAGGCGCAACGCGACTTTTACGGTAAAGAAAACCTAGCCCTACTCAAACAGTTACATCGTGAAGCGTGTGAACCAGCCAAGCTTGCAAGAATGATTGAAGTTCACCAAGGTGCGCTTGGCTACGGCATAGTGTCTCAAGCAGAAAGTGCCAAGATTGCTTTGTCTGAGAATGACAGCTATCTAGCCCAGATCAAACTTCTCAGTGAGGTGGTAGAGGTTCCGGTGTTGAGACACGAAATGGAGCAAGCCATTGAAGTACCTAAAGAGAAGATCACTAAGTTAGTTCTGGAAGCGGTTCAGCAATCGCAAACCACTCCAGACGCGATATTCATGACCGGTGGCTCAGCACGTTCTGTTGTGCTAAGAGATGCAGTACAAACAGTATTACCTAATGTGCCGGTAGTGAGTGGCAATTATTTTGGGTCTGTTACCGCAGGCTTAGCACGTTGGGCTGACGTCTGTTTTAAATAATATATAGAGACAATTCGCTTTTGAAAGCCCTCTAAATTCGGTCTACGCTTAACTATCAAGGCTAAGCGTTATCATTTATGAGGGTTAGAATGAATTTAAAGCCTATACAATTTGTCATCTTAGGGGTTATAGTTGGCTTCTTTATGAATAATCTTTACCACGTATCACAAGAAGCTAGGGCAGCTGATAAGGTTGCCAAGCAGAGTCACTCTCCTTTCTCCAACTGTTCAGTGGATCAAAAACAATCTTAGCGTCCAGCTGAGTGACTTATAGCGTGAGTTTGGGCTGAATAAACTCTATAAACGCCGAGATGCGTTTTGATACGTTAGAAGAGCGGTAGTAAACAGCGTTCACCAACTCTCGCCCTGTATTGCTGATCTTGTCACCTTCCAATAAGGATACTAGGCGCCCAGCCTGTATATCTCTATTCACCATAAAACCAGATAAGCACGCGATCCCATTCCCTTCAAGTGCCAACTGCCTCACTGTCTCTCCATTGCTTGAGGTAAAAGTTTGCTCTAAGGGAGAGAACCCCTTCAACGGCCAATCATTAAGTACCTTAACTCCAGCAAAACCTATGATGTCATGAGTAGAAAGATCGCTGGTTTGCTTTGGTATTCCTCTGCGAGACAAATATTCAGGCGAAGCCACAATATAGAGAAGACTTTTCCCTAACGGTTTGGCATGCAAGGTTGAGTCAGTGAGAGAGCCAATACGAATGGCGATATCCGTTTTCTTCTCTAGTAAATCAACAAAACCTTCATTGGAAGTGAGTTCAAGCTTAATGTCCGGATAAGCCTGATTGAACTCCTTAACAAGGGGGACTAGCTGATGAAAAACGAAAGGGCTTGCGGCATCCACTCGCAAACGCCCCTTAGGTAACTCCCCTCGAGAAACAATATCATCCTCGGCCTTTTGCAATTGCTGCAAGCCTAATCGAGCAGCATCAATGAACTGCCGCCCTTCATCCGTTAGTTCTACCCGTCGTGTTGTTCGGTTGAGAATGGACACGCCCAATTGCTTCTCAATCTTACTCACCGAGCGCGACACTCTGGCAACTTGAATATCTAATGCTTCCGCAGCGGCAGAGAAACCACCGCTATCAACAACAGTAACAAGGATTTCGAGATCATCAGAGCGAGTAAGCATGAATAGGTCTACTGTGGGGTTATTGTTGTGATTATAACAACAATAACCGGCCACTACCGAAAGGAATGTATTAAATAGGGAGGGAGATTAATGCTTTGGTCGGCGAGACAACAACCCGCGCCCAATGAGCAGGGCCATTAACCAAGCCCAAGATACACTGCCTCCAGAAGTGTCATCGAAAACACTGTCTCCGTCATCTGGCGTGTAATTTTCTCGATCAAATTCTGTGACCACAACTTGAGGTGTCACGCTTCCAGCCAGAACGTTTGCGATCCAATCTCTATACTCCGCCACTTCTGTATAAGCAGAAGAATAATCTGAGTCTGGGTTACCACACTGAGTAGGTCCATAACTGGTAATGCCTACCTGAACATACTGGCTACCGTTATACCAAAACAGTGGCCCGCCTGAATCGCCTCCACATGTGGAATTTAATAACTCAGTGTCTGAGCTATAGTCTCCAATTAAGCATAACTGCTTACTACTAATATCTGCAGAGCGACATTGTGAAGAGGACAGTAAGGATTGGGTTGTACCCTGAAGAATGTCGGCGTCATCATTGCCGGAGCGAGTATAACCATGCCCAATAACGATCATTTCTGTTCCAACTACATCATAGGTGGCGATGTCACTGGCCGCAGCTAAAGTCACGTAGTCTGCTGGGTCGACGGGCATAGGCGATTCGAGCTTGATAATCGCTATATCGTCTGGCCAACTTAGTGCTTCACTATCTACGAAAGTATCAGGGTAATAAAACTCGCTTGCGCGAATAAGTTGTACGAAACCACTTAAAACCTGCTGCTCGTCTTGCAACTGAGGAGCTATCGAAGTGTAGGTGTAGTAGTACGAATCTCCCTCTACACAGTGAGCAGCTGTGAGAACATGGTATTCATCTAGAATGGTGGCGCCGCAATAATTTTGATAAAGGCCAGACGTATTCAACTGATCAAAGTAGAGACTCGAGAAAGAGGGGAAAGCCTGAATAGAGACCGCGACGCCGTTAATGATGTACGTGCTCGCACCGCCTTCTGAGGCCGAAGCCTGAAGCGGCGAAAAGGTTATCACTGCGCACGCAGCTAATCTTAGTGCTTTATGCATACCCTACTCCATCATTTGGTGCACTCTGCCTGAGTTGTTCCTTCACTCAGTGATTTACCTTAACAAAAAGGGTTATCATCAGCCAGTTATTGCAATTCCCGCGTTACAACGGCAATTTAGTTTGTCTATTGAATATAGCGTTTTTAGTTTGGCTTTGCAGTACTATGTTTTACTCATATTCCCTGACAAAGTTCAAAAGGCGCGCACTAAAATTCACAAACAGTAGGCAATTCAATTCGTAACAATTCCTGTTTTCTCGACTAAAGCCTGATTTTTTGTATCGCTTGATTGATAAAGTAATGGCACTTGCTTTCAACATTACTACGCCCATGACTTTCATCGACAAACTCACTTCAAATGAGCCCTTCATCCATAAGTTTGACCGTGATGATAAAAAGCTTCAATCCAAGGCTAAGCGCCTCTGCTTTGAACTCAATAATTCTCATCCCGATGACATAGAACAGAGACAAACTTTCTATAAAGAATTGTTTGGTACTGTGACCTCTTTTATGAATATTGAGCCTCACTTTCGCTGTGACTATGGCTTCAATATTCATTTCAAAGGCTTTGCTCTTCTCAATTACAACTGCGTTATTTTAGATACCTCTGCCGTGCATATTGGTGCCAACGTGATGATAGGCCCAGGCAGTGTGTTAGCTTGTGTAGAGCATGCCATCGACCCTTATCAACGTTCTGCTGTAGGTCTTTACGCATCAAGCCCTATAACCTTGCACGACGATGTTTGGCTAGGAGCGAATACCACGGTATGCGGTGGAGTAACTATTGGCGAAGGAAGTATTATTGGTGCGGGCAGTGTCGTGACCAAAGATATTCCTGCGGGGGTCATCGCTGTAGGCAGCCCTTGTAAAGTCATGCGAACTATTACCGAGCAAGATAAGTGGGAATATCACGACCTATCTCCACTCGCTTTCTAATTAAAGATATAAAAAAACGCTGTTGCTCTAGAGCAACAGCGTTTTCATTTCATAAGGATGAGAGATTACTTCTCAGCACGACCCATGAATGCTTTGTCAGTGGTGTTCACGCGAACCTTTTCTCCACCAGCAATGTACTCAGGTACTTGAATAATAAGACCTGTAGAAAGCGTTGCAGGTTTAGTACGAGCTGCTGCTGAAGCACCCTTGATTGATGGGTCTGTTTCAACAATTTCAAGCTCAACAACTGAAGGCAATTCAAGCGCTACTGGGCTGCCATCAACTAGCAGTACGTAGATACCTTGTGTTTCTTCATTGATGAACTGAAGCTCTTCTTCAATGCTCTCTTTGTTGAAGTTGTATGGAGTGTAATCTTCACTATCCATAAACACATACTCATCGCCATCGATGTAAGAGAAGGTAGATGGGTGACGGCTGAAATCTGCTAGGTTAATGATTTCATCGGCTTTAAAGCTTTCGTCAGCTTTTGCGCCTGTCGCTACATCATACATACGCATGCGGTATAAACTTGCACCTGCACGGCCACTTGGCGTTAGTTTGTTGATTTCTTTAACGAAGTACACTTTACCGTTGTGCTCAATCGCAGCACTTTTTTTGATTTCACTTGCCTTAGGCATTGTTGTTCCCTTGTCTCAATTAGGATCTTTCAAGCAGAGTATACAAGGACAATTAGGGTTGATCATCCAATACTGCTCTCAAGGCTGTAAAACTGTGTGTAAAGTATCTTTAAACACACAAAAAAAAGAGCGCCCAATCGAAGCGCTCTTATACCAAGTGCTACATCACTTTAGATTAAAGGTTATCCAATCGAATATGACTGTTCTTTAGGTCATCGCGAGTAATACCCTTTCCGTCATTCATGCCATTGAAATGACGCAAGACTTCAGTGATCGCCTCAATAGAAGCAAGCAAGTCACCTGTGTGAGCAGACTCGGATGAAGTGTGCATGTTACGAATTGGGTAACCAATAGAGATTGATGCGCTATCAACGCCAGCCAGCGCTGCAGCCATACCATCTGTACCCATATCACGGCCAGAAAAATCCAATTGGAACGGGATGCCTTTTTCACGACACAAAGTATCAAACACTTGGACCAAGTACTCTGAAGCGACAGAACCACGACCGATAGTAAACCCTTGACCCATTTTCAGTGGATTCATGTTACGGCCACCAATACCAGGAGCTGCTTCGTAGTCATGATTTACGTCTGTTGCAATCAATACATCAGGCTTAAGCTCGCCCACGACTTGAGTTGAACCAAAACGACCAATCTCTTCATGAGTCGCGATAGTGTATAGTACACGTACGTTGTCTAGACCTTCAGAAGCAAGAGTACGAGCCACTTCAGTAACAGAAAAACAGCCTAAACCGTTATCAAGGTAAGCTCCAAAGAAAGTATCCGCGCCAACGCCTCGCTTGATAGGACGGTCGAGTAGGATTGGGTCACCTACACGTAAGCCAAGTGCTTCTACTTGTGCTTTGCGTTCCTCACCGTGCATTTGTAGCTCTAGATAGATCGATTCAGGCTTAATGCCCTGCTCACCAGTACGTTGTGATGGTGTAGAGAAATGAATAGCACCTAGTGCCTCAACCGTTCCACCTTTAATCACCTTATAAGCACCTAGCTTTTCCGGATCTTGGCAGAAGACTTGGACTTCATGGCCAATCAAAGTAGTCGGCAAAAATGAGTCCGTATTGATCCAAACCTTGCCGTCATTATCAATCTTGCGTACTTGCATACGAATTTTATCGGCATGGCCTACGATCATGACGCTAGTGAGATCATCACGACCAGGATGAGAATCAAACACGATACTCGCGTTACCCTTGAACTGATGAATACCCCAGCCTTCAGGCATAAAAGATTCAAACTCAGGCTTGATCACGCCATAGCTCATTGCCGCTTCAAACCCGATAGGGGAAGGTGCAGACAGTACTTTAGACATAAATTCAAACTGGTGTTGTGGCATCGGCTGTGCCCAAGGCTGAGCGTTGTTGCTTTCTGAAGTCATTTGGTAATTCTCATATCCATTTACTATTGGCAGTTAAACTAATGCCTGAGGCCAATGAATTCAAGGGATTTACAAATGTTAGTAGGTGCGAAATGAAACCAAGCTCATAGATAGACAAGCTAGGTATAGGGCAAAACTGGAGGTTTACTAGGGGATTGAGTAGCGTAAGAGATAGCATTCTTATTAACTCAAAGCGTTCTGGATCACGAAAACGGCTTGAGTCTAAGACATTACAGCGAAGCTAAGTATTGATAATTAGCTAGCTTTTTTAAATTTGGTACTATTTTCTGAACACTTTTTTTGGAACCAAAAGCGTTTACGACCGATAGAACGAGACATAAATTTCCTTAAATTTTTATACGACTAACCCTTTCCTGAAGAAATTAATTTCCACATAGAAATAGTTAAACTTATTTTATATTTATATTGATGTAGCGAAGGAAATAACTAACGTGACGACATTTACATTTTGCAGATGTGAGAGAGGTTTTTTATTTACGGTGTTACGATATAAATTATTGAGTTATGAATTAATGGTATTAAGTTGGCGCAGACAACCTAGGCTATCTGCGCCGACAAAACTTAGATAGCTACTACGTCAGCAGCTTGAAGGCCTTTTTGACCTTGCTCTACAGTGAAAGACACTTTTTGGCCTTCAGCTAGAGTCTTGAAACCTTCAGATGCGATAGCACGGAAGTGAACGAATACGTCTGCACCGCCGTTGTCTTGAGTCAAAAAGCCGAAACCTTTCTCTTCGTTAAACCATTTTACGATACCAGTAGTTTTGTTAGACATAATGTGTCCCTTATTTTTTAATCATTTATTTTCGCAATATTGCGAGACGCTGAAATTTTGAATTATTGAATGCTACGATGAAGCTAAGGAAACACTGAGGATGACAACAATAACGAAGGAATACTGAGGGTTTTGCTTTTACTTTATATTTCATTAATAACTCTGAATCACAGAGTGAAAGTGGATAGTACACTAATAAAGCAGGCTGTAAAGCATTCTTTTGTTTATTCAGATTTTATTTTTCTATAGGCAGGAGCACTAAAACCCGTCCACGCTCTAAACGCTCGGTTAAAATTACTGAGATCTGTGTAGCCGACCTGCCAGTAAATATCTTCAATCGACAAAGTACTTTCACTAAGCAACTCTATCGCTTTTTGTTTTCTTGCCTCTTCTTTTACAGACTTAAAGACATAGCCTTGCTGCTTTAAGTTTCTTTGCAATGTTCGCTTTGTCATCCCAAGCATTGGAGCAAACCACTCAATAGTGAACCAAGGCAAAACAGCATAGGTGCGAATCAGCTTTAACACTTCACTATGCCATTGCTGTGCTTTTCCCAAAGGAGAAAAGATCTCAAAGCCCTCATCAATATCAATCGCTATTGCCCCATAGCGGTAGGAAAATTCAACATCTGGTTGGAGGAACTGATTTGGGATGGCAACTTGCTCTCGACGTTGCATCATTAATTTTGTTTTTACGGGCTTCCAGTCAGAGCCAAGGAAATACCGGCAAAAGCTGACTAAAGCTAACGTTCTAAACCACTCAGTGTGTTCAAAGCCAATAACTGAGGGACGATACCCACTGCGGTGACATAGCCACCAGTTCCCATGACTATACTCAGTCCAAATAATCACATGGTTATTTAAATTTGTCAGCTCATGCACAAGGCTTTGAATGCCTTGTTCTAAAGACAGGGACTGCTCCGCCAGTTCAGCGATCTCTTTTGACATTTTCGCTAAAGATGCCCACTTCCCCACTTCCATACCAATTTGAAGATTCTGGGTTCTTTGCAACTCAGCCAAAAAGAGCATGACTTCTTTGGTGGGTAGCCAACTTTGTTTTCTCATTAATTCTACTGGAAGGTTCAATTTCGTTGCGCATGAAACCCAGTCAATATTTCGCGTTTCACAGTACTCAATAAACGGGGCAATGTTATCGGAGGAGCTCAACAATATGCGGGCTCTGTCTGATGTAGATTTCATGGCTAGACCTTAAACAACAGCAGCAAAGCATCAAATACTAGCATATTTTGTCACCAAATGACCTAAATCAGCTCGCCGACCACAGATACACTCCCCCGCATCAAAAAAGGTCAGTTAAAAAACGAAGTTGGTTTGAAAAAGCAAATTCTGATCATTTATCAACCCTAACGCATAGAAATCACGCCATGACACTACGCACATTGAGCTCATTACTTTTGATATTGGCCAGCTTCAGTAGCTCATCTGCACAGATGATTCAGTGGGAAGCGCTTATTCCACCAGCAACCGAAACCGTTGAATTACCTGCATTGAATAAACTTCAGGTCAGTCAACTTTACAACATATTGAACTATCGAAATACCAGCCAAAGACGTGACATGAATGACGCAGAGTCTCTTCAATATCAACAAGATATAAAGGCGTTAAGGGATGCTGGCTTTGAAGCAGACGACTTACTCGAACTCAGAGATAAAGCACTTGCCATCGAACGCAAACGCTTATCAACAGTGAATACGGCGCTCAATCTCATCAACGTCTCTATCCCCGGATTTTTAGTTCCCCTTGAAATGGAAGGGATGCTGACCACCAAATTTTTACTGGTTCCTACTGCTGGAGCTTGCATACATACCCCTCCACCACCGGCGAATCAGACTGTGATTGTTGAGTTAAAAGAGGGTTTTGAACTTCAAGATTTATATAAAGTGATCGTGGTGACTGGTGACATAACCGCTGAACCAAAAGATATGCCGATTTCTTTTATTGATGGCACTGAAGTCATTAGCACTGGCTACTCGATGTCAGCCATCAAAGTGGAGTACGTAGCCTTCTAGTTACTTGGATAGGGTACTAGAAGCTTCATTAGTCTGCTCTTTCTGTAAAAAGGGCATTAACCATGACAACCAACCTTTAGGAACAAACATGAAATCACCCATTCGCGCAGCAGTATTGCCGATTGCCCTGCTGGCCAGTTCAGCCAGCGTATACGCAGAAAGCTATGATCTGGTTATCCATGGGGGCCACGTTATTGACCCTGAAACTGGTCTTAGTGATGTACGTAATATTGGTATTAATAAAGGTACCATTGAGATTATCACTACCGAAGCAATTGAAGGTACACAAGTCATTAAAGCACAAGGTCAAATTGTCTCTCCTGGCTTTATTGATTTGCACCATCATGGACAAAATATCTCAGGCTATCGAATGCAGGCTCAACAAGGCGTGACAACAGCATTAGAGCTTGAGTCAGGCATACTTCCTATTGGTGAATGGTATGAGGCGCAATCGAATAAAAAGCTGCCAATTAATTATGGAGCCTCTGCTGCTTGGACATTTGCGCGTGTCGCCACCTTTACAGAGCAAGCACCTTATGCTGACTTAAAATACTTTCAAAACGTGCAAGGCATAGATAGCTGGAAACAAGAAATTGCAACAGATGAGCAGCTTGAAAAGATCATTGCTTATGTAGAGCAAGGGTTGAAAGAAGGTGCAATTGGCATAGGTATCAACGCAGGCTACGCACCGGGCTACGGTCAAAAGGAGTACTATGCGTTAGCAAAGCTTGCGGCCGAACATGAGGTCGCAACTTATACACATGTTCGCTACGCAAGTATGCTCGAGCCGGGAAGCAGTTTTGAAGCCATTCAAGAGCTGATCGCGAACTCTGCACTGACTAACGCAAAAATGCACATCAACCATATTAACAGTACCTCGCTAAAAGACATCGATGCCACATTAGAGCTATTTGATGAAGCAACCGAAAATGGCTTTCATGTCACTGCAGGTGCCTATCCTTGGGGCGCGGCAAGTACCGTCATTGGTGGCGCTATGTTCAGCGGTCCTCAATGGAAAGAGCGTTTAGGCTATCAAGAAGAAAGCATACAGCTCGGTAACAAGCGCTTGAGCAACGAGGAAGTGTTCGAAGCACAAAAAGAAGCTCCGGGAACCGTTATCAATTGGCACTTCTTAGATGAAGCAGTGCCTAGCGAGCTATCCGCGCTAGACCGCTCCATTTTACACCCTAATGTGTTGATTGAGTCGGACTCAATGCCTTGGATGCTCATTGACGAAGGAAAAATCAGCTACTACGAAGGCGATGAATGGCCACTTCCAAGTGAAGCGTTCGCTCACCCAAGATCAAGTGGCACCTTCACCAAGATCTTAGGTTCGTACGTGAGAGAGCGAGGCCTGCTGACAATGGAAGAAGCGATTAGCAAAATGAGTTATATGCCTGCAACTGTACTCGATGGTTTCGTGCCTCAAATGCAAAAGAAAGGGCGAATCCAGCCAGGCATGGACGCAGACATCGTCATATTCGACCCTAACACTGTAGACAATCACGCGACGTATCAAGTGCCCTCCGCCCTCTCTACTGGTATCAACACCGTATTGGTGAATGGCCAATTTGTGGTGCAAGATGGCAAATTAATTACCGATGCTGCACCGGGACAGGCTATTCGCCGCAGCAGTACCGTTCAGTAGCAATGACTAAAGAGCTAGCGTTGACCGTGTTGTGTCTAACGCTAGCTCAGAGCAACTAGCTTTTATACACCGCAAAATAATAGGGCGGTAAATGTTCACTGAGTTCCTGACCTAGCACTAACTCCGCTGATTCCAGCAATGGAATATGTGGAGCCGAAACCATTTCGTTACTTAGGTTCACGACAATAGAGTACGTACCGCAATCGCCTTCACGCTGATAGGCAATAATGGCATCTTCTGTATCGTACAATGACGTCTCACCTGTTTTTAGCGCTTCGGAATTGAGTCTTAATTGAATCAATTGCTTGTAAAATTGCAATACGGAATCAGCATCGTTCTGCTGCGAGTCTACGTTTATCGATGACTTGTTATCGTTCATCTTCAGCCAAGGCTTAGCGTCACTAAAGCCTGCAAAAAGCGAGTCATCCCACTGCATAGGGGTTCGGCTGTTATCTCGACTCGCCTTACTTACCATCGCTAAAGCATCATTGCTAGACATGCCTAACGCTAACTGCTCTCGATATTTAGCGAGTGTATCAATGTCGTCATAGTCAGAAATGTCGTCATAATAGCAGTTGGTCATACCAATCTCTTCACCCTGATACAAGTAAGGTGTGCCATGTTGGGTAAGATTGAGAACCGCTAACGCCTTTGCCGATTGCGACCAAAACTCATTGTCATCACCGTAAAGGGATACCTGACGAGGTTTATCATGGTTAGAGAGGAAATTCGCATTCCACGCGCCCTGTTGCTGCACCTCAATGCGAGTTTTGAGCTGTTCTTTGTAATATCGATTTAAGTTCTCATGAAAGACCTCTACTTCTGGGGGAGTAAACACAATCGCCATTTGAAACTCACTGCGTGATGGAAGTATATAATCCAACAACTCTTCAGTATCTCTGGCATTGATTTCCCCTACGCTGAGCACATCACGAGAGTGTATTTTCGTCATTAGATGCTGTAGATGTTGATGCCCTTTCGGCCTATTCACACATGCCTCTGTCGCAAAGCTGCCGTTTGGCGCAGCTTCAATTCCTGATTTATCAAGAAACGAGATGGCATCCACTCGAAAACCATCAACGCCCTTATCCAGCCACCAATCCACCATCTGTTCTATTTTTTCAACAAGATCAGCACATTCCCAATTAAGATCTGGCTGCTTTTTGCTGAAGGTGTGCAAATAGAATTGCTGTCGTGATTCACAATACTCCCACGCCGAGCCCCCAAACACCGATCTCAAATCGTTGGGTTCATCAGACCAATAGAAGTAATCGGCATACGGTCCAGTCTTGGATTGCTTCGACTTTTCAAACCACTCATGCTCATCAGAACAATGGTTGATCACCAAATCCATGACCAACTTCATCTCTCGTTGATGACACTCTTCAAGCAAAAGATCAAAGTCTTGCATCGTACCAAATTTGCTAAGAATGGCTTGGTAGTCGCGGATATCATAGCCATTGTCATCACAAGGAGAGTCGTAGATCGGGCTTAGCCAAAGGGTATTAATGCCCAGTTGTTGAAGATAGTCGAGCTTCGAACGGATACCGTTGATATCGCCAATACCGTCATTGTTTGAGTCTTTAAAACTGCGGGGGTAAATCTGGTAAACGATCGCATCTTTAACCCAAGTATTCATAATCATGCTCCATAAATTAATGAGCGATAATCATGATTTGTCTCCGGCGGAGCGATAATCGTGATTTGTCCCTGAGGTTGGCTAGAACTAGCCATTTAACAACGAATGATAGATTGAAATGGATTCTGTGTCACGATGCGAGCTCACAATTGGATAACTCATTGGGGCTCACCTAGGAATTTCAGCGACATAGAGTATATTTGATAGTGTCTTTTGATAAAAATAGAAGTGATGGCTATGGTTCTAACTCGATTAATTTATATCAGTACCCTATCTCCAACCTGTGATTCCCATACCTTAGACGACATTCTTGCAACCTCTAGGAAATTCAATCAACAAAGTCATTTAACTGGCCTTTTAAGCCACAACAACAAATATTTTTTACAATGCTTAGAGGGTTCAAGAGAGGCGGTGAACTCGACCTATAACCGCATTTTGAAAGACGAAAGACACGACAATGTGCAAATTCTCTATTTCCAAGAGATCCATACCAGAGTGTTTGGTGATTGGTCTATGGGAGACATCCCTGAGTCTTACCTAACAGTCCTTATCAATATGCAATTCTCAAGCTCACCAGATTTCAATCCGTACGAGATGTCAGGCGAAAGTGCTTTTCAGATGTTATTGGAACTCAAGCAAAGATTGCCGTCTGAGTGATGAAGTCTTAAAAACTGTAACCCCAGTTCAATAGTTACGCTCTGAGATATTCAGGAATCTGAAGGCGTTACTCTGGGGTCAGAAAAAGTGCGCTGTATAGACCGTCCCAATATATAAAGGTGAAAACCTCTTATATTTATTGGTAAATCACTTTGCCCTTTATATGCAATATAATGAAGGTGAGTAACAGATTAAAACCTATGTTCGTAGAATGATCATTTCCTGTATTCCTTGTTGACCATCATGAGTAAGCATAATTACTTTAGTATTCTTCAGTTTCATATTTAAAATTAAATAAGAATAATAATCCACAGCAATGAATTATTATCTCCCAGACAAATAAAAAGTTTTATCATTAGGTTTAGATACACCGACTAAAAGGTGATCCCCCTCAACAATAAACAATCAACTCGTGTTCAAATTAGGCTTATTTCAATTTTTACCTTGTGAGGTAACTCAAGAATTCAATCATTAACCTATCATTTCAATCAATACACAGCCTCCATTTAACTTGTTGTTTTTAAAGAATAAAAACATAACGAGCGCCCTAGTAGTTAAATATTATTGTACTCATGTAATACAAATGAGATATCGATCGCTATAAACAGAAAGTAAAACTTAATAACATATTGATACAGGAAATAATCATTTGAAATAAGAGGGAATATGAACAAGAGAATTTTATCCATATTGATAACGTTAGCGATCGTCGGTTGTAATGATTCCAGTCAAAGTAGTCAAGTAACCGACCCTGATAACTCGATACCTGGAACGCCATTAGAGCCATCTGTTCCAGTGGATCCTGATGAATCAATACCTGGAACGCCACTTGATCCCTCGACTCCAATAACATCAGAGGTACCTTTTGCAAAAGATATGCCGCAAGGTGTTAAAACCCTTTTAAACTCCGATTCAAGCGAATGCACCGAGTATATTTCTGAGCCAAGTATTTACGACAAAGCGATGAACCCTGGTGATGTTGTCTGTATTGATGATGGTACTTATAGCGAAGCAGAGCTTGTCTTTGGTGGCCAAGGTACAGAACAAGCCCCAATTAAGGTTCGTGCGACTAACCCAGGCCAGGTGACTATCACCGGCGAAACCAAGATCATTATGGGCGGCGAGTATGTTCAGTTACATGGCCTTATCTTTGATGGCGGAGAAAGTGCGAGTAGTAAATTACTAGAAACACGATTTAGCTCTGCTGAACTTTGTAATCATTGCCGTATTTCAGAAAATGTCTTTGTGAATATCGATAGCGATAAAAACCTTTCCAGTGACAAAGAAAATGGCGTGTGGCTAGCCCTCTACGGCAAGCATAACTGGATTGATCACAATATTTTCAGTGGTAAAACTACCGGGAACCCTATTGTTTCGCTAGTAAGAGAAAGCGGACTAATGGACGAGGGTAACGGGGGAATCGCTGAATACACCACTGTTTACGCGAACTACTTTGCTAACCGTCCTCCCACACAGGGCAAGCTTTACGCTGGCAGTAGCGACAATGACTATGAAGCTATTCGTACTGGTCTAAGTGAAACGCACCACTATGCCGGTAACTCATTCGTTATTGGTAACCTATTTGAGCGTATTCAAGGTGAAGCTGAAGTTATCTCAAATAAAGCATCAAAAAACGTGATTGCACAAAACACAGTGCGTAACAGTTATGGTTCAATTACCAACCGTCATGGTAATCATAACAACATCTCTAACAACTTCATTTTTGGTGATGGTTATCCATATTCAGGCGGCTTAAGACTTGTCGATGATGGACACATTGTTACAAACAACTATATCGAAGGTGCCCGTTACAAGTCGACGACCCATCATGGTGGCATCGTGCTTCTTGGTACTGACGGCGCAGGTGATGGCGGAAATGGCTATCAGCCACTTGAAAATGTTCATGTGGCATTTAATACCGTAATTGACAGCATCAATAGTATTAACATCGATGGTGGTGGTAAGTCTAAACAGCCAGAACAAATCTACTTTGCAAATAACATTGTTGATAAAGCCATCGGTCCTGTGTTTGTTGAAACTGACCGTGGTTGGGCAAGCAGTTCTGTTGTTGTCGGCAATATTGTAGATGGTGATTCCTTTGCAGATACAGGCACAGTTACTGGTAGCCTTGTTAGCGCTCACTTAGTAAAAGGCATCGATGGTTTATACCGCCCATCAAACTCTTCGAGCATTGATGCAACTGAATACGATAGAGGCGAATTTGTTGCCGTCACCTCTGATATGGATGGCCTTGCACGTAATGAAATCACGCTGGCGGGTGCAGATGATATTACTAATGGTTCTCCACTAATTGAGCCACTCGATTATGATGATGTAGGTCCACAATCTTATTCTTTCGATAAGCCTGAACCAGTAGTCCACGAAATTGAACTAGACAACTATGCGTTTATCGATGGTACTGAGGGTTGGTTGGGCAATGCCTTCGTTACAGATTCAGGTACCTTTAGCTACAACTCAAGCTTAGTTGTGATAGGAAAAGATCAAAGTGCATATCAAGAAGTAACGCTGACACCCAACACAAAACATGCAGTCTCTGCTTTTGTGAAAGGGAAATATAATATCAGCGTCGGCGAGCACAGCTTTGACGGTGATGTATCAAATTCAGATTACCAGCTGGTTATCCATGAGTTCACAACCGGAGCTACAGAAACATCAGGCCAACTGTCTTTAGCACTAGCGAGTGAAGTAACGTTAAATGCCGGGATTCAAGACGGCGATTTGGGTCAGTGGCGCTCCGATGGTGGTAGCAGTGACTTTTGGCTTCAACAAGAAGGTAGCAGTGAAGGCTTAGGAGATGTAGGTAGTTCAGGTGATTCCGCCTTTAGTGACGAAGGTGGTACAAATGGCTCCGCGCGCATACGCTTTAAAAAAGGCGAAGATACCTATGACTTTAGTGCGACTCCAGGTCTTAGCCAAAAAGTCTCAGATATTCCTCTGAATACACCGATGACATATAGCCTTTACTACTGTGACAATAAAGGGGATGACTCTGTATCTACGCTACATTATGGCGTTAAAAATAGCGTAGGGACGATCATTTCGGATGCAAGAGCACACGTTAAGGATCTCGATGATGCCCCAGAAGGAAGTGTTAAAAGTTGCTTCAAGCAAGTAACTCTTGAGTTTGATAGTGCAGCCAATAGCGATGTTGAAGTGTTTGCCTACATGGAAATTGATACTTCAGTCGGTGAAGATGAGTTACTTTATCAAGTAGAAAACAACAAAGAGCTTGAAGTTCGAATCGATGAGTTTGCCCTAACGTATCAGGGAACACCCGACTCTGATGAAGAAGCCTATTTTGATGAAGTACGTTTGATTAAACGTACCGATATTTAATAGATTAGGCACTGTTACTATCTGATTAATAACGATAAAAGCCCTCTTTATCCTATTGTATAAAGAGGGCTTTTGGTTTTTAGGGGAACATCTTACTTATTGCGCTAACCAGTTTTGTTCTACAAGACAATGATCTCCTTGCAAAACACGCCCCACAAATCGGTCGCCCTTATGAACCACACCCACACCTTTGGGTGTGCCGGTCATCACAATGTCACCTTCTTCTAATGAAGTAAATTTGCTTAGCTCTTGCTTGATCACCTGCGGTGGGTACAGCATAAGCTCGACTCCACCTTGTTGAATCAGCTCATCATTTATCCAGAGCTCAAGCGATAACTCTTTGAAATCGCATTCAAAAGCGACGAAATCTGAAATAACCGCAGAGCCATCAAATGCCTTAGCACGCTCCCAAGGAAGGCCCTTAGCTTTGAGCGCACTTTGCATATCACGCTTAGTGAGATCTAAACCAATGGCAACGCCAGAAAATTCGCCGTCTTTGATCAAAAAGCACAGCTCAGCTTCGTAGTGTAGCGGTTCTTCATGGAAGCTATTTAGCTGTCGGCTAAGAGAAGCATTGGGCTTCATGAACACGACCATGTCTTCTGGAACTTCATTGCCCAGCTCTTCAATATGAGCCACGTAGTTTCTGCCGACGCACAATATCTTGCTGGGAACGAAAGATTGATTCTCGAGAGTCACTTGGTTAAGAGGCATAGTGTTTAGTTTTCTTCTGAGACTTGGTAATGTCGAATCACATTAGAGGTAATAGTTCCCCAGTGAGACTCTCTTACTCGGCGTTGATGATATTCAAAAGCTTCTCGATCTATGAATTCTTCATAAACATCGAAGCGATGAGGCTTTCTTGAGGATTGTTGAACATGAAAGGCAATACAACCGGGCTCTGCGTGAGTCAATTTAATATGCTCAGGCAAAGCCTCAAGTACCGATTTCAAGTCTTGAACGGGCACGATAATGTGCCCTTCCAATGTCACTTTCGACATAATTGAAGGCGATTAACCGCGGTAGTAACGCTGCGGTACAAATGGCATTTTTTCTACTGTCATCGGCAGTTTTTTACCGCGTACTTCAGCAAAAATTTCAGTGCCTGCTGCCATTAAGTCAGCACGTACATAGGCCATAGAAACCGGCTTACCCGCGTTAGGTCCTGCCGTGCCACTGGTTACAACGCCCACTTCCACGTCGTTAGCATCAAACAACTTGCAGCCTTCACGAACAGGCGCTTTAGTTTGGCCAACCAGGCCAACACGCTTGCGCAAAACATCTTTCGTGGCAATTTGGTCAAGAATAATGTCTGCCCCTGGGAAGCCACCTGCACGTTCGCCATCAGCACGACGTACTTTGCTGATCGCCCAAAGTAGGCTAGCTTCAACAGGAGTGGTTGTAATGTCCAGGTCGTGGCCGTAAAGACACAAACCGCACTCAAGACGCAACGAGTCACGAGCACCAAGGCCAATCCACTCTACAAGGTCAGAATCTGTTAGCTTGCGAGCCAAAGCTTCCGCTTGCTCAGCAGGAACTGAGATCTCATAACCGTCTTCGCCAGTGTAGCCAGAACGACTCACAATACACTCGATACCAAGCAACTCAAGTCGAGCTACATCCATAAACAGCATATCTTTTACTGCGGGATTCAGTTCAGCTAATACATCGACGGCTTTAGGACCTTGAAGCGCAAGTAATGCACGATCATCGATAATTTCTAGCTCAACGTCTGAAGGCAAGTTTGCTTGGAGGTGCGCAATGTCCTGCTCTTTACACGCAGCATTGACTACCACAAACAAGTGGTCGCCAAGGTTCGCCACCATCAAGTCATCCATGATGCCGCCTTGCTCATTGGTAAAGAACGCATAGCGCTGATTACCACTGGCTAGATCAATAATATCAACAGGAACTAAGGCTTCTAATGCAGCAGCCGCATTATTACCTTTTAGGCGAAGTTGCCCCATATGAGATACATCAAAAAGACCGGCTGCATCGCGAGTATGCAGATGCTCCTTCTTAACCCCTAGTGGATATTGAACTGGCATATCGTAACCAGCAAATGGCACCATTTTTGCCCCTTCTTCAACATGAAGGGCGTGTAAAGGGGTTTTCAGTAAAGCTTCAGTCATTGTCTCTCCTTAGCTGTGTCCTGCGCCATGTTTCGTAACTTGGCCCAGAGCAACATATTCATAATGATTGATATCAGTTTCGCAGTTAAGCAAACGTTTGCCGACACTATAGGAAACTTCGTCTCGTAACACAACCGCTACATTCGAGCGGTTTACTTCGCAGTAACCCAAAGGATTTGCGCGTCTTGTTCACTGCGCGAAACCAGCGCATGACCCATATTTGCGTCGTAATAAACACTGTCACCTTCAGCAAGTACCAAAGGCTCATAAAATTCGGTGTACAGGGTGACTTCACCGGACAAAATGAGTAGAAACTCCTCTCCATCGTGTCTAACCCACCCCTGAAATTCATCGAAGCTTCGTGCATGCACCACAGATTTGAATGGCATCATTTTTTTCTGTGACATCTCGGTAGCCAACAACTCATGCTCATAAGTGGCCGTAGGGTGAGGCTTACCTTGCCCCTTCATCGTAATGTCTCTTCGCCCGCTAGCCCCTTTATTCTTGGGCGGAGCAAACAACTGAGGCATGTCAATATCTAAGCCAGAGGCCAGCTTTTGCATTGCCTGAAAGGTCGGGCTGATTTGTTCATTCTCTATCTTACTTAGCGTTGAACGAGCCAACCCTGTGCGCTGACTTGCTTCCTCAAGTGTTAAACCAAGCTGGCTACGGATTGACTTAATTTTGTCACCTAACTTTAATGGTTCAACGCTGTTTTCTACTGAGGACTTCTCTATGGTTAATGATGGATAATCATCCAGTTTGGGTTCTTTCATGAGGTCCTTCATCTTAATCTTCATCCAATTTCTTGATTGAAAAGTGTGCCACAAAAAGGCAGTCAGGATGAAGAGCATAGAGCAAGATTAAGTGAGAGATAAGTTACATTCTTGACTTTTTTGTTTCCAATAGGAAATTTCGACTTGAGAATGTACACAACTCGGTTTATTTTATCTGCAATAGTGCTTTTATTAATTCAAATCTGATTAAGTTGGAGATTCAAAAAATGGACAACACCCTTAAGTTTGCTGATAGCCATGAGTGGGTTAAAGACAACGGTGACGGTACGGTTACTATCGGTATCTCAGAGCACGCTCAACAGATGCTAGGTGATGTTGTATTTGTCGACCTACCAGAAGTAGAAGAAAACATTGAAGCTGGTGACAGCTTTTCATTGGTTGAGTCTGTAAAAGCAGCGTCAGACATCTACGCACCAATCACAGGTGAAATCGTTGAAATCAACGAAGAACTAGAAGATAGCCCTGAGCTAATCAACGAAGAACCGTACGAAGGCGGTTGGATTGTTAAGGTGAAACTAGAAGATCCATCTGAGCTAGACAACCTAACTAGCGCAGAAGATTACCTAGCTAGCATCGAAGACGAGTAACCCTCTTCGGTTTTATTAAGTTAAAACAATAGCTTTTAAGTATCCCCGCAACTGCGGGGATCTTGCCATTCAGAGACACGTATAAGAGAGCAAGAATGCTCCACATCGAAAGCCTGAATTGCACTCTCGCTTGCAAAAGCAACTAGGAAACTGAATCACCCCTAAAGTCTCGTAGAAGGCTTCAAGTAAGGTATAAAGGAATTATGACTGATCTACTACGCAGTTTGAGTACAGATAACGAATTTGTTGCACGCCATAACGGTCCCAACTTAACTGATCAAAAAACAATGCTTGAGCGCATCAAAGCTGAGAGCCTAGATGAGCTTGTTCAACAAACGGTGCCTCAACAAATCCGTTTAGAGAAGCCTCTGACTCTAGATGCACCACTGAGTGAAGCAGGCATGCTAGAGGAAATGAAGAAATTTGCTCAGCAAAACCAAGTTAAGCGTACCTTTATCGGTCAAGGTTACTACAACACCTTCACGCCAAACGTAATCTTGCGCAATGTTCTCGAAAACCCAGGTTGGTACACAGCGTACACGCCATACCAACCAGAGATTTCTCAAGGACGCCTTGAAGCCCTACTAAACTACCAGCAAATGGTTATTGACCTTACGGGCATGGAAATTGCCAATGCTTCTCTTCTCGATGAAGCAACGGCTGCGGCAGAAGCGATGACTCTGTGTAAGCGCGCTGGTAAAAGTAAGAGTAAGACCTTCTTCGTGGCGAACGACGTTCATCCTCAAACCATTGAGGTTGTTAAAACTCGCGCTGAATATATCGGCTTTGAAGTTCAAATTGGCGATCTAGATTCCTTACCAGAGCAAGACGTGTTCGGTGCGCTAGTTCAATATCCAAATACAACCGGTGATGTGCGAGACCTGACTGACATCATCGCTAAAGCACAAGCAAATAAAACACTGGTTACTGTCGCGACAGACCTTCTAGCTTCGACGCTAATCAAGCCTGCTGGCGAGATGGGCGCTGATGTAGTGATTGGCTCAGCACAGCGCTTTGGTGTGCCTATGGGTTACGGCGGTCCTCACGCAGCATTCATGGCTACCCGAGACAAGCACAAGCGTACTATGCCAGGTCGTGTTATTGGCGTATCTATCGATACCAACGGTAACCAAGCACTGCGCATGGCAATGCAAACACGTGAGCAACATATCCGTCGTGAGAAAGCGACCTCAAACATCTGTACAGCTCAAGCACTACTTGCCAACATGGCAGCGTTCTACGCGGTATTCCACGGTAGTGAAGGCCTTAAAACCATCGCTCGCCGCACGCACCACATGACAGCAATTCTAGCAGCAGGCTTGACTCAAGCTGGCTATGAACTAGCAAATAACTCGTTCTTCGATACCATTACTATTAACACTGGCGACAGAACAGATGCGCTTTACGGCGCTGCTCAACGTGACAACATCAACCTGCGTAAGCTAGACGGTAAACTAGGTGTGAGTTTCGATGAAACCACTACCACGGCAGATATCGTTGCGCTATTTAGCGTATTCCAGGTGACTGAGTCTATTGAAGCGCTTAGTGCAGAAGTCGCGAAAAACGAATTTGCCGCAATTCCAGAAAGCTGCCGCCGCGAATCAGAGTTCCTAACCCACCCTGTGTTTAACACTCACCACAGTGAAACACAGATGATGCGCTACCTTAAGCAACTAGAGAACAAAGACTTCTCGCTAACGCACGGCATGATCCCTCTGGGATCTTGTACGATGAAGCTAAACGCTGCAGCGGAGATGATTCCAGTCACTTGGCCTGAATTCGGTGCTATTCACCCATTCGCACCAATTGAACAAGCAGCTGGCTATACCGCTCTAGCAAAAGATCTGAAAGCCAAGCTTTGTGAGATCACTGGCTACGATGACTTCTCACTTCAGCCAAACTCTGGCGCATCTGGCGAGTACGCAGGTCTAATTGCCATTCAACGCTACCACCAATCCCGTGGCGAAGGTCATCGTAATGTTTGTCTGATCCCAAGCTCAGCACACGGTACTAACCCTGCAACAGCATCTATGGTGTCGATGAAGGTTGTCGTAGTGAAGTGTGATGACGATGGCAACATCGACATGGCAGATCTAGAGGCGAAGATTGAAAAGCACGCTGAGAACCTATCTAGCATCATGATCACCTACCCTTCAACTCACGGTGTATTTGAAGAGCATGTGAAAGAAGTGTGTGACAAGATCCATGCTGCAGGTGGCCAAGTGTACCTTGACGGTGCAAACATGAATGCACAGGTGGGTCTAACTACTCCAGGCTTTATCGGCTCAGATGTTTCGCATCTTAACCTACACAAAACCTTCTGTATTCCGCACGGTGGCGGTGGTCCAGGCATGGGCCCAATTGGTGTTAAATCTCACTTGGCACCATTCCTACCAGGCCACATTGAAAATGGCTTACAAGGTCCAGATCACGCAGTTTCTGCTGCCGATATGGGCAGTGCTTCTATCTTGCCAATCTCATGGGCTTACATCGCAATGATGGGTGAGCAAGGCCTAACACACGCGACCGAAGTGGCAATCCTAAACGCGAACTACGTAATGGAGCGTCTGCTACCTTACTACCCAGTTCTATACCGCGGTAAGAATGGCCGAGTAGCACACGAGTGCATCATCGATATTCGCCCTCTTAAAGAAGAGACAGGTATCAGCGAAGAAGATATCGCTAAGCGTCTAATGGACTACGGCTTCCACGCGCCAACTATGTCATTCCCGGTAGCGGGTACGCTAATGGTTGAACCAACAGAGTCAGAAGATCTAGAAGAACTAAACCGCTTCTGCGACGCTATGATTGCCATCCGCAAAGAGATGAACAAGGTTCGTGACGGCGAATGGCCGTTGGACAACAACCCACTAGTTAACGCACCACACACCCAGGTGGATCTTGCGAGCAGCGAATGGGATCGTCCATACCCACGTGAACTTGGCGCTTTCCCTTCACGTTCGCAACGTGTATGGAAATACTGGCCAACAGTAAACCGCGTCGATAACGTTTATGGTGACCGCAACCTGATCTGTTCGTGCCCGAGCATTGAAGAATACGTTGAAGAGTAGTTAGAGCTCTAAATTAACACTAAAGGCGAACCATTGGGTTCGCCTTTTTGTTTATGAATAATTTAGTTTATCGCTATAACAATTCACTAGGATACAATTGTAGTTTTAGTTCTATTAATCAAGTAGATACCACATAGCCCAAATAACTAAAAATCAAACGACAAACTAAAATCCCAATAGCTAGCTTCACTTTCATTCAAATCAAAACGATAAGCAATATAAGGTTTCACACCCCACAAATTCAATATAAATCCTAGGTTCACGTAACTGTCTGCATACCCTTCTATTGGAGCGGTAAATTTGAAATCATTAACACTAATTACATCGTAATGGTTTTGATCATGCCCGTAGGATGCAGATAAACTTAACCACTGGGTAACCTCATAGTTGGTCCCAACTAATTTGTTGAAAAAAATCTGTTGTCTTTGCACATCTAAGTTTGGAATGTCGGGATTATTTTCTATGTATTGCCCCTCAAAGTTGGTGTAAAAGACAAAATCATTCCATTGCGTCGCA
Organism: Vibrio comitans; assembly: GCA_024346835.1. Classification (GTDB taxonomy): domain Bacteria; phylum Pseudomonadota; class Gammaproteobacteria; order Enterobacterales; family Vibrionaceae; genus Vibrio; species Vibrio comitans. The sequence continues at coordinate 431,503 of AP024867.1, forward strand.
GAAAAAAGACCAACAGTTGTTACATAAGTCTTGTCTGTATTCCCACCTACAGATACCGAAACTTCATTGTAAACTCGCTCAGCAATAAAAAATGAATAGCCAACACCGACATCCAAAAATTCATCAGTATCTAAAGAGCCGAAAACACGCCATGTTTCATTGATGTTGTAAGAAGCATTTAGCGTAAACACATAATCACTTGAATAGTCACCCAGGAAGTCTGAGTTACTAACAGATATATCAAATGTCTCAGTAATGAAGTCAATGACTCCACTTTCTGAGTCCTGCTCTATTGAAGCAAATGAATAAGAAGAGAAATGAATAAGGATAACGGCTAGAAGTTTTTTCAAGGCTCAGGTCTCAGTTTTCTAGACCATCCATGGACTGTATCGAACAAGATAAAAATAAGCCCTCTATTTGAGGGCTTACTTAGACTAGCTAAAGCTAATTGTTACTTACGGTTGCGTAACATTTGACGAATGTTGTTACGCTGGCTTTGTGACAGTGAAGCGAACTTATTTCGAACATCTGCTGCTGAAAATTCGCTACCTTTAGGTGACCATGAACCTACTTCATTCATGTCACTATCACGAACAGTAACACCGCCATTTTCAACAATCACATAGCCATCAAGCTCACCGTGCGTTGATACTGCCCATGCGTTATCAGCGATTTTCTCAACACTGCGGCCATTATCCGCTTCCGGTGTTGCTTCGATTGGGTTTACAGGCGTGCCTTGGATCGGGTGACCGATGGTTGGCTTCCATGAACCGACGTAGTCGCCATCTGCATTGCGAATTGTGAACTCACCATTCTCTAGAATGATGTAACCATCCAGCTCGCCGTGTGTTGATACTGCCCACGCGTTCTCAGCGATTTTCTCAACACTGCGGCCATTATCCGCTTCCGGTGTTGCTTCAATTGGGTTTACAGGGGTGCCTTGGATCGGGTGACCGATGGTTGGCTTCCATGAACCGACGTAGTCGCCATCTGCATTGCGGATTGTGAACTCGCCATTCTCATGAATAATGTAACCGTCAAGTTCACCGTGCGTTGATACTGCCCACGCGTTCTCTGCGATTTTCTCAACACTGCGGCCATTATCTGCTTCTGGTGTCGCTTCAATTGGGTTTACAGGGGTACCTTGGATCGGGTGGCCAATAGTTGGCTTCCATGAACCGACGTAGTCACCATCTGCATTGCGAATTGTGAACTCGCCATTCTCAAGGATGATGTAACCATCTAGCTCGTCGTGTGTTGATACTGTCCACGCGTTCTCTGCAATTTTCTCTACACTGCGACCGTTATCTGCTTCAGGCGTTGCTTCGATTGGGTTTGCAGGGGTGCCTTGGATCGGGTGACCGATGGTTGGCTTCCATGAACCGACGTAGTCGCCATCCGCATTGCGGATTGTGAACTCGCCATTCTCATGAATGATGTAACCGTCAAGCTCACCATGCGTTGATACTGCCCATGCGTTATCAGCGATTTTCTCAACACTGCGGCCATTATCCGCTTCCGGTGTTGCTTCGATTGGGTTTACAGGCGTGCCTTGGATCGGGTGACCGATGGTTGGCTTCCATGAACCGACGTAGTCGCCATCTGCATTGCGAATTGTGAACTCACCATTCTCTAGAATGATGTAACCATCCAGCTCGTCGTGTGTTGATACTGCCCACGCGTTCTCAGCGATTTTCTCAACACTGCGGCCATTATCCGCTTCCGGTGTTGCTTCAATTGGGTTTGCAGGGGTGCCTTGGATTGGATGGCCAATGGTTGGCTTCCATGAACCGACGTAGTCACCATCTGCATTGCGGATTGTGAACTCGCCATTCTCATGAATGATGTAACCGTCAAGCTCGCCGTGTGTTGATACTGTCCATGCATTCTCAGCAATTTTCTCGATGCTACGGCCGTTGTCTGCTTCTGGTGTTGCTTCTAACGGGTTTGCTGGCTGATTATAAACAGGATTGCTAGGCGACATCTCAGGTAGGTTGATTGAACCATCGGTAGAAGAGTTCTTACTATTGCTAGACGAACCGCTCAGTAAACCAGCAGCTAATGCAACAGAAGTTGTACCTACTACAGTCCAAACACCTTGGCTATCTTTTTCATAAACTGTGTCATCAATCATCACAACTCGTGCATCTTGGTTTTCTAGTTGCTCTAAAATTCGCGCATCAATTTGAGCCATCTGAGCATCAACTAAAAGTTGAGTCTGTATATTAGCCTCTTCTACGTTTACAGATTGTGCAAAACTGCCAAACGAAAGTGTTGCTAAAACAGTGGAAGCGATGATCGTTTTTTTCATCAAAATTATTCTCTTCTCTTAAACATACCAAAATGCATCAATGCGGATAAGTTGGCGTTCCTGCCGTTGAGAGAATATTAAGTATCTTTACTTTGTAGAGCCATTCACCAAAATGACTAGCGCTATTAACCAGAAGTTAACACTGAATCATTTTGTAACATTTGCTGCTTTAGAATAGAGGATAGGATTTTTCGTAGCCATTTCGTCGTACCATCATGCTTATCTTTATGGCTAAAAAATAGATGTATATCTTTGAGCATTTCGACTTCTCGATCTTTTACACTCAATGCTTTTAAATGAGGATAGCGCTGAACATTAAACAAACCTGAGTGAGGAAAGATTAGATCGGTTCTCGCTATTGTCTCCAAGACAACAGAGGGCAGATCTGAGCGTAATGCTACTTTTGGTATCAGAGCAAAGTCATCAAACACCTTCTCAGCAAATGTACGTCGAGTATTCCAATCAGCCACAATTAGAGCTGCTACCGGATATTTCGATAATTCACTCACTTTAACTGAATTGCCTTGAAGAGGATGATCCTCTCGAACAATTACTTTGAAGCAATCTGTTGCCAACTTACGACTGCTGATATCTTTGCGAGACAAGTCAATATCGTAATTTACGCCTATTTTTATGTCCCCTTTCACCATGTCCTCCAAACAAGTTTTAGACCAATTCACTAGGTGCCATTCAACATTTGGCGCTTGTTTAGACAGTGCAGAGAATAAATCACATCCTATTGCCTGCAGAATAAAAGGAGATATCGCCAATGTGATTCTTCCTTGCAGATCTTCCGGTTGAAAATCATTTAATGAATTCAGATTGTTCGCTAACTTCTCTAGCGTAGGGCTAATACTTTCAGACAAATCTTTCGCAAATGGGGTTGGACTCAACCCTTTAGGTACTTTCACAAATAGTGGATCGTTGAAATGGTCTCGAAGTCGATTGAGCGATTTACTGAGCGCTGGCGCAGATACGTGCAATCTCAATGAAGCTTTCTGAAGGTTTTTTTCTTGGAAGATAATCTGAAATGTACGCAGAAGGTTAAGATCAAGATTGTTGTAAAACTGCTTAGCCATTTCAATAAGTCCTTTTGTCGGCAAAATAATGCTGCAAAACTATTTAGTCTTGCCTATGTATCAAATGATTGTCATTAGATTAATAGCCATTATCAAGCGTTAACTGTATAGGCAATTAAATTCGCGATGCAACTGTTTGATATTTATTCCGCCTTCACACGCTCTGGCTTGCCTTTTTCATGAACGCGAAAAACGATTATCGTAGCACCCTCTTCATCGGTTGTAGCTGTATGAACTTGATGTTGGGGGACTTTGGCAACTTGCCCTGCCGTCAAATGCAGATCCTCTTTCCCTTTTTGCCAGAGAGTGACGCTACCGTCGATAATATAGGCAAACTCCTCACCTGGGTGCCAGTGCTTAGGTAGGGAGGTCTTGGGAGGAATATAAACTCGACTAACAATAACCTCTGTGCCGGGCTTTCCTTCTAGTTCAGCAGACAATAAGTTCTCCAACTTAAGCTCGGTCGCTGAATGAGATGAAAAAGAAAGGCACACCAATCCAAATAATAAAAAGGGCTTTGTCATGCATTTCATCGCAAGTTCCTCTGTTCATGTGCAGTGGTTCTATTGTTATAGACCACAGCAGATACAAACTCATAGTTTTGCTGAATGACTCAGTGCATTTAAATCCACTAGCTCTATGTAATCATTTGCTACCTTTAGTTACTTATTCCCTCTTCTACTTGCAAAGTAGAGCTTGATCACATGAAACGAATTGAGTAGTTCCGGCACTCTCTTACTGCAAATATAATAATACAAACAAGCAATATTGAACTGTCTACTGAGGAATAACCAAAATGACACTTCGTAAAACAAAAATACTTGGCCTTGCCACGACCTTACTTTTATCTTCTCAAGCTTTTGCCATCACCTTTGATGACGTTGGTGATAACCGTGGTATCCCTGCAGACTACGCTCAATATCGCCCAATACTTTCAGAATCGGAATTGCAGATTTCTGACCCTGCTGGCAAGAAAGGCAATAAGCTTTACATCGCGACCAACACCGATTTCTCTGGCGTTGTGAACGAAGTATTTTATGTAGACAAGGACTCAGAGGCTTTCGTCTTTAAAATGACGGGAGATCACAAAAGAAACGAACTGCGTGTTCATAAGAACTTTAACACCTCTCTTCCACATACGTTCTACCATCTAAACGCAAGCATTGAACCAGTAAACCCTGAAGCTTCGATGAAAGACTCCACATCAAAGCAAAATGAAATCACTTACCTTCAAGTACACAACAAAGGCGTGACTGTAGATGGTAAAGACAACATTCCTCACCCACTTCTACGCGTAGTGTGGCGTGAAGGTGCTGGTGAAACAGCAGGACATTACTGGGCAGTAGTTAAAGACAATGCACTTATCTGTAAAGGTAAGAAAGGCAAAGAAAACATCGGTAAGCCAGCATGTAAATCTGAAAATGCCTACAAACAGTACGATCTTGGCAAGGCAAAAGCGGGCGCAACTGATTTTAATATCATCGTAGGTAACAGCACCCTAATTGTGAACGTTGACGGTAAACAAAAAGTAAATCACAACATCGAATACTGGAGCCACCTACTAAGCTACTTCAAGGCAGGTGTATACAATCAGTTTACTGATGGTGAAAGCGAAGCTCGTTTCTACCAACTTGAGTATCAAGTAGAGCACAAATAACTTAAACTCCCTGAATAAAAAGCCAGAGATCGACTTGATCTCTGGCTTTTTATTTCAAGAAAGATCATTGCTTATAATAATTAGGTAATATATTCGTCATAATGTATAAGCGTTCAAACCCGTGACAAATACAACCAGATACAACTAGAAATCCTCAGTTACATTTATAGGCTTATTTTGCTCAACTAATATTATATAGAATAGTTTTTCTATATAAATGCCACGTGAGTCACAGTCTAACTTAAATTATCAAGGCATCTTATACTTGTTGCATAAACTCATATAAAAGGATTTAGCTTATGCCATCAAATACTTGCCAGCAGATTAACCCAGAGTTACATCTGGATAGCCTCGCTGTGCTTAAGTTATTGTCTTTAAAGCCTATGGGGACAGTCACACTAGATGAACTTGAATTCTTCATCTACCACTCTGTGTGTGAAAAGGTAGATACTTTACTTAATTTACTAGAGTTTAATCAGTGCATTCTCATTGATGGTGAAAATATTTACCTGACTGATTTTGGCCTAGAGTATCTAGAGGTCAATGGGTAAGAATATAAATTAATTATCGTATAAACAAAGTATCGATTAATAAATAAAATATATGCATTTGGAATAATGGTTATTCCATTAGTTCATACTCATCCTGTAATCAAGATCACGAACGTTGTATTAAGTATGAGGCACATTAAAAGAAAAGATAATAACTAAAATAAAGGACTACAGTTATGCAATCTAATCTATGCCCTCAAGTACATTCAACTCTTCACACAGATAGTCTTACCTTGCTCAGATATCTTACTCTACAACCTATGGGCTGCTGTCATTTTGACGAAATGAATTCATCAATCACGGATTACCTTAACGAACCGCTAAATCGAGTATTGAATACATTAGAAAGTAGCGAGTGTATTCGCGTTGAAGATAGCCGCATCGCATTGACCGACTATGGCCTAGATTTCGTTGAAATGAACATTTAACGTTAAAACTGACAACGGCTTGTCACTGACTACCAGTTCAAATATGGCTAATCACACTCTATCCAGTATCTTGCCAAGGGATTTGGATAAACCTTACCAAATACAACGCTTTCTAGTTGGCCACCATTGGCTTCTATAACTTTACGTGAAGCCGTATTGTCTTCATCAGCCACAACAAGAGCCTTAGCTAGACCGATCGCTTGGGCTTTTAGAAGCGCTTTTTTTAGCATCAATGTGCCATAACCCTTGCCTCTATAAGCAGGGGCTATGTCGTAGCCAATATGTCCCGCCTCTAAGGCAAGCAATTCAGTATCAATATTGTGACGTACTCGGATAGCACCATAGATATTCTTGTTTGCATCAACTAGCCAAAAATGACTGCACTGCACATAGTCCTCGACTAGGTTTATACCCTTAGCTTCATCCTTCAGACACTGAATGTAGGCGTTGAAGTTCAATACACCTTCTAGGTAATAATCAGAGTTAATCTCATCGTTCGCTGCAAAATCTTCATAAAATTGAGCAAACGATGACTCGAATTCAAGCGAGGGCTCAATAAGCTGCATATGTCGATCTCCAAACTAAACCAATCAATAGGGTAAATTACTCTGATAAATTATGAGTAAATTTTTGTGCGACGCTTAAGAATACTTTTAGTTCTTCGTCGCTTAAGTCTTGCTTCATTCTTGTTTGAATCGATTGCTGAGCTACATCAATCTGCTCACTCAATGAAATGCCTTGCTCTGTCAATGATAGGAACTGACTGCGCTTATCTTCAGGGTTTGGCGACTTCACTATCCACTCGTTACCAATCATCTCTTTCACTAAGCGTGCGACTTGAGCTTTGTCTCTAGAGAAATGCTGAACGATATCGTTGGCTGTGCATTGCTTTCGTTGCCTTATAAACGATAGGCAACGGACATGCATACCATTTAAACCAAGGTCGTTAGCCTGCAACTCAACACGCATTGCATGTCGATATGATTGTACGAGTTGAAAAATCGTATCAGAGATTAGGTTTTTATCCATTGATATACCATGAAGTTAGATAGCAGCACTTTAGTTAACTGTATCATAGTTGAACTTATCAACCAGGTAAATTGGAAACCAATGAAAGAAAGTTAAACTGGTATGGAGAATGGTCGGGAACGAAGAGAGGCGTTATTCTACGACGATATACTGAACAACAGAATCATCGAGAAGGCCAGACTTATCAATAGAGTCTAAATCTAGAACCTGTCCTAAGATCAAAGCAACCTTGATCACTATCGTTGCTATCGTTAGCACCAAAACAGCTCGATTCAAACTCAATTTTGCTAGGCTTTTACGCACTAGATCTTCAGATACATCGTTCTTTTGTGCAGACCAAATTGCTTTCCTTAGCGATTCCATCGATTTTGTAGCAGCCACAGCTAGTACTACTAGCAAAAGCACACTCAAAAAATCAAAAACAATAGGCCAAGACAACATACTTCTCCAGACGGAACAATCCACACAACAGAATGGAATTATAATAATACAATTAAACTAATGCCGTGGTCGGTTTCACATTTCTGGTTATTAATAATTACCAAAACGGCCATTATTGAGATCGTGATCACACTTCTATGAAATCGATGTAATTTACTTTCAGTATTAAATTACACAAACTAAATCTATCACATCACACCATGCAAATTGTCATGCTTCGTAACTCACCACCATTTTATCGTTTAAAGATGACAGTTTTGTTGAACCAAAACTAAAAGGGCCCAGAGATAAGTCCTCTAGGCCCTCAATTACAAGTCTGGAGTAGCGTTACTCTTTAGACGATTTCTCTAAACGCTTCTCCCAGTAGGTTGCTCCTTTGATTCCAAGCTTGACCGGATCAAAGGTGTATACCGTAACACCGCGCTTTTGTTGCTCTTCATAGTCTCTTAGAGCCTTGAGTGCAGGTTTAGACATAAAGAAGATGATCAAAATACCGATGATGTTTAACCACGCCATCAAGCCAACACCAATATCACCCATCGCCCAAGCAAGGTTTGCCGTTCTCACTGTTCCGTAGAAGGTCGCCGAGATGATAACGAGCTTAAGAAAAAACATCAGGCCTTCTACTTTGAAGGTACGGCGTATATACGCAACATTAGTTTCAGCAATGTAGTAGTAAGCCAAGATGGTCGTAAAGGCAAAGAAGAACAGCGCAATTGCAATAAACGGCTTGCCTATACCAGGCAACGCACTGTCGATAGCAAGCTGAGTAAATACAGGGCCATTCGCGCTAATGCTTTCCGAGAGGTTTTGTACAACAAATACACCCTCTCCCGCACCATGAACGTTGTACATGCCTGTAATAAGAATCATGAATGCAGTAGCAGAACAAACAAGCAGTGTATCGATATAAATAGAGAACGATTGAACCAAACCTTGCTGTGCAGGGTGAGCTACGTTGGCCGCCGCAGCCGCATGTGGACCGGTACCTTGACCCGCTTCGTTCGAGTAAACACCACGCTTAACACCCCAACCAATAGCAGCACCAAAGCCAGCCATAGGAGTAAAGGCATCACCTATAATCATCGCAAATATACGTGGCACCTCAGTAATGTGAAGCAAGATGATAACAAAAGCGGTCAGTATGTAGGCCAGAGCCATAAAAGGAACAACAATTTGCGTAAAGTGCGCAATACGTTTAACACCACCAAAGATGATAAAACCAAGCACTATCGCAATAAACGTACCGGTTAGGACTTTAGCAAAGCTGAACGTTCCCATAGCCGTTTCAATCGCAGGACCCGAACCAAATGCTGCTTCAACAGCGTTACCTATACTGTTCGATTGCACACCAGGAAGAAGTACACCACAGGCAAAGATAGTCGCAATGGCGAAGATCCACGCATACCATTTCTGCCCCATCGCTTTTTCGATGTAGTACGCAGGACCACCACGGAACTGTCCTTCATCTTCCTCTTTATAGATTTGAGCAAGAGTAGATTCGGCGTACGCAGTAGCAGCGCCAAAGAAAGCAACAACCCACATCCAAAATACGGCGCCTGGACCACCAAAGCCTATCGCAGCTGCAACACCTGCAATGTTACCTGTACCTACGCGACCAGAGAGTGAAACCGCCAGCGCCTGAAATGATGAAATACCTTTTTCCGAGCTTTTGCCTGATAACAACAAGCGCCACATCTCAAAGAAATGACGAATTTGCACAAAGCGCGTCAAGATGGAATAAAACAGACCTGCACCTAAGCAGAGGTAAATGAGAAAGGGGCTCCAAATGATTCCATTCAGAAAATCCACAAATTCTTGCATAATCAACTTCCCTATTGAATTAAAATTCTGTCGAAACAGTATCTTACTTGTAAGCTCGTTGTTAAAGGGTTTGTGTAAAAATAGACAGTAACGAGATGTAAATCACACTTAAGACACAAATATTCGACTACTGAATGATTATCTTAAGCCTCAATACTCTCTCAATAGAGCATAAAGAGTGAATAAAACCCTAGTAACACATCAATTATTGAATCAATGTTCTTACCTCTGTTCGACCCCATACCTAAATCCATACAATACATCGCATCAATGTCTGCTTAACCGAATAGCCCGGCTGACAGTCTTCTTTATGGATTCAAAAGGAATTAAGGTATGAACCGCCTAATTATCGGTGCACTTATGGCCTCTTCATTGGTGGGATGTGCCAGTATGACACCGGAGCAATGCCAATCAGCAAATTGGCATGATGTGGGTTATCAAGATGGGAAAGATGGAAATGATCCTAGTATCGTTGATGATTATACGACGGATTGTTTAGAAGCGAACGTTGTGGTTAACAAATCTCAGTGGCAGCAAGGTTTTAAACAAGGAACAGAGGTGTATTGCTCTGCTGATAACGGTTACAAAGTGGGCTCTGAAGGTCGCACCTACTACAACGTATGCCACGACGAGCAGTTCTTAAAAAACTACCAATTAGGTAAAAAAGAGTATCAACGCCAGCAAAGGCTAATGAGCTTGGATTCGCAAATAGCAGATCTAGATAATCAGATGGAAGCGACATCAGATACCAAGAAATACAACAAGCTACGAAATCGTCGTAAAGACCTAGCGCACGAACGCTCTCAGCTACTTAACCCCGATATCAATTTCAATCTTAAGCTTTGACTGAGAACCCTATCGAGCTTTAATCGATAGGGTTAAATCAAATTCAGCCATTGCCTTATCACCATGCAAATCAGGACAAATGGCAGTAATCCGTACATCCTGATTTACTCGCTCCCCAGTAGCTAACGTCTCTTCAAGCATTTCATCAATCAAGCGGCCATCGCGGCAAATAAAGTGAACATCACTTTCAGGACGCATCAAGAAATCGGCCTTGAGACCCTTAAAAGCGAGTGAGATCTTTCGCCCTTGCTTTTGTGCCTTCATAGCAGCCATAAAGCCACCAGCAACATCGGCCCCCATAACAAGGGCACCAATATACATACTGTTTAAATGGTTCTTTGTTCGGCGTTTTAGAGGAATTTTGATCTCGACCATCTCTTCATCCATAGCCAGTATTTTTGGACGACTAAGCCAAAGTAAAGGGACTTTACTAAACCCAAAATAACTAAGATATAAGTTGGCTTTCTTAAGCGTAGAGAGCATTCACTGTACCGTCTAATCAACTAGTCATACCAGTTAATCAATCTGACGGTGAATTGTCAAAGAGTTGTTACCAAAGATGTTACAAAGAGACCGTTAAGTGATTAAGACTCAACGACGTAAACAAGAAGTGCAACCTCGGCAGGCAGAACGAGTGGAGGGTTCTAGTCGCCCGCGCTGGATTTTGCAGTAAGCGTTTCTTAATACTCTTCGTGCTGCAAACCAATCCTCTGGTTTGGCCAATAGTAGATAACCATTAAAACGCTTAAACAGAGGCACACGATATTCATCAACAAATCGGCGATCAAAATCCACCTCAAAGTACTCAAACACTTGTTCAAGAGAGGTGAAGGACGCTAATTTTTGTTGAATATCACTAAAGCTCATACACAATCAGTAAAAGAAGTTTGCTAGATTTTACCGTAAAGTCACCGCTTAGTCTCTGCCGAAGCTTAGGGTTGATATTCCGTGTATACTCAGTGCTTATTCCAAATCTAAAATGGCAACTCAATAGCATGATCGTATTAACAACCAACCTAGGTGAAATAACCATAGAGCTCAATCTGGAAAAGGCACCTATAAGTAGTAAAAACTTTCTTAGATACTGCAAGGAAGGCTTCTTTGAGGGCACTATTTTTCACCGCGTGATTGATGGGTTTATGATTCAAGGTGGCGGACATACTGAGAATCTTTTAGAAAAGCCATCTCATGATCCTATTGTCAATGAAGCCAACCGTGGGTTAAAAAATGTCATCGGCTCTATTGCTATGGCACGTACCGACGCTCCACACTCTGCTACATCACAATTTTTTATTAACCTAGATAACAATGATTTTCTAGACTTCACCGCAACCAACAATCAAGGCTGGGGCTATGCTGTTTTTGGCCAAGTAACAGCAGGAATGGATGTAGTAAATGCTATTGCTAAGGTAAAAACACACTCAAAATTTGGGCTTGATGACTTACCTATTGACCCAATCATCATAGAGAAAGTGACTCTCTTATAAGAAGTTAAAACTTGTAGGTTAGCGGGCAGATTTCAGTGCTACCTATGGTAAGAACATAGGTCTCTCCCAACACATCATAGGAGCAAAGCTTGCTGAATCCAGAGGTTTGCTCCTGTTTGAAAAACCCCGTCTTTTGGGCATCCTCTGTGGGTGGTTGAAGCTTTGGCGTCACATCAAAGTCAGAGGTCAATGGGCACAGTTCTGTAGCGCCGATATTTAGGCTATGTGTCTCACCAAGCACATCGTAAAAGCATACCTTGACGAAAGCTTGAGATTCTTCGCTTTGCAAGAAGCCTGTTGTTGCTTGCGCTAAAGTTGGGGCTAGCATGACATAAACTACCGTCATAAACAGGCTGAATTTTAACTTCATAGATATCTACTCCTTAAATCTACACTGACTCATTTCATCAAAGCTTACATCAAGCAGGTATGCAGCTGTCATGAATCCTCTTATAAACTGTTTACTCTCTCGCTTTTTTTGCCATAGCGCAGGAGAAACGCTCAATAACAAAGCAGGATTCAATACCGCTCTCCTACCCTAAAATCTAATGTAAAAGTGTCTAATCATTTATTAATTTACTTGGCGCATATTGGTAAGCAATAATTTAAACTCTCGATATACTTCTCCTCGTCCCTGATACCTGAAATTACACATAGTTATATCAAGGTTATTAGTGACACGAATTAAAAATAGCCACTGACAAGCAAAACACTTTATTTTCTTTTTGTAGTGGACATCAAATTCTCCAACGAAAACGGCAATATTAGTGCTGACGTTGATACTGAGCGAATAAGTTTGAGAGTGATGGCATCAAATGGCTATTTGTAAACACAAAAACTGATTATCATTCACTAGATTTCAAAGTTCATAGGTATATAAATGAAAAAGTTTGGCTTAAAAGTATTGGGTATGGCAGCACTGGCAGCATCACTAAGCGGATGTATTGGTAGCAACGCAGTAACAGGTTATGTAATGAAGTTTAACCTTGAAGTTGTTGATAACCGCTACGCTCGTGGTGGTGTAAACATGCTTCTTGCGCCTGTATACGCCCTAACTGTTGCCGTCGATTCTCTAGTCTTCAACTCAATTGAATTCTGGTCTGGCAAGAACCCAATCAATGGCAAGCCACACATATTTGATACAAAAACAAAAACCATGTACAACATGAACGAAAGCCTAGACCCTTCTCTAACAGAAGCGCCTATTGACCCAATCACAATGCGTGAAGTAGAGTCTTCTACATTCGAGGCTATCGATGAAAATACAATTGAGATGCACGTAACTTACAACAATGGTGACAAATCTGTTGTGACTGGTGTTCGTGACGGTGAGAACGTAAGTTACTACGTTGATGGTGAGTTAGTTTCACAGACAACAATGACTCAACTAGAAACTTTGGCTAGCGAACAAGCGTAATAATTCGCCCGCAAGACTGAACACTTATATTATTTAAATGCCCGGTACTTTGTATCGGGCATTTTTATTTGTATTGAAGCATTAGATTTCGGCGTTAAATGGCAAAGAAACCACAATGCTCACTTATAGAAAAGTACGGGCACTTAGCACTCTTAGGGTTAATACATTGACTCTAACACTACGACTACTATCTTCATTGTTAGACAACAATGTAGATGGAGGTTACATGAGAAAGATAATATTAGGGATGTTTGTTACGCTCTTAATGAGCTTTACTGCTCATGCCAACAACGGGCTCATTTCAATTAAAAGTTCACACGATGTTTCAACCACCGCCGACAAGCTTATTGAAGTACTAAAAGAAAAAGGCATGACCACCTTTGCTCGCATCAAGCACTCAGAAGCAGCCGAAAATGTGGGAATAGAGCTTCGCCCTACAGAGTTAGTTTTATTTGGGAACCCTAAAGTAGGCTCCCCATTAATGGCTTGCCAGCAGAGTGCAGGTATCGACCTCCCACAAAAGGCGCTGATTTCAGAAGATGAACATGGGTTAGTTTGGTTTACCTATAACGACCCAAACTATCTTAAACAAAGACACAATATTACTGGCTGTGATGAGGTTATCGCGAAGATAGCAAAGGCACTGAATATGTTTGCTACTAAGGCGACACAACCATAATTTAGAGAACAACAAGGAGTGGCTAGTACTTGCTTTCCTTGTTTATCGAGATAACAGACTGATTTTAAATAAGATGCTTTAATGACCACTTACATAGGTGGTCATTTTTTTATTAATTCGATATAAGCCACAGCGCTTGAGCCACCGCAAGCCCTGTCATAATCAAAGCTACGCTCTTCCAAAACAGAACTGGGTTGCGCTTTAATAGCGGGCTCTCTTTTAGCTCTTTTTGCAATACAGGATTAGGTACATATAAGTCTGCAATAAAATCACCCAGCACCTGATAACGTCGATTTGGCAGATGGTGGGTCGCTTTACGAAATACAAGATCTACCCAACTAGGGATATCATCACGGTAATCTGACAACGAACGATACAGCCACTTGGTATGCCTTGCAGCTTGCAAGTTTTGACTTGTGGTTGGCTTATAAGGCAACTCTCCGGTTAGCATTTCAAAACCGATCACTGCAACCGAAAACAAATCCGAAACCAGAGTGGCGCCTCCTGAGTCTAAATATTCAGGTGCAATGTAATTAACCGCCCCAAGAGGAATGCTATCCGGTGATTCAGGAGTAATTTCTTCAAGACCTTTAACTCTCACTGCGCCAAAGTCGATGATCTTCACCTCACCCGATGGAGTGACAATAATGTTTTCAGGCTTGAGATCACGATGCACCATATCGGCACGCTGGAACACTCGAAGCGCCTTAATGATTTCGTCTAAGATTTCACGAGTTTTAGCCAAGCTCGCTCGAGGGTTATCGTACATCCATTGACGCAAGGTTATCCCTTCGATGTACTCACAAATCTGATATACAAATCGACTATCACTAGGGCTTGGGTAAACACGCATCACTCGTTTATTTTTGAGTTGAGTTCCCACCCACAACTCGTTGGCAAAGGCTTTTAAATAATCGATATCATCTCGATATTGCTCTGATGGCGCTTTTAAAACCCGCTTATCTCCGGTTAGTTCATCTTGCACTAGGTACACATGGCTACGCGAGCCTGAATACAGCGTTTTGAGTACAGTAAACTGATCGAGTTTATTGCCTTCAATTAAAACTGGGGGAATAGAGCGAGAGAGCATAGAGCTCTGATGTTCTGGAAGTGTATGTGCGGGTAAATCTCGAATATCAAAAACAAGCGCACTAAGGTTATCTTGGCTACCTTGTTCAAATGCGTGATGGCAAAGCAGATCAGACATTTCTTGTTGTGAGAATCCGTTAGAGCTCGCTAATGGTTCAACATCAATGACATCATGCACTCCATCCGAGGTAAGGATGAATCGGTCTCCCTTTCGCAAACTCAGTTGCTGATAGTCAACATCCAGACTGGAATCCATACCTAACGCGCGAGTAAGGTATGCTTGCTTAGCCAAATTGATGCGTTGATGATCTTTGGTCAGCTGTTTTAATTGCCCTTCCCGAAACAAATAAACTCTAGTGTCACCAACGTGGAATATATGCGCTGTGTTCGATTTAATGATGACACAGCTAAAAGTCGTCACTAAGCCGTTGTGATTTAGGGCTTGCTTGCTTCCCTCTTCATATAGCCATGCATTAATTGACGTTAAGATTTTACCTGCCGAATGCTTAATGCTCCAACTGCTTGGCGTTGCGAAGTAATCATTCACAAACTGTACGACGGCAGTATGACTTGCTCTTTGACTTTGGTCGCTGCAACTCACTCCATCGGCAATACAAGCCACAATACCTTTATGCATCAGGTCGTGCTGACTGTCGGGAATCTTAAGTAAAATCGCATCCTGATTTTGAGCACGTGTGCCCGTCAGTGACGTTCCTGCATGTTCGAGTTTTAGCGTTGAGATTGGCATATTCATAGACGTATTTTGCACGTATAGAGCCCAACTCAAATAAGCTGGGCTCTACTCCTATCTAGTTAGAAACATCAATCAAGGTTACGCTACCATCCTTATTAACCTCTGCAATCTTACCGCTTGGTTCTTCCATGAAGATCAGGGTAACAAAGCCAAGTACTGCGGTAGCCGCAATGACATAGAAGAACGTCTGATAACTAACGAAAGACAGAATCGTCAAGTAAGTCACAGCACCTACATTACCGTAAGCACCTGTCATACCAGCAATTTGTCCTGTCATTCGACGCTTAATAAGAGGAACGGTAGCAAACACTGCACCCTCACCAGCTTGAACAAAGAATGAACATAGCATAGCAGCCGCAACAGCTAACCATACAGGCCAGTGGCTGCCTACTTGCCCCATCAAGAAGTAACCAACAGCAAGACCAGCAGTCAAAATCAATAAGGTTGGCTTACGACCAAACTTATCTGAAATCCAACCACCACCAGGGCGAGACATTAGGTTCATAAAGGCATACGCAGACGCTACCATACCCGCTAACACTGGTGTCAGTTCAAAGGTTTCAGCAAAGAACAGCGGTAACATAGAGACAACAGCCAGTTCTGAACCAAACGTAGCAAAGTAAAGCACATTTAGGACCGCAACTTGTTTAAACTTGTATTGGTGAATCTCTTCAACTGGTTTTTCAAATACAGTTTTGTTTACTTTCCAAACTTGGCTTACTTCCAACAAATATAGAGCTAACAAACCGCCGTAAATAGAGTTCACTACAACTTCAGAAAGCATACCAATACCGCTAGGAGACAGTTTCCAAGCAAGAAGACCCAGTACCGCATACATTGGGATTTTCATTAGTAGTAGGAAGAAAAAGTCACCCTTTGACGTCACTTCCATTGCAGTCAAATGCTTAGGTCTAAAGTAAGTAGAGCCTTTTGGTGTATCGGAAACAGAGCGATAAAAAATGAATGAAAACACCAAGCTCATCAAGCCAGTTATAGCAACAGCATAACGCCACCCTTCATCACCACCGAATAGCAAAGCAAGTGAAGGCAGAGTAAACGCCGCAGCGGCTGAACCAAAGTTACCCCAACCACCATAGATACCCTCAGCGGTACCAAGCTCGTTGTGCGGGAACCATTCAGAGACTAGGCGAATACCGACCACAAAACCCGCCCCGATAAAGCCGAGCAAGAAGCGGGCAATAGCGGCCTGTATGAAGGAGTCTGCAAAAGCAAACATAAAACACGGGATAGAACATATCGCGAGCAATGCAGAATAGACCAGTCTTGGGCCGAATCTATCGGTAAGCATCCCTATAATAACTCGAGCAGGGATGGTCAGTGCCACGTTCAGGATCAATAAGGTTTTTATCTCCTGAGTAGTAAGACCTAGAGTTTCCTTCACCATCTGCAACAGAGGCGCGAAGTTAAACCACACCACAAAGGTGATGAAGAAAGCCATCCAACTTAGATGCAAGACCTTCATCTTGCCACTAAACGAAAACAGAGAAAATTTACTGTTATCCATAATTTAATTCCTTTTCTAGTAATCCTTCATTCCAGCGACTTCCTACTGCTGGAATGGACAAAAATATTAAGCAGCAACGGCTTCTGTTACCTGTATCTGCACAGCACCATCAAGCAGTCTTACTGGGTAAGTTTTTACACTGAACTCAGGCTCCTCTATGCACAGCCCCGTTTTTAGGTTGAAGTGTTGCTTATAGAGAGGGGAAGATACGCAAGGCTCTCCACCAATACAGCCAACAATGCCGCGAGATAAAACCTGCGCTTTGCCGATCGGGTCATAGTTTGAGATGGCGTATAACGCGCCAGCACGCTGATAATTGAATATCGCAACTTGTCGTCCATTGATCAGAGCGCAAACTCCAACATTCGGTGCGATGTCCGATACATCGCAAATAGTCTGCCAGTGATTCATAGTCTTTCTCCTAGGTCGAAAATGATTTCTGGTTAAGCGTGGTTTTGGAATTAACAGAGCGTCAAAACGCTCAATCAATCTCCACCACGTCTATTGATTGTTCAGTAATGTTCTTTGGAAACCTTTGCTCACGCTCTGAAACGAAGCTCAGAGTACTGTCACGTTGATCCGTATTGATGAAGTGACTGAAACGCTTCAATTTTTCCGGAGACTCAAGAGTGGTTTTCCATTCACATTGATATTGTCCAATAGTGGTGGCCATATCTTTCTCAAGCTCAGCGCCCAGGCTTAGCTTGTCTTCAACCACCACTTGTTTGAGATACTCAATGCCACCTTCAAGATTTTCTAGCCACACAGAGGTACGTTGCAAACGCTCTGCAGTGCGGATATAGAACATCAACATGCGGTCGACGTATTGAATTAGGGTGGCTTCATCTAGGTC
The DNA here is from genome assembly GCA_024346835.1 of Vibrio comitans. GTDB lineage: Bacteria > Pseudomonadota > Gammaproteobacteria > Enterobacterales > Vibrionaceae > Vibrio > Vibrio comitans. Next base: position 449,473 of record AP024867.1, read on the forward strand.
AGTGGCAAGCAAGTCAGCATGTCGAGGACGCATGCCCCCGTTACCACATACATACAGGTTCCAGCCATTTTCTGTGGCAATGATGCCTACATCTTTGGATTGCGCTTCCGCACACTCTCGAGTACAGCCCGATACCGCAAATTTTAACTTGTGCGGTGAGCGCAAACCCTTGTAGCGATTTTCGATATCGATAGCTAAACGAACGCTGTCGCCTACTCCATATCGACACCAAGTGCTACCGACACAAGATTTCACTGTACGTACGGATTTGCCGTAGGCGTGTCCTGTTTCAAATCCAGCATCTACAAGCTTCTTCCAGATGATAGGAAGGTCATTAAGTTCCGCGCCAAATAGGTCAACGCGTTGTCCACCGGTGATCTTGGTGTAAAGATCAAACTCCTTCGCGACCTGTCCAAGCACGATCAACTTGTCAGGTGTAATTTCACCACCAGCAATACGTGGTACAACAGAGTAAGTGCCGTCTTTTTGCATATTGCCTAGGTAGATATCGTTAGTATCTTGTAGCTCCATATGCTCATTCTTCAGAATGTAGTCGTTCCAGAATGAAGCTAAGATAGAACCTACCGTAGGCTTACATACCTCACAGCCATGGCCACTGCCGTATTGCGTCAGCAGTTCATCGAAGGTCTTGATTTGGTTAACGCGAACGATGTCGCTGAGTTCTTGGCGAGAATAGGCAAAGTGCTCACACAGGTCATTGTTGACCTCTACACCTAGGCTCAACAGTTCACTATCGAGCACCTGTTTGGCCAGAGCGCTACAGCCCCCACAACCGGTAGAAGCGTTAGTCGATTCTTTAAGGGCTGACATGGTGCTACAACCCGCCTGAACCGCTTGTTTGATATCCCCTTTGGTCACATCAAAACAAGAACAGATAACCGCAGAATCAGGCAAGGCATCGATACCCATACCAGCAGGTTCTTCACCAGCAACATTAGGTAAGATAAGTACTGATGGATTCGAAGGTAGAGGCATGTCGTTTTGCTTCATTTGTAGCAAAGTACCGTACGCCTCAGCATCGCCCACGAGCACGGCACCAATAATCTTACTACCGTCCTCTGAGACAATGAGACGTTTGTAAACTTGGTCAATCTCATCACTAAAGGTATAAGACTGAGCGCCTTGGGTTTGACCGTGCACCTCACCAATACTTGCTACATCAACGCCGAGCAACTTCAACTTGGTGCTCATATCAGCACCTGTAAATGATGCCGTTTCTGACTCACCTTCTAGTAAATGAGTGGCCGCGACCTTAGCCATCTGGTAACCCGGAGCAACTAAACCAAAAATTCGGTTCTCCCAAAGGGCACACTCTCCTATGGCATAGACATCTGGCAGGTTGGTTTGGCAGTAATCGTTAATCACGATCCCGCCTCGCTCACCGATCTCTATATTCGCTTCGCGAGCCAATTCATCCTGAGGGCGGATACCAGCAGAGAACACAATCATGTCCGTTTCCAAATGGGAACCATCGGCAAAGTTCATTCGATAGCGAGCATTCTCACCCGCCACAATCTCACTGGTGGCTTTCTCTGTATGAACCGAAACACCAAGCGACTCAATTTTGCGACGAAGCAAGGCACCACCACCTTCATCTAACTGCACTGCCATTAAGCGCGGTGCAAATTCCACGACATGCGTCTCTAAGCCAAGTTCTTTAATCGCATTTGCGGCCTCAAGACCTAAAAGGCCACCGCCCACAACCACACCACTTTGACTAAGCTTGCTGGATTCCTCAATTCCGTCTAGGTCTTCGAGAGTTCGATATACATGACAATGCTCGCTATCATTACCAGGAATTGGAGGAACGAAAGGGAAAGAGCCAGTGGCTAGCACTAAGGAATCATATTGTTCAATACGGCCGCTTTCGGTTATCACTTGCTTGGCATCAGTATCAAGCTTGACGACCTTATCGCTGACCACAAACTTAACGCCATTTTCCGTGTAATAATCCTCATCCGCTAAAGCTAACTCCTTAGCACCTCCAGTAAAGTAAGAGGTAAGATGAACACGGTCGTAGGCAAGATGTGGCTCCTCTGAAAAGGTGATAATCTCAATATCATCTCTTTTCTGCTGCAATAGTGTTTCTATGTATTTGTGGCCTACCATGCCGTTCCCGACCACTATCACTGTTTGCTTTTTCATAATATCCATTCCTTGAAACCCAAAATTTTTGTGCGTAATCTTCAAAACATCGTTGCCTGGCTATGCCGTCAACTGTAGTGTTTGCTCATGCTCTACTTTGCCTAGTTGTCTATCAGACAGTTGACCAAGCCACTCCATTTGCTCAGCAACTGACACAACTTTGCCCACTACAATCAATGCTGGAGACTGAATTTGATGCTGTTGTTTAAGGGAAGTTAACTGGTGAAGTTTGCCGATAAGTACACGCTGTTTAGGGGTACAGCCATTCTCGATGAAGGCAACTGGGGTATTAGCTGATAATCCACCCGCAATCAGTTTCTCCATCAACATGTCCGTTTTGCTAAGCCCCATATAAAAAACGAGGGTTTGCTTTAATTGAGCCAGTGCATCCCAGTTAATATCGAGCTCTTTATCTGCGTGAGCGGTGATAAAGGTGCAGCCTTGAGCCAAGCCGCGGTGTGTAAGAGGAATATCCGCATAACTAGTGCAACCTGAAGCGGCCGTAATTCCCGGTATAACATCCACTTCTACTCCTTGTTTTGCCAGCATCAGCATTTCTTCACCGCCGCGCCCAAACACAAAAGAGTCTCCGCCTTTCACTCGGCAAACATCTTTACCTTCAAGCGCTGCATCAAGAAGTAAGGTATTGATCTGCTCTTGCGTTGCGCAGTGCATACCTTTGGATTTCCCCACAAACACCTTCTCTGCACCCTCTGGAAACAAGGCTCGGATCTCATGACTCACCAAGTTGTCATACATGATAAATCGAGCTTGTTGTATGGCTCTGCTCGCTTTTACCGTGAGTAAGTCAGGGTCACCTGGACCTGCTCCGACTAAGGTTACTCGACCTAGATATTTGCTTTGTATTCCCATTACTTCACTCCTAGATCTGGTCGCTATGACTTCTTATCACTACTACCAAATTTTTATTCGCCTCTGTGCCAACTCCTGCAAATTGGAGGCCAATAAATTGATCTAAGACAAAAATAAAATTTAATTATCTTTAATAACAACAAGTTAACTTGTAAATCTCCAGTAACAACTCTGCGTATTTTTCATACAGATAAACATAAAGTTTCAATTTATGTCCATTCGCGGTGCAAAATTGATTAAATTGGTGCAAAAGCAACCGCAGTAAGCAGTTTTCAATAAAATAACACTACCACTTTAGGGGTAGTGTTATTTTTAAATTATTGTTTTTAATGCATTTATTTTAAATAGTTTCTTTTTTGAGGCTTTGGTTTGTTTTTTGCAAGGTAATGAATATTGAAGCTTAAGACATGAAAGGGAACGCCCATGGCTGAACATAATGAAGGATGGATCAAAACCACTTGTGCGTACTGTGGTGTTGGTTGCGGAATTGAAGCCAGACCGAAGCATTCGGGTGAGCTTGAGATACGAGGAGATAAGGAGCATCCCTCAAACTATGGAAAGCTATGCACCAAAGGCATAGCGCTAGGAGAAACGGTGATTCATGATGGCCGCCTTTTGTCTCCTACGCTAAAAACTGCTCATGGTAATAAAGAGTTGTCATGGGAAGTCGCCACCACTATGGTCGCAGAAAAGTTTACACAAACTATCCAAGAGTACGGCTCGGATTCGGTGGCATTTTATGTTTCAGGACAACTGTTAACCGAAGATTATTATGTCGCAAACAAGCTGATCAAAGGCTTTATGGGGACAGCCAATATCGACAGCAACTCGCGTCTTTGCATGGCCTCATCTGTTGTAGGGCACAAACGAGCCTTTGGTAGCGATACGGTTCCCGTTTGCTATGAAGATATGGAACAAGCAGAGATGGTTGTGATTGTGGGATCAAACCTTGCGTGGTGCCATCCCGTTTTATTTCAGCGCCTTCGCACCGCCAAGCAAAAAAAACCTTTGCTAAAGATAGTGGTTATTGACCCAAGAAAGACCGATACCTGTGAGATAGCAGATACACACCTGCCCATTGAGTCAGGCTCAGATGTCGCTTTGTTCAATGGTCTACTCTCGCACCTTATTGAGCAAGACAAGTTAGATCACGAGTTTATCTCATCACACACCGATCATTTTGAAGAGACTACTCAAGCAGCACTTGCACAGCGAGATATAGAAGAGATCACTAGCCTTACGTCAGAGCAGTTGACTCAATTTTACACTGAGTTTTCCAGTTTAGATAAGGTAGTCACTATTTACTCGCAGGGAGTAAACCAGTCCAGCAGTGGTTCAGATAAAGTGAACGCTATTCTCAATTGTCACCTTGCTACAGGGAAAATAGGTAAAACAGGCTGTGGACCATTCTCGGTTACGGGGCAACCTAACGCTATGGGCGGTCGAGAAATTGGGGCATTAGCGAACACCCTTGCCGCGCATATGGAATTTGATAATCCAGAGCACTTGCAGCTAATCAGTGATTACTGGCAGACGGATACATTAGCCACAAAGCCAGGCCTTAAAGCCATCGACATGTTTGACGCCATAGACTCTGGGAAGATAAAAGCCGTGTGGATCATGGCCACCAACCCTATGGTCAGCTTGCCAAATTCCGACAAGATACGGTCTGCACTGGAGAAATGTCCATTGGTTGTCGTCTCAGATTGCATTGCTGATACCGAAACCAGTCGCTTGGCCGATGTGGTTCTTCCTGCCCAAGGTTGGAGTGAGAAATCAGGGACTGTCACTAATTCCGAGCGCCGAATTTCCAGACAGCGACGAATTTTACCTAGCCCGGGAGAGGCGAAACCTGATTGGTGGATCATCAGCCAAGTTGCGCAGAAGATGGGGTTTAGACAAGCCTTTGACTACATACACGAGGGTGAGATATTTGCCGAATACGCCAAACTAACGACTCTAGGAAATGAAAACTTTGAACGCGACCTTAACCTAATCGGTTTAACCCAACTTGATGATAAAGGTTATAGCCAGCTTAAACCTCAGCAATGGCCGGTAATAGAGCTTCAAGATAAGGTGATTAACCAAAGGCTACTTAGCAATGGTCAGTTTTATACCCCCAATAAACGAGCGCAATTTGTTCCTGTCAGCTACCAAGCTGCTCTAGCCAAAATCGATGATACTCACCCTTTAATTCTAAACAGCGGGCGGGTTAGAGATCACTGGCACACGATGTCTAGAACGGGTCTATCGCCTAAATTGGCCGAACACATCAGTGAACCCTTTGTACAGGTGCACCCTGAGACGGCGGCAAAATACCAAATATTGGACGGACAATTAGCCAAGGTATCTAATCAACAAGGAGAGGCATTAGTGCGGGCTAAAGTTACATCCGAGGTATCTCCGTCTCAGCTATTTATGCCAATACATTGGAATGAGACCACCTCAAAAAATAGTAAGCCTTGTACACTAATTGCTAACACCACCGACAAATTGTCCGGACAGCCTGAATTCAAGCATTCTGCTGTCGCAATTTCCTCATTTACCACTGTCAGCTGCGCTGTATTTATTTCCAATAAAACCTTGGTTTTAAATAACATCGATTACTGGGCACGCCAAAAGGTTCAAGGGGGCTATTTGTATAGGATTGAATCGACTCTACCTATGAACGAGCTTACCGCAATTTTAAAAGACTATTTGCAAGTAAATGACCAACGCCTAATCAGCTCCGAATCACATCAAGGTCAAGCACAATGGCTAATTTTGGACAACAACAAGCCAACCCAACTACTGTCAGTGCAAGAGAGCTTTGCTGACTGGGAGATTACAAAGTTAATTGAGCTATACCTACAATCTGATGACCCAGCGAATGCTTCAGACATTATACAAACTCTAGCAAATGACCCACAAAGCTTAACGCCAGCATAATCTCTATAAATGTTAACAAGCACCTTAGAACCGGAATTGATAAGGTGCTTGGCTCCGGTTAACTAAACTTTTTCATCTACAGATACGTACAAAAAAACAACCAAAGCAACGCCTTATCCAAATGGTTAACTATACTTTGGGCTACATCTGTCAATACCTCTCTTTCGTTCGAATAGAGGATCGGAAAAGGATTTACACCGATGAAACTGCTGTTACTAGCAATACTGGGATTAAGCGCGACGGCTTACGCACAAGAAGACGCTCAATTTGAAGTCGGCAAAGCCAAGGCCAAAGTATGTATGACCTGCCATGGCGAAGATGGCATATCCACCCTTGATCCCTACCCCAACCTTCGTGGTCAAAAAATGGGTTACCTCATTTCCTCCCTTAAAGACTACAAAGCACGAGAAAGAACCAGTGGGTTAGCTATTTTAATGCAACAACAAGCGGATGCCCTCACCGATCAAGATATTGAAGATATTTCGTACTACTTCTCCCAGCTTGGTCAAGACACTCAGCCGTAAAGGACTCTCTGATGGAAAACGAAACCACGGTGTACAGCACCAAGGTCGTCAAATACTTCGTTGTGGCGTCCGTAATTTGGTCAGTAGTAGGTATGTTCATCGGCGTTATACTCGCCGCACAGCTTTATTGGCCTGTTCTCAATTTTGACTCAGAATACTTCCAGTTTGGTCGATTGCGTCCACTGCACACCTCTGGTGTTATTTATGGGTTTGTGGTCAATGTCTTGATGGGTGCGTCTTTGTACATCGCCCAGCGCACTGGTCAGTGTGGCTTATTCAACAAAAGCCTGGCTTGGATGGTGTTTTGGGGATGGCAGTTAGTATTACTGCTCGCTCTTCTATCTCTTCCCTTGGGTTACACCACGTCAAAAGAGTACGCAGAGCTAGAATGGCCAATTGATTTACTTATCGTGCTCGTGTGGGTGCTCTACGCCATACTTTTCTTTGGTACTTTAGCAAAACGCAAGGTCAACCATATCTTTGTGGCAAACTGGTTTTTTGCGGCATTTATTATCGTGATCGCCCTGATTTTTGTGGTCAACAACTTGGCTCTTCCGGCCTCTATGATGAAGTCTTACTCTGTGTTTGCAGGGGCGCAAGATGCCATTGTTCAGTGGTGGTGGGGGCACAATGCGGTAGGCTTCCTGCTAACTGCTGGCGTCATTGGCATGAACTACTACTTCATCCCGAAAGTAGCAGAGCGACCAATCTATTCTTACCGCCTTTCTGTCATTCACTTTTGGGGGTTGGTCGGCTTCTATACATGGGCGGGGACTCATCACCTCATCTACTCATCTGTGCCTATATGGGTGCAAAACATCGGTATTGTGATGTCGCTGATCCTTTGGTTACCTTCTTGGGGTGGCGCGTTCAACAGTGCAATGACGCTGCTACAAAACAAAGAGAAGCTTAAAAACGACTACATCATGCTGTTCTTCTTCTCAGCCATTCTTTACTACTGCTTAGCCACATTTGAAGGACCACTGCTGGCAATTCGTTGGTTCAATATGCTCGCTCACAATACTGAGTGGATTATCGGTCACGTACACTCTGGTGCACTTGGATGGGTTGGGATGTCTGGGATTGCGGTTTTCTACTACTTCATTCCAAAGCTGTGGGGCAAAGATAAACTGTACTCTACCCGCCTTATTAAGTGGCATTTCTGGCTTGCACATGCTGGCGTCGCTATTTATGCAATTGCTCTATGGGTTGCAGGTATCGGCGAGGGCTATATGTGGCTCGCGCAGAGTGAAAATGGCGAGCTGGTTTACAGCTTCGTTGAAGCCATGGATTTCAAAGCGCCATGGTTATTCCTCAGATTCTTCGGTGGGGCGCTATTTGTACTTGGCCTACTGCTGATGGTGTACAACCTGTATAAGACAGTCAAGATGCCCAAACTGGTGCTTAAAAGGGAGGCAGCATAATGAGTAAAGACTTCACTCAATCTGTCGTTATTCTCATCATTGCGACCATCATTGTTGCTTCCTTCTCTATTCTGGTGCTAATTGTGCCAAATATCGTCCGAGGCCCTGAGTTAGCTGCAAACAGCATGGCTAAACCACTCACGGCGGTGGAAGTTGCAGGCAGAGATATCTACATCAGCGAGGGTTGCCATGTGTGTCACACGCAAATGGTACGCCCCTTGGAGCCAGAGGTTAAACGCAATGGCAGAGCAAACCAAGAGCCGGATGATATCTATGAATTTCCAAACCTTTGGGGATCTAAACGCACAGGTCCAGATCTAACCAACTTGGGAAGAAAGTACTCGGATCAGTGGCATGTCCTGCACCTCGTTAATCCTAGAGATGTCATTCCGACCTCTATCATGCCCTCTTATCCGTGGCTGTTTGAGCAGAAACTCTCTGGCGATGACATTACTGACAAGATGCTCACCCTTCGCACTCTAGGCGTACCCTACAGCGAAGATGATATCGCTAATGCACGCCTGCAGGTGCGCGGAAAAACGAAAGGCGAAGTACTGATACGATATCTACAGAGCCTTGGGGTTGATACGGCAGAAGGAGTAACTCAATGAGTAATTTCTGGAATTTATGGGCCGTTATCTGCACCGTCGTTTTCTTCATATTGATGGTAGGGGTTGTCGTCAAGTATTGGCGCAAAAACCATGAAGCAGATGCAAATAAGTCTCTAGCGACCTTTGATGGCATCGATGAAAATGATGCACCTCCACCTAAGCTATTGTTTGTAAGCTACTTTATTGCTTTCTCTATCTCTGTCGGCTACCTAATTCTCTATCCGGGTCTGGGTAACTGGCAGGGCTTGGTCGACTGGCAACAAAGTGACGATAAGTTAAGCTCCCCTAGCACCACTTTGGACGAACAATTTGCAACGGTTACCGACACCTCATTAATGAGTCTTGCTCAAAATGAAGCGATTACGACCTCTGGACGAATGCTGTTTCAAACCCACTGTGCAGCTTGTCACAGGGATAACGCCCAAGGCCAAAAGCACTTCCCTAATCTTATCGACAATGACTGGATGTATGGAGGAAGTGATGAGGCCATCATTCATTCCATCGAGAAAGGTCGCAATGGTGCGATGGCAGGTTATAACGAGGTTCTTAACGACGATGAGATTGCTAAGCTCTCTTACTATTTAGCCTCGTTAAATCAGCGACATTCCAATGTGCCTGCGGTGAAAGTAGAACTTGGGAAACAACTGTTCACTCAATATTGTTCAGCCTGTCATGGCGACGGTTCAATCAGTAATCAAGAGCTTGGGGTGCCTGTCCTTTCTGATGACACTTGGCTTCATGGTGGCAGTATAGAAGAGATCCAGCACACGATTCGCTTTGGTCTAAACAACGTTATGCCTGCATTTGAAGGACAGTTGTCACGCAACCAAATCCTAGCCATCGGCGCTATGATGACCAAGTCTCGATTAGATTGGGATGCGAAAATCGCAAGCTTAGACGCTGAGGCCATCGAGCGTGGTGAATACCTTGCCCATGCTGGTGACTGTGTAGCGTGTCATAGTGCAGAGGGTGGTGAACCCTTTGCCGGCGGCCTGCCCTTCGTGACTCCATTTGGTACTGTCTACTCCACCAACATTACCCCACACGCGAGCGAAGGGATCGGAGAGTATGACTTTGAAGACTTTAAGGCTGCTCTAGTTGATGGTAAAGGTCGACACGGATACCTCTACCCTGCGATGCCTTACACCTCGTATCAATACGTTACCGATCAGGACATGCTCGACATGTGGGAATACCTACAATCGATCACTGCAGTGCCAAGACGTAACGATGATAACAGCATGATTTTCCCATCCAATATCCGACTAGGATTACTTAGTTGGAACATTGTATTTATGGATACCGCTCCCCTTTCCTATGAAGTTCCTGCGGAGATTAAAGAAAGTGTCGACGATGTGGAAAAATGGCAGAAGGGTAAGTATTGGGTCGCTGGTTTAGGCCACTGTTCTGAGTGCCATTCTCCGCGAAATATTGCTCAGGCCATAATTGCCGATCGCATCTTCCAAGGTAACCTTATCGATGGGTGGAATGCCCCCGATATTACCTCCAACGAGCTTTACACTGATGGCTGGGATGTTGAGGTGTTAACTGACTTTTTGCATACCGGACATTCAGCGAAGGGGACTGCCTTTGCGGGTATGGCTGATGTAGTGAAAAACAGTCTTAGCCTGATGACCCGAGAAGATGTGGAGTCTATGTCTTACTACCTAATTAAAGGCGATACCAATAACTTCATTAGTCCTGATGCGGTTGTATTGAAGCCTAAAGGGTTTGATGACAGTGCCTACAACTCGGATATCTATCCGATTTATCAACAAACCTGTGGTGCTTGCCACGGTGAAGATGGTAAAGGGCGAGATCCGATAGCACCAGCTCTTCTAGACAATGGCATCATCATGCACCGCGACCCATTCAACACCATAGCAGTGACAGTACGTGGCTTAGAGCCCACATACTTAGTCGAAGACAAGAACTTCATGCCTATGGCCAGTTTTGAAGATGTTCTATCGGATCAGCAATTGGCAGAGCTAATTACCTTCGTCCGTTATCATTTAGGGGCGCGAGACATAGTCGTCACCGCTGAGGATGTAAAAGAAGTGCGAGAAACCCTTGAGAAAGCCGGTTATGCAGGTGGTGTACACACCACGCCAGATATGTACGACCAGCGCGATAGAAACATTAACATCAAGTAGCAAGTAAAGTGTTACTTAGCTAACAAAAGGTCTCGGCAATTTGCCGAGACCTTTATTTACAACAGCGGTATCCAAGAGTGAGCAAGGGCAACCGTGCTGTTACCCTTGAGTAAACTGGAGAAAACCGATTACTACTTCACTCTCTCTAATACCGATGAATCCGTATGAGCAAATGACTTGTTGTAGATATCAAGCGCTGTGGTTTGAGAGTAGGTTAGAGTATCGCCATCAATCTTAATGTTCATGGAGAAATCTGTCGTCGAGGCATTATTCAACATGTAGTTTGATTCAGCGATGCCGCGATCAGATACCTTGAGCGTCATTTCGTTGCCTGCTGTACCCTCTGCGGTTACGCAGGTTGTTCTTGGTACGCAGAATGAGTTATAGACAATTTGGTTGTCCTTATCATAGATAAAGTAACCACGTTGGTCATGAAACTTGGAATCATCAGCCTTTCGAAAGACTTCTTGCTTGTAGTACATAGCAACCAAGGTTTGTTCACTGGCATTCACTGCATCGGCTGCCACTTCAAAGGTCATCACTTCATAAAAAGGCGTAATTGCAGGAGCTCCCTCACCTTGCGGAGTACCCGTTTGCGCAGGTGATATATCTACCCCACCACTTTCCACAGATTTCCACGTACCGACCAGTTGAGCTAGAGGGCCAAAGTCTAGCCCATCAATTATTGTGTGGTCATGATCGGCAAGAGCACTGATAGGAGCAAGCAAAGAGAGAGCAACGAGCGATTTCAATTTCATACTACTGTTATTCCTAGACTGGTTAATATCCAATCCAGATTAAGGTAGCAAAGAGACAAATTTCTTAACTGATATCAATTATCGCAACGATAATGACAATAATTTGCAACCAATTATTAAAAAGTAATACCAATAGACTTCAACATAAAAACCTTTTCCTACAACTGTTACATTGCCGGTAACAGAACATCTATTGCTATGTACTCTTGCCAGTTAAATAGTAAAAAACCGAAATAGCTAATCCCACTACACAGCAAAATTGAAAAAAAGAGCAGTACAAAAGTCGTTATGAGGCGTTGCTTTAGCTTGCGAGAGACCAAAGTAAATATCGGAATTCCAATAAGAATTGGAGCCAACAGTGCCATACTGACCTGACCATAGTTATTCCATGCTCTAAGAAATTTTCGAAGTTTGGGACGAAAGCGTACTTGCTTCTGAAAGGGCAATGGGAGATGTAGAACTGAACCGAAGTACCAACCAAACACACCAGCGGTCATTGCGGGCAGGACATTAAACATGAACATCTCTGGGTAGCTTAACGAAAGAAAACCTGCCAATGCGGGGCCAGTGTACGTTTTCCAAATACTCAGCCCGGCCATCGCAAGAGCAATCAACCAGTAAGATTCTGCGCCCACAATGTTACCTACCCTTATGTAAACAAAGCTCACTCAACGCACTTTGAAAGTGCAGAACTTTGTCTTCAACGTTGGACTGAAACATATTGTTCACCCACCTAGGAATGGTGTTACTTACTCTGTTGTTAGCCTTTACGTCTACCAGCACTTTCTCCTCAGTGATCGGTCGCATTACAAAGCTAAATCGAGCCTCACTGACGAACATATTGTAGTTATACAAATGCTGCTCAACAGAGTAACTGCTAGGTACTTTTGCCAACAAGTTAGATGCTTTCACCTGCGTATCGAAGGTTATAGTAAACAACCCAGCAGGGCGTTTACCTCTAAGTTGTCCATCCACCAAGGTAAAGCTAGTTTTTCTGTTGATCTTATCGAGTACCTCTACTGAAGAAAAATCTAGCTCTGAAATACAAACCGTGGTCATGTTAGAGAGAAAACGAGCCTGATATAGGGTTTCATTCAGCTCTGGCACCTTGCTGGTATAAAGCCAAACCTCAGGCCCGTTTGGGCGTTTATCCAATTCAAATGTCGATGCTTCAACATATAGCACATCAGATTCAGCACCAGTCACCAGTAACGGCAAGGTCAGCACACTCATTGCACCTAACAGTTTTAGTTTCAATACCTACGCCCTCTAACTTGATGAGTCATTGAGATATCGATGCCAATTTTCATAAAGCTGATGATAAGTTTCCTCGCAGGTGTCCTGTTGATCCGCTAGATACTCGTCTTCAATTTCGTCAAGCAATCCTTGGTTCTCTTTAGGATCGCTGCCATATACCAAACATAGAGTTGCAAAATAGCGTTGCAGATCAAAGCTATGAACACCCGCATACTCAGCGTAATCGTAATACTCTCCACCCGACTCTGATTCATAATCAAACATGTCTGCTGCATTCAATGTGGCATTCTGACCTTCGTCTAGATAGTTAAGCATGACAATCGACGCTAAATTATCCACTGCATCTTCTTCTTTACCAAGTACAGGAATAGCATTGTCTTCCACCAGTGCATGACCCGCTTCATGTAGCAAAGTATGCATCAGCGTATCTACCGCACCTTGGTTGGCATCAGGCTCTGAACGATGCTCAGAAAAATAATGCTTAGCTTCGAGCACAAACACATAGGGTATATAGATGGTATGAATTTCAGGATCGTAATAAGGCCCATCGTCTGAGGAGCTCCCATAGATAACTGATATTGGATGTTTGAATGGAAAGAGTTCATCAACTAACGATATGAATGTTTCATTCACACCACTTTCAACAATGAGTTGATAGCCTTGTTTATCCTCTTCACTATTCCTCTTCTCATAATCCAGATTCACCAAACTTTCTGCCCAGCAAAAGGAACTAGCAAACAGTAGACCTGCATATCCATATCTAAACACTCGCACCCTCAAATCGCCAACTACCCTAATTGCTTATAGCGTAGGACTCTCTACAAACTATGCCAGTATTTATGGTAAAAAACTTAGGATACAACAACTTATACTAGGTTGATGCCTCAAATATATTGAGCTGCTATGACGTTTTTATGACCTACCCACCCTTGTAATACAATAGTATTATTTTGGTAACTTCGATTACGCTTATCGAAACACGAGCGTTACTTGTTACATTTTCTCCAAAGTTTTATACACCAAGGGGGGAATATGAAACTCTATACAACACTGATCTTAATAGGGACCGCAGTGGTCTCGGGATCATCATTTGCCAGCGATATAAACAGTACCAGTGGTTGGTATGTCGGCGGTGGTGTCGGTAAACCCAGCTTTGATGATGGTGGTTTTATCTCTGATTTAGGTCAGGAATATTCAAAGAACATTCACACTTCTCTGGATGCAAAAGGAACTGCTTTTTCAATCTATGGGGGCTACTTTTTCAATCGAATCATAGGCATCGAGACGTCCTACAACGACTATGGTAGCGCAGACATAAATATCAGCGGAGCAGCCCCTGCCCCATTTGCAGACCATAATGTGTCACATGATATCAAGGCATTCTCTCCAAAATCACTCTCTGTCTCTGCCAATCTTGGATACACCTTTGATAACGGACTTCGTCCCTTTGTAAAGCTCGGTGTCTCTGCGCTTGACCTTCATCAGTCAGGAGATGTCGCTATCTTGGACAGCGATTCTGGTCCAGCAGGGCATTACGGAATTGGCCTAGACTACTCACCAATAACCGCTTTTCAGGGACTAACATTGCGAGTTGCCTATGAAGGGGATATCACAGAGATTGAGAATACGACTATTCACAAAACAGAATCGACATGGAACATGAGCATGCTCTATGGTGGTATTAGCTATAAATTCTAATCCCACAATTGGCAGCTTGAAATTACCTCCTTTCAGGCTGCCAAATCACACCCTCGCTCTATTGATTTGTACCTACCCTTATAGAGAGGTTACTGTTAGTTAAAGATATCACCGGACAATCGGCCAACAGCAGTGACCATGACATCGTACTATCCTTTCGTTACTTTCATACTCAGCACATTTCTTTTTGCCTGTAGCCATAGTGAAGACTACACAGGGGTTGAAGGGTTTAAAGATGGTAAATTTTTCAACTCAGAACATCAGAAACAAGACGTTGGCTTGTTAGCTGCAATGAAGTCCATTTACTTTGATGGCAATGACTATGCCGTACCTGAGCAAGCGCTTCCCTCTCGCGACATTGATATAGAGGCAATGGAACAAAAGAATGGATTCTCAATGGCGAAAATTGGCCATTCCACCATCCTAATTAGGCTCAATAATGAGTACTGGATGTTCGACCCCATATTCTCTAAGCGTGCGTCACCGGTATCTTTTGCCGGCCCGCAACGGTATACGCCACCAGCAATGGAAATAGAGCAGGTGCCACAACTCAAAGGAGTACTTATCTCACACGACCATTTTGACCATCTAGATAAAGAGTCGATTAAGGCTCTCATTAAAAAAACCGAGCACTTTTATGTTCCTTTGGGAGTAAAACAGATTCTCGAGGGTTGGGGTGTACCCAATGATAATGTGACAGAACTAGCTTGGTGGGAAGCCATAGATATTGATTCGGTTTCGATAATCGCTACACCCTCACAACACTTCTCTGGACGTTCTATTGGCGGACAAAACGAAACGCAGTGGGTGTCATACGTGATGGTTCATGATGACTTCAAGCTGTACTTCAGTGGGGATTCAGGCTATTTCTCGGGGTTTAAAACCATAGGTGAAAAGTACGGACCATTTGATATCACTCTTATGGAAAACGGCGCGTACAATACTTTGTGGCAATACATGCACCTTTTCCCTAAGCAAACCGTGCAAGCTCACCAAGATCTAAATGGGCAGTATCTGGTGCCAATTCACAACGCCACCTTCAATTTAAGCAATCATGCCTGGTTTGCTCCTATGGAAGAAATACATAAAGAAGCACAAAGCAGCAACGTTACGCTGATCACTCCAGAATTTGGAGATATGGTATCGCTAGAGAATATTGAACAGTTTCAAAATCGGTGGTGGAGAGAATATATGCCGATTCCGCCATCGAAATAGCCGCCCCTATTGAGGGCGGCTTAGGTGTTTAGCGCTTGAAAGTCACACTTTCTGTTTGTTCTAAATGAATAGAAGTTGTGGCAGGTTGTGTTTCGGCAATAACTTGCCCATGACGAACTGAATAGCGAACAGGCACTTGACGGCGAACCGCATCAAAGCCGTTTTCGGCAGGCAATATGAGTAGACTGCCTGGCTTTCCTTCTTCAATGCCATAATGCTCTTGAATGTTTAACGCTTGAGCTGAATTCGCACTGATCAAATCCAGAGATTGATTGATCTGATCGTAACCCATGACTTGCGTAACATGCAGACCCATATGCAATACTTGAAGCATGTTTGCCGTGCCTAGGGGATACCAAGGATCAAACACATCGTCATGGCCAAAACAAACATTGATGTTCGCTTCAAGCATCTCTTTGACGCGAGTAACGCCTCGACGCTTAGGGTAATCATCAAAGCGACCCTGCAAGTGAGTGTTTACTAGCGGGTTAGCCACAAAGCTAATGCCTGACATCTTCAATAAGCGGAACAAGCGCGATGCATAAGCACCGTTGTACGAACCCATTGCAGTGGTGTGACTAGCCGTGACCTTTTCGCCCATTTCATATTTATGAGCAAGTGCAGCCAGAGTCTCTACAAAGCGAGACTGTTCATCATCAATCTCATCACAATGCACATCAATCAAGCAGTCGTATTTACGAGCCAACTCAAAAATATAATGTAATGACTCAACGCCATACTCACGCGTAAACTCAAAGTGTGGAATAGCACCTATAACATCTGCGCCAAGTTGCACCGCTTCCTCAAGTAGTTCCTTACCATTCGGGTAAGAAAGAATCCCTTCCTGAGGGAAAGCGACTATTTGAATATCCACCCACTGCTTCATCTCTTCACGTACTTCAACTAGAGCACGCAAGGCGAGCAATGTTGGATCCGAAACATCGACGTGTGTACGAACGTGTTGGATACCGTTAGCAATCTGCCACTTTAATGTTTGCTTAGCACGAGACTTCACATCTTCCATTGTCAGGGTTTGCTTGCGCTCAGCCCAACGCTCGATACCTTCAAACAAAGTACCAGAAATGTTCCAGCTTGGCTCACCCGCTGTTTGAGTTGCATCTAAGTGAATATGGGGCTCACAAAAAGGAGCAACCGCGATACCGCCCTCTGCATCCAGAGTTTTGCCCTCAAAATCAACGATTGAGGTGGCATTCACAATACGTGCAAACTTGCCATCTTCAATCAGGATTTGTTGTAAGCCTACTTTTCCTGGAAGTCGTGCATTATTGATTAATAATGAGCTCATAAATTACCTTTAAGCCGTTTGTTCCGTCAGGGATTTTTTATTAAGCAACGGGTTAAGAATCAAGTAACAAATCGCTCCGCCCAATACCGCATTTAATGGCACGATACCTGGGATGAATTTACCTGACGCTACACCTACTGCCACAGCAATAATTGCTGCCCAGTTTACCGCAACAAACTCTGCTTTAGCGAAGTCTTTATAGCGTTTTTTGTTTGTCATGAAATCAGCAATGATAACGCCACCGATTGGCGGAATAGCCAATGACAAGAATGTTAGCCAACCAACGAAGTTGTTGTACAGCCACAGAGCGAAGATGGTGCCGACCAGGCCATTAATGATTGACAGCATGGTACTTGAACGGCCAGTAATGTTTGAGAAACCAAGGCCAGATGCGTACAGAGCATTTTCATTGGTAGTCCAAATATTCAAACCCAACACAATAATCGCAGGAAGCAATAGACCTTGAGCCATCATCACATCAGAGATATCGGCTTGACCCGTTGCCGCAGCGCCGGCTGCACCAAAGATAAACATCAAAGAGTTGCCGATAAAGAATGCAACCATAGTAATAACAACCGCACCCGATGCTTTCTTGCCAAAACGGACAAAATCCGCAGTTAACGTACCCGCACTAATAAACGAACCTACAACCATAGCCAGAGCAACAGAGAAATCGATAGGTGTTTCAGGCTGGATAAGCTGTAGCTGATCAAGGCCACCTACGCTATCTACAGCCGTTAATACCGAATAACCACCTAGCACTGCAATCGCAGGTACAGCAATCGCAGAAAGCACCATAAGTGCCTTGATACCGAAGTAAACAGTACCTGTCATCAGTAAACCTGAGATAACAATAAGAATATTGGTATCAATGCCTGTCGCTTTTTGTACTGGGATAGCAAACATTGCTACACCAACACCAAACCAACCCACTTGCGTGCCGCCTAGCAATGCTGACGGAAGCCAAGAGCCTTTAGTACCAAAAGAGAAGCGCGCTAATAAGTGAGTAGAAAGTCCGGTAGAAGCACCGATGTAGCCAAGAAAAGAAGTGTAGATACCAAGGATAAGGTTGCCGATAAGAACAGCGAGGAAGAAGTCGTTAAAGTTAAGTCCAGTGCCCAGTGAACCGCCAGTCCACATACTTGCCGAGAAGAAAGTCAGTCCTAACATCACCATGGTTAGTGATGCCATGCCCTTTCTTGCCTCGGCTGGAACCGGCCCAAGACTATAGTTATTGTCGCCCGCCATTTTACTCTCCGTACTACACATTCAAAAAAGATTATGTATGCGCAAATTTCACGCAAACGGGCGGTATTATGTTGATATAAATCACAGAGTCAATGCATTTTTGCTCAACCAAACGTTTGCTTTGAAGTTGGATAAGCTAAATGCATTAATAAACAATGAGTTACAAATTGTGAAAACTTGTTTTATTTTGTATGTACAACAGATTGCGTTAGCCAAGACTTAAACGCCACTCTTTCTATCAAATAATAACGTCATGACAGACTTTCCCATGACCAAATCAATGATCTCTCGAGCGTTCTCATTAGGCAGATGTTCAGAAACGATTTCAATAAGCTTTAGCACGCCTCTTTGGGTAGATGGATTGGATTCTGTTTTTGCAGCATTGGCTACAAACATACGAATGACCATAGAGAACTCTTTTTCCGTTAGCCCTTTCTCCCAAGACTGAATAAAGGCCTCACGTGATGAGAAATCTAAACAAGACATAACAATAGGCAGAATTTTACCTTGTAACGCCATCGCAAACTCACGGTTTGATGGGTAGTAACCTTGCAGAGTACTCTTTCTTAAGCCAGTTTCTTTGGCTAGCCGATCATAAGTGACGCTTTCCCAACCTTCAGCAAGAAAGATCTTCACAATCAATGCGTTGTACTTAGCTAGGTTCTCTTCTTTTTTCTGCTGGGTAATTCTCGCCATTGCAACCCCCTTTTAGTACCTATTGAGCATATTAATTGTAAGCTTATCATAAATTCGTACTGTAAACGAATTACTATCGCAATGATTTTACACAATATTTACACCACAAGTACATACAGAACAACATACTTATTGCCACTGTCGATACCGAGAAGATACAAAAGTAGTTTAGTTTTCAGGCACAGTATCGAAATAGTACTTCCCCGACTATCACCGCTCTCATTGACGAGTGCTAACTCTCTGTTTTACAAACTCGACAAACGCCTTCAGTTTAGCCGATGGGTAAATCAGCTGCGGATAGACCATATACAAAGAGTTGAACGCATCAGAGGTCTCTTCTGCCAGTACCTGATTAAGCAGCCCGCTTTGTACATCCTTTTCGACAAAGTAACTGGCGATACGCACTATACCCTCATCATTTAATGCAAACTCTCGAAGCATGCGATTATCATTACTTGCCATCCAACCACTCACTTTTAT
Organism: Vibrio comitans; assembly: GCA_024346835.1. Taxonomy (GTDB): domain Bacteria; phylum Pseudomonadota; class Gammaproteobacteria; order Enterobacterales; family Vibrionaceae; genus Vibrio; species Vibrio comitans. The sequence goes on from AP024867.1 coordinate 468,810, forward strand.
ATCTGCCGTTTTTAAGGGCCAAGTACGTTGATGTAAGGTCGTTAAGCATTGGTGCTTATCAAGATCTTCAACCCTATTAACGACGCCAAAGCGTTGTAAATAATTAGGCGAAGCCACCAGCCAATGCTGATAATCAAATAATCGATAGGCCACCATATCCTCAGGAGGCGATTGAGTGGCGCGAAACGCTAAATCAATATCCGTTTGATTGAGATTAAATGACTGATAGCTGGAGTTAATCTCAAATATTATCTCTGGATGACGTTGTTTGAACTCCCGGCAAAGCTCCATCAAGATGGATTCAGCAAACATCTTAGGGGCAGTAAGTCGCAGCAGTCCTGAAATCTCATTGTGTTCGCTATTGAGGTTTCTCTCCAAATCAAGAACAGCACTTCGTATGCTCAATCCTTGTTGATAAGCACGCTCACCCTCTGGTGTTAACCTTACGCTACGTGTCGTTCTTACCACTAACGGGGCCTGAAGCTCACTCTCTAGTTTCTTTATCTGCTCGGATAAATAGCTTCTTGAAATACCGAGTACTTCTGCTGCTCGTGAAAAGTTTAGTTGTCTTGCTAGTTCAACAAAGAGCATCAAACGCTCTATTCGCTTATGTTCGTTCATTTAATCTCCACTCATTACATTATTCATTATAGCGAACAATGAGTTCGTAGATAGGCTCTTATCATTATCAATACGAACAATAGAATGTACTTATTAGATAACAACGAGAGCAAACATGAATAATAAAACCCTACCACTTGCCACTTATCTACCTAACGTCAGTCAGCTATCTTATGGCTGTATGGGTTTAGGTGGTGGATGGAATAACACACCAGTAAGGTCAAGCGACGTCACTCAAACACGCAGCATCATTGATACCGCCCTTGAAAGTGGCATCAACTTATTTGACCACGCTGATATCTATACCTTTGGTAAAGCAGAGCAAGCCTTTGGCAAGGTACTAAAGCAAGATCCTACCCTGCGTAACTCCCTTTATCTCCAGTCAAAATGTGGCATTCGATTTGCTGACCAAGATGCAGCTAAGCGCTATGACTTCTCATCGCAATGGATCTTGGCATCGGTAGAGAATATTCTTCGTCGCCTTAACACCGAATACCTCGATACTTTGCTACTTCACCGCCCTGATCCATTGATGGAAACCGATGAAGTGGCTCAAGCTTTTGCTCAGCTACACCAATCAGGCAAAGTAAAGCACTTTGGCGTTTCCAATATGAACCAACATCAGATGCGTTACCTTCAATCTGCGCTAGATCAGCCCCTTGTCATCAACCAATTGGAAATGAGCCTAGCAAAATTAGACTTTGTACAAGATGGCATCATGGCTCAAAACCACCAAGGTCAGCATTCTAACTTCGATACTGGGACTATTGAATACAGCCAAGCCAATGGGATTCAGTTGCAATCATGGGGCTCTTTAGCTCAAGGAAAATTCAGCAGCCGAGGCCTTAAAGATGACTGCCCTGTTGTGCGCAATACCGCCCACTATGTTGGACAGCTTGCCGAAGAACACTCTGTTAGCAGTGAGGCGATTGTTCTTTCCTTTCTAACGCGCCATCCAGCTAACATTCAGCCGGTAATCGGCACAACGAACTTGGATAGAATCAAGGCCTGTGCACAGGTCAATCAAGTGCAGCTAACTCATAGTCAATGGTTTACCTTGCTCGAAAAGAGCTTAGGCAACGAAATACCATAAAGGAGTGAACTTCATGTTAAACCACGAAATCGCTCATGAGCTGCTGAACAAAGCTGAGCAAGTCGCCATACAAAGAAAGGTCGCTATTGCTGTCAGTATCTGCGACACCCATGGCGAACTTATCGCATTTTCACGTATGGATGGGGTTAGTGTACAAGCTGGCTTACTTGCGCAAAACAAAGCCTATACCTCAGCGCGAGATAGGCAGCCGAGTGGCAATCTAGGTGCATGGGCTAGAGAAACAGGAAAACAACTGAGTTATTGGACTGACCCTAAAATCACCGGCTTCATGGGAGGCCTACCAATCGAAAAAGGCGGATCTGTCATTGGAGGCATCGGCATTAGCGGACTGTCTGAAAGTGACGATGAAGCGCTTGCAAAGCAAGTACTCAGCCAATTCTCCCTGACGTCAGATTAATCCTATTGAACACTGACATTCTGCCAACTTGTGCATAAGCTTATACCAATCGTAACAAACACATTTAGAGGAGTTGCAGCCATGGCCAAAAATCCCGTTGCTTGGTTCGAGATCTATGTTGATGATATGCCTCGAGCTATCGCTTTTTACCAAAGCGTGTTTAATGTCCAGTTAGAAAAAATGGACAACCCCAGCGCCAATGAAATCGAAATGTGGAGCTTTCCCTCTAACATGGAGCAATACGGCGTTACTGGTGCCTTGGCTAAGATGAATGGAGTATCAGCCGGTAGTGGAGGAACCTTGGTGTATTTCTCTTGTGATGATTGCGCCATAGAAGAAGCGAGAGTTGCCAGCTCTGGCGGCAGCATCCAGCAGCCCAAAATGGCTATTGGAGAATACGGGTTTATGACACTAGCGACAGATACCGAAGGCAATATGTTCGGTTTACACTCTATGAGCTAATTAAAGCCGCTCAAAGCAATCACGCTTTGAGCAGTTTAACTTTCCTAAACTGAGACTATTAATTTGCACCCCTTCCAACCTAGGATTTAAATCGTATCGCAACCGCTGTCGCTTTACCCTTTTCAAAGCCCGTACTGTTGTCGCCAACAAAGCCCCATGTACTCTCATCAACAGATCGCACAATGATGGCATCAGCCCCCATTTTGTAGGCCTTTTCTTGTAGCTTAATCAACATACCTTCATTACTTCTGTCATGAAATATCGTTTGCCCAGTCTGCGTTGAAACGAGCCCCAGCTCCTCATATTGCTGCTGGCTCGGTGCGGTATAAAAGACTTGCACTTTTGATGCTTGATCACTTGTTACCACGGTGGTTTTAGCGCATCCAGTGAACAGAAGCGTAAGCAATAATGAAGTTAAAACTGCCTTAAATCTCATAGAAAATACCTAATATCAGTGTATAGCTGCTGAGCGCCTTACAGTAAAAACGCTCCAATTTAATTCAGCATACTCCACAGCCATACCATCAACGAATGCATTTTGCAGGGTTAAACCCTTCAAAGTGGAGTTATATCTGATATTAATCTAAGTCATTATCTTGATGCGGTATTTGCCATTAATCTTCAGTGCTTTTTATAAGCAGGGCAAAGCTAGGCTCTAGTTTTTTGTGAGCACAAACCGCAGATAGTGCGATGCAAATAAAAACGCAACACTAGTATCACGTATCTGCAATCAATGCCTCCTAACATGCCTGACTCACAATAAGAACGATAAGTTTCACCTTTTAATAACTTGATTAAATAACCCTATGATTAAGAAAAAACATCCATTAGATACCCAAATCATTCAACTGCTTCAGCAGCAAGGTTTGATAAAAAGCGAAGCCAATGCTCGACTTAAGCGAGAGGTATATCAGCTGAAACCGGATGAGGTAAGTAAGATCCATAACTATGCGAACCACTTTGGCATGAAGGCTAAAGGCACCATGATAGAAGAGATCTTAGAGGTACGCAGAGAGGCAATGATTTCGTCAATATCGAGCGCCTCACTAGCATAAATAAGAAAGCCCAGTAAAAACTGGGCTTTAATCAAACTGTATATAGACGAGAGATAATTAAGATTGAGTCACTTCTAGAATAATATTCTCTAATTTTTCTAGACCTTCAACCAGCACCTCTGACTCTATCGTCAATGGCGGTAGCAATCGCACAACGTTCGCCTTCACACCGCAAGATAACAAGATAACACCATTTTCTTGTGCCTTGCCGATCACCGCTTTAGTCACGTCCGGAAGCGGAGCGCCGCTATTAGGGTCGGTAAACTCTATAGCCATCATCGCGCCAGTAGTACGAACCTCTCCAATAGAAGGCACTTGTTGCTGAAGCTTGGTCATATGAGCATTAACGATCTCACCAATGCCATTTGCCTTATTACACAAATCTTCTTCTTCAATGATCTTTAGCACTTCTAAACCCGCCACACACGCTAGTGGTGAACCTGCATAAGTGCCCCCTAAACCGCCTGGTTGCGCTGCATCCATAATCTCAGATTTACCAACTACCGCAGAAATAGGGAAACCACCAGCAATACCCTTTGCTAAAGTCATCATATCCGGTTCAATGCCCAAGTGCTCAGTCGCGAACATTTTACCTGTGCGAGCAAAACCCGTTTGAATTTCATCAGCAATCAGTGCAATACCATGTTTGTCACATAGCTGACGCAGTGCCTGTGCAAACTCAGCAGGTGCTTGATAAAAACCACCTTCACCTTGTACAGGTTCAAAAATAATCGCAGCAACACGAGAAGGTTCGATATCACAGCTAAACAAATCTTCCAGTGCCTGCATGCTTTGCTCAACAGTAATGCCATGAAAAGCATTTGGGTAAGGTGCATGGAAGATCTCACCAGGGAATGGGCCAAAGCCTGCTTTGTATGGCGCTATCTTACCCGTCAGACCCATAGTCAGATTAGTTCTACCGTGAAAGCCACCCTTGAATGCAATCACACCACTGCGGCCAGTTTTTGCACGAGCAATCTTCACCGCGTTCTCAACAGCCTCTGCACCTGTGGTTAGAAAAATCGCTTTCTTCTCAGAATCTCCAGGAACCAATTGAGTCAATTTTTCAGCAAGTTCAATAAAAGGCGCGTAAGGAGTCACCATGGCACAAGTATGAGAGAAGTTATCTAACTGATTCTTTACAGCTTCAGTAATTCGAGGGTGTGAATGCCCTGTATTCGTTACTGCGATGCCTGCGGCAAAATCGATATATTTATTCCCTTCTACATCCCACACATGTGCATTTTCAGCACGTTCTACATAGAGTGGGTATACAGCGCCCATACCTTGGGCGATAACTTGGCTTCTTCTTTGGTGTAGCTGTTGATTGGTCATTGTTCTGTCCCTTTATTAATTGCCGCCGAAGCAGAGGTATTTGATGTCCATGTATTCATCAATGCCTTGCTTAGCACCTTCACGTCCAATACCCGATTGTTTGACCCCGCCAAAAGGCGCGACCTCTGTAGAAATTATTCCATCGTTAATACCGACCATGCCGTATTGCAGCGCTTCAGCTACTTTCCAAACACGGTGGACGTTTTGGCTATAAAAATAAGAAGCTAGGCCATAAATCGTATCGTTGGCCATCTCGATAAGCTCTTCATCAGTATCAAAACGAATCACAGGTGCAACAGGCCCAAAGATCTCCTGAGACACGATATCCATATTGTGCTTAACATGTTTCAAAATCACAGGCTGTAGATACAACCCAGACAATTCTTCGATACTCGACGTCGGCTCTGCGCCCTGTTCAATCGCCTTTTTAACTAACGATTGAATATTGTTTTTCGCCGCCTGATTAATAACAGGACCAATATTGACGCCCTCTTGCATACCGTTTCCAACCTTAAGGGCACGAACGGCAGTATCAAATTTAGAAACGAAGGCATCGTAGACCTTACTGTGGACATAAAAACGATTTGCACAGACACAGGTTTGTCCCGCATTACGAAACTTAGACACCATAGCTCCAGCAACGGCACTATCAATATCGGCATCATCAAACACAATAAATGGGGCGTTCCCGCCTAGCTCCATAGACGTGCGTTTCACATCACCAGCGCTTTGCTGCATCAGCAGTCGGCCAACACGTGTCGAGCCGGTAAATGAAAGCTTACGGATTGTTGGGTGAGTGGTGAATATATCCCCCACTTCAGCTGCTTGTTTACCTAGCACTATGATGAGTAGGTCTTTTGGCACTCCTGCTTCATAGGCAAGCTCTGCCATAGCAAACGCGGAAAGTGGCGTATCCTCTGCGGGTTTGATCAACATGCTACATCCCGCAGCTAAAGCGGGCGCGGCTTTACGTGTAATCATTGCAATAGGGAAGTTCCATGGCGTAATCGCCGCTGTCACACCGACAGGTTGTCGAATAGTCAGCAAGCGTTTGTCACCACTAGGTGCTGGAATAGTCTCGCCATAGGTGCGCTTTGCTTCTTCAGCAAACCACTGGATAAAGCTTGCACCATACATCACCTCACCCTTAGCCTCAGCTAACGGCTTCCCTTGTTCAAGGGTCATCAAACGAGCAAGATCATCTTGATTGTCCAGAAGCAATTGATACCACTGCTGCAACACGGCAGAGCGTGCTTTTGCCGGTTGCTCCGCCCAAGATTGCTGAGCAAGCTTTGAGCGCTCAATAGCATCAAGGATCTCATCTTTTGATGTTATCGGCGCATACCCAATACACTCACCGGTCGCCGGGTTATTAACCGCAATACTATTGGCCGACTCTGAGACCATGAAAGAGAGCAGTTTTTTATTGTTAATAAGGTGCATAGAACTAACCTCTAAATCCTTTTTGTTTGCGCATCGGTCTATCGTTACGCTGGTATTTGCTGAGTAATACAGTGGATATTGCCACCGCCAAGTAGTACTTCCCTTGATGGTATGCCGACGATTCGATATTTTGGCAATGCTCGCTGAAGAATATCGATGGCTATTTGGTCTGTTGACTCATCAAGCAGTGGTAGAAATATATGGCCATTAACCATTAAGAAATTGGCATAAGAAGCACTTAGCCTCTCACCTGCTTCTCGAGTCATGCCGTCGCTAGCCTCTATACCCGATGCCTCTTCTTCTTTGTAGAATAGAGGGCCAGGTGTAGGAAGACGGATAATTTCTATTTCCCTGCCTTTAGCATCACGTTGAGCTAACAGACTGCTTTCAGCCTCACGGGATAATGCGTACTGCGGATCTTTTGGATCATCAGTCCAACTAAGTACAACCTTAGCCGGAGCAATCACATGTAGCAGGTTATCTACATGGCCATCTGTTTCATCGTTAAACAAGCCATTGGGCACCCAGATTACCTTCTCAATACCAAGATATTGCTGCAGCTTACTCTCAATTTGTTGGCGACTCAGTTCAGGGTTACGCCCTGGACTAAGAAGACATTCTTCAGTGGTATAAAGCGTCCCTTCACCATCGGTGTGGATTGCACCACCCTCTAATACAAAAGGCGCATTATAATGATCAAGGCCTATGGCATCACACACAGCGGATGCAACAAGATCATCTTGGCTCCAGTCATCGTACAAGCCGTTGTACTCACCACCCCATGCATTGAACTTCCAGCTGATACCTCGGCGCTCTCCCTCGTTATTAACAACGATTGTTGGGCCAATATCTCGCATCCAAGCATCATTGAAAGGAATCTCAAATAGCTTGATTTCCGGCTTAAGCAATTCACGAGCCTGTTGAAGTTGCGCCTGATTGACTGCCACGTTCACAGGTACGACTTCGGATATTGCATTGGCAATACGCGCAAAGGTCTTCTGTGCTGGCAATGCATTATCACGCCAATTGTCGCGACGCTCAGGCCAAGCTAGCCAAACTTCGCCAATGGCTTTAAATTCCGCAGGAAAATAATACCCGTCATTGCTTGGTGTTGTGGTGAGTTTCATTGCCGCTCTCCTACACAGATAGTTTAGCTACGTCTGTATATAGTTCAGGGCGACGGTCTCGGAAGAGTCCCCACGCGTGACGCGCTTGAGTCGCTTCTTGCAAGTCGATCTCTGCATAGATAATGGCTTCACCCTCACGTGGTGCTTCCGCTATCTTCCCGCCCGTGTGGTCAGTGATAAATGAAGATCCATAAAAGGTCGTCTCAATGCCGTCGTCCAATTCAACACCTACTCGGTTAGACGCGATTACTGGTACTAGGTTTGCAGCAGAGTGTCCCTGCATTGTACGTTGCCAGTGATCACGAGAATCCAATGTTGGGTCTTGAGGCTCACTGCCGATAGCAGTTGGGTAGAAAATCGCTTCTGCACCTTGTAGTGCTAGGGTACGAGCTAACTCTGGGAACCATTGATCCCAGCAAATACCAGCGCCAAAACGGCCAAACTGTGTATCCCATACCTTCATGCCTGTATCGCCAGGGCTAAAGTAATATTTTTCGCTATAACCTGGGCCATCTGGGATGTGGGATTTACGATAGTTATCTAACACTGTACCGTCGGCATCAATCATCACTAGCGAGTTAAAGAAGCAATTACCTGCTTTTTCAAAGTAGCTAACAGGGATAACAACACCTAGCTCTTTAGCAAGTTTGCTCATCTCAGCGATGAGATGTGATTTTTCCGTTTCTTCTGCCAACTCAAAATACTTTGCAGCCTGTACCTTACAAAAGTAAGGCGCAGCAAATAGCTCTTGAGGCACGACAACATTAGCGCCATTTTCAGCGGCTTCACGAATAGCGGCTTTCGCTTTCTCAAGGTTTGCCTCAAGATCCCAGCTCTTAGTCAATTGCAACGCTGCAAACTTAACGATTCTGCTCATGTAATGTCCTTATTTGTTAGATAGCTAATTTGTCACGAAGGTTGTAATACGCCGCGCCCATCGCCGTAAATGGAATTTGGAAGTGGCGACCGCCTGGGAATGAAGGGTGTCTTAATGCAGCAAAAGCATCAAATCGCTCAGCATGTCCAGTTAGGGCTTCTGCCAGTAACTTTCCTGCTAGGTGAGTACAAGTCACGCCATGGCCGCTATACCCTTGCAGGTAATAGACATTGTCGGCAAACGAACCAAACTGTGGCATACGTGAGTAGGTCAGTAGGAAGTTACCCGTCCATTGATAATCGATACCGATACCCTTTAATTGAGGGAAAATCGATTCCATTTTTGGACGAAGCAAAGATTCAATATCTTTTGGATCTCTCGCGCCATACACAACGCCACCACCAAACAACAAACGCTTATCAGCGCTCAAACGGAAGTAATCAAGCAGGTAATTACAATCTTCTACACAGTAATCACTTGGTAGGATGGTTTTCAGTTGTTCGTCAGTTAACTGCTCTGTAGCCACAACTTGAGTGCCGCAAGGAATCGCTTTATTGCTGATATTTGGAGCAAGACCGCCAAGGTAAGCGTTACCCGCCAGGACTAGGTACTTAGACTTAACGCTACCTGTTGCTGTGCGAGCGATAGGGTTTGCACCTTTTTCAATAGAGGTAACTGCTGACTGTTCAAAGATCTGTCCGCCTAGAGAGACAAACGCGGCTGCCTCACCCAGCGCAAGTTTCAGCGGGTGAATGTGTCCACCACGCATATCAAGCAGGCCACCTACGTAAGCATCGGTACCCACTGCAGATTCAACCTCTGAAGCATCTAGGATTGAAAGCTGGTCATTGCCATAACGTTCCCAGTTTTTTTTATGATGCTCTAGTCCTTTGAATTGCTTAGGGTTTAATGCAGTAAACAGGCCACCTTGTTTTAAATCGCAGTTAATCTGATATTTGTCTACAAGGCCACGAATAATATCGCCACCTTCAAAGATCATGTCACACAGTTGTTTTGCCTGCTTTTCACCGTAACGACTTTCAATAACATCTACATCACGACTGTAGCTATTCACAATCTGGCCACCATTGCGGCCCGTTGCGCCAAAGCCAACTTTAGCACTTTCTAAAACAACAACCTTGAAACCTTTCTCTGCAAGATGCAGCGCTGAAGATAAGCCAGAGAATCCAGCACCCACGACACACACATCACATTCAATGTTGTCCTGTAACTGAGGGTATTCAACAATGTTATTTATCGAATTGGCGTAAAACGAATCGGTATGTTTGTTCATTACAATATTCCTTATCTAGTCAGTGACAACCCAACTCTTGCGAGCTTAGGGCTGTAGACGAATCCATGTCGTTTTTGTTTCGGTGAATTTCTCCATTGCGTGAAGCGATTTGTCTCGCCCGTTACCACTCATCTTGAAGCCACCAAACGGAACAGTCATGTCCCCTTCGTTGTAGTTGTTCACCCAAACTGAACCAGCTTGAAGCTTTTTCGCGACACGGTGAACGCGATTAATGCTGTCACTCCAAAGTGCTGCACCTAGGCCATATTGAGAGTCATTTGCTATTTCAATAGCTTCTTGCTCTGTGCTGAATGGAATGACACACAAGACAGGGCCGAAGATCTCCTCCTGTGCTACTCGCATCTTGTTATTCACGTTATCCAAGATCACTGGTTCTACAAATGCACCTTGCCCGTCGACATCACCACCGCAACGCAATGTTGCGCCTGCTTCTGTGCCCAGTTCGACATAACTCAAAACCTTGGCTTTGTGTTCTTGATCTATCAGCGCGCCCATTGAAGAAGAAGGGTCGAGAGGATCTTTGGGTTGGAAATTTTTCGCAGCTTGAATGACTTTTTCTACAAACTCGTCTTTGATGCTTTCATGTACCAGCAAACGAGTAGCGGCTACGCACACTTCACCTTGGTTATAGAAGCAACCGCCTGCAGTTTCTGCTGCTGCTCGATCTAAATCGCCACAATCTTCAAAAACGATATTGGCGTTCTTGCCACCAGCTTCAGCCCAAACACGTTTTAGGTTTGTTTCACCAGACGCAATCATCAATTGGCCAGCTACTCGTGTAGATCCAGTGAAGGTAATACAGTCAATATCTTGATGACGGGAAAGTGCGTCACCTACTTCATGGCCAAAGCCCGTCAATACTTGAAAAATACCGTTAGGTAAACCCGCTTCTGAAGCTAATTTGCCAAGGAAGATAGCGGTTAAAGAAGACTTCTCTGAAGGTTTAAGAATGACACTGTTGCCAGCGGCAAGTGCAGGGCCTAGCTTCCAGCACGCAATCCACAGAGGAAAGTTCCAAGGAACAACCGCAGCCACGACACCAATCGCTTGATGAGAAATAAAGGCATGTACGTCTTTTTCGGTTGGAGCAACTTCGCCATACACCTTGTCGATTGCTTCTGCATACCAACGTAGTGCATTTGCGGCACCAGGAATATCGGTAGAGGAACTGTGAGCAATAGGTTTGCCCGTATCTAGGGTTTCAAGTAGAGCGAGTTCATCGTTGTGCGCGTCAATGAGATCGGCAAATTTGTTCAGGACGGATTTTCTATGGGAAGGAGCACTATCACTCCACTCTCCTTGTTTGAATGCGCGACGAGCACATCCTACGGCTAATTCTACGTCGTCAGATTGACAGCGAGCGATGTCTGTAATGATGTCATCTGTTGCTGGGTTAATTACTGCTAAACGTTCACCACAGATCGCTTCGGTAAACTCGCCATTGATGTAGGCTCTGCCTTCAATAGTTAGGCTTTGTTGCAGTTCTAACCAATCAGATTTAAGTTTCATACACTCTCCTTGTTTATCACAACAAGGAAAGCCCACTAGAATGTGGTTGGCGTATGCGCACTTATCATTCTGCAAGCCTTGCCTGTGTGATTTATAAATTTATGAGGCACAGTAGTGTCTATGACATAAGACTCACCGGCCTTGATGATGTAAGAATTGCCTTGGTATTCCAGCGTAATTTCGCCTTCTAATACCGTGCCAACCTCTTCACCCTCATGTTTTATTTCATCCGTACCTGTGGTGCTTTGTGGGGCGTATTCTTCAATTAGAAAACCGATCACCTGTTTCTTTGAGCCGTTGGTGACAAGCTTCATTGATACTGTATCGCTGCCCATTTCAACCAGTTCATCTGGCTTAAAGACCACTTTTTCTTCCGTTTTCCCTGCTTGGTCAAACGTAAAAAACTCTGATAAAGACAGTGAAAATACATTCACTATTTTTTGTAAAGAACTCACAGAAGGACTGACTTTGGCATTCTCTATAGATGAGATTGCGCTATGCGTTATCCCTGCTTTTTCTGCTAGTTCCCTTTGTGACAATCCATGCTGTTTTCGCAACTGAACAATATTTTGACCAATCAGTTGGTTGTCCATTGATAAAGCTCCTTTAAGAGTTAGAAGCCTCCATCATAAATTCTTTGAACAAGATCTTAGAGAAATGATTACTTGTTGCTTGCCATTCAGGGTGCCATTGCACCCCAACAAAGAACCTTTGATCTGGGAGGCTGAAGGCTTCGATGAGACCATCTGGGGCTGTTGCCTCTACTGCTAAGGTAGGTGCTAACGTTTTGACCCCTTGATTGTGAAGAGTGTTCACATCGAAACTTTGCGTATTTTGCCAATTGTATTGAGATAACCAGCCTTCAAACTTACTGTTTTCTTGCACCAATACAGGATGAGACGGTGCGTATTTCTCAGAAAAATCATCAGTTTGGCTTTCTCTATGATCATTATAACCAGATTCATGCACTGCAGGGGTTAAAGTTCCACCAAGTGCTACATTCATTTCTTGAAAACCACGACATATTCCCAGACACGGAATATCTCTATCTACTGCATGGCGAAGTAAAGAGATTGAAATCTCATCTCTCGCTTCATCCGTTTTAAGCTCGACGTGCTCTGCACCATAACGATGTGGAGCAACATTTGAATGACTACCAGGGAATAGAAAACCATCGCATACATCCAACATCACCTTGAGGTCATCCGAAGTGGTTCGTGGTGATATAACGATAGGTAATCCGCCAAAATCAGTGACTGCATCTAGGTAGAACTCATTCACAGCTTGTATTTGATAGCCCCCAAGAGACTTGCTGCAACTGACAACACCGATAATTGGTTTACGAGAGTCTGACATAGCCATTCCGTGCAAGATTTATTTAACACTCACATTACATATGGTCATTAATTCGAGCAACCAAATTGGTAGATATATTTAACAAAGCGTGACTAATGTCTGTTTTTTATGCGCAAAATGAATGAAATCCGGTCATTATATTGAGCAAGAAGCGTTCTGGTGTTAATAATAAGTTAAGAAAAACGAACATCAAATCGCATGAGAAATGCCTAGATATTCATTTAAGTGATTGAATATAGGTTAATTATTCATGCAATCAATTGCTAAAAATGCGTATTTTAACAATTTTAATATTTTGCACACGTTTGGTAATGAATTACTGGAGAGTTAAAATGGAATGGTTTCAACAGGAAGTTAAAAATTTTCGACAAAATTGGCCAAATATAGCGTTTATCGACCTTATTTTTACCGACATCAACGGAACGCCAAGAGGAAAACGCATTCCTGCAGAAGCTCTAGAGAAGGTGGGTAAAGGAATCGCACTGCCTCTGTCTACTATTACTCTCGATACCAAAGGAAATGTAGTTGAGTCAGCCGGATTAGGTGAAGAGCTTGGCGAGCCCGACAATATTTGCTTTCCTGTTCCAGCCTCTTTAACGCCAACAGCGCGAGAGAATACAGGCCAAGTGCTTCTGACTATGATGGACGATTCTGCTACTCAGCCCAGCCCTCTCTTTATTCGCAACATCCTTGAAAAACAACTCAAACAACTGAAAGACAACAACCAATATCCTTGCATGGCTTTTGAGCTTGAATTCTATTTAGTTGATAAACAACGAACCAAAACTGGTGAGCTGCTTAAGGCAATGAACCCTGCCAAGAATATCCGAGAAAAGAATACTGAAGTCTATGATGTAGACGGTCTCGATGACTATGATGGTTTTCTAACCGACCTAAATACCCTAGCCAAAGCGCAAGGCCTAAATACCTCTGGCGCGCTGTCTGAATCTGCACCAGGGCAATTTGAAATCAACTTCAACCATTCCCAGGATGTGCTTCGATCATGCGATGAGATCATCATTGCTAAGCGCTTGATTCGTCAGGTCGCAACTCAGCACAACTTTGATGCCACATTTATGGCCAAGCCTTTCGCTGATGAAGCAGGTAGCGGCATGCATGCTCATATCAGCCTTCTTGATTCAGACAATAACAATCTGTTTAGCCAAGACAATGGCGAAGCAAGCCCTCTTTTCTATCAAACAATGACGGCAATGCTGGCTCAATCGGCCGGTTCTATCGGTTTAATTTGCCCCAACGTAAATTCATACCGCCGTTTCGTACCCGGAGCCTATGTGCCAACAAAGGCTGACTGGGGAACAAATCACAGAGGCGTGTCTTTCCGCGTGCCACTGAGTGACCCAAAGAATCGTCGAATTGAGCACCGCATTGCTGGTGCTGACGTTAACCCTTATATCCTTGCTGCCGTAGTGCTGTCTTCAGTATTAGCGAGTGACCAATACACGCAAGAGCAATGTCCACCTGCTCTTAATGAAGAGGCGGCTGAACTACCTAGACGTATGTTCGAAGCCTTGAATTTACTTGAAGTCAGTGAACTCTCTCAGTTTATCTCGAAGGAGTTCATCGGTTTGTATCTAGCCTGCAAGCATAGCGAGTTAGCCGAATTTGAGCGTGCTATTACCACGACCGAAATCGACTGGATGCTACATACGGCTTAATAAAGGAACTATTACATGAATACACAGACCAAGACGATGCCACCATCGTTGAAAATCACCAGTAAACACACTTTTATCACTATCTTTTCAATAGCGGTTTTCCTCCTTTTTATCTCAATTGGTTTAAATCATGCTGAGGGGGAAGCGTACGGATGGATAGGCCTATTACCAACAGGGCTTGTACTGCTCTTTGCACTGACTACCCACCGTACGGTTGAAGCACTTTTCACTGGTGCTATCGCTGGGGTACTACTGCTTAACCCAACTCAAGCTGTGGAAGAAATTGTTGGCATCTCAATGGATGTAATGATGGATGAAACCATCGCATGGATCATTCTAGTCTGTGGTCTGATGGGCGGGTTAATCGCAATCCTTGAAAAGGGTGGCAGTATCCTTAGCTTTTCCGATATGTTGGTCACTAAAGTGAAGAGTCGTAAGCAATCAATGCTGATGACATTCGCTCTTGGTATCTTGATCTTCATCGATGACTATCTCAATGCGATTGCTATCTCCTCTTCGATGAAGAAGGTGACCGACGGTTACAATATCTCACGTGAAAAACTTTCTTATCTTGTGGATTCAACCGCAGCACCTATCTGTATCCTAGTACCTATCTCTACATGGGCGATATTCTTTAGTTCTCTGCTTGAAGCAAATGGTGTAGCGGAAGCCGGCGAAGGTATTAAAGCCTACATCCAAGCGATTCCTTACATGGCTTACGGCTGGGTAACGTTGGCGATTGTACTGCTAGTAGCTCTTGAGAAAGTGCCAGATCTTGGGCCAATGAAGGCTGCTGAAAAACGTGCAAAAGGCGGACAAGTACAACCTGATGACTCTGTAGAGATGGACTTAGGTTCTGATATTGCTTCACACACAAACCCTACAATGGGCCTAATCAACTTCTTGCTACCTATGGTCGTGCTAGTGGGAGCGAGCTGGTACTTTGGCATTGACCTATTAGCGGGTGTATTCGTAGCGATCATCTTTACCGTGTGCTTCTATGGCGTGCAAAACCTAATCTCTATGAACTCTATGTTTGATGCTATCTATGATGGTATCAAGGTGATGCTACTGCCACTAGCAACCGTTATCGGTGGTTTCATGTTGAAAAACGTCAATGATTCATTGGGCGTAACTCAGTATGTTATCGAAACGGTAAGCCCGCTGCTTTCTGCACAGTACTTCCCTGCAATTATCTTTATGATTACTGGCGCACTGGTATTTGCAACAGCGTCTTCTTGGGGTGTGTTTGCTGTCGCTATGCCTATCGTCCTACCTCTAGGCGAGCAACTAGGTGTACCTCTTCACCTAACGGTAGCTGCATTGCTTTCTGCATCTGCTGCGGGTAGTCACTCATGTTTCTTCAGTGACTCAACCGTACTATCGGCACAAGGTTCAGGTGTTACAGCAATGCAGCATGCGAGAACCCAGTTCCCATACGCACTGATTGGTATTGTAGCGACTTGTATCTTCTTCTTAGTTGTCGCTTAAACACTCTAATCTAATAAAAAAACAGAGGCCCGTTAGCCTCTGTTTTTCTATTTTTGCAAATACTGCTGCCGGGTCATGCCATAGTGCAAGCGATCATCAAAGCCATTATCTAACTTGTAGTAATCCTTTTGCACGCCCTCTCGCTCAAAGCCATTTTTCTCTAGGGTGCGATACGAGCCAACATTGGTGGCATAGCAATCCGCACACACTTTATGCGCTCCTAGAACCTCAAATGCCATTTGAGTAAAGAACTGACAAGCTGCCGTAGCTATGCCCTGCTTCCATGCGTGTTCTGAAAGCTGATAACCAATCTCATAACTCCCCTCCAAAAACATCACGCTTGTTACAGCAGCCATTCCCATATAACGCTGATCGTTATCACGGATAATACCAATGATGTTGTCAGGGTAAGTCTGACTCTCAATAGCCTGCCTAGTATTCTCAATCATTGGCCCAAAATAGCCTTCGTACATCTCCACTGGCGCTGGAGCAAAAAACAAATACTCAGTCACTTTTGGGTTATCTAACATTGCAATAATATCTTGCAGATCTGGTTTTTGAATGAGTTGCATGGTTAGCTGTGACGTAAGGGGGACACGCTCACCCTTGAGGAATTGTTGTATAGACATTGTTATTGCTCTTTTATCATGATTTATCACAGTCTAAATGAAGTGGAGACTATCGTCATCTTGGAGAACTAACAATGCTTTATTGAAGGTTGAAAACGTCATAATCAACCCATTGTTCAGCAACTAATTTCCTACTAGATCGTGTTTATAACCCCTTGAACTTACGGTAAAAGACCCTAATGTTACCCCTAGTCATCAATGCCTGTATATTTGGACAAAACAATGACAAAAGAAAGGGAACTTTCTTTTAGATTTTCCATCTATCTATTTATTCAAATGCTCGCTTTAAGGAACATCACACATGCCAGCGCAGTCATTCCAGCAACTACAACGCTATCTAGAATCTCAAGTTATTGGTCAAGACAACCTCGTTAAGCAACTGCTCGTTGCGCTACTGGCCGATGGTCATATATTGGTGGAAGGGCCTCCAGGTCTTGCAAAAACACGTGCTGTAAAGTCACTCGCAGACTGCATTGAAGGAAGCTTTCATCGGATTCAGTTCACGCCCGACCTTCTTCCGTCTGATCTAACAGGCACAGATGTCTATCGCCCAGAAACAGGCGAATTCGAGTTTAAATCAGGGCCTATTTTTCACTCTTTAGTACTGGCCGATGAGGTCAACCGTGCACCTGCCAAGGTGCAAGCTGCCATGCTTGAAGCGATGGCGGAGAAGCAAATCAGTGTGGGTCAAACTACCTACCCTCTACCAGAACTTTTCTTGGTAATGGCGACTCAAAACCCTATCGAGCAAGAGGGTACCTATCCTCTGCCAGAGGCTCAGCTTGACCGCTTTCTACTTCATCTCGAAGTCAATTACCCTAACGCAGAGAGTGAGCTAGAGATTTTGCGCCTTAATCGAGGCGAGGCTTTAGGCGAGATTCAACGCTTCGAAACCCCACTGTCACAGCAGGATATTTTCGAGGCTCGCCGTCAAGTTTTGTCTATTCACATGGCCGAAACCATAGAGAAATACATCATTCGCTTGATCATGGCTACACGTGATCCCCGAGCTTACAGCGATGATCTCGCAAAATGGATTGAAATGGGTGTGAGCCCGCGTGCCACCATTGCTTTAGATAGAGCAGCGCGAGCCAATGCATGGCTATCGGGCCGAGATTTTGTCAGCCCAGAAGACATCCATGCGGTAATATTCCCGGTACTACGCCACCGCCTACTGCTGACCTACCAAGCACAGGCCGAAGGGGTTACCGGCAATGCTGTCATCGAAGAACTTCTACGAACAGTCGCATCAGCTTAAGGCCGTCACCTATGTTTCCAGGCCTTAATATCCGCCACTTATTCGCGACCAAAGCCAATAACGTCAATCCACTTGAAGCGGCTATCGCTTCTGGTGAGCTGCCTATTGCCTGTAATGGTGTGACGGCCAGTGTTGAAGAGCTAAGTTTCTACCAGATCCACGGCAAACGCTGGCAGCCACCAGCGAAAAGTCTTTGGTCGCAGCTCAATGGACAACATACTAGTTCGCGCAAAGGACGAGGGATGACCTTCTCTGAAGTGCGTCAATATCAAGCGGGCGACGATGTACGTCAAATTGATTGGCGTGTAACCGCACGAACCGGGAAAGTGCATACCAAGCTGTTCACTGAAGAGCGCGAACGTCCAGTAGTGCTGTTTATTGACCTTACCGCGAGTATGTTCACTGGAACTCAACTGCTATTAAAGTCTGTGCAGCTTTGCCATCTAGCGGGGCTACTTTCTTGGATTGCTATTGGCAGCAAGGACCGAGTAGGCGCGATCATTCGATGTGGTGATACGCTGGCTGAGATCCGTCCATCTAGCTCAAAATCTGCGGTGCTTCAGTTACTCAACCGCTTGTGCGAGATTCACAATCAAGGCTTGAATATGGGAATCACTACTCAAAAGGACGAGCAGCGCGATCCCTTTCAGGCCCTAGCCAATCTTTGTCGTAAGGGCAGTGAGTTGATCTGTCTTAGTGACTTCTCGACGCTATCAGACCAAGACATCACCTCAATAACGCAGATTGCTGCACATAACCGCGTAAGAGCCATACAAATCTACGACCCAATAGAACTTGGAGACACTCACGCCAAAGGTATTCAAGCACTGCAAGGGAGAGATCAGGTTTTTTCCGTGAATTTATCCAGCAACAAGGCCAAAGATTCCATAAAACACGCATTCACGCATCAACAACAGCAGTTAAGCGAGCAACTGAGCCAATATGGCATTACGCTCTCGCAGGTTTCCAGCGGCTCACCGCTATTACAACAATTGCTACAGCACCCTTTTTAAGTATTACTACATGAGTCAAATAGAACAGGCACACACCTTGCCACTAAAACCTCTTCACTTACCGCTTGAGCCCAGCTTTTGGCCCCTACCTTGGGGTTACTGGAGCCTATTGGCACTGATAGCTATCGCTCTTATCTTAAGCGTTGTAATACAGCGCAAACTACGAAATAAAAGCCGAGCTAAAAAAGCCGCGTTGCAAATCCTAAAGCAAGGTTCAAACAGCCTTACCGTTTCAGAAGTTCAAGAGTTATTGCGACAGGCTGCGTTGAGTTACTTCCCACGCAACGATATCGCTAAGTTGACCGGAGCAGAGTGGTTAGCGTTTTTGGACTCGCAACTTGCCACGCCTCGCTTCTCTCCGAATAAAAAGCAGTGGCAATCCGTATTGTACTCATCTGGGGTGAACGACCACGCAGTCAATACATCCTTGATTGAAGACTGCGGATATTGGATTGAGCATGCACTGCCGCCGAAGAGAAAATACAAAGACTGGAACGCATCATGAATGGTTTTACCTTTGAATGGTGGTGGATGCTTTTGGCGTTGCCTCTACCTTATTTGGCATTTCGCCTTTTAAAGGAACAGAGATCTTCATCGCTGGTTGTCCTCCCTCATGTCACGGGGGCGACTGTGACGCGTGACAAGACAGAGAAGATTGCAAAGCTGTTCGCCATTTTAGCTTGGATTCTGTTAGTCATTGCTAGTGCCAGACCCGTTTGGTACGGCGATCCTATCGAGGTTCACCCCAAGCATAGAGATATGATGTTGGTTATCGATTTGTCTTACTCCATGAGCCAAGAAGACATGAAACAAAATAATGATTACATCGACAGACTGACGGCAGTAAAACAGGTAGTCACAGACTTTGTCGATAAACGCACAGGAGACCGATTAGGGCTGGTGTATTTCGCTGATCATGCCTACCTACAAACGCCGTTGACCTTTGATCGTGAAACGGTGAAGACACAGTTGGATCAGACAGTATTAAAGCTCATCGGCACACAAACCGCTATTGGCGATGGTATTGGCTTAGCGACCAAGACCTTTGTTGACAGCGACGCTCCGCAGCGAGTAATGATTTTGCTTAGTGATGGTAGTAATAACTCTGGTGTTCTAGACCCGATTCAAGCGGCAGAAATAGCCAAGAAGTTCAACACCACCATCTACACCATCGGAGTAGGAGCCGGCGAGATGCAGGTACAAAACTTCTTTATGACTCATACGGTAAATACAGCGGAAGATCTCGACGAGAAAACCTTAATCAAAATAGCGGATACGACTGGCGGTCAGTACTTTAGAGCGCGTGATGCGAAAGATCTAGCCACCATCTACGACACCATCAATGCCTTTCAACCTATTCAAAAAGCCACTCAATCTTGGAGACCGAGAACAGAATGGTTCATGTGGCCTGCGTTCATCGGCTTACTGCTGGTTATCGTAACGGTCATGATAAGGAGAAATGATGCCTAGTTTTGAGTTTCTTTATCCCGAGGCCTTGTTGTTGCTTATCCCATTAGCCGCAATTATCGTGTGGCTAAGAAGCAAGGTCACAAACTCTCAAGTGATTGCCTCACATCTAGCAACTGCAATGGCAGACAAGCCATCAAACAACAAGCGCCATTATGGATGGGTAGCATTGCTTGGCACCATCATCACCGTCTCGTTAGCAGGCCCTAGTTTTGAGAAACAAGCAATCCCAGTATCTCAATCTGAGCACGCAAGAGTGTTAGTTCTGGATATGTCTCGCTCTGTGTATGCCAACGATATTAAACCCACTCGTCTGGCACAGATCAAATACAAAGCGCAGGATCTATTGCCACTATTAAATCAAGGCCAGACAGGCTTAGTAGCCTATGCGGGTGATGCTTATACGATCAGCCCGTTAACCACCGATTCTGCAACCCTATCTAACCTTGTTCAAAACCTGTCGCCCGAGATCATGCCGATACAAGGGGCAAGGGCAGATTTAGGAGTGAAGCAAGCCATATCTATCATGAAACAGGCCGGCTTAAATCAGGGTGAGATTTTACTGTTTGCCGATGATCTCGATACTCAAGAGCTAGAGCAGATCAAAGCGCAATTAAGTGAGGGAAATTGGACCTTATCAGTGCTCGCCTTTGGCACTGCAGCAGGAGCACCGATCCAACTGTCTGATGGTTCATTATTAACCACCGCAAATGGCAAGACTGTTATAGCGAAAACTCAGCTAAGCAATCTTCGCTCAGCGGCACGTGAGGGTAACGGTCAGTTCGAGAGATACCGCCACGACAACCAAGACATTGCGAACCTAGTTTCAGAATCCTCATTTGATGCGGTTAACACCAAAGTGAAAGGCGACGAGCTGGAAACCAAGATCAACAATGGGTTTTGGCTGCTACCGTTTGCCTTGCTGTGCGCTCTACCCCTATTTCGCAAAGGTGTAATTTTCTCATTAGTTGCGATGATGTTTAGCTTTGGTCTTGTCCCTAACCATGCACAAGCCTCCGTCTTAGATAGTGCATTTTCTAACGCCAACCAACGAGGTTATGCATCGTTTCAAGACAAAGACTACGAGCTTGCAAGTCAGGAGTTCCAAGATACGAAATGGCGCGCTGCAGCCCAGTATGAGAGTGGCGATTATGAAGGTGCGATCAATAACCTCAAAGGCCATTCTGATACCGACTCGCTGTACAATCTTGGTAATGCTTATGCGCAAAATGGTGACCTAGACCAAGCCATTGCAAGCTATCAAAAGGTACTGCAACAACAACCTGAACATGCCGATGCCAAATACAATCTTGATATTGTGCAACAGCAACAGCAACAGCAACAGCAACAGCAACAGCAACAGCAGGATTCTGAGAGCAATTCAAATCAGGATCAACAGAACAGTGAGCAACAATCTAAAAACAATCAGAGCAACAAGGACAAGTCAGATTCAAGCCAAAGCCAGCAGTCTGAGCAGTCTGAGCAGTCTGAGCAGTCTGAGCAGTCGCAGAATAACCAGCAATCCCAACCTTCACAATCAGAGCCCACTGACAACGAAGGCAAGTCGTCGCAAAGTGAAAATCAAAAACAAGAGCAACAACAGGCTCAAAACGAACAGCAAGCACAAGCTGAAACAGCGGCCAATGAGCAAGAGTTAAACAACGACGAAGAAGGCGAGCAACACTCTGCGGCTCTCTCGCAGCAACAAGAAGTCGATCCAGATATCAGAAAGCTAGAGCAAGTCGAAAGCGTGAGAGATCCTAGCTATTTGCTCCGTACACAAATGCTTCTTCAAGCAAAAGATAAAGCAGCCCCCTCATCAACAGGGAAAGATTGGTAAACGTAATGATTAGATTTAAACCCCTCTTCACCACATTAACGCTAGTTGCAGGCTTGGCTTGTAGCTTCTCCTCGTGGGCGCTTAATATCACAGCCAGCGTCAGCAAAACGAGCGTCTCTAAGGATGAGATCATTCAGTTAAAGGTTGCTGCCGACGAGAAGCTTGATGGCGGCAAGATCAACTTTGATACTCTATCGGATAATTTCTATGTGGGTAGGCCAAGCTTCAGCTCTTCGGTTAATATTATCAACGGTAAACGCTCAGATAGCAGTGTATGGACCGTATCTATTGCACCTCAAAAAACTGGGTCCGTAACCATCCCAAGCTTTAAGATCGATGATGCAATAACAGACCCCATCACGCTCAATGTCGGTGTAGGGGAACAGGTACCAACCACTACAGATATCATTGAGGTGAGATCAAAAATCGGTAAGAAAGAGCTTTACCCTAATGAAAGCACTCAATTAGATGCTCGCATCATTGTGAAAGTAGACCCTCGCCGACTGCAAAACCCAAACCTGACCCAGCCCATCGCTTCAGGTTTAAAGATTGAACCGTTATCCGAACCTCAACAGTATCAAGCAGTACTTGATGGTGTAGAAGTACTGATCATTGACCAGAAGTTCCGAGTAACGGCAAGTAACAGCGGTGATTTCTCGATTAAATTACCGACCCTAACAGGCGCAGTTCGATACGGAAACAACCGTAGTAGTACTCGAATCATCAATCTTGACGGTAAGTCACCTACTGTCAGTTTAACCGTGCTACCTGTACCTGAAAATTATCAAGGGGCTTGGCTACCAACCTCTAAGCTAGACCTATCACAAAGCTGGCAGTTGGATAACAACGAAGTTAGCTCCAGTGATTCTGTAACCATAGAGGAAGGCGACTCCCTCACACGCACCATCACACTTACAGCAACTGGGCTTGGTACTTCACAACTACCAAATTTGACCATAAATAACCCTGATGCTTTTCGTGTCTACAGCGAGAAGCCAGCATTTAGCGACAATGATGATGGCTCTGTAACTATGACCACCAAGCAGGTGCTCATAGCCAAAAGAAGCGGTGAATTTTCTTTGCCAAATGTGCCTGTTCAATGGTGGGATTCCGTAAACAAAAAAGCCCAAACAAGTGAAGTAAAAGGGCTCAATGTGACGGTCAATGCGAGCGCATCCTCAGCTAGCGCACCTCTTTTACCGCAATCGCCAACAACTAATACTCAGATTGTTAAAGACAGTGGTTTCTGGCCAATACTCACCGCTCTCTTTGCCTGCTTGTGGGTATTCTCGACCGTGATGTGGTTACGCGGCAGAAAACAAAGCCCATCAGTAGCGCCGAGCGTAGACAAAGCTAAAACGCTTTCGTTGAAATCCAAGCTAATAGAAGCCATTGAGCAAGGCGACCCAATCAAGGCGCAATCACTTTTAGAACAATGGCTAACCATCCAAGAAGTTGATCTCGAAGATGCCAAAGCCATTCGCGCTGAAATGAATTTGATGAGCCAGAAGGTAATGGGAGCGGAGCCCTCGACATGGGATAAAAATACGCTTGTGAACTTAATAAAGCAGGCTAAAACCAGAGAAAAATACCAGACAGAAGAGCTTGCGAGACTTTAATCCAAAGAGAAACTCAACCGCTTTGTGAAGAGCGGTTGAGCTGTTTAAAGATATGCTTCCTCTAGTTCATCATTTCTTCATCGAAGCCAGTTCTCATCATTAATTGATTAGAAATAGCTGGAGGTGTCATATCTTCGGTTAGTACGGGTTCAATTCGAGGAGAGTAGGCCTGCTCATAAGCATACGCAAGTGCAAGCAAGCGACCTTCATCAAACTCTCTTCCTAGCATTTCCAATCCTACAGGCAAGTCAGAACCAGTATCTGACTCTACATACCCTACTGGCATGGTCAAAGCAGGAAAGCCAGTAAACGGACTGATGCGGTTTGCTGAACCAGATTCAGTTGGATTGCCGCCATGTGGTCCAGCGATACCAGTGATACTTGGATAAATTAATGCATCATAGTGCTGACCTAAACTTCCACCATGTTCATCTTGGTTGTTTAAGGTGCGCAGAACTGCTGTACGGAACACTTCTGGTCGCTCATGTACATTCTTCAAGTAATCTTCATCGTTCCAACGATCTTGTCCCATTGTCGCGTACAAATTGAAGCTACCTTCACTGGCAGGTAGATACTCTCCACTACTGTGCACCTGATCAAATGAACGATAGTGGTTGTCCAAATCGGAAGACCATGTCTCCAAATACTCAGTCAAGCTGTAAGAAAACTCGAAACGAGATAAACTCATGTACTCCGTCAATAAATAATCTAGATCTGGAATTTCCACATCTTCAACAATTGCACCTAGCTTTTCCATATTTTCAATAGCAAGATCCATGGCCTTCTGAACCTGTTGGTTCTCTTGCGAAGAGCCAGTGCCAAACAGGCTTCTCACTACACCTATACGAGCTCCATTCAGTTTATCTGCGTCTAAGTATTGCGTGTAATCATTCTCACCTGTCACGACTTGATACTGAGAAGCATTGCTCATCAACGGCGCGTCAATAGCAAAAAGAACTCTTTGCCCACTGTATTGGCTTTCGTCATAGCCTGCCATTACACTTAAAAAGGAAGCACAGTCGGATACATTGCGACACATCGGCCCAGCTGTATCTTGAAAAGGTGCTAACGGCATAATGCCCTCTTGAGATAAAAGTCTCATAGAAGGTCGAATACCAACAAGTCCTTGTACACTTGATGGAACGCGTATTGAGCCCCCAGTATCAGTACCAATACCAACTAGCGCTAAGCTCGCTGAAACTGCCGTACCTGTACCAGATGAAGAACCTCCCGGGCCTTTACTCAGGTCATAGGCATTACGAGGAACACCTCCTAGTAAACTTCCCCCAGTATAGCCAAACGCATACTCATGAAGGTTTGCCTTGCTGATTACAATCCCCCCTGCAGCACGTATATTCCTAACAATATACGCATCAGTTAAAGGTTGGTTGTTTGCTAGTGCTCCACCTGTCGTCAACATATCACTAGTATTTACATTATCTTTTACTGTTACAGGTACACAGTGTAAAGGTCCTTGTAACCCTTCCTCTGCAAAGGAGGTATCCAATTCTCTAGCTCTTTCTAACGCCTCTTTATTCACAGTGATCAAAGCATTTAGTTCTGGACCAGAACGATCTAGCGCTTCAGACCTATCAAGATAAGTTTCTATAATTTGCTCACAGGTATGCTCCCCATTAAGCAATGCTTGATGTATACCCGCAATTGTCGCAGCTTGCGGGTTAAACTCTTTTTGCCCCACATCATCGTTATCATCAGAAGCGCTTTTACAACCTGATAATGCCAACAATACCAACAGTGAACACGTTTTGAGTTTCATAGTAATCCTTATAGTGATTGAGTATTTTGCAATATCACTTCACTGCAACCAATGTGCCAATTCTAATTAAGGCTTTGTTTTAAATGGGGAGTTAGATGCATAACTGGAAATTTACACTTTGAAATAGGATTAAGGACATAACTAGAGTTAAAACAATAAATGATGCTTTACAGCCTATTAACAAGAGTTGTACCAACCAAAAGCTGCACCAAAATAAAGCACATACCAATACGATTGATTAGCGTAGGAAAAAAGCATCCTTTTCCGATCTCATACGTGTTGTTACTAGCAGACACACACAAGGAAAGAACGTTGCACATTTTCACTCTACTCGCCAGTTGGCTAACCTATGACGTCTTTGGTCTAGATCCCTCAACCTCAGCCGGTATAGGACTGCATTTCTTCATTGAAGATACCAGTAAGATCCTCGTCTTATTGGTGGTGCTCATCTATATGATTTCTTACCTTCGTGCCAGTTTGAGTGTTGAGAAGGTTCGCGATTATCTGCAGGGCAAAAACAAAGCTTTAGGTTATGTTCTCGGTTCAATGTTCGGTGCTGTCACACCTTTTTGTTCTTGTAGTTCTATTCCCTTATTCATGGGCTTCGTTTCCGCGCGTATTCCAATCGGTGTGACTATCGCCTTCTTAATCACTTCACCGCTGATTAATGGGGTGGTCATCATCATGCTCGGTAGCATTCTTGGGCTTAAGTTCACCATCATGTATGTCGCCATTGGCATGTTGCTAGGCATCTTTGCTGGTGTTGTGCTCGATATGTTTAAAGCACATCGCTGGCTACAACCTTTTCTAGCAAAAGCTTACCTAGATGAAGAAAGCCCTACTAAAACGACCGCTGCAGAGTCTGTTGCTATGAACCACCAGCAGCGCCATGCGTTTGCCAAAAATGAAACCAGCGACATTGTTAAGCGTATTTGGAAATGGGTAATTATTGGTGTTGGCATTGGCTCCTTTATCCATGGCTTTGTCCCTGCACAATGGTTTGAAGAAAATCTCGCCAATGGGCAATGGTGGACAGTGCCTGTGGCCACGCTAAGCGCAATACCTATCTATACCAATGCCTCCGGCGTAGTTCCTATCATGGCCTCTTTAATTGATAAGGGGATGCCCTTGGGTACAACGCTCGCCTTTTGCATGGGCGCGGTAGCGGTAAGCCTTCCTGAATTTATGATGCTTAAGCAGGTGATGCAGTATCGCCTACTTGGCGCTATCGCCATTTATTTACTCATCGCCATCACTATCACTGGGTGGCTATTTAATGCTTTTTATTAAGTATCTCATTAACTTATGGAGTTCGTTATGAAAAATATTCAAGTCTATGGTACAGGATGCAAGGGGTGCACTGTGACTGCCGAGCGCATTGAACAAATCGCCAAAGAGCTAGGCCAAAGCGTCACAATAGAGAAGGTCACCAGTTTAGAAGATATTATGCAAGCAGGCGTTTTAAGTACCCCAGGAATAGGTATTGATGGCATCATCAAGCATACTGGCTCTGTGCCAAGTGCGGAACAAATTCGTGATCTATTAGCCTGATTGATATCGCAGCCAAGGTCGCTGTACCACACTTGAGGTATAGTGACTTTAGCTATTTAAAATAGGACATTGGCAATGAAGTGCCTGATGAAAGCATGGGGCGAAACTGAGCATCAACTGTATGGCTGGTTGATCAAACAAACGCAAAGTCAGCAAGAAACTGAGGACATCATGCAAGAGGTGTTTCTCAAAGCAATGAAGAATAGTGAACGCTTCTGTACTCTAGAAGACGGGAAGTCATGGCTATTTCGTGTCACTAAAAACCTGATTATCGACCGTCTTCGTAAAAAGATGGAGTGCGAAGATATCGAAGAGTTTGTTGCACCTAGCGAGATCCCGCCAGTGATGACACAACTACAGACCTGCCTCCCTCGACTACTGCCCAAACTCACGGATAGTGAGCGAGACATCATAGAACAATGCGACCTGTTTGGTGCAACCCAACTCGACTATGCTACGCGAAATGGTCTAACCCTCTCAGCCACCAAGGCTCGTCTTCGTCGGGCTCGCAACGAACTCAAACACAAGCTCATCGTTGAATGTAAGGTTGAACAAGATGACAGTGGAGTATGTTGCTTTAAGCGGATTGAAGGATAGTCAAAACTACGAAGCGACTAGATCGTTAAACAAAGCTTTGTCTCTACAGTTCTATCTATTCTTCACAAACTCCTGCTTGCGATAGTCTCTTGGAGAGATATCAACTTGCTTACGAAACACTCGAGAAAAGTAATTACTGTCACTAAAACCACAGCTTTGAGCTATTTGATTAATGCTCAGATTGATATCACTGACCAACAGCTCTTTAGCTCGAGAAATCCGTTTATCACTCAAGTATTGGCTGGGTGTAGTTTGAAAGAACTGATGAAATAATCGCTCAAGTTGTCGCGTGCTTAAGAAACTATTAGTCGCAATATCAGTGGCACGTAGATTCGATTCAAAATAGTTTTCCTCGATATAAGACAAGGCACGAGCTAGAGCTAAGGTATTCTTTTGCTTAGGGTTAGCTTGCTCTGGGTAATTACGCACTAAAAGAACCGCAAGATGCTGAAGCAAGGCCATCAATACCGGCTCAAACCCAAGGGCAGCCTCGGTGTATTCCTCCTCTATCTCTTTCAACAGTAGCTCTACCTTTGCCAAGGTGCTTGTTTGCAAGTTGAGATACGGTACTTCAGATTCTTGTTCACGCGCTAGCGGGTCAATATTAAACAGGGCTTGATAGCCTGGTAAAACACGGATGCCTGAGGTTTCAAAATAAGGCTTTTGTCCATCAAACATCAGGTTGTAGATGATCAACCCGTTCGCATTACTAAAACCGTGCTCTACAGTTCCATTCATAACAAACACATCACCCGTTTTAATGGTCGAGCGCTTATTACCAACAATATGTTCAGCTTGACCTGACAACACTATCATCAGCTCCGAAAAATCATGTCGATGCAGATGAAATGCCCCATCGTGTATTGCTGGCTGAATACAGAAAGGTATGTGCGGGTGAAGTAGGTGAGAGCTAAGTCTATAAGTCGTTATCATGTCGTAATAATGCTAATAATTGTCGCTTTTGGCAAGGTTTATAAGGTATTGAAGGCTTAAGGTAAACCAAAATGATTGGAGAACCAAAGATGACTCACCCTTACCAGAACCCAAAACTTAGCATCCAAGAACGCCTAGACGACCTTCTATCTCGCATGACGGTTGAAGAGAAAGTTGGGCAAATGCTACAACTTCCTGCGCATGATCAAATCCATGTTGATAACCTAGAAGCCATGAATGTGGGCAGTTACCTACACTGTACCGATGACCAACCACAGCAACTTCAAGACCGTGCCGCTAACACCCGTCTTGGCATTCCACTGATCTTCGGTATTGATGCGATTCACGGACACTGCTTTGAAGACGATGCGACCGTATTCCCCACTCAGCTAAGCGCTTCTTGCTCTTGGGATAAGAGCTTAATGGAGAGAATGGCTCAAGTAACCGCATTTGAAACTCGTGCTTCTGGTCAGCACTGGACATTTTCACCTGTGCTCTGTGTTGCAAGAGACCCTCGCTGGGGACGTGTAGATGAGACCTATGGTGAAGACCCATGGTTAATTGGCGAGCTAGCGGCATCGACTATCGTGGGTTACCAAGGTAACGATTTCTCAAGCGAACATTCCGTCCTCGCGTGTGCCAAACACTATGTTGGCTACGGGGAAACCCTTGGAGGACGCGATTCCTACGAAGCAGATACTTCAAGAAGAAAACTGCTTTCGCTGTTCTTACCACCCTTTGAAAAAGCGGTTAAGCAAGCCAAATGTGCGACGTTAATGACAGGCTACCAATCTATTGACGGCGAACCATGCACCACCAACTCATGGCTGCTAAAAACAGTCGCTAAGGAGCAATGGGGACTGGATGGATTTATTGTTACCGATTGGAACAACGTGGGTTCTCTGCATGACAAGCAAGGCGTGGCTGCCACGCTGAAAGAAGCAAGCTACAAAGCTTTGCTCGGTGGCAATGACATGATGATGACCACACCAGAGTTCTACCAATCTACCATCGAACTGGTAGAAGAAGGCCTTGTGGATATTTCACTCATCGACGATTCCGTTCGCAGAATTCTTGAGGCTAAGTTTAAGTTAGGCTTGTTTGACGAGCAGCGTTACACCCCGTTAGAGCAGAAAAAGCTGCTGGGCAGTGATGAGTCATGGGAGATATCCCTTGAAGCGAGCCGCAAAAGCTTGGTGCTTCTGAAAAATGATAATGTACTGCCGCTATCATCAAACCAAATCAAGAAAGTGCTCGTTGTAGGTCCTAATGCAGACGACATTATTGCTCAGCTAGGCGATTGGTCTTTTGGCTCTATGCAAGCAGAGGCAACTCACGAAAATTACCACCGAGGCCATACCATCACTCCTTTGACTGCCCTAAAGCAGATGGGAGAAGAACAAGGGTTTGAAGTGGAGTACGTCAAAGGTGCAGACTGCTTAGACAACGAATTTGAAGAACTCGATAAAGCCCGTATTGCAGCTGAGTCGGCTGACGTAGTAATTGCGTGTGTTGGCGATACGCTAAAACAAAATGGAGAGTTTCATGACCGTGCAAATCTCGATTTAAGTGGCTATCAAAATGAACTCATTGATGTGGTAAGTAAAACTGGGACACCTGTTGTTGGAGTTTTGGTTGCATCCAAACCATTGACCATTCCTAAGATGGTTGAACAATGTAGCGCTGTCGTCTCTGCATTCAATCCAGGGTGTAAAGGTGGCCAAGCATTAGCAGAGCTATTATTTGGGCAGTACAACCCAAGCGGAAAACTCACCATCTCCTTCCCACACCATGTAGGACAGGTACCAGTCTATTACAACAAGTTTGCTGGTTGGCATGCACTACTAGAAGCAGATTTAGACAATCAAGAGCGCTACATCGATATGCCTGAAACACCATTATTCGCATTTGGTGAAGGTATTTCATACACCCAATATGAGTACTCTGACTTGCAGATTGAAAACCCTACTCTGTCAGATGGTGAAGACCTCAAATTCAGCATCAAGGTTTCTAACGTAGGCGAGCTTGATGGAGTAGAAATCGTTCAAGCGTACTTCAACGACCTATTCAGCTCAGTAACTACAGAGATCAAAAACCTTCGAGCATTTGAACGAATCACGCTACGAGCTGGTGAAAGTAAGGTAGTTCACATGACAATTGCATTTGATGATCTAGCCCTTATCAACTCAGCACTAGAGCGAGTTGTAGAACCTGGTGATTTTGAACTAATGGTAGGCGCGAGCTCCAAAGATAATGATTTGATCAAAGCTAATTTCAAAGTTGTTGCTTAATCTGAATAACTAAACAATGCCAAATCACCGAGCGTGGTGATTTGGCAGTACCCTCTATCCTAACCTTTCCAGATTTTGACGATTTTCCCTTCTGAGTCAACTTCGATGTTTACGCGATCGGGATTGTGATCCATTGTAAGCATTGATCCGCTGGTATAAGTACGCAATGGATGTCCCATCAAAGAACCAATTTCCTGTTGCTCGATGTTATCGCTCATCTCTTGTTTCGCATCCATATCTTTGCCGTCCATATTGCTGGTCGTAGACATTGACTCACAGGCAGTCAAAGTGAATAGGGCAGTTGCAGTGATCATTGCAAGATGCAGCGTTTTCATAATGTTTCTCCTATTATTAGGTACGCAGTTTTTATGTTTACGATTTAGAGTTTGGGTTAAATTTTGTAAAACTTCACGACTCTTACAAGGTTTTGTTAGCGATAGAACAATACTCTATCGAACGAATGAAACGTAACATTGCCAGTCACTCATTTAAATAATGATAGTATTCCCTCTTAGAGTTCAAAGCGCACGTCGCGATTAGCTTGTTTTGTCTGATACTGGCTAAAGCGACCAAGACTGGTTTGCCGTTCATCCTTAAACACATTGTTGTCCATTAGAATTTGCGACTTAACGATATGCGTCTTCCATCAAATACGAGCCCTGCAAACTGAGCTATGATGGTTCCAAATCACTATGAAAGAATCTCATTACTATGTTGATTACATTCAAATGTAAAGCTTATGCCAACGTCATCTTATTTGGTGATATTGGATTACAGATGTTAAAGATGATGGGGCACAGTGGTGCGGTTAATGGAGCCATATTGGCTTCGGATGTCCCTGCTGCCCTTAAACAGTTGAAAGCAGCTATCGACATAGAAAGAAGCGCCCCAACTATTGAAGAACGCGAAGATGATGATGAAGAACAGGAGATGATCGATCCACCTGTCAGCCTAGTCCATCGAGCCTTGCCATTAATTGAACTATTGAGTGCTGCTGAAAAACAATCATGTAATGTGATGTGGGAAGCAACAGGTGACATCGCCCCCTAATTTCTTATTACCTTATCAAGCAAAGGCGTGCGATAAGGTTTTGAGAGTACCGATTTCAACAATTAGTATTTCAAGCGTTCTTTCTCAATTTGAGTACAACCACAGCTCGTCATTTCAATATTTCGAGGGTAGTAACTCGCTCACCATTTAGCTTGTTCCCCAAACTTCAAGCTCAGACTCCCCATAATCATTTTCCTATGAAACGTTTATCCGCCCTCTATCCATTTCAAGTGATTTACAGCAAGAACTGCCTCATCTTGAGTCAGTATGTCATTACTGATGGATTCTTTCTCAAATTTTATGGTAATTGATAATTAAGGATTAACCACGTAACCAATTGATATGTATGAATTTCAATAAAATTAGAATAGTGTGAAGCTATTTTGTGCTTAACGAGTGTGGCTAAAAAAGCTTGATCTGACCCAAATACAATATAACATGCATTATATATACACCTTTAGGTGTTGAAGCATTATTATTCCCTACCGCCACTTTGCGTAGTGAATAAAAACCAATCAATGAAGGGTACCGACTTATGACATTTTCAGTGAAAAAACTATTTGGTAAAAAAGACGAACAATCAACAAATGCCGCACTCCAAACACAACAAAACTCAAATCTAAAAACAGAAGAACGCACTGAAAAAGAATCAACCAAGAAAAAACATGGTGAACCAGGTGTTTGCTGCGGTTCTTGCTCATAATTGTTAGTCAACAACCATTTCTGCAACTGAACTAAATTGGTGACTGATGTGTCGATTCCAAATGATTTTATAAACTATAAAAAAACTGATGTTTTCACAAAAGAAACTATTCCTAAGATGTTTTTGTTTGAGCACAACACAAAAGCAGGCGTATACGGAAAAATCAGAGTAATTTCAGGGACATTGCAGTTTACTGGGTTCAAAGTCCGCAGAGGCGAAGTCGACAATCAGTGTTTAGTTCAAGAAGGTGAACATCTCATCTCACCGCCGGAGTACTGGCATAAAGTTGAGTTTATTACCGAAGATACTCAATTCTATGTTGAGTTCTATGCTCAAAAAGATTCAGAGATCGTGAAACAAAATCTCAGCGAGCGAAATGATTGATTGTGCCGAGTTAATTGTTAAATCGTAATCTCAATGTGCTAGGCACTGTTGCTTGGTGCTTTGAAGGTGTAAACCAAGGCCGTTAGGCTTTGGCGTTAAGATCATCGGAAAGTAACCTTCAATGAATCTACTCCAGCAGGCGAACTATTCAAGATGTTTGGCTTCACTACTGAGTGATGTCATCTCTACTGTCAATGAGCTATTGAACAACTAAGTTCAATAATGATAGCTAAGCTGCCTGTAGTTAGGCCATTCAGGCGACTTTTTATTTACCATTCAAACACCTGACATTACGCAATTCATTACTCTCAACATCCCCCTACGTGGTACATTACCCGTTATTATTCCCCAACAAGTACACACTAATATGGACTATTTATCACTCACTCAAGAGCTTGGTTATCGGACGCTTCACAGCACGCAAACCATTCAAACGCTTTGGGGCGGATATGGTGAACTAGTTCGTTTACTTGTTGATGATGAAAGCATTATTGTTAAGCACATTACTCTGCCCCGCCCACAAAACCACCCCAAGGGTTGGAACACTGAACGATCACATCAAAGAAAAATTAAGTCTTACCAGGTCGAACTGCATTGGTATCAGGATTATGTAGCCGCGCTACATCCTGCATGCTCTGCCCCATTGGCGACCAAGGTCATTGAAACTGAGCATTCTTGTTTAATCGTGATGCAAGATTTGATGCAACTGGGCTACGCTGAAACCGTTACCACAGCGAACGATATTCACCTAGAGGCGTGCTTAAAATGGCTGGCGTGGTTTCACGCTAGCCACATTCATAATCAAGGCAATGGCCTCTGGGATAGCGGTACATACTGGCATATTGAAACTCGACCAGATGAGCTAGAGGCTTTAGACGACAAGGCATTAAAAGCCAATGCCCACAAGATAGATAGGATATTAAAAGATGCCCCCTTTCAAACGATTGTTCATGGGGACGCAAAGCTCGCTAACTTCTGTTTTACAGAAGAAGGAACTCAAGTCGCTGCGGTAGATTTCCAATATGTAGGCAAAGGCTGCGCAATGAAAGACGTAGCGCTATTCATCAGCAGCGCTGTTGATCCTAAATTGTGTGCAACAAAAGAAAAGTGGCTTCTTGATACGTATTTCAAGCACTTAAATGCAGCCATCGAATCTTGTCAGCCAGCCATATCTTTCTTGAAAGTAGAAGCAGCATGGAGACCATTATTCTGCATTGCCTGGGCTGATTTTCAACGCTTTGTGAAAGGCTGGAGCCCAACTCACTGGAAGATTAATGACTACACTGAGTCACTTACAGTTAAGGCATTGCGGTCTTTATCGAGCTATCAGCGCTAGAACTTCATTCATTCGCAATAGGTTCCGTATTGCAATAAAAAATCGCCTCCACTTAACTGATTGAAGGCGATTTCTAGACTTCTAATGAATTAGTTCACTGTACGACTTTGTGCTAATTTTGCTCGAGCTTTATCGGCAATATTCTTATCTACACTTTTATGTGAAGAAGCATTCACAGAATAAGCCACAGATGATCCACTATGGGTATAACTGACCAAGTGGTAACCTTCGGAACTGCCGGAGGTTTTTAGAACCAAGCCAACATCAGAACAGTAAATATCAAATTCAGCTGTGCCACTCCACGGACGGATATTTTGCATCAAAATACAGTCGTTGTAGGTTGTGTTTGCAACTTTCACTGATGTTATGAACCCCAATACGGACTTAGCTCGTGCGTAAGTAGATATATTACCTACTTGATTCCATTCACTGTCTGTCGATATGACAGTTGTTCGCTCTAAATAACCTGTTGCCGAACCAAGTGAAATAATGGAATCATAATCAGCTAAAACTTCCAGATCGTTTGTAGTTGTTTCAATAATTTCTTGTCCATTAAAATTATTTCTCGATATTATTGTTTCCGTACCATCACCATTATTTGTCCATGTGTAACCACCCGAATACGTTGGATTGTTGTTTACATCGACACACTCAGATGAAAATACAGTTTTCATGTCTGAAATGTAATTATCTGTATCAGTACACACTTCATCGCTATATGTATCATCATACTGAAATTTGTATATCCCAGGCTTCGGATAATACTTATCCAGATCAACAGTGACACCGCTAGAAGCAGGAAGAGCACTTGATACAACTTTTCCGTCTGAGCCAATTACCGTAGAGCCATTAATTTGAATCTGACCTTCTACGTTTAGCACTGCATTGCTTGCCAAGGCTCCTGTACTAATAATGGAAAGTATTGCCAACACGACCGTTTTTTTATTCATTATATTCCCTTATTTTATTGTTAGACTTCCCTTAACAACAAGCTTCTCCGATATTTTATCGCTTGATGCCAGGGTAAAGACTTCACTGTCTTTTAAACTAATTGTGGTTTTTGAACCTTCTTCAACAGTAAATTGCTGATACGTAACTCCTGTATCACTGTCGACTACGGTTTCAAAATTTTTCTTAAAATCATCAGCAGAAACTACATCTCCACCAGATGAATTACTGCTGTCAGATCCACCACCACAACCAGAAAGAAGACCAATGAACACCACTAATCCTAAGTATTTCATTAAGTTACCTCTTGGTTATTTTGCACATTAGTGCAAAGAAAGATTAACAAACCGATATACGATATCGCAACGTAAGTACAATGCATTTGCGAAAAACCTCTCAAACAATAAATAATAAACATACCTAGTGTAAGAATTTATTAATGCGTAATTGAATTACTAGATTCTGTTCATAGAAACATATAATGACAAACACTTTCACTTCACAAAACCTAATACTTTCTTAATACTTGCCTAGATAAATAAAGATAGAATTGACATATAAATAAATTCAATTAACTGTAGTAAAAGTGACATAAATACTTAATAAAGTGGTGAGTAGATTTTGTTAGCTATAATCACATTCCATGAATATATATTTTCTCAATTTCTATATACCACAGGAACTAATACATATGATTTAATACTCCGTAAATAGTTTGCTCTCTAGAACTGATTCAATTCAGCATAAAAGTGACAAGCTTCCACTCAAGTGAATATTCTTATCATTGAATGTTTTTGTCACCATCAGAGATAACTGACTGCGTATTAGGCTAAAATGTTCAAGTAGAGTCTAAGTGGCAATACTAACCACAAAAATAATCAAAAAACTTTGCGTCTTTTCTCAAAGTGTTGCGTCTTAACCTCACTATCTAAAAATTCTATCGAGTTGAGAGTCTGTTCTTATGATCGCTGAGTGGCAAAATCACAAAACACAACTTCGCAGTTACGTCAGTAAGCGCATTGATGATATCGATGCTGTTGATGACATTCTGCAAGATGTTTATATCAAAGCCAGTAGCAATCTCCACCAGCTGAAATCTAAAGGCAGCCTTAAAAGTTGGCTCTACCGCATTGCGCACAACACCATTATTGATTTCTATCGTAAGCGTCAGCCTTATGAGGATCTTCCTGAAGATTTGGTAGCTGAAGAACAAGATACTGGGAAGCAAGCTCGAGAAGAGCTCGCTCAGTGTCTGCGTCCTTTAATTGAGGAATTACCTGAAAAGTATCGAACGCCACTGCGCATGGCTGAACTGGAGGGGGTTTCTCAACAAGAGATCGCTAATCAACTTGGGTTGTCCCTCTCGGGTGCGAAGAGTCGCGTTCAAAGAAGCCGAGTGAAATTTCGAGAACAACTCATGGCCTGTTGTGACTTTGAAGTGGGACAAGATGGTATTACCGATTACTCACCCAAAGATCCTGCTAATAACCCTAAGTGTTGAGCCGATAAACCTACCTAACATTTTCTGTTACTAGTGACGTCTTTTCATCGTCACTAGACAGGACACGATTGCACATTGCAATTTAAAAATTGCTGGAGTAACAATGAACAATATCCTCCACCCTCTAGTCCCACAAAGCGTCATCGAAGAGGCAAGTGAATGGGCCATCATGCATGGCGTCGCATTTCGCCAAAAAGATAACACGGCGAGGCACTGCCCATTTAGCATAGCTCCAATGACCATGGAGAAAAAGGTTTTCGAGCATTTGAAAGCAGCAACACCTCTGATAACCAAGCTCATACACAACATCTCTGAGGACCACGATTTTTTGCAATCTTCACTAGAAGCCGTCGCAAAAGCTGACCCATTTTTTGAGCGCTTGTTAGCTCTGCATCAACAAGCGCACGGAGAGATAGGACATAGAATTCGACCGGCACGCAAGCCCTTGTTGATCATGAGAACCGATTTCATGGATGATCAACAGCACGGGCCAAAAGTCATTGAATTCAATGGCATTGCCGCAGGTATGGCTCCTTTTGGTCAGCGAGCTACTGAGTTTCACGCATATTTGCAAAACCAATGGCCGGAGGTATACCAAGCTTGGTCGGAAGACCCACAAGCGATCCAAGCTGACAATCAAGGGCTAGAACAACTCGCTTATGGCATTGCACAAACAGCTCGAAAAATTCAGGCGACTTTTACCTCGGGTAAGCAACAGCATAGCCCTACCTTCCTGATGGTGGTGCAAGAAAACGAAGATAATGTGTATGACCAACACCTTCTTGAAGTCGCACTGCAGAAGTTAGGTATCAGAACCGTTCGACGTACTTTTGATCAACTCAGCACACAGCTATCTACAGGAGATAATCAACGGTTATTACTACAAGATGTTGGTGCGATTGATGTTGTCTATCTGAGAGCGGGCTATCAATATATTGATTACTGTGCGCCTAAGCTCAATGAGGAAGTGTGTTGCCAGACACTAAGCCAAACCCGCCTCTTCATAGAGCAGCACCACGTTGCGGTGAATGCCACCTTTAGTCAACAACTCGCAACCAGCAAAACCATGCAGATGCTACTTACAGCCATGCCAAGTGAAGAATACGCGCGCTGGGGCTTAGATTATTCAGATGCTGAGCTAGTTAAAAGTGTACTAGCCGACATGAGACCTATTAATAAACAGACAATCTCCTGGTTTAACACTCAGGCATCAAAGCACGAGTGGGTGCTAAAAAACCAAGGAGAAGGGGGCGGTCATTGTGTATTTGGTGAAGACATTAGCGAGAAACTGAGCCAACTTACCCCAAGTGAGTATGATGCATGGGCACTCATGCAACGCTTATATCCACATGAGCGAGACACCCCAACCATCGCGGTGCGCAATGGAAAACCTACACAAATTAACGATATTGTAAGTGAAGTTGGCCTGTTTACCGTCTACTTTGATGGCGATCCAGTAACTCAATTAGATGGATATGCGGGTTACCTGATTCGCAGCAAACCAGCAAGCGAGAATGAAGGAGGGATCCATAGCGGGCAAGGTATTTTGGATTCTTTGGCACTCGTGAATAAATTTTAATAATTTTTGCGTCTTTGTTGATTGAGCTACGTCTTACTAGCTCAATCAACATAAAAACGAGAAGTTCCATGTTTCAAACCACTCCAAGTCGCGGCGACATTAACAACAAATTTATTAAGCACGACAGTAATATGCTCAATCAAGTCTATGGCACAGATGACGTCACACCCTACTGGATTGCGGACATGGACTTTCCTATTGCTTCACCTATTAGCCAAGCGATGCAACAGTTGGTAAGTCGAGAGTCTTATTCCTATGAATTCGACTCAAAGACGGTATTTAATGCCATTTCTAAATGGAATCAGCAACGTCATAACCTAACACTGAATCCAGATCATTTTGTTCAACTACCAGGAGTACTCAGCGCAATTGCATTGCTGATCCGCGAATTTACTAATGAAGGTGATGGCGTGCTAATTCAAACACCGGTTTACCATCAATTTCGTCGTTTAATTGAGTCAGCAGGTCGAAAAGCCGTGAACAATACGCTGAACATTGAAGGGGACCGCTACTTCATGGATTTTGATGCTATTGAGCAGCAACTAGAGAGCGGTGAGGTGAAAATGATTTTGCTTTGTAATCCACATAACCCTGTTGGGCGAGTGTGGACAAAAGCGGAGCTTAAACAACTGGTTCCTATCGCTAAGAAATACAACACCTTGATCATCAGTGATGAGATTCATGGCGATGTTATTTTTGAAGGCAATACCTTTACCAGCATTGCTTCGCTAGATTATGACAACAGTCTGACGATTATTGGTTCACCCGCTAAAAATTTCGGTTTGAACAGCATCTCGAATGGTTACGTGTACAGTGATAATCAACAGTTACGAGAGAAAATTAAAGCAACAACTGTCTCTATGTCGCTAGACCATGGCAATGCGTTCACCACCCATGCCACCATCGCCGCCTACGAGCACGGAAAGGAGTGGTTCGAGGCCTTCCTAGCCTACACACAAAATACGCGCAATTGGATTGTCAGTTTTATGAAGAATGAGCTTCCACAGGTGAAGCTATTTGTTCCCGAAGGTACCAATCAGATTTGGTTTGATTTTACAGGCCTAAATCTTGAGGCCGCTGAATTGAAAGCCCTGTTATCGCAACATGCCAAGCTCGCGTTAACACCCGGCACTTGGTTTGGAGAGCCCGATGAGAACTTCTACCGAATGAATTTTGCTTCACCACTAGAGCAAATTCAAGCATCGTTAGCCTTGCTAAAATCAGCCGTTGTAGAACGTCAACAGACTCCAGAAATAGCAGTAAAGTAACAATACAAACTCTCGATAAGTTACTTGATTACTAGACCATCCATCGTTTAACA
Source organism: Vibrio comitans (assembly GCA_024346835.1). Taxonomy (GTDB): domain Bacteria; phylum Pseudomonadota; class Gammaproteobacteria; order Enterobacterales; family Vibrionaceae; genus Vibrio; species Vibrio comitans. Next base: position 508,385 of record AP024867.1, read on the forward strand.
CCAAATAGTGACGGAACAAAAAACCTTGTTCTGTCACCAAATGGTTAACCCACATTTCGCCTAAACATTAGCATGTCAGCACATTATTTTTGGCAACTGCTTTAACTAACAGGTGAATGGTATGAACACAGTCTCAACATTACAAAGGTTTGGGATCGGAATAAGCTTATTCTTTGGCTACGCACTCTTTGCGGTAGCATGGAAGGTGGGTGACTTTTACGTGCTATCTGTGCACACCTTTGACAATGCTCAACTTGCAGATTCTACGGCATGGTTGAACGTTGCAAAACTGGTCACAAACTTCCTGCTAGGTATTGCTGTTGCCCGTGTCGCAGCAAAATACTACTTTGCGACGGTGGGAAATGGCTTTGCTATAGGGTTGCTATTCTCTGCTGTAGGACTGGCTGTGATGGTAAATGCCAGCTCAGACTTAATGATTATGGCCGGACGAGCAATCGTTGGTCTAGGAGGTGGTCTAGTGCTGTTTTGTCAATCGCCGCTAACCGCTTCGATATTCTCAGGTAAAGAGTTGAACTTGATGAACGGGTTCAACGCTTCTGCCTACAATATTGGCATTACCGCTGCCATCACACTGTCGGCAACCATCCTAGCTCTGCCTGCGGAATCTATGGAATTAGTCACCTACGTGCTTATCGGTTTATCGCTATTTCTTGCAGCGTTAGTGTTCTTGTCACTCAATAAAGTTACCGCAAGTGAATCTGGTGAAGTTGCTTCATTTTCATCAGGATTAGTGGAAAAGTTCAACTGGGTATTCTGTTTGGTGTTTTCAGGCGCTATCGTGTTTTACACCTTATCGTTCACCTTCATCGAGCCAGCAAACATCATGAACCTTCTTTACGCCGGTGTTGTCGGTAACTTCGCTGGCATCGTATTGCTGAACAAATTTGAAATCCGAAAACTGGCGATGACCACAACGGTACTAGCCTCGCTATCAGCGATTCCATTTGTACTTGCCGGTTCGCAAGTGGCTGCCATGGCATTAGGTTTCTTCCTATTCGCGAGCCTTCCAGCTTTTATCAGCTTGGCGTACATTCGCGAAAACGTAAACCCAAGTTCTCTGGCTTTGACCTTCATGCTGTTGTGGGTGGGTAGTGATCTGTTGGTAACGGTAATGGTGAAAGTATTTGCGGCTGTTCCTACCTCTGTAGGCAACATGATCCTGTTAAGCCTTGTGGCTATTTACGGTGCGGGAACGGTGTTCATCGCAAGAAAATACAAATAGAATCAGCGATATAGATTTTGGAGTAGAAACAGATATAAAACTGTTTCTACTCTTTTAGCCATAAAGACCTTTCAAAGGTAGGTATTCGATTGAGCACATCTAAATAACCTCTTGTTTTCTTGAATGGGTAAGCCTCTTAAGACATACCAATATAACCATCAAGAGAAGCAATTTCGTCGATCCAACGCTGAATGTTGGGATAGTCGGTAAGTTCAAAACCGCCTTCATGTGCAACGTGTGTGTAGGCATACAAAGAGATGTCAGCAATAGTGATGGTACTGCCGACCAAAAATTCAGTTTCCGCCAGTTGCTGTTCCATTATAGCTAACGCTTTGTTGCCACCGGACTGCAATGAGTGGTACTCATCAACTCGATGCTCTGGCATGCCTTGGTATTTTTGAATAAAACGGGCGACGGCAATATAAGGCTCATGTGAGTATTGTTCGAAGAAAAGCCACTCGTAGACTTTGGCTTTTTGAAAGGAATCTGAGGGTAAGTAGTGCGTATCTTCGGCGAAATAACCAAGAATCGCATTGGATTCACAAAGCACCCTGCCATCATCTAGAACAACGGTTGGGATCTTCCCATTTGGGTTGAGAGACAAAAATTCAGGTGATTGTGTTTCTTTTTCAAGAATATTCACATGTTTCCACTCATGCTCTACACCAAGCAATGACAGCAACAACTTTACCTTTAAGCAGTTCCCAGACTGCAAATCCCCATAAACAATCATGCACACTCCCTGTGTCATATTGAAATCGAAAACCGAATAGCATCTTACAACGCTTGCCTATCAAGCTAATGTACTCGACTGAAAGGCAAGCGTTAAGCGCCACTCTATACTGTTTTGCTATACGTTATGTATCGCATCGTACTCGATTGAAGCCTGCTTCAATTGTTCTATGTCAGAGGCACATATCAATCGTTTTAGAGCCTCGAATTTATCACTCGGCCACTCATAGATTTTCAGCTCTAACAATTCATCAATCACTTCAGCTTCAAATCGATATTTAACGATTTTCGCAGGCGAGCCTCCCACCACACTATATGGGACAACATCTTTAGTAACGACACTGTTTGCCGCAACAATCGCACCCTCTCCAATGGAGACGCCAGGCATAATCATGGCTCTCATTCCTAGCCATGCCCCGTCACCGATATGTGTATCGCCTTTGCCGATATAGGCTTCATCTATGTAGTCCATGAACGGATAAAGACAGAACCAGTCGGCTCTGTGAGTATGATTTCCGCCCATCAAAATGACCACTTCAGCACCGATGCAGACATAGTCACCAATAAACAGCTTATCTATCTCCCATCTAGGCTCCCAATTTCGGCTTACTTCGTCACCGTGAAGATACCTTACAACAGACTCTTCAAACCCATTATCCCAGCAATCGCTGTAATAACTGTGTTCACCTTTAATGGTAATGTTAGGGTTCGTTACTGCCTCATGCAGCAACTGAAATTTCGACCAGTGTTTTTTTTGCATACTTGACCTCAAGCTAATATTTAAAAATAAAAACTATGGATAGAACAGTATGCTCGTCAGTGAATACGAGGCTGCTTGAGTAGAGGGATAAGTTGCATAACGAGGCTCTAATTTGTTGGGGAAATAATGTTAGCACACAATTGTTTTCGAGCACGCTTTCATCTAGATAAATAGGCGATACAAATACTAGAGCGAACGTTTCAATGGCTTTATCACCGTATTGAGATAAGGCGTATATTACTTTGGTAACAACCACTCCAAAAAGTCATCAATGGCTGTGCCCTTTGCCTCAGCAGGTCTCAATAAGTAATAGCTTTGTCCTGACGTCACATCATCCGGGTAAGGGCGCATTAGGCGATTCAGTCTCAAGTCTTCTTCAGCAAGAGTGACGTCTCCAACAGCAATTCCAAATCCCTGTTGAGCCGCGTTCATGGCTTGATCAAGGGTAGAAAAAGTCTGATTGCGCTTGCCCTTCTGAGACAGGCTGCCTTTTTTCTCTAGCCATAGCCCCCAATCACTTTGCATTGAATTCGCATGTAGCCAAGTAAATCGAGATAGGTCTTTGTCACTCCACTCCTTTTCTTCACCAATCACTTCTTGCCAGAGCTGCGGGGCACATATTGGTGTCAGTTTCTCTTCAAACAAAACATGCTCAGTCACCGACAGTGAGCGCGGTGGTCTTCCATACACAATAACAAGATCAAAGGATTCAAAATTGGGGAGCCGCTGATGCTTAATGCTAGAGGTTAGCTCTACTTCGATATCAGGATGAGACTGCTGAAACGACATTAAACGAGGCAGTAACCAAGAGGTCACACAACTGGGTGCGTTAAGTTTTATCCTATCTGAACGGTCGGCCGTTTCAATTACCGCTTTTCTCAAACGATTGACAATATCCTCTGCCATCGGAATTAACTTGCTACCTTCTGGTGTCAACGCAAGTCCCCTAGCCTGGCGATAAAACAATGCCACGCCAATCATCTCTTCCAAAGACTGGATCTGACGACTGATTGCCCCCTGCGTCATATTCATAGCTTGAGCGGCATGAGTGAAGTTGAGGTGTTCCGCAGTAGCCAGAAAAGCTTGTAGATTCCTAGTGGAAGGTAGACGTATGTTCATTTGGCACTCTATCCATGAATTATTTGCATGGCTAGTATGTCTTTATTTCGATTCTTACACAAAAGTTTTTTGATTAGATTAATCACATAGACAGTCAATAAATAAATCATTAAGCACAAAAAATGATTTAGCATTCAAAAAGAGATAATACTAATGACGTCACTGGCTTCAAAATTAGCGCCTGAGAGCATAAAAAAATTAATACCATATCAATCAGCGCGCCGTATTGGCGGTTCAGGCCGCCTTTGGCTTAATGCAAATGAACTGGAACAAGGTGTTCACTATGGTGAGCATGCTTCTGACTACAATCGATATCCTGATTTTTTACCCCATGATATCGCGCAAGCTTATCAAGAGTATTGCCAAACCGAGGTTCCTGCAGTGGCCGTTCGTGGTGCAGACGAAGCGATTGATCTTCTGATCCGAACCTTCTGTCAGCCGGGCAAAGATAAGATATTAATCAGCTCTCCAACTTACGCCATGTATGAATTTTGTGCCGACGCATTGGCCATTGAGACTATTGATATTCCGCTAAAAGGGGAAGCTTTTAACCTTGATGTTGAAGCGATCATCAAACAGGCATCTCAAGCAAAAATTGTGTTCTTGTGTTCACCAAATAATCCAACGGGTAACCTGCTTTCTCGCGATGATATCATCCGTGTTCTTGAGGGCACTCAGCAAGAAGCCATTGTTGTCGTTGATGAAGCCTATATCGAATTCGAACTAGCAGAAACCGTTGCCAATCTGATTGAACAATACCCTAATTTGGTCGTGATCCGCACTCTATCAAAGGCATTTGGCTTAGCTGCTGTGCGTTGCGGGTTTATTCTTGCTGCACAAGAAGTGATGGAATATGTGATGAAGCTTATTCCCCCGTATCCAATGCCAGATTGCTCGGCCAAGATAGTACTAGAAGCCCTATCTGCTGAGGGCATCGATATTGCAATGAGTAACACTCACAGTATTATTCAAACAAGGCAACGCTTTGTTGACGCCATTCAAAACATAGATTGGATAGAACATATCTATCCATCATCTACCAACTTTGTGCTAATTCGCACACACGCTGACGCAGAGCTTTTTGATTATTTAAAGGAGCAAGGAGTAGTTACTCGTAACCAATCTCATGAGCCTGCATTAAAGAACTGTGTCAGAATCACGATAGGTTCACCAGAGTCGATGCAAGAAGTCGCCGAACTTATCAACCAATACTCATTTTCATCGCTCTAAAAGGGAATTAAGAATGAAAAAACTCCTACTTGCACTTACTTTCGTTGCGTCACTTGGATCAGTTACAGCAATGGCAAAAGAGGTGCGTTTGGCATCAGATTTTACTTATCCGCCTTTTAACTACAAAAATGCCGAAGGCACGCCTGTTGGTTTTGATATTGAGATTGCAGATGCATTGTGCGAGCAAGCTGAGCTTAAGTGCACTTGGGTTTCGCAAGGCTGGGATTCATTAATCCCAAGTCTATTAGCACGTAAATCAGACGTTATTATGGCGTCAATGCGTATCACTGAAGAACGTAAAAAACGCATTCTATTTACCGACAAGTACTACCAAACTCCGGCGCGATTTGTTGCCAACTCTGATAGCAATTTCGCTATTGATGAAGATGGGTTGAAAGGTAAAGTTATTGGTGTTCAACAAGGCACTATTCACGACCGTTACGTGACTGACAAATTTGGCAAGATTGCTGATATCAAGCGTTATGGCGGTCAAGATGAAGTGTATATCGATATGCAAAATGGTCGCTTGGATGCCACATTTGGCAACTCTGATCAGCTAGCGCTGGCTTTCTTGGACAAAGAGATTGGCCAAGGATTTGAGTTTAAGGGTGAGGCGGTGACTGATAAAGCTTACATTGGTGAAGGCACAGCATTGGCACTGCGTCAGCAAGACAAAGAATTAGCAGAGAAGTTTAACAAAGCAATCGCTGAGATCCGTGCAAACGGTACCTACGACAAGATTGCAGCTAAGTACTTCAGCTTTGATATCTATGGCGAAGAACTAGCGAAATAACAATCAAAACGAGCTTGTCGCTTTAAGTATGCAAACGCCTAAAGCGAGACAGAAATAAGAAGGGATCAGCTTGGCTGATCCCTTTTCTATATTACTCAATGAAAATAAGTGGCTCACTGAGTTTCTTAGTATCAGGGTTCAATAGTTCCATGCCTGTGTAGGCTGGCCCATGCCCTGCTTTCTTATTTGGATATTTCTCCATCATCATTTCGTGGCGCTCTCTCATTCGAGTAAACGATCTGCCGTGCATGACCATATTAACCAACAATGGCGATTGCTCTCTTGGGTCATTGAGCAAGTCATAATAGGTCGAGCCAATACCACTTGATGCGGTAGGGTCGGTGTTGATCCAGTGCATCTTGTAGTGTTTCTTAACCGTGGCGCCTAGTTTATCTCCCGAATAAATATGAACATAATCTCGACGTCCATGAGTATCACCATTGAGTAGCAACGAGGTCTGATCGATACCATCAATCACTCTGTCATCTGGAATGTTTTGTGTCGCTTTACCTAGTCGAGCAAACGTAGTGTAAAGGTCGGTCACATGGATAATATCTCCAACTGTTTGTCCTGGTTCTATCATTCCTGGCCACCAAGCTTGAGCGGTTACTCGAACTCCGCCCTCAGTAAAGTCGCCTTTACCACCTCGGAACAGGCCTTCACCCATACCTAGCCCCGCTGGAGGGTTGTGTGTCATTGGCCCATTATCTGCCATAGCAATCACCAAGGTATTCTCTTCAATGCCCGCTTTTTTCAGCGTCTCCATCAAAGCACCTGCCGAAGGGTCTAGATTATTTTGATACGCATCACCGACGATACCTCGCTGGCGAGATGACTTCTTCTGCTCAGGAATAAAAGACACCCATTGTGGCCACCAAGCAACATAGAACGGCTGTTTCGCTGCCGCATTGGTTTCAATAAACTGCAACGCTCTTCGCTCTGCTTCTTTATCAAACTGGTTATAACAATCTAGCGAGACACCACACCACTCCTTCGCTTCTTCCCCTTTATGCCCTTCATAGAAAAGAACAATGTCATCACTCATATAGGTATCATCTAAGTGATAAGGATCTGGCGCTAGGACTGACTCCTTAAAGCCTAGCGTGGCATTGGCAGCTTCACCTTGCTCATTCCAAATACTTGCGACTTGGTTGTAAATGGCGGCAAAAGCCACATCAAAACCTTGGTTGTGCATATAAGACTCTTCGATATCACCAAGGTGTGCTTTACCAAAGAAGCCTGTTGCGTATCCTGCTTCGGACAAGATATTCGCCGTGGTGACTGACTCTTCTGAAATACCATGATACTCAACAGGGAAGCCGACTCGGTACATGCCGTTTCGGATAGGGTGCTGCCCTGTTAGAGCAGCGGCTCGAGTTGGTGTACAAGATGGCTCTGTGTACATACGACTGAACAGCATCCCCTCATCTGCCATTTGGTTTAGATTTGGCGTCTCATATCCTCGCGCTTGTTGAATAGCAGGTACGCCGATTGCCCCCATGGGCTGGTCATCCCACATAAAGTGAACAATATTGGGAGGTGTTCCATATTCCTTTTCTAACTCCGCAAGCTTCGCGTCCAGATCCTTGTCTTCAACTTCCCAAACCTTTCCATTTTGGGCTTCAAGAATATAGTACTCTGCGTCATGCACGACGTTTGAGTTAGCCGATACTGCCAACGGAAGTATGGATAACGCGAGTGGTAACAATTTAAAGTTACTCAGTCGCCTGTTGGTTAAAATAGTCATGTATATACCTACTTTGAATTAAAATTTAATATTGAAGTGATATATAATATTCCCTTAATAATATCACCAGATATTAGAGCCAATGTAATAATGGCATTTAGAGCTTGTTAATTTAAGTGATAGTGGCTATTCCATTTGCGACTAGCGTTCTATTCTATTTTTAATTTAAATTATTAAAGCTAATGGCTATACGTGTGTATATTTACCATTTGCTACAGGTTGCTTGAGGGTTCGGAGTATTTGAGAGAAATCTTTATCAGCATGACTAAAGAATTTATGCCAACCTGCACATAAATAATTTAAGCCCGCTTCGCCATTTTCAGTCTTTATGAATCGGTTTTTAGGGCACTCACCAAAGCAAGCAAACTGATAATCACACTGTTGGCACTTTTTCGGTAACTGGTTGATTTTATCTAGCCCAAACATCGCTTGCTTGCTGCTGTAGGCCAAGGTCTCGAGATCATCTTCTAGAATACTGCCAGTCTTATATTCTGGATAAACAAAATGGTCACACGTATAGACGTCACCGTTGGGCTCCATAGCCATGCCCTTACCGCAGACAGGACCTAATGTGCACATTGGGTTTTGACGACCAGACCACGCTTGAAGGATCGCTTCAAAATACTGAATATGAACGCGGCCAATGTCTTTTTGGTACCACTCATCAAAGATGGCTATCAAGAAGTTACCCCATGCCACATCACTGACGCACCAAGGCTCTACAATCGAGCGTGAATTACCTGGAATCAACGATTTATCGCCTTGCTTTGGAATGAGCAAGTTGTTATTTGTTGAGTCTGGAGCAAACTCTCTAAAGTCTCTCTTCTCTACTATTGGAATGAACTGCATCATTGGCGAACGCACTTCGTCGCGCAAAAATCGATACACTTCTAATGGGTTACGACTGGTCAAGTTGTTCACACACGTCAGCGTGGTAAATTGGATCTGATGCTTGTGAAACAAATCCACGGTTTTCATCACTTTGTTGAACGTTCCTCGTCCTGATTTATTAGTTCGGTAACTGTCGTGCAGCATCTGCGGGCCATCAATACTAAGACCTACAAGAAAGTTGTTGCGTTTAAGAAACTGACACCACTTATCGTCAATGAGCGTACCGTTGGTTTGTAAGTCATTTAGGATTTCAACATTGTTTGGGCAATATTTATCTTGCAGTGCAACCACTCTTTCAAAGAAATCCACACCCAACAAAGTAGGCTCTCCACCTTGCCAAGAAAATATGATCTGTGGTGCATTTTGAGAAGTAATATAATTGCGAATATAATGCTCTAATGTTTCATCCTCAATTTCTGGAGAGCAACCCTTTTTATAATCTAATAGTCCCTGCTTGCTTAAATAGTAACAGTAATTACAATCGATATTACATACAGCACCAATTGGTTTTGCCATAATATGCATTCTTTTAATTTCTTTTCCGTTGAAATTATTATTGACAACATTTGAATTTAAAATAGTACTCATAACTACCTCTTAAACTAGAGTAGAAAGACAAGGACGAATTGTTATTAAATAATTGGATGTTTAATTGACTAATTGCGTTTGTGGGAACCAGTGACTCCAGATCATCCACGGCATTCCTGAATATAAGTTAGCGCGCTCAAGCTTACCCATATCGTATGAACCGTACGGGTCAACCTCTGTTACTTCCCAGTCGCGACTATCATCAACAAAATATGCTGCTACTGTTTGATACTCGTCATAATTCACAAAAAGAATTTTCTGATCTGATAACTCAACAACAAACTGTGTTTTATCGGCAAAATCGTTTGCTGACACAGCTAAGGATTCATCGTTTACATGAATACCCCAAATTTGCTCGCCCGTTGGTAATCTGTCGTCTTCTAGGCTCAAGGTTGGGAACATTGGCTCGCCAGCGTAGTGCGGTTCCATCGCCTTATCAAACAGCATTAACGTAGCATGGTCATACAAAAACGGTTCATAATTAAACACTTCACCTTCTGGATACAACGCTTTAAACGATTCCCAAGGCATACGCTGAACTGGGTATTGCTCGAGTTCGCTTTGACTGTATTCTGCAGTCGCGGTCACTTGCTGAATCAACTCACCACTATTACGGTCAGTAAAAATAAGGTTGTTATGAACCTGCGCAATGATCTTAAAATCTGTCGGTTGGCCGTTCATGTTTGGGTTAAACGCTAGTGGCAAATTACTTAGAGCGCAGTAGGTCATCACTGTATCTTGGCCACCAACAACATCACCCGCAATATGTGGCAATTGCATCCAATCTCTTGGATAAGCACGCGCATCACCATCAATCTCAAGTACAAAAACGTCGTCACTTGACTTCAAGCGCAGGTCCGCTTCTTCTACCGACATAAAGCTTGCGTTGTGCTGCTGTGAGCGCAACCAAAAATCAGGAGCAAACCAGTTAATCAGGAAAGTACAACCAAGAATTGAAATAGCATATAGTGACAATACTAACTTACTGAATATCTTGTTACGGATGGACAAGAAAAGCACTGAGATAGCAAGTAGCAGCATAGAAACGGTCAGCATTCCCTTGTATTGAAACAAGGTAAACACCCAATCACGAGGCATATTGATAAGTTGACCACCTTCGGTCAATGCCACTGAACCTAGCGCCCCAATAACTAAACTAAGCGCTACTAAAATCAGAATTGCTTTCTTCACATTGCCACCTTAACTTTGCTTAACATTTGAGCTAAGTCTAAAGCTAGGCTCCTGCGTAGCACAGGAATAGCAACTATCACTATTAGTGATTGAGGGACGGTTTAGGATTAATCAAACAAGTGAGATACGGTTCGTGGCTGCGCAATAATGGGATGCAATAGCGTTGTAAGCCATTTCATTTTAGCGCTTCGTCTCGTCGCAGATTTTGTCACTAGCGCCATATCTAGCTTTATTTTTGGGGCTTTGGCGGGATCACAAACTCGATAGCGCAACGTCTGATACTCATCCATTAACTGTGTGAGTAGCACTTGGTTATCCACCACAATGGTTGGCTCAAGTCTCGGGGCTAGCTGCTGATACAAATTGGTGTAATCATTGAATCCAGGAACAAGGTATTTCACAAACTCACCACTCTCGTGACCAATAATGCTCCCTGTACCCGAGTGCAAGTATTGCTCATGAAATGCTTGGTTTCGACCATTCATTGTTGTGACACCAATATCAACAGCTCCATCAAGGATCAACTGCTCACTCTGTTTATTCCATTGCAATAACTCAATGTGCGCATTGGTGTGTTGGCGAATAGCACTTATGACGTCTCTGCCATAAGCAATGATATAAGGCTCCATCATATGAATGGTAATTCTTTCTATGTTCTTTGCAGAGAAGACTGTTGGTTGTACAGCCTTAGTCAAAGCGTCCAGTGCTTCGCTCACCCTTGGCTCTATCTCAATCGCATAAGCGGTCGGACTAAATCCATTTTCATCTCGAATGAACAGAGGATCTTCTAGCTCTTCTCTTAACTGCGCTAAGATTTTGGATACGTAGGACTGTGAAAAACCACTGCGTTTGGCCGCAGCAGAAGTAGAACGTGTTTCCATTAACAAAAGAAACATGTCTAGCATTTTAATTTCCAGCATCGCATTCCTCGTTCGTGTGCAAAGTCGTAAGCCAATCTGTTCATCATAGCAGTGATAGTTTAGTGCGACTGTAAGCTGGCAAACCAGCACATTGTCATTAGCTCAATCTATACTGGTTACTATCAGGTTTCAATCGTGCACAGGTCACATAACATACTGAAAAAAGAGTATAAAACCGAAATACACTTCACTAAAAATTGCAATCAAGCTGTTCAACTGTCACTGGCTAGATAAGCTAGTTGTAGATTACTTTTGAGAGCTCAACTATGCCGAACAAACACGATACTCTGCTTAATAAATATCTCGCGACACTCAATGATGCACAGCGACAAAGCATAGGCACGATCAACGCTGATCACTTCTGCGCCGATGAATTCAATGCCAACGAATGTGCTCAATTAGTCGCCAAGGGAAAGAAGCGCGCGACGTGTAGCTTGAAAGTTGGTTATGACAAGGAGAATGTTCCCCTTCCGAAACAAAGTGATCTCACTATCGTATTGGATTGGTCTCAAAACCCTGTCTGCATTATTAAAACCCATAAGGTTGAGACCAGGCCCTTCAAGGAGATTGATGCGGAGTTTGCTGCGTTAGAGGGAGAAGGTGATGGCAGTTTTGAATGGTGGCAGAAAGAACACACCCACTTTTTCTCAGAATACGCCAAAGAGATCAGTGTTAGTTTCAATGAAGATTCTGAAATAGTGCTAGAGTATTTTGAGAAGGTTTTCCCGATTGAATAGAGCATGTTAAATGAAACTACCCACTGACTTTGAGGAGCAATTCGAATCTTTCATCCGAAAAGAGATGAAAACCGATGCTGCCCATGATCTGAGCCATGTGCAACGAGTCGTGGTTACCGCTAAGCTTCTGGCTCAACAAGAAAAAGCAAACCTTTGGGTTGTATTACCTGCGGCCTATCTCCATGACTGCTTTTCTTTTCCTAAAGACCATCCAGAGCGGCACCTTAGCTCTCAATTAGCAGCAGATAAAGCGGTGCAATTTCTTGCCTCTATTAAATACCCTACCGACACTTACGAAGATATTTACCACGCCATCAGCGCACATAGCTATAGCGCCAATATCCCACCCAAAACCATAGAAGCCCAAGTCGTACAGGATGCTGATAGACTCGATTCACTTGGTGCTATTGGCATTGCCCGCTGCATCCAAGTAAGCAACAGTTTCAACGCTGCGCTCTACTCGCCAGTTGATCCATTCGCCGAACAGCGCGAATTAGACGACAAAGCCTATGCGGTTGATCACTTCTTTGAAAAGCTGTTCAAGCTACCTGAAACCATGAATACCAAATCGGCAATAAAAGAAGCCAATAAGCGGGTCATCTTCATGCGTCAGTATTTAAACCAACTTAGACAAGAGATTGGGTAACCCTCCCCCCCTACCAACAATAAAACTGTAAGCAAATGAAAATAACAGACAGTAAAAGTTAGAACCACATCACATAACTTGATAGCGTATCTGCACCGTCTTTTTTGCTGCATGGATGCCAAGATAAGCAACTGTTTTTCAAACTTGGAGCCGCTTAAATTTTAGGGTGCTTAAAGGTTATTTCATGTTACTACTTATTCTGTCAGTCTTTTGTTTACTGACGGTTGCGGTGTTTATTTTCAGGTTACTTCGACTTGCTAAACAGCGCATCCACATTCCCGACTCTACACAAGATAGAAACGATTGGCCTAAGGTTTCAATCATTATCCCTGCGCGCAATGAAGCCGAAAATATCACCGGTTCACTTGGAAGCGTACTTCAACAAGACTACCCCTCCGATAAGCTAGAAATCATTGTTATTGATGATTTTTCTGATGATGGCACTAAAGAAATTGCCGAAGGATTGATGGCTCAGTCTGAGTTTTCAGCGCAATGCATTCAAGGAAGAGCGCTTCCAAAAGGATGGCTAGGAAAAAGTAACGCCTGCATGTGGGGAGCGACTCACGCGACGGGTGATTACCTGTTTTTCATTGACGCTGATACACACTCTTCACCACATATGATCAAGAGTGTTATCGACTTTACGCAGGCTCGAGATATCGAGATGCTGTCATTTAATCCTCAGCAAGTGATGGTATCAAAGGGTGAAAAATCTCTACTACCTGGGATCTTCCTCTCTACAGCCAACTCGATGGATTTTGTCGCTTCTAATGACCCGACACAGCAAGAAGCTATTGCTAACGGTCAAGCTATGTTGTTTAAGGCAGAAAGCTACCGGGCTGTTAATGGGCATGAACTCGTTAAAAGCGATGTTTCCGAAGACTTGGCGTTTGCCAAGAAAATGAAACAGCGTGGCTTTCGTATTTTCTGGGCATTTGCAGACTCTCTGATGCGCACCCGCATGTACACCAGTGCCAATGAAATTTGGCAGGGCTTCTCAAAAAACATGAACCGAATTGTGAAAGCGGAAACCTTACCGCTAGCAACTTGGTATTGGGTTAAGTGTCAGTGGATCGCTTGGATGGCACCAACATTGCTAATTGTATCGCTACTTCAGTATCAACAAACACCTTCACAGATTAGTACTTTAGTGCTCGGGATAAACCTGATTACGAGCCTTGTCCTGCTTGGTACTTTCACAGGGCTAGTTAGGGAGCTCTCTGTACCTATTCGTCATGCGATATTCGTTCCCTTTGGCATTAGCATGAATGGTTTTCTTGCGCTCAATGCTTGGCGATTACAAAAGTTAAACCGTGTGGTTTGGAAAAATAGGAGTTTGCCACAATGAACATCAAAAACGTGATTGCACTGCTTGTTGCAACACTGTCCTTCAACGCTTTTGCTGACACGACCAGCTGGAAAGAAGTAAAAAACAGCCACGGTATTACTGTCTACAACCGCAGTATCGAGGGTAGTAGCTTTAAAGCGTTTAGAGCTGAGATGACCGTTGAGTCAGACCTAACGACGCTAATGGCCGTTTTTAACGATGTGGATGTGGGTACCACTTGGGTCGAGAATGTCGATGAAATGCGCCTAGTGAAAGCAAGCTCGAACATGGATAACGTAACCTACGCTATGACTAAAGCGCCTTGGCCTGTAGCCGATAGAGACTCCGTTGTTCATAACCACATTAGCCAAGACCCTGAAACCTTAGCTGTGACTATCAAACAACAAGCGGTTCCAGATGAATTGCCTCGCACTAAGAACAAGGTGCGTATAGAAACCTTGCATAGCACTTGGGTATTTACGCCTATCAGTGAAAAGGAAACACGCGTTACCTATCAAGTGTTCACCGAACCTGGTGGTAGTTTACCTGCTTGGTTAGTCAATAAAGTGGCTATTTCACAGCCTTATAAAACCTTCCAAGGCTTGCGTGAAATGTCGCAAAAGCCGGACTACCAAAAATCACCAGTCGAAGGCATCTACAACCTGTAATTGAATGACACAAAGCCCCTATTAGGGGCTTTGTTTTTTTAGGCTAAGTCATCGGTTCCTTCAATTAAGAAATGATGACTGATCGAGCCCTCACTGCGGGCCTTGAAGTGAGGAACATAATCAGGTTCGGTCATGAAAGCCTGTGCAGCTTGTTTAGAAGGCCACTCAATAATAACTCGCAGTGCAGGATCCTCCCCCTTACCTTCCAAGCGTTCATGGCTGCCCGTTCGAGCCAAATATTTGCCACCATGTTTAGCCACCGCAGCATAGGTTGGTGCGATGTAGTCGGCAATCCAAGCATCGGTAGTGGGTGTCACTTCAAGTACAGAGTAATAAGCCATAGTGCTGTCCTTGCCTATGAGTTTAATGAGTAATCTTTGTCTCTTTTATAAAGCCCCTCTTGGCATTGATAACACTGGCAAAATCTTAGGAATATTCAGTCGCAACTTTCTGCAATGACATTGTGTCTTCTTGTTTGCTCGCTACCTGAATTGCACCAAGTTCTTGCATCAAATGCTTAACAAGTATGGCATAGATGAACATCATAGGTAGTCCAGCCACAACACACAGTGACTTGATGGTATTGATTCCACCACCGGCTAAGAACACGCTAAAGCTGATGATCGCGATAGCGCCGGCCCATAGTAGTTTTACCTTGTTGTCAGGGTCGCCATTGAGCTCCAATCGGTTAGTCGTCAGCATTGCTGTTGCCACACTGGCACTAGACATAGTGGTTAGCATTAGGAAGAACTGAATCAGCAAAAATATGCCCAGAACCAGCGAGTTTGCTGGTAGTGTCTCGATAAGAGAAACCACTGCATAAGTTAACCCACCATCACTCATCCATTGCTGGACTGGGAACCCCCCTAGCATTTGAGCCCATACTGCATAGCCACCAAAAACTGAGATAAAGAAGGCGCATCCAAGTGAGCCCATAGAGATGGTACACAAGATTACTTGGCGAATAGTACGTCCGCGCGATATGCGTGTGATAAACAAGCCCATCATGATGAGGTAAGCGTAATACCAGAACCAGTAGTACTGAGTCCAACTTTGTGGGAAGCCGCTTTGCTGAACTGGATCAGTCCACAACGACATTCTGAAAAAACTATCAAGCATCACGCCAATAGAGTCGGTGAAGTTGTTGAGTACAAACTGTGCGTTGGATGAGAACAATACAAACAGTGCAAAACCAATGGCCATCAACACGGTGTAATCAGATACCTTGCTGATCCCTCGATTAAAGCCCACCAGCATCACGCACATCAATACGGCGACAAACAACAAAATGATGCCGCCCTGCAAAAGCAATCCATTTTCTATGCCCAGTAGCTTGGAAGCACCCGTACTAAGCAGTGTCACTGTCAGCGATAACGAGCTAGCAAAGGCTGCCAAGGTGCCAAAGATAGCCAGCAAATCTATCGCCTTGGCAACGACCGGATTGGTACCAACCACAGATTCACACAGGGTGGATAGTTTTAGTGTGCGCTGCTTCTTTACGTAAAACGCGTATGCAAAAGGGATAGCTGGGAAACAATATATCGCCCACCCTGTAATGCCCCAATGAAAAATAGAATACGTCACCGCCCACGCGGCTGCAGAGAAACTATTCGCCTCAGCAAACAAAGGTGGGGATTGCAGATAATACATAGGTTCGCCAATTCCCCAATAAATCAAGGAAGCGCCTACACCTGCGGTAAAAATCATGCCGCCATAAGTAAAATTGCTGTACTCAGGGTCCTCTTCGCCCAACTTGATATCGCCATATTTAGAAAAGGCGAGCCAAAACAGGAATGCTACCAGTGCCAAACTTGCAATCTGAACTAACCAGCCAAACCAGTTAGTCACAAAGGTCATTGCCCCACCAGCCATCGCCTGTGACTGCGCTGGAAACAAAGACGAGACAAATAGTAAAGTAATCACCATCACCACCGCAGGAATTGCTAGTCCATAGTTTAGGTTTCTCATTTGCTGTCTCTCCACTCAGCCAGGGCTTTAATATGTGAAGGGTAGATCCCGCAACAGCCACCAATGATAGTGGCCCCAGCTTGATGCCATTGTTTGGCAAATTCGAGATAGTCTTGGGGAGAGAGTTCACGCATAGATTGAATGGTGTCATTAGCTTCATGGGTGGCACCAATAGGCGTGAAACTGTTGGAAAATACTCCTATCACCACATCAATATCTTGAGCATCAATAATGGCTTTAGCTTCAGCGATTGCTTGTTCCATCACTTCAGGAATTGAACAATTGAAAAAGATGCCACTAGCCCCAGACTGGCAGAGTTTTATCGTCGCTTCTTGAACCGTTTCTCCGGAGCGTAACTTGGGAATATCAGTCACGTCATCTTGCAAGGTAAATGCGTAGTGACAAGGTTTTTCGGTTTGAGATAACACTTGGTTGATGGCTTCAAACTCGGCAATACTCGCTACGGTTTCAGCTAGCCACAAATCAACATACTCTTCTTGTGCCTCAAATAGAGTTTGAGTGATCTCTTTTACCTTTACTGGTTCAAATAGATCAGGGCGGTAGCTACCTAATGCAGGAGGAATAGAACCTGCAATAACAACGTTCTGATTACTTTTATTTACCGCTTCTCTTGCAAGCTTTGCAGCCGTGCGCGCTAGCTCTGCGCCTCGCTCTTGATACAAGGCTTCGCCTAAATGAAATGGCACACACGCATAGCTGTTTACCGTGATTATTTGGGCACCCGCCTCAATAAAACCACGATGAGCCTGCTCAACATGGTTTGGAGATTCGATAAGTGCTTGAGCACTCCATTGTGGCTGAGTAAAAGGCGCGCCAATGCGTTTTAGTTCGCGTCCCATGCCACCATCTAGGATGATTACGTCTGTCATCTTTTTGCTTCCATACAACTCTACTTGGATATATCACATTGAATACGAGCAGTAGAGCAATTGGTAGTGAAAGCTGCTCAACAGCTATATGAAGAAATTTCACGTTTATACAAGAATAGTAAATAACAGCGTCCCCTCACCTGGCCTATTGCGTGTAATTTGCAGACAGACTGAGTTTTAGCGCGAACCATAAGGACTTTACCTACTGTCTACATGGAGTAAGTAAGATACAAAAGATGACTCTAGGTAAAGCTGTGTAAATGCTCTTTATGCTTAAAATTACAGCACCTAATATAACCTTGTATTTAGTAAGGTTATATTAGGTTGGTGTGTATGCTTAGATTCACATTGGTACTGACGATATTGTGGTTGCCTAGTCTATTGGTGATTGATTGGGACAACCCTACTAACTTCTTCTTTTGGCGTCATCAATTGACTATGTATACCGGACTATTAGGTTTGGGCTATATGGGTTTTGCCGTCCTATTGGCAGCACGCTTTCGATGGATTGAAAGCAAAATCAATGGCCTAGATAAAAGCTATCGACTACATAAGCACCTTGGTATCGGAGCGCTGGTCGCTTTATGTCTGCACTGGTTGATCATACAAAGTGCGAAATGGCTGGTGATGTCGGGAATGCTTACTAGACCAAACCGAGGACCAAGACCTGAAATTGTGGGCATTAATTGGCGTGCTTTAGCCGAGCAAGTTGGCGATGTATCTTTTAAGCTCTTTCTAATCTTTTGCCTAATCAGTCTAATTCAAGCCATCAGCTACACCCGATTTCGGTTTACTCATAAAGTGGGTGGATTACTAATGATTGCTGGAGTTTTCCACGCAGTGTTTCTGCTCGATTGGAATACAGCAGCAATGCCTATGAATCTCGCGATTTTTGTCATATCAATAATCGGTGTCATATGTGCAGGGATCTCGCTGACCGGCCAGATAGGAAAACAAAATAAGGTGCAAGGAACGGTTGGTAACGTTGAGAGATTTACAGATAACCATGGTAACAATCTCGTGATTCGTTTTCCGGTTCGCTTGCAATCAGAATTACATTATCGAGAAGGGCAATTTGCCTACCTAGATTTTCACGACGGCGAATCACCTCATCCATTCTCAATACTCGATTTTAATTCAGAGACCAACACTATAGTGTTTGGCGTTAAGAATCTGGGTGATTACACCTCTAAAATGGTGAACTCATTGTCGCAAGGCCAGACAGTGACCGTTGAAGGTGGCTATGGCTCTTTTCATATACCAAAGGCTCAGCAACAAGTCTGGGTGGGCGCTGGGATTGGGATTGTGCCATTTTTATCCCATTTATACTGGCTCAAGAGAACACGGCAGTCATCAGCACCAAAGAAAGTCTGGTTATTCTACTGTGTAAATTCATCAAAAGAGGCGTTCTTCCACAAAGAAATCCTTACCCTTCTTTCGCATCTTAGTTTTGTTGAATTACACATCGTTGATGCGGGCAAGGGCCAACTACTCAGCAGTAAACAAATAATAGAGACCTGTAATGATCTCGATGTCGAGGTTTGCTTTTGTGGCCCTGCGAGCTTTAGTCATAAATTATCTAGTGGGCTAGTAAGCATGGGAGTTCCCGAGAACCGCTTTCATGCTGAGTTGTTTAATCTGCGCTAGCGCTAATGGCATTGTCACACGTGATCTCGCTGATTTCTGGGCAGTGCTACACTGGCGAACTAAGCTATTAGGTATTCAATGGCCTATCAATTGGTGGAGTGATGAACAAACCTGTAGTTGCTGACAACAAACCAAAA
Organism: Vibrio comitans; assembly: GCA_024346835.1. Taxonomy (GTDB): domain Bacteria; phylum Pseudomonadota; class Gammaproteobacteria; order Enterobacterales; family Vibrionaceae; genus Vibrio; species Vibrio comitans. The sequence continues at coordinate 527,619 of AP024867.1, forward strand.
AAAGTCGAACTTACTAAGGGTGAAGAATACTATTTCTGCACCTGTGGGCGTTCTAAGAATCAGCCTTTCTGTGACGGCTCTCATGCGGGTACAGGTTTCAAGCCAAAGAGCTTTACAGCAGAAGAAAGTGGCGATGGCTATCTATGCCAGTGCAAGCACACTGCAAATGCACCATTTTGCGATGGCTCTCACAAGCAATTCACCGCTGAACAGGTTGGTAAGGAAGGACCGGGTGTTCAAGTACAGCAATCGGAGATCCCCATTGCTGTGGCAACGACCGAAGAGCCAACCGTTGAGTTCATTCACCAACTGGCAAGAGATGGTCTATCCAAACTGGGTCACCATGGCCCAATGACATCAATGGGCGTACCTCGTCATCTTCTTCCGCACTGGGATGACTTGCAAATAATGGTCGCACAAATGGCAACAAAACCCTTGATGGAGGGAGTGCCAGTAGCCACAGAGTTGGTTATTGGTCCGCAAGCCAAAAAGCCTCTGAAACTGAAAATTCCACTGTTTGTTTCGGATATGAGTTTTGGTGCCTTATCAGAAGAAGCAAAAATTGCCCTAGCTACTGGCGCTGAACTTGCTGGTACGGGTATTTGCTCTGGCGAAGGAGGCATGTTACCTGAGGAAAAAGCGGCTAACTCACGCTACTTCTATGAGTTGGCTAGTGCTCAATTTGGCTACAAAGAAGAACTCCTAAAAGGGGTTCAAGCCTTCCACTTTAAAGGTGGGCAAGGCGCTAAAACAGGAACAGGTGGTCACCTACCCGGAAATAAAAACACAGGGAAGATCTCCGAGGTGCGTGGCATACCTGAGGGTGAGCCTGCTATCTCACCCCCCACCTTTAAAGACCTGAATACTGCTGAAGACTTTAAAGCCTTTGCCAACCGAGTGCGTGAGATAACCGGCGGAATTCCAATTGGTTTTAAACTCAGTGCTAACCATATAGAAGAGGACATACAGTTTGCCCTTGATGCCAGTGCCGATTACATCATTTTAGACGGGAGAGGCGGTGGTACTGGCGCGGCCCCAGAGATGTTCCGCGATCATATTAGTGTGCCTACCATTCCGGCGCTCGCTCGAGCTCGTCGCTATCTGGATGAGCAAGGTATGAGTGGCAAAGTCACGCTGATCATCACTGGTGGAATTCGCGTGCCTATGGACTTTGTCAAAGCCATGGCCCTTGGAGCGGATGGCGTTGCTATTTCAAATAGCGCGATGCAATCCATCGGTTGTGTGGCGGCTCGAATGTGTAACACCAACAATTGTCCAGCAGGCATTGCCACGCAAAAAGCCGACTTAAGACAAAGGCTCAACGTTGATAAGTCTTCCAAGCAACTACATAACTTCTTCAATGCCTCAGTAGAACTAATGCAAGTAATGGCTAGAGCCTGTGGTCACCATAAACTCAGTGATTTCAACAAAAAGGATCTTGCGACTTGGCATAGAGAAATGGCTTTGCTTTCTGGGGTTAGATATTCCGGCTATGACAAGCCGTAAACCGATAGCAGTTTCTGATAGCTCTTGAACCTGTTGTTTAAGAGCTATTCCTACCAAAGAGCATACAAACTTCCATAATGTTTTTGTACATGAGTATTTTCGTTACATACCAATCATTTAAAATCTTATCTTACATGTAGAAACCACTGGTATTACTAACGTTCAAACCCTCGCTAAAAAGCTCTTCTGACTTTAAACCTTCATCAATATCGCGTTTTACCTTCATCTTGATACCTAGAATGGACCGAAGAAATACTAATGACTTTTTACATTCTTAAACAATGAGTTAGATGAAAATGAATACTTATAAAATGACTACCTTGGCATTAAGTTGCGCATTTGCGATAGCAGGTTGTAATAGCTCTAGCAGTGACAATAGTTCCACCGATATCCCAACTCTTCCTATTCTCCCTGGGCAACCAGGCCCAGTACCTCCTGAATCTAAGCCTGAACTGAAAAATGGCCGCTTCCTTGCTGGTGATTTTCACGTACATACCGCTGTTTCTGAGGATGCTCATACTCCAGTCGATGAAGGCTTAAGACGCGCCTTTGAAGTTCACGATTTAGACTTCGTATTCCTTTCCGATCACTTAAGGCTCACCCATCGTGATGACCAGAACATACAGCATGACACACCACTACCTGTATTCGACGCCATTAAGAAATATCAACTTCAGCACTTCGATAAATACCTAGATCAAGGAAAGGTCATTATTGCTGGCACCGAGTGGAACAATGACAACTTCGAACACACAAACGTTTGGATGTTTGATGACGAGCCCAATTCTGATAAAAGCATCGACTTTATGCGACAGTTTGAGTTTTACGCTCAAGACTACTCTGAGAGCTATTACCCTGCTGAAGATGTTGCTAAATGGCTAGATGAAGGCGAACGTTTTGACACATCAACCGAAGGCCTAGAAGCCATTAAGTGGTTAAAGGCAAACATACCAACTGGGCAGGGGCTGGTTCAGTTCAACCACCCTAACCGAAAGGGTGATAATTACACTGTCTCTGATTATCGCGACATTTTGAATGCAGCACCTGGACTAATGTGTGCCTATGAAGGTCTTCCTGGTAACCAAGCAACAGACCTAAGGGCGGAATACGAATACGATAAGTACAACGGAAATATTCGAGCCTTTGTCTATGGTGGTGTTGATTACTCGGTCAACGAATTGGGTGGTGAATGGGATGCATTGCTTGCAGAGGGTCATAAAATTTACCTGACATCAAACTCTGATTTCCATGATGCCTACGCCCCAGGTCAATACAATAAAACTCTAGTTTGGTTAGATGAACAACAGGAGGCTAATGTACCAAACATAATGCAGGCTGTTTGTTCAGGCAAAACCGTTGCTATGTATGGCAACTTAATTGAAGACCTTAATTACTATGCTGAGTCTAAGTACGACAAACAAATGATGGGTGACTCCCTATACACTCAAAAGGGAGAAGATGTAGAGTTGACGATCCGCTTCAAACCATCAGAGGGCAATCCCTACACTGATGAGCACAGCATTGATGCTCCTGTAGTTGATCATATCGACCTGATTGGCGGTGAAATGGTAGAGCCTGCTAAGCCAGGTACACTTGAGTATTCACTGGCATACAACCGCACCACACGCCTGCATCACCGCTTTATGATTGATGACTATCAAATTGATGACGACGGTTACTATACCCTAACCCACACAATTGAAAATGTAGACAAAGACATGTACTTCCGAATCCGTGGCACTGATATCGAACTAAACAGTGAGCGAATGGATCGTGATGGCAATCCAAATGTCGATTTTAGAAGAGCCTCAGGTGCGTCTAATGAAGACAATTACAACAGCCTATGGTTCTACTCTAGTCCAATCTACCTGAACGTTGAGTAACCCCTTTATTTAGCACTATCCAAGGAGCAGTTTTTCTGCTCCTTTTGTGAGTATTTTAATGAAAATCATCAAACTGATATTTCTATTTCTTTCTTTTTCAGTGCAAGCAGAGATCCTAGATTTAAAGTGGTTAGATCTAGTCCCTGAACATGAAAAAGAACAGGTCATGTTATCTGTAAAGCAACAAATGAACATGAATAATCATGACGAAACATCCACTGAAACCGCAGAGCAAACATTGGTAGGTACGGTCCGTAATGAACTCAACAACACTATGGTCAAAATCCCAGGCTTTGTAATCCCAATTGAAGGCACTAGCATGGCTGTAAAAGAATTCTTGCTCGTTCCTTTCTACGGCGCATGTATACATGTGCCTCCCCCACCTCAAAATCAATTAATTCATGTTGTAATGGAAGATTTCGCAGAAATAAAAGGAATGTGGGAAGTCGTTTATGTCACAGGAAATCTAACGACTCAAACTTTCAAGCATGACCTAGCGAGCGTGGGTTACAGAATTGATGGCAGTAGCATCAGCACTCGATAATTCAATGCATTCGCAACAAAAATGATTAATCGTTATCGAGGGATAATAGCTGTTACTACTTATTATTCGGGTCACTCCCCATCAATTTAGACTTCATGTCCATGATGAACATGGGCCCGATAATGATGACGCACGCCAGCAGCAACACCTCTTCTGCTATCAATAGATACGAGGTATACAGGTCGCTTTGTTGCGGCTCAAAGCCCATAGTAGGAACTAGGATAATCAGCACCCAAGCCAATACATAGGCGGCCAAAAGAGCAATACAAACTTTTATCTTCACTTTACTCATTGGTTTAGCTCTAATGACCAGTATGGCGGTTTTCCATAATACTGAGAGAAGTAATCAACGAAAGCTCTCACCTTTGGCGCAACCAAGCGAGCGCTAGGGTAAACGACCCAAATTGCCGCTCCATCAACTAAGCGGTAGTCTTGGAGCACTTGCACCAACTCACCACGTTTGAGGTTCTCATGCACAAGCCATGTAGCGCACTTGGCGATACCTAGCCCGTCTAAGCATGCATCTCTGACTGCCTCACCATGATTAACCCGTATACTACCCGTCCCCTTAATATTGACCTGTCCTTGCGGGGTATCAAATGTCCATATCTTAAGGCCGGATTGCCCAATACACTGATGTTGGCGCAACGACTCAGGATTCTCAGGTAGGCCATACTTTTCAATGTACTCGGGTGAGGCACACATAATGCGTTCATCAACCGCGAGTTTCTTAGCTATTAGGCTAGAGTCCTGTAGTTCTGCATCTCGAATCGCCACATCAAAGCCACCATCTATAAGATCGATCATAGAGTCGGTAAGTTGAATATCGACAGATAAGTCAGGGTTCTCTTTAAGAAACCCCTTCAAAGCGGGCATCAAGTGCATACGACCGAACGAAGCGGGGGCAGTAACTCGCAGCGTACCTTGCGGCCTTTCTGCTCCCTTACCCACTGACGCTAGCGCTGCATCAACGCCTAACAGTAGCTCTTCAGCATGAGGCAAAAAAACCTCGCCTTCCTCAGTCAAAGAAACCTTACGAGTAGTGCGATGAATTAAGCGGGCACCTACACTATCTTCTAAGCGATTAATGTGCATGCTGGCAACGGGAGCGGACAGACCAAGTTCTTGACCTGCTTGACTAATATTATGAGTAGACGCCACACGGACGAACAATTTGAGGTGCTCTATATTCACTTAATTGGCCTGCTTTGATTCAGCATCTGCTTCTTGATAAAGGTAAATATACGCTAATTTTGGACATAAATAAGGCTCACTTAGAAAAGTGAGCCTTATTGAAGAGAAGCGGAGCTTGTGCGAGGCTTAGATAACGCTGATCACAACCTTGCCAATCGCCTTGCCTGAGGCTAAATGCGCGTGTGCATCACCCGCTTGGCTAAGGTCGAAGGTTTTAGGATCAACAACGGGAGTCAGCGCACCCGCTTCAGCAACCTTGGCTAGTTCTGCCAAGATCTGTCCGTGCTCTTCACGTTTGAAGTTGTGAATCATTGGAATCAGCATAAACACCACATGTAATGACAAACCTTTAAAGTGCGCCGTGCTCAAATCTAACTCCAATAGTGAAACCGTTGTCGCTATTTGGCCGTTCAGCGCTGCTGCATCCATGGAGTTTTTTAAGTTTTCTCCACCAACAGAGTCATAAACGACGTCAAACCCTGCACCTTGAGTATGCTTGGCTACATAGTCTTCAACTGTTTCAGAGGTGAAGTCAATCGCCGTTGCACCAAGTTTCTCCATCAGTTGCGCTTGCTCGCCCGCACGACCTGTAGCAAAAACATCTGCCCCCATGTGTTTTGCGAGCTGTAGTGCTAAGTGACCAACGCCACCAGAACCACCGTGTACTAAGACTTTCTGGCCTGCACCTGTTCCTGCACGAACTAGGCCTTCATATGCGGTGATACCAGCAAGGGGAATGGCGGCCGCTTCACGCATTGAAAGGTTTTTAGGTTTATGAGCAATCAATTTGGAATCGGCAGGCATAAACTCGGCCAGCGTACCTTGAAGTTCACCTAAGCCACCTGCACAACCATATACCTCATCACCAACAGCAAAGTCAGATACACCCTCACCTACTGCTTCAATCGTACCAGCAAAGTCCATACCTAAAATAGCAGGCGTTTTAGGAGAGAAAGGAAGACCTTCGCCCATTTCTCGTATCATCATGTCGACGGTATTGACACTCGTTGCAGCTACACGAACCAATACCTCACCAGCTTTAATTTCTGGTTTAGGCACTTCTGCTACTTCAAATGCTTCCACACCACCATATTCACGTACGATTGTTGCTTTCATTTACTCTCACCTTTGCAATTATCTTTCATCAAGCTAACGCTGATCTTGTGTCTAGCCTTAGAGTCTAGACAAATTCACCTCAGTCATCTTCAAGCATTACATGAAAGAGAATTAAGCATTCTTTAATAATCCACATCGATGGTCCTAAGCAGAAAATTCAAGATTGATTATTTAGTTTTCCTTAATACTGTTGTGAAAAAGTACATATTGTTGCCTGAAGGGACTCTGCATAGAGTTGGGTTGAACGTTTAATTTCTGTTCAGCCCAATTTTTAAGGAGCAACACCATGGCTTATGACGGCTACACAACCTTTACCGCAAAGAAAGAAGATGGAATCCTAACTATCACTTTTGACTTCGGCCCTGTGAATGTACAAGGTCAGGAGATGCTTGCCGACCTCAATGGATTAGCTCTAAGGCTTGAGCGAGACAGAGAAGTTAAAGTGGTGGTATTCCAATCTGCTAACCCTGAGATTTGGGTCTGCCACTACGACACAAATCTATTGAAAGAAATGTCTACAGAGGCAGTTTCTAGAGAAGAGGCAAAACTACTAGACCTTCAATCAGTGCTCGAACGCATCAGTAAACTCCCTCAAGCGACTATCGCCAAATTAGAAGGGTTTGCACGTGGTGGTGGTCATGAATTTGCCCTTGCTTGTGACATGCGGTTTGCCGCCCGTGGCAAGTTTAAGTTCATGCAAATGGAGGTGGGTATGGGAATTCTGCCTTGTGGCGGTGGCGCTTCTCGTATGGCTAGGCAAGTAGGTTTAGGCCGAGCTCTAGAAATCATCTTGAGCGCGCGAGACTTTGATGCTGATGAAGCCGAAGCCTACGGCACAATCAATAAGGCATTGGAGCCAGATGAAATCGGCGAGTATGTCGATACCTTAGCAAAACGTATCTCCAAATTTCCTGCTGAATCTATTAATGCCTGTAAACAAATGGTGTATGAATCCATAGATAAACCTATCGATGAAGCACTCAAAGCCGAAGCTTATTGGCTCTACCAAGCCACCAGCAAAACAGCAGCCGTAAAACGCTTCACCATTGCTGATGAACAGGGTTTGGAACACGATATTGAAAACCAACGCAATTGGAATACCTTGGTTATGAATGTGCAAGACATTAACTGATCAAGCTTTTTCTCTATGCGTTTTAAGAATGGTCAACACCGGTAAACTGTTGCGCTTTGGTGATGCTAGTTTGAAAAGGAGTTCATTATTGAGCTCCTTTTCCATAAGGGCGTGATAAAATCTAACGCAGGCATTTTAGGGTAATTGTGCTAACGCATTTATGCCCCATTCTTTCTTAGAGTAGATGCCATCAGCCAGTCTTGACCTACAAAACTGGTTTATCTCAACTGACACGGAAGTAAAACCCTATAGAACAGTAGTAATTGTTGGTAGGGCACTCAGCAAGTTACATGTTGAACTGAATGCATAAAGGTTGCATCATGTCGCCCGAAAAAGCGGCACGCGGCCGTATTGAAACCACACCTCTATATGTAGAAAGGCAAAAATGGCAGTTTTAAACATTCTAACCGCACCAAATCCTAAGCTAAAAATTAAAGCCCAGAAGGTAACAGACATTTCTTCTGTGCAAACGTTAATCAACGATATGCTAGACACATTATATGCGACTGAAAATGGTATCGGTTTGGCATCAACTCAAGTCGGTCGGAAAGAGGCTGTTGTTGTTATCGATTTGTCAGAAAGTAGAGACCAGCCATTGATTCTTGTTAACCCAGAGGTGATTGACGGCTCTGATAAAGCTTTGGGTCAAGAAGGTTGCTTGTCAGTTCCGGACTATTATGCTGATGTTGAGCGATTTTCTTCTGTTACCGTCTCTGCTTTAGATCGTGAGGGAAACTCAATTACGGTTGAGAGTGATGAATTTTTAGCTGTTGTCATGCAGCATGAAATTGATCATCTATCTGGTAACTTGTTTATTGATTACCTTTCACCACTCAAGCGTCAAATGGCGATGAAAAAAGTTAAGAAGTACGTTAAAGCGCACTCCTAAAGCGGATAGTAGTTCGAGCTTTCATTAAGGGAAGGTTGCCCTCAACTCAAGTCAGATGGTTATTGTTGTGCAACGCACCTTTGCCCCAAAGCAAGCCAGAACACGATTGACCATGATTTGAAGAGTCTGCATTTTGGCTTACTTTTCCTCATGTCTAGAGCTCTAACTCTGTGGCCAGATTTGCTAATCCACTACAGGACTATTACAACCGATAACGGCCGCACCAAGTTAATGATGGGCTGTCGCCGGTTAATGCCGAAAATCGGCTTAAATCAGTGTCCGGAATTTGTTGACCACAACAAAATGAACTTTAATAGGGTGGCTTTGTTTTCCCCTATTAATTTTGACTACTCCAGAGTTCTGCTCCGAAGTGTGGCACTTTCCTATATCAAGCAGCTAAAACCTAAGTTATTAAAGGCCTTTCTTTAGTGAGGTTGGAGTAATTAATGAAGAAAAAAATACTTGTATAGAGGGTTAGTGGTAGAACAAAGCTAAACTTTAGCCCTATTGCTTCAACAAGAAAAGACTGACTTAATGGAATAATAGCATTACCAATTGAACACATTGTTATTAAAGCTCCAGCCTGTGATAAATGAGGGCCAGATTTATTTAGCGAGAGCGCATAAAGGTTTGGATAGAGGCCAGCGTGGCACAAACCCAGGAGGGTAACTAAAAGCGCAATAAAAGGCAGTTCTAGCACTAAAAATAGGCTGGTTATCACTATGCCCATCATTGAGAACAGGCTGATGACCGATTCCGCACTCCAGTTTTTTCCAAAGCGACTAATAAATAATCGGCCAAAGAAGATAAAAACCCAGTAAAGGCTCGTGGCTATGACTTCATAACCAAGCAGCCTATTGGCAATACTCTCGTCTTGGAATACAGCGACCACCATGGTGCCCATTCCGGACTCTAGCCCCCAACCGAATAACAACATCACTAGACTAAGCAAAAATCCACCGTTTGTGAGCAATTGCCTGTAGTTATTGTTCCCTTGAGGTGACGTATATGAAGCATCAGAACGTTGAATTGAGAACTCAGTTTGGCAGGAGATTATAAAAAGAACCACCATATATGAAGTGATAAGGCCGCCCGCAATCACCGTGCTAATCAAAATAGAATCAGATCCTACAATTGGAGCTATCCAGATAGACGCACCGATTAATAGGGGTGCAATCACGTTACCCAATCCGTTCCACGCCGATGCATAACGCTGACGCTGTGTGCTTTTGGTGCTGTCTCCAGTTAGCGAAATCAGTGGGAATCCGACCACTTGGCAGGCACACGCAGCACTACCTAGGAAAAAGGTCGAGCAGAGTAGCAACCAAAATTGCTCAATGGCAATAGAGAAGACAAATAGACCAAAAAAAAACGCAACAAGTAGTGTTGATAATCGGTGTACCACTAGGTATCCGAATGCGCGAATTAACCTCGCTGTTGGAATGCTAACCAGTAGCCTTGGTGAGAAATAGAGTAGACTAACCGTTAATGCAGCGGAAAGACTGATATCAAAAATGTTCGCAATATAGGGAGCCACTGTGACGATGTATACGGTGAGCAGCCCCCAAGCTAGGCTAGCTAAAGAGAGTGCGTTTAGGGAGCTTACTGAAAAAGCGTTTGGTTTCATGAAAGTGGTTATCTCAGAATAACGGGCGAAAAAGAGAGCAGCTATCTAAGCTGCTCTAGGCTATTTTTAGAAGGGCAGTAGTGAATCAATTTGCGCAAATCACCGAACCCATTGATGACTCTATTGTGAGCCGACCATTAAGATCTTTTTAATTGGTAACAGTGAGGCGCCTTTCGCTTCCCCTTCGATAGCTATGCTTGAGTAGTAGAGTTCAGGTGTTGGGTAACCCACTAATATCTGCTCGCCGATCACCTTGTTAATAGTTATCTCAAACAACTGCTTTACTGAGTTAGGAGCGTGACCACCAATAACAACGGCGCTCGGGTCAAAGACACCCAAGAATGATCGTAAGGATCGAATTAGCATTGGTTCCACCTCTTGATACCAGTTGACGACCAGTGGCATATTTTTGGCAGCGACTTGTTCAAGATCTTCGTTTACGTCAACGTTGTGGTCACTGAGGTATTGAACCAAGTTAGCCATAGCAGGACGATAAGGCCTTTCATCTGAGGTGAAGGTTCTACCGATTTGCCCTGCATTACCTAAACCGCCAGACATCAGCTCGTTACGCCATACCAAACCACTACCGTAGCCATAGCCAAAAGAGAGATAGACAAAGCTATCAAACTCTTTCCCTCGACCCAGCATCAACTCTGCAATAGCCGAACAGTTGGCGCTATTATCGACCCATACTGGAAGTGAGAATTGCTGGCTAAGTACTGTGGCATAATCAAGCTTTGGCCAATTGCCGAACGCTTCAAAGACCTCGTCTTCACCATTACCCTTCTGTCGATAGCTGGGTAAAGCGACACCTATGCCAAGAACTTGATCAATCTCAATATTGTTCATTTCTAGCTGGTGTTTGACTGCCAAATGAAGCTGTTCAAATACCTTCTCACTGTACTGGTTATCAATGGCTAATCGGGTTTCGGGAGGCGCTTCACCCGTTAGATCTGAGATACGAAGATAAATCCCTTTACCTTTAATGAAGCTCAAGCCTAGGGAGTAGTACTGCCTCGCGTTGATACGAACGGAGGGGCTTGGTTTTCCGCGCCCTTTTGCTATAGGATCACCAAGGACTAGCACCTTTTTCTCTAGCAACGCTTCAACAATGCGATGCGTCGACTGTTGAGTAAAGGGGACTCGAGTTGTAATTTCACCACGAGAGAGCTGTTTATCGTGCCAGACTATAGCAACCACCAGTTTTTCATTATCTGAAAGCTCAATTGGTGCGTGGTTTTGAGATAAAGGTAGTGTCATTAGTATTGCTCTACAGTAGACCTTTCATGTTTATCGACAAATCGTGCCATTTCTGTGCCGAACTTGCCACTAGTAGGTTCTTGCCAGTGACAAAAACATCAGCAGAATCACCGTCTAGATAAGCGGAATATCCGCCAGCTTCACTAACGGCAAGCAGGCCAGCATAGTGATCCCAAGGCTTAGTCCCTTTTTGAGTGAGGTAGAAATTGCCCGCACCAAATAGGATACCTCGATACTCGTGACACGAGCAGCCAAATGAGATGGCTCGGTCGTAGGTCGATAATAGGTTTAATATGGTCTCTTTTTGAGATTTGTCGAACAAGAAAGGCGAGATAAAGCCAAAGTCGCCCTGTTTCTCTTCGATCTCAATCTTTCTTGTTTCTCCATCGCTGCTTTGCCAGTAGCAGCCTTCACCTTTTTGCGCCCAGACCCAGTCATCGTTGATTGGGTCATACATCATTGAAAACAAGGTCTCTTGATTGACTCGTATTGCTACCATCACCCCAAAGACACTAATCCCGTGAGCGAAATTGTAAGTACCATCAATAGGGTCAATGATAACCAGTTTGTCGTATTGTTCTGGGTTGAAGCTTTCTTCATCGGCCATCATCTCTTCTCCCATAAAGAAAAAATCAGGGAAGAGTGGCTTAAGATGCGTGATGAGGTCGCGCTCTACCTTCTTATCACAGTCGGTGACCAAATCCGTAATTGAGGTTTTGGTTTGGATCTGTTTCTGTTGTAATCGTCTGAAATTAGAGCGAATTGTATCTCGAGATTGGGCCTGAACAATATCGAAGATCTGTTTGGCAGTTTGTTTATCTATCATAATATTCCTCTACTCTGCCACAGTGATTTTTAGGTTGATCTCTTTTCTTTTATTGGTTGTCTTGTCGAAGAAATGCAGCTTCTCTGCCGGAAAAAAAATACGAATTCTGTTATTTATTTGGATATATTGACCTAATTGAGTCGCAACTAGCAGCTCTTCTCCAGACGTCAATACAACCGTAACCACCTTATGTGAACCAAGATCTTCCATGTATTTGACAGTGGTCAACTCTCCATGGCTCTCTGATATCTCAATATGCTCAGGACGGATACCTACAATTGTGTTTTCTTCAATACAGTCCGGTTCGAGATCATTCATATATACCGAGGTAGTCGGTGTCATGTCGAAAAGGTTCATCGCCGGTGAGCCAATAAAGTTTGCCACGAACGTTGATGCAGGCTTTTCATAGATCTTAGAGGGTGTATCAAACTGCTCAAGGTGACCACCATTGAGAATGATGATTCTGTCAGCCAGCGTCATGGCCTCAATCTGATCGTGAGTAACGAATATTGAGGTAGAGCCGATGCGGCTATGCAGTTGTGATAGCTCCATACGCATCTCTTGGCGTAATTTCGCATCTAGGTTCGACAGCGGCTCATCAAAAAGCAGAACGCTTGGCTCACGAACGATGGCGCGACCAATAGCCACACGTTGGCGCTGACCACCTGATAGTTCGCTTGGTTGGCGTTCAAGGTAAGAACCGAGTGACACAACTTTAGCGACTTCTTCAACTCGCTCTCTACGCTGCTGCTTCTTTAGCCCCTGAATTTTTAGTGAGTAACCAATGTTGTCAGCCACCGTCATATGAGGGTATAAGGCGTAGTTTTGGAATACCATTGCACAACCACGTTTTTTCGGTTCAAGGTCCTGCACTTCTCTATCACCGATATGAATGGTGCCTGAGTCGGACTCCTCAAGCCCAGCAATGATGTTCATTGTGGTTGATTTACCACACCCTGATGGGCCGAGAATAACAATAAATTCGCCCGCTTTGATATCAATGCTCAGGTTTTCTATGACTGTGTTCGTGCCATACGATTTTTTGATGTTTTTTAGGCTAATGCCTTCAGCGTGATCACGTATGCTGTTTAGTAAATTGCTCATGTTACTTCTCCGAGAGCGTTAAGCCTTGAACGATGTATTTTTGCATCACCGCTATCATGATAATTGGAATAATATTGACCAAGATGGCACCTGCCATGATCATTGGGTAGTTAGGTGTCGCTCCGTCTACCACGGTACTAAGTTTGACTAAGCCAACCAGTGCTGTATCCATCTCTGGTCTTGAGGCTGCTACCAGTGGCCACATGTACTGGTTCCACCCACCCATGAACATCAGAACAAATAGTGAGATGATACTAGTCTTGGAAAGCGGCAACAGAATGTCGATCATAAATCGAATTGGCCCTGCACCATCCATAGTGGCTGCGTGAATCAATGATGGTGGAATAGTCTTAAAAAACTGTCTGAATAAGAAAGTGCCTGTTCCGGAAGCTAAAATTGGTGCAGCCATACCAAAGTAGGTGTCTAGGATGCTAAACTCTAGTTTAAGCGGCGTGCCATAGTAGGCACTTACTAGGCTATTAATGCCTGTAATTGTGAGCAAGCTATTGATAGGCTCTAGGATATTGGAAGCGACTTCATAGCTTGCAACAATACGTAGATCCAGCGGAACCATAGTTGACATTAGAATCATAAAGAAGATCAAAGTGCCGTATCGAACGCGGAAATAGACAATGCCAAATGCAGCTAAAAATGAGAATGCGGTTTTACCTGATGCCGATATCAGTGCGATGACGATGCTATTCGCGATTTGCGGAATAAGCGAGGTCTCATCCATAACCAATCGGAGATTTGTCATTAGCTCTGTGCCTGGCAGGTATTGCAAGCCTTCACGGAGGAAGGTCTCATAAGAATGCGTAGCGGTGATAACAACAATGTAAATCGGCAGCAAAACAAATAGCATGCCAGTTATCAGTATGGCATTCGCCACTCTATCAATAGATTTAGAATTCTCAATCATGGGTTAACGCTCATACTTAACTTTCTTTTCTAGGTACAAGAACTGGAGTAGAGCCAAGCTCAGTACCATCACGGTTAGGATTACAGTTTGGGTTGACGCACCTGATAAATCGCGTCCTAGGAAACCATCCTCATAGATTTTATACACCAGCAGCTTGGTTGATCCGCCAGGGCCACCTTGAGTCATACTGGCAATAAGAGCAAAGGCTGAGACAACGGAGTCTGTTACCTCAAGAACAAGAGCTAAGAACAGTTGTGGTGTTAATAGCGGGATATAAATATCAAGGATACGTCGCCAAGGGCCAGCGCCATCCATTGCGGCTGAGTGTGTCAGCGCTGTTGGAATCGCTTGAAGACCACCGAGGAAGATAACAAAGTTAAATGGTATTCCACCCCAAACGTGCGCAATGATCAGCATGCTAAACGCGTGAGAGCCATTCATTCCTGGCTCCCAAAGCCCTGGGTAGATATCGTTTAAGAACGAAAGCACACCAACAAAGGGGTTAAAAATAAATGCGAATGCAACACCAATAGAGGCACCGGCTACCGCTTTAGGCCATACCATAAAATTTCTAGCTGGATTAGAAAGCTTGAGTTTTCTATCAACCGCGATAGCTAGAATCAATGGCACTAATACCGAGAGAGAAGAGCCAATCACCATGAATTTCACTGTTAACCAGAAGCTACGGTAGAACTCTGGGTCAGAAAAGACATACCGATAGTTGTCTAATCCAACAAATATGCTCTCACCCCCAAATGGTGGCTGTAGTGTGAGTGACCACTCTACCGATTTAAAAATCGGTAAGTAGAAGAATAAGAATAAAAGCACTAACTGTGGGCCTGCTAGCCATAGGGTTAGCCAACGCTTTTTATATACTGCCTGCATGACATTCCTTGAACGACAAATATTTATAAATTCTGGATAGGAATCCAGCCTAACTAACTAACTAACTAACTAACTAACTAACGAATCAATTGATACTCTAGAAGCAAAATGTGACGCAGATATTACACTTTAAGTGTTTTAATGAGTTTGATTTGATTTAAATTCCGCGACTTCTATGTAAAACCCCCACAATACTCACTTTCTTTAATCTAACGATTCTATTTTTATTGCTTGGCTTCAAATTAGCTATCCCTTCATATTGGTGAATTAGTAACTGGTTGCATTAAAAACTTAATATACGTATACATCTTTTTGTAATAATTTGAATGTTAGACTATTTTCACACATTGAGAGTAATTGAAATGGTTAGGAGTAAATGGTGAAACTTAATAAATCTGTACTGGCATTGGGTGTTACAGGGTTAGCATCGATAGCAAATGCCGATGAGTCTGCGTCAATTGAATTTTGGCACTCACTTAATAATGGCGCGATTGATGCGGTATGTGAGTCTTTTAACGAACAGTCAAAAAACAGTATTGACTGTATTTATCAAGGGGACTACGACACGGCGATGCAAAAAGCCGTTGCTGCGATTCGCTCGAACAACCACCCAGTACTGATGCAGTTTTTTGATGTTGGTACAACAGACCTAATGATGTCGGGCATCTCTAAGCCACTAGAAGAGAGCTATAGGGACGTAAACTGGAGCGACTACATCTCTGGTGCACGTGGCTACTACCAAGATGCGGACAATAAGCTGATGTCTCAGCCGTGGAATGCGTCAACAGTTGTGCTTTACGTAAACAAAGGTGCATTGGCTGAGGTAGGAATTACTGAAACGCCAAGCACATACGAAGAGCTTCACACTGCAATGGTTAAGCTGAAAGAAAGTGGTCATGAATGTCCTTATACTACTGATGGTGGAGCTTGGCGCATACTTGAGCAAGTAGCCGCGCGACATGGTGTTGACATTGCAACCAAGCACAATGGCTTTGACGGTCTAGATGCAGAATACACGGTGAACCAAGGGCTGATTGTTCAGCATCTAAATAACCTTTATGACTGGAACCAAAAAGGTTTGGTCAAGCTGGACCCACAAACTCGCGCAGGCCGATATACGAGTGCTTTTACAGCCAATGAATGTGCCATGATGGAAGCGTCTTTGTCAGCGTATAACGCGTCCTCTTCTGCATTAGGCTCAGATCTTGAGATCAGCATGGCTCCAGTTTACGAAGGCTATGACCGATATAATACCTTTGTTGGTGGTGGTTCTTTATGGATGCTTGATGGTCATAAGACGAAAGAAGAAACCGTGGCAAAAGAGTTCCTTGATTACGTGCGTAAACCGCAAACGCAAAAAACACTAACAGAAATGACAGGTTACCTGCCAGTAACACAAGATGCCTACCAATATATCATTGATACAACGGATGAAAATGATCCTAAATTTGCTTCAATCCATGCAGGTTTTGAGTCACTAAATCAGCCAAGTAACGCTAACTCACGTGGTATCCGCCTTGGATTTTACACCCAGTTCCGCAGTGTGTTCCAAGAAGAGACACAAAAAGCCTTCTCGGGAGATATCAGCATGCAAACAGCACTTGATAACGCTAAGCGTCGTGGCGACCAGCTACTGCGCCGATTTGAACGTACATACCGACACAATAGTTAAATTGTTCTGCCGAATATAGACAAGACTGAATATAAATTATCGGATAAAGAAAATAATCTACTTGTCTGTTCATCAAAGAATATTTGGCAACAAATAGTTACTCAACTCCCTCATATAGTATTTTAAGGATTAATAATGAAACTTGTAAAAATGCTCGGGATCTCATTGATCTCGGCAAGCTGTTTTATTGGTGTAGTGAACGCTCAAGATATCGCCCGTGATGACATAATGATCATGGCTCACCGTGCTGATTGGCGGGCATTTCCGGAAAACTCTTTACCAGCTATTCAATCTGCGTTGGATAAGGGTATTGAAATTATTGAAGTTGATATTCGTATGACTTCTGATGGGGTTATTGTTTTATCCCATGATACCTCAGTTAACCGTACAACGGATGGTAGTGGTTCAATATCATCTATGACGTATGATGATATTTTGCAATTACGTCTGAGAGAATACCTTGGTGGTGAAACCACAGTAACTGATCTCCATATGCCGACATTGCAAGAAGCTCTGGAATTAATTGATGGGCAAGCGATGATCTTCCTTGATAAGGGGTGGCCGTTGCGTGAAGAAGCCTATGAATTGGTCAAATCTATGGATATGCTTGATTACGTTATTTTTGATACCAGCTCAGGACCTGATGCTGTGGCTGAGTTTGGTAGAAAAGATAATCGCATTCAACAGCTATACCGGATTAGCGCGAATAATGTTGATGATATCCCGCATTTTGAAGACCTAAACTATGTCCCATATGCGTATTCACTAAATTATAATGATTATCTTGAGCCGCACATCCAACCAGATACTCTTGAACGTATTCAGGCTAATGGTACAAAAGTGATGTACAACACCCTGTGGTACGGGCAGACGCCTGATGCAACCGATGAGGTCAGTCATTTTAACCCTGATGCAGGCTGGGGGCGTCTGATACGCCATATGCGTGCAGATATTATCCAAACCGATAATATTGATGAAATGACATACTGGCTCGATAACAAATCGCTGCCTCATCTCGATAACCAGTCTGTGATTGTGATGGCTGATGAATTTGGAATGGAAGGCTTTGGAGTGTCATATTTTGATTCTGTAGCCAGCCCTTCAAATGGCCCTACTCGTCCAGCTGATGCGATCGAGTTCTGTGATAAAAACGGAACCCACTTGATGTGTAATATCCGCAATGATGAATGGGTAAAGTATGAAGTAACTATCCCGCAGACAGGTTACTACGATGTTTCAGCACGTGTTTCATCAAGGCAGCAAAATGCAGGTGCTTTCTTTCTTGAATTCGGGGAAGGGGCAAGCAATTTGCAGCATAAGGTAATGAACACCAGTACTCATAATGTCATGATGCATGACAATGTGGGCGAAGTTTATCTAGATGCAGGTAAGCAGGAATTTACATTCCGAGTTGATAACAGCGCTTCAAACAATAATTTCAACGTCCATTATTTCATGTTTGAACCGGTTGATATGTCATTGCCAACTGCAAGCTGTGAGTACCATATCTCGAGCGAATGGGATAACGGCTTTATTGCCAATGTTCGTATTCAAAACCTGGGCCATGAAACCATTTATGGCTGGGAAGTTGACTGGAACTATACAGATGGAGCCAAAGCCGATAGCGTGTGGAATGCCAACTTGCGTGGGAACAACCCTTATACTGCGAAAGACCTTGAGTGGAATGCTTTGATTCTCCCTGGACAAACGGTGGAGTTTGGCATCCAAGGTAAGAAACAGCAGGGTAATGCCCACCAAATCCCACATATCAACGGAGATATTTGTGGGTGAAATTAATCGCAAGATCAGGCTGAATTATTAAACTTGAGTGGACATAAGTTAAGCTAGCAGGCAAGCCTGCTGGCTTTTTTGCGTTCTCTGCGAAGCCGGTTAGCCGATGAGATTGAAAAAAGCCTGAATAGCCACCGACTTGATAGACACCTTTTGATAAGCAGCCTAAGCTGCTATGAATAGAGCTTTGCCATAATCCAATTAATCCGTAGTTAGCTAATTTAGTAAAATCACTGACTCGTTTTTGTCCACTTATGAGTTAGCACGTTCTATTCCTTTATCCCCCAATAGTCTGAGCAATCAATCAGGGACTTGTAATTGCCTATTCTTGCTCACTCTCATGAATCCGACGAATCAGCTTCGCTGGTGTTCCGCCATATAAAGAGTCAGGTGGAACATCTGAATTCACTACTGAATTTGCAGCAATAACTGAACGTGCGCCTATCGTTACGCCTTGGTTGATAACCACGTTGCCGCCGATCCAGACATCGTCTTCCACTGCGATAGGCTTGCAGAAGGTTTCCCATTTTCTGCGAGATTGAAAATTCAGAGAGTGGCTAGCGCAATAGAACTGGACGCTCGGGCCTACCAAGACGTTATTACCAATTGAAATCTTAGCGCCATCTAACATGACCACGTTCATATTAAGGAAGGTGTTTTCACCGATAAATATGGTCTTGCCAAACTCACAGCTAAATGGGGAGCGGATAATGCTCGAGTTTGGCATTGAACCCATCAGCTGTTGCAAGATATCGGTGCGCTGTTGGCTACCTATGGTTTGATTTAACTGCTGGAGCAGAATTGCGGCGGTATCTCGGATCTTATTGATCTCTTTGTCACCACCATCAAAATCTTGTCCTTCAAGCATATTTTCAAATTCGGTCATCTTACATCCAGTCTTCCAACGAAATACGTCGTGAACTATACCTGTAAAATTTGGCGTTCAATAGCGGTGCTCGCCCATATTTCATTTTAACTCAGGTCTATACTGATATCGGTGACTGACATGGATAGGTCAATCTGACAGCTTAGGGAGAAACCATGAGCGAGCATATTTACTCAATACAAACTATGAGTCGCGCAGAGATAGACACTGCGGTTGACTGGGCTGCCAGTGAAGGCTGGAACCCCGGGTTACATGATGCCGATTGCTACTGCATTGCTGACCCCAGCGCTTTTCTAGTTGGGTATCTTGATGATGAACCCATCGCCGTTATCTCAGTGGTCAAATACGATGAATCGTTCGGTTTTCTTGGTTTTTATATCGTCAAACCAGAATATCGCGGTCAAGGCTATGGGATACAGATCTGGGATGCGGGAATTAAGCGGTTATCGGGGCTGAATATTGGCCTTGATGGTGTGGTTGATCAGCAAGAGAACTATAAAAAGTCTGGTTTCAGATTGGCTTACCGAAATATTCGCTATGAGGGGACGGGCGGTGGGGATGTTCCCCAAAACCCTGATATTGTTGAGCTTTCATCGATTCCTTTCGATACTTTGAATGCCTATGACCAACCTTTCTTTCCTGCCGATAGAACTGAATTTACTAAGGCATGGATAAGCCAACCAGACAGCCACGCACTTGGGGTCATGATTAAAGATAAACTTGTTGGTTATGGCGTGATTAGGCAGTGTCGAAATGGCTACAAAATTGGTCCTCTGTTTGCCGATTCCCCTGATCTAGCAGAACAGCTTTTCTTAGCGCTCAAAGCAAGGGTCACCGACTCTGATGCCATCTTTCTTGATACACCAGAGATCAATCCGTCTGCAGTTGCATTGGTAGAGAACTGCCAGATGACTAAATCCTTTGAAACGGCTCGTATGTATACCGATTCGTTTCCCGATTTACCTCTAGAACGGACCTATGGCGTTGCTTCCTTTGAGATTGGCTAGAGTCCACTAACTGCATCAGCCAGAAAACAAACTGACCAATTCAACCTAGGCTGAATCCAACTGTAGGCTAAACTCATCTGTACTAGATGACACGGAGAACAAAAATGATTCAGAAAGGACAAGCAATACCTGCGGCGACCCTAAGTGAGCTCACGGATTCAGGCATGGTCAGTCACAGTACAGATGACTTATTTGCTAATAAGCGCGTGGTCCTGTTTGCTGTGCCAGGGGCATTCACACCTACTTGTTCAGAGGCTCACCTACCTGGATATGTTATTTATGCCGATCAAATTAAAGCGGTGGGTATTGATACCATTGCTTGTATCGCTGTGAATGATGCCTTTGTCATGCACGCATGGGGTGAAGCACAAAATGCCAGCGAGATACTCATGCTTGGTGACGGGAATGCCAGCTTCACCAAAGCACTTGGACTTGAGATGGATACGGCCGGCTTCGGTGGCATCCGCTCTCAGCGCTATGCCATGGTCGTAGACAATGGTGTAGTCACCCATCTAAATGTCGAGAAAGGCGGTGAGTTTGAAGTGAGTAACGCAGAAACCATATTGGGCGCGTTAAAAGCCTAAATAAATATAGCGACCTCAGAGGCAACTCATTTCAGATGGGAGATAGCGCTGGTCATCCAGCCATAAGTAACTAGAACTGTTATGGGGCGAGCAATCGCCCCATTTTTTACCTAGCGCAACGGCAAAGGCTGCGATACTGACAGCTTTTCATTGTCTTGATGCAATTATTAATATTTTCTTAAAACTGATTTGGCCAGCACCTCATTTATCTCGCTTCTTCTCAGCAGTAGACTTCTGCGCTCCAACACTAAGGAGTTTTCTATGCATTACGAAGGTAAAATTTATCGTCCATGGATGGAAGCTGAGAGCGTACTGATTCAAGCCACTCTTGGTTGCAGCAATAATCAATGTACATTCTGTACCATGTTTGATGATAAACGCTTCAAAATCAGAGACATTGAAGGCATTTTTCAAGATATTGAAGAAGCACGCAGATTATATCCGCACGTTGAATCTATCTTTTTGACCGATGGCAACGTGATGGCAATGCGCACTGAGATGCTGGTGAAGATCTTAGACAAAATCAAAACCACGTTTCCGGAGATCAAGAACATTGCGCTCTACTCTGGTTTCAACGATTTTCGTCGTAAAAGTGTTGCTGAACTAAAAGAGATTAAGTCAGCGGGGCTAAGTATGGCCTATTCCGGCTTAGAGTCTGGTGATCCTGTCGTACTTGAAAGAATTAAAAAACGCATGACTCGAGAGCACGCAATCGAGGGTATGGAGATGGCTCGTGAAGCAAAGATTGGTGTATTAGCCTCCTTTATCTTTGGCTTAGGTGGTAAAGAGCGCTCTATGGAGCACGCGATAAATACCACCAGTTTGCTCAACATCATGAAGCCAGATGCTATTGCACCAATGGCCCTTGCCATTCAGCCTGGCTCTGAGCTTGAAAAAGAACTGCATCGCGGCGAGTTTATCTTGCCAACACCATTGCAGATCCTAGAAGAGGAAAAATATCTTCTAGAGAACATGGATGATTTTCATTGCTACTACTGGGGCGACCACGGCAATAACATCTCGCCAATGCGAGGCGTAATGCCAGCGGCAAGAAATGCATTTCTAGAGCGCATTAATAGCAACATAGCGCACAACCCAATTACCAAAGAGAATGTCATACAAACATTCGCATGGTAATCATAATAAAGCCTTGTTTATCAAGGCTTTAATTTCTCAAGACTTACACCACAAACTGGTCTGATGTCACAAAATAAGACAATACGACAAACAAACATCAAATTCACACCAAACATTTGATTTACATCAATACAACAGTTTGTTGGCGATTGATAATCGTTCTCAGATGTAAACAAATGGAAGTGATTATGACTAAGAAACTCACCACTGCTGGCGGCTGCCCTGTCGCACATAACCAAAATGTTCTTACTGCGGGAAAACGCGGCCCTCAACTTTTACAAGATGTATGGTTCCTTGAGAAACTCGCTCACTTTGATCGTGAAGTTATTCCTGAGCGCCGTATGCACGCAAAAGGCTCTGGAGCTTACGGCACCTTCACTGTAACCCACGACATCACAAAGTTCACAAAGGCAAGGATCTTCTCCGAGATAGGCAAAAAGACTGACCTTTTCGCTCGTTTTACCACTGTAGCCGGTGAGCGAGGAGCTGCTGATGCAGAGCGAGATATCCGAGGATTTGCTGTTAAATTCTATACCGAAGAAGGTAACTGGGACTTGGTTGGCAACAATACACCAGTGTTCTTCCTTCGCGATCCACTGAAGTTCCCTGACCTGAACCACGCAGTTAAGCGCGACCCAAGAACCAACATGCGCAGTGCTGAAAACAACTGGGATTTTTGGACTTCATTACCTGAAGCGCTTCATCAGATCACCATAGTAATGAGTGATCGTGGTATTCCGGCAAGCTACCGCTGCATGAACGGTTATGGCAGCCACACCTTTAGCTTCATTAATGCAGACAATGAAAGATATTGGGTGAAATTCCACTTTAAAACTCAGCAAGGCATTAAAAACCTAACGGATCAGGAAGCAGAAGCTCTGGTTGGTAAAGATCGCGAAAGTCACCAAAAAGATCTTTATGAAAATATTGAGAACGGCGCTTTTCCAAAATGGGATC
The DNA here is from genome assembly GCA_024346835.1 of Vibrio comitans. Lineage (GTDB taxonomy): Bacteria > Pseudomonadota > Gammaproteobacteria > Enterobacterales > Vibrionaceae > Vibrio > Vibrio comitans. Next base: position 550,538 of record AP024867.1, read on the forward strand.
TTAAAGTTCAGGTGATGCCAGAAAAAGATGCAGAAACCGTCCCGTACAATCCGTTTGACCTTACAAAAGTTTGGCCACATGAGGACTATCCTCTGCATGATGTGGGCGTACTAGAGTTAAACAAGAATCCTGAAAACTTCTTTGCTGAAGTAGAGCAATCAGCATTTAACCCTGCAGCTGTAGTACCAGGAATTGGCTTCTCTCCTGACCGCATGTTGCAAGGTCGATTGTTCTCCTATGGTGATGCTCAGCGTTATCGTTTAGGCGTTAACCATCATCAAATTCCGGTTAATGCGCCTCGCTGCCCTGTACACAGCTACCACAGAGACGGGGCAATGCGTACCGACGGCAACTTTGGTTCGACTATCGGCTATGAACCAAACCAACATCAAGAATGGGCGCAACAGCCTGAGTTTTCTGAGCCACCACTAGAACTGCAAGGTGTTGCTACTCACTGGGATCATCGTGAAGACGACGATTACTTCACTCAAGCTGGCAACCTTTTCCGCATCATGCCTGAGGATGAAAAGCAGCGCTTGTTCGACAATACCGCTCGAGCTATGGATGGGGTTTCAACTCATATTAAGCACAAGCATATTTCCCATGCGCTACATGCGGACGTTGCTTACGGTGAGGGACTTGCAAAGGCTATGGGGATAGACATCGAAGACGTCACCAAGTAGAGGAGCTATTTCATGCTTGAAGGTATCTTTCAAATTCTCTCCCTAGAGGAGCGCTATTTGATTATGTGGTAGCTAGCTTCAGCAAACAGCTCTAGCTATAACGCTTATAAAGCCCTGTCGCATCTGTGCCACAGGGCTTTTAATTACATAGGGATCATTGATCTTAAGCTTGTCAGCTCTGGTATAAGTCTTTAATTTAAAAAGAATCTGAACCAGGGATATTACTCGCATGGCTTCTGAAGAAAGCAAAGTACCAACTCACCGCCTCTCTCGCTTTGGTAAATTTGCCTCGCTCGCCACTCGAGTGGGCGGCGCTATGGTAACCGAAGGCGCAAAACAGCTTGCACAGGGCAAAAAGCCCAAGGCAAAAGACCTACTCCTCACCCCTACCAATATAAAAAGAGTGGCCGATCAGTTAGCCCATCTTCGAGGTGCAGCCATGAAGGTAGGGCAATTGATGTCTATGGATGCAGGGGACCTCATCAGCCCTGAACTGGCTGACATTTTATCTAGGCTCCGCTCAGACGCCTCTCCTATGCCTACCAAACAACTCGCGACTGTACTGTCTGAAGAACTCGGGCAAGATTGGCAGCAGAACTTCATTGAATTTAATTTTAAGCCAATAGCCAGTGCCTCTATCGGACAAGTGCATCAAGCCCATGCCGACGACGGCACTAAACTAGCGATAAAGGTCCAATATCCCGGCATCAAGCAAAGCATCGATAGTGATGTGGACAATGTAGGTACCCTACTCAATGTCGTTGGCTTAATTCCAAAGGGCGTGGATTATAAAGACCTGCTTGAAGAAGCAAAAAAACAACTGCATGCGGAAGCCGATTATCTTTTGGAGGCAGACCTACTCAATCGCTATAAGTTGTTATTAGAAGATAGCCCTGACTTTATTATTCCCGACGTGCTTCAGGACATTACCACCGACAATGTGCTCTCGATGACGCACGTGGCGGGTAAGCCTATAGAGTCACTCCAGCACGCCGATCAGAACACTCGCGATCGCGTGATGACACTCCTGCTGGACCTGCTGTTCAAAGAGATATTTAGCTTTAAGCTCGTGCAAACCGATCCCAACTTTGCCAACTTCCTTTACGATGAGACGAAACAGAAAGTAGTGCTTCTAGACTTTGGTGCAACTCGAACCTACAACGAAATCATTAGCGATGGTTATCGCCTCGCCTTTACCTCTGTCATCAATAATGACGACAAAGGATTAGACCAAGCCTTAACTCAGATAGGCTTTTTCAGCCAACAGATAATACCCGAGCAAAAGCAAGCCATCTTCAACCTAGTCAAACTCGCCTGTGAGCCACTCAAATGTGATGGAAAGTATGACTTTGGTTCGAGCAACTTGGCTCAAAGACTCAGCCAAGCTGGAACTGTACTCAGCATGGAACAAGATTACTGGCATACACCACCAGCAGATGCTCTTTTCCTGCACCGAAAAATTGGCGGGTTATATCTTCTCGCGGCAAGACTCAATGCTAATGTTGATGTGGCTGAGCTGTTCGAATCGTATCGAGTTGACCTTTAATTTATTGCTCTTAAGTACCTATAAGGTATTCTTTTTTAATACCACATAGAGCGGAGCGCCACATGTCGAACATCGTTTACATCGCCACTAGCCTTGACGGCTTTATAGCAGACAAAAATAATCAAATTGATTGGCTTCATGATGTGCCAAATCCTGAAGGTTCAGATTTTGGTTTTGCCGAGTTTATGGATCGGGTCGATGCTCTGATAATGGGGCGAAACACTCTAGATATCGTACTGAGTTTTGGTATTGATTGGCCATACTCAAAACCGGTCTTCGTATTGAGTAACACTCTGACAAAGGTGCCTGAAGGGCTAGAAGAGAAAGTGTTTTTAGTGAATGGTGAGCTACCTAAAATTGTTCAATCGCTTAATCAAAAAGGTTTTAACAAACTTTATATTGATGGCGGAAAGACCATACAGGGCTTTCTAAGGCATGATCTGATTGATGAGCTGATTATCACCACAATACCTATTCTACTGGGAGGCGGGATCCCGCTGTTTTCGGACCTGACTGCACCTTTAAAGTTCCAGCACATAAAATGCGAAAGACTGGCCGATCACATGGTAAAAAACACCTTCATTCGTACCCGATAAACACAGCTTATAGCAAATTTTCGATGGTATTGGATAAGTCGTGCAGGCTTTCAATTTGAGGGATGTTCTGAACTCCCTCTTTATGCGAGCTTTGACGATTTAGCCACACCACCTTTAACCCTGCCTCAATGGCAGGATTGATGTCTTTATCTAGCGTATCTCCTACCATCAATACAGAATCAGGCTGTGTGTGCAGCGTATCCACAATCTTATGAAAGAACTCTGCACTCCCCTTGCCAATGCCAAGATTGGCTTTGCAAAAGTACCCAGTTATGTATCTATCTAAGCCCACTCTTTGAAAGGCTTGTTGAATATCACTCTCGGCAGAGTTGACCGCATTTGTTGCCACATACAATCGATAGTTCTTTGAAAGACCCTTTAGTGCATCAGTTGCGCCATCAACCGTGTAAACCTCTGGCCAGTCGCACATCTTTCCTTGCTGATTGGGTAAATCGACCATCAAGGTATCCCCCCAATCAAACAAAATGGTGTTGATAATTGAAGCACTCGGTTTATGCCATTGGTAGATATGATCAGCGTAGGAGACACCCCCGATCACGTAGGTACCAGGAATGGTTTTTCTGAGAATAAAGCCTGACTTTTCAAGCACCCGCTCCGAGCTGAGATTCCCCTCAGTGACTGTGGCTGAGAAGTGATCAATAGCATGCGTTTCTTGAGCCCATTCGATTAAACATTGCAGCGATTCTGTCGCATATCCCAGCCCCTGAAACTCCGGTAGCAACATATAGCCGACTTCAGCGACACCATCTTGCATACAAAAGCCAGTGAGTCCTATTTTCTCCCCTGACGATTGATCAGTTAACACTAAACATAGCCAGTGAAGTGAGTTCTTATTCCATGGTTGAATTCGCGCTTGAAACTTCAATTGAATGTCTTTAAGGCTAGGCTCATCAAAGCACAAAGAGATAACACGCTTATCAACATGCAAGTTGTGAAAGAGTGTCCAGTCGGATTCAGATAAAGGGGTAAGCGATAGGCGCTGTGTAGATAATTCCATTAAAGGGCTCTCATTTCTCAACTCATCACATCAGACAAGTCCACTTTCTCTATCACTCTAATTAATCATAGATTTACGAGAAAAGAAAACAGATAAACAATTGAATTTAAATAATTCTTAGTCAACAATTCATAGAGAGAATTCAATTGTGAATCGAACAGGTCTACAGATAAAGGAAACGAATGAAACATTGGCTGGCACTTTTTGCCTCAGTTACTTTAGTGGGCTGCACAACACCAGAAACCTTGCTGATGCCAGAGGCAAAAGATGTACACGTTAGAACCAACAACGCTCCATTGGTAAGACACTGCGAATGGGTAGGAGAAGTGACGGGTAGCGAAGGGCACTGGTATTCATACCTCTTTTATCCTAACGATATACTTATCCAAGGGGCAATAAACGAGATAAAAAACAATGCTTATCTATCTCAAGCCAATACCGTTGTTTTACTTAGCCCTCACTATTTCAAAACCTCGGCAACCTTTGTAGGTACCGCTTACAACTGTCCCATTGCCGACCCCAAAGAGAAGCTTTAATCTTCCGGCGGGCCATCAATTAAATACCGTGCACCACTTCCTCGAACGGATGCAGTGTCTTCAGGGTTAAATAACTTACAGCTTTTCAGCGACAAGCAACCACATCCAATACAGCCATCAAGATTGTCTCTCAATCGCTGCATTTCTAGTATTTTCTGATCTAACGAGGTAGCCCACCGCTTAGACATTCGAGCCCAATCTTTCTTAGTGGGTTGTTTATGGTTAGGAAGCGCTTCCAATGCGAGCTTAATCTCTTCCAGACTAACCCCTATTTGTTGGGCTGCTTTAATCACTGAGATCACACGAATTGTGCTGGCGGGATAACGCCTTTGGTTACCCTCTGTTCTTATGCTTTCTATCAGTCCTTTACTCTCATAAAAACGTAACGCTGATGTAGCCACCCCGCAACGCTTAGCAGCCTCACCTACCGTGAAGAAACGTGTATTCAAAGCCAATGCATCCTCCTTTAAACTTCGAGTTAACTTTAATTACTTACCTATAAAGAATAGACATTACAGAGTTCCTACGAAGATTCGCTATCTTCATTTTCCGCATCTAAGGCTTTTGAGGCATCACGAACGGCCCACACACAAAGTCCCATCATAGTAAACGGAATGGCAGCCGCAACATATTCAACCCACCCCATTTTGGCTAATACGGGAGTCAGAATAATGTGTCCAAAAATAGAGAGAAACGCCACAATGAGCATGGCTATGATAATTCTGATTTGGCTCTTATGGGCAGGATTACTCATTGTTCAAACCTCTTAACTAAGCCTTTTAACAAGCTCTGACACTGCTTTTCGTTCATTTCGACAGGAACAGGATAATCGCCAAACGCCTCATCAATAGCTTGCTTTGCTATTCTAGAAATATCGGCAATCTTTAATTCATCAATGGTTTCTGGGATCTCGATGGTACGAAGAAGCAACTCAACTTTGTCTATAAAAGCCTGCGCATTCGCCATATCCGTATCACCTGTGGAGAACCCTGTAGCCTTTGCCAACAATGCAATCGAGCTTGGGTCAGACACCGCAGTAAAATGCAGCACCGAAGGCAATACAATGGCATTAGCACGGCCATGAGGGATGTGATAAAAAGCGCCCAACTGATGTGCAATGGCATGGACATAACCAATGTAAGTGCGAGTGAAGGCAAGGCCAGCCTCATAACTCGCCATTGCCATTTCTTGCCTGGCATCTAAATTATTGCCATCAGCAACTGCGACGGGCAACCATCTAAATATTCGTTGGATTGCTGAAATCGAAAGTTGCTGTGAATAAGCGTTCGAATAACCACTGATATAAGATTCTATAGCGTGCGTAAGAGCATCCGCCCCTGTTTCAGCGGTAATTTTAGGTGGCAATCCAGCAATTAGGTTTGCATCCAAAATCGCGACCTTTGGCATAATAAAAGGGTCGGTAATGGCTCGCTTCTTTCGTGATTGATGATCGCTTATCACTGCAGCAACGGTCCCTTCTGAGCCTGTCCCCGATGTCGTTGGCACTGCGATAATGGGATAAATGGGCCTATGAACTCGCATCAGTCCAAGGAGTTTACTGACATCCTTGTTGGTTTTAGCGCAAGCGGAGATAGCCTTGGCACAATCGATTGGAGAGCCTCCGCCAATCGCAATAATGCCATCACAGTGTGCGGCAACAAACTGGCTAGCCCCTTTTCTTACCTCATCAAAGCCGGGATCTGGTTCAACTTCGTCAAACATTGCAAAAGGTAAGCCCGCCCTCTGTAAAGAGATCAATACCGGCTCGATCAGCCCCAACCTAACCAACACTTTGTCTGTCACTATGAGTGGATGAGTAATACCTAGTTCTTTACACAACTCGTCAACTTGACTCACCGAACCTTCCCCTGCCACTAGTTTTGGCTCCGGAATGGGTAACATCTTTAAAAACGGCTTTTTTACACCAACTAATATCTTGTGAAGCATGCCCTATCCTTGGTCGCTCAGCTCAACCTCATAGTAAGTGAACGACCACAGGGCTCAACAGGAATAGGGTCAACTTGTTATGTAGCTTCGATAAATTAACGTTAAAGTGCGCGTCTCTACCTTCGTGAGTTCATCAACGGCCTCGATCGACCACGAGCAAAACACCAATAGTCCCTTCAATTTTTTGGCGCCACTTAAAGTAGTCTATTTCCAGTCGCTAAAGTCGCTATGAAATTTTATTCGACCGACTCCGTTCTTGATATTTATTACAATAACGGAGTATTGATAATGATTTGTAGAGTTGCTTTCGCACTGTCGATTCTTTTAGGCAGCACTCAGCTTTCCTTCGCCGATGAAGAATACGGAATTATTGGAGGCAGCATCACCTACAGTGAAAGTGTTTTCTCAACCAAAAGTACACCCAAATTCAGCGCGACCCCAAATTTATTCTATTCTGACCCAAAGGGTTTCATTGATGGCAGCCTAGTCAATTGGCAGTTGCTACCTTATGTTGGTTTGTCTGGAAATTGGCGCTTTGCTGAAGTGTCAGACAGCATCGTTGACCTACCTAATGGCATTCAAGATAGAGACGGCAATGGAGAACTCGGGATAACCGTGGGAACGGTAGGCGCTCGGCTCACCTACTTACACGACGTCACTTCAGAACATAATGGCTACGAAGTTCAGCTTCATTTAGGTAGAACGTTAGAAACATGGACACAGCCATTTACCATCACACCCTACTTAGAAGTCGATTATCGTGACAAGAAGCTATCCAACCACCTCTATGGTATTTCCAATACCGAATCATCTTCTTCTGGATTAAAGGCATTTGATGCTGGGTCAACCTTTGTTTATCAAGCAGGATTAATTGGACTCTATGAGTTCACACCAAACTGGATTGGCATCAGCAAGATGGAATTGATTCACCACGATACGAGCAGTCCTCTCATCCAAAGGGATATAGGATGGTCGCTAGAAATCGGGTTAACTTACCGTTTTGCGGGCTTGTAGTGACCCGACTTCCAATAAAAAAACCAATGCAATATTAGAGCGGCAACTGCACGCTTTAAGACAAAATAGCGTAGACTGGTCAGACTAGATATTAAATCTATACCACTAAAAGGGAATTACTTTAATGACAACTGTTAATCGTCAGCTTGTACTCGCATCACGCCCAGTCGGCGCTCCTACACCAGAGAACTTTCGTTTAAATACCACTGCTTTACCCTCTATTGGTGAGGGGGAAGTATTGCTTCGCAGTGTTTATTTATCTCTGGACCCCTACATGCGTGGCCGAATGAGCGATACAAAATCCTACGCTGACCCCGTTGCGATTGATGAGGTCATGGTTGGCGGTACGGTATGTCAGGTGACTGAATCAAAACACCATGACTTTGCACTCGGTGAGTGGGTACTCTCTTTTAGCGGATGGCAGGATTATGGTGTATCTAATGGAGAGGGATTGATCAAGCTTGGTATGAATCCCGAACAACCGTCTTATGCCTTAGGAGTGATGGGCATGCCAGGCTTTACGGCTTACATGGGGCTACTAGATATAGGTCAGCCTAAGGCCGGTGAAACTGTCGTTGTTGCAGCTGCAACAGGCGCGGTAGGTTCTATGGTTGGCCAAATTGCTAAGATCAAGGGTTGTCGTGTTGTAGGTATTGCAGGTGGCGAAGAGAAGTGCCAATTTGCTGTAGATACATTAGGATTTGATGCCTGCGTCGACCATAAAAGTGATGACCTTGCTGAACAATTAGCCAACGCCTGCACCGATGGTATCGATGTCTATTTTGAAAACGTGGGTGGTAAAGTATTTGATGCTGTGATGCCCCTGCTGAACACATCGGCTCGCATTCCATTGTGCGGCCTAATCTCTCAGTACAATGCCACTTCACTGCCTGATGGGCCAGATAGACTCTCTATGCTAATGGGACAACTATTGGTGAAACGCATCAAGATGCAAGGTTTTATCATCTTTGACGATTACGGCCATCGTTACCCTGAATTTGCTCAGCAAATGATGACTTGGCTAAGTGAAGGTAAGATCACCTACAAAGAGCACCTCGTACAAGGGCTAGAAAATGCGCCAGAAGCCTTTATTGGGCTACTTGAAGGAAAGAACTTTGGCAAACTGGTAGTACAAACCAATCAGCCTATTTAGGCCTTGATTCAAAAAAGAAAGGCCAGCTGTTAACCACAGCTGGCCTTTAATATCTTGGTACTAAGAATTAGTCGATTAGAGAGCGAACGTACTCAGCAATCTCTGAATCTTGGCAGTTAGAGAAGAAACACTCTTGGAACTGTGCGCTACCAACAGCCTGCTTCACTAGCTCTTGGTCAATAGCACGTAGAGAAGCAACAACGTCTTTGCAAACCGCAGATTTTACTTCGCTTAGGATAGCCGCGTTAGCTTGTTGAGGTGCAGCACGCTCAATTGGGTAGCCTTCACCACGAGCACCTGTAAATGCTTTTTCAAAGATGTAGCGAACGTTTAGTTCACCCGCCCAACCAAAGCCCTTAGCGAATGCTAGAGCAATAGCATTGCCGTTGTTGATTTGGTTGAATAGGAATGCATCTGATGGCTCTAGGCAGTAACCACAAACCACACCAGGGTGTAGGTTGCTTGCCATAAGTGCACCTTGACCTGTACCACAACCAGTTACAACGAAGTCTACAGCCTTAGAGTTAAGAAGGATGCTAGCCATGATACCAAGGTGGATATAAGTTAGGTGGTGATCGTTTTCATCAGTCATACCAACGTTGAATACGTCGTGACCAAGACCGCCAGCAACATTGTTAAGCTCAGTAGCAACCATTGCGTTCTTAGGCGCTTGGCTGTTTTCCATCATAAGTGCGATTTTCATTGAATACTCCTGCAGTCCCCTGCAATAAATTAATCTAATTATAAGTCTTGGGCTGAAGATACGCTGCAGTCAGCACATCTTCTCGACACACGGCTATCGATATTTGAACTCTAGCGTGGCCCGAATTTGTCCAGTGTTCTTGTTAGCGAGACAGCCAACCGCCATCGACGGCAATGGTGTATCCGTTGACATAATCTGATGCTGAAGAGGCCAAGAATACACAAGGCCCCGCAAGGTCTTCAGGTTTGCCCCAGCGACCAGCGGGAATGCGATCAACAATTTCTTTGTTGCGCTTTTCGTCAGCACGCAATGCATCAGTGTTGTTTGTTGCCATGTAGCCAGGAGCAATCGCATTCACATTGATATTGTGACTTGCCCATTCATTGGCCATCAAGCGCGTAACCCCCATTACACCGCTCTTTGACGCCGTGTAAGAAGGTACTCGGATTCCCCCTTGGAACGACAACATGGAAGCAATATTAATGATCTTGCCACCTTCACCTTGCGCAATCATTTGCTTAGCGACCGCTTGAGAAAGGAAAAAAACTGATTTTACGTTGACGTTCATCACGTCATCCCAATCTTGCTCAGAGAAGTCGATAGCGTCATTGCGGCGGATAATTCCTGCGTTATTAACCAATACGTCGATACGACCTAGTTCTGTCACTGCGCGATCAACAATGTTAGAAATACCATCCGTTTTTGAAAGATCTGCGCGTACATCAATAAACTTTCGGCCCAGTTCTTCAATCTTTTGCTTCGTTTCCGCCGGTTCTGACTGGTTAACCCCAACGATGTCACAGCCTGCACTTGCAAGCCCAACAGCCATACCTTGACCAAGTCCGGTATTGCAACCCGTAACGATGGCAACCTTGCCCTTTAGGCTAAAAGAATCAAGAATCATGTTGCTTCCTCAAAAAGTGTAATGGTTCAAACGAGGTCATTTCTTTGTTGCAAGTACTATAGCAATTTTTGAAACTGCATTTCAAATAAAATTAAAACATTATTTTATTTAATTATGAGCGTGATCTTATTTTTATGATCTAGAGTGGGTTCGGAGAGAGCCTATGCCCTTGTAACACCTAAGAAATAGCGATGATATGAAGTATAGAGGAGGTGGGGTATGAAGCAAAAAGAGAGCAAAACGGGGTTGCCAAAGCAACCCCGTCAAAGAAAATTACTTAAGTTTCAAAGCATCAGCAATGACATGATAGATGTAGTTTTGTTCGACAACACCTTGGAACAACCATGCTTGTGGTCCTCGAGCAAAGATAGCAACATCCTCGCCCGAATGCGTCTCAGAGCTTAATTTGATCAATGCTTGTTGCATATAATCAGGATCAACCACTTGCTCAGCAGTCACATTTGGACGCTCGCCCTCAATACCACCAGGACCATTGCCATAGATCAGCGTAGTATAGGATTTACCAGACGCATCTTTGTTTGGCTGGCCACCACTCATAGATAAACCTAAGATATCATTACCACGCTCTGCATAACCATTTGCCACAAAGCTATGCGCATGGTCAGCTGTGACGATCACTAAAGTATCTTTCGGATTTGTTTTCTCTAAAGCGATCTGAATAGCTTTATCAAAGGCTAATGTATCTTCTAACGCCCTTGCAGCATTGCCTGCGTGGTGAGCATGGTCAATACGACCACCCTCGACCATAAGTACATAGCCTTTTTTATTGTTCTCTAGAATTGACAGCGCCTTTTCCGTCATTTCTGCAATTGAAGGCTCTTTGTTCTCTTGAGTTCGGTCTAGCTCATATTCCATGTGAGAAGGGTTAAACAGCCCCATCACTCGAGACTTATTATCTAACTTGTCAAAGCCGTCTCTATCAAATACGTAGCTCGCATTTGGATAGCGTTGTTGCCATTCTTCAATCAAGTTTTTGCCATCACCGCGTTGACCAGAAAAGCCTTGCTCGTCTTGTACATCAGCAGGTAAAAACTCTCTTCGGCCACCAGCAAACACAACTTGCACGCCATCACCATGTTCAAAATTCACCAGTTGGTACGCAATATCGGTACAACCATTAGATTTGTTGTAACTTGAGATAGCCGAGTCGTTCTCCCAATCTCTGTCTGGGCTATGAGCATAAGCAGCCGCTGGAGTAGCATGAGTAATACGCGTGGTCGTCACTAGGCCAACCGATAATCCATTATCTGCAGCGGATTGAAACGCACTTTTTACTTTATTTTCTTCAACGTTGTTGCAAAATCCGCGCTTGACCTTCTCATTCACGCCTAACACACCTGAGCTAGTTTTCACTCCAGAGACCATAGCGGTTGCTGTACCTGCTGAGTCTGGCGTTTGCATATCAGTGTTATAGGTTTTTGCCAGTGCCGTATGAGGCAAAGATTCCATACTCAGTTTAAATTCTTCGCCATCTAAACCTTGTTGCTGACCTGCATAGATACGAGCCGCAGTAATAGTTCCGACGCTCATGCCGTCACCGACAAACAAGATCACGTTCTTCGCTGGGCCATTGATAGGTTTGACCTTCTTCGCTTGCTCTAGGGCAATTTGGCCTTCCTTGAACCACTGATCTGATTGTTGTGGTAACTGCGCATAGGCAGATAAAGAGGCACATCCTGCTATCACTGATAAAACTAATCCACTGCGTTTCATTCTCATTTCTCCATATTTTTGAGATTATTCGAAGGATTGATTTATAACTGCTGACTCTTCGAGACAATGTTAAATTACACAGTTCAGGTGACAAGAATGTGCTCAATGATGACGTGTTTTTGAATCTTTGATTAACGGATTATGACAAAAACGCCCCATCAAGAAACTTAATGGGGCGTGGCAGTAAAAAGTGTCGACTAAGTCACTTGCATAAAGTGCGTCGCGCAGATTTTATTACCTGCAGGGTCTCTTAAGTAAGCCATATAAAGCTGAGTTTGGGCGTTACCACGAACCCCAGGAGGCTCTTCACATTCAGTTCCACCATTATTCAGTCCAACTTGATGCCAACTATCTACCAAATCTTTACTGGCGGCTTTGAAACCGATAGTCATACCATTGCCATGAGTAGCAGGCTCGCCATTAATGGGATTGGTGAGGCAAAATACGCCGCTGTCAGAAAAATAAAAGCAGCGCCCTTTTTCGTCGATATTGCCTGCCTGATATCCCAAGGTCGTCAACAAAGCATCGTAAAACTTTTTTGATGCTTGCATATCATTGGTACCGATCATTACGTGACTGAACATAGGCTTCCTTTACTGTTTGGTGAGTATTTAATTTGCAGTAATAAGACACCTTTGTCTAGTTGTCTAAATTACAACTTTAGTAACTGTAATTAGGGAGTGTCTGAGTTGGTGATGAGCTCTCTAAGATCCTAGATATTTACTACGTAAATTCTAGGATGACGTCTAAAAGTCAATGCTCTAGTGTTGTAGGCACATTTACCTAGGTTATTTCATTGCTTGATATTTTCTCAACCAGATAATCAATTAATACCTTTACGCGACGAACTTTCTGACTATTTTGCACATAGTATAGATACATTCCCGGGTAGCTAGCCCATTGGTCTTTCATCAGGGGAATGAGTTCACCGCTATCAAAATAGGGCTTAACGCAAGGTTCTATGATACTGCTAATTCCGACACCTTTAATAGCGGCATCTATCTCTAGATCAGTATCATTCACTATGAGAGCGCATGGCATTTCAACTACGACCCTTTGTCCGTTTTGAATTAACTCTAACGGAGCAAGTTGATTGGAGGTGATGTAGCGATACTGCACATACTTATGGTTCTTTAGATCTTCAATAGATTGCGGTGTACCGTACTGTTCAAGGTATTCTTTGGACGCAAACAATGCTCCTTTCATCGGTTCCGTTAGCTTTTTCGCCACCATATCAGGCTGTACTTTGTCACCAAAGCGTATACCTAGATCAAAACCTTCTCTGACAATATCCACCGCTGCATCGGACACAGAAATCTCTAACTGTATCTCTGGATACTGAGCACAAAACTGCGCATAAATCGGGCGTAAATAGACCTGATAAACAAAACGAGGAACGGTGATACGCACGGTCCCCGATGGGGCCTCACTGAGTTCATTGACACTTTCTAGTGCGTGATTTAACGAAGATAAGGCATCTTTGGTTCTTTCATATAAGAGAGTGCCGGCATCAGTAAGATCCATTCGTCGAGTTGAGCGATTAAATAGCGTGAGCCCTACATTTGCCTCTAGTAGTTTTAGGGACTGACTCACCGTTGGAGAGGTCATTTCCAGCTTTCGAGCAGCACCACGAATACTGCCTTCTTCTACGATACTTTGAAATGCGACTAGCTGATTGTATGTCGTTCTTTTCATCACAGTTCTATTGTTAGGCTTTATCTAATTAAATAATAGAATAAATAGCTCTACTCACGCAATAAGTGAAGACCTAGAATACTCCTAATTCAAGCGTTAACCCTTTATGGAGTAGAACAATGAGCAAGGTTTTAGTTATTTCTGGTCATCCAAATCTAGAAGCTTCTTATACAAATAAAGTCATCCTAGAGCAGGCAGAAAAAAATGTGCACAACGTCGAGGTTCGTCGTCTCGATACGCTTTATCCCGACTATCGAATCAATATTGAGGCTGAGCAACAGGCACTGCTTAACGCGGATGTCATAGTGCTGCAGTTCCCATTTTACTGGTACTCAGTACCCGCATTGCTCAAGAAATGGATCGATGATGTCTTTAGCTACAATTTTGCCTACGGCTCAAAGGGCGACAAACTGAAAGGTAAAGATTTTTTGCTTTCGTTCACCATTGGCGGGCCAAGTGAATCATATGAACCACTAGGTTATAACCACTTTAGTATCGAGCAACTAATGATGCCACTACAACAAACCGCATACCTAGCGGGAATGAACTTTCAGAAGCCACTCTATACGCACGGAATGGTCTTTATTCCAGGCGTATACAATACACAAGAGGACGTAGAGACAAAGGCCATGGAGCACGCTAATACACTTGTATCACGTATTGATGCCCTCGTTGATTCAACTGAAAACCGTGTCAGAAAATTGGTGAAGGAATGGTTCGCAAAGCTAGATGTATTGCCTGAAAATGGAGATTACTTCCTAGAAAATCTCTCTGCGAATATCGCTTGGTTTGCTCCTGAAGGGGAGTTTAATGGCCATGCGGGCTTTAACGACTGGTACCAAACCGTGCGCAGCATGTTCAAGCCTGATTGCCAGCATATAGTGGAAGATGTAAAAGTGTTCGAGAATGGCAGTGACATCAAAGCCGAGCTGCGGATCCGTTTGATTGCAGAGACCTTTGACGGAGAATCCATCAACTTATTGGTCAATGAGACATGGAATTTAGCGGTTCAAGATAGCAAGTTAGTAATCACTCGCTATCTTGTAGAGCCGCTTCAAGGATAAAGGTTCGCCTTGTGGTTGTTCCCAAGATGTTTTCTTGGGAACCCTTTAGTATTGGTGTTCGAAGGCGCTTCGGTTGAACATTTCGGGGGCGACGTGAAGGAAACGGAGACTCCTTTTTAAATGTAGTGATCCACCAGCAAAGCGACAAACAACAGCATCAAGTGATAGATAGAAAATTTAAAGGTCTCCATTGCTTGTTTGTTATCAGCTTTGTATTTCAACTTCCAAGCATGGTAAATAAAGCCTGCACTGAGAATGGTTGAGCTTGCGAGATAAATCTGACCGCTCATGCCAACTAAAACAGGCATCGCACACACTAAGGCAAGCAAGATGGTGTACAACAAGATGCTGGTTTTGGTGTACTCAACACCGTGTGTCACTGGGAGCATTGGGATGTCTGCCTTAGCGTAATCATCCTTGCGGTGGATAGCCAGTGCCCAAAAGTGAGGGGGGGTCCAGATAAAGATAATCATAACCAGTAGCCACGCGTTCGCGTGCAACTCACCTGTCACTGCCACCCACCCGAGAAGTGGTGGCATTGCACCTGCGATTCCGGCAATCACGATGTTCTGCGGAGTGGCGCGCTTGAGGTATAGAGTGTAGATAACGGCATAGCCAAGTAAACTCGCAAAGGTGAGCACCGCTGTTAGTGTATTCACCCCTGCCACCAATATTATAAATCCAACCACGCCAATTGAGGTCGCAAATAGAAATACCTTGGCTGAGGACAAGTCACCAGAAGGCAAAGGACGCTTGTAAGTACGCGCCATGATGGCGTCGATACGTTGATCTATAAGGTGATTAAAGGCTGCGGCCGAACCCGCCATCAAACCAATACCCAATAAGCCGAGCAATGATTGCTGCAATGGCAAAGCACCGGGCATCGCAAGACACATCCCCACTACAGCCGTGAGCAACATTAACGCAACCACTTTAGGTTTAGTCAGTTGATAGTAACTCTGAAAGGTGCTTCTGGTTCTCGTTAGTGTTTGCGAACCGGCAAGATTGCTCATACTGAATACTCCCTTTCAGAATCCTGTGTCAGTGGGTTAGAAGCAGTCACCCTAGCCCATACGAAATGATTGGTTGCAACTAAGGTTACCAATAACAGTGCTGCGCCTAGGTTATGCATTACTGCGTTGATAAGAGGAAGATGGAAAATAACATTAGCGATGCCCAACCAGACCTGAACCGCAAGGCCAAAGCCAATGGCTCTTATATAGACCTTTGCCGCTGGCAATGAACTGCGCCACAACAACACCATTAACGAAAGCAAGGCAGAAGTTGTAATCAGTGCCCCTACCCTGTGCGTTACATGTATGGTCATTCTCGCCCCGTAATCCAGCACCCCGAATTCATAATTTTCAAAGCCTGTTTGGATGAAGTTAAAGGCATTGCCAAAGTCGAGGTGATTTTGCCAATCACCTTGGCATATTGGTAAAGACGTGCACATCAGGGCGGCATAGTTAGATGATGTCCAGCCTCCAAGCATGATCTGAAGAAGTAAGACCCCTGTAGCAAATACCGTAAAGCCTCGCAGGGTGGACAATGATGAATGGGACAAGTTTATCGAAGCGTTCTGTGTATTTCTCAATCGGCACATGAGCAAGGCGAGAAGACTGAATAGCGTAAATCCACCGAGCAGATGGAGCATGACAATCACAGGCATGAGTTTCAGCGTCACGGTCCACATACCAAGGGCAGCTTGAGCGATAATCACCGCGCTCAATACGATAGGGAAAACTTTACCAGTAGCTGAACTTTTCCAAAGAAGAAAAGAGAGAGCAAATACCACGAGGCCCAATGTACCTGCAAAGTAGCGATGTATCATTTCTAGCCATGCTTTGTGTGTTTCTACTGCTCGCTCAGGAAACAACATCTCTGCCTTAGCGATGTCTTCGGGTTGCATTGGCACGGCAATTTTTCCATAACACCCTGGCCAATCAGGACAACCAAGACCTGCGTCTGCTAGTCGAGTGTATGCACCTAATGCAATCACCACAAAAGTCATAGCTAAGGCTAACCAGGTCAATCTTTGTATTGAAATGCGTCCTTGCATATATTCTCCTTACCTATCTCGTTTTGGCATACTCAGACTATTACCCTACTCGTGAAAGCTTAAGGATTTTGCGTACGTCGGCGATCAGTCCTTTATTTTGCGCGACAAGCGCACTCGCTTCAGCTTGTGGGTAACGCATTACCCACTGTCCCAATGGGTCAACCAGTAAATAATCTTGCGACTCAACAGGAACAGGCTTCGAGTTCAACTGTAAAATGGGGTAGTTAGATTGGTTAGTGGCAAGCCAACTCTTATCAGCGGTTTCTGACACATATAAAGTCACCACCACGCGCTCACTGTAAGCACCAAGTGCAATATAACTCTGATTCAATAAGTGCCATCTTTGTTCACAGGTTTGATCGCACTTATCAGGGACAATGAAGGCTAGCTGCCAGGTTTCAGACACAGGGCTCACAAGATCCGCAGATTCAAAGGTGAACCTCGGCTCAATAAGCACTCCCTTGTTGGTAACCCCGGCCTGATACCATCCTTGATTCAATATCAGGTGAGCGGCAATAACAGGTAAGGTAAATATCAGGATCAAAGCCAGTAGCTTTAAGCGCCCTTGTTTTTGCGGAGGATTAATCGTTTGGCTATGCATAGTCATTCCTTAACTTTTCTTTTTCTTACCACAAACAAGACAACAAGAAGGGCATAAACAACTGCCATACCAAACCATTGAAATGCATACCCAAAGTGCTTCTGTGAGGTCATTGGATAAGGCGACCAAATCCTCGGTAAATGATTACTTGGCAAGGCGAAGGGCTGAAGGACAAAGCCAAACAAGGGGGTGTCTAGCACCTCAGATAATTGCTGTATATTCAGGTTTTGAATGCGAATCCCTTCAAGCATTGGTTCTTGCATCACATCGCTACTTAACGGGTTAATACTTCTCTCGTACACACGACCGACCAAATTTTCTGAAGCTCCAATGCTGTTGACTGGTGGTAATCTATCTCTCGTTGAAGGAGCCTTGGCAAACCCTAACTCAACCAGCAGTATTTGCTTTTCCCCCTGATAATAGACAGACATTGGCTGCAATACGGTATAACCCACCCTTCCCTCGTGCGTCACGTTATCGATATAAATAAGGGGCAATGCTTCCGGTCTAACATCTACCTGCAAAGGGAACCCAGTAAGGGTATATTCACTGTCCATTGCTGCTAATTGCTCAATCACCATAGGAGTCATCTGCTCCCTATCTTGCAGCTGTTGCTCGAGATGCAACTTTTCCTCTCCGCGCGACAATTGCCAAAAACCCAGTTTGACCAGAACCAAAAACA
This sequence comes from Vibrio comitans, assembly GCA_024346835.1. Taxonomy (GTDB): domain Bacteria; phylum Pseudomonadota; class Gammaproteobacteria; order Enterobacterales; family Vibrionaceae; genus Vibrio; species Vibrio comitans. The sequence continues at coordinate 568,473 of AP024867.1, forward strand.
GAACCACAGTTAAGACAGTCGCTACTATCCACAGCACTTTTGCTGAAGACCTAGGAGACCTGATGTCACCACTGCTGTTCAAATTAATCATCATCCTCTTACTGCTGTTTATCGTCTTCAATCTGGCTCTTGCAATGATACACATGGTGCGAGAAGAGCCTGATTCTAAGGTACCTATGAGTCGCTATCTTGGTCGTCGTGTCGCGCTATCTGCTGTCGTTATCCTATTTTTGATCCTTGCGTTGAAACTCGGATGGGTGGTTCCAAATCAGCGGCCGTATTAGCTAATTCAGCTTAATATTTATATGACGTACACGAAGATAAACAGACACAGCCAGACCACATCAACAAAATGCCAGTACCAACTTCCTGCTTGAAACCCAAAATGATCTTTAGGAGTAAAGTGGTCTTTACTGATTCTAAATAACAGCACGATGAGAAATACCGTACCAATAAATACGTGCATCCCATGGAAACCCGTTAGCAAGAAAAAAGTGTTGCCATAGATACCCGACTGCAATGTCAGTCCCATATCCTGATAGGCATGGATGTACTCTTCTGCTTGGAAGAAAAGGAAAAATCCTGCCAACACTATGGTCAACTCCAACCACACCACCAGCGCCATACGCTTGTTTTGCTCAAGGCTAATGTGAGCCATATGTAACGTCACAGAAGAAAGCAGCAAAATAACGGTGTTCTTTAGCGGTAAACCTTGCCAGCCCATCGCTTGCGTTGTATCTCCACCGGGCGTCAAGGTTAACGGCCACATAGCTTCAAAGGTCGGCCACAACACTTCGTTGGTCATCACATTATTGTCTGCGCCCCCTAACCAAGGTACAGAGAACATTCGTGCATAGAAGAGTGCACCAAAGAAAGCACCAAAGAACATCACCTCAGAGAAGATGAACCAGCTCATACCTTGTCTAAAAGAGCGTGCTATTTGTGCGCTGTAATAACCGGACAAGGATTCTTGAACCACGTTGGTGAACCAACCTGCTAACACCACCAACAAACCGACTAAGCCAATGGCTAAGAGCCAAGGCCCCAATAAACCACCTTCATTCATGGTCTGAACAGTCAGTCCGGCTCCAACGGCAACAAAAAACAATGCAAAAGCAGCAACTAAAGGCCACTGGCTTTGGGCTGGAACGTAATACGTTTCGTGTTTGTCACTCATAACGCATCTCCTTGCGTGTCATGTGTCTGCGCCAATTGCTCCGATACAGCCAATTTGTCTGGCACAGCTAATTTGTTTGGCACAGCTAGGGAAGCGAGTTTCTGGTCACTGTCATCAACGCTATCACTGATGTCATATAACGTATAAGACAGAGTGAGCGTATGGATAGAATCTGGTAGGTCATGCTCTACATAGAAAATCAGTGGCAACTCAGCCTCTTGCTTGGCACTAAGTGGTTGCTGGTTAAAGCAGAAGCATTCGATTTTATTGAAATGTGTTGCACCTAATCCGGGAGACACCGAAGGTACAGCCTGAGCAACTAACGCAGTTTTTGATTCGTTGGTTGCTATGTAGGCTGTGCGAATCACCTGTCCTGGGTGCACCTTCATCACCTTAGATTGAGGCTCAAAAGTAATAGGTAAGCCAGGGGGGATATGCGAGACAAATTCGACCTTAATGGTTCGAGATTCATCCACTTGCATCGCTTCGGGTTCTTGCACTGCCACTGTAGACGTTTTGCCGTTAATCCCCAATTGCTCACAAAGGATGTCGTACAAGGGTACAAGAGCAAAGCCAAAGCCAAACATAGCAACGGTGGCCCCACACAGTACCAGTGTTAATTTCCTATTCGACATTCCCTTGCTCATAACGTTTAGTCCACTTTAGGAGGTGTTGAGAAGGTGTGATGCGGTGCTGGACTCGGTACCGTCCACTCTAGACCCTCAGCCCGTTCCCACGGCTTAGCTGGGGCTTTTTCACCGCCTCGGATACACTTGATAACCACCCATAGGAATATCAGCTGCGATAATCCAAACGCAAAACCGCCAATGGAGACTATCTGATTCACATCTGCAAACTGGATGGCGTAATCAGGAATCCTACGAGGCATACCTGCCAATCCTAGGAAGTGCATCGGGAAGAACAGCACGTTTACCGAGATAATCGATGTCCAGAAATGAAGTAGACTCAGCTTCTGGTTGTACATATTGCCCGTCCATTTTGGTAGCCAATAGTAGGCCGCTGCCATAATAGAAAACACCGCTCCTGACACTAAGACATAGTGGAAGTGTGCCACCACAAAATAGGTATCATGGTATTGGAAATCAGCAGGGACAATTGCCAGCATTAACCCAGAGAACCCACCGATGGTGAACAACACAATAAAGGCGATAGCAAACAGCATCGGCGTTTCAAAGGTAAGCGCTCCTCGCCACATAGTTGCGACCCAGTTAAACACCTTCACCCCTGTGGGCACGGCAATTAACATGGTGCAATACATAAAGAAGATCTCCGCAAACACCGGCATTCCAGTGGTAAACATATGGTGTGCCCACACTAAGAATGACAGTAGTGCGATAGAACACGTTGCGTATACCATGGAGTGATAACCAAACAACTTCTTGCCACTAAACGCAGGGACAATGGCTGAAATGATGCCAAACGATGGCAAAATCATGATGTAAACCTCTGGGTGCCCAAAGAACCAGAAAATGTGTTGGAACATCACGGGATCACCACCACCAGCCGCATCAAAGAAACTGGTACCAAAGTACTTATCCGTTAGAACCATGGTGACAGCACCCGCCAGCACCGGCATTACCGCTATCAACAAGAATGCGGTAATCAGCCAAGTCCATACGAACAGGGGCATCTTCATCAGCGTCATACCCGGAGCGCGCATGTTGAAGATGGTTACGATGACGTTGATCGCTCCCATGATGGAACTGATACCCATAATATGGACAGAGAAAACAAATAAAGCGGTACTGTCTGGGCCGTAAGTGGTAGAAAGCGGCGCGTAGAAAGTCCAACCGAAATCAGGACCGCCTCCCGGCATAAACAGCGAGCTAAGTAGAATTAAGAAAGCAAATGGCAGAATCCAAAAACTCAGATTGTTCATTCGCGGAAGGGCCATATCTGGCGCCCCTATCATCATAGGGATCATCCAGTTAGCCAGGCCGGTAAAGGCAGGCATAACAGCACCAAACACCATCACTAGGCCATGCACTGTGGTCATTTGGTTGAAAAATTGAGGATCAACGAGTTGCAGGCCAGGCTGAAATAACTCAGCGCGAATAACCATTGCCATCGCACCGCCGGTGAAGAACATGATCAAGCTAAACCATAGGTATAGCGTTCCTATATCTTTATGGTTTGTTGAGTAAATCCAACGTGCTAAACCTTTCGCAGGTCCATGATGATCATGATCAGCACTTCCACCCGCATTAAGATCATCGGTGGCAGTGCTCTCATAGGTAGAGGTTTTATCGAACTCTTTCATCACTCACCCTCTGCATTCATTTGTGTACTAACATCGGAAGCTTGCACTATATCACCCGTATTGTTGTCCCAAGCGTTGCGCTCATAAGTTACAACAGCGGCGATCTCTTCTGCGGTTAACTGAGTGCCAAATGCTTGCATCGCAGTACCATTGACACCGTTAACGATAATGTCGATATGACCATTCACGTCCCCAAGTACTACTGCACTGCCTTTCATCGCAGGGAATACATTCGCAACACCTAAACCATTGCTCTGGTGACAAACTGCGCAACGACCTTCGTAAACGTCTTTACCCAATGCCATCAACTCATCCATGCTCAACGTTTTTTCTAGGGCTTTTTGCTCTTCTAATTTGGCTGCCGCCAGTTCTTGTTCTTTAGCCGCTATCCACTCATCAAACTCTGCAGCCTCCACAGCTTGAACTACGATGGGCATAAAGCCATGGTTACGACCACATAATTCTGCACACTGCCCGCGATAGATTCCCGGTTTATCAATCTTGGTCCATGCCTCATTGATGAAGCCTGGGATAGTGTCCTTTTTCACAGCAAAATCAGGCACCCACCAAGAGTGAATCACATCATCAGACGTCATTAAGAAGCGAATTTTCTTGCCTATCGGAAGCACCAACGCGTTATCCACCTCAAGAAGATAATGCTCTCCCTTCTCGTCCGTACCCTCAATTTGTTCATTGCTAGTGGAAAGGTAACTAAAAAACTCAACATCGTGGTCAAAGTAACTGTAATGCCACTTCCACTGCGATCCGGTGATCTTAACCGTAATATCAGACTCGCTAGTGTCTTCCATCTCAATTAGCGTCTTAGTCGCGGGGATAGCCATACCGATAAGAATAAGGATTGGAATGATGGTCCAGATAATCTCGACCTTGGTGCTTTCATGGAAATTAGCGGCGACTGCGCCTTTGGATTTACGATGCTTGATGATGGAGTAGAACATCACTCCAAATACCACGACAGCTATCGCGACACAGATATAAAAAATAAGCATGTGTAAGTGATACACCTTGCCACTTATCTCTGTTACGCCTTGGGTCATATTGAAGGAAGAAGCAGTATTTTCAGCCGCAACCATGCTCGGCATGCCCAAAAGCACCCCGCAACACAAGCTGAAAAACCACACGCGTAGCCGGTCGACTACTCTCACGAATGATCGCATTACTTTATGGTCTCGCATTAGGCGTATCACCCTCCTGGTGAGCCAATGTTGAGGCCGGAATTTACCCAGCTCATCAGAACATTTGAACGTCAATGCATATCTGAACGACAGAGGTCAGGTATGCGCACCCTAAAAGATTCATCACACACTCGATGGATTATCTGAGCAACCCTACGATACAACCATGTTACATTATTGTTAATAAATGCTAGTTTAGATTGGATAACATTCAAGAAATCAGCGAAATTCGCTGTTATTACACAGCGAACAGACCAAAGTTTAACTATACTCCCAGCTAAGGTAGCTCATCTGTAACCTCATATTTTTTATAACAATTTCAAAGAGATCTCATCATGCGTAAAGGATTACTATTGTTGGTTTTACTGTGCAATTTATTTGCTGGTATTGCCCTAGCAGCTGATAGCAGCCATTTGTTACAGCAACAACAGCAATTTACAGCTCAACTGGAAAAGATAGAGGCAGCTAAAGGAGAGCAAGCGCTTTTTCTTGAAGACGTCTTACGACGCAAGAATGCTGTACTGAGGGAAAATATTTCAAACTTAGTAGCGCAATCTCCTGATGCAAAAGAGCTAAAAACTCTTATCCCAGCTCAGGCGAGCATGCTACAAATGTTAATAGTGCATGCAGATAAACAAGCCGAAACCCTGTTTAGCAATACTCGGGATGCTGATGCTGCCAAAAAGGCGGAATACCAGTTTTTAACTCAACAAAGGATCAGTAGTGTCGATATTTATTACACTGAACTCGCGACTACTTTTGGTTGGGCTAAAACCCTAGGCATAAAATTAGACGAATCAGGCTTCAAGCAAGATCTTCAGAAACGTAGTGAGGTGCTATACGACATCGTCATCTATTTAGACAGCCGAAAAACGGCACTTGATGAGCGCATGAACTACACCATTGAAGCGGATAAACCAGACCTAGAGAAGCAAATTTTTGCTCTTTCACAGTTACAACGCTTCTTGCTCTCAAGCATGAATAACACTGTTACCTTAATGTCTGATTTTGGACTCGATGTTACAGAGTACAAGCAAACCTTATTTGCCATGACAGGTGACATTAATGCGGACGTACTGGATGTGAACGTAGCATTTGGTTTGCTCACTGAATGGCTTGATTCATTTAAAGATTGGGCGCTAGATAACTCTCCGTCAATTGTGGTTAAGTTACTCGTGTTCTTGGCAATTTTGTGGGTAACTCGAATCCTATCGAGGGTTGTTGCCAATCTAGTCAAGAAAAGTGTATCGCACTCGAAGATGGACTTTAGTGTGTTGATGCAAGACTTCTTTATCTCCATCGTTGCTAAAGCCGTAACCTTTATTGGCTTGCTGATCGCTCTGTCTCAGGTCGGCATCAACCTTGGGCCTCTACTTACTGGTTTCGGGGTTGCAGGTGTCATCATTGGCTTTGCATTGCAAGACACCCTGTCTAACTTTGCATCAGGGCTTATGATCCTTATCTATCGCCCATTTGATGTGAAAGACTTAGTTCAAGTTGCAGGGATTCAAGGCAACGTCAGTCACATGAGCTTGGTATCAACCACAATCCGTACTCTAGATAACCAAACCCTAGTGATTCCAAACAACAAAATCTGGGGTGATGTCATCAACAATATGACCTCAGAGCGCGTTCGTCGTGTCGATATGGTATTTGGTATTGCCTATTCCGATGATTTTGATTTTGCAAAAGAAATTGCGGTTAAAGTTTTAGAAAACCACGACAGAGTACTTAAAAATCCTGAGTTGAACGTAAGGGTGCACACGCTAAACGAATCGTCTGTTGACCTAATCGTTCGCCCATGGGTAAGAACAGATGATTACTGGGATGTGTACTGGGATGTAACCGAAGAGATTAAACGCCAGTTTGACGCGAATGGCATTACCATACCGTTCCCTCAACGCGATGTGCATATTTTCAAGACAGAGAACTCGTAAGGGCGATCATTGCTTGAGTTAAGATCCCAGATAAATTCCTATGGAATTTTCTGGGATGACGTTTAATTATGATCACAATGCTAATCACCTAAACTCGTCATTCTGGAAAGCTCAAAAGAGCTTATCCAGAACCTTCGGAGGCACATTGCTCGATTAGGCTCTCTCCAAGTTCCCAGATAAATTTCTTCGAAATTTTCCGGGATGACGTTCACTTTATGATAACGATGCGAATCACCTAAACCCGTCATTCTGGAAAGCTCAAATGAGCTTATCCAGAACCTTCGGGGGCACATTGTCTGATTAGTCACTCTCTAAGGTCCCAGATAAATTTCTTCGAAATTTTCCGTGATGACGTTTGATTTATGATCACAACGCGAATCACCTAAACCCGTCATTCTGGAAAGCTCGAATGAGCTTATCCAGAACCTTCGGATGCACATTGCCCGATTAGGCACTCTCTAAGGTCCCAGATAAATTCCCATGGAATTTCCTGAGATGACGTTTGATTAATTGTCACAAAACACAAACTCCAGACAAAGAAAAACCCCGAGGGCTTGCGCCCATCGGGGTTATAGTCTTACTCGCAGCAGTCCGGCTACTAAAAGTGCTCCATGCATCTAATCCATGATAGTGTGCTTATCCTAAGCTTAATCCTTTCTCGCCTTCCTAGCGGTGTCCAATGCCTTATCCTGGCTGACCAATATCCTTACTGGTATCACTCACTTGTTCCTTGAGCGGTGTCCTTTACATCATCCTGATGTTTGTTCCTTTCCTCTATCCTAGAGGTGTCCATTGCTTTCCTTTGCAAGTTACCATCCTAGTAACTTCTGTATCCGTACAATGTCCTATGTCCTTTTTCAACGACAATCCTAGTCGTTGCTCTCCATCCTGAAGAATCCATAGTGTCTGCTTCCTGCTGACAACTTAAGTTTCGTCGTTTTTGGCCTTACTAACAATAGATGTGAGACTTTCACTCAACAGAAAAATTGTTGGATTATCCACCAATCACTATAAATTCAATGAGTTAAGTATATTCATACGTTATTTTCTGGTTGAGATAATCCTATTCTCCTACGACTTTGTAAGAGATCTCGCACAAGAATAGTGGAAGATCTTACCTTTATGTCTTTGGAAGGCACCGGTTTATTGTCACAGTTTGCGAATATCTTGACCTAGCTGAGCCAAATTTCATTGCTATGATTAGTATTGTAAGGGTCATGGAGGGAACAAAAATGCAGAAAGTTCGTACGGCGTCGTGTAGCTGTGGTCAAATTGAGATTATCACTAGAGGCGATCCTATCCGTTCAGCTTTGTGCCACTGTGTCTCTTGTCAGAAACGAACAGGGAGTGTTTTCGGAGTCCAAGTTCGTTTTCTTTTAGAACAAGTCGCCATTAATGGGGACCTCAACCATTTCACAAGAATTGCCGACAGCAACAACTCAGTCAAACATAGCTTCTGTCCAGCATGCGGCACCACAATGTTACTTTCATTATCAGCAGCAAGAGAGTATGCGGTCATCCCAATGGGTGTCTTCGATGTTCAAGATTTCCCGCCTCCTAGCTTTTCTGTTTATGAAGAACGCAAACATGACTGGGTGCAGTTTTCAGAGCAAATGGAGCACTTCTTGTAAAGCAACAAAATTCTTACAATGCACACAATGTCGTTACAAAACATGGCAGAGATCATAAATATCAGAATCTCGCCCTGAATAAATAGACATTTTTAATGAATAGTATTGCTATCGAATGCGAAGATGCTTATCCTTGCGCGCAATTTGATAGATTCACAATTGAGCTATCTAACATAACAATTCTAGTGTCCTTATTTAGACGTTAAGCACGAGTTAACAATGCAAACTAACACAACAAATAAACCAGCACCGAATGATGCTGAGCAGCCTGTCAAAGGCAATTTCTGGAAGTTCTTCATCCCTTCGATCATCGGACTGTTCTTGTTCATGGCTCCAATCAGCTATGACGGTAACCTAACGATCCCTGTTGCTGTACTAGCCAAGACTCTACAAGGTGCACTTGAAGGTAGCTTGATTGGTATTATTACACTGATCATTTCTGGTATGGCATTGGCATCACTATTGTGTGCTATCAAAACGCCGCGCGTTATCGAAGATAATGACTTCTTAAATGGACTGTTCAAGCCATCACCACTTTGGCTGACTGTGCGTATTATTGGTGGTCTTGCTGTTGCACTGACCTATTTCCAGGTGGGTCCAGAAGCTATCTGGGAAGAAAATACGGGCGGACTGGTTCTAGACGGATTACTACCAACACTATTTTCTGTATTCATTTTTGCTGGCTTGCTTCTTCCTTTCCTACTTAACTTTGGCTTGCTGGAGTTGTTTGGCACGCTATTAAGTAAAATCATGCGCCCGCTATTCAACCTTCCAGGACGTTCAGCTATCGACTGTATGGCGTCTTGGTTAGGTGACGGTAGTGTTGGTATCTTGATGACCAGCAAGCAATACGAAAGCAAGTTTTACACTCAACGCGAAGCTGCTGTTGTTGGTACCACATTCTCAGCTGTATCGATTACCTTTAGCTTGGTGGTTATTGCTCAAGTTGAACTAGAACACCTATTCCTACCTTTCTATGGCGCTATCTGCTTAGCAGGCTTTGTGGCGGCAGTGATTATTCCACGTCTTCCTCCATTGAGCCGTAAGAAAGACGTATTCATCGACGGCTCAAAGCCAGATCATGATGCGAACGCTATTCCTGCGGGACATTCGACCTTCTCTTGGGGTATGGACTTGGCACTACGCAAGGCAGGTCAAGTTACTTCGGTTAGCGCAGTCGCTAAAGAAGGCGTGAAAAACGCAGTAGATATGGTTTTTGGTGTACTACCGGTTGTTATGGGCCTAGGTACTATCGCGTTGGTTATCGCTGAGTACACCCCTGTATTTGCGATTATGGGTAAACCATTTGTACCTTACCTTGAACTTCTCGCTATTCCTGAAGCAGTAGCAGCATCACAAACCATCGTTGTCGGTTTTGCTGATATGTTCATTCCATCTATTCTGGCTGCTTCTATCGACAGCGAATTGACTCGCTTTGTAATTGCAGCAATGTCAGTAACACAGCTTATCTACATGTCAGAAGTCGGTGCTCTACTACTGGGCAGCAAGATTCCAGTGAATATCGGTGAACTATTTATCATCTTCATTCTAAGAACCTTGATCACTCTGCCAGTCATCGCCGGTGTAGCACATCTAATTTTCTAAGATAGCGTGTTCAATTACTAAACATTGAAAAGCCCGAGCATCTTTGATGCTCGGGCTTTTTTGATCTGTTATCTCATCTAAACAAGGGGATAAATTAGCCAACTTGCGCCGCTTCCCACCCTTGAATTGCGACCTTGCGATCACTGCCCCAGCGGAACTGGCCAACATCCCCATCTCCCCTAATAACCCGATGACAAGGTATTAAAAAGCCAATGGTATTAGATGCAACAGCACTGCCCACCGCGCGTGAGGCCTTCGGTGACCCAATACATTCAGCTACCTGAGCATAAGAGAATAACTCTCCAGTGTGACTCTTCATCAGCGCTTCCCACACCTTGATTTGGAAGTTAGTGCCTTTTACAAGAAGGTGCACCTTATCACCGGAACCAGAAAAGATACTATTGGCGATACCTTGCGCATCTGCTTGTTTGAATGTGGCCATTGCCCATTGATCCTTCAGTATCGATGCCGTCTCAATAACATTACTATCTACGAATTGTAGAAAGCATACTCCTCTTTCGGTCCAGCCAATCACCGCTAATCCAAACGGTGTATGCGCCTCACCAAAAGAGATGATCAACTGCGAACCCAAGCTTTTCACTTCTCCTGGAGTCATTGCCTCGCAGGACACAATCAAATCATGCAATCGTCCTGTTCCTGACAAACCGACACCGTCAGCCACATCAATAAGGTTCGAGGAACTCTTTAATACCTCAAGTGCACGCTCTTTGGTCATCGACTGCATAAAACGCTTTGGAGAAATGCCTGCCCATTCAGTAAACATACGCTGCAAGTGGTATTCGCTAAGGTGAACATGCTCTGCTATTTCGCCAAGACTTGGCTGCCGATTTATATGCTCTCTAATAAATACAATCGCTTTTTCGACAGTATCGTAATGGCGTTGCTGACTAGTATTCATGCTTAACTCTTCTATTTGATGCGAGCATTTTCTTTATAGAAAAACCTGTTACTAACATAGTCCCGCCAATAACAAACAATGCACCTAAAGCGGTATTCCAGCCTACTTGCTCTTCAAGAAATAGGTAACCCCATAGAATACCAAACAGAGGAATTAAGAAGGTTACAGAGAGTGCTGATGGCGGGCCAAGATCCTCTATAAGCCTAAAATAAAGAAGGTAGGCTAGCCCCGTACACACTACACCTAGCAATATCACTGAAATCGAAATCTGTGCGTCTGGCATTTCTCTAATGGGCATAAAGGGCAGCAGAGGAAGAACAATCAAACACGCCGCCCACATACTCCCGTGAGCATTATCAAACGACGAAATTTTAGGGGCACTTTTCGCATAGTTACTAGCGATGCCATAACAACACGCAGCCATAATCCCTGCGATCATCGCTACTCCAGAACCATCAGATAGATGGGTATTATCCAGCCCAACTAAAATATAAACCCCTACAACACCAGAAATTAAACCAGTAATAACCTTTAGCGTTGGTAGACTTCTCGACCAAACAATGGCAATTGCCGCGCCCCATATCGCTGCGGTTGAGTTCAATATTGATAAAATGGAAGCGGGTAAAGTTTGCGCTGCATAGGCAAACAATAGAAAAGGCAACGCTGTATTGAACAAACCAATAATAAAGAAGTGCTTGGTATGTGCAGAGAAATCCAATGTCTTTTTCATATACCAAGCCACAGCCAACAAACTCATTGCAGCAAATAGCACCCTTGCCTCAATAAGATAAGCGGGGCCAAGAGCATTAGCGGAAATGCGCATGAAGAGAAACGAACCTCCCCAGATCGCAGCTAGGCAAATAAGCCGAAGCATGCTTGATATAGTCAAATCAAAGATCCTTACGTTAGTGAATTAAGACCGTTTGATTCAGTGTGATTGTTAACGCTTTGATACACAACCCGATTCTTGCGCAATTCACTGGTAAATCCCTTCGGAACAGGACTTCTCACTGCAACAAAATGATAACATAAATCCACAAATGAGATGCTGATCATAAATAACTACAAATCATTCACAATTGACACAAATAGTTCAATCTTATGAAACTTTACTATTAAACAATGGGTTAAGATAAATTGTAGTGTGGTCTTGATACCAATTTGGTATTCAAGAATTGATTTTTACTGATAGGGATTTCAGCCAATGAAAAAAATCAGCTTAGCTGTCTCACTTCTGGTTGCGTTCTCCTCGGCATCAATAGCCGAAGAAGCCAATAGCCATAAACATCACTATTATGGTGGTATCAATCTAGGTACAACTAACTGGGGCAGTCTCGGTTCTGGCGTGACTAGCGTTACTGGCGTTGACGACCCAGATTTCTCTTGGGGTGTCTTCGTAGGCATGCAAACTTTGCCATGGCTCGCATTCGAACTGGGTTATCAAGACCTTGGTGAAGCAGATCTAAAAGACGTATCTGGTAGTTATGATGCTCAAACCATAAATTTAACTGCAAAACTTTCTTATGACATCGTTGAACGCTTGGCAATTTACGGCAAAGTTGGTACGCAATGGTACGACTGGAGCGCAAATGGCTCAGGTGTCTACGAGGATGACACAGGTTGGACACCGCACCTTGGTCTAGGACTTCAATACGAGTTTAACAAGAACTGGTCTGGCGCTCTAGACTACACTTGGTATAACGATATTGGTGGCCCAGATATCAACTATTTCGGGATCTCAGCTGCCTACCACTGGCGCTAAACACAATACAAACTGATTTTAATTTGCTCTCCAGCATGGATGGATAGCGCTTATTTCACACAGGAGGATGACTGTGAAATATAAAATAATCGCATTAGCTGTTAGTGGTGCCCTTCTTGCGGCATGTGGCAGCGACAATGATAACTATGTAGAAGCTCCAGGAGGTTCTTCAACCTCCCTTCAAGCTTTTGATGGTGCCGTTAGATACTTAGACGCCTATATGAATTGTGCCGAAAATGGCTGGGATTATATTGGTGAAACTGGTGGAAAAGGAATTATCAATATTGGTGAAGGAAACTTCCCATTATTTGATGAAAACCCTAGTTCGTGTATTTTTGAGTTTGGAGAAAACATCTATCCAAGTGGAGGCGGTACTCAAGCAGCGGTAGATGAAAGCAATAACAAGCCAATGACAAATGTCCGTTACCTAGTACCAGGGCAGTTAGTTGAGTCGGGGCAACCTATAGTTGGCACACCATACTCTACTCTAGTAGCTTTGAAAATTTTTGAGGCCGAAGAAAATAATCAAGAAGTGGATTTAGACGCAATTATAAATGAGGCTTTTGATGAGACCCTTCCAGCAGGTACTAACCTGACTGAGGAGCAGAAAAAGCAATTTTTAGCTAATCCAGAAGAAACACTTAGTAGCTTAGATGAAACCACCTCAAAAAACCTCCAAGCTTCTACAATGGTACTATCTGATGCTATTGCCGCTCAAGTAGATAATATTACAGCAGGAACCACTACCGCATCCCAACTTGAAACCGCTACTCAGAAAACAGCAACAGTTGTAGCTCAGGATCCTGACTTCCCAACCAAAGAGGTCGATGGAGAAACTGTACCAACATATGTTGATACGACTGATTATTTCAAAGACGAAAATTTTGACACGATATCAGATCCGGACGACACCACAGCTGTTCCACCACCACCAGTAACAGAAGGTGAAGAATTGGAAGAAATCCCTCCTACAGATATTCCTCCTGTAGAAGAAGAACTGCCACCACCAACAGGTGGTACTGGCGGCTCGGCCGGATAACTAGTCACCCTATAACGCCTCTATTAAGAGGCGTTTTTTTAGGCTTCGATTAATCTTCTATCTTTCCGAAGCTCTTTGGTACCGTGGGCTTCTTGCGTCTGTCACTTCAAATAGCTCGTATTTGCGCTGTAGCATTTGACCGCCATCTCGGGTGATTGGAAGACATGTGAAATTGGCTCGATTCTGACTTGGTCTCACCGTCATAACATCAAACGGTATCGAGATATAAAAGCCTTTAGTAAAGCTTCCCTCACCATACTCCTCGGGTGTTAAATCTGAAAAGCTGGCAAATACTCCAGCAATGACCCCTGAATCAAATTGTTTGGAAAAATCCAATCGAGCACCTATATCACCCGCTAGAAACTCCCCAACGCCCATTTTAAACAAAGTGCCATCTAGCCAAGACCATCGAGGTGTATAGTAAGCACTAACAAACCCTGTCGTTCCTTGGTCAATGACATTGTAATAGCGTTGATCAGTTTCGCTGTACTGGCTAGAGCTATCGAGAAAGCCAAGCTAATAAAAATGGTGGCACCAAGAGCAAGATAAACTTCCTCACCATTCCACCAACTGTAAGATACTGATTCAAGAACACCATCTGGCTGAACGGTACTTTTACGAGCAGAAGGGAGTAAATCCATATGGTGGTGAGCTAAGCAGCCAGAGAGTCGCCAATGAACTTGAAAAGGAACTATTTTGGGCTGTTAATAGCACACATTATTCGAACTTGAATCTGCCTAGTCCTCAAAAGTAGCTTTAGTCTATCGGATTGGAATTCTAAAATGGAGTTGCTAGATTTTTGGGGTCTCGCCCAACCTCCATCAAATTTGTAAGGCAATCTTCTCGGGTATGAAAAATACAACAGTCCCCTTTGTACCATCTTGCCATCCCTGCAAAGCTCAAAGAAAAATCTTTATTAACAATAGATTACAGACAGAAAAAAACCACTTTCCAAAAGAAAGTGGTTCGGGTGTTTGAGGGTAAAACTTTATGGATTGTTGACCGTAGTAGAGGGGGAGTCATCGCCAGCATCAGCAATCGCGACTCCGGCAACAATAACAACAGCACTCACAGCCACAACAGCACCTATAACAGTTCCCGAGGCAAGGGTTGAGGCTGTCGCTCCTGCAGCAACACCGCCGGTGGTCGCTCCTGTCGCTGATGTGGCTGTACCCGTACCTGCCGCTCCATCAGCACCTGCTGCTACTTCTTCTGTCGCAAAAGAGAACCTAGCAAAGCTCACCAGTAATAGCATTAATAATATTTTCACAACATCCTCCTTGCGATCCCTACTTGGAGTTATCGTTGATCTCAGCATGTTCCAATGTGCTTTTCCACATTTTGGCTTTATCTTCATCAGCCAGTGGGTTTTCGGGTGACTTATACCAATCAGCCAAAAACATCTGTGCCCTCACACAACGCTTGTTAGCGGCATGCTCTATTAACTGTAAACCCTTATCCATATTACTGCGAATACCAAAGCCCTCGAACAAAGCAATACCCTGCTCATACTCAGCTTGTTCATCACCATTAAGAGCATCTAGAGCATTTCGCCAATAGCGATACTTATCTTGAGCTACAACGTCTCCAGAAGACGCCTCACACACCCTCACAAGACCTTCTATACCGTCTCTGCTATCTTGCAAAGCCGCTTTTTCAAACCAATACACCGCCTCTTTTGGGTGTGTCAGCTCGCTTTCTCGGGCTAATTCGAGTTGTTTAGCCAAATGTCCATTATCAGCAAGAGCAACTTTTTCTTTATGGATTCGTACTCGCTCTGCTTCAGCTAAATGAGCTTGTTGTTCTGCATACTGACGTCGTTTCTCTGCTCGTTCAGTGCGGCCTGAAAACCATTTCGCCACACCTAAAAATACAACCATAAAAGCAAAAATCGAGCCGACGGTAGCAATAATCTCAGTAACTGTATCCATACAGTACCTCCGTGCGACAAAAGCTCGGCCTGCCATGACATCATTAAGAATGTGATAGGCATACCAAGCACAAATATCTGAAGCCTAGGAATGTTATCCCATCAACTAAGATATGGTTAAATTATAGACTAAGGTCACGCTTTATCAGTCTTTATCATACTTAAATCAGTCTTCGAAAATGCAAAATCATGAATACTCTCTATTCTTCATTCAATAGCGGATTTGCCCTTTCATTTCAGTAGAAGAGCGATGTCATATAAAAAGTTCAATGTTTATCAGGTGTTTACTCGTCTATTTGGCAACAAGAAGAGTAATTGGAATCCGTGGGGAACAAGCGAAGAAAATGGCTTGGGTAAGCTCAGCGATGTTTCTGATTTAGCCCTATCTGAAATCAAAAAATTAGGCATGACTCACATTTGGTTTACAGGGATACCACACCATGCGCTTATCTCTGACTACACCGATTGCGGTATAAGCAACGATCATCCGTGCGTAGTAAAAGGAAGAGCAGGCTCTCCCTATGCTGTAAAAGATTACTACTCTGTCAATCCAGACTTAGCAAACAACCCTATAGAGGGACTATCGGAGTTAAAGCAACTGATTGAACGATGCCACAATCACAATTTAAACGTCATTATCGATATTGTGCCTAATCATGTGGCGCGTCAGTACACAGGATTAAACAATCCTCCTGGCGTTACTGATTTTGGTGTCGATGACGATACCAGTGTTGAATATGGTCGGGACAACAATTTCTACTACATTCCTAAGCAAAAATTTATACCCCCGAGCATGCCTTCAGAGTTTGAGCCTTTAGGAGGGAAGCCATGCCCTTATACGATATCTCCTTTTGAGGAATACCCTGCAAGATGGACTGGCAATGGCGCTCGCACTTCGCGACCCGATTTTGATGATTGGTATGAAACGGTAAAGATAAACTACGGCCTACACCCAGATGGTAGTAAAGACTTCGACGAACTCCCCGATAACTACCGACATCTTAGCTATCATGAACATCAAGAATTCTGGCTAAACAAGCAGGTGCCTGATTCTTGGCGGAAGTTTCGTGATATCGCTCTATATTGGCTAGATCTTGGGGTTGATGGCTTCCGCTATGATATGGCAGAGATGGTGCCTGTTGAGTTTTGGAGCTATATGAATTCCAGCATCAAAACAAAGAGCCCTAAAGCATTTTTATTAGCCGAAATCTATCAGCCAAGCCTCTATCGCGACTATATTGAACTGGGAAAAATGGGTTACCTCTATGACAAGATGGGGCTCTATGACACCCTGCGAGCTGTTACAAAAGGAAAGTTGCCCGCCTCTGCAATCGATAATGTCCAGCAGGAATTGTTCGATATAGAGCATCACATGTTGCACTTTCTTGAAAATCACGATGAGCAGCGGATTGCATCGCCGCAATTTGCAGGAAATGCTAAACGTGCAAAACCCGCTATGGTTGTCAGCGCATTGATGAGCTCATCGCCGACGATGCTTTACTTTGGACAAGAAGTCGGAGAGCCCGGTAACGAAGATGCCGGCTTTGGCAAGCCTTCACGAACGTCCATCTTCGATTACATCGGAGTCCCACACCACCAGCGCTGGATGAACAATGGCAAATTTGACGGTGGCCAACTCACAAAACAAGAGAGATCGCTTCGACAATTCTACTCAAATCTAATGAATTTCAGTTTACAGTGTAAATCTTTAGTTGGAGATTTTGACGGCCTACAACAAGCCAACAAAGACCGACTAACTGAAGAGCGTGACAGTATCTACTTGTTTACACGTACCGCCAAAGACACTAAACCTGATGAATTTTTGATTGTGGCAGCAAATTTTAACCACAAGAAACCGTTTGATATTTCCATCACCATACCGAAAGAGCTTATCACCAAGTGGGGGCTTGTGGATGGCAGCTATAAACTCCGAGATAATCTGAGGAAAAGTCAGCTCTGCAAGATGCGAGTGCGCAATGGTGAGGGTGAGATTAGCCTAAAGCTGCCACCGAGTGAGGCTGTAGCGTTGACTTTGGCTTAACTGACTAAGTCACTACGCGCTAAACTAACGTCGTAATGGCGAACACCAGTACTTAGAGATCGAACCACCTAAGATTCCAGCTCAAGGCTGGAATGACAAGTTGCTAGATGTGGCACTCCACTGCAAGTTATGTACCCGTCATACTGGCGAACGCCAGTATCTTAGAACGCACATACTCAAACCGAACCACCTAAGATTCCAGCTCGAGGCTGGAAAGACGGTTTAGTAGGTACGACCACACATCACTTCGAATTCACCACCCGTCATACTGGCGAACGCCAGTATCTTAGAGCGCACATACCCAAACCGAACCACCCAAGATTCCAGCTCGAGGCTGGAATGACGACTTAGTGGGTACGACCACAATCCCTCCGAATTCACCACCGGTCATGCTGGCGAACGCCAGTATCTTAGAGCGCACATACTCAAACCGAACTACCCAAGATTCCAGCTCGAGGCTGGAATGACGACTTAGTGGGGACGACTGCACTTCACTTCGAATTCACCACCCGTCATGCTGGCGAACGCCAGTATCTTAGAGCGCACATACCCAAACCGAACCACACAAAATTCCAGCTCGAGGCTGGAATGACGACTTAGTGGGTACAATCGCACATCACTTCGAATCCACCACTCGTCATGCTGGCGAACGCCAGTATCTTAGAGCGCACATACTCAAACCGAACTACTCAAGATTCCAGCTCAAGGCTGGAATGACGAGTTGTTGTACTTCTGAATAACCTGAATACAAAAAAAGCCAGAGTAAGGTTGAAACCTTCTCTGGCTAACAGGACAAATACACAAAGTATTTCGGGTTAAAAGTTATTTAGCTTGGCGTGCCTCTAATGCATCAATGTACACCTGCTGAGCACCTTCCACATTTAGCTCTTTTGCTTCATCTAAAAGCGCAAGTGCTTTTGGCATGTTGTCTTCTTCGACAGCCTTACGAATGGCATTGTGGTAGTAGTCTTGCGTTGATTTCTCAACGGTTGCATCTAAGTTTTGCGTCTTTTTATCTGCTTCATCTTTTGCAAATATACCAGCGCTAGCTCCTGCAACCTCAACTACCAGTTTGCCTGTTTTGGCGTGCGGTGTTGGGATATCTTTGAGCTCTGGCATATAACCGCCCTGACCTTCAACCATTGCACGGTAAGGGTCTACACGATCAGTTGTTTTAGCCAATTCTTCCGGTGTTGTGTAAATCAACATGGTGACAGTTTTCTGATCAACCGGAGGCGTAAATCGAATTTCAGCAACTAAGCGATCACCCCAAGCTAGACGCGGGCGACGATACTCAAACGCAGAAGCGTCATATTGTTCTATCACTTCTCCATCGTTGCTTACAATCATCACATTAGGAGAAAAGAATTCTTTCTCAGAGGTCATATTACTTGTAATTGAAATATCCAAAGGACCACGATTTGATGGAATTTCAAAGGCGACAACTGGGCTGTCAATTTCATCATTGCTCAATACTTGAGTGTTTTGGTCTATCGTAACCAAAGCTTGGGTATCCAGAGCAAACGGTGATTTAACTAGCGATGCTACTGAAGTGGCAGCAGTGTCTGATTGCCCCACTTGATGGATAGTATCTTGGGTTGCACAACCAGCAAGAGCCACACAACAACTTAACACTAAGGCTCGTAATTTCATTGGATGTTTCCTTTGTTATTTTTTTAATGACTTTGAAATTTGATTATCTGTTATAGCAAATACAGCAGAGTAAAGCCCTTAAAAAAATAGCCGACTGAACGTCGGCTATTTGATAAACCTAATTCAAACTAGAAAGGTTTGATTACCACCATGCTTCAGCTTGGATACCAACAACGTATTCTGTATCTTCACCAGCACCGAATGCATTGTCATCTTCAGTATCAACTAGGTAAGAACCGTATACGCGGATTTCAGGACGAGCCCAGAAACTGTCACCCATTGCCCATGCTTGAGCGATTGTCACTTTACCGCTACCGAAGTCTTCAGTACCTGTACCAGTGTTGTTGATTTTCTCACCAGCGTTGTAGCCAGCTTCGAATACTGTACGCATAGAATCACTCCACTTGTACATTGGACGAACAACTACAGAGTACTGATCAGTATCAAACTGTTGACCAGTGTAGTTACCAGCAGGACCTTGACCACCGATATCTTGACCAGCCATAAATGCTAGCTGATGACCCATTTCCCAAGAGTCGCCCATTGAGATTACACCCCAGTTAATTAGTCGGTAACCTGTTGAGTCATTGAATGCTTCTGTACCACGTGCGTAGTATGCGCCTGAACCCCAGAAGTTAGCAGCTTGAACACCGTAACCAGCAGTACCGAACTGGAATACAGTTTGGTTAAAGCCGTTGCTTAGACCTTGTTGAAGGATAAATGTCGCTAGCAAGCCGTCGTCAGCCTCTTGCGAACCACCAGATTTTTCATTTGCAAAGTTGTATGCAAGAGCAATTTCTAGGTTAGCATCAGACCATAGGCCAATGTTTGCTAGACGTGCATCAAAGATGAAACCAGCTGAATCGTCTGTTTCACCATCTTGCATAAGTGCTAGAGACAGTTTTTGGTTACCAACAGATAGGTTCTCAATACCACCACCAGTACCAGATGTGTTTAGGTAGTAGAAGTCAGTGATGTGGATGTCTTTACGTTGGTAGTATGTTTTACCAGCCCAAAGAGTCGCGTCTTTATCAGAAGCGATTAGACCTTTAGCTTTAACTGCGAATTGAGCTACGTTGAAGTCGCTGTCTTCCCAACCGTTAGCACCTTCAGTACCAGAAGCGATCATTGACTCTAGACGCCAGTTCACATCACCAGTTTGTAGGTCTTCTGCAAAACCAAACTCATAGTAGTTGTCGTTTTCGTTACCTAGACGACCGATACCGTTCTTATTGTAAGAAACGTCATCACCACTGTTACCACTGATACCAGTACCAGCACGCATGTAACCATTGAAATCTACTGCAGCAGCAGAAGTAGATAGTAGGGCTGCTGTTACTGCAGCTGTTAGTAGGCTTACCTTTTTCATTATTCGTTAACTCCCGAAACGATTTTTTTTATTTTTCTAATACATTCTTCGTTGCTTAACAGTCCATTCCGTTAATACAGCCAACAAAAAACGTAAGTGCGAAAACTGTTCTTATTCGACAGGAGAGATAATAGTTCGAACGGTGTGGGTCGCAGTCCTCCTCCCTTGATTAAATAGCGGGGGAAGTAGGGAGGGGATGAGGGGGCGTAGATCTAGCTACTTGTCTATGTGATCACACAATTAAGGAGGAGATCACCCTTTGCTAGAGATAGAGGTCACAGTTGATTGTGTGCAGAGTTAGATCTATGTCTCTATTTAAAAGTTCCGTTTATTTTCCAGCTAATTTCGTTAAATAGTATATTTCGTGATGTAGATCTCAACTAGCTTTTACGAAAGTACGTTTGACACATTTATTAGAGAGCATCCTTCCCACCAGCCCAATAAAAACGCCTAGTTCGGCAACACTATAGATAGTGTACGCTGTTCAATATTTTGAGTTAAAACCTGCTCAGAGCAGGCTTCATGGCACAATCACTATTGCGTTAACTGGCCAAACCTTTTAACTTAACCCTCAAACCATTCACAAAATAAACAAAAGACAAAAACAACGAATGAGTAGTAAGAAATCGCGCCCCTATCCGCTAGGCGCTGAATTAGATAAAAGTGGATGTAATTTCTCTATTCATGCACCCAGCTGCAAAGAGATTTCTCTAGCGCTTTTCGACTCCAAAGGTGAGTTCAAAGCCTACCCAATTACTGAAAACTACGCTGGCATTAAGCACATCTATGTAGAGGGTGTTGCTGCGGGCCAAGAATACGGTTTCATTGTCATTGACCCAAATGGCGAAAAAATCCTCCTTTCAGACCCTTACGCTAAAGCCTTGAGCGAACCGCTTCACTATAAAACACCATTTTCTAATGAAAAAAGCTGGTCAATGGCCAAGTCAGTCGTTACTTCATCAGAATTTGACTGGCAAGAAGTCGAGCCTCCTCGCTTAGCTCGCTCAGAAATAGTGTTGTTTGAAACTCATACTAAGGGCCTGACAAAGCTCAATAAGAAGGTTCCCGCTAAGCATAGAGGCAAATACTTAGGCCTTGTCAGCAAAGAGATGCTTTCCTTCTATAAAGAACAAAACATCAACTGTCTGCAATTGCTACCTGTCGCGGCTTGCATGCATGAACCGCATCTACTGGATATGGACAAGGTCAACTACTGGGGTTACAACCCGTATGTCTTCATGGCGCCAGATCCTCGCTACGCTGATACAGATGCAGTTCAAGAGCTAAAAACCACGATTCGCGAGCTACACAAAAATGGCGTCGAGGTCATTTTAGATGTGGTTTACAACCATACTGCTGAAGGCGGTGATGGCGGTCCCGTTTTTAACCTCAAACTATTAGACAACCAATACTACCTTAAGCACGGCTGCCACTACGCTAACTTCACGGGCTGTGGAAATACCGTCGATCTGAATTATCAACCAGCGCTAAACCTAGTAATGGATACCCTACGTTATTGGGTACAAGAGTTTAAGATTGATGGTTTCCGCTTTGATCTTGCAGCAACTCTAGGTCGCAACGGTGATAATTTTAATCGTGAGGCGGCCTTCTTTAAGGCAGTAGCACAAGATCCTGTGCTTAAAGAAACGAAACTGATTGCTGAACCGTGGGATATTGGCCCAAATGGTTATCAAGTGGGTAACTTCCCTGATGGTTGGAATGAGTGTAATGATAAGTTCCGAGATATTACTCGAAGCTTCTGGAGAGGCGATCAAGGTTTCCTAAAAGAATTTGCCACTCGCATTATGGGTTCACGTGATTTGTACAGCGCTAGCCGCTGGCCACACAAGATGACCATCAACTACATCACCTACCACGATGGCTTCACCATGCAAGACTTAGTGTCTTATAAGATGAAGCACAACGAAGAGAACGGTGAACACAACCATGATGGTCATGGTGACAACCGCTCAGATAACCTGGGTGTAGAGGGAGAAACACCAAGTACTGATATCATCGAGTTGCGAGTAAAGCGCAAACGTAACTTTATGAGCAGCCTACTGTTCTCTTTCAGTATTCCTCACATTCTTACCGCCGATGTGGTGTCACACACCCAAAAAGGTAACAACAACGCCTATTGCCAAGACAATGAAACCAGTTGGTTGGATTGGGAACTTGAAGAACATGAAGAGAACTTCAAGTTATGGCTTGCGAACATGCTAGAAGCTCGTCGCGAGCACATGATTCCATTCATTGAAGCGTTTAGCGGAGAAACCCGCAACGACAACCGAGTCAGCTGGCATCGTCCCGACGGTAATTTGATGGAGATGGATGACTGGAACCAATTAAACGCGGTTTCATTGAAGTTAGGTATCGGTAAAGATGGTGCTGAACTTCTGTACTATATCAACCAATCTCCAACACCGGCTCGCTTTAAATTGCCAGACGGTGGAACCGATCGTTGGACATTGATCTGCGATACCGGTGAATCAGAAACAGGCAAAGGCACCATTAGTAGAGATATGTTACTCAAGCCTCAATCTATGGTTATTTTGAAAGCTAAAGGGCCAGCAAAAATACTACCAGTTAAGCAAGAAACCTTAGAAGCCTAGTATCACTACCTTTTCTACATTAAACCTAGCCTCAGCAATTTGCTGGGGCTATTTTTTTGATCTTCAGTCAATTCATACAACCAACCATAGCCAGTACATTCTATTATTATTGTGCTTTTCTGCCCGCCATCCACAGACAAAAGAACTAGCATACCGCTCTCAATCTGTCTTATATCAAGACTATGAATATAAAAACACGTTTTAATATGGCGCTTGTCATTATATGCCAACAAACAAATGAGAGCTTGATCACACAATAATTTGATATACAATCGCCCTTCGTTTCAAAGCGGACAAAAAGTAACCGCGAAACTGAATAGCGTTCAACGCTCAACCAATATAAGAAACAACGAACTCAGTATGGCTTTACCAAGAACTATTATTCGGCTTATGCGACCCTATGTGGTCGTGCTCAGTACAGTATTAATTTTCGTTGCTTATCAACACTATACTAGTGTTAAAGATGATGCACTGAAACAGACGCAAGCTAATCTCAGAACGGCTTCTAAGCTGATCCAGGCGCAGCTAAAAAACAGCGTCAATATTTTCTCATCTCTAAATCGTTCTTCTGCACTTGAAGACTCTAGTGCTTCAAACCTAAACGCTGTCGATATCATACGTAATACAGAGAATTACAATGATATTTTGCGCTATGACCCAAACACAAACACATCTGTATCTGAAACTGCCATTTTCAATGCCAGTATGTACAATACCGAAGCCACTGAGTTTGATATGCCAGAAGCAAGCTGGACTGATGTCAGTTTTATGGACAATCAATATCAGATATCTAGTCTTTATCGTAGTCAGAATCGTCGTTGGGTTGTCGGCATACGTGAGAAAAACCCAGCAGGAATCCCACAGTACATTATTGAATTTGACCTAATGTATGCAAGCCAAGCTTTCATCGACCTACGCACCCTAAACAGTGGCAATGTGTTCATTGTTGATAGGGCTACAGGCAAGGTGATACTCCACCCTAATCCCAATAGGATTGGAGAAATGGCTGTAGTTTATAAATATTCAATGGCAGGTGAGATCTCGCAAGATGAGAGAGCTCAACCCGTTAGTTATTATTTTTCTGATACACCAAGCTACGCGTTTAATCCAAATACTGCACTGCCAAACAATCAACCCTATGGTTCAATCAATTACTTGTTCCATGGCGATGCAAAACTTGCGTCCTACAACGCCAAGAACAGCATGAATTGGATCTACTTTTCGTCAATATCTCGATCTGAACTGTTTGCTCACAGCTACTCAATGCTGCTTATCGGCTTTGTGGCACTTAGCTTATTGTTATTTGTATCTGTCTTTCATCACCTAAATAAACAATTACAAATAGCACTTTCCGACTTATCAAAAGCAACGAGCTTGCTAGAGTTCAAAAATCAGACTCAATATCTATTGGGAAGGTTCTGTACACGCCGACGCGTGCAACTTTGCCTGTACAATCATGACAGTCACACGTTTTACACCGTTGATTACCATGGACAAGAACAATCAATCCTCATTGATAAAGAGTACGCTCTCGACTTACTGACAAGTAAAGTGAAATATCAACGCTCAGCGAGTAACGATCCGCTGGCTAATAAAATTCAGTTTAGTGCCAAGTATTACCGTATTCCTTTACATGGGCACAATGGGCTTACTGGGGTGATATTCATCGAAAGTAGATTTCAGACATTCTCAAGTTTGATGAAGCTACTACAAACGTATATCGAGACTTCACTGTCTAACGTACTGTTCCAGCAACAAATTTCACTGCGTGATGCTACTACAAACCAAGATAATTTGTTTACACTGCGCAACAAAATCAGTCGCTACAAGGGTCACCGTGACGTGTACCTGCTCACTATTGATGTGGATGACTTAAAGCTGATCAACTATCAGTATGGTTACACCTGTGGCGATCAGTTGATACTAGAGATGTCGAGTGTGATCACAAAGCACTTCCCTGCATCATCGACGCTATCAACAGCCAGAACCGGTGGTGATGAATTTTGTGTGCTTTATCATGCTGTTGATCAGCAGCATGCATTTAGTTTGGCTGAAAATCTTCGTGAGGCTATCGAAAGGCATAAGTTTGCCTTTGATAACGTCAACGTTAACTTTACTGTCAGCATAGGTGTATCTCACCTACGTGATTCAGTAGATAAGACACTTTCGTCATCGCTACAAGCCACTGATAGAGGTAAGCAAAATGGTAAGAACCTTGCCATTATGAGTGCAGCTTCTTGATGAGCACATGTCCTAAAATCGTCGTTCTGGAAACCCGATAGGGTTATCCAGAACCATAGTATGTGCACACTTTGGTTAAGTACTTACCAAGATCCCAGATAAATTCCTTTGGAATTTTCTGGGATGACGGTTTTAAGATGTTCTTTCCCCTATCATCGACTATCCTATCTATCTAAGTGTCTGTTTAAAAAACACTATTTAAGCCTTGCTCACTCTTTTCTTACTGTCTCTCGGCAAGGTGCATTTTAGGATTGATGTATGTATAAAATCTTCGAAGGATTCACCAAAGCCTTCCCAAAAA
The DNA here is from genome assembly GCA_024346835.1 of Vibrio comitans. GTDB lineage: Bacteria > Pseudomonadota > Gammaproteobacteria > Enterobacterales > Vibrionaceae > Vibrio > Vibrio comitans. Next base: position 594,167 of record AP024867.1, read on the forward strand.
ACGAGCCTGAACAGCCGCCAAATACGGTTTTCGCATTTTGTCGTTATTACACCAAGGGATTTGAAAAACCTCTGCTACTGATGGCACTGCTTAGTACAATCGTCGCTATTGTCGAGGTGTCTCTGTTTGGCATGATGGGTAAACTCGTTGACTGGCTAGGGTCGAGCAATCCTGATACCTTCATGCAAGAAAATGCGAACACGCTAATCACCTACGGCGTGTTGGTGTTGATCGTTATGCCTGTTCTAGTCACCTTGCATTCATTGGTTCAACATCAGACCTTACTGGGTAACTATCCAATGTCTATCCGTTGGATGGCACACCGATATCTGCTCAAGCAAAGCTTGTCGTTTTACCAAGATGATTTCGCAGGGCGAATAGCCACCAAGGTGATGCAGACGTCCCTTTCCGTAAGGGAAACCGTCATGAAGACACTGGATGTATTTGTATACGTCAGCGTGTACTTTACCTCTATCATAGTGCTTCTAGCTCAAGCAGATTATCGCTTGATGTTGCCAATGCTAGCCTGGCTTTTGGCGTATATTGGTATTCAAATCTACTTCGTACCTCGCCTAAAGCAGGTCTCTTCGGAGCAGGCCGATGCTCGCTCAACCATGACGGGACGCATTGTCGATAGTTACACCAACATAGCAACGGTGAAGCTTTTCTCTCATAGCAAACGAGAGACCGAATATGCAGAAGAAGGCATGGAAGGTTTCTTAGATACCGTTTATCGTCAAATGCGCCTTGTTACTGGCTTCAATGTAATGGTTGAAGTGGTTAACTATGTATTGGTATTTGCCATTGCCGCTATTTCTATCATGCTATGGATGGACGATGCCATCAGCATCGGCGCTATCGCCATCGCAATCAGTTTAGCGCTTCGCTTGAATGGCATGTCGATGTGGATCATGTGGGAGGTGGGCGCATTGTTTGAAAATATGGGCACCACCGTTGATGGTATGGCGACACTTTCTAAGCCCATAGACATCAAAGACAAGCAAGATGCGAAGCCAATTCAAGTAGAGAATGGCGGAATACATTTTGATGACGTTAGCTTTCACTACGGTGAAAATAAGGGCGTCATAAGCAACCTGAGCTTGAATATTAAACCCGGAGAAAAAGTGGGCTTAGTTGGGCGCTCTGGTGCGGGGAAATCTACTTTAGTCAACCTTCTGCTGCGTTTCCACGATGTAGAAGGTGGGAAAATCAGCATCGACCAACAAGACATCTCCGCCGTTACTCAGGACTCTTTGCGTAGCAATATCGGCATGGTGACACAAGACACCTCGTTACTGCACCGCTCTATTCGAGATAACATCTTGTACGGCAACCCGACGGCGAGTGAAGAAGAGCTTGTTGCGGCAACCAAACAAGCGCATGCCCATGAGTTCATAGAAACATTAACCGACCCGTTTGGTAATCTTGGCTATGATGCTCAAGTTGGAGAGCGAGGCGTAAAGCTCTCTGGAGGACAGCGTCAGCGAATTGCCATCTCTCGTGTGTTGTTAAAAGACGCGCCAATATTGGTGCTTGATGAGGCAACGTCTGCTTTAGACTCGGAGGTTGAGGCCGCCATTCAAGAGAGTTTAAACGAATTGATGGAAGGAAAAACGGTGATTGCCATTGCCCACCGCCTATCTACAATCGCGGCTATGGATAGACTCATTGTCCTAGATAAGGGACATATAGTGGAGCAAGGAACCCATCAGGAGCTTATTCAGGGGAAAGGCATCTACGCGCAGTTATGGGCTCATCAAACCGGTGGATTTATTGCACAATAGATTGAAAAAAACTGGCCTAGAATTCTCTCTAGGCCTTTTCTTTTCTAACCTACCTGTTGAAAACCTTCTTCTTGAATCGACTGAGTGTTGAAAACAAAAAAGGCATCAATCCAATGCAAAACAATAGCGGAGTCTGGTGCTTGTTTTAACTGCTCAAATGTAGAACGATAATGCTCCTCACTAATTAGGTGTTTACGCATTTCTATAAGTTCAGAGGTAAACTCCAAAGAAAATTCAGGGTGCCCTTGAACGGTGAATATGTGGTTGTCCTTTGCCAACATAAAGTTTGGACAAAAATCACTAGAAGCAACTACCCGCATTCCGCGAGGAACAGTAATCACCTGATCTTGATGACTCACCAACATTTGCAGCCTATCGATGGACAGATTCATCCAACGCTTTTGCGCAACAATATTCACTTCATCGTTGCCTAATCCCCAACCCTTGGGTGATTTTTCAACTGTACCGCCAAGCGCACGAGCAATAAGTTGATGCCCAAAGCAGATACCTACCAAGGGCTTACGCCTTGCTTCACAGCGTTGAATCCAATCTATTAACCCTAAGATCCAAGGGTCATTATCATATGCATTACACACACTCCCCGTAAGTATGTAGCCGTCACAATCTTCTAGTTCAGGCAATTGCTGATTAAATGCATCATATTCGTAGAAGGTAATTTCATTGTTGACCGCTTCGAATACCTTGGCGATCATATTTGAATACTGGCCGTAATTTTCAGAAAGTGCTGGTGCTAAATGCCCGCATACTAGAATCCCTATTTTCATCCATCGCCCTCGCTTATCCTATGAGAATTCTGCCTAACCATTAACGAGTATAGGCACTTATTTCTCTTCGCAACGACAAATTCAGTAAGAATTAAGCTCAAAAATCAATCATAAAACCAATGCGCAAACTTAGCGTAAGATCACATTTTTAAAACGTAACTTAGAATTGTTACCTTATTTTTGAGATCTCATAAATAATCACTCGCCTTCTATAACCTCAACCCTTTAAATCGACAAAAACTGAATAGCTAGATACTGATATTGCATAAAGAGTGAATAAATATAAGGGATATTCAATCACAATGAATATTTGAGGCTTGCTAAGCACTTCTAAGCCTGTATTGTGACTTTTCATTTTAGATTGCAAGGGATGCATTTTTTATGCTGTTGATACGTCCAATTACAGCAAGCGATCGTCAAGGACTGGCGGAATTAGCGAAACAAACAGGTACCGGTTTCACCTCAATGCAGGATGATCCAAAACGCATTGATCAGATGATTGAAGATGGCTGCGCTGCGTTTGAGAGCCATACTCCTTTAGAAGACGGGTACTATTTGTTTGTTGCTGAAGATCTAGAACAGCAAACATTGGTGGGTACCTGTGCAGTTCAAGCAGGTGTCGGCTTGCAGGACCCTTTCTACAGCTATCACCTAGACACTACAGTGCATGCCTCGCGAGAACTTGATGTATACAGCAAGGTGCAAACCCTAAGCCTCAGCAATTTCCACACAGGATGCACTGAATTGTGCACTCTGTTTTTGCTTCCTGAATCGAGAATGGGCTATAACGGCCATTTGCTCTCTAAAAGTCGTTTTTTGTTCATGGGACAAAATCAGGAACGCTTTGATTCTACGGTTATCGCAGAGATGCGTGGCTTTAGTGACGAAGAAGGGAGTTCACCTTTTTGGGAAGGACTCGGACGTCACTTTTTCAACCTAGATTTTGCAATCGCAGATAAGCTATCGATGCACGACAAGGTATTTATTGCTGAGTTAATGCCTAAAAACCCTATCTACACCAACCTGCTACCAGAAGAAGCTCAAGAAGTGATTGGTCATACGCACCCACACACTCTGCCAGCTCGTAAGCTTCTGGAGTCAGAGGGGTTCCGCTTCAATCACTACGTCGATATTTTTGATGCAGGGCCAATGTTGGAGTCACAAGTCAGGGATATTAGAGCCGTACGTGAGCAGCGCTTAGCCACTGTTAAAATTGCCAAAGACATTACTCCAAGTGAGGTGCCTTATCTCGTCAGCAACGGCAAAGTGAAGCACTTTAGAGCGCTAGCAACCAAAGGGATTCAGCTTGAAGGCAATACCATCATTATGGATACCAAGCTTGCAGATACGTTGCAGCTTAAGGAAGGCGATTCTGCGCCGTTTGTTCCACTGTTTAACGCTCTAGCAGAGCAAGAGTAGAATCCATTCAAGGAGTGAAGATGAACAACTCAACCCAACATGTTGAAGCCAATTTTGATGGTCTTGTAGGCCCTACTCACAACTACGCAGGCCTATCTGACGGAAACCTTGCCTCTAAAAACAATCAAACTAAGGCGTCTAGCCCAAAGCTAGCGGCCAAAGAAGGCCTGAAGAAAATGAAGGCCTTGCATGACCTTGGAATGGTGCAGGGCGTCATTGCGCCCCTTGCCCGCCCAGATATTGGTATGCTTCGTCAATTGGGCTTTACCGGTGATACAGCATCTGTATTGAAACAAGCGGCCAAACATTCTCCGGCACTTTTAGCGGCTTGCTGCTCTGCGTCAAGTATGTGGACTGCTAACGCGGCCACTGTCTCGCCAAGCAGCGATACACACGATGGCAAACTGCACTTTACGCCAGCAAATCTAATAAACAAATTTCATCGCTCTATCGAACACCCGCAAACGGGTCGAATCCTTAAGGGAATGTTTAGCGATACTAATCACTTTGCTCATCATGATGCGCTTCCATCTAGCAACTATTTTGGTGATGAAGGTGCGGCAAACCATACACGTTTCTGTAATGAGTATGGTGATCATGGTGTAGGCTTCTTTGTGTTTGGTGAGAGCGCATTCAATAGCGCTATGGCAAAACCAACACGCTTCCCTGCACGCCAAACGTTAGAAGCAAGCTCTGCAATCGCTCGAATACATGGTTTGGCAGAAGACAAAGTTGTGTTTGCTCAGCAAAACCCTGACGTGATTGACGCGGGTGTATTTCATAATGACGTGATCGCCGTGGGTAACCGAGACGTAATGTTCTGTCATGAAAAGGCGTTCCTCAACAAAGAAACGGTATACAACGACCTCAGCAGTGCTCTAGAAAAGCCATTAAAAGTAATTGAAGTACCTGAATCTGCTGTCTCTGTTGCTGATGCAGTGGGTAGTTACCTGTTCAATAGTCAACTACTTAGCTTACCAAATGGCAAGACCGCTTTAGTTGTTCCTAGAGAATGTGAGGAAAACCTGCAAGTTGCCGATTATTTGCAAACCTTAGTTGCAAGTCACCAAGGCATTGATGAACTACTTTGCTTCGACCTGAAACAGAGCATGCAAAACGGTGGTGGCCCTGCATGTCTTCGTTTACGTGTTGTTCTCTCTCCAGCCGAGCAAGCAGCCATGAACCAGTCAGTTTTAATGAGTGAGTCGCTGTTTTCTACGCTCAATGTATGGGTAGATAAGCATTATCGTGACTCGATTTCTGCTCAAGATTTAATGGACCCCTCTCTACTAACAGAAAGCCAAGCAGCGCTAGATGAACTGACTCAGATATTAAAACTGGGCTCTGTTTATGATTTCCAAAAAACGGGAATATGACGCAAGCACTAATGGATGCAACATAGTATGAAAATAGTTGCACTTTATTGCCGTTACGCGAATTGTTTATAAATTGAGTAGATTTACAACTTAATTACAGATAGGATGATTTTGTAGTCATCTTTCTTTCTCAACGACTACAAAATGAGAAGGCTTACACTAAAGCCTCATAAATTTGGTCTTATCTGTATCAGTTGGCTAACTTACACATATCTGACCCACTCTCCATACCCAAGGCCATCCACCTTGGGTTTTCTTTGTCTGCGGCGTTTTCTCAGTAAGGGAATGCACTATAAGGACAGGAACCTTTAAACACCACCCTCGAGTTCTTTTATAGGGTACCTTGAATCCACAATCGTGTAATAAACTCCCGCGCCCCTATTCCTGTCAGTGTCCCCTGCACACCCAACACAAATCACAACTCAATAACAAAACCGCAACAATATTGATCTAGATCATTTTCTGAAATGCTTAGCTGAATTAAGGTGAAGTTGTTAACAAAGTGTGAACAAAGGAGTATTCGCATGGAACTAAAACAAGACCCAAGATGCTACACCGACGTATGCGTAAACGGACTTTGGTATCACTATGACCACTGCGGGACAAAGGCTTATATACTCAAGGGAGGAGCTTCACCTTCGGTGGACTTCCATAAAGAGCCTAAAACTGAGGACGAATTGGTCGATATGATCAAAGCATTGGACCAAGCTAAATAATTAAAGCTACGCCTAACACAAATAGAAAAACGGCCTGATTTACATCAGGCCGTTTTATTTTAAACATCTTTTAGAAGCTTAAGCTTTGCGACGTGCGGTCACAGCGTCTGCAAGTTGGCGTAGTACCTTCTCAGTATCTTCCCAACCAATACAAGCATCAGTAATAGACTGTCCGTATGTTGCGGCTTTACCGTCAACTAGGTCTTGTCTACCTTCAACTAGGTGTGATTCAATCATTACACCGAAGATAGCTTGCTCTCCACTCGCTAGTTGCGCTGAAACGTCCTCAGAGACGTTAATTTGACGTTGATATTGCTTGCTGCTGTTTGCATGGCTGAAATCAATCATCACCTTCTGACGTAGCTTAGAGGCCTCTAGCTGTTGCTTGATATCAGCAACGTGCTCTGCACTGTAGTTTGGCTCCTTGCCTCCGCGAAGAATGATATGACAATCTGGGTTACCACCCGTTTCCACAATCGCAGAATGGCCGTATTTCGTTACCGATAGGAAGTGGTGAGATGCCTCAGCACTGCGAATTGCATCAGATGCAATCTTAATGTTGCCGTCTGTACCGTTTTTGAAACCAACAGGGCAAGATACGCCTGATGCCAACTCACGGTGGACCTGAGATTCGGTAGTACGAGCACCGATAGCGCCCCAGCTGATCAAGTCACCCACATATTGAGGAGTGATCATATCTAGAAACTCGCCCGCCGTCGGTAGGCCCATATCCGTTAAGTCTAAGAGCAGTTTACGCCCCATGCGTAGGCCATCGTTCAACTTGAACGTATCGTTTAGGTATGGGTCATTAATTAAGCCTTTCCAACCAACCGTAGTACGAGGCTTTTCAAAGTAAACACGCATAACAACTTCTAGGCGATCACCTAGCTCATCACGAAGCACTTTTAGGCGCTTACCATACTCTAATGCAGCCTCGGTATCGTGAATCGAACAGGGACCAACAATCACCAATAAACGGTCATCTTGGTCATTTAGGATGTCATGAATCGCTTTTCGCGAATTATATGTGGTCGCAGCAGCGGTTTCCGTTGCTGGAAAGCGTTCCAAAATAGCAATTGGCGGTAGTAGTTCTTTTACTCTATTGATGCGAACGTCATCGGTTTGGTACATAGTAGATTATCCTTAAATTCTTACCGCTTACAGAATAAGCACTTAGCATTCTAAATTTATGCAGTGCTGTAACGGCATCTGTTTTGCTTGTGTCCATGCAACTTAACTAAGAAGAAAACGAGTTTCAATCACTTTTTTAATTAAAAAGCAATATTTTGACAATATATAAATTTTACGCAAGGTGTATAATTTTAATTACACCCAATAATTAAGAGCTTCAAAGTGATTCAACACATCACCTAAAGCGCTAATTTATAATGACTTAATAATAATTCAGCACTACGCTGCGCATGTAAACACTTTTCTTCTTGTGTGGGAAAACCTCTCATTCCTACCAACAGAGGCCAAAAATAATATCCTTTTATCAATGCGTAGGCTTGTTCAGTAAATAGGCTAACATCGCACTCCTTCAGTTTTGCATCTGCCATTGCTTGTCTTGCCCAAATAGCTATCGCACTATCCTCTTTGGAAAACTTTGCCACTTGCAGTTGCAACTCTTCAGGGGAGTAAAAATAATGACCGATTGCGACTCGTGCCAGCTCAATGTAATCGGGAGCGCAACTCACCTCAATTTCTGCCAACAGTATTTTTTCTAACTGCAAATCCAAAGGCGTATCTGGTTGATAAACCAAATCAATCTCTTGAACCGCTTCTCGCCACATGATGCCTACTAGCTCGATCACTAGTGCTTCTTTCGAGCTGAAATGATTATATACGGTACGTTTGGAGACATTAGCTAGGCTAGCAAGCTTATCCATGCTGGTATTCTTGACGCCAAATTCAAGAAAGGATTGCTTTGCAGCGGCGAGGATCGCTTCGCGCTTTAATTCACTACGTGTTTTTTTCATTATTTATCAATATCTTATTTATGGTGGAGGAAAAACCATCACCTAATTTTACACTAAGCAGTTTACTTTTAAAGCTTTGCGTGTAAACTACACCGTATAGTTTACTTTCATTGATAACATTTACATGAAACGATTTGTATTGGGAGCACTGCTAATGTCTGCAACAACTATCAACGCAACTGAATTTCCATCTGTTGAAAAAAACGGTAAGTTTCAAAACAACGAGATTGAATACAAAAGCGGCTTTGGTGATCTTTACGGCATCATTAAGTCCTATGTCACAGCAGATCGTGAACACCCTATCCCACAAGAAGCTTTACCAAGTGTTCCTCTATCCCGAAAGGATATTGAAAATACAACTAATGCAGCGGTTGCTCGCCTAGGCCATAGCAGTATGCTCATTCGACTAGATGGTAAAACTATTCTCACAGATCCCGTGTTTAGCGATCGTGCGTCACCAGTGCAGTGGGCAGGACCAAAGCGTTTCCAACCAGCGGCTATATCCATTAAAGAACTCAGCACTATTGATATGGTTGTCATCAGTCATGATCATTACGATCACCTAGACAAACATGTCATCAAGTCAATACACAAAAGGGTCGAACACTTTTTGGTTCCACTACGTATTGGCAAGATTTTGCAAGATTGGGGGGTTCCCCAAGAAAAAATCACTGAATTATACTGGTGGCAGGAAAAGAACATAGGCTCTATTACCTTTGCTGCGACACCGACTCAGCATTTCTCGGGTCGTAGTCTATTCGATAGAGACCAAACCTTATGGGCTAGCTGGGTAATAAAAGGTGAACAAGCTAATCTTTTCTTTAGTGGTGATTCTGGATATTTCTCTGGATTTAAGGCTATTGGAGAAAAATATGGACCGTTTGATCTGACCATGATGGAAACGGGCGCCTATAACGACGCATGGAGTGACATTCACATGACGCCAGAGCAAAGTGTTCAAGCTCATATAGACCTTAGAGGAAAGGCAATGTTGCCTATCCATAACTCTACTTTCGATCTTGCTCTACATGATTGGTTTGAGCCACTAGAGCGCGCTCTAACCCATGCAAACAGTAAGCAAGTTCAATTGGTGACTCCAGTATTTGGACAAATGGTCGATGTAAACTCACCAAGCCACCATACTCAACACGCATGGTGGCGTGAATTGCAACCCTCTACCGAAGGCTTCGAAACCGCGGTGGCAAATACTCATTAATGTTGAGTTAAGAGCAGAGGCTATGACGCGCTCTGCTCCTCTTCTAAGCGTTGCTGCAAATACTCCAAAAACAAACGTGTGCGCGTATGCTCATAATCAAGCTTGGGGTAATACGCATATACCTTAGTATCTTGTGCTTGGACATCAGGAAGGATTTTGACCAGACTTCCTTGCGTCAATTCTTGTTGAATCATCACAGCATTGGAAATCAAAATGCCCATTCCACTTTTAGCCGCATGAAACATAGCTTCAGGGTTAGTCGAAGCAAAATTGCCATTTAGAGAAAGTCGTTTTCCATCCGCTAGCTTCAGTTCTCGGTGAAGCTGTTCACCAAAAATCAATACGTTATGCTGCTGAAGCTCAGTGGTATTTTGTGGTTCACCATGCTCTTGCAGGTATTTGGGTGAAGCGTAAAAGCCCAACCGATCCTCAAACAAAGCCTTGGATTTAAAGCTTAATGAATTGAGGTGTTCGATCTCTCTGGAGATAAACAGATCTAAGCTCATTTCTGGCATTTGACCGGGAGTCGTTGTAATCAGTTGAATTCGAATGTCTGGATACTTCTTCAAGAATCCATCAAGGTAATGAACCAAAAACTTGGAGCCTACAGCGATGGTTGCCCCAATCTTTAACATTCCATTGGGGCTATCGCTAACTGAGCGTGTTTCATCCACTACAGACTGGAGTTGGTCGAGAAGCTTCTTGGTTCTATCGTAAAACAGCGCACCTGCTTCTGTTTGAGTTACTGAGCGAGTCGTGCGCTTTAATAGCTGTACGCCTATTCTATCTTCCAACCATTGTATACGCTTACTCACTGCTGAGCTTGTAGTCGACAAGCGCCTAGCAGCCCCGTTAAAGCTTCCCTCATCAACCACCAGCACATAGCTTTTAAGGCTCTGAATTAAATCCATATTACTTCCCACCAAGAATCAATCTAATTCCAAATTGAGTGATTATCATCTAATACATTTCAATTTAAACTACTCTGCATGAAATTAAAACACTCTTCAAAGATGAAATTAGGCCCTTTAGTCTTGGCAATGATGATCATTGCTACAGGACAAATGGGTGTAAGCATTTACTTACCGTCATTACCTTTAATTAGCGAAAGTCTGCAGATCGACAAGTCTCAATTGCAGTCAATTGTTACCCTATTCTTGGTCGGTTTTGGTCTCTCACAGCTCTTTTATGGTCCCTTATCAGACGCCATTGGCAGACGGCCAGTATTTCTATTGGGCCAATTTATTTATCTAATCGGCACCGTCATTTGTCTGACTCTGTCTGATAGTCTTACCACTCTTGAAGCTGGTCGACTGTTGCAGGGATTGGGAGCAGGAAGCGCTTCAGTTCTTGGACGCAGTGTTCTGCGGGACAGCTATGATGGTGGACAACTCACAAAAGCCTTAGCGTACCTATCAGTGACGGCCTCGATTATGCCCATTCTTTCTCCCGTATTAGGGGGATGGGTAGCCTTCCACTTTAGTTGGCATGCAGTGTTTGCTTTTGTGCTTGTCTATCTTGGCGCCACCTTTGTTATAGGCTGGTATGTGATGCCGGAAACCCTGCCTTATGCTAAGCAAAAGTTCAGACCATCTTCAGTTATAAGTAAGTACTTACAACTAATTAAGAACCCACAGGTTATTGGTTCTGCATCTTACAACTGGTTTAGTTATCTAGCGGCAGTGGTATCGCTATCCATCATGCCTTACATGATGCAGCAAGAAATGGGAATGAGTGCAGCCGACTACGGTACGCTTATGATCATACCCTCGGCTGGGCTTCTGGGTGGTAGTCTATTGCTCAACATGCTTAATAAACGATACAGCACCTTTCAGTTGCTCGCACTCAGCATTGGATTATTCTTCTTTGCCGGGCTTTGGCTACTCGTTACTCCGTTTACTGTATTCAATCTCGTCTGGGCATTTACCTGGCTTACCGTGGCGCAAGGTCTCTCCTTCCCACTGTCAATCACGCTATTGCTTCAGCCACACAAAAAGGACGCAGGCTCGGTTTCTGCACTTTCTGGCTCAGTACAGATGTGCATTGCTGGTTTTTTTGGAAGCTACTTAGTGGGGAACTGGGTAACGAATCAAGTAGAACTTGGTGCTCTTTACTTGTGCATTGGCGCTAGCATGGGAGCGGTATTGCTTTGCTCGGTACTGAAAAAGAGCCTTCAAGATAAGGCTCTATTGGAAGAAAAGTAGGGAGTTATTTGTTAGGGCCTAGCAACTAAGGTATTGCGGCCATTCTGCTTAGCTTGGTACAACGCGTTATCGGCGTCAGTAATAAGCTGTCGCAATGAGTTGTCCTCATTCGGGACGACACTCGCAATACCTAAACTCACGGTCACATGAGGTGCCACGTCACTGTTTTCGTGTGGTAGTTGCATCGCTGCAACCTTGTCTAATACTGTCTGAGCAAGATGAATTGCACCATCAAGGTCGGTGCTAGGTAGTAAAATGACAAACTCTTCACCACCGTAACGAGCAACCAAATCCGCTGGACGTGCCACACTGTCGCTTAATGTTTTAGCAATCTTAACTAAACATTCATCACCATCAACGTGGCCATAATGATCGTTGTACTGCTTAAAGTAATCCACATCACACATGATCATTGAAATGGGTTGCGTCTCACGTTGCATCCTGCGCCATTCCATTTGAGATACAGAGTCAAATTTCAAGCGATTAGAGATTTGGGTAAGAGAGTCTGTCATTGAAAGCTCTTTGAGTCGGTGTAATACCTCTTCAAGGCTCGCCTCTCTGCTCTCGATTACATCAAGCATCTTGTTTAACTGCCGAGACAACTCCCCTATCTCATCGCTAGTCTCCACCTGTGTGCGCTTTGTATAGTCTTTAGTGTTAGTGATAGCCGTCGCTTTGTGAGTAAGATGAGTGACCGGCCCTAGCACCACTTTTCTTAAGGTAATCCACAACGCAAATAACAGTAAAAAACCAAGTAAAATACTCGCAAATAAAGCTGATTGAACCGCCAACTTACCCTGTTGCGTGATATCTCGAGGGAAAAAAGACGTCACTAGCATCACAGGTACGTCATAACTAAACACGTAACGAGCGACTTCAAGTGTTTCATCGTCAATTTCAGTAATTGTAAATTTGTCACTATACTTTTTTGACCAATCTTCCACCGGGCTAATCTCAAATCGAACACGGGTTTGTTTAATAAAGTCAGAAATCAAATTTGGGTCAATGTAACGCCCACGAAGAATAAACCCTTTTGAAGGACCTTTTTCTCGAGAGGTTAAGATTGGGCGGATGGAGTATACAATCGGCTTATTATCTATAAGAACAAACCCCATGTAATGGGTATCGATGCTAAATAAGTCTAATTCAACTGTAGATATCTTGGCTTGCAAACGATCAACAACTAATTGAGCAAAACTACCATCATTAACTAGAGAGTGACTCTCAGAATCGTAAATCCCATGCCAATAAAGATACTTTGCTTCATCAAAGTAGAATAAGAAATCAAACTGACCATTGCGAAAAGACTCAGCACCTAAGTTTCCTTCAATGTAATCGGGGTTTTTTCCTTGAATAAACGCATAAGTCTCATCCCACGCTCCCCAATCTTTATTATGTAGGTCTAAATCTACGATATCTTCATTAAAACGGGCAATAACTCGCTCAAAGTTTGTAATTGCATCTTTTCTTTCTAACTGTTTGAAGACCGGAAAAACGTACTGCCATTGAGCAAAAAAACTCACAGCGACCAAAGCGGCTAAAAGTGGCAACAGTATGTAGAGGATTTTTTTTGATAAAGACATTTAGCGCTTAAATACCACTGTATAAAGAAAAACCCCAACTAGTAGAATAAATTTATCAGTTGGATCAAAGGATTATGAGCGTTATTACTGTGCTTATAATAGACTAAAATTATGCGTACAGGCGAATTGAATGCCTCAGAAATAAGCACATCACACAAGGAACGTTATGTCTCGAGTCAATATATACAATGCACAACCCGCCGCATATAAAGCCTTTTTTGGCGTAGAAGCCTATCTAAAGCAATGTGGCTTTGATCCCATCATTGAGGAAATCGTTCGTGTTCGCACTTCTCAAATCAACGGGTGTGCTTACTGTATACACGTTCATACCAAGGGGGCGCTGCAGCATGGAGAGTCTCAAGAACGTATTTTTGCTCTGTCAGTATGGAAGGAATCTAAATTATTTAACGATAAAGAAAGAGCGGTACTAGCCCTAGTGGAAGAGATGGTTCATATCTACGCGCAGGGGATTACCGATGACACCTACAAGGCGTTAGAACAACACTTCTCAGAAGATGAAATTGCGCAGCTAATCGTTCTTTGTACCATGATGAATGCTTGGAATCGCTTAGGCGTGGCAACACATGCCAATGAACTGACGGTGTACAAATAGTAAAGAAAGGAAATCGAGGCCTGATATTTAACTCAGGCCTCTGAAATACAATTTATAACGCTACAGAGTTAGCTTAACAGCAGGCTCAGCAATGCCTTTACCTACTCCAGTTAATACTAATGTTTTACCTTCAGTATCTGAGCGATCCTCAATACCCACTTTAGCTGAGGTCACAAATAACGTATCCAGATTCTCGCCACCAAATGCAGGACAAGTGGGCTGCTTAACCGGAACAACATAGCGCGCAATAACCTCACCTTTTGGTGAGTACCGTACTAGCTCTCCCGCGCCCCAATGCGCACTAATCATGTCACCATTATCAGCTACAATCGCCCCATCAGGCTCTCTAAAGTTATCTGAATGGTCGATAAACAGCTCTGGCTCGGAGGTAGGCCAACCCGTCTCTTTATTTAATTTCATTCTCATTATCTGCGCCGTAGGCGAGTTCGTGAAATAAACCCACTGTTTATCTGCAGAGAAGCAGCAGCCGTTAGGAATAGTGATATTTGAGATAACCTCGGTGAGCTTTCCTTGATAATAGCGATAAAACTTAGCCTCACCCTCAACAGCATCTCGGTGCATGGTGCTAATCCAAAAACCACCCCATGGATCTGCGCGTCCATCGTTACTACGGTGAGTCAATGCATCATGCTCAAAACCAACAACCAGCTTTAGGGACTGTTGTTCAATATCTAACAGATGAAGACCGGCTTCATCTGCGAGAAGCAAACTGTCTTCATCAACCCAGCCAAGGGCAGAAGGTGTTCGCTCTAGTGGGATATCTAAGATCTCTTCCCCTTTAAGCGATAGCAATCGATGCTCGATGATATCGATCCAAAACAATTGTTGGCGTAAAGGGTGCCAGAGGATCCCCTCCCCCAAACCACAAGGGACATGCTGCAGTGCGGAAACCGTGCTCATAACTTCCTAATTCTTCATATTTTATAGTGAGATAGAGCAAACCACATACTGATATAAAATGCCGATAGGCGGCTCGCAGTTATTTATTTTCTTACAAACTAACTCAATTTAGATGTGGCGCAAATTGGACATCATCCTACGCCTCAACGGCTAAAATGCGCGCAATTCGAACAAATTAAACCGTTTGTAAGTGAGTCATACTATGCCGAACTCTATCAAAAAAGCAGCGACTACTGTTGTCCTACTTTCAACGCTTTTTGCACTGCCTGCGTTAAGTGGTGAACAAGATACTGATAAAAAAGCCCTAGCTGATGAGGCTGCTAAAGAGCTGGCGAACCCAAATACCGCCCTTGCCAGTCTAAATTTCAAGTTTCAATACTATTCAGGCTATGAGGGGGGTGGAGATAGCTCAACTATCTTGTTCCAACCTGCATTGCCCTTCCCTATGGATAACGGCGACAAAGTCATATTTCGCCCTGCACTGCCCTACGTCATCAATAATGATGTGGGCAATTTGAACAGGGATGACTCTGGCTTTGGTGATATCTCATTCGACCTCGCCTATGCGCCTAAAGCAGAACCAGGAAACATCACAGCCTTCGGCCTTATCGCTCAGTTACCTACAGGCAGTACAGGCTTTAGTTCTGAGCAATTTGCAGTGGGCCCTGAGATGCTATTGGGTAAGGCAAGTAAAGATCGCATCTTTATCTTCTTTCCCAATCACCTTTGGGGTGTATCAAATAACTCTGACAAGATAAACGGTGAACATGTTATTGAAGATATCAACCGCACCTCACTACAGATTGGCTGGGTTGAACTACTTGGCAATGGCTGGACAGTCGCATCTTCTCCGACAATGACCTATGACTGGAATACGGACCAAGCAGAAATCCCACTTAACTTTCAAGTGAGTAAGACGATCATTATGGGTAATCGCCCATGGAAGATCGGTTTAGAAGCCAACTACTACATCGAAAAAGATGAAAAAACTCGTCCAGACTTCATGATTGGTTTAAATATCACGCCGGTAGTAGAAAACAAGCTTGCTGGGATGTTTTAGGGCTCAACCAATAACGACTCTTCAAGGACCTAGATCCCAGATTCAAGGTTCTAGTTGAGAGCTTCTCACTTCAAGTTGTAAGCTTGAAGTGAGAAGCTCAGCTAGGAATAAAAATACGTGAACAGTACAGCTCAAACTGATATCCCCTTAATAAGAGTCGAAACTATTAGGCTGGTATTGAACTGTGCTAAAAACTTCTTTCCTGCGCCCTTGATAACGAAAGCAATCGAACTGCTACCGTCAAACCTTGAACGCCCCTACTTAGAATCGATTCCTGAATACGCCTTCATACACTTTATGCAAACCTTGTATCAAGAATCTGACCCACACACATTTTTTGATTACATAGTCGATTGCACTGCACAGTTGAGTTTTATGTGGCCAATTCCTATTGATTCCAAGCGCAACACGCTGGTCTCAATTCTTAACGACGTCACTGAACAATTTGAAACCCGCTCTAGCCAGTCAGAGATACAATTGGATCTTGAGGGTTATCAGAACCAAGTTAAAATCCATATCTCTACTGCCAACGATTATGAAAATCGCTATCAAGGTTCGGCATTTTGGTTGGAAATGAAGAGCCTGTTCTTCTTGATTCAATATGTTCGAAGGCTGCTAGGTAAGGACTGGCTTCCCCTGTCTGTCGGGCTTCAACATGTCGATATTGAACGGTTGGACGGTGAATTAAAATTGGCAAAACAAGGTGTTTTTGTTGATAGAGAAAGTACTTATATTGTCTTGTCGGAAGAAGAGGCCTATCAAGAGCTCAACGTTAAGCCTTACCACTATTCTCTGCCAGAGTACGATGTGCTCACCACCTACCATGAACAACTTTCATCAGCATTAATGCCTTACATTGGTGAGCGTAAGCTCGACCTTGATAGTGCAGCTGAGATCCTCAATACCTCTAGGCGCACCATTCAGCGAAAGCTCAACAATGAACACACTACATTTCGAAAGGTCATAGAACAATTGCAGATGCAGTTTGCTATTCGTGTATTAGAAGACGGCAGATTTAGCATCTCTGATATCGCCTCACATCTTGGGTATGCCAACTCATCAAAGTTTATTCGTGCCTTTAAGCGCATTACAGGTCTGCCACCAATGCAATACGCTCAGTTAAATGGGCTTAGCCCGCGCCCTGCGATGAACACGAGCAAAGCCTCTAACTAAAACTTAGAAAACCGAAAGTAAAATGCCATAACCTATGAAGCTCGCCACCAAAGCAACAATTGGCAATTTCATCTGCTTTAATAGGAAGTAACCAATCAGTACGATAGCAAAATCTTGTGCTCCACCTACCGCACTGACAAAGATTGGCTGATACAACGCAGCAATCAATAGCCCTACCACACCAGCATTTACGCCTTTTAACCCAGCTGAAACTCTTGGAATAGAAGCTAAAGTCTGCCAATTGTTAATCACACACAACACCAACAAAAAGCCCGGAAGGAACACAGCAATCGTCGCGACTATAGCACCGACAATCGGTTGCTGAGGCAATAACTCATATCCCAAGTAAGTAGCGAAGGTAAACATAGGGCCAGGAACCGCCTGTGCGGCTGCATAGCCAGTTAAGAAGCTATCCGTAGTAAGCTGATCACCAATGAGATTTTGCAGTAATGGAAGAACCACATGCCCTCCACCAAATACTAGAGAACCCGCATAGAAGAAGTCATGAAATATTTTCAGTAGCGGTGTTTGGCTTGCAACAAAAGGACCAATCAACAACACTGCAATAAAAATCGCCAATGGAATAACTGAGAGCTTACCTTTTACTGAGGGGGTTTGAGACTGATCCTGTTGTTTGAACCACAGCGAACCAAGCACAGCACACAGCAAAAGAACAATAATTTGAGCGGCAATACCACTGAACATCAACATGGCAACTGCCACAAAAAGGCACAAGCCAATAGATTGTTTGGTCTGACAAAAATTCTTGTACATCCCTACAATAGCATCAGCAACCACAACTACGGCTAATAGCTTAAGAGCGTGGATAACGGCAATAAACAATGACGTTTCTAGCAAACTGCTACTCAGCAGTGCCAGAGCTAACATCAAAATCACAGATGGCAATGTAAAGCCGAAAAAGGCAGCAAAAGCTCCACCGATACCGCCCTGCTTGTAGCCTAGAGCAAAGCCTACCTGGCTAGAGCCGGGACCAGGCAAAAACTGACTAAGAGCAACCAATTGTGCATATTCTTCATCCGTTAACCATTTTTTCTGCTCTACAAAGGTTTTTCTAAAATAGCCAATATGTGCCGCTGGCCCACCAAAACTGACCCAACCCAATGCAAAAAATATTTTAAAAATTGAAAACATAACCAATCACGACCGATAAAATGTGTTCATACCCTAAGCGAAGCTATTCTATGACTCAAATTAATAGTATTGATATATTTCATGAATGAAATAGGATTATATAAGTAAAGCAGATTATGGAGGTTCAATGACAGAGATAAATTGGAAAGGCGTTGATCTGAACTTATTAGTCGCGTTTCAAGCCCTTCTTAGGGCGCGCAGTGTTTCCGCAGCCGCAAGTGAACTGCATATTAGCCAATCGGCTATGAGTCACAGCCTATCTCGGCTTCGCTCTCTATTAGGCGATCCGTTATTTCATCGTAGCGGGCATAAAATGGAGCCTACAGAGAGGGCTCTCAACTTAGGCAATGATGTCGAACAAGTCTTGTCTGTAATTAAAAACAATATCCTGTCACCAGAAAAATTCGATGCTGAAACCTTTAATGGCACCTGCCGATTGGGACTCACCGATTATGCAGAGTTCGTCTTCGCCCCACTCATATTCGACGCATTAACTGAGCAGGCTCCCAATGTTAAAGTCAGTTTTATTAATGTGAATCGACACAATTTCACCGACATCATGGAAAAAGAGCGCTTAGACTTGGTAATAGGAAGCTTTCCTGAACTCGGTGAGGGCTTTGAATCTCAAGCGCTTTACCAAGAAAGTCACGTTTGCTTATTCGACCCCGTCGCAACAGGACTAACTACACCGGTGAGTTTAGAGGAATTTTGCACTCTTCCTCACGCATTAGTCAGCCCAGGTGGTCAATGGAAAACCCAGACCGATAAGACCTTAGCAAAGCAAAACCACCAGCGAAACGTGCAAGTTATTTCTCGAAACTTCTTAACTATTGGCCAATTAGTTAAGGGGCGAAATCTCATCTGTATTGTGCCAAAACTGATGTCTCTGATCCCCTACATTTCGGACGGGCTAACTCGCGCAAAACCCGCTATTGAAGTCAGTGACTTTACCATTAGCATGGTCTGGAAGAACGGACTGGCAAGCAATGACAAGCAACTGTGGCTACAATCTCGAGTAGCAACGGCAGTGCAAAACAATCAACTCAAGGAAAACAAGCAATAATGGAACATACCAAAGCTGAATGGCTTAACCTCTTGAAGATAACCGACAGTCCAATCATCAATGAGATAATTCTGATCACCACCCTAAGTTTGGTTTTCTGGCTGGTTTGGAAGCTATTAATTGGAAGACTCGAAGCCATTGCAGAAAAAACCAAGATCACTTGGGACAACGCGGTCATTCATGGGCTCAAGGCTCCAGTAAGTACCTTGATCTGGCTATGGCCCGGTACGGTTTCTATGGGGCTATTCCTTGAAGAAAACTTTACTCATGATTTTAATTGGCTCTCTACTCTTAAGCTGATTCTGGTTATTTGTATTGCGATTTGGACCCTGTCTCGAATCATTACCAACTTTGAAAATCAACTGCTTGAACAAACCAAGCGAGACGTCACTACTGTTCAAGCGGTAGCTAAACTCGCTAGATTACTGGTCGTCATTATCGGCGTGCTTACAGTAATGCAAACCCTTGGGCTTAGCCTTTCAGGCTTACTTACCTTTGGTGGTGTGGGTGGCTTGATTGCAGGTCTTGCAGCAAAAGACCTACTCTCTAACTTCTTTGGCGGCATGATGATCTACTTTGACCGCCCCTTTAAGGTTGGAGATTGGATCCGCTCTCCCGATCGCAGTATTGAGGGTACGGTTGACCGTATTGGCTGGCGAATGACCAAGATTATCACCTTTGATAAGCGCCCATTGTATGTACCAAACTCGGTGTTCAGTAATATAGTGGTAGAGAATCCTTCGCGCATGACCAATCGCCGTATTTACGAGACGATAGGGCTTCGATATGGCGATTCAACTAAGGTCGATAAGGTAATTGAAGATGTGCATCACATGCTAAAGAACCACCCTGACATCGATGCAAATCAAACACTGATCGTTAACTTCAATACCTTTGGTGCTTCGTCTTTAGACTTCTTTGTCTACACCTTTACCAAGACTGTGAATTGGGTTCGATACCATGAAGTAAAGCAAGATGTGCTACTGAAAATCATGCAGATAATCCACGACAACGGGGCTGATGTCGCCTTCCCTACTCAGACTTTAAAGCTAGATCATCCACCTGAGCAGGCTCTTGTTCAAAAGTAATGCGTAACTAACTTAAGTGATGTCCTCGGGCATCACTTAATTAGCCCCACGATCACCCTTCCATTCTCATTTATCGACCTGCGCAGACTAAACTGAAAAGTCAGCGTGACCGAAATACTCATCATCACAAAGATAGCGATCAGTATCATCATCTGATACTTAATGGCGACCATAGGTGAGGCGCCGCCTAAGATTTGTCCTGTCATCATACCAGGCAGGGTCACTAATCCTGTTGTTGCCATCGACGCCAAGATAGGGGCAAACGCTTTTTGCATAGCGGCTCTGACAAATGGCAATGTCGCGAATAGAGGTGGAGCCCCCAATGCAATGGCAACTTGATACTCTTCATTTCGCTCATCAAAAGCAGTATAGAGATTTTGTAGTGCGACTATGTTGCTACTCAAGCTATTCCCAAGCAGCATTCCTGCCAGTGGAATGACATATTGCGCACTGTAGATTGGGGTAGGTTGAACCACTAGCCAGCACAGAATGAAAAGTATGGGAGCGAGGCCAATAATCAAACCACCGATGACTGGAGTAAATAATACCTTACGAGGCAGCTTGGCTTTACCAACAATCGCGCTGGCGCCAACTCCAAGCATCACTGCAATCCAACCCAAGTTGAGCCATAGGTTGTTAGTCGAAAATACAAACTCTAGATAAGCCCCCACCAAGGTCAGCTGTACAAACATTCTTGCAACAGACAACCCGATATCTTTTCCTAGCTCTAACTTATAGAAGCGATTGATAGCAAAAGGAATTACAAGAAGAAGAGAAAAGGTGGCTAGGTGCCACCAATCAATATCATGAGAAGGCTGCATAGTTGAGACCGTAGTAGAAGATAAGCAGTTTAGATAATACCAATCACACTAAGGAAGTGTTTAGAATTAACGAAGGAAAGGTAGTTATTTATTTCGATTGGGATAAGTACTCTTTGCCTGCCAACACACCTGTTTCATAGTCCGCGAGGATATCGTCTTTGTGACTCAACAAACCAGTACAATTAAGAGGCTTTTGTGGTGCTATCTCTCGGATGGTGACTCCCTCTGGTGGCTGATTCATAAATTCAGAAATACTGGAATGATTCATATAGTGAGCAAATAGCATTTCCATTGAACGGGGTGCATGAGCCTTTATCTGTTTGTGTGATTGATGGGCAATCATTTCGGTTAGCTTCTCTGTATCCGGCAGCCAGTTTTTAGGCAGAGAATTGAGTGCTGGGAACTGATGGCTTTGCTTAAGCTGACTCACTCGATTTAAGAACAGGTCACTCAAATGTTTGACACGCTCATTCTTGCTTAAGGGTGCAATACGATTGATGTAAGGTTCAATACCACGAGCAAGCTCTAACTTAAGCTTTTCAAGTGGTTCAGCTTTTATAGCCACCTTCGTTTCTACTGTTTTTTCAATGATGGGCTCTGTTGTAATCACCACCATGTTGCACGCCCCACGTCGATACGCCTCATGAACCGGTATCGTTGCAGTAACACCACCATCAACCCAGTTTGCCCCGTCTATATTAATCTCTTGATGATATAGCATAGGGATAGCGCACGTGGCTCTTAGCACGTCATACCAATTCTCAGAAAAGATAGGAAAGTAATAGTCCTTCATCTCTTCTACGTGAGTAACACAGGCCAGTGCTTCTTTTTCCGACCCCAGGTTCTTAGCACCTTTTTCCAGATCCAGTGGAAACTCACCGCTATGCACAAACTGAAAGGCCCAATCGAGATCCATTGCCACCTGTTCTTTATTGACCAATCTATTAAAGTCAAAAAAGCGATTTTGAGTGGTGTAATTAAGGATAAAGTCTAAACCTAAACCAGGCTGCTTGGTCACAAACGAAGAGACATTGAGTGCTCCGGCAGAAGTACCCAAATACAAAGAAAACGGATCGTAGTTAGCGGCAATAAAGGTATCTAAGACGCCGGCCGCAAAGGCTCCCTTTTGTCCCCCGCCTTGAACTACTAACGAATACTTATTCGTACACTCAGTTTCCATGTGTCACATTCCTTAAATACGTCAGATAACAAAATACCGAGTGAATCCAAAGGATTCAACTCGGTATTATGGTATTTGAGTGGTACTTCTACATCATTGTTCAGGTCTACTGATCTTAATGTTCAGCACTACCCAACTCGAGCAGTGTTGCATTTCCGCCAACCGCTGTAATGTTTATCGTTCGCGTACGCTCTGTAATGTAACGAAGAGACAATTTAGGGTCTTGCGCTACTGGCATCTTATACAAATCAATCTCAGCGACTAACGGGGCAATAGCACCAGCTTTGCCCGCTAAGCTTCGGTTTACAGACTTAACTAGGACTTCTGAGCCCAAAATACAGACAACACGAACATCACTATCCAATAGTTGAGCATATTGGTCATATTCCACCAAACTAAGTACGCCGGATGGAAGCGGGAGATTATCGATAAGCGTCAAGACTTGCTGTGCCAGTTCACTATCTTGCACACACAGTAGCACACAATTTCCAGACATAAGTGCGACCGCCAGTTGTGCATAGAGAGCTTTAGCACAGCCTAGATCGACAGACTTGTCAGCCATGATAAGTGCAACCCCACGACCAGCGGTATACAGCTCATTTGTTTCACCCGTTGGCCCCGGCATAAGTTCTGGTTCAGTTAATAACTGAGCACTGTGTTTATGGTGAAATGCCAATGGAACCTTAAAGTTTTCCAAAGCAAGTTCAGTCGCTACCGAACTAAGAAGTTCGTAGCGAGCAGCGTATGGTGTTTGATTCCAAAGTGCCCACGCATGTTGTGCTTCTGAGAAGCAAATAGATGCTTTTTTCATTGCTATACCCCTTGCTCATCAGTTTGCGAAGATTGCTGTTCTTGTGTTGAATCCGCCACTTGACGATTTCGACATACATGCTCAGTAAAGCGATACAAATAGTTTGGTCCACCCGCTTTTGGACCTGTGCCTGATAGCCCTTGTCCACCAAAGGGTTGAACACCTACCACAGCGCCCACCTGATCACGGTTGATATAACAGTTGCCCACTCGGGCATTCTCCTCAATCCAACGATAAGTGGTTTCATTACGAGAATGAATACCCATGGTTAGACCAAAGCCCGTATTATTAATCGTATCTACGACCTCAGCTATCTGGCTCGCTTCAAATTTCACGATATGCAAGATGGGTCCAAATTGCTCTTCTTCCAACACAGAAATATCACTAATTTCGATTGCGGTTGGCGGCACATACATCCCTGAGTTGCACTGCTCATCTAATTCTACTTCGGCAACCACTTTCTGGGTTTTGCGCATTGCCTCGATATGTGCGAGCAATTTTTGTTGCGCCAGTTCATCAATCACAGGGCCGACATCGGTGCTGTGCAGATAAGGTAGGCCCACGCTTAACTCTTTCATAGCACCTTGAATCAATTTAATGATTCTTGGCGCTATGTCTTTTTGTACAAACAACACACGTAACGCCGAACAGCGCTGACCTGCAGAAGCAAACGCACTGCGCACTACATCGCGAACCACTTGTTCAGGGAGCGCCGTAGAATCGACAATCATTGCATTCTGGCCACCCGTTTCTGCAATGAACGGAACCGGTTGGCTGTCGCGCTCAGCAAGAGATAGGTTGATTCGCTTAGCCGTTGCGGTAGAACCGGTAAATGCCACACCAGCAATCGCAGGATGAGAAGTCAAAGCAGAACCAATTTCAGCGCCACGCCCAGGCAGGAATTGAATCACATCAACAGGAAAGCCAGACTCAAGCATCAACTCTACGGTTCGAGCGGCAATCAAGCTTGTTTGTTCAGCCGGTTTTGCGACGACAGTATTACCCGCAACAAGTGCTGCCGATATCTGGCCTAAGAAGATCGCCAACGGGAAGTTCCATGGGCTAATACATACAAACACGCCACGACCATGTCTCTCACACCATTGCAGATTGCCATCAAAACCTTGAATAGATTCAGGACCAAGGTGAATCGCGTTGTCCGCATAGTAGCGACAGAAGTCAACCGCTTCACGCACCTCATCGATGCTGTCATGGATGGTTTTACCTGCTTCCATATGACAAAGAGCGACCAGCTCTGCAAGATTCTCTTCTAATTTATCGGCTAGATTGTTCAAACACTCAGCGCGGCGAGCAATCGGTGTATATCTCCAATGCTCAAGCCCTGATTGAGCTGTAGTAATCGCTTCGGAAACATGATCAAGGTTTGCAAAAGCGATCTTACCTACCGTTAGGCTACGATCAAAAGGAGCAACAACACTTTCTTCCTTGATCATAGTTCCAGAGATCATAGATCCATTAATGATTGGAGCGCCTTGCCATTGCTTGGCTAGGAAACTATTGACTTGCTGCTCAAATGGCAACGCCTCGCTCTCCACATCCACATTAATGCCGATAGAATTGACTCGCTCACCGAATATCTGTGGTGGGAGCGGGATCTGATCATTATGAAGGGTTTCATTGGCTAATAAGGTATCAACGGGATGATGGGTTAGATCTTCAACCGGACAACGCGCATCTACCAGTCTATGAACAAACGAACTGTTGGCGCCATTCTCAAGTAGGCGACGTACCAAGTAAGGCAGCAAGTCTTTGTGGCTTCCCACTGGAGCGTAGATACGCACAGGTTGACCGTACTTCTCCATCACATGGTGATAGAGCGAATCACCCATGCCATGCAGGCGCTGGAATTCATAGTCTGTATGCTCTGCCATCTCTGCAATCGCAGTAACAGTATGAGCATTATGGCTCGCGAATTGTGGGAATACATTGCCCCGTACACCATCACTCAATAAGAATCGAGCGCAGGCCAGATAAGACATGTCAGTGGCTTCTTTACGCGTGTAAACAGGGTAATTGGCGTAACCTGCCTGTTGCGACCATTTGATCTCACTGTCCCAATACGCGCCTTTTACTAAACGCAGAGGAATAAGATCGCCCTGCTCTTTCGCCAGTGCATTCACCCACACCAGAACAGGTAGACAACGCTTAGAATAAGCTTGGATCACTAGGCCAAACTTACCCCACCCTTTGACAAGATCGTTGGTGTAGACCTTCTCAAACAGTTGCAAAGACAGCTCAAGGCGATCCGCTTCTTCTGCATCAATAGTGATGGCTACATCCAACTCGATAGCGCGAGTTAATAGCTTGATCAATGTGTCATGAAGCTCGTTAAGAACACGCTCTTTATTAGCGACCTCATAACGAGGGTGTAATGCAGATAGCTTGATAGAAATCGATGGCGCAGGACTTTCGTCATCATTTTGTTTGTTTCGACCTACAGATTCAATTGCCATCAAGTAATCATTGAAGTACTTCTGTGCATCCTCTGAGGTTAAAGCTGCTTCACCCAGCATATCAAAAGAGTGGGTGAACCCCTTCTTGCGTAATGGCGCTCCGTTTTTCTGAGCTTCTTTAATATCACGACCCAATACAAATTGATGTCCCATGACCTTCATTGCTTGGTGCATGGCCTTACGTATCACTGGCTCAGACATTTTATTGACGAGCTTAGACAAAGCAGAACTTGGGCTGGTTGTTTCTTGGTTGTTAACGCCAACAACCTTACCTGTCAGCATTAGTCCCCAAGTCGAAGCATTCACAAACACAGAGTCAGACTGGCTCAGGTGAGACTTCCAATCAGCTACCGTTAATTTATCTTTGATCAGGGCATCGGCGGTTTCAGAGTCAGGAATACGCATCAATGCTTCCGCAAGACACATCAACAAGATGCCTTCTTGGGTATCTAGGCTATATTCCAATAAAAGAGCGTCAATCATCTGAATTGAACGCTTATCGGCGCGGATCGCTTCAATTAGAGCCGTAGTTTGACGTTTTGTACGCTGCCTTTCCTCTTCAAGAGGTGTTGCTAGCTTTAATAACTCATTCAACCAAGCCGATTCATCCACCATATACATAGGTGAAATGAGAGACCAAAGCGTCTCTTTCGGTTGGTTAATGAAATCGGGATTTAAAACACTAGATGCTGTAAACATTGCTTTTCCTCAGCTCTATAAAACCACCATGAATTTGGCGACAATCCTACAGAGCAGTACTAGGCAAAGCAAAGAATACGGAACAATGATCAAGAGAAGTGTGATTACAGCCGCTTAACATTACATTTCGTCACATTTAACAACTTTCTCAGGGAACTAGACACCTCCTTTAACACTCTATAGACTCTCCCCCGCTGGTGTCATGAAATCAGAGATTTCAGGCTTAAAAGGGAATTTGGTGTGAATCCAAAACTGACGCGCAGCGGTATTTGAGAACGAACGTCTTAAGGGGTAACCCTGCACACTGCAATAACCTAATTGCGGGAAGTGAGACGCTAGGTTGTAGATAGGAAAATCTACAGTGCTCATTAGTCCGAATACCTGCCAGTAAGAAAAACGCAAACATAAACGTTTTTATAACTACGCGTATTAGGACTCAAAATGAAAAAATCCATTTTAGCAACAGCTATAGTTTCGCTGTATGCCCCAACACTTTTTGCCCAAGATAGTGAGTCAACTCAGGTTGATGAAACTATGGTCGTCACAGCCAACCGTTTTGAACAAACTCAAACTTCTGCATTAGCTTCTGTGAGCGTTGTTGAACGCGAACAAATAGAGCAGCTACAAGCTGATAGTGCTTATGATGTTCTAAAAACCTTACCCGGTGTTGAAATCACCTCTCAGGGTACTAAAGCAGCTACAAACAGTGTATTCATCCGTGGCTCGAACAGTAATCAAACTTTAATTTTGCTTGATGGTGTTCGTTTAAATACAGCTGCTGGTGGTACCGCAAATACTCTAGGTTTGATACCAGCCTTTGCAATTGAACGAATTGAATTAGTCCGTGGCCCAAGAGCATCAGTTTATGGTGCCGATGCAATTGGCGGGGTTATCAGTATCATAACTAAACCTGCAGACGCATCTGTTCATGAATTAACACTAAATGGTGGGTCTAACAATTATCATCAGGAAGCTTGGCGATCTGTTGGAGATATATCTGAATCTACTAAAGGCAATTTTGTAGCCAGCAATGAAGGAAGCAAAGGCTATAATATTACAGATCAAAACACCGATAATAAGTATGGATATCAGTCTCAGTTTATCAATGGTGGCATTTCTACTCAGATAAATAAAAATTGGTCAGCAGGGTTTAACGGAGTTTATCAAAACTACGAAAACCAATATGTATCTTCTCCAACATCTACACCGAACCTTCAAGAAACTGATGCGTATATTTTGTCTGGCAATGTTGGATATAGTCGTGAAGACTTTAGTTCTTCATTGCAAGTCAACTACTCCAATGAACAACAAAGCGATGGTGAGGATAGTCTAAGTGCGCCAGCCGCTTTAATTGAATCAAAAAGGACCTCTGTTCTTTGGGTAAATACCTATAAAGGTATTGATAATTTGGTATTGAATGGCGGTGTGGATTACTCATATGAAGAAGCAAGCAATTCAGGGTATTACATTGATTTTTTAGGTAATGTCCAACCAGTTTCGGATTTTGATGAAAATTCCCGTAACAATACCGGTATATTTGGTACTGTTGCAGTTGAACAATCCTCTGTACTGTTTGAAGCTAGTGTTAGGCATGATGAAAATAGTATGTATGGTGGTAACACTACGTGGGGACTAGCTGCGGGCTGGAATATAACCGAGCAACTCATGCTCAACGCGAGCTACGGCACAGCTTTTAAAGCACCTGCATTCTTTGATTTGGCGACTAATCCAGACCTAAAACCAGAAGAATCTGAATCTTATGAAGTTGGGTTGGCGGGTTACTACTCTTTTCTTACTTGGAACCTTACTGCCTATCAAAATAATATAGAAAATCTTTTTACGTGGGTAAGCAACTCCACTCCACCTAATTACGGCAGCTTAGAAAATATTAATGAAGCTGAGATAAAAGGCATAGAATTGTCTTTAGATTTCGATACTGGCCCAGTTACACACACATTAGTTGGCGATTGGAAAGATCCTCAAGACAAAACAACAGGCGAACAACTAATACGTAGAGCAAAACAAAACTACAAATGGATAATGAACTACGGATATGAAGCTCTCAATCTGTCACTTTCTACCATTTATACTGGAGAGCGACCAGATGCAAACGGTACTTTGGACTCATACGTTACAATTGACGTGGCTGCTAGTTATCATATCACTGACAATCTGCTGGCCAAGCTAAAAGTCGACAACCTTTTAGATGAAGATTATGAGACATCAGAAGGTTTTGGCTTTAACTATGTCGGACCTGAGCGCAGTTACTACGCAGGCATTGACTACCGCTTCTAATACTTGTTAGCGCAATACAAAAAATCCCGACATTCGTGTCGGGATTTTTGTATCTGGTACTTCAAGAATAGTTTTATTCAGCAAACTCATTTAGAGCCAGAAGTGCCAGTTCAGCTTTGGCGGCCGGAACAAAAATATGGTCATGGTAATAGGCAGCTACCACATTGGCGCTGATATCCTTTGCAGCCAATTTAGTTGAAACAGCTGCAGTTAGTCCCACAGCTTCAAGACTTGAATGCACAGTCAATGTTATCATTCGAAAGGAGCCATCAAATGACAATTGCTTCTGATCGGCAAGCCCTCTCTCTAGTATCAAAGTTAAGCCTTCTGGCTCTATGAAGGTGCCTACTGGGTTAAGCTCAATATAGTCTTGCAAATCGCCCTTCACAGTACAAAAGACAAACTCACCTTCCTGTAAATGTGGTTTCATTGACTTAAGAAGTTGATCTAACTCTTTGATTCCTGACATTGTCTTTCCTTACTTTTCTCGTTACCCAGTTTCTTACAGCGTAGCTTTACAGTGTAAATCAAGGCGCTAGGCGTTCAATTTCCCATTCCGATGTTTCATCTGCTGTGTAAACGAATCTATCGTGCAGGCGATTCGCACCACCCTGCCAAAACTCAATAGATTCAATCTTTACTCGATACCCGCCCCAGAAAGATGGCATTGGGATCTCGCCATCTGCAAATTTCTTCTTAAGCTCTAGGAACTTACCTTCCAAAATACCTCGCGCAGAGATACGTGAACTTTGTTTACTCGCAATAGCGGCAAGCTGGCTTTCTTTTGGACGAGACGTAAAGTACTTAAAGTTTTCTGCTGCAGTGAGTTTCTCTGCCACACCAGTAACATGAACCTGACGCTCTAGTGGGTGCCAAGGAAAATGAAGACTGATTCGATTGTTCTCTTGTAGCTGTATCGCCTTGCGGCTTCCAAGGTTTGTGTAAAACACAAAGCCACGGTCATCCAAGCTCTTAAGCAAAACAATTCTCTGATAAGGTTGGCCACGCTCATCAACCGTCGCCACTGTCATTGCAGTTGGGTCTGTAAGCTGAGCCTCGATAGCTTGTTCTAACCATAAATTAAACTGATCAACAGGGTTTGCTTTCAAATCCTTTCTGCGAAGACCACCTAAGGTATAGTCTCGACGAATATCCGTTAACTTCATTTCACATCCTCAAATCGATTTTGCTAAATTCTGCGCCCCAACGCCAAAGAACTCAAGAGGGTTTTTAATTGAAACCACCATCATACGGCGGTAAATCTCTATTCTTGCCATTTAAATAACGAACAGCTACCACAGCAATCTCGCAATCAAAAAATTCATTCATAAATTCAATAACCTACTACACCTAATAAGTTGTAAATACATGGTAAATGAAATGGTCATATACTTAACATCAACAACAAATAAGAATACTATAGAGTAAACGCTCCTTTTATCTCAGCGCGTTTACGTAAGACCCGTTATAGAATCAATTTTCCTCGTTCACTCAATGCGCAAATGGATGGCCTATGAGTCAAGAGAAGCTTAAAAATCTCGGTCGCACCGAGTTAGAGTATGTGGATGATAAAACCGCAGCTTTGCTTTTAAACACCCCTTCAAACGCTAGATTACTGCTCTGGTTCGTTCTTTTATTTTTCAGTTGCGCTATCGGTTGGGCTAGTTGGGCTGAATTAGACAAAGTCACCGTAGGTAGTGGCAAGGTTATCCCTTCTAGTCAATTGCAGGTGGTGCAAAACCTAGAGGGTGGTCTAGTTAAAGAGATTCTCGTAAGAGAAGGTCAACAGGTCACTCAAGGACAACAACTTCTGCTTATTGACGACACTCGCTTTCAATCTGACTTTCGTGAGCGTGAACAGCAGATTTACAACCTAACCGCAAAGGTTCTACAACTGTCAGCATCGGTAGCCAGTATTGAAGTTATAGAGAATGTCACTCTAAGAAATTGGCGTAATAGCGTCACTATTAGTACAGATAAGCTCGTCTATCCGGCCAATTTTGAAGAAACTCAACCTAGGTTGGCCGCTAGACAACGCGCTGAATATCGCCAAGATCTTAATGATCTTAGAAATCAGTTGAGAGTATTAGATCAACAAGTTGATCAGAAAATTCAAGATCTTAATGAAGTAAGAAGCCGGATCTCTAACCTTCAGCAGGGCTATGACTTTGCTCAGAAAGAGTATGAGCTTATGGCGCCACTAGCCGAAGAAGGCATAGTACCGCAAATCGAGTTCATTAAGCTGAAACGACAAGTCAACGACACTAAACGCGAGCTAGACTCTGCTCGAGGGCGTGTACCTGTGCTTAACGCGGCAATCAGAGAGGCGCTACTTAGCCGTGTAGATGCAGCGTTAGGCTTTCGCTCTGAACAGCAAGAGAAGCTTAACCTTAGCCAAGATGAGCTTTCAGCGATTACACAAAGTACCGTCGGTCTAGAAGATAGAGTTGACCGCACTATTGTCACATCTCCCGTAACAGGCACCATCAAGAAGCTTCACACCAATACCGTAGGTGGAGTGATACAGCCGGGGATGGATCTTGTCGAGATTGTGCCTACTGAAGATATACTGGTGGTAGAAGCTGAGATCGCCCCTCAAGATATTGCTTTCCTGCGCCCTGGCCTTCTCGCCATCGTTAAATTTAGTGCTTACGACTTTACCAAATACGGCGGGCTTGTCGGCCGCTTAGAGCACATCAGTGCGGATACCATTCAAGATGAAGAAGGAAATAGTTTTTATTTAGTTCGAGTTCATACCGATCAAACCGGTTTTGGTAGTGACGGAGAGTTGCCAATTATCCCAGGTATGACGGCGTCTGTTGACATCATCACAGGTAAACGGACCGTACTCGACTATTTGCTTAAGCCTGTTTTAAGCGCCAAAGGGCGCGCCCTGCGTGAATAATTAAAATGATTAGACCCTTAATCATTTCACTTCTTGCAGGGACTCTTACATTTAGCGTTTCCGCACTCAATAAAGAAGAACTGCTGTGGAAGACTAAGGTTGAGGCAGCCTACGGAGAGCGAGCTGGAAAGCGAGTGGTTGCATGGCGTAACGCCGTGGCAAATGCCGCAGGTAAGCCTGAACTAGAGCAGTTAAAGCTCATCAACGACTTCTTCAATCAATTCATGTTTGTTGACGATATCCATCTGTGGGGAAAAAAGGATTACTGGGCAACTCCTATGGAGTTTGTTGGTGTGGGCGCAGGAGACTGTGAAGACTTCACTATAGCCAAATACTTCAGCCTACTAGAGCTTGGTATAGATGAAAACAAGCTGAGGCTCATCTACGGCAAAGCCGTTGAATACAACCAGTTTCATATGGTGGTTGCCTACTACCCCACTCCAAACTCTGTTCCCCTTGTTCTAGATAATTTGGATTTTCGGATTCTTCCCGCTTCTCAGCGCCCCGACATTGTACCTATTTATAGTTTTAACGGTGACCACTTGTGGCTCGCTAAAGAAAGTATCCAAGGAAAAGTGGCTGGAAAGTCTTCTCGATTAAGCTTGTGGAATCAAGTTCGAGAACGACAAAAAAAGCTCGTGTTAAACCAGCCTTTGGTCAATTTGGACGAATAATATTATGACACTATATAGAAAACTGCTTATCAGTATCTCAATTACCTTCAGTTTATTGTTTGTGGGCTTGTTCTACGTTGATTATCACCAATCTCGTCAATTCATTGCACAGAAGCAATTTTCTGAGGTGAAGAATGCCATCAATACCGTAGGCCTCGCTCTCTCCCCTTACCTAGAAGACAATGACCCTGTCGCCGTGGAAACCGCAGTCAATGCTCTATTTGATGGGAGTTCTTTTTCTTCTGTTAGAGTCGTAATGCTACAAACGGGTGATGAGATATTAAGAAGCTATCCAATTAGAGGCGATAACGCGCCTAAGTGGTTGGTAGAGTTAGATGTTTTTCAAACTATTCACGAGAAACGTGTGGTGACCAGTGGATGGTTACAGCTCGCTGAAATAGAAATAATTAGTCACCCTGGTGTTGCTTATGCGGCTCTTTGGAGAAATATGGAATTCACCTTTGGTGTGGGTATCGCAGCCTTTATTTTCTCTTTATTGCTCATCAGTTACTTCGTCAAACGCTCTCTTGAACCACTAAATCAGCTTTCAGGCGCAGCAACACAAATTGCTAATAGAGATTTCAACATTTCCCTAAACAAGCCTGAAACTCAAGATCTAGTCCCTGTATTTAACGCATTTGAATCTATGGTAGTGCGCATCAAAGCGTTTGTTGAAGAACAAACCAGACAAGCCGATATTCTGCGCATTCAAGCCTTTATCGATAAGCCGTCCACACTGGGCAATCGAAATTACTTTATCAGTCAACTTGAGTCGAAAAAATCTGAAGGGCAAACGCTGGTAATCGCTATTATCCGTTACGACGAGGCGACCCAAGCAAAGGCAAGGCATGACTTTGAAGCAATAACAGAGCTCATGCAGCGCGTTGGTCCTGCGCTTAAAACGTTGACCAACGACAGTTCCATAGTGTGTGCTCGGTTGTTAGACGACGAAGTGGGTGTCATAGCGCCTTATGAAGATGAACAGCAGTTAAGTGATCTTTTAGCCAATCTATCCAACCTATCTAAGTCTGCCAATGAGACTAAGTTTGAGATTGGTGGTGTCATTACTGACGGTTTCCCGGACTCTAAATCAATTCTAAGCTCCGTAGATATCTCTTTAACCAAAGCAAAAATGGAACCAAGCAATCAATATATCCACAATCAAAACAAAGGCTTATCCCTTACAACCACACAATGGATAGAGTTAGTAGAAAGTGCAATGTCGCGCAATGCGGTGATGACCAAGTCGCAACTGGTGAAAGGGATTGCCAGTGATGCTTATCATCGAGAAATTTTTTCGGGCATTGAATATGAAGGTAGCTATACACCTGCGGTGATGTTCCTTGCGCCTATGGAGAAACAAAACAAAGCACATCTTTACGATCAGTACATTATCGAAAGCATGATCAAGGAACTGAGCAATGATAATTCACCCGTTCCTGTTGCTATAAACCTAGCCCCAACCACGGTAACGTCACCCGAATTCATTACATGGTTAGAAGCTCAACTTCAGAAGTACCCTCAATTTGCCGCTTATCTGCATTTTGAATTGCATGAAGCAGTGTTCATCTACCACAAAGAGATGACTAGACTATTGGTTTCTACCATTCGTCGCAATGGCGCTAAATTTGGCGTGGATAACTATGCTCACCACCTGCAATCTCTAGATTACTTACAAGAATTCTCACCGGATTACGTCAAGTTAGACTACTTATTTACTCTGAACCTAAATGATGAAAAGACCACAGAAACCTTATCTTCCGTCGCCAAACTCGCTCACGATATTGGCGCATTTGTCATAGCCACAAGAGTAGAAAACCAAAAACAAATTAATAAGTTAGCCATGCACAATGTTAACGGACTGCAAGGCTTCGCTATTGATACCAAGGATGACAATGAATGAAAGACTCATTACTTCACTCTCTGATTTACGTCAGCCGCTACTACGGCCTCTCAAACTCGCCAGAAGCACTACTTAACGGTTTACCTCTACCCGAGGGTAAACTTACACCGATTCTGTTTCCTAGAGCAGCAGAAAGAGCAGGACTAGTAGCCAAAGAACAATCTGCACCGTTGAAAAAAGTCTCCGATCTGGTTCTTCCTGCAATTCTCCTTACTGGAGAAAACGAAGCCTGTGTTTTGCTCAGTGTCGACCTTGAAAAAGGGCAAGCAGAAATTGTCGGGCGAGAAACCGGGTTCGTCGCCACAACCACAACACTAAAAGACCTAGAAGAAGATTACAGCGGACGTTATTTTCTAATCAAAAAACAATTTCGCTTTGATCAGCGCTCTCCGGAGATATTGAAAACGCGCAAAGGACACTGGTTTTGGGGAACCTTAAAAGAATCTCGTTCTATATATCGAGACGTTCTCATTGCCTCTATTCTGATCAATATATTTGCTATTGCCACACCACTTTTCACTCGAATTGTTTACGACAAAGTCGTGCCCAACCTTGCCTTTGAATCATTATGGGTACTGGCGAGTGGTATCGTCGTTATCTTTATTTTTGATCTTCTGCTTAAATCCCTTCGCAGCTACTTTATCGATGTCGCTGGGAAAAAGTCAGACATCATTATTTCATCTAAGCTGTTTAGTAAAGTAATGGGAATAAGAATGGAGGCGCGTCCTCCATCGGTAGGAGCGTTTGCTAGACATCTACAAGAGTTTGAATCGATTAGAGAATTTTTCACCTCTGCCACCATTGCAGCCCTCATCGATTTACCGTTCGCTTTACTTTTCCTATTAGTGATTTGGCTAATCGCCGGTAACGTTGTTTTAGTACCCATTGTCTGCGTTACCTTATTGATTCTCCATTCGCTGCTAATTCAAAGGCCACTTAGAAACAGTATCGAAGAAGGCTCGCGTCTTGCGTCTCAAAAATACGCCAACCTAATAGAAAGCCTCTCAGGTTTAGAATCTCTGAAGATGTTTGGCGCTCAAAGTCAGTTCCAGTACCGCTGGGAAGAGGCCGTCGCACATATGGCAAACTGGAACATCAAGAGTCGCCGTATCACCGATGGTGTACAAAACTCTGCAGGTTTCCTTCAGCAATCGTCAAACGTCGGCATGCTAATTATGGGTGTGTACCTTATCTCAGAGGGAGAACTGACCATGGGTGGCTTGATTGCCGCAACTATGTTGAGTGGTCGCGCGATCGGTCCTTTGGTTCAAGTGGCTTTGTTATCAACGCGCTACAACCAAGCTAAATCATCAATGACCATCATTGAACAAGTGATGAGCATGCCTGATGAACAAGAAGAGGATAAGCGCTACATTCATCGTCCTGTGCTGCAAGGCAAGATCGATCTGGATAAAGTAACGTTTAACTACCCGGATGCACCAGTATCTTCAATTCGTGACGTCAGCTTAACCATTAGACCGGGAGAAAAAGTCGCTATCATTGGACGTATAGGCTCGGGTAAAACGACGCTAGAGCGTTTGATTATGGGGCTATACAAGCCAACAGCAGGTCACATACGCATTGATGACACTGATATCCAACAATTGCATCACACAGATGTGAGAAGCAATATAGGCTGTGTGCCTCAAGACATTACTCTTTTTTACGGTTCCATACGAGACAACATCACGCTGGGTAAGCAGCTTGCTGAAGATAATGAAGTAATGATTGCAGCCAAGCGTGCAGGTGTAACTGAATTTACCATGAAAGACCCTGCAGGATTGGAAAGACAAGTCGGCGAAGGCGGACAACTGTTATCAGGTGGTCAACGTCAGGCTGTCGCCGTAGCTCGTGCACTACTTGGAAGACCCCCGATCCTATTACTTGATGAACCCACCAGTGCAATGGACAACCGAGCCGAAGCTCTATTCAAAAACGAACTGATAAATTTGTCGAAGGAAGAAACACTAATTCTTATCACTCACAAAACATCGATGCTCGAAGTGGTTGATAGATTGATTGTGATGAGTTCGGGCTCTGTTGTCGCAGATGGACCGAAAGATAAAGTACTTGCTGAATTACAAAAAGGAAATCTAAAATCAGTCAATAAGTAGATGATTTACAGTGTAAATTTAGGGCAGAAACTTGAATAAGTCGCTGCCCTTTTTTACCAGTTAATTGTATTGAAACAATTATTTCAAAGAAAACTCGTCAAATAGTTGAACTTCAGAGTCGAGTTTCGTTGGATCTAGCACATAGCTTTTCACTGTACCTGTTCCTGTATCAAGTATTGAAAAGACTGACAGTGTATTACTTGTGACAAATGGTAAGTCTGGATAATTTTCATTTTCAGATTTCATCGGACTAAATTCACTCGGGAAACTCATTATACGACCGTGAGGATCACCGTTTTGTGGGTAGTTCTCAGCAGACCAACGCGGCTGGTCTGAGTTTACATCAACCCAAAAATTAGAATTACTGATGCGTTTGTTATCCGTGTACTCGCCACTATCGTCAATATAATAAGCACCGTATGAATTGCCAACATTTGAGCTTTCTAAATAATGAAGGTCGTCTACTTGCGCTCTATTCCATAAATGTGAGTGGCCAATATGGACTAAGTCAACACCATTCTCAAGAAGCAAGGGCTCTATATCATTAAGCCAAATGTCTTGAGCTAATGGATATTGGTAACGAACTTCACTAATGCTCTCTAACTTAGGCACTACAATAGTGGTCCATTGCTCAGTAGTTAGTGGGAAGGTTAACTCTGTGATTACTTCACTGCCATTAACACTTTTCTCCACTAACTGCATTACGGGTTCTGCCAATACAGGAACTGTATTGTCTCCTAAACCGAATACTCCTTGGTGTGCCATGACAACCTTGTATTTTGACTGCTTAAACTCTTCACTTTGAACGACTGATTGTAACCATGCATATTGTTCAGAATCTTTATCAAAACGTTCAAATATAAACTCTCCAAATCCCCACTCTGAAGGCTCCTGCAATGTACTTAACGCCTCAACAAACTTAGATTTGCTATCACCTGAAACATCCCAAGAGCGCCAAATACGTGATACATTCATTGAAATAATAAAGACATCGCCGAAGGTAGTCGCAAAATATTCTTCACCACGTGGTCCATCACTTGGGAAAGTAAAAATATCTAAAAAGCTTTGTTGGTTATGAGAATTATCTGAAATCCACTGTGCTTTAATCGTATCATCACTATTTGGGTTAACATCTGCTTTCACTTCTTCATATAATGCTTCAGCAAACCAAGTCGGATGAGGGTCATTAAAACTACCATAGAGATTATATCCCTCTTTCTCCGGTAAATAACGCCCCATTACTTCATGATTTCCTACACTACCGAATAAGGGGGAATGTTGTAGAATTTCACCACCATTATATGGCGAGCCCGGAAGATATTTTTGATGGTTTCCCTGTAAAGCAGGAAAAAATGCGGGTGCGTCAACTTTAGATTGATCAAACCATTCTGACGCACGATCGGGGACATCAACAAAATCGCCTGCGAATAATACCGCATCAGGTATTCCAACCGTTTCAACGACTTTTTGATAGTTGGCTACTACGTTTTTTTTAGACTGAAAATCAGAAGTAAGTAATATCCTTAATGCCTGCCCTTTGCCTGGTTCAGGAGCTAAGGTGTACGTACTACTCGAAAATTCAAAACCATCACGATCTGTACTAGTAATTGAATAATCAACACGCTCCCCTTGTGTTAGTCCCGTAGCAACTGCTTCATGACGATAAACAGACCTATATGTTAACTTGTCATGACTTTTACCGAACTGTTTAGAGGAGGCATCTTCCATCATACGTTCAAGTCGTGTCGTAACTACATCTGACGTTGTATTTTCACCATAGATTAGTTTATGTTCAATGCCTTTAAAATTACTAAACCATACAACATTGACTGAATTTTTAGTTGGCAACTGTAAGAATGGATCCGTCAGTAACCTGTTCTCCGGATTGACCTTGGTAACTTCTATGTTTGTACATGCCGTCACTGTAGAAATTAAACAAATAACCCCAAAAGTTCGGGGAGTTGGTCTCTTCATTTTCATATTTTCCCATAATTAGTTGTAGATAAACATCCTGTTAACTTCATATTAAATAACCACCATAAGCCCAAGCTAAAAACAATGAGGGTAATTATTTTGATTAACGTATTTGGGTTCTCAAAAGATAAGTCGCCATTAATAAATTAATCGGGATAAATATACCTATATAATGTTACGCACTAATTAACTAATTGTTATATGAAAATTGCACCAGCCTTCCCCACCGAAAGGGCATGTACAGAGCCCTTATCAGTGTTCACGTTATTCAGACCAGTAATTATTATGAGGTGTGAAGCCTGAGGTATAAGGTGAAATTTACAGTGTAAATTGACTCAAGAGCCAGAAATCATTGAATTTACACTGTAAATCACGTGTTTACAGGATGCTAAGCAGAGCATCTTGTATGGCCTGACGGTAATTCGCCTCGGCTTGTTTTCGTCCGGTGAAATTATGATTCTTGCAAACTTCTGACCACTCCAACTTTTTAATCACTAAGTCAGAGATAACATGAATTCTTTCAAATTCAACTCTGTGCAAATTTGCGAGCAGTAACGTTCTAACTTTAGAGCGAGTACCTTCAAAGCTTGCCCCACCCTGCACGTAATTAACTATCACTCGATAAAACGATTCATCATGACAAGCAAGGTTAGTTTCACCTTCTATCAGTAATCCTATAAGCACGTCGCTCAAAAGGTTGCGGTGAATATCTGATGCTGTATCTAGCAAACATTCTCTTAGCTGAGCTCTAGCTTCTTCTAGCCAAGACAGGGAGTTGCCTAAGGGTTTAATCATAGTGACAGAGTAACAGCCACTAGCTTGGTCTCGTTTGCTACCTAAGCGCACGGATTGGAAATGATTACCAGTCCAAAATTTTGCTAGCTCTGCTGTTACACCAAAACTCGTTGATAGATATTCTACGTTGGTTTCGTTCTCAGTTAGCTGAGACAACATCCAACTGCCAATGCCCTTCCCTTGCATATCAGGGTGAACAGCTATCCGCATAATTCGAAGGCTTCTAACTAGTGCTGGCATGTTGTCAGCAAGTTGAGACACTAAAGAAACGGGCACCATATGCCCAGCCGGTCGTCTTCGTCCTAACTGCACATCAGCAAGTGTCGACTCATCTAAGCCACCTTCCAGATATCCAACAATAACCCCAACTACATGTTCCCCTTGTAGTGCTTGGTAAAACACAATATTGGGGTCATCCAACAGTTGAAAGAGGTCATTCGGAGTCGTCTGGTAATGAGCGTTAACCAACAACCCAAACCCTTTTCTTAAAATCTCAGAAGAACAAGCATAACGTTCAGCCTCTATTCTCTGCATATGGATAGAAAGTTTGGTATCTAATGGTGCGGATTCAATCTCCGCATCAAGTAAGAAAGTATCAAATAACCATGCTTCCATTGGATCGTCTGGGTTCCAGCGAATCGGTTGAGTAAGCTTAACTGAGTTCCAACCTGGTCTGTGCTGACTTAACCAAGCTTCAAACTTAATGCCAAAACCTCTTCCGCACCCTTCATAGCCATGCACTGTGGTTGCGAAGCACACTCGGTGATAACGCTCTACGATAGACTTAAGAATCGGTAGAGGTATCGCTGCGGCCTCATCTACTAACAGCAAATCACAATCCTGATGCTCACGTAGCAATTCATCCGGAGCTATGAACTGAACACTCCCCCCTTCTATAGAAGTGGCGATATACGATTTGTGATTATCACAACCAGCCTCAGACTTCGCATGTTCGAATAATGTTTTAACCGCATGAGTATTGGGAGCAGTAACTAATATTTTCTTTGCTGCCCCGTTAATGATTTGTCCTGCAGCAATTCCTAGAGCAGCAGATTTTCCTCTGCCTCTATCGGCAGTGAGAATCAAAGGGCGCTTTCTATGTCCGGTAAGTACACGCGAGATCGCTTGAATAGCCTGTTGCTGTTGTTCATATCGTTCAAAGGTTGAAGCGGATTCTAGCAAAGTGATATCTGAAGGTGCTTCAACCTGCTTAATTTTATGAAAGGATGTTAATGCTCGTTCAAGCCATAAGGAGGAGTGCTTTCCATCCCGAGGTTTACTCTCAGGCAACACAATCAACAAGCCTCCACCCATTAATGTGCCAGTTACAGCAGTAAAGCCATTTGCATCAAAAGGCGAATCGAAGTCAGCAACAATCAAATCTGACTCTTGCCCTAGTTTCTGGCGCGCCTGCTTAAACGTAAGGCTTTCGCCATAACTAATCCTAACATCGCCAACAACTAACGCTCTGTGATGCTCTACAGCCTCTAGAAACGCTTCTAATAACTCCATTTGCCACTCTCTGCTTCCATCAAGCACTACACCGTAGCGATGCTTAGATTTAGAGGCATTGAGTTTTAGTGAGATCAACGTTTGAAGATGAGGATGGTGTGACAAAGTAATCGCCTAAATGACTGAGAATCAATGTGCTTAGAATAGCAGAATCGAGATCAGAGTGACTATGACTACGCCGCTCTTCAGCAAAATACCTGCATCTCTAAAAAATACGCGTAAAGAACCAAGAATTGCGGAGTTAACTCGGTACTTCTAACGTGCTTGATATACGATAGAGTATGAACATGGAGGTTTGTATTTATGGAAAATGAGCAAGTTGTGACAGAGCCCTTTGTCGATCATCTCGGGCATACTTTAATTGACCTGCTGTCTTTATTTTCTATCACATTTGATAGGAGCAGTTTCATTGCTGATATAGCGTTACTGGTGATTACCTTGTTAGTCGGCTTGTTGACCTATCTTGTAGTGCGTCACTTCACACGTAGGTTCATTCATACAAGCAGCAAGCGCTATAACGCTAAAACAAAGCTGACTATCAAGAGAAAGCATCTACCTGAAAAGGTATCAATACTATTTCCTTACTATTTGTTCATGTCCGCGTGTGAACTGCTTTTTCCAAGAACCACTATTCCGGGACAATTAATCGATGGTGTTCTTGAGATTGGAGCTGCAATTTTGGTGCTAAGAACCCTGTTTGCGGTGTTCGATCTATTACTTATTGTAGTCGCGAACAAACACTTTGCGCACCGCTTGCCACTACACGGCATTGTCCAATTCTTCAAACTCAGTTTTGTAGCACTTGCAGCACTCATTACGACGTCACATATCCTCGACAGAACCCCTATTTACCTTATCTCTGGGGTCAGTGTAATGGCGGGCATGTTAGCCTTTATTATGAAAGACACCATTCTAGGGTTTATTGCGGGTATTCAATTGGCAGCCAATAAGATGATATCTACGGGCGAATGGATTCAATTAGATAACCACAAAGTGGATGGCACAGTACAAGAAGTAACGCTAACTACGGTAAAAGTAAAAAACTGGGACAACACGATTGCGATGATTCCGTCTCAAACATTAGTTTCAGAGCCCTTTATCAACTGGTACGGTGTAGATGAAACAGGTGCAAGACGAATAAAAAGAGCCATATTCATTGATGCAGAGACCATTGATTTTGTCGATGCCGATATGCTTGAGCACATGGGTAAATTCAGATTACTTAAGCCTTACATTGTGCGCAAACAACAAGAAATTGAAGAGTACAATCACACTCTTCCTCAAGATGCAGATCCGATTAACTTTAGGCGACTCACCAATTTAGGCTGCTTTCGAGAATACATCGCAAGTTATCTATCCACACATCCTGCAGTAATTAAAGACCTGACTATTGTGGTAAGGCAATTGGAGAGTAACCGCTTTGGCTTACCGGTTGAGGTTTACTGTTACGTCAACAAAACCAATATCAAAGACTACGAGCGTGCACAGGCCGATTTATTTGACCATATTTACTCAATTATGAAGGAATTTAACCTCAAAACGGTTAAGCCTATTTCTGCTATTCACTAACAAAAAAGCGGGTACCAAACATATGGTACCCGCCCTACTCTTTCTACTTGGCAAAAACTTTATTTGAGCTTATTTTCGATAAACTGAATAATCTCTTGTGCCAATGTATCGTCTACTTTCTTTAAGTTCAGTGCCAGAGATTGGCCCTTTCTTACATAGCTTGCCTTGCCTTTAACAAGTTCGACTGGCTTCTTCGCTGGTTTTTCGACAGTTTGATTAACCGCAGAAATCCAACCTTCAAGTAATACTGATACTTGCTTGGTGATTTTAGCCTCGCTCATACCGCTAAAGCGTTGCCAAACATAAGCACCGTCTTGCTGACACTTATCTAAAATGCCATTTTGAGCCACTTCATCAAGCTCGTTGAACTGCTTGTGTAGCTTAACTATGGTTGGACGACCGAGTTCAGTAACATTCGGATAGGCTTGCAGCAGTGGCAAAGGTAAAGACGCCGCCTTAAGCGCACCACTCACAAGAGCTTCACTGCACTGGAACAGAGCAGCAAGACCTTTCTGGTCACTCACCTCGCCAGAATCAAGCTTCGCCTGCATTTCGCGCCCTCTTTCATACAAAGAAAGCGGCTTATGTGCATTCGCGACATCAGACAAAAACTTAGCGTGTTCGCCGTTAATATCTTCTGCCACGTAGATAAGAAAATCTTTCTCAGCCAAGATACAAGACATTCGACGACGACTACCGTCAAGTACTTCAATCTT
The DNA here is from genome assembly GCA_024346835.1 of Vibrio comitans. Taxonomy (GTDB): domain Bacteria; phylum Pseudomonadota; class Gammaproteobacteria; order Enterobacterales; family Vibrionaceae; genus Vibrio; species Vibrio comitans. Next base: position 636,741 of record AP024867.1, read on the forward strand.
GCCTTCACTGTTCTTTCTACCGACCGCAGGATACTGCTGGCCACGCTCTTTAAGCGTAACCAAAATATCAGATAAGGCATGTTCATTTAAGAACGACTGCTCACGGGAGTTATCAGAAAAAACAATGGTCTTTTTGTCGATTTCCGTTGCTGGAATACGCTGCAACTCAAAAGACACCATGTCCTGCCCTGCTACCGCAAGCTCGATAACTTGAGCATTTTCTTTAGCTGCCGTTTGAGCTTCAGCAGGCGTTGTCGCTCTGCGCTTATTTGCTTTACCAAATAACTTGGCATTCAAGTCGGAAGTTTTTATCGCCATACTCTTAATCCTCCTGATTCAATGACGCCCAGTTACTATGTAGTACTCGCTCTAGCTCTAATGCACTTTTTTGAACAGCATCTTGAGCAACCGCGAGTGTCTTTTTACCACCCTCAAAATCACCTGGAGTGAGATCAAATACGGTACTGTAGGTATCTGCACAGGTCTCAAATGCACGACTTCTTGGAATCGTTGCCATCATCACCTGGTCTTGTAGCAGATAGTTCATTTCGGTAAGAACAGAAACCTGCTTCTTGTTGTCATCCTCAAACATGGTTGGCACCATGCGAACAAATTCTAAGCCATGCCAATCTTCTGGGAACATCTCATAAACAGTAGGTAGATGTTGGAAGAAGTTAACTGTAGATGCCCAGTCAAGACGCTTAGCTGCACAAGGGATCAGTAGCGCATTTGATGCGTACATCGCATTCCAAACTAATGGGTCTACGTGCGGACCTGTATCTATCATAATCACATCAAAATCGTCTGCGATCTTATCAATCAACTTTTCTTTGAGTAACTTAACGATATCCAATGACTGGTCTTGAGAAAGAGACTGCCACGCCTCGGCGTTAAACATTGCATCTTCAGGGAACGCAGAAATAGTCTTCAGGTTTGGATACTGCGTAGGTAGCAATACATTCTTACGTAAGAATTCTAGGTCTACCTCGTCTTCTTCTGGCACGTTATCCAACATAATATCGACAGCAGAATAGATGTTGTCGTGCTCGCTAATACTGATTTGAGGGTTCAAAAACAAGCGTAAGGAGCCTTGAGGGTCCAAATCAATAAGGCAAATGCGGTAGCGCTTATCTAGATTTAAAGCTAAGCAGGCAGCAAGATGAACAGCGGTCATTGACTTGCCTGTACCGCCCTTCTGGTTTTGAACATTTACAACCCAAGGCTTATTGTTTTGATTACGCTTGCGCTGGTGAAATTTCTCAACGCCGGCAGACTCCATCAACAGATGAGCCTCCTCAAGTGAGATTGAGTAGTGATTGGCGTTGTTTTTAGTAAATTGATGGCCTTTGGCTTCCATCTTACTAATAGCGTCGTCTAGTTTTCTTCGAGTCAAACCAGAGCGAGTTTCCATTAATGCTTTTGACATAGGCGGGAAGTGCTCGTCATTTCGCTCTTCCAACACTATTTCAATGCGATCAGCTTGAACCTGTTTTGTCTGTTCAGCTAACTGGTAAAGATTATCTATCGTTGATTCTCTTTTCATCATTCTTCCCATAAATGTATGACTTAGATAATTGTACAGCTAATAGATATAATTACAATAAAGTGCTGAACATTTATTAATGAGTTGAATCACATAAATAGCCTGTTAATTAACCATACTAACGCACATTTTTAGGTGAATAATTACGGGTAAAGTTCCATAGATTTCAAAAGTTACAGGAGTCACGTATTTACATTGTAAAGACATAATTCCCAGTAAAACAAAGCATGGGGTAGGGTGATGGACAAAATATCAAGTAATACCACTTAATAGCGCAGTTTATATTCGGAACGATGTTAAGAACTGTATGAATTACGGCCATTTGCAAATCAATGCTCAATTTTCTCCATTTCGTTGAGTACTCTTCTAAATCATGCTGAAACCTAACTACCAAGAACAAGCCAATATTTGATTGATATGAATATGAGTTAATCGTTAGTGTTGCTAGTACTACTGGAACGATGATCAAGGTAATATCTTGATCATCGTTCCAGTAGCGAAATTTTTATTTATCCACAAAAAACGGAGATCATGGAACAATGATCAAGGAACTGACGCTATAAAAAATGTGATCTACTTTACCGGGGTATTTAATAGATATGAAGGATCCTTTACGGATCGATGATCAAGTACATTCAATCCTCGGAAGCATGCAAATGTTTCGCTAGATTACGGTAAACATTAGGCTGAATGGGGAATGCAGGGAAATGCAGGTGAAATTACCGCTCATTCAACTGCATTGGGCTTAAATCCTCATCAATCCGACGAACTCTTGATCATGCTTCCAATATTTGAAGCCTTATAGTTCTTTGTATCGCGAAGATAAATGAAACCGTTCGCCCCAATCGTTTTACAGCAACTCAATAAATTAGATAATTGAAAAGCACAGCAATCACCGAAACGATAGAGCAACAAGCTACTTGATCATTTTTCCGAGACGAAAACAGCGTTAAAGTACCTAAAATTGAGCGACAGGGTAGGGGATTAAAGAATCAATCATATTACTCGAGAGTGTGAACACTCGTATCTGAGTACTTAATAGACAATACGCATGTGGATAAGTTGTTTGTATTCAATGATCATGCTTTCAATGCACTCTTGATCATCTATCAACAATTGCGTTGATCACACTTCCAACATTCTTTGATCATGTTTACAGACTTTGTTTGATCATGCTTACGACTTACTTATGATCATCGTTCCGAGCCACCGTAAAAATAAAACCATTTAAAACAATAGCTTAAAGCAAATTATTTACTCGGATCATTAGATCACTATATCAATAAGATCAGTTTTAAACATAAAGATCAGTCTTATGAACAACAAGATTTTTTTCTTTCTTTTTAAAAGAATTTTTCTTAAGCTATACGGAACAATGATTAAGTTACGATAAAGTGTAGACGGATACTAAATGACCAACGAAGACAAGATCCTGATAAAGCAACCTCGAAGTCATAAAGATGGACATTTATTTGAAGTTAATAACAACGCCGTTGAATGGATAGAACAATATCAACACTTTAAGGGCGTTACTAAGAGCATAGTCGAATTACTTAATCTCATTTCTTTGCGTGGCATGACCAGCAAAGATGGTCTCGTCTCAACAACAGAGTTAATTGATGCCACTGATGGACAGATAACTAGGGCAGCAATCCAACAACGCCTTAGAGCCGCTGTAAACATTGGTTTATTCAAACAAACGCCTGTTAGATTTGAAACCGGCCTAGCTGGCAAGACTATGCTGCATCACTTCGTCAACCCTTCACTGCTTATCACAGCTTTGGGCACCGGAAGCTTACAAACCGAATCGACAAAGACGACAGCTAAAAAGAAAAAGACCCAAGCGCTTGCACAAACTCACGTTAACAAGCAACTTTTGAGTGAGCATGGATTGAATAATCCACCAGCAATGTTGGATGAAGCTGAACAATTTGTTGTTTCACCGACCAACTGGGCAGGCATTATTGATCAAGCCCTAGCACCACCAAGAACACGTAAAAATTACCAGAAATCAATGGTTTCGATCTCTGGAACACGGGCTGTTATCGAAACAAGATCGTCAAAGAACATTATGACGGTTGATGATCTTATGACGTTATTTGCCCTGTTTACGCTAACAGTGCAGTATCATGATCATCACCAAGATAACTACCACATTAATGCGCAGGTAGCGCCAAATAAAACCCCTTTGTATATCACTGATATCCTATCTTTGAGGGGCAAAAAAGACAGTGGTCCAGCACGTGATTCTATTCGCGATAGTATTGATCGAATTGAATACACCGATTTCCAACTGCATGAACTAACAGGGCAGTGGTTGAGTGAGAACATGCCAGAGGGCTTCAAGAGTGATCGCTTTCGTTTTCTAGCGCGAACCATAACTGCATCGGAAGAAGCACCTACCGAAAATGAAGCAGGTGAGATAAGAATTAAGCCAAACCTGTATATTCTGGTATGGGAACCATCGTTTTATGAAGAACTGCTGACTAAAGATTACTTCTTCTTGTTCCCACCAGAGATCCTTCGCCAGCACACCTTGGTATTCCAATTGTATTCTTACTTCAGGAGTCGTATGTCACGTCGATCTTCTGACATGATGTTACTTAGCGAATTAAATCAAAAGCTTGCACGTAATATCGAATGGCGCCGTTTCTCTATGGATCTACTTAGAGAATTAAAAAAACTCTCTAAGGGTAAGGGGAATGACGAACTGTTCGTTGTTAACTTATGGGGCTATCACCTGACGTTAAGCGCATTAGAGCCAAAAGGTAAGGTCAAAGATTACCAGGTGGACATTAAGTGCAATGCGGAAGAAGTGGTTCGCTACGCCAGAGCACGCACCACTAACGCAGGCAAACGCAATATGGCGCCAACACTACCTAACCCACTTAGGCATGAAATGGTCTCCAAGCAGAAGCTTGAGGAACTGGCAGAGATCATCGATGGTGAATTTGAACCTATTCAGCGTAAAAAGTCATCGCCAAGAGGAAATCTTGGTCGTCGTGTGAAGCTTCGTAAACACCTTGTGGAGATCAATGCAGAAGAGATCACCATCAGCTTAACAAAATATACCTCTCCAGAAGCTCTAGAACGCAGTATAACGGCTTTATCTGCAATGACAGGACACTCACCGACCTCTATCAGAGAAGAGTGTCAGGAGCTCTTAGAGAAGCTTGATTGGCTAAGGGTAGGGGATAAGGTTGTCAGCTATGAGACTCTAAGTCGCACTATCGAACTGTATAATCAAGATTCATCGGGTGCGCATCTGACAATCGAACGCTTGATTCTGGGATTAGCCGTTAGGCGTAAAGTGTGTCGTCAGATCCTAGAGGGCCACTATGATGAAACCGTTATGCGTGTACTGCGAGAGATCGCATCAGGTTCTTGATCATGCTTCCGCATAGATCTTGTAAACCAAGGATCTATGCGGATTTGTTTGTTCCTCTAGAGGGCTTAAGCACAGGAATTGGTGCCTCATTGAGTGGATAAAGCGTTAAAAACTTAATGTGTGATTCTATTTGATTGCTTAACTCAGCACGCCACGCTTTCCCATGTTGCTTTTTGCAAAACTCGACGATCAATACCATGACTTGTTCGAGCCTGCGACAGCAGCATAGGCGAATATTTTGATCCACTTCAGCCCTGCTGATCACCTGCTCTAATCGACCTTGTGCCAAACACAGATAAGAGTAGGCAGCCTCAAGCTCTGCCTGCTCTAAGTGATGCTGGTACATACGAGCACAACCATCAAGCCAACAGCCAAGTCCTTGACTCTGTTCGATCGACAATTCAGGTCCCCATAATTCATGGGGAGGATCATTGATCAATTGAGCCAAAACTTTCACTTGATCATGCTTCCGCGTTTTGTGGCACTGCGAAAACTGTTGCCGCCATTGATCTAGCCGAGTCACTGGAATCGTTCCTTTTTTGCACATTATTATTTGTAAGTGTAAATCAATATTGGCTAAAATGTGACCAAATGCAGATGCTGCCCACAAAACATAAAAGGTGGTGATAACTCCATCACAGATCGATTCAAATTTTCTTAACACAAGATTGCTAGATTGCTATCAATACAGAGGTCAGAGGAGCCAAGCGCATACATGACTAGTGCCCGCTTCTCTGTATATCACAAGGCAAAAAGCCTTATATTTTATTGTTATTTCAGGAGCAAAGTGATGTCTATTAATTCTATCAGCCGAGAAGAGATGCAAGGTCTCGCGGGTTCGTGGGATGAATTGAACGCCACCCCCGAAGCCACTTCGAATAAACAGTTAAAGTCAGCAGAGGCAAGACGCCGAATAGAGCAAATGCGTGAAATCAGGGAAAGCGGATTGACACTGGAAGAGGCTCGCGAGTTGGGATTACTGCATTAATCTCACACAGAGACTCATTGCTCAGCAATGAGCATATGACAAAAATTACGTCGTCGTATTGCTTTTATTTTCAACTCAAAATACGACTCCAAGACGCATGTACTCACAACAAGAGTATGTGCGTTTTTTTATGTATTTCTTTTCTCCTAGGTCAAAGAATAATCTATCCCATGATTTAAAATAGTTATTAGAGTGCGCACAAGGGTAGACTATGAACATTAGTGAGCTTGTAACGAATGAACACCTGATCTGGAACCTGTTTATCGCTCTGCTGTTGGGCGTGATAATTGGTACTCAGAGAGGCTGGGTAATGCGACATAGGGTTGAAGGCAGTCGTGTTGCGGGTATTCGTACTTATTCGTTGGTGAGCTTGCTAGGAGGCTTGATAGCGACATTATCCAGTCTCTATTCTCCCTTACTGATCGGATTTGGCTTGATTGCACTGGTACTATTGGCCTGTATTGCCTTTGTTATGAAGCAAAAGCGCAGTGAAGACATTAGTATTACTGGCGTAGTGAGCCTTCTAATCACCTTTATCATAGGGTGCCTGGCCGTTTCTGGTGAAGCTGTATTGGCCGCGGTGGCAGCAGTGCTTACCGCTGTGGTGTTAGACAATAAAAAAGAGCTTCACCAAGCCTTACAGAAACTACAAGAATACGAACTGGATGCGGCGCTGCGTTTGCTTCTTATTTCTATTGTGATGTTGCCTCTTTTGCCGAACCAATCTTACGGTCCATGGAACGCTCTAAACCCTTACGAGATTTGGTGGATGGTGGTGTTGATTGCCAGCATTTCCTTTGTCGGTTATTTTGCGATTAAAATCGGCGGTGCTAAACGAGGTATTCTATTCACTTCTGTGTTTGCCGGATTAAGCTCTTCTACCGCTCTTACCCTGCAGTTTTCTCAGCTTTCACGAGAGCAAGCCAGCATTAGCCCATTGTTGGCCAGTGGCATTTTGCTTTGTTGTGGCACGATGTTCCCTCGCTTGCTCGTTGTATTGTCAGTTATCAACCCTGATTTGGTGATTCTGATTTGGCCAATAATTTTACTAATGATGATTGTCTTATATGTGCCAGCTTGGTGGATATGGCGTTCGTGTGAAGTAGAAAATGTGGATCAAAATAATAAGCAAACCAATCCACTGGCATTACGTTCAGCGCTGTTTTTTGGTTTGATATTGGCAGTGATCATCCTACTGTCTCATGTATTGTCTGATTGGTTTGGAGATGCGGGGGTGCTTATGTTATCCGCACTATCAGGCATTACTGATGTTGACGCGATTTCTCTTGCTCTGGGCCGTCAGAGTACAGAGACATTGAGTGTCACGATTGCTTCTATTGGCGTTATTATCGCAGCATCAGTTAATACCCTTGTTAAAATGGGTATGGTAGTGGCGATAGGAGACAAGAAGCTCTGGTATCGTGTAGCGCCTGTTATGATAGGATGTGTGGCAGTTGGTGGGCTAGCCTCTGTTATCGTCTTTGTTATCAACGGTGCCTAACATCAAACTTTCTATTTACAGTGTAAATTAACGCATTTTTTCTCATCTCAGATTTGTGCTATATTACGCGTCACGAATTCGTAGTAAAAAACCTCACATGTCGATAAATCTTTCTGATCTTCCTGCTGAAGATAAATACCGCGTAGAGTTGGACAAACAAGCATCTTATTTGGTGTGGAAGGTCAAACACTCGCAGGGTTCTGAATTAGATATTTCAGAGCAACGCAGCAAGCTTAAGACCGAACAACACGTGCTTTGGTTTGACGAGTCTGTATCGAAGTATCGACAGATGATGAATTTAGGGTAGTTTTTATCATTCATTGGCTAGGCCGATGAGTGTGACTTTTTCTGAGACACATAGAATTAGAGAGTAGATCCCGATGGGAAGAAGTTTTGAAGTGCGCAAGGCCTCAATGGCCAAAACAGCTGGCGCAAAAATTAAAGTTTATTCTAAGTACGGTAAAGAAATTTACATGCTAGCGAAAAACGGTGGTTCAGATCCGGACATGAACTTGTCTCTAAAACACCTAATCGCGAAAGCAAAGAAAGACCAAGTTCCAGCACACGTTATTGATAAAGCGATCGATAAAGCAAATGGCGGTGGTGGTGAAGACTATCAACCAGCTCGTTATGAAGGCTTTGGTCCTGGCGGCACGAGTGTAATCGTTGATTGCCTAACTGATAACGGCAACCGTACCTTCCAAGACGTTCGCCAGTGCTTTGTTAAAGTTGGTGCGAAAATTGGTGTTGAAGGTTCTGTATCTCATATGTTTGATCACCAAGCTGTATTCCAGTTTAAAGGTGACGACGATGAAGTGATTCTAGAAGCACTGATGATGGAAGACGTTGATGTAACTGACGTTGAAGTTGAAGACGGTGTGGTTACTGTATTCGCCCCGCATACAGAATTCTTCAAGACTAAAACAGCGCTGAACGCAGCATTCCCTGAGATAACCATGGATGTGGAAGAAATCACGTTTGTTCCTCAGACTCACACTCCAGTGACGGGTGAAGATGCAGAGAAGTTCCAGAAGTTCCAAGATCTTTTAGACGACTGTGACGACGTTCAGCAGGTTTACCACAACGCTGAGCTGTAATTGCTGATTGAGAGCCCTCCAAACAGGGCTCAACTGGCAAACGATTGAGAGCAGGCCTATGGCTTGCTCTTTTTTTTGCCTGGAATTTCACCGCCAAGGCGTTTGCATTCGTTGATTGGAATCGTACCTTTGTATTTTCCATCAATGTAGCAAGGAACCGAGGGGACTCCGCCTGTGCCATAGCCAGCTATTGTGCTAGGTGAGACGAGCAAAATGAGCGCTATTACAATCCACTTCATATTGAGTTCTCCTTGTATCCACTTTCTTACGAATCTACTTAAGATTAAGTGCAGTAAGTAAATCAAAGTATTCATCTCTGAAACATCCATTTGCTCTGCCTCGTGTTAATCTGAATGCTGTTGCAGACATAAACAGGAGTGAGTAATGCGAATCAGTTTTCTAGGCTTGGGTGTAATGGGTTACCCAATGGCAGGTCATTTGGTGAAGGCGGGCTTTGAGGTTCGTGTTTACAACCGCACCACAGCTAAAGCAGAGCAGTGGGCCAACGAGTATGCAGGGCAAGCGTTCTCTACTGTGGCTGAGTGTGTTGAAGATGCCGATGTAGTGTTGGTGTGTGTAGGTAATGACGATGATGTTCGTAGTGTTACTACCTCAGCGACCGGTGCTATCGCTAATATGAAAGCGGGCGCTATTTTGGTTGACCATACGACAACGTCTGCCAACCTTGCTGAAGAGCTACTCCAAGTAACTGCTCAAGCCGGTCTGAGATTTATCGATGCCCCAGTGTCGGGCGGTCAAGCGGGTGCAGAGAACGGTGTGCTTACCGTAATGTGTGGTGGCGCTCAGTCTGATTTTGATGCGATGCAACCTGTGTTCGATGCTTACGCAAAGTCGTCAGTACTGATGGGAAAAGCGGGGCAGGGACAAAGAGCGAAGATGGTGAATCAAATCTGTATCGCGGGTGTCTTGACCGGCCTTTCAGAAGGTTTGCTGTTGGCTGAGAAATCAGGCTTGGATGTTCAGACCTTAGTGGATTGCCTAAAGAATGGCGCCGCGGGATCTTGGCAGATGGAAAACCGTGCCAACACTATGGCGCAAGATCAATTCGACTTTGGCTTTGCTATCGACTGGATGATCAAAGATCTTGGGTTTTGTTTAGAAGAAGCCAAGCAACACGATCTTAAACTTCCATTAACAGAGGCAAGCACAGAGGCTTACAAAGCGCTTTCTGCTGAAGGTTTAGGCCGTATGGATACCTCGGTATTGCTAAAAGCGATACGTAAACAAGCGGAATCATAAGCTTTTCTTAATCAATTTGTCGTCTCCTAGGCAAACACACTATATACTTGCCGTATTCCATTCAACGTGCCGTCCTATGACGGCACGTTTTTTTACTAGGAGCGGCAAATGTCTGCAAAAAAAGAAATCCAAAACCTGAACAACCGTATTGATAAGTGCAAGCATAAACTGAATGCAGCCATCTCTCGTCGCGATCAAACGATCATTCAACAGTTTGAGCAAGAGATCACTAAGCTAGAAAAGCAAGTTGCGCAGCTAAAACACAAAGAAAGCTACGACCTGAATAAAGAGCGTAAAGAGCTATCTGACAAGCCATTTTCTCGTCCTATCACTAAGAAAGAACAAGCGGATATGGGCCAACTGAAGCGTCGTGTTAAAGGTATTGTTGTTGTTCACCCTCTAACTAAATTGGGTAAAGCTCTACGTATCGATGAAGTGACAGGTTTTGCTGATAAAGAGTTTTAACGTAGAAAAGTGATTTAGAATTACCTTTATCCGCCAGAAATGAGTATTCGAGCTTGCTGATCTCAGTGATTTAAGTAGAATACGCTTCCGGTTAAAAAGTAATCAATCAGCAAGGGTGTGAATGAAAGAGCATGTAATAGTTACGGTTTCCACTGTTGATGGAACGCGCCATTTTCAGTTAGGAAAACTACTACAACATTGCCTCAAAGGCTTTGGCTACTTTATTGTGGTTGCAATCATTGCCGCCGCTATTGCCATTTATTATCTGAATAACGAAGTTGATTTTGCACTATCTAAGCAGACTGAATTGCAGAATCGCTCATTAGAGTTGAGCGAAGAAGTAGAACAACTGCAAAACCTTAAAGTTGAACTGGAAGGGGATCTTGGAGCACGTGAAGAGCGTCTGCAACAGGTTTCCGATAGGTTAGGGGACCTTGAGGTTGTACTTGGGGTTTCTGAGCAAGACGGCGAATTGGAAAGCCGTCTCGATGCTGCTGCAGTGACTTCTTCTGTTCGTTTGAATATGCTGAATAATATTCCTAATGGCTCTCCTGTAGGCGATGTGCGTGTTTCTTCTCACTACGGTTATCGTATCCACCCTAAGACGGGAAAAAAGACTCTGCACCGTGGTATAGACTATGCCGTGAATACTGGGGCACCTGTGTATGCGCCAGCTGACGGTGTGGTTGAGGTTGTTCGACCAAGTAATGTGGGCTCTGGTAACTTTTTGAGACTTCAACACTCTTATGGATTCTCTAGTTCCTATTCACATCTGCAAAAGTTCACGGTGAAGTCTGGTGATTTTGTTGAGAAAGGGCAGTTGATTGCTTATACGGGCAATACTGGATTCTCAACCGGCCCACACCTTCACTATGAAATCCGTTTTGTTGGTCGTGCACTAGACCCACTCGCGTTTCATGAGTGGAGCACAGAGAACTTTGAGTCAGTATTTGAAAAAGAACGCGGTATTCGTTGGGACTCTCTAGTGGCTAAAATAGAAAATCGTGCCAGTAGTCAATTGAAACTCTCTGTGAATAAGTCTTATGACTCTAATCGAGAAACAGATGATCTAACGGCAAACCAATAAAGCCTGCTATTTCTCGGAAAAATCTGAATTACTTAGGCCCTGCAGACAAGTCTGCAGGGTCTTTTTTTGTATTGTAGTTAGCCCGAAGATCATGACTTAGGTGAGTCTAAAGCGGCGGTTAAAGTACTGAGGTTTAAAGGGTACGGTGTGTTGAATTATCAAGGCCAACCTTCGTATTTACCTGCTGTTACCTTACGTGACCATCATTTTCTATTCGATGTCTCTTTTTAGCAAACTAAAGCATATTAGAAGTTGTTGATTTATAGGCTTTGGGGGAGAATGCGCAGTTCCGTTCACATTGATTTAGTGGACGTTTCAACATCACTTCGCACAACTAAGAGGTCAATAATGGGACTGTTTGGCAAAAGTAACGGTAAATCGAATAAACACTCATCAACAACGCTCATTGCACAGGGCTGCCAAGTTGAAGGTCAGTTTAAGCTAGAAAGTGACATGCACGTAGATGGTATTGTCATTGGGCAGGTGACTGTTGAGCAATCTCTTATCGTTAGTCAATCTGGCCGAGTGAATGGTGATATTTTTGCAGGCAAGGTGATCGTGAACGGCATTATTGAAGGTTCTTGTCATGCTACGTCGGTGGAAATTCTTGAAAATGGCCAAGTTAAAGGCACTATCTACACTGACGACTTAAGCATTGAGCGCGGTGGAAAGTTCAATGGTGACATTAAACCCGCTGAAAAAGAGCAAGTAGTTGAATTAGCATCCAAAGAGGATGCAAACAAAACGAAAAAAGCGGTTAATAACTAGATTGCCCATGATCTTGAAATTGAAGAGTACTTTACATCGTAAAGTGCTCTTTTTTTTGCCTTTTATTCCAAGGGTATGATCTTTCACGACAAATAACGATTGAGCCTTCGACTTAGTTGAGCAATGCCCTAGAGTTGTACAAAATTGTCAAAAAATTAATGGCTTGCACATAAACTATCATCTAATGAGACAAATTCGATTACAAAGGCTTTGCTAAAAACTGATGTTTTCCTCTGCCTCTTTGCGCATTTTGTAAGTACACTACGCGCGACCCACTCTCTTTCTTTTCAATGAGGAATGCCATGAGCAGCCAGAATGTACAATCTAGCGATGTCGTGATTGTCAGCAACTCTTCCGATAACCCTTTTGCCATCGATGTTGCGTACGCAATGGGGCAGCATGAAGATATCTCCGATGTAATCAGCATGAAACACTTCATGAATACTGAATTTTGCCCACGTTTTATCTCAGATGAAAACGATATGGACAACATCGGTAATAGCTTAGAAGGCAAGACAGTGGTTATCGTAAGCACTGGTAGCCCAGTGAAAAGCCGCCAAGAACTGGCTATGCACAACTGCATTATCGCTCGTGCAGCGAAAGAAAATGGCGCAAGTCGAGTGGTTTTGGTGGAGCCAGACTTATTTTTCTCAGCCCAAGATAGAGGCCCTCGCCCTGAGCTAGGAGATACTTCTAGCGAGCGAAATGTATCGGATATAAAGAAATTTGATGGCCAGCCATTTACTTCAAAGCTTTACGCTCAGATGTTAAAGCTAGCTGGGGTTGATGATGTCATGACAGTTCACAACCATTCGGTTTCTGTTCAGAAGATGTTTAGTGAAGTGTTTGATGGTCGTTTCTACAACCTCATTCCTTACGAGATTTATGCTCACTATTTATTGAACTCAAATATTTTAAATTGTGGGCCAGAGGGAGAAGGTCTTGTTCTTTGTGCACCAGACAAAGGCGCGCGCGACTTTGTTAAAGAAATGCATAATGCGCTAGGTTTAACTGAAGCTAAATTCATCATGCTGGATAAGGAACGAACCGCAGAGCGTAAAGTTGAAATCACTCTACACCAAGAAAGTGAAGACACTTTTGAGGGCTTAGAAAACTCTAGTATCGTTTTGTTTGACGATATGGTGCGTACGGGCTCTACCGTTGTTAAATCTTGTCAGTTTCTCCAACAATTGAACCCACAACGAATGGTGTTCACTGTTTCTCATTTTTATGCAAGTTCTGAGGGGCGTGAGCGTATGTCTCATCCTGCGCTAGGAGAAATCCTCACCTTGAATACCATGCCTACGATTCTGAACCGCGATGAACAGGGTCGTCTGCGCAAGAAAATGGTTGTATTGAAAATTGAGAAATTTCTGGCACAAGAACTGTGTAAAATCTTACAGATCCCACAGCGTTCTGAAGAAAAAAATCCATACAAAATTGACATGTCTTCGAAGAACCCTCGCTTTCAGCGAAAAATTTGGTTCTCAGATCAATTGTCCGAGCTGTAACCTTTAGCTGGCTGCCCTGCGCAAGAGTAGGGCAGTGTTTTAGGCTTGTAACCGGATAACTGCTTGTTCTGCGCTAAGGTGCTCGAGCCATAACCTCAACCGTAATGATTAGCACCCGCCAGTAACTTTTGCCTGTTCCACTATACAAAAAGCCCGCAATAGCAGGCTTTTTGTTGTTCTACCAAGTTAGGGTAATTATCGATTCTCAAATCGATTGTAGTCCAATAAGCCGTACTCTATAGGTTGGTCTTTTTCATACCATGCGTGAATTTTATCGCTGAATGGCCAAAAACGAATATCGGTGCGCCTGATGGCAAAGCGGTCTAGTAATTCCTCGTAGTCGTCATCATCTTCTACCTCTCGGATGCGTTTTATTAGCTCTGGAATCTCCCTCTCTTGCAGACTCAAGAAGGCGGCGGGGTAGCTTCCCAATACGCCATTCACCAGCGTGAAAGTATCTTCTTCTGGCTTACGATTATCCTCTTCGCTAAACAGACTAGAGATGTTGGTGTGTGCATTGCTGTGAACCAAGGTAAACACATGCTGTTTACCATTGTCTGCTTCTATGTTGATCGTGATCAGCTGTGGGAAATACTCGATTCCCCCTCCAATAAAGCTACTCACTTCTTGAAGCATCAACTCACTCTCACGTTTTAAAGGCGTATCGGTAATTTCGTAGCGTTTATCGAGTATTGGTGAAACCCTATCCGTTAGCAGAGTAAGTAATTCAGTCTTCGGGTCACTGGTGCGATATTCAATTCCAGATTCCTGATTGAATGGCTTAGCATTGCGCGTTAGATAGTCGGTGAACTCTATAGATTGCCCCTCATACCAGCTTGACAATATGTCGTGTCGAGACTCTTTTGGTAGCATGGCGATAAAGTTCGTTTCACCTTCAATCCGCAGTAAATCCATATACATACGAGTGATGAGCTGGTGGCCAAAGTTACCGTAGATATCAAAGCCAGCCACTAACAGATAATGGATTCGTTCAAGCAATGAGTAATCGATGACCCAGGCTGTTTTGGGTTGGTTGCCAACCAACCCCTTAGCGACGGTTGCACTATCAAAATGTCGGAATATGGTCAGTGCCGCATTAGGATTTTTTTCTGCTCCACCATCCCAGATGATGTCAATGTCTAGGTGCTCACCGTTCTTGAAGTAGTCGTTCATGAAGTTGGTTTTTTCTGTCAGGTAGACAGACTGCGCCTTAGAGAACTCAATCCAATTGAAAAGAGGAGTGGTATTACTGTCGAGTTGACCCGGTAGCTTCATATTCTCTGCTTGAGAACGAAGGAAATCAGTGGCGATCTTGTTATCAACTCGTCCTGGATTGGTAAAGAACACCCAAAAATGGTCGTTGATGACATTCAGCGCTAACTGTCCTCGACATACAGGACCTTTGATAAAGGCCATAATGGTATTTTGTGCTTCATCGAGAAGAAATTGATAACGAGAATTCACCGGAATATCAGCGAAAGCCAATATAGGGTTAGAAGCGACCTTGATTTGATAACTTGGCAACTTAGTGATGGTGTAATCTTCTTCATCAAACCATTCCAGCCATTTATCCATTCTTTCAGGGTTTAGCGCGAATGGCATATGAGTCTTATCAACGATGGTTTCACGCTCTCGAATCAATCGGTAATAAACACGGTCAACCTTTGGATCGCCATAGGGTCTGCGCGTAGAAATACGTTTTACGGGCTCACCTGGGGGCGTTGAAGAGCGAACCAGGCTAAAGAACAGCTTTTCTTCGTGCTCTGAGAAATAGATATGAGACAAGAACAAGTGTTCGTAGATGTAGCGACTGCTTAGTTGGCGCTTAAGATCATCTTGATTGAAGTAAGCCTCCCATTTATCAACCGCATTTTTCTGTTGTTCAGTTAGAGGTGGAAGCTTGGACATGCTTGCGCCTTGGCGTAGCCAAGCAAGTAGGGTTTGTTGCTCATCATTAGCCAGTGCTGGCATACCATAAGGCATTCCGCCAAGTGGCTGCTCTTCTTTGTATGCTTGAATCGAATCAGAAGTAGGGCACACGAAGCTACGGTCTAGACTGAAATCAAAATCGTCATCGTCCAAGATCACGTCATCAGGCAAAGGGAACTCTTCTTTTTGAATGAGTAGTTGCGCCATAACACCGGCTTCAATATTGGCATCTCTACGCTGTAGTCGCTCATTGAGCACGGGATAAAACCCGTGTGTTCGCCATTCTTGCGTAGAATGAGCATCTTCATAGAGGCGAGTGGGCTTAGTCGCAGTTAGGCGAGCACCTTGATATACCAATGCGGTTGTAGCGCCGCGATCTATGCCCTCAGGAGAGGTCAGCTTTAGCTGGCAAGGGGCATCGTAGCAGGCGTGACAAACTACACAGCGCTTGTCGAGAATCGGCTGAACTTCATCGATGAAGTATTGGGCTTGTGAGAAGTCATGAGCGACCATTCTATCCTGAACCTTTTCTGGGCCGAAAAGCTCTTCAAAGTTTAACCCTACATAAGAAGCACAGCCCGAGAAGGCGATAACAAAGGCGATCAGCGCGTACTTTTTCATTAACGTCCATGTCCTTGATAAAATTAACTCTATTTATGATGGTTGCAACTGTCACTAGAGTCAAAAAAAGTGAGGTCATACATGCGGTTGTTTGTAGCTAGACATCCCTAATATTCGAAAGATAACGTTCATAATGGCGATATATATTAGATACCTGACAAAGAAAACCAGTTTGGCATGATTTTCGGTCAGGATTTAACGGGATGAGCGATAGACTGATGGGAAAATAAAGAAAGGTCAGCGTGCGCTGACCTTTGTGATCATAACCGTAGAGTATTGCTACGCGCTATACAGCTCTACTTTACCTTGTTTAGCTTGCTTGGAGCGGTACATTGCCTTGTCTGCATTGTCGACCAAAACTGAAGGATCTGAGGTATCCACTGGTGCCACGGAAACGCCAATACTGAAACGTATATCAATATGCTTGCCTTTGTGCGTAATAGGCTTACGAATGCTTTCTACTAAGTTGCTGACAATTTGTGAGACATCTTCTTGGAAGCGAACATTAGGGAGCAGCACTACAAACTCATCTCCGCCATAGCGATAGATGCGATCTGAGCTACGAACCGTTTCTTTGAGTCGTTGTGCGACGGTCTGCAGCAGTATATCGCCGTATTCATGCCCTAATTGGTCATTGATGTCTTTGAAGCCGTCCATATCAAGGAAACAAAGTGCGACAACCTTATTCTCAAGCTTACTGTAGGTAATGGCCTCTTCGATGTCCGTATACAGGGTAGTTCTGTTGTATGCTCCGGTCAGCTCGTCGGTATGAGCCTTGGTGTGTAACTCAGAGTGGCGCTGGTGGACACTCTCACTCATTTTGTAGAAACGGCCCATAAGATAGCCAATTTCGTCTCGTGGCAGATAATCAACAATATCTTGTTTCTTACCTTGCTCGACGTTTTGTGTCGCATCTATCAGTTTGGTCAAAGGTGTAAACAATGCACGATTAACGGTAATGACAGTAAACAGCGCGAGAAATACCATGATGACTGTCTCTATTACTATCATCATTGTAATGTAGGCTCGCGCCTCTCGATAATCGCCATTTCGCTGCTCTAGTAACCTTCTTTCTTCACTATTAAAATCAGAGAGGTAGCGGCGAATATTATCCATGTATTTTTTGCCTACATTGGTACGAACCATCTCTATCGCTTCAGCTGGTTGCTCATTGTAGAGGCTAATTTTTATCGCCAAATCATCAAGCTTGTTGTCGATATCCTCAACTAAATCATCAAGCAGTTCTTGTTGTTGTGGGTTGTCAGCTGTAAGGCTTTTCAACTCTCCCCAGATGGATTTAATCTCATCTCGAGAGCGAAAGTAGGGTTCTAAATAGTAGCTTTGACCTGTGAGCAAGTAACCTCGTTGTCCGGTCTCTGCATCTGAGATAGCATTGAGCAATTCCCCAGAGGTTTGCATGACTTGATTGGTATGGATGACCCATTGCAGTTTGTTTTCACTGCGAGATTCAAGAAAGTAGATGAAGCCGATATTCGCTATCGAGAAAAAGAATAAGGTTCCCAGAAGCAACTTGAGTTTGTTTTTTATGGTCACGATTATAATCCCTTATTTACGTGATACTTGTTGTGCTATGTGTTCACAGAGCGCGTCTGCAAGGCGATGTGACGCGATATTTCGCTCAATAATATTTGTTTTTATACGCCCAGATTTCACCACTTCTATCCAGTCAGCCATCATATGATGAAAGCCTTTACTTTCCAGCATAGGTGTCCAGTCTTTAAGGCTAATACTCATTGCTTGGTTTTCTTTCCAGCATGTTCCAGAAACAAAAGAGTAGAATTCATAAGCTTTGTTTTGATAGCAGGCACTTACTCTTTCCCGAGTGATTCCGAATTGTCGATTCATATTCGCGTGAAGCAATGTGTCTCCAACTTGCCATTGCACACCAATACTCGCGAGTTTGTCACCTGCCATCTGATGAGAAATATGCAGGCCATCGAGCATCGACTGAGCATTGAGGTTCACGCTATCAAGCGGGTGAATAAAATCATCAAAGATAAAGGTGCGAATATCACCAGTAAGATCGTATCGGTTCTTTTCCCAGTGTAGTGAGCGAAGCTCCCCTATATCATTCCCCTTAAGCTCAGGTATGTATTGATTGTAAAGAGGGATGTGCCGACGATTAAAGCCCACATAAAGGGGGACATTATTTTTTATAGCGGTTTCATAAAGCATCTCAACATCGGCAATATTGTCCGCTAAAGGTTTGTCGATAAAGGTGGGAATTCCCTGCTCTAGAAAGAATTTTGCGATTGTCGCGTGTACCGATGTTGCTGCATGAATCATTACGGCATCAACTCCAAGTGAAAGCAATTGTCGATAATCATTGCATGCTTGGTTGATACGATATTGTTTACATAGTTCGCCGAGCACATGTTGTGAGCGAGTACAGAGTATCCATTCTATGCCTGGCAATTGGGTAACGTGAGGAAGGTATGCCTTCTGTGCAATATCACCTAAGCCAATGATTCCTATCTTCATTTTTCATTCCATTCGTTTATTTAACCTCACTTTAGCAGAGTCTTTAGAGTAAAAACTATTCTTCCTTTATCAACGAGAGAAATAGCATGATATCGATCTAGATATTTATATTGAAAATGTCAGGTTTGTACTTTGCCTTATTTTTATGAACTCTCAGTTTGTACAAAATAGCCTCATCAAGTCGATACACTAATTTGGATATGAAAATGAAAAAGTCTTTAACTCTAATTGCATTGGCATCAGTGGCTGTTATTACAGGGTGTTCTTCTTCTGAACCTACTCGCGGAGAACAGGCAAAAGATAAGGTACAAGAGGTTGTTGAAGCATACGGTTTTGACCCTAAATATGGCAATGACGCACCATTACCACCAACAGAAAACCCGATTCGAGATACTGAGAAAATTGATGAAGTAAAAGAGGCAGTTCAAGCTGCTAGAGATGCTATCGCGATAAACGATGGCAGCTTTGAAAATGATGTGCCTAAGGAAAACCCTGAACTGGAGTGGAAAGGTGAGCTATCAAGAACGGAAGATGACGGTACTAAGATCTACACGGTTTACAACAATGGCAACCCAGTAGCAGAAGTTGAAATGAAGCCAGATGGCACAGGAACCATTACTATCACTGATCCTGACAACATTCGCGAAACAAAGGTGATTGCGGAGATCGTTAAAGTTGATGATTACAATGCTTATTACATTGAGGGCGATGCAGGTAATGACTATGTGATTATTGATGGCAAACCTATTGAGATCTCAGGCGAGCGTATTGAAACGATCAGTTCATTGGATAAACAGATGCTCAAGGCTAAAGCTCAAAGAGTGAAGCTAAAAGTAAAGGCACATCGCATCAGCGGTTAATCATCGAGTAATTGTTAAATAGGCTTAGGAAGGCTCTATAGGTTGCCACCTACAGAGCCTTTTTTATACTTTGTTGGTGGAGTTTAAATGAAGTTTTTCTGGTCTGTTCTTGCGTGGTTTGCTTTTTCCTCAAATGTCTTCGCAGCAATTGAAGATGTCAGCTTTAACTTACAAGCATCTCAATATGATGGTGAGTATTTAGGAGTTGTCGGTATTGGCTATGATTTTACAGATCAATTTTCTGCCACTGTTGATATAGATACAGATAAGTATCTTGAGTTTGGAGCTTCTTACTCAACAATTATTGATACATGGTACCTTGAGACTTATGTTCGATATGGCTTTGGTGATGAACTAACAACCGAGACATCAAATGGAAGTGAATTAGAATACCAAACGCATATCTATGACCTAGGATTCTTAGCAGGAAAAGCACTAAGTAATAGTGTGTTTGCTTATTTAGATACTTCAATCCAATACCGTGACCCTCGCCATAATATAGATCTCCCCGCGTTCACGGGTGACAGTTCATTAGCATATGAACTGAGCCAGCAGACCGAATGGAACAACACATTAGCCATTGACTATACCCCGGTAGATTGGTTGAGCCTTGGAGCAAGCTACAACTTTGATCTTCTACTGGGCGATCATCCCTACGAAGATAGCTTGAGAGATAGCATGGATGTATCTGTGACTCTAAATCTCCCTTACGTTACGCCTTATGTTAGGCATACAAAGGGTGAATACCGAGTGCGTCCTGGGCAACCGGTACAAGATTCAAATTATACGGAAGTGGGGTTTTACTTTAATTTTTAAGACCAGGTGGACTAGGTTGAGCGTCTATTGGTCATGTTATAGATGTCCATGATGACTTAATTGTATGAAAATCCTACCTTTTCACTGTATGTTGGCGTAAGTTTGTGCAATAACGAACTACACTTATCAGATATCTAACTGCCTCGTTGTTTTAGTATCTGAGATAAATTAGAGTATATGCTCTAATTTTGATGTGTAGCCATCACAGGGAAGAACCTGAAGTTGAAATATAAACGTATCACTATTGCGTTAGTGTGTGGATTAGCACTTCCTGCAAGTGCTCAAGAGGTCACCTTTTCCCAAGCGTGGGATTTGGTGCAGCAACAAAACAATTCGTTGGCAGCCGGTCAAGCCAATGTCGATCGCTATCAAAACCTTCAAAGCTCTAAGAAAAGCTTAAATCTCCCATCAGTCACCTTGAACGCAAACTATACGCGCCTCGATGATGATGTAACTCTCAGTGGAGAACAGCTTGCAGACAGTATTACCACGCCAACCGCTTTGCCCCCAATTTCAATTCCATTTTTGGCAAATTCTTATTCTACTATTGCAGAGAAAGATGTATTTACCTCTTCAATTAGAGCCGTTTGGCCCATTTTTACCGGTGGTAAGATCATTTCAGCACAATCGATTGCTGCTGCGCAAACTGATGAAGCTCGCGCTCAACTAGAGATGGATCGACAAGCTCGGTATGAGGATTTAGCCAAGTATTATTTTGGTGTTGTGCTGTCCAAACAGGTAGTGCAAACGTATCAATCTGTTGAGAAGGGGCTAGAGCAACATGCTAGCTTTGCTTCTAAATTGGAACAGCAGGGCCAAATTGCTCGAGTTGAGAAGCTTCAAGCCGATGCTTCTTTAGCGAAAGCTCGTGTGGATAGAAAAAAATCCGAGAGAGATTTAGAAATAGCCTCTAGCGCTCTGACTCAGATACTCAATCAGTCTCAAACGGTCACCCCTAAAAGCGAGCTGTTTGTAAACGATAATCTTCCTCCCCTTAGTGCTTATACCAATGAAACGCTGGCTACCTATCCAGGACTTTCTATTCTTGATGCCAAAGAGAAGCAAGCCAAAGGGCTGACGGATGTTCAGAAAGGCAAATATTACCCAGATGTCTACCTCTATGGTGATTACAGCCTTTACGAAGATGACTCATTGGCTGCGCAGTTAACTCCTGATTGGTTTGTAGGGGTAGGCGTGAGCATTCCACTTATCGAAACGAGTGGGCGTTCGGGGCAACTTGAGGCTGCGCACAGTGCGGTGTTGCAAATTACACACTTGCGCGCTCAAGCGAAACAAGATTTATCGGTTTTAGTGCAAAAGACCTATTTAGAAGCTGAGCAATCAATGGAAGAGGTTAAAGGTTTGGATACCAGCATCGATCTGGCTGAAGAAAACCTGCGGCTACGTAAAAAAATGTTTAGCCAAGGACTGTCTAATTCTTTAGATGTCGTTGATGCTGAGCTTTATCTAGCTAGCATTCAAACCCAGCAACATGTTGCTCGATTTAATTATCTGATTTCACTTAATAAGCTGCTTGCATTAAGTGGAAAAATGAACACCTTTAATCAATATGAAAACCGCCCCAATAAGAGTGTGAACTCAACGATGTTAGGCACCCAAGGAGAAGTCAATGTCAACTAAAACCCCTATTGCAGTAGTGGCAATCGCCCTTATAGGCCTTGTTGGTTACGGCTTTTATCAAGCCTATCAACCGCAGCCTATTCGTGTTCAGGGGCTAATGACGGCTCAGCAGTACAGTATTTCGTCTAAAGTGCCAGGGCGCATAGACACTATCAATGTGAAGAACGGCGATAACATCAAGAAAGGCGACCTGATCTTTACCATATACAGCCCCGAAATTGAGGCTAAGTTAGAGCAGGCCAAAGCAGGACAAGAAGCGGCGGGAGCGTTGGCACAAGAAGCTGAAAATGGTGCGAGGGTTCAGCAAATTGCCGCATCGCGTGACCAGTGGCGTAAAGCGAAGGCTGCAGCCGAATTAATGGAAAAAACCTACCGCCGAGTAGATAACCTGTATCAAGACGGAGTAGTAGCAGAGCAAAAACGCGATGAAACCTTTACTCAATGGCAGGCAGCAAAATATACCGAGAATGCGGCTTACCAAATGTACCTGTTAGCACAAGAAGGTGCGCGCACAGAAACCAAGAAAGCAGCCAGTGAAAAAGCACGTATGGCAGCCGGTGCTGTAGCGGAAGTAGAAGCGTATGCTGCTGATACTCAAATTGAGAGCTGGTTTGATGGTGAGGTGTCTCAGGTATTACTTCATAGCGGAGAATTAGCTCCACAAGGTTTCCCTGTAGTGACGGTTATCGATACGCAAGATTCATGGGCTGTGTTCAACGTCCGTGAAGATCTTCTACAGCACTTTGAAAAGGGCTCGGAGATCAGCGCTTTCGTTCCTGCATTGGATAAAGACGTTCGCTTTCGTATTGCACACATTTCGGTAATGGGCGACTTTGCAACGTGGAGAGCAACGGACAGTAGCCAAGGCTTTGATTTGCGCACATTTGAAGTGGAGGCTCGCCCAATTGAGAATCCACAGCAGTTTCGCATTGGTATGAGTGTTGTATTAACGCTAGACGAGACTGAGTAGTTCTCATGATTGGTTTTATTGCCGATGAGTGGCAACGCCTACGCAAGGACAAGTGGCTACTGGGCTCCATTACATGGGTGCCCGTGCTAGTGGCCATTAGTGTGTGGTGGATATTTTCGCAGGGTATTGCGCGTTCACTACCTATTGCTATTGTTGACCATCAGCATAGTTTGATCTCGCAACAATTGGTCCGTTATCTAGATGCCAGCGATACCTTAAAGGTTAGTACTCACTTTCAAAATGAGTACGAGGCTAAAAAGGCGCTAAGTGGCAGCGATATCTATGCCTATGTGGTTATCCCGCGTGACTTCGACCGTGATATCTATCTATCAAATCCACCGCAAGTCAGTGTGTTTTATAACAGCCAGTACATCTTGGTAGGTAAGTTGGTGAACTCGGCTGTATTGCGCTCGGTAGGCACCTTTGATGCTCAGATTGAGACGTTAAAGAACCTGTCATCGGGAGATGCGACCCTCAAGAGTGCTTTGGGGAAAGCGGTGAACGTGCGCACGCAAGTCACTCCATTGTTTAACCTTAATAGTAACTATGCGCAGTTTTTGGTTTCAGCGATCATTCCTGCTATTTGGCAAATCGTCATTGTCGTTGGCACCATTTTGACCTTGGCTATGCATAAGCGTAAAGGACTGTTACAGCAGTGGCCTAGGCAAGGCGTTTTAGCCTGCATGGCAAAGACTTTGTCTTGTTACATACCGATCTATCTTGCGCTTGGTGTCGGTTATTTGCTGTGGTTTTATGCGTGGCTGGACTGGCCAATGCAAGGAGGATATGCGGTACTGATTGCTGCGCAATTGGTAACCATCATCGCCTGTATGCTTATCGGTTGTGTGTTTTTCTTTATTACCTATGATGCAGCTAGAGCCTTGAGCTTTGCGGGTGCATTTACTGCTCCCGGCTTTGCCTTCATGGGCATTACATTCCCTGTAACGGATATGACGACGCTGGCTCAGTTTTGGCGTAGCTTACTGCCAATAAGCCACTATATAGAGGCTCAGATAAGCCAAGTCTCCTACGGTGCATCAAATATGCAAACGCTTCATTACCTTGTACCGATGTTAGCGTATCTGCTACTGATTTTCATATTGATGAAGCTCGCTCCAAAGAAGATACAACAAGAGGCTGAAGCATGAGTTGGCGCGAGATATTCAAGCTTGAGCTAAGAGCGATTTTAACTAACCCTGTGGTAGTACTCACTATCTTTGGAGGGGTTGTATTCTATTCCTTCTTGTATCCGCTGCCTTATGCTAAGCAGACGCCCAATGAGCAACACATTACCGTTGTGAACTTGGACAAGAGTAAAGTCAGCTACGACCTAGAGCGAATGGTAGACGCTACTTCTCAGATTCAAATATTAGAAAGGGCGCATACCGTCGAGCATGCTAAACAGCAGTTTTTAGACGGTAAGGTAAGGGGCGTTCTCGTTATTCCTGAGCATTTCTACCGTGACCTGTTACTAGGAAAAAGCCCAACACTCTCCTTTGCTGGGGATGCGTCTTACTTTCTTGTATACGGCACCATAGTTGAAGGCTTAGCCAGAGCCGGAGGCACATTAGCGGCGCAAGCTAAGGTCGCTCGCTTGGTGATGGAGGGAGAGCCAATCTTAAGCGCAGCAAAACATCATGCGTCTATTGATGTGAACATGAAACCAACCTTCAATGTGACTGGTGGATACGTTAATTATGTCGTGCCTGCGGTGTTTGTGTTGATACTACAGCAAACCCTAGTAATGGGCGTCGGCATCGTAGGGGCAACTATAGCAAAGCGTGACTCATGGGCCCGACTATTGGCTCGTGTGGTCTGTTTTACGGGCTTTTACTATGTGTTAAGCGCTTACTATTTTGGCTGGAGCTTTGACTACTATTCAGTAGCTCGCCTTGCCAATCCATTTGAATTGTTCATGTTTGGCACACCATTTTTGCTTTCTGCTTGCATGATTGGTCTATTCCTTGGAATGATAGTGCCACGAAGAGAGTTGGTAACTGTACTGGTTCTCATGAGCTCAATGCCACTCGTGTTTAGCGCAGGCTTTATATGGCCGCTAGAGTCGATTCCTACTCCCCTTGTTTGGGCGTCCAACTTGTTCCCGAGCACACCCGCTATCCAAGGTTTCTTAAAGCTTAATCAGATGGGGGCAGACTTTTCTCAGGTGACAAACCAGTACTTTATTTTGCTTCTGCAGATAGTGGCGTGGGGTGCGTTGACGTATTATGTTCGCTTCAAGAAAGGATGCAGTAACCTTTAAAGTGCTTATTTAAGATGAGGTACTTTTTTAGGTGGACAATGTTAGAAAGCATCATTGTATAAACTTACCGTTACAAGCAGTTTTCATTCTTAATATTAATTTTGACGACTAAGATACATTTTGAATGTATCTTAGTTGTTCGTGATCTTCTTTGGCTTTAATTTAATTCTGTTTATTTAAATCAATAGGAAAATAATCATTCTGTGAGAAAAACACGTTATTAAGGTATGAATAGTTCAGCTGATATAACGATGGAATACAGTAAAATATAACAGATATAATATTTTGTGTTTCAAATGAATGACAAGGATGTGTCATTATGATTATTAAGAAAAATGTGTATTTATTTAGCTCAGATAATGACTTCTCTGAAAAACTAATGAACTTCATTCTCATTGCTTTTCCTGAGTTCAATATACAAGCCTTTGCTAAATTTGATGGTTCAAACTTAAATTTAAAACGAGCTGATATTGTCTTTTTAGATGCAACGCATCTTGAAGGTATCGAAAATGCAGACTTCACACCGGGTATAGGAAGGTCTAAATGGATTCTTATCAATCAAGGTATTGATATTGAAACCTCGGAGTCACTTATCGAGCAAGGATACGCTGGCACTGTCTCTAGGGCTGAAATATTCGATTTACTCATTCCAATTGTACATTCCGTACTTCTCAATGAACTATGGTTTCCCCGCATTCAAATCTCACATGTAATTAAGAGACTCTCATTAAAGAAGCAAGAATCCACTGGTGAACAGCGACATTCTCAGTGGGATAATTTAACAGAGCGGGAAAAAGAATTAGCAAGGCTAATGTTGAATGGAGCTAGAAACAAAGAAATTGCTCGTCAGTTAGATATTAGTGTTAATACGGTTAAACGTCATGTTTCAAAGATATTCAACAAGCTCAATGTGGACAGCCGTAACAAGCTTCACTCTGAGCTTTATTATCAATTTGATGACGAAGATGAAGAAATTTTTTCTGATTGATACCTATGTAGTACTAAAAAGTCGCTGTAATGATCCAAAGGTACTACATAAAAATCTCCATATAGTTTGTAAGGTTAATGTGCGTTAAGGAACTACAACGCAACCTTTTAATCACGGAGATAACATTATGAAAAAGTTAGCTTTCTTTATGCTTTCAGCGTTACCAATCGTAGCTTTTGCAAATCCTAACGGACATCAGTTACCAAGCTTTATGACCCCAGAAGCTCAAATAGACCTTAAAGGGACAATAACACCTAAGTGTGCAGCATCAACTCATGGTCAACAGGATTTGAAGTTGAGTGTTCTAGGTAAACGTGGTCCTCAAAAAGTAACAGCTTTAGCGGTTTATTGTAATGTTCGCGAAGGGGCAAAAATTTCGTTTGATTCAGCCAATGATGGATATTTGCAGGGCGATGCTGACCCAGCAGATAAAATTCAATATACGGCGACTTGGAATGATATGGATATCCTAGACGAAACAGAGAAAAGAGATATGTCTGACTGGGGTCATGGCAAAAACTTCCTATTTGCGCCGCTGGTTAAAGTTACTCCAAGAGTCACGGGTCTTGAGTATGCAGGTACATATACCGACACCATCACAGTAAAAGTATTCCCTAACTAATGGGGTATTGTAACTACCGCACGTGATGCCCAACTGATTTATCGGTTGGGCATATTAGGAGTTGAGTATGTTCTACCGAATATTGTTCGCCGCACTTTTATTAGTACTTGTAACGGCGGTTCATGCATTTGAAGTTGAGCCGATGGTTATGCAGCTCGATACTTCGGGCAGGTTATCTAAAGGAAGTTATACAGTACGCAATGACTCCGAAGATTTGTTACCCGTAGAAGTTCATGTTTTCAAGAGAGTTCTAGACGAAAATGGAGAGGAGAGCTTAGTCGCCTCAGAAGGTGATTTTTTGATTCTGCCCCCAATAGGAAATATTAAACCGAAGTCATTCCAAACCTTTAAGGTCCGCTATTTGGGTATTGAACCGCTAAGCGTATCTACATCTTATCGCATCGTTTTTGAGCAGTTAAAGATTAAGAATCAAGAAACAAAAACAGGGGTTAATGTTCTGTTTAATTTTGGCACCTTGGTCTTTGTTTCTCCGCAAAATGTAAAGCCGCAACTGTCTACCGAAATTAACGACAACGCTATTGCTGTATCAAATATAGGTACCGGTGTGGCGACTATGCATGGTCGCAGTTTAAGTGTCGCGGATGAAAACAACAATAAACAAGAAGTTCAATGGTCAGAAGTAGCTGATTTGGCTGGAGCTGGTTATTTACTTCCGGGACAAACTGCTCATATTCCAGTTGCCGATTGGTACTCTCTTGAAGGAAGGTTGAAAGTTGCTACTTTCAATTAGGAGGCAGCATGAAAAGGATTTTACTGCTTCTATGTGTCTTATTCAGTGCATCTGTAGCACCAACCGAAGGCTGGGAGTTTGATCTTTCATTATTTCAAGAACAAAGAGAGCTTGCTGAAGTAACTGTGGTTACGGACGGAAAGGTATTGATGTCCATCGACAAGGCTTCTTTGATTAAAGCTCTAACGCCTATAGTTACTCAGGACATTATTCAGCTTCTTCAACAGCGGACGGGTCCTTTCTCTACTCGTGACCTAAAAGATTTGGGTATTGATATTCAGTTTGATCCCCTGGCGTTGAAGCTGGACCTGTATCTCGACATGAATAGTGCTCGGCCTCAGAGCTTAACTATGTATGGCAACTCCCAGCCCGGTCCGTATTCAAAGTCTGCCTTTTGGAATATTCAACATAGGTTCAATGCTATTGGCGATTATGACATTAGCAACAGCGCGCTTGAATCACGATTAGAAATTCTAGGTGCGGGTAATATTGGGGGATATCGTGGGCTCAACGGTAGCTATGCATTCTATGTAGACAATGATGAAGACGAGACAACCTTTAGTCGTGGTGAAACTTTCTTGTTTTGGGAGAAGCCTGAAGCGCCTTGGCGTCTTTCTGGAGGCGACTTATACAACGAAACTAGAGGGCACTTGCCGTCGTTGAATTTTGGAGGAGTAAACTGGAGCCGTTCATATTCAGTGCTTCAGCCATACCGTCAACTTGATAGTAGTACAGGGCAGCTGCTGGTTCTCAGAGAGAGTGCTACGGTCATTATCTATGTCAACAACCTTAGGCAACGTACTTTGCAGTTGCCACCCGGTCGCTATGATATTGCAGACCTTCCATTATCAAGTGGCACCAATTTAGTTCGATTAGAAATCACCTACGCTTCGGGTGAAAGAGAAACTATCAATTACTCTGAGTTCTACAATGCCGATTTATTGTTAGAGGGTATTAGTAACTTTGATCTTAGTGTTGGTGTGGAGTCTACCTTTGAAGATGACGGCATTTCTTATGACGATCAAACATTTGCTAGCGGGTTCTATGAATATGGACTTTCCGATTCATGGACACTCGGAGGCAATGGCTTGTATCACCCAGAGGGACAGTTATTAGGTATTGCTGCTGTGAACGGTAGTTTTATTGGTAATGTCTCATTGCGAGGAACAGCCTCAAGGGCGAATGTAGATGATGAGACCTATGGTAGTAACATTAGTATTGATTACAGCCAATCAATCTTTGGTGCTCTGGAATTTGGAGTACCAAACTTTCGCTTAGGTACTGAATATCAGACTGATTTTAGCTCGACACCATGGCGAGAAGACGCTTTAGATACAGGTTATCGTGTTTCCATTGATTATCGATGGACTATTACCAATAACATCGATTTTTACCTGTATGCCAGCCAATCTGATTTTGAAGACGATGACAATTCTATTACTAATGCTAAAGGTCAGTTGACGTGGAACTACTCTAATTGGAGCGTGACTGCGGGAACGGATTACAGCACAGACCCTGATGAAGATGAATGGAATGGCTACATCAACATAGAATATTACTTCTTTAATGCTTCTGCTAATACTCGTTTGTCTGCCTCTTACATGGGAGAAGATAATACATATAGAGGGCAGGCGACTCGATATACAGAAAACTATGTTGGAGCTTGGGGCTATGACATAAGCGCTGAGGTTAATGATAACGGACAGATTTATGATGCATCCAGTGATTATCAGGGTAATCGATTCAGAGGTGAGATTGCGGCTTCTTACACTTATGATGATGAAAGTGGCTCTGATGCGAGTAGCATAACTACGACACTCTCCTCTTCAGTCATTGTGGCCGATGGCCATTGGGCATGGTCACGGCAGTCATTGGGTCCAATCGTTTTGGCAGAGGTTCATCCAACTCTAGATCGTATAGATGTGGAAATTAACCCTGCTGGTCCAACACAGACGGAGCAAATATCAACGGCAAGTATTGCCAATATTGCTCTACTATCTCGCTCCCACGATACCAATTATGTTGCCTACGACGCACCGTATGCGCCAATAGGCTATGACTTGGGTGAAGGAGTATGGAACGTACGTCCAGGTTCGTTGACGGCACACATAAAAACGGTGGGTTCGGACAGCTCATATACCGTTATTGGTACTGCGCTTAATTCTTCTGAAACTCCACTCGCGTTGATGCAAGGAGTGTTGATAGCAGAAGATGGTAAACAGCATGATCTATTTACCAATAGGGCTGGTCGATTTGCTGTTGAGGGACTAAAACCAGGTCGATATACCATAAGAATCGCTAATTACAGTCTGGAGTTTTCGGTAAACGCTAATGCAGATAGTTTGGTGTATTTGAATGTATTGATTCTTGCTGAGGAGGGGACCTTATGAGAACGGTAATATTCATCATACTCATGACCTGCTGTTCAATGAGTATTGCGCAAACCTGTGAAGGAGGGTGGAGTGTCAGTTCAAGTAGTAACCACTCTATCCGACACAGCAAAGACTATTCTGCTTGGTTACTTCTGTCGGTTAATCTAGATAAAGAACTTAGATCTTGTATTGAGTCTGTATTTATTGCGCCATCTTCCGGCTCAAGAATTCAGTTTAGATCTGGATCTGTAATGTTATTAGCTGAGGTTATAGATAGTCAGTATAAACGAGCCCGAGCCAAAACTACTTTAGGGTATCAGTTCTCGTACTCAGCGATGCCAAAGATGCAGTTCTGGGTTAAGGTGCCGAATGCCGACTATGCTGACCCTGGCAGCTATAACTCTAATGTTGAAATAACTTTGCAAGGTAAATCCTACCAAGTAACAAAAACAGTACCAATAAACTTTAAGGTCGATTCTAAGGTTTCACTGGATATATTAACTGCGGGCTATGCAAATATTTCAGGCAGCGGTACGAATTTCACCGTAGATTTTGGAGAATTAAAGAAAGGAGTTTCTAGGACCATTATGGTTTCTCTTTTGAGCAATGCTCAGGTAACAATGGATCTAAAGATGGAACATGGTCATTTTCAAAGTACGACTTCTACTCAAGACATTGTTCCTTATTCTCTTACTGTAAATGGTCGTGCTGTATCTGGGAAAAAAGTGAACAATCTGATGGTTAAGCAAAGTATGGGAAAAGCGAGAGTGAACGTGCCAGTTAGAGTGGAAGTCTTGGATACAGACCATGCTTATGCGGGTAAGTATCAAGAAAGACTTACGATCCAAGTTAATGCTCGCTGAGTTTTCTTATTGAAGCAATTAGTATCCCGTCAGCTCCATATACCCAGTGCCTGAATGGCTACCCGATAGACTCACAGGCCCCTCCCAGTAGGGGACTGTGAGGGGCATCTTGGCCATCGGATTAAGTGCAGATACCGATACGTCGATTTGCTGTGATGGAATTTGAATACGCCATGAGGTTGGGTAGGGGCGACCTTCTATGGCTGTTTGCTGTATCACTTGGAGTGTTATGTCATCGATAGAGAAAGCTTGCCCACTGCCATCTTCATGCATTAATTTTGCATGAGCATAATTGGCCTCACCCGTACTTGAATCTCTTAATTGAAAGACCACTAAACTGGTCTCTTTGTTGAGCCTAAGAGCAAACCAATCCCAGCCTTGT
Organism: Vibrio comitans; assembly: GCA_024346835.1. GTDB lineage: Bacteria > Pseudomonadota > Gammaproteobacteria > Enterobacterales > Vibrionaceae > Vibrio > Vibrio comitans. Next base: position 667,926 of record AP024867.1, read on the forward strand.
TGGCTGTCTAGTAAAAACTGCGAACTCCACTCTCTATCTATCCAACCTTGCCCAGTTACGTTATGTCGATGGCCATCGATAGTGACCTCACCTGAAACCTGTATAAAGGGCTGACTGTAGTAGTAAGAGGCGACACTTTTATCGGCACTTTTAACGCTGTAGCCTTGTTCACCTTGCTTTTGGTAGGGAGCGGAACTTGTCAGTGTGAGTGAGTAGCTAAACTCTTTTGATTTTGCGATGAGCGTTGCCGGGAACAGCTCTTGAGTGGATGAGCGCCATTGCCAATCGTCGATAAATACTCGAAATGGGGCACTTTCTACACCTGCCAGTTCGGGGTGAGCACGGGACCATTTTTCATCGGCATAATGAAGGGTACCTGTGGTGACGGCGCTATGAGCCATATACATTTGCTGGCTGTGCCAATTTCCACTGCTGGGTTTTTGTTGCGGGTCTACCGCAACACGAAATTGTGTCCACTGTATGCCGAGTGCCTTGCCGTTCTCATCGATTAGGTTTGCGGTTAGGTACCACCACTCATGCCTGAAGTCATTGTGCGGGCCGTGGTCATGAGGAAACTCTAACGCCTTTCCTTTTACCACCGGTGTGTAGCTTTGTTCGCTTTGTCCTAGCCAATTGCCTAGGCTTTCGGACGACTTTTCCTCACAACCTATGAGTAGTGCTGTAGATAGGGCTAAGATCAATATCAGTATATGTCGCATCATAGCACCTCACTTTGTAGGCTACTCACTACTGGACGATTGACTAAGCGCCACAGAGGTAAAAAGGTGGCAACGACAGCGACAATCAAAGTGACAAAACAGACCGTGGCAGCATCTTTCCAAGACCATAAATAAGTTAGACTCCAACCAAAGGCACGCAGTGTGATAATGTCAGTGAGCACGTAGCCAACAATTGCCCCTAATGGCAGTGCTATAACCAGAGTAAATCCCACTAAAGCGGCGATCTGGCCTATCACCATCGTCATTAAATTTCGACGTCGAACTCCTAGTGCATAAAGTCGAGCAATGGCCGCCTTGCGTGCATCCAGCAACATATAACACGCACTAAACAGACCGATCACCGCAATCATCAGGGTCACGGCATTGAGTGCACTGGTAACAGCAAATGTTCGGCTAAAAATGTCTAGCGCTATAGATTTAATTTGAGCTTGGTCGTAGAGCTGATTAGGGTGAAGCTGCAGCTGATCTTTTAATGCGAGATAAACCTTATCTTTATCCCCATTCACTTTGACTCCTAAGCTGGTGGGGATGGGAGTAAAGCCGCGTTCAAACCAAAGGGTAGGGGAAATAAGAACCTCACCCTTCGGCGTACCATAGTCGTGAAATATAGCGCCAACTTTCAGGGCGTGGTTGGGCAGTCCATCGAGCTTTAGCTCGTCTCCTAAGTCTAATTCTAGCGTTACGGACATTGGCTCACTGATAGCGGCGAGCTCGCCAGAATAGAAATCGTGCCAAAAGCCATCGACCGATGACTTAAAGACCATGGTTTGTTCTAAGGTCGCGGTATCTTTTGTTCCAAGGGTTATGGGTACATTTCGAGTTGTGTCATCAACGTAGTACTGTTTATACACTGTGCTTATGCCTTCAAAGTCCTCTAGTTTTTTCTCTACATTGCGCATCTCTCTTTGTGATGGGCTGATATAAATATCGGCATGCAATCGCTGCTCTAGCCATTGCTTCAATGTGAATTCAAAACTTCCTACCAAGGTGTTCATTCCTATATTGGCGGTTACAGCTAACAATAGAGCCATCATGGCGAGTGACAGGGGAGCGATGAGCTCTTTTAATTCAGCAAAGAGATACTGAATGAGCCCGGCTTGGGTGTGTTTCTCACTCCACAGCGCTAGCTGTTGTAGCACCTTAGGTAGGTAGAGGGGAATAGAGACTATAAATAGACCGAGCCAAGCCATAGTGAGGCGAAAATGTTGGCTTAACCCTAAGCCTAACAGCGCGGTGATTGATAACATCCCTCCAAATATAAATAGCTTCGTTGGGTAGCTGTTTTCTGGCTGTTGGTAGTAACCACCATGAGAAGAAAGAGGCTGATTTATGCGTTGCCTGAAGTGCTGCACGCATGCCACAGATGTGGCAGTTAAAGTGAGCAGCAGAGCTTGAATCCACCATTGCCAGTGCCATGCGCCAGGAAGTAGTGTGGCTCCATAAAGCTGTTCAAGAGTGAGTGCGATAGTTGGATGTAGCCAATGGCTCAGTTGGATCCCTAGAACAAAGCCAATACCGGAACCAATGGCAACCAGTGCGAATAATTCGAGCAATAGCCCAGTCAAAATAGCAGAGGCGAGTGTGCCAGATTGTCTCATCTGTACTAACAGACGATTGCGCTTCAATAGGCTGTATTTCACGCCGTTGTAGGCAATGAATAATCCAACAACAAAGGCGAGCAGGCTCATCGCGGTGAGATTTAAATGAAAGCTTTCTGTAAGGGCGCCTAGATCAGTCTCTTGGGTATTGGTAACCCATTGCGCCTTGCCGTCAATAATATCAGTAGCTGTATTTGGAATTGGCTCAAAAACAGCGATATAGCTGAGTTGAGAAGGGGTATCGAGCAGGCGTTGAGCAAAGCCAATATCCATAAGCAAGCGGCTACCTAGTTGCCACTCATCGGGTAACACCACGACCTCGACCTTTATCCCATCCAGTATCAATTGTGATGCAATGTCGTTACGCTCTGCTTCGGCCTTACTCATCAAAACAATCGGCTCGCCCGCTAATAGCCTTGGAAGTGGAAACGAACCATTAAACAAAGAAACTTGCGTGTGATTTTCGTTATAGTGCAATCCTGAGGTGATGGCCGCAATAAGCTCACTGCCTTGGACTGTCCAGCGACGGCCTTGCTCATCTCGCACTCGCCCTTCAATGATAGGTAGCGAGGAGCTAAGCCCGGATTGACGCAGTTCGAAGTACAGCGATTCGGATATGAAGTCTTGCCCCGATAGAGGAATAATCAGGCTTTGTGCACGAGCACTGAGCTGCTCTGTTGATTCACTGTAGCTGCGCTTAGCATTGAGGTTGATGGCTTGAACCGCCACGAACAGGGTTACTGCAAGAATGATTCCCACCAATATTGCAGCGGCTTGCAAGGGGGCTTGGCGATAATGGGCCACAAATAGCTTCAACACTGCCCGTGTGTGGCTTAGCCTAGTGTGATTCATGCAATCGCCCATTGCCTAAATGAAGCCGCTTTTGCATAAATTCGGCACACTCAAGGCTGTGTGTTACTAAGGCTATCGCGCAGTCTCCGTCTGAGGCGATCTCAGTGAGCAACTGCATAACTTCCAGTCCTGCTTGTTGATCTAGGTTTCCGGTAGGTTCATCGGCCAGCAACAGTGATGGCTTATGAGCCAAAGCCCTAGCAATAGCAACTCGTTGCTGCTGACCTCCTGAGAGAGAGGCGACGTGCCTGTCCAGCAGAGCGTCGATCCCTAGTTTCTCTACGAGGTGATCACACCACGAATCCCACTGTTGCTTGTTGAGGCTAAGAGGAAAGGAGATGTTCTGCGCAACATTGAGAGGGGTGAGGAGGTTGAACTGTTGAAAGATTACGCCTAACTGCTGGTGACGAAACAAACTCCACTCGGGGTCACGCCATGTTTTGGTATTTTCTCCATTAAGCAACAGAGTCCCGTCGGTTAAGGGTTCAAACCCTGCCATAATGTTAAGAAGAGTACTTTTGCCACTGCCACTGGCCCCAGTTAAGGCAACACTTTCAGCGTTACTGAGGGAAAAGTCCACTGCGTTAAGAACGCTATGTGTTTCTTTACCATCTATAAATTGCTTAGTTGCGCTTTTTAATTGCACCAGCGGGTTGGTCATTTAAATTCCTTTTAAACAGAGCCTGTTAATTGATACCAGTTTTGTGAAACAAGCGATCATTCATTGCATAGGCTGAAGAGGTTTTTACACTGTAAACTGTAGTTGAGTAGGGAAGGGATGCTGACTTTCTTCTGTACATGACGTAGGTGCACTAGACTGGTAAGTAATTGATCTATTACGATTTGGATGCGTAACAAAAGACATGACTACTATTCTCGGTTACATGGGACTTATTCCCTTTATTTTCCTGCCACTGCTGTACGGTTTTTCGGCAGGCAATGCTACCTTTCATTTTTTGATGACTTTTTTAGTATACAGCGCAGGCATTGCCATTTTTATGGCAGGAGCGGTGTGGGGAAGAAGTGTTGATTCAAAACAGCCTCAATCCTTACCGCTGGTGGCGTCAAACGTCATAACGTTAGTTGTCATTGGTCTAGGGTTATTGGCTTATCACAGCCCAGTTGTGTTGATCATCGGCACAGGGTTGGCGCACGGCTTTAATCTGATGTTTGAGCCGAAACGAGACAACCCTAGCTATCAGAAGTTAAGAGTCATTTTGACAAGCGTTGTGCTCACTTCTCACTTAGTCATGCTGGGGCTTTTTGTGCTTACCTGAATCTGTTGAGCACCGCGTGACTTAAACTCGAATACCTTTGTCGGGCATACCTCTATGCAGCGACCACAACTTATACAATCTTGGCTCATTACTCTGCGATCCCCTTCTTTGAGAGGTTGCTTTAGTATCTCGGGCTCAGGACAAACGTAGAAGCAATCCATGCATTTTGTGCAGGCTTCTCGGTTTGTTGCTGTGATGCGCAGGGCACTTTTGTTTCCAATCACACCGTAAGTCGCGCCCAAGGGACACAAATGCCCGCACCATCCGTGCTCAACGAGCACAAGATCCAGTAGGAATACCAACACAATCAGGACCCAGCCTGCACCCATGCCAAAAACAAGTCCACGATGAAGGGTTGCGACAGGATCTATCCAAGCCCACAAGGTGGTACCGGAAATAGCGCTACCAAGAAGAATCACAGGGATCAGCCAGTACCTGAGAGTTGATGGCCACCGATAGCTGGCCTTCAGGTTAAGTTTTCGTCTCATCCAAGCGGCTAGATCGGTCACCATATTTAAAGGGCATACCCAAGCACAAAATACCCTTGGTGCTAGCACAGCGTAAAATATGACGACAATGGCGACACCAATGAAGGTGGTCATTTCAGGAATGTGCCCAGTGGCTAGAGTTTGCAAAACAATTAATGGGTCGCTAAGGGGAATAGTATCCAATAGTAAGCTTGAAGAGAGGTTTCCCTTAAGTATGCCCAGTGTCGGACCGAGCATAAAACAGGCCATAATAGATATTTGGCATAGACGGCGATAGATAAGAAAGCGGTGTGTCGGCCACCATCCTAGTGCTTCTATTGCCTCTTTTCCGGCATCTTTTGCGAGGTTTTTAGCCATTATTTATTCTCCCGCATCTCTTTTAGGCTCGGTACAGGAATGGTTTCATCACCTTTCCAGCCCAATTTGTAGTGATGTCCTAACTCACCTTTAGCCAGTTCAGTTGGCACCACCTTGATTGCCGCTATTGGGAGCACGCACGCTTGCTCACATTTACCACACCCAGTGCATGACTCTGAATGAACCGTCGGGATCATTTTTGCGTGAATACCCGTGCGATTATTTCGTTGATATTCAAGAGTAATTGCTTCGTCTATCAGTGGGCAAACGCGATAGCAGACATCACAACGCAAACCAAGATAGTTAAGACAGGTTTCATGGTCGATAAGTACGGCAGTGCCCATTAAAGCATCGTCAATATTGGTTAGCGCAGGATCAAGAGCACCGGTTGGGCAGGCAACAACGCAAGGTATGTGGTCACACATCTCGCATGGGATATCCCGCGCTGTGAAATAGGGCGTACCCGAAGCAGACTTGGACATTAAGGTAGAAAGCTTGAGTGTGTCGTAAGGACACGCTTGAACGCAGAGCCCGCATCGTATACACGCTGCCTCAAAGTCTCCGGCGGGAAGGGCTCCCGGTGGGCGAATAGGTACACCAGAACCGCCAGCTTGGCTTTGCCTAGACTGTATACCAAGGAGCGTTGCTACAGAGCCTACCCCAATAGCTGTGCGTGCCGCATCACGCAAAAAGCGCCTTCTACTCGGAGAAGGGCCATTCTTTGGTTTATTCATTGTGTTACCCCAGCGGATATTTCCCTATTAATTATGTGCCTTTATTGAGCAAATAGTGAGCTTTTGAGGAGATTAATTAGAAGGAAATGGGCTTTTTATGATCTAGGGCTAGTGAAGGGTAGCTAAAGCCTTGATGTAAGATCTTTGGGGAATGAAATTGATGAGAGAGAAAGTTCTGAGATGAACTAGGAAAACATCTCAGAACTTTTTGAGCTTAATGTGTTATTTCGCAAAGTTTACGATAGGGAAACATTTGAAGAACCCATTGTCTGCACAGTTAATTAAACCGATTTGAACACCGTCGATGTTTTTGGTTTTGTTAAAGATGCCAACTTGGATATTAGATTTGTTAGATAGGCTTACAAGACCTACATCAGCCATCGTTTGGCCATCTGAATAGTTCACGGCTGACCAGTTTAAGCCTTCTACATTGTGAGTAATGTTTGCTAGACCCAAGTTTACGCCTGTTGCCTTACCTGTATTCCAGTTAAACCAACCCCAAGACAGACCTTTCATCTCTTGATTGACCTTGTTTGCCCCAAACCATAGGTTAAGGTTCAACCCTGTTGTACGGTCTGTTTCAGACATACCTAGTAGTGAAACATCAACACCTTTTACTTCCGAGGTTTTACCGTGCAGTACTGAAAGTCGTACACCTTGCACAGAGTTATCTTGTGGCGCATTCATGTCGATAGTTGAAAACATGACAGGAGTTTGTGCAGAAGCAAAAGAAGAAGCCATGGTTGCAGCGATAGCAGTAGCGACGAGTAATTTTTTCATTATTTTTCCATCCCGGTAAATATTAAATTAGGTTTTGTTTGATGGAGTTAATATTAATCATGAAATTGGTTTTATATAACATCTAAAAATGAAAAGTAATCTTATCAAGGGCTAATTATCTATCCGGTTGTGCGGAATGGAATTTATGGTTATCTGGATAAGTGTTTGTTTATATTGTGATTATACGTTGTTTGGGTTAGAAGGGCTTACAACCGTGGTTATAGCGGTAATGCTTTATTTAATTAAACAGGAACATCATTTTTATAAGTGTTCCTGTTATTGTCATATCTTTTATGCTGCAACTGGTTATATTTTAATTATTACTTATCTCACTAATTAAATATAATCGGTGTTCGCAGTTGTTCTTAATAGCTAACCCGACTATTAGCCGTGTGTTCTACATTGACGAGTTGCGGCGCAAGCACAAATAAATCACCCTGCCACATCTTAAAATCGAAGCACCATTTGGCAAACTCTTCTCTATCTGGCTTATCTATTTGCATAGTCTCACAATGCTCGCCACAAAATTGCTCCCAGTTCTCGGTTTCCAAGAAGAGGTGAGGCTCGATCTCTGCTAAGTATTTCTCGATAAACTGGCGGCGTTTTTGAGCTTCATCTTGCTGAAGTCGGCTCAATAGAAGAAAACGTTTTGAAGCGTAGGCCATAGATAGTTCTACATAGGTAATGGATTCGCTTAAATGGTAGGGTTTAACGTGCTTCAAGGGCAAACTTTATCATTAACTATGAACAAACTTCGTGACCCAGTAAGCATCACAATGAAAGGAGTTTACAGCAATTGAATGCATTTTAACGACAATTTGTATTATTTTAGGCTGGCTGTAAGTTAGGGCCTAGAGCTTTAAAGCCCTAGGCCAAAGAAACCTAAACTAACGTTGCCGCAGTTTGATCCCCTATCGAAAATAACTTTTCTAGTATACGTTCTCCATCAGCACGCAGACCGTTATGTTCGTACTCATTGGTTATCCATGCTTGTGAGTTTGGTATCTTGCGCAGTGTCTCGCAGCTTAGCGCCATCTCAACAAACATGTCGTCGGCATAAACCGCGCAGCTTAGAGGGACTTTATTGTTTGATAGTACATCTTGGTTGTACAGGGCTCCCCAGTCGCTTTTCTCAGCTAAAAGAGTCGCTGCGCCTTGAAGTGGTTTAAGGTTGGTATATTGCTCAAACATCCAAGGGAAGGTCATCTCCCCTGTGAAGTAGAAGGATTGACCTGGTTGATAATTAAATTGTTCATGCTTTTGTCGAACTCGATGAGCGCTCCATTGGGAGGCAAACCCTTGGCAATAAATAGGCTCATGCAAAATGGCATAGATAGGATTGGTCTGAAATGCTTGCTCAGAAAGCATGGCGTTTAAGAACTCGTAGCTAAGAACTTCTTCTCCATTAGATTCTACAAATGCATTTTCTAATAGGTAATAGACAGGTAAGAAGGTATCGCTGATACCAAAGTTAATACCCACTTGTTGAAATTGCTCCACCGTGAACCTTTGTCCATTAGGCAGAAACTCTTCTTTATTAATTAGGTGGTTAGCGATTTTTTGGCAAAGTTGTTGAGCCAATGGGAACTGTCTAAAGAACGCGTTATTTTTATCTTTTGTGCGCTTGAATGTCGCTTCATAGACGTCATCAATAGGCCTATCGATTGAAGGGATTCCGCCGGTGACGTAGCATTGAAGCAGGCTGTCTGGATATAACGAAAGGTAAACTAGTGTGCAAAATCCACCATAGCTTTGCCCTAGCGTAGCCCACTTTTCTATACCGAGTTTTTCACGAAGAGTTTCAGCATCACGCACTATATTATCGGCTCTAAAGTGAGTCAGGTACTCGGCTTGCTCAGTACTGCTTAGATGTGCCAAAGTTTGGTGGGTGATAACGCTGCTGTGGCCTGTGCCACGTTGGTCTAGTAACAGAACGCGATATCGCTGTAAGGCGGCTTTTAACCAGCCAGAGTGACCGTTAGGGCGAGGGGAAGGGAAACCTGGCCCACCCTGAAAATAGATCAACCAAGGTTTAGTGCTGTTTTCGTCACCCACTAAGCGGACTTCTCTAGCAAAGATAGAGAGCTTTTCTGATTTTGGGTCGCTGTAATTAAGTGGCGCTTCAAAGGTGTGATTGTGATAGCAGCAACCATCGTTGATAAAAGTATGTCCGTGCATTGATTTTCCTTGGGTGTTTTTTTTGTCTACCCTACTGATTGTTGTGTTATTTTCCAAGTAGCAGCCACAAGAAACTGGTTCCTGTACGTGCTAGAATGCCTCGGTTTTCATTCTACTATCTCAGAGTATTTATGCCCTCATCTGCCAATTCCGTTGTTGTCCTCGATTTCGAAACTACCGGCCTATCCCCTAATATGGGTGACAGAGCTATTGAAATAGGCGCAGTTAAACTTATCAATGGAGAAGTGGTAGATACCTTTCAGCAGTTGATGAACCCTGGCTTTCGTGTGAGCTCGTTTATTGAGAGATATACGGGCATCTCCAACAATATGCTCCATACTGCACCAAGTTGTGCAGAGGTGATGAGTGAGTTTGCTTCATTTGTTGGCGATAGCAATATGGTGGCGCACAATGCCTCTTTTGATAAACGCTTTTTAGACGCAGAGCTTTCGCCCTTAGGGATAGAGTACCGAGGACAATTTGCTTGCTCTATGTTGATCGCCAGGCGTCTCTATCAAGATGCACCGACGCATAAACTTGGTGATTTGGTTCGATACAAGAACATTGAACATGATGGTGTTTTCCACCGCGCGCTGGCTGATTCTGAGATGACGGCGAAGCTGTGGATGGTTATGTTGCAGGAACTGCAATCAAGGGGCGTTATTGAGCCTGAGTTCACCTTTATGCAGAAAGTCGCTAAAACCAGTAAGGGAGCAATAAACACGCTTCTTAGTAAGCAGGCTCAACAAGCTCGCGCATAACCCACCGTAATACTCTCCCTGCTATCTCAAAAGCAGGGAAGCCCTATCTTTACAGTGTAAATATCGTTTTATTTTCCTCCCAACTTCGATAACTATCTTTTAATTATTCATTATTTCGTTATGTAAATCAGATGTTTACTATACTTCAAATCGCAACAGTTTTTGTTTTAGCAAAATACTGTCATTGGAGGAAGTAAATGAGATCAACGAAAAAGCAGTATGCCGTGATAGGTCTGGGTCGATTTGGTCTGTCAGTGTGCCAGGAGTTAAGTCGGGCTGGCGCACAGGTACTGGCTGTGGACCTTAACGAAGAGCGAGTCAAAAGTGCAATCGAGTTTTCGACTGAGGTGATTGTGGCTAACTGCACTCAAGAAGAAACAGTTGCAGAGTTAAAGCTTGAAGAATACGACATGGTAATGGTGGCGATTGGTAGTGATATTAATGCCAGTATTCTCACCACATTAGTACTCAAAGAGGCGCACTGTAAGACGGTTTGGGTAAAGGCCAATGATAAGTTTCATGCCAAGATATTAAGTAAAGTAGGGGCTGATAGGGTCATCATGCCTGAGAAAGAAATGGGAGTTCGAATTGCTAATCAGATGATTGATAAGCGAGTTAAAGACTTCCATCCACTGGGCAGTGGCTTGGCTCTAACCGAAGTCGTAGTGAGCTCAAATCTGCTCGGGAAATCCCTATCTGATATGTCTTTATGCAGTGAAGAAGATGTCAGCGTTATCGCTCTTAAGCGGGGCCCTGAAGTTATTTCTTCACCCAGTCATGAGAAAAGCCTTGAGATAGGCGATGTCATTATCGTTGTCGGCCCTGAGGCCAATTTAGCTCAAAAATTACGTGCATTATGATCCCTAGAATCCATCAAAGTCGAGTTTATACCCTAGGCCCAGAACGAAAGGGAGGCAAAGGGGGAGAGCCCAAGATCATCGTACTGACGTTCTTGATGATCTTGCTTCCTTCAGCCGTTCTCCTGACGCTACCTGTTTTTTCTGTTTCAGGGCTCTCTATGACAGACGCTCTATTTACCGCAACGTCAGCCATTAGCGTGACAGGGCTAGGGGTAGTCGATACGGGGCAACACTTTACTTTGAGCGGAAAGATTTTGTTGATGATCTTGATGCAAATTGGTGGGTTGGGGCAAATGACTTTGTCTGCCGTCTTGCTGTATATGTTTGGTGTGAGACTGTCTCTGCAGCAACAAGCACTAGCAAAAGAAGCGTTAGGACAAGACAGAAAAATCAACCTAAGAGGCTTGGTCAAGAAGATTATTATCTTTGCTTTGGTAGCGGAGTTGATTGGATTTTTAGTTTTGAGCTTTAGGTGGGTACCTGAGATGGGGTGGAGTACAGGGCTGTTCTACGCTCTGTTTCATTCTATATCTGCGTTTAATAATGCCGGATTTTCATTGTTTTCCGATAGCCTAGTGAGCTTTGTTGGCGACCCTGTGATCATTAGTAGCTTGGCCGCACTATTTATCTTGGGTGGTTTAGGCTTTACCGTTGTGGGAGATCTGTCGACGAATTTGCATAAAGGGTTTAGACACCTGCAATTACATACCAAGATCATGCTGATTGGCACGCCAACCTTGCTAATTGTTGGTACCTTAATGTTCTGGCTGCTTGAAAGAAATAACGCAGCAACACTGGGTCATTTGTCTACCTCGGAACAATGGCTTGCAGCCTTCTTCCAATCGGCGACGGCTCGCACGGCAGGCTTTAATAGTATCGATTTGGCTGCTCTTACTTCTCCAGCCATGCTGTTTATGATGCTACTCATGTTGATCGGAGCGGGCTCGACCTCAACGGGGGGCGGCATCAAGGTTTCTACCTTTGTGGTTGCCGCTGTAGCCACGTGGAGCTTTTTACGCCAGAAAAAAGACGTCGTTCTGTTTCATCGAACTATAGGTGCACAAACCATCGTCCGCTCACTTGCCATCATAGTTGTCAGTGGCATTCTGCTTTTCTTAGCGATGTTTGCATTGATGATTACCGAGCAAGCGCCCTTTAAAATGGTCATTTTTGAGGTGATATCAGCCTTTGCCACTGTGGGTGTTAGCGGTGGTTTAACCGCACAACTTTCTGAGCCGGGCAAGCTGATTATGGTTGTGGTTATGATCATAGGACGCATTGGACCTTTGACTTTAGCTTATATGCTTGCAAGACCTGAGAAGACCTTGGTTAGATACCCAGAAGAGCCAGTGTTTACGGGCTAGGAATATCGTTTCTGGAGAATTACTGCACCAAACGCAATGGTGATATTGGAAAGTTGAAGTGGTACAAGTGAAACAGCCTTGGCATATTGCCAAGGCTGTTTCACTTTAGTCGACTAGATAGCCTTCGATGAAGCTGTTTATCGCCATGAGTATGGATTTCTTCACTGTAGCAATCTGCTTGGAGTGAGGACACCATAGGGCAAAACCAAACTTAAAGCCTCGCTTCATTTGGTCCATGGTAATGTATTGCATGTGCGCATTGACGTAGTCTGAAGACATTAGAGATCTAGGCAGTAATGCCCAGCCCATTCCCTCTTGCACCAGCTTAACAATCAAAGAAAGCTGATCGATTTCTTCATGATTGGCAGAGAGTAATATTTTGTCCTTCATCCCATCACTAACAAGAGCCGTTAAAACAAACTGTCGTTGGTTTCGTAGCGCCGCTTGCACTTTGTCTGATGAAAGCTTAGTAACTTCACTGTCTTTTTTCACAAAAGGCAGAAACTCAAGGTTTCCTAAGAAGGTCGCATCTAAGCTGTGCATTGCTGAGCTTTCGTGAATATTCACTAGCGCAAAATGTAAGTCACCATTGCTCATGCCCGTTTTCACTTCGGATTTTGTCTTTGCTTCAAAATTCACTCGCATATTCGGGTAGTCTTTATCTAGCTGTACGCGAATAGCAGCCAGTAATTTCTGAGGCAGAATATTTGAATAGGCGATATTGATGCTTTCCAATTGCCCATAGGAGAGGCTAAGCGCTACCTTATCAAAGGTTCGTGCTTGTTCAATGGCTTGTTTTGCATAACGGTAAAGAAGATGGCCATCTTCGGTTGGTTCTACAGAACGACCAATTCTATTAAAAAGGGTAACTGCCAGTTGGTCTTCCAAGTTAGTGATAACTTGCCCAATGGTTGTTCTGTGCTTGTTTAACTTAACTGCGGCCTTGCTAAAAGAGAGTTGTTCATAAACGTTGACGAAGGCAAGCAGTTGTTCGAGACTGAAATTCATATACAGAGATCTATTCGGTCAAATTTATAGTTAAAACATTAACAACTAAAAACAAATTTGACCACTAATCCCACCCAAAGAATGCACATTATTCACCTCATTTTGGTTTTTATGTAGGGTTCTATCCGTCAATCGTGATTAACGCACCCAGACAAAGACCTTTATTCTTAGCGCTATTGAACAGAGCTAGAGGTCGAAACCTATGCCAAGTGAAGTGGTACTAGGAGAGATGTATTTTCCTCCATTGTTGTTGGCGGTGCTGATTTCCTATCTCGCAACAACATTATTTTCTTATGTGGGTAATCGTATTGGTCTTTACCGTTACATTGCTGCTCCCGCAATTTTTGAATTGAGTCTAGTAGTGATCATTACTGGGCTCATCAGTCGTTTTTGGTTTTTAGTTTAAGGTAAAGCATGATGATGCGATATGTAACAACCCTAATCTTCGCTATCGCCGCTAGTTTTGTCGGCTATTCACTTTATTCTACCTATGATTCAAATCCATGGACGCGAGATGGACAGGTTCGTGCTTATATCGTTGAGGTTACCCCTCGAGTGACGGGACAAGTGACAGAAGTGCTTATCGACGACAACTCTAAAGTTAAAAAGGGTGATTTGCTATTTGAAATTGACCCGAGTGTTTATCAGGCAGCTTTGAACAAGGCGAAAGCGAGCCAGAAGCAAGCGAGTGCTTTGTTGAAGAAAGCGCGTGATGAAGAGCGAAGAGCCATTAATCTAGAAAAACGAGCGCCTGGTGCTGTGCCTGTTTTAACCCTGAATAATTTGGGTAACGCGGTAGAAACGGCTAAAGCGAACGTTGAAGTAATGCGAGCTGCTGTCGAAGAGGCAGCATTGAACCTGAAATTTACCAAAGTTTATGCTCCGACTGATGGCTTCATCACTAACCTTCAGCTTCGACAGGGTTCTCAGGTGACAGCTAATACGCCTGTTGTGGCACTCATTGATGAGCATAGTTTCTGGGTAGAAGGCTTCTTTAAAGAAACGGATCTGCAAGGCGTTGATAATAGCGATCAAGCTTTGGTGACCTTGCTATCGCACTCGGAGCACGCGTTAGAAGGAGAGATCACAAGTATTGGCTATGGTATCTCCATGCAGGATGGAAGCACCGGTAATAGCTTACTTCCAGTGGTCAACCCTAACTTTGAGTGGATTCGTCTAGCACAAAGAATTCCAGTAAAAGTGAAGCTAACCAATGTACCTAATGATGTGCAGCTGCGCATTGGCATGACCGCATCCGTTAAGATCATGAAGGACAGCGAGTCTAAATGATGGAAGGGTCAATAATTAGTCGCTCAACACAGGACTCGATCAAAGTTGCGCTCGCACTAACGATATCAGTTGTGTTGGCGATTTGGTTTGGATGGGAGAAACCTTATTGGGCTGCAATTACCGTTATTGTTGCGGCAGCCAACGAAACATATTCTCATTCAGTTAGAAAGGCTCGTAACCGCTTATTGGGTACGGTACTTGGGATTAGTTTTGCTATGATCTTGCTGATGTATTTCCCGCAAGACCATGCCTTATTTATCTCTTTCTACGCTATATTTCTGTGCTTTTGCGTTTATATGGCTTCACATAAGAAATATGGCTATGTGTTCACTATGGGGGCAACGGTTTGTGCCCTGATAGCTGGCATGGGTTCGTTTGATGGCGCAACCACCTTTCATATTGCTGTGTTGCGTATTCAAGAAACTCTGTTGGGCTTGTTTGTTTTTGGCTTGGTGTTCAGTGTGTTGTGGCCGAGAAAAGTTGAAGACAGCTTTTTCGAGTTATTGTCTCCTGCGGCCCGCAACCTTAAGAAAAAGCTTTCGAGTCTCGCTTTGAATAAAGTCGAACCGGATGCAGAGTTAAATAAATCGCAAAGAAACTATCTCAGCCAGTTAAAAGCCATTCTTGATCTTCCGTTAAATGGCAGTCATAGGCTTTCGCATGAACGCAATGTATGGCGAGTGGTTATTCAGGCGATGGAACTGATGGAAGTGTTGATTGAATCCCCCAAACTCAGCCGCTCAGTTCAAATAGAGGATATTAAAGCGGGTGAGAGCATTCTTTCTCATACGATCTCAAACCCCATGAATGGTAGAAGCGAATTGCAATCGTGGGTTGAAAGAATGGAGTGCAAATACTCGGTTCCAAAAATTAAGTACAGTGCCTTTGGCTTACCGCTGGAAGGGCGTATTGCCAATGTGGTTCGCTCACTGAGCATTTTAGTGACTGGGTTTACCGTTTGGTGGTATGTCCCTCTTCCTGGCTCATACATGATGCCGATGATGATCTCTATATTTGCTAATGTGCTGGTTACCTTACCTAACCAATTATTTGGGCAGATGGTAATGGGCATTTTGGTATGGGCTGCGATTTTCTTGGCTCAGTATGTACTTATCATGCCTGCGTTTACAGAAATCTGGCAGCTAGCGCTGTTTTACTTTATCAATGTATTCTTGGTATGGAGAGTGACAGCGCAACCCTCATTGGCGCTACAAAGGGTAATGGGCGTAAACTTTTTGATGGTAATGACAATGAGTGCTTTGTACTTAACACCTAGCTATTCACTGACTATACCAATCACAATGCTGACCGTAGTGGGAGTTTGTTTAGCCATCGGTGGGTTCTACATTAGGTTATATCGAACGCTGTAAATACCAATGATGAAAAATCAGTACCAGATTGACGTTGGTGCTGATTTTTTACATTGTGCTTTTGTTAAACATAAACGCCTAGGTCGTCTTTCATGATCTAGTATATGATTCTCCACTTTCTCAATCAGTTTGTAGGTACTATGCCTTCCTCTACTTTTTCCCTGATCCCTGTCGGGGTTAGATTCATGCTTCTTTCTGCCTTTGGTTTTGCGCTGATGTCTGCCTGTGTGAAATACACAAGCAACTATGGCATTCCTGTTTTTGAGATTGTAGCGGCAAGAGCGTTAGTTTCTTTAGTCATCAGCTACATAGATGTTAAGCGAAAGGGCATTTCTCCGTGGGGGAACAACAAACCATTGCTGTTTGTGCGTGGTGCCGTTGGCACGTGTGCCTTGATGTGTGTGTATTACGCAGTAACCACATTGCCTCTAGCAGAGGCCACTATTTTACAATATGTTCATCCCGTATTTACTGCCTTGCTTGGCCTACTGCTACTCAAAGAACGCATTCAGCAATCCACCATGATATGCATCGCTTTTTGTTTGGCGGGTTTACTGGTGATGGTTCAGCCAAGTATGGGTGGCGAACAAAGTGAACTGCCTATGTTTAGCATTATGATTGCTTTGTGTGGTGCTCTTGGCAGCTCTATCGCCTATGTGATTGTGAGAAAACTCAGTCAAACAGAAGACAGCTCTGTCATCATCTTATACTTTCCGCTAGTCGCATTGCCTGTGTCTATGTTCCTGATTGGAGATGACTTTGTTTGGCCAAGCTTGTTTATCACAGCCATGCTTGTACTGGTTGGTATCTTTACACAAATTGGCCAATACGGCTTAACCAAAGCAATGCAAACTCAAGATGCAGGTAAAGCCTCTGCTTATTCTTATGTGCAAATTATCTTCTCTGCTTTGATCGGTATTTGGGTGTTTAATGAGATTCCATCGATTTGGACTTATATCGGCGGCAGTTTGATCGTTACAGGCGCGTTAATTAACGTATTTGGCAAGCAGTTGTTAGCGCCATTTCAAACTAAGTAGTTAATTGATGTAAGAATCAGGACGAGCTTATAAAATGGATTTATATAGCGATTAGGTGGCTTTTATAGTGATTTCACCTTAAAGACCCAGCTCAAAGCTTCTTTGAGCTGGGGGAGTAGGCTTGGTGGTTTATCTTATATCGTCACTACTACATGGAGATGACGGACCATTGTTTTCGTGATGATTCGATTTCACTGCATTCAGCTAATTGCAGAGGTCGCTTAACCCAAGGACCTGCTTCTTGGGTTATTGAATCAACAACCACGCAGTAGTTTTGATCTTTATCGAGCCTCAGAGTGTTATCTTCTTGATTGTATATGAATTTTTGATGAGGGTGATCGCTACATTCGAGTAACGCAAATTCTGATTTTCCGACGGCAGTTAGAACCTGCATACATTGATTATCAAAGGCGTAAGAGCTTACTTTCTTGGTTTCGGGATCATACGCAAAGCGAACATCATGACCAGGGTCATTTTTGGGAGTGCCTGCCTTAGTCTTTGGTTTGCATGAGTGAGTTTGCATTAGCTCTGATTGACCAGGCCCGTAGGTATCAAGACAAAAACCATATCCATTAGGTTCGTCTAGGTTGTCACTAAGCACAATGTAAGGCGCTTCTGTCGGTACGTTCGGTTCTTCGGCCGATACCGTTCCAACAAAACACGCAAATAGCGAGATAGCTGAGATCTTACTGGCTAGTTTGTACATGAACTTCCCTTTAATTATTTGATGTGAATCTAAATCTTAGTCTAAGCGCCTAGAGCTAACCGGCGCTCAACTTCATGTCGGCCGAGTCGAACTACTCGGCCTCTTTTACTGCTATTTGTTTTGTCCCAACGTGGAATACCTTACAGATCAAGACAAAGAATAGTGGTGCAAAATAGATAACCAATAGTGTGGCTGCCATGATGCCCCCCATTACCGAGGTGCCAATCGCGTTGCGTGCATTGGCACCCGCACCAGTACTAATAACCAGTGGCAATACGCCTAATCCAAATGCCAGTGAAGTCATGATGATAGGGCGTAGGCGCATTTCACAGGCCTGTACGGTCGCATCGATAATGTTCACTCCTTTGTCGTAGAGTTCCTTAGCAAACTCTACGATGAGAATGGCATTCTTGGCGGTTAGACCAATGGTCGTTAATACACCGACTTGGAAATAAACGTCGTTCTCAAGGCCTCGTAGCATGATGGCAGCGAGTGCCCCTAATAAGCCTAGTGGTACCACAAGAATGATAGCAATTGGAATGCTCCAGCTTTCATACAGCGCAGCTAAGCACAAGAAAACCATCAAAATTGAAATGGCATACAAAATAGGTGCTTGGTCACCCGCTTCTATTTCTTGGTACGACATGCCGGTCCAACTTACCTGGACATCATTTGAAATCTCTGCGGCTAATCTATCGACCTCTGCCATCGCTTCACCAGTACTGTAACCTGGCGCCGCTTCCCCTATGATCTCAACGGCTGGGTTACCATTGTAACGTTGCAATTGTGGTGAGCCTTTACCCCAATGGGATGTGCTAAAGGCTGAAATTGGCACCATTTCACCTTGATCATTTCGTACAAACCACAAATCTAAGTCTTCTGGTGTCATGCGGTATTCAGCATCCGCTTGAATGTAGACCTTTTTAGAGCGGCCGCGGTCAATAAAGTCATTGACGTAGGAGGAGGCCCAAGCAATGGACAGCGATTGGTTGATATCATCGATATCGACGCCAAGTACTTTGGCTTTTTCATAATCTACGTCTAGGAATAGCTGCGCAGTATCCTCTAAGCCATTTGGTCGAGTTTTTTGCAGTACAGGGCTTTGTGCTATCGCTCCAAGTAGTTGATTACGAACTTCTATGAGTTTGTCATGGCCTATTCCGCTGATATCTTCCAAATAAAAATCAAAGCCATCAGCTGTGCCAAGTTCTCGGATAGCTGGACTACCAAAGGCAAAAATTTGTGCATCTTTGTAAGTCGAAAAATGCTCAGTAACTCGACCCATGATGGAATTGACATCGGTGCCATCAGCCGTTCTCTCAGACCAATCTTTTAGTCCAATAAAAGCGATGCCTGCATTTTGTCCTGAGCCTGAAAAATTGAAACCAGCAACAGTAAATACATGATTAACGGTGTCTTGCTCATACTCTTCAAAGTAGTCTTTTATATCGAGCATTACTTCTTGGGTTTTTTGAAGTGTGGTTCCGGTTGGCGTTGTCACCATTACGTTGAAGTCACCTTGGTCTTCGCTTGGTAGGAAGGAACTAGGTAGGGTGTTGTACAGGTATGCGGTACCGGCAAATAGCAGTCCGTAGATCAGAATAAAGCGCAGAGGGCGGAATAAAACATGTTTTACTGAGCCGCGGTAATTTGCAGATAACTTGTCAAATCCGCGATTGAACAGCGCAAAAGCCTTAAAATTGGACTCTTTCCCTGCAGGCTTTAGTAGTGTTGCACACAAGACCGGAGTGAGTACGAGTGCCACGACAACGGATAGAACCATCGCTGAAACAATGGTTAATGAAAACTGTTGGTAGATAACCCCTGTTGAGCCAGACATGAAGGCCATAGGAATGAAAACAACGGATAGCACCATGGTGATCCCAATCAGTGCGCTAGTGATCTGACCCATCGATTTTTTGGTTGCTTCTAATGGTGAAAGGTTTTCTTCATGCATTAGACGCTCAACATTTTCCACCACCACAATCGCATCGTCGACAAGTAGACCGATCGCGAGTACCAAACCAAACATGGTTAAGGTATTGATTGAAAACCCTAGGACAGACATCACGGCAAAGGTACCTAACAGTACGACAGGTACGGCTATGGTAGGAATCAAGGTTGCGCGAAAGTTTTGTAAGAACAAAAGCATTACAAAGAATACCAGTGCCACAGCTTCAAATAGGGTTTTCACTACTTCGCTAATGGAGATGCGAATAAACAGGTTGTTATCCGTTGATTTAGCCATGGCTAGCCCTTCAGGAAAGCCTTTGGAGAGTTGTTCTAATTTTGCATCCACCGCGTTTTGGGTATCTAGTGAGTTCGCCCCTGTTGCGAGGGTCACTGCAATTCCCGATGCTTCCTTGCCCATATAGGAAGGGATTGTAGAAGAGTCTTCACTTGCCAGTTCGACACGTGCCACATCTTGTAATTTGATTTGTGAGCCATCGCTATCGACCTTGATCAGTATGTTTTTAAACTCATCAACGGTCGTTAACAAACTTTGGGCGGTGATTGTAGCATTGATTAACTGTGAATCTACTGCCGGTGTTCCGCCCAATTGCCCTACGGTTACTTGGCTATTTTGCACTGAAACTGCATTAGAAATATCTACGGGCGTAAGGCTGTAACTGTTTAATTTAGCAGGGTCTAGCCAGATCCGCATGGCGTAGGAAGGGCCGAAAATCGTCACGCCACCAACGCCATTAACACGACTGATCACATCTTTAATACTTGAGTTAGCGTAGTCTTGGATATCCCCTGCGGTCATGCTGCCATCAGGCGAATACAGGTTTGTGACCGACATGAAACCTGAGGTACTTTTGCTAACCGAAGTACCTTGGCTCTGCACTGCAGCAGGCAGACGGTTACTCACTTGCTGTAGGCTGTTTTGCACTTGCACTTGGGCAATATCAGGGTCTGTCTCTGCGCTAAAGGTGAGAGTGATACTTGCACTACCAGAAGAATCACTTTTTGAAGACATATATAAAAGGTTATCAAGGCCCGTCATACCTTGCTCAATCACTTGGGTGACGCTGTCTTCAATGGTTTTAGCTGACGCACCGGGATATGACGTTGAAATGGTGACCGCTGGTGGCGCAATGGTTGGGTATTGCGCAACAGGTAGCGTATATATCGCGGCTATACCGGAAAGCATAATTACGATGGAGATTACCCAAGCGAAAATCGGTCTATTAATGAAAAAGTTGGATAAAGACATTGTTTACTGCTCCACATCTGGTGTGGAGGACGCACTTTCGGTACTGCTATCAATAATGACTGCGATGTCGTTTTTCATATTGATGATGTTACTAATCACGACTTGATCGCCGGCGACTAGCCCTTCTTTAACCACCCAGCCGTTATCGACTTCATCATCCAGTACGACCGTCTTTTTCACAGTTTTTCCTTCTTGATTAACGGTGAATACCGAAGGCACTCCAGATTGGCTTCTGACGACTGCTGATTGTGGAACAACTAAATAGTCACGCGCTTCAGGCATTGAGATATGAGCGCGTACATACATGCCTGCTAATAGCGTATTGTTTGGGTTTGGTATGATCGCACGTAGCGTGACTGTACCGGTTGAGTTTGAAACTTGAGTATCAGCAAACTCTAGGTGGCCCACTTGCTCATAAGCGCTACCATCTTCTAATGTGATAGAAACAGGGATATCCGCCTTTTCATCTTTAAAATCTGCAAAATCTTGCTTCATTTTATGGATGGATAGAGAGGACTGCTGCATGTCCACGTAGACATTCGAGGTTTGTACAATTGTGGTCAGGTATGAAGACTGTTCTGCGGTCAGTAAAGACCCTTCTGATACCAAAGAAAGACCCGCTTGGCCGGAGATAGGGGCTTTAATCTTAGTGTAAGAGAGCTCAATGTTGGCGTAATCGAGGGCAGCTTGATTAATCGCTACTTCTGCCTGTGCTTCTTTATAAGCAGCATCTGCATCATCATAGTCCTGCTGGCTAGTGAGCTTTTTCTTCAAAAGCTCTTTATAGCGAAGAGCGGTTTTTTTATTGGTTGCTTCAGTAGTCTGCGCTTTCGCTAGTTGTGCTTGGGCACTGTTTACATTCGACTGATAAGTTGTTGGGTCAATTTCATACAGTACATCCCCAGCTTCAACTTGTGAGCCTTCTTCATATAGTCGACTTTTAAGAATCCCGGTGACCTGCGGCCTGACTTCGGCTTGTTTAAAGGCGGCAATACGTCCTGGCAACTCTGTGGTTAATCGCAATCTTGTTGGGGTCAAATTTAGAACATCAACATGAACGGGGCCTGCAACAGGCCTTTGCTCTTGTGCTTGTTCTCCACAACCTAGCAGAGTGAAAGGCAGTAAAAAGCATAAGGACAACCGTAGTGGGGCAGAAAAATGCATTGGGACACCGTAATCAGAAAAGTATTAGATAAATATAGCCACAGGTATAACAACTGCATGGTTAATGCAGGGTTAACGCTGTATATGATTACTATGGTTATTTTTCTGGAAAGTTATGCTGAGAAAGGCTTGATGCAAGTTTGGAAGAAATTGGAGCATCTTGGCTAGATGCCCCAAAAAATTTTAAAACTGTACGTTAATTTAATGGAGTGAGAGCGAGAAGCTGTCCTATGCTTTTTTTACATATTTAGCGGTAATGAGTATTTCGCCCCAGCCTTCAATTTTACAATCTAACTGATGATCTTTGGCCACGGTAACTCGTTTAACTATCCCTTTGGCGCCAATTTTTACTACTGACGAGCTGCCTTTAACTTTCAGGTCTTTGATGATGGTGATCTTGTCACCTTGTTCTAACTTGTTGCCATTAATGTCACGAACAGCGGATGCTTCTGCTTCTATAGCATCTTGAGTTGGGTTCCACTCATAGGCACATTCAGGGCAAACAAGATTGTTTTGGTCTTGGTAAATGTATTCTGAACTGCAATTTGGGCAAGGAGGAAGATACATGCTGGGATTCCATCTGATTGAACGTTTTGACCTATGGTACTGAGATTTAAAGACATTGGCGAGAGGGGAAGTGTTAGTCACTTTTACCAATGCAATCACGTGCTATTGACTGCTGGAACGCACATTTCCATTACCCATCAAGCAATTAGCTACTACTCTCTAATCTCACAGCACTTTATTTCGCTCTAAAGGATAGACAATGACCAAAGTACTTATTCCCGTTACCAATCATGCGACACTGGGTGAAACCGACCAAGCCAATGGCACTTATGCACCGGAGCTGACTCATGCATTGCATGCCATTCTTGCCGCTGGTTTTGACTATGACATTGCCTCTATACAAGGTGGTAAAGCCCCTCTTTATGGGACTGATATTGAGGGGGATAGCGTAAATGCAGATATTCTAGCCAATAGCGATTTTCAGAACCGCGTCAACAATACGATCCCCGTATCTGCGGTGAATATCGGAGATTATGACGCTATCTTCTATCCGGGTGGGTTTGGCCTACTTTCAGATCTTGCGACGAATGAAGACTTCGCTAGTATTGCAGCGAAACATTATGAGGCTGGTGGCATTATCTCAGCGGTATGCCATGGCCCCGGTGCGCTGCTGCCTATTAAGCTAAGTAACGGTGAAACACTGCTTGAGTCGAAGTCGGTGACAGGCTTCACTCGAGAAGAGGAAATAGACTTTGGCACCATCAATGACATTCCATTTTTACTAGAAGAATCTTTGGCAAGAAGCGCTGCTCGTTATAACAAGGTTCAGCCGTGGCAAGAGTTAGTCATTGTTGATGAGCGAGTAATTACCGGACAGAACCCGACCAGCGCGAGCGCGGTGGGTAAAGCCTTGGTGAAGTTGCTTTCTTAAATCTTACTAACAATAAAAAACGCCTCTAGGCTAACTTAGTCAAGAGGCGTTTTTGTTGGTGTGGTTTTATAAACGAATTTAGTTAATCAAACCAAACGCTTTAGGTAGTGCCAAGCTAATTGCTGGTACAAAAGTGATTAGCAATAGAGTGGCGATCAACACAGCGCAGAATGGCAGTATTGAGCGAATTACGCTTTCAATCCTTGCTCCGCTTACACTACAGCCAACAAACAGCGCGGTGCCCACCGGTGGAGTTGCAATACCAATACACAAGTTGAAGATCATCATCATTGCGAAGTGAATTGGGTGCATGCCCAGTTGTGTTGCAATAGGCATGAATATTGGCGTGAAGATCAATACCGCAGGGGTTAAATCCATAAACATCCCGACAATGAGCAAGATGATGTTCATTAGGATAAAGATGATGATTGGATTGTCAGAGATAGAGAGCATCCATTCGCTGATCATGCTCGGCAGGCCAGTAAAGGCCATTGCCCATGACATGATGGTTGAAGCACCAATCAAGAACAGCATGATGCCTGTGATTTCAGCCGTTTCCACACAAATAGTTTTGAGCTCTTTGACACCTAACGTTCGATAACAAAGCGAAAGACCAAATGAGTAGAGAACCGCAATACAGGCCCCTTCAGTTGCGGTAAAGACACCGCCGATGATGCCGCCAATGACGACAACTACCAACCCTAAGCTGGGTATGGCACGCCACGTGATGATGAGCTTTTCACGCAGGGTAAGCTCAATTGCAGTGCTCTTGTAGCCCTTTCTCTTAGCGATGATATAAGCCACCACCATACAGCTAAGACCCATCAAGATACCTGGGACATAACCCGCTATAAAGAGCGCTGCGATTGACGTACCACCACTCACTACAGAGAAGACAATCAATGAGTTACTTGGTGGAATTAGCAAGCCTGCAGGGCAGGACGCCACGTTAACCGCCGTTGAGTAAGACTTGTCATAGCCTTCTTTTTCGAGCTCAGGCTCAAGGGTTTTACCAACCGCTGCTGCCGCTGCAACTGCAGAGCCAGACACAGAACCAAATAACATATTAGCCAGTACGTTTACGTGAGACAGTGCGCCAGGTAAGCGGCCAACTAATATTTTGGCAAACTGCACAAGTCGCGATGCAATGCCCCCGCGGTTCATAATGTTACCGGCGAGAATAAAGAAGGGTATTGCGAGTAAACTGAAGCTATCTATACCGGTCACTATTTTCTGGCCCGCTGTCATAAAGGCGACATTGGTTGGCAAAATAGTGCACATGATCACGAGTGAAGACATAGCGATGGCTATTGCGATAGGTACGCTGAAGGCGATCAGAAATAGAAATAAACACAGTAGCCAAAAGCCGATTGAGATATCCATACTATTGGCCTTCCTTGATGTTTTGAGCAGGAGCGAAGACTTCAGCAGTATTCAATGCAAGATAGATGAGCATAATGACTCCAGAAAGAGGCAAGATCAGGTAAACATATGCCATAGGGATCTGCAGTGCTGGAGAGAACTGCATCATAGTGCGACTCATCAGCAACATACCGCCTTTGACCATAGCTAAACTGATAAATGCCACAGAAACTAGGTTAATCAGTACGTGATAGTATTTGCGATGCTTCGCTTTGACCGAGCCAATGAACAAGGTGATAGCAAGGTGTCCATTTTTACCAAACAAATAGCTAGCGCCAGCAAGACCAAACCAGATCATGGTGTAGCGAGCTAATTCATCAGTAAATGAGCTTGGGTCATTAAGTACATAACGGCTAAATACCTGCCATGTCACTGTGATGACCAGTGTGACTATTGCTATTCCACAGAAGGTGAGAATGCTCTTGTCTAGGATTGTTTTAAACTGACGTAAAACTGAGTACATCTTCCCTCCACGTCAAATCAGCAAAATAAGCCCTCTATAAAGAGGGCATCTATGAGAGTTAAAGGTGATTACATAGCTTCGATAGAATCGATGTAGTACTTCAATGTAGGGTCTTGTTTTGCATCCTCAATCATAGGAAGTACCTTCTCGCGGAACTTGCTTGTGTCGACGTCAATAAAGGTTACGCCTGACTCTTTAGCAATCTTCATGTTCTTCTCGTCGGTTGCCGCCCAGATCTTGATTTCTTCTTCCATAGACTCAATAGCCGCTTCCTTTACAATTTTTTGTTGTTCAGGATTTAGACTTGCCCAAGTCGCTTCAGAGATCATGATCAAATCAGGAGTCATCATGTGCTGGTCCATAGAGTAGTATTTAGCTACTTCAGAGTGCCTCATCTCAACTAGGCTCGAAATGTTGTTCTCTGCAGCGTCAATAACGCCTTGCTGTAGTGCTGTATACACTTCTGTGAATGGCACTGGTGTTGCTCGAGCGCCAAGAAGACGAACCATTTCCATCATCGTTGGTGATTCAGGAACGCGGATCTTAAGACCAGCTAAATCTTCTGGGGTGTTGATAGGTTTTGAGCTGTAGAAACTACGTGAGCCTGAGTCATACAAAGTGATGCCAACAAAGCCCTTGCCTGCACTTGAAGCAAGTAACTTTTCAGCAGATTCACTGCGCATGAAAGTGTGCATATGGTTTGAATCGCGGAATAAATAGGGAATAGAAATTGCTTTGTACGTCGGTTCAAACGATTCTGCTAATGAGCCATTGATTTTAGCCATGTCTAAAGCGCCAGTGACCACTTGTTCAGCTTGGTCGCGTTCAGATCCTAGCATGCCATTAGGGAAGATCTTAACATTGATATCTCCATCTGACTTCTCTTTGACTTTGTCTGCGAAGATAACCATGCCAGCGTGAGCGGCACTGTCTAGGTTCATAGCATGACCTAACGTTAGGGTTTTTGCGTTAACGCCGAAAGCGGCCAGAACCGAGGTAGCGACTAGGGTTACGAGAGTCTTTTTCATTTACGATGTCCTTTCTTATCGTTATGGATTTTTATTCGTGTATCCGGCGGAATAATTCACGCCGTCAATGTAAAAGCAAAGTAATCTTATATTACAAATAAACGGATATTTTCGAGCCAACTCTCACTAAGACTGATTTATGACTGTTTTATCTGTAATAACAGTCCCTTGTCACAAGTTTGTTTTTTGAACAATGAAACGTTGCATCATAAATGTATATTCACGCAGTGAATGTAAAAGAGGCTTTTTTGTCTAAATGGGTAAAAATGCAAACCTGCTCTCATCTATTTCAATCGGTATATGCAAGAAGGGTTGTTATTAAGTTGTTGATTTTGTTGGGGTATGGTGTTTTTTGTTAATCGAAAAAATAAAAGCCCCCAGATAGAATTATCTATCTGGGGGCTTACTTTTCTGCTAGTTCAGATTAAGCCATGAACTCTTGGAAGTACTCATCAAGTACAGTGCGTGTGGCACGACCAATCAGTTCATAGTCGTGATGAGTTAGGTTAGCTAGAGATACGCGAACAGAAGAATGCACGGTATCAAAACCCTTGCCTGGTAATAAAATAACACCAGTTTCGTGAGCTAGACGGAATAGAAAATCTTTACCTTTACCGCTCTCTTTGAACCAATCAACGAACTCCTGACCGTAGAGTTTGCCACCCAGAGTATCCAGCTCTAGTAGTGTGTAGTAATCAACGCGATCTTTGTTCTCTTCAACTTCTAGACCCATGTTGTTGTATAAAGTGGTGTAACGTTCGCGGATAATGCGTTTACATGCTGCTTTGTAGCTACCTTCAGAATCCATTAGGCAAGTAAGAGCAAACATCGCCATTTGGACTTGTTGTGGTAGAGAAAGACCCGCGGTGTGGTTCAACGCTACGCTACGGCTATCTGCAACGATGCGGTCAATGAACTTAATTTCACGTGGCTCTGGAGTCAGTGTTTTGTAGCGATCATCAAGTTGGCATTGTTTTTCTTCGCTGAAAGAACGTAGTGTGTCGTCAAACACATTTTTATGTTGGATACCAATGGTACCTAAACGCCAGCCCGTTGCGCCGAAGTATTTAGAGAACGAGTAAACACAAAGCGTGTTGTACGGTAGTTTTGCAAACAGAGATACGAAGTCATCGGCAAATGTGCCATAAACGTCATCTGTGATGATGAATAGATCACTGCGTTGTTCATTCACAAAGTTTGTTAGGTTCTCCAAAGTCTCGTCAGAGAATTTTACTGATGCTGGGTTAGCAGGGTTCACCACACAAAGTAGCTTGATATCTGTATCAGCTAGTTTCTCGATTTCAGACATTGGTAGCTGCCAAGTCGTCTCATCAAGGCGCAGCTCAACAAC
The DNA here is from genome assembly GCA_024346835.1 of Vibrio comitans. Lineage (GTDB taxonomy): Bacteria > Pseudomonadota > Gammaproteobacteria > Enterobacterales > Vibrionaceae > Vibrio > Vibrio comitans. Next base: position 695,412 of record AP024867.1, read on the forward strand.
GTCTAATTCGTACTCAGAAAGCTCTGGAATTTCTAGGTAAGGAGTAAAGATTGGCGTGATTAGCGCTACTTTATCGCCTTTTTTCAATAGGCCGTTGTTGAACATAGTTTGGAATGTGTAGGTCATTGAAGCCGTGCCACCTTCCGTTGCAAATAGATCGAAGTCTGTCGTCATTGGCACAGGACCGTACATTTCTTCTGCGATGTATTGCTTAACTACTTTTTCAATGTTCACAAGCATGCGAGGTGGTACAGGGTAGTTACATGCAAGGTAAGCAAGAACTAGCTCGTTAAGGAATGCTTGTTTTTGGATGCCTAGACGATCTTTAGCGTAGCTAAGTGCACGCTCGATGAACTGAACACCTTTGTCATTTGAGTACTCTTTAGCAAAGGTATCGAAACGCTCAACGATACCAACGCCATCAGGGATACCACCAAAATCACCACCAAGGTAAGCGTAGTTACGTTCAGCTTCAGCTACAGCGAACTCACCAAGACGGATAAATGCTTTACGAGGCAAGGTTGCTAGAAAGTTAGGGTTACCACGGCCAGCGTCTAGAAGAGCGCGGTCAGGAACAGTTTGCGCCACTTCGATAAGTTTGTCTTTTAGCTCGAATGGGCTTAGGTCTGCGAATTTTGAAAAGTCGATGTTTGTAGTTGCAGTAGTCATTTTTAAAACCTTAATTGAATAATTTTAGGTAAGACGATCCCCTCCCTAATCAATTGAGAAAGGGATCAGTCTTGAATATTTGTGTTGTTTACATGCCAGCGTTAACAGTAATAATGCCGACGATAATAGGGCCCCATAGCGTAAGCAGAACGTTTGCTACGGCGTAGGTGACGGTGAAGGTGAATACTGGTGTTGCATTACCTGTTTTTTCCATTAGGGCGGCGAATGCAGGGTTTGCACTGCGGCCACCAGTCACACATCCTAGTGCTTCAATTGGGTTCTTAATCTTCAATACATAGTAAGAAAAGAAGAACGAAATAATTTGTGGGATAATGGTTACTGCCATACCTAAGAACAGAAGGCTCATGCCATGTTCTTTAATAGTTTCAACAGCTTGAGGACCTGCTTCTAGACCAACGATGCCGACAAATGCTGCTAGACCAAAGTCACGAATAAACGCTGCAGCTGATGTTGGGAACTGAGCCACATGAGGGTTGCGGCTACGCAGCCAGCCCACAAACAAACCAGAGATCAGACAGCCTGCACCAGAACCAATGGTCACCGGAATTCCAGCAATTTTGAAGCTGATTAGGCCGATTAGAAGACCCACAACCATACCCATGCCAAGAATCACGAAATCTGTCATCGCACTTGTGTTCATGCGTTTACCAATGTTTTTCTCAACACGGTTAATGTCTTTAGCTGAACCTGTTAGCTGAATAACATCATTTTTCTGAACAACCAGGTCGGAAGTTACTGCGATAGAACTGCCTTCACGGATGTAGTCGGTGACATAAACGCCGCGGTAAGTACCATCATTAGCTTCTGAACGTATGTCGCTTAGTGTGCGGCCAATCAGTTTTTTGTTGTCTGCAATAAGCTGGCGATTTTCTTCGATGACCTGATAGTCGGCTGGAAGCATTACTTCTTCACCAATTGCAGCGTGTTGCACTTGGTAGATAGCACCTCGAGTGCCGGTGATGACAAGAACATCACCTTCTTGAACAACGCTATATCTATCTGCATCTAGCTCTTTGCCGTCTCGCTCGATGATTTCGATGCGAGCATTGACTGAGTCTTGATTGATGTTGGCAATGGTCTTATTTCGAAGAGAGCTTTCGCTATTAATCTTAAAAGCACGAGTTTCTAGCTTGGTTAGGGCGTTAAATTCGCCTTCCCCTAGAGTTTGCTGACCATCTGAATTTGCTTCTGCCATTTTGATAGCTTCAGCTCGGATATCCCACTTCATGAGTGTTGGGAATACCCACGTCACCATTAGGATTGGACCTAAAGAGCCAAAGATATAGGTAACGGCATAACCTACAGCTACATTAGTTTGCATTAGGTGTTTAGCTTCTTCGGTTAAGCCACCAAGGCGCCCGATAGCATCACCCGCAGTACCTATAATTGCAGATTGAGTCAAACCACCGGCAGCAAGGCCTGCAGCTGTACCTCTGTCTAGATCAAACAACCATGCTGCTGCTAAGACACAAAGAAGGCCTGATACTGTCATCACTACAGCGGAAAGCAGAATGTTGATGGTTTTAAAGTTTAGGGCTTTGAAGAACTGTGCTCCGCCCTGATAACCAACAGCGTAGATAAATAGCGCGAAGAAGATGCTTTTCACGCCTGGGTCGATGTTTACACCAAATTGGCCAACAACTACGCCCATCAATAGTGTTCCAGCAACGCCACCAAGGACAAAGCGTCCAATAGTGATCTTACCGACTAGGTAACCTAAAGAGAGAGTAATAAATAAAGCTATAAATGGTGATAAGTTAAATAAATCTGAAATTATGCTCATAACTAAATCACTTTCTAAATTCTAAAATAGGGGGCCAATCAGAGGCTCATTGCTTGTATTGACTGAAAAGTTAACTCACCAACTCAGTGAGTGAGGCAACTTTAACGATGTAATTTAGAATCAAGCAATCTGTGTTGAATGATCAAACCCTCACTTAGACGGCGTGGTTTACTAAGTGTTTGTTTTATTGGTATTTAATGGATTAGTACCTTGTTGAACTAACTTGAATTTTGTTCTAAATACTCATTTATGGGTAGGCAAACGATGGTTTAGTCCTATGAAATAGCTATTTGTATGCTCTTGTTGCGCTCATCTTCATAAAATTATCAGGTCAGGCGCTAAGTATTTTGAGTGTTCAAAGAGGACGGGGATTACAGTTGGCCTAGTGGCAATAAATGTAGGCAAAAAAATGCCCCAACAAACTAGTTAGGGCAAAGGGAGTCTCAGGTGTGGACTTTTCAATAAGAGATGGTGGTCAAGATGACCATAAAAACGCTCAAGGCGTTAACTTTGTAGGTCGAACTGCCTAGTATTTGTGGCTTAATCAAATACTAAGCGAGGTTCACGAGTGAGTGTAATCAAAGCCGTGCTATCAACACACTCACATATGTCTGATCAGACCCATCAAATGCTTTCATTTATAAATCTCTTTCATTAAGAGTTAAATAAAATCAACAGATTAAGCGAACACTATTACTGTTGTGATGTGTGGTGTTCAAAGAAAATGGATTTCTCATGAGGACAAAACGTCGTATTTACATCGAGCAGAGAGAGCACTGAACAGTAAAAATTGTCCTGAGTGAACGGCACTTCTTTATTTTTAACCACGTCATCATACTTGAACGTTGATGAGTCATTTAGCCAAGCGACAGCCGCGACGTGTTTTTGTACCTCTGGTGCAAATGCAAAAGGCATTCCATGTAAATAAACATCATTCTCTCCCAAAGATTCGCCGTGATCGCTGACGTAGAACAGAGCGGTTTTGTATTGCTTTGAATACTGATCTAACCAATCAATGCTGCTATCAATGAAGAAATCAGTAAATAGCATGGTGTTATCGTAAGCATTGATGATTTCGTCACTTGAGCACTTAGCTAATTGATTGCTTTTACACACGGGAGTGAACTGTTCAAAGACTTGAGGATAGCGCTTAAAGTACTCAGGGCCGTGACTGCCCATCGCATGAAGTACTATGACAATATCTTGGTTTGGGTGCTTATCAACATAGTCATCCAGACCAACCAGCATTCCGGTATCTCGGCATTCAGGATCGCAAATTGTATTCAGGTCGGAAGATTTAAATGATTGATAATCAACGCGTTCAGCAACCCCTTTGGAGCTGGAGTTGTTATCTCTCCAAAGTACGGCGACGTTATTTTCGTGCAGCGTGTCTAGGGCATTGAGTTTGTTGTAGATTGATTTGCTGTCAAACTCATCTCTTGGATCAGGCGAGAACATACAGGGTACAGACACTGCGGTGGAGGTGCCACAACTGGTCATGTGAGTGAAGCTAATGACTCCCTTGCGCTTGCTGAGCCTTGGATTTGTCTGGCGTTTATAACCATTCAGAGAAAAATGGTCGGCGCGTCCCGTTTCTCCGACAATCAGTACAATGAGATCGTGTTTGTTGGGGTCGCTATGCTCTACCCTGGCATCCGGAGCAACATTGATCATTTCAGACTCAGGCTTAAGCGGACTGACATGGCTTTTGCCAAAATACTTACCAACAGAATAGAGTGGGAAAAGAGGAGCAGAGTAAAACCTAACACTCTTGTACTCTCGAAAAAATGAGGCGTAATTCGCGCTATAAGGCACCAGTGCTGCGGCTATCATCACAACCGCTAACATGATAGAGAAAAGCTTCGCTCTGATTTCTTTGAGAATACCCTGATAGCCTACAGGCGCTTTATAAACAAGATATGCGGGTACTAACGCTCCCAGAAGCATAACAACCACAAACTCTACCGAGAGCAGGCCAAAAGCCTCACTAGTGTCTGTCTCGATGATGTTTCTTAGCATCACAGTGTCAACCACGATGCCGTAAGTCCAAGAGAAATACGCAGCTGAAGCGCCAATTAAGAATCCAATTATCAGCACTAACTTAGTGAATAGTCGTCCACCTAAGATAGAAAAGACCAAGGCATGGGCAGCAATTAAAAACACAACAACACTGATTAAAAATCCGGTATTGCCATCACTTGCGGGAAAGGCATCAGTAAAGTGCTTAAAGAACGAAAAGTTGAAAAGTGCGGAGTAGGCGATGGCACATAACCATATTAGCCGATATTGTCCGGTGATCATCCTAAATAGAAAGTTCATTGTATTAACCCTTTGCTCACAATTATCCCCTTAAAGGGGAGCAAGATAGCAATTGAGTGCAGTGATGACTGAAAGTAAAAATTAGATTACTGCGAAGAATGCTCTGCTTATAAAGATTCTAGCTGTTAATGACAATGTGATGTGCAAATCATCGCTAGGTAAGGAGGCTAACCCTTTGATTTTTTGTGTTTGGAGTAAGACAAATAAAAGAAAGCCTCTCAAATTGGATTTTTGAGAGGCTTTGTTGTTTATTAAGTAAGGCTAAGTGAGACTAATTACTTCCGCCTAGCGGCACAACTAAGATATCGACTGGTGAGTTGTGTATTAGGTGTTTGGAGTAGGAAATAATGCGACTCCAGAAGTCATGGTGATGTCCACAGATTAGGATGTCACAGCCGTAACTTGCGATGGTGTCAGCTAGCTTATCGCTCAGGTCTCCTGTACCAATCAGAAAGTGCTTGATGGGCTGATCGGTATACTCTGCGAGTTGTTTCAACTGCTCTAGAGAAGCACGCTTGATCGGTGGTTCTTGTTCATCTACCTGAATATCTACCAAGTCTGGATAAATCTCTCCGTGTGATCCATCGATGTGAATAAATGAAACCTCAGCGTCGAGTATTTTTGCCAGGACGGCAGCTCTATCAATAAGCACCTTGCTGTCTTCTGCGAGCTCTAGTGCGACTAGTATATGTTTGTATTTCATAACGGCACTCCTGTTTCCTTAATAACACTTTCAATAATAGACACTTTTTTAAAAAAAGAGTGTAGGGGAGCTCTCACATCAGAGAATAACCACTTTAATACTAAGGTTTATGTGACACCGATATATACTTCTGTTTTATGGCTACTGGTGCCTGTTTTTGTAGTCTTGAAATTCCTCGAGAATCCCATCGATAACCGCTTGTTGAGCATTGGTTTTACGGGTTCTATGGCGATAAACCAAGAGAATATCGCGCTGAGAGAAATCATACTCTTTAAGCCATTCTACTAAGGTCCCTTTGGCTAGGGCCTGCTCTGCGAAATACTCAGAAACAAACGCAAATCCCATACCATTTTCAGCCATTTGAATAACAGACTCTGCACTTGCTAGCGATATCTTAGGGTAGAGTTTAACGGTTTCGAGGTTATGCGCACTTTTGTTGTAACCAGTAATTAGTTGATGCTGCAAGTGGCCGACGTAATCAATGTCTTTGAGTTGCGTTAATGTTGTTGGAGGCGTTTTTAACAACGTAGGTGAAGCCACAATTCTGACGTTAATGGACATGAGCTTTTTAGCGACTAAGTTGCTGTCTGGAAGATCGCCAACGAGTACGCCTATATCAGCATCTGGATCCAAAGCTGAGGTATCAGAGGCTGGGATAAATTTCAGTTTCAGTTTCGGGTATTTACGAAGCAAGCTTTCCATTTTATTTTTAATAAAGTACTGATAAACGAAGTCAGTACAATCAATAGTTACCCGTCCGGATACATCGTCTTTATCGCTATTGATGTTTTCTAGCTCATCACAAAGGTTGGTAAAATGGGAAGACAGACGTTCATAGTATTGCTTGCCCGTGTTAGTGGGTTTAAGGCTGGCTTTAGAACGAATAAACAGGGGGGATCTGACTTGCTCTTCCAAGTATGCAATGCGTCGACTGATAGTTGAAAGAGGGATTTCAAGCTCTTCACTTGCGGCTTTCATACTGCCAAGTTTTACTACCTGACAGAATAGGTAGAAGTCATCTAGGTTACGTACCATGTTCCATACAACGTCTGTAAGTATCTGTTATAAAAATACATTACAGACGCTGAAGGTGCGAGCTTATTTGCTTAGAAAACGAGTCTAAAGGGTTACGAGAAGCGTCCACCGTTACGTTTACCGTCTTCGTCGCCGACAAAACTGCCACCGGTTTTATCACTTGGATCTTCCCAAGTGTATCCGCCACCCGTTTTCTCACTAGGGTCTATCCAAGCAAAGTTGCCACCAGTTTTGTCACTAGGGTCTTCCCACGTGTATCCGCCACCGGTTTTCTCGCTAGGGTCTATCCAAGCAAAGTTACCACCAGTTTTGTCACTAGGATCTTCCCATGTATAGCCGCCACCCGTTTTCTCGCTAGGATCTATCCAAGCAAAGTTGCCGCCAGTTTTGTCACTAGGGTCTTCCCAAGTGTAACCACCGCCCGTTTTTTGGCTGTAATCCGTAAACGAGATCGTGGTTTGTTGGTCGGTGATTTGAGTCGTGTCTTGATTTGCTGCGAATACAGCAGGAGTAACAAATAGAGTTGTAATTAATAGTGTTGATAGGGTTTTCATACGCTCACCTTTATAGATTAATTAAAAGTTGATATTCCGCATTCCCTGCCGACAAGAAGAATATTACGCCTAGCTATTGATTCCGTAAATATAAAATATTAGAAACTTCAATCTCATTAATGGGATGTAAAATTAAGAGAGAAATAATGAAGAAGTGTTTGAATTAAAAATGGCGCATAAAAAAATCCCAGAGTGAGGGGAATCACTCTGGGATTTAGGCGTTTGGGGGGATTACATCAAGCTATTACAGCTCGATAGTTACTGTCTCGCCATCAACAGTTAGTTCTAGCGTGTTACCAACAAGCTTGTGAGACACTTCAACTTGCTCGCCTTCGTTCTTGTTAGGAACTAGAAGAGTAAGGATGTTGTGCTCTTTAGAAGGCTTGAATTCCACTTCAACGTGACGGTGGATTTCAAGATCTTTGTACTCGTATGGGTCAACTTCACCGAAGCCTTCAACGTTCTTCACAGAAGTGATGTTGTCAGCAGACTCGTTGATGAAGTTCACGTCTAGGTGCGCTTTCTCACCACGGATAGTGAATGCTTTCTCAGCTACTTCGTTAGCAAAAGTAGTGTGCATTAGCCAAGTCATGTCTTTCTCTTCAGAAAGAGTAGCCTTGTCTTGCATTACGAATACTTTACCTTGAACGAACCAGATCTTACGCTTGTAAGACTCGATTTCAGGAACGAAGTACTTGTAAGAAGCCGTTGCATCACCTTCAACCATCTTCACAGCAGATTCTGTGTCGTAGTCTGTGATGTTACCGCCAGCTTCGATACAGAAGCGATCTTGGTGACCTTCGTAGCCAGTGTTCTTGTTCTCGCCGTATTGACCTTTGCCACCGAATAGAGGCAGGTTCTTAGAGAACGTTTGACGACGCCACTTAGTGTGCATGTCAACACCGAAACCACCGTAGTAACCAGTGATTGCAGCTAGAGTTTCGCCAAATGCGTGTAGAGTGAACGCGTTTTGGTCACCGTGAGAGTGGCTGATAGAGCCAAACGGAGAACACTTGAATACCATGTGGATATGGTTATCACGCTCAGTCATTTTGTTGTGGAACGCAGCCCAACCAGTGATTGGGAAAACTTTTAGCAGTGGGTCGTTAGACGGTGCTTGCTCTTCTGGCGCATCCCAAAGGATGTTGAAGCGAAGATCGTCGTAGCCGAAGTCCCACCAACCGAAGTTGTAGAATTTAGTGTGCGCTTCAGTATCACGACCTTTAAGTTGGTTGTAGTACCAAACGTACTCAGGCTTCTGGTTAACACCTGCGTAGTGCTTGATGTTGTAAGCCAGTTTTAGACCTGGGAAATCACCGATTGAAGACTGGTCACAGAAGCTTGCGCGCTTAGAGTGAACAGGCATGCAGTATAGTGGGAAGTCACCTGTGTTTTCGTAGAATGTTTTGTTAAACATGTCTACGCCACAGTACGCTTTCAATAGGTCAAATGCTTCGCCTAGGAATGCTGTTTGAGTGTTCCAGTAGTCAGGACCTTCAGCCCAACCGCCGTCTTCACCGCCCCATGGTGGGTAGTGTACTGCGTAGTATTCTAGTGCGTATGCAATGTACTCACCTGCTTTCGGGTGATCGTGGTAAAGCGCGATACACGTTGGGATGATAGCAGAAGAAATAGAACGAACACCGTGGCTGTTTAGTGGGTTGTTCAGTAGATCAACCGTTACGCGTAGGTGGTGCATGATTTCGTCTAGACGAGTAACCAATGCATCTCTTACGATTGCACGCTCTTCATCAGAGAAGTGAGCGTTTAGCCAGTCGTAGCCCCAAGCCATAGCAGCAACTACGCGGAAAGCCGCTTCATCGTTGTAGCCACGAGAAGTTACACCATCTGGATCGTAAGTCGCTAGTTTTAGAGTCCAAGCTTTTGCTTTTGCAATAAGATCTTCGTCTTCGCTAACGATACCAGCAATAGATAGGTTACGAGTAGCGTTAAGAGCCATTTGGCAATCAACGTACATTTGACGCCAGTATGGACGCCAAAGAGAAGCTTTACCTACTGTCTCAGGTGGGTAAGCTTGAGGCTCTTCAAAAGGTGCTGTGTCGAAGAACTTCTCAGTAGAATTTTTGATGAAATCATCGTACATGCAGAAAGAAGGATCTTCTTTAACTTTAGCTTTGAATTCAGCTAGGTCTGCACCTTGTACTAGAAGACGTGGACGTGCTTCAGATAGGTTTTCTAGGAAAGAAAGGTCAAAGTCTCTTTTTTGAACTTCGATCGGTAGAAGGTCTACCAGGTTGCCAGCTGAAGTATCATTCTCCAGCTTCATCTTTCTGATAGCATCAAGCGCTTTGTCGTTGCTCATTACGAACTCCCGTAAAATGTGTTTGGGGGAACAAATAAAATTCTTATAAAGCTTATTGTAATACAATTAACCAAAGATCACGATTGCCATTTCACAAAATTGTTCATTTTGTGACGCCCTCCGCAGGTCTAGCGTTTCCTTATGCAAGACATTGATTAAAAAATAGCAATGTTTATATGAGCCTAGGAAGTATTCTCCCGAGATTATTCTCGATGAAACGACGCTCATTTCAAAACTTTTTCACTGGTATTTTCTCATCAACTATGTGGCTGAATTCCCTTATATAGTATGACTATTTGCTCAAGAATACCGGTCAAATGGTTCATTAACCGAGTCAAAGATAGTCGAAAAATCACATCATGTGATCAGTGTGAAAACTTGTTCGAGATTCTTATAGATCGTGAGAAACGCCTTTTGAGGATTAAAGGATAGATACGTTTAGTTACATTTTTTGTTTGGGGAGACCTAGGGAAAAATCGCAAGCGCTGGAGAGACGGATGATCTCCGGTGACAAACATATTCTGTCTATTGAAGTGATATTCAAGGGGTAAAGTTAAGATTATTTTATATCAGGGAAGCCAATCACAGATGTCTCTGAGTTTTGTTGGTGGAAGTGCCAGTCGTTTGCTACGTTTAAGTTACAGAGTGATAAGAAAGGTATAATAAATGAAAGTAAATGTTCAAACGCATCACGTATCAATTACTGAAGATTCACGCAAAGAGATTGAAGGGAAATTTGATAAGGTAGCAAGTCATTTTCCGCAACTCATCAGTTGCGACATTATTATCACTAAAGAACACGGGGAACACGAGGTAGAGATTTTTACCAACTATGAAGGCGTAAGAGTTTCAGCAAAATCAAACAATGAAATCATGTACCCAGCCATTGCGAGCGCGCTGAAAAAACTAGAAACAGGTCTTCGTAACCGCAAAGGGCAACTTAAGTCTGATTTACATGAAAAGCCAACCAGCACTAAGCCCGAAATTGCATCTGACATTATTCAGGAAATGAAATTAGTTTAGTTTTCTATAAGACACGTTCTACCATCAGCCGGCATTCATATGCCGGCTTTTTCATATTTGGATGCTTGCTATTCTCAAAATGAAAGTCATTTTGACTTTCCTCCCCTCAAAACGCAGTTATCTACTGGCATGCTTCTTGTAAGAATCACTCAAAGTGCAGTATCTGGCTCGACCGATTGAGTATCTGACGTTCTATTTGTGATCCAATGTAAGGTTTGAAACGAATATAAGTTGTTAATTAAATATTACAATAGAGTTGTTGACTTCTTAATGATACATTTCGGTTAGGCGCAAAGGATGCGCAAGAATTGAAACAAATGCTGACAGAATGTTAGCGGGAGAAAACATGGACAGTATCTCATTTGCACAGGAAGTGTTGCTGGGCGACGCTTGGCTAGTCATAGATGCAAACGGTAATTTGAAGTTAGCCAACGAGGGGTACATCCCTCAAAACGGTGAAGTCGTTCTATCGGTTGGTGATCAGGCTATTAGCGTCCCAGAAGACCTAGTGAAAGAGCTTAAGATAAGCCAAGCTCAACAAAATTCTTCGGACCAGCAAATTGCCAAAAATCTTCAAGATGGCGAAGATCCAACCCAAGTAGAGGGTGCGGAGTCTGCGGCTGGAGACGAGTCTGGCTCTAGTTTAACTGCCACTGGCGCTGTTCAGCGTGATAATGCAGAAACTATCGCTCAAACCACCTTCGATACAGAAGGTTTTGCTGGCTATCAGTTTACCGAAGAGCAAGAAAGTGCCGTTAATCAGTTTTTTGCTGATGCCAATACTATTCTTCCTCCTGCTGAAGGATCAGAGCCTCAAGATGACAAGATTGTCATCCCTACCGCTGTTGATGATCTGCTAGAAACCCTAGAAGACCAGAATGTAAACTTAGACTTACTCGATAACGACTTTGTAAATTTAGATGACATCGAGATCGTCGATATTTCTGTACCAGCAGATCAAGGTACTATCCACCAAAACCCAGACGGTAGCTACTACTTCAAACCAGCCAAAGACTTCAATGGCGAAGCCGAAATCGAATACACCATTAAAGACGGTAGTGGTAACGAAGACAGCGCGACTGCTATTGTCGTCGTTGTCCCAGTAAATGATGCACCTAGCGCTATTGACGACACTGCCATCATTGAAAAAGATACGCCGATTGTTATCGATGTCCTCGAGAACGACAAGGACATCGACGGCGACGATATCAAGTTAGAGGAGGTATCACTGGTTGACCCTTCACAAGGTATCGTCGAAATCGTCGATGGCAAATTGAAATTTACGCCGGCGAAAGATTTTACCGGCGAAGTAAAGATTATATACGTTATCAAAGATGAAGGTGGATTGGAGTCGTCGGCGGACGTCGTGGTAACGGTTGTCGACACCATCGCCACAGTTGCGCCAACGGTGGCCATCACAGAAGATACCAACAACGATGGCACCATCGATCGCACTGAAATCGATGACAAGGTAGATGTAAAAGTCACCGTACCAGAGGGTGCGCAAGTGGGCGATACTCTGAAAGTGAGCGGTCAAGACGACTTGACCCTGACTCAAGACCACTTAGATAATGGCGTGACTTACGAGTACGACCGTCCAGCCGATGGCCAAAGCTTGGAAGTGGTTGCGACCATTGTTGACCAAGCGGGCAACGAATCTGCAGAAGGCAGCGACAGCGCAGTAATGGGTGACACTACCGCGACCGCCGCGCCAACCGTGGTCATCACTGAAGACAGCAATAACGATGGCACCATCGATCGCACTGAAATCGATGGCAAGGTAGACGTGAAAGTTACCGTTCCAGTGGGTGCGCAAGTAGGCGACATTCTGAAAGTGAGCGGTCAAGATGACGTGACCCTGACTCAAGACCACTTAGACAATGGCGTGACTTACGAGTACGACCGTCCTGCAGATGGCGAGACACTGACTGCAACCGCAACCATTGTTGACCAAGCAGGTAATGAATCTGCAGAAGGCAGTGACAGCGCCATCATGGGCGACACTACTGCGACCGCCGCGCCAACCGTGGTCATTACTGAAGATACGAACAACGATGGCACCATCGATCGCACTGAAATCAGCGGTAAGGTAGACGTAAAAGTCACCGTACCAGTGGGTGCGCAAGTGGGCGATATTCTGAAAGTGAGCGGTCAAGATGATGTGACCCTGACTCAAGACCACTTGGACAATGGCGTGACCTACGAGTACGACCGTCCAGATGATGGCCAAAGCTTGGAAGTGGTTGCAACCATTGTTGACCAAGCGGGTAACGAATCTGCAGAAGGCAGTGACAGCGCAGTAATGGGTGACACTACTGCGACCGCCGCGCCAACCGTGGTCATCACTGAAGACAGCAATAACGATGGCACCATCGATCGCACTGAAATCGATGGCAAGGTAGACGTAACAGTTACCGTTCCAGTGGGTGCGCAAGTAGGCGACATTCTGAAAGTGAGCGGTCAAGACGACGTGACCCTGACTCAAGATCACCTTGATAATGGCGTGACTTACGAGTACGACCGTCCAGCCGATGGCGAGACACTGACGGTAACCGCAACCATTGTTGATCAAGCGGGTAATGAGTCAGCTCCGGGCAGTGACAGCGCAGTAATGGGTGACACTACCGCGACCGCCGCGCCAACCGTAGTCATCACCGAAGACAGCAATAACGATGGCACCATCGATCGCACTGAAATCAGCGGTAAGGTAGACGTAACAGTCACCGTACCAGAGGGTGCGCGAGTAGGTGATACCTTGAAAGTGAGCGGTCAAGATGACGTGACCCTGACTCAAGACCACTTAGACAATGGCGTGACCTACGAGTACGACCGTCCAGCCGATGGCCAAAGCTTGGAAGTGGTTGCCACTATCGTCGACCAGGCGGGGAACGAATCTGCAGAAGGCAGTGACAGCGCCATCATGGGTGACACTACTGCGACCGCCACGCCAACCGTGGTTATTACCGAAGACAGCAATAACGATGGCACCATCGATCGCACTGAAATCAGCGGTAAGGTAGACGTAAAAGTCACCGTACCAGTGGGTGCGCAAGTGGGCGACATTCTGAAAGTGAGCGGTCAAGACGACGTGACCCTGACTCAAGACCACTTGGACAATGGCGTGACCTACGAGTACGACCGTCCAGCTGATGGTGAAAGCCTTGAGGTGGTTGCGACCATCGTCGACCAGGCGGGCAACGAATCTGCAGAAGGCAGTGATAGCGCAGTAATGGGCGACACGACCGCGACCGCCGCGCCAACCGTGGTCATCACAGAAGATACGAACAACGATGGCACCATCGTTCGCACTGAAATCGACGGTAAGGTAGACGTGAAAGTCACCGTACCAGAGGGTGCGCAAGTGGGCGATACTCTGAAAGTGAGCGGTCAAGACGACGTGACCCTGACCCAGGACCACTTAGATAATGGCGTGACTTACGAGTACGACCGTCCAGCCGATGGCCAAAGCTTGGAAGTGGTTGCGACCATTGTTGACCAAGCGGGCAACGAATCTGCAGAAGGCAGCGACAGCGCAGTAATGGGTGACACCACCGCAACCGCCGCGCCAACCGTGGTCATCACAGAAGATACGAACAACGATGGCACCATCGATCGCACTGAAATCAGCGGTAAGGTAGACGTAAAAGTCACCGTACCGGTGGGTGCGCAAGTAGGTGATACCTTGAAAGTGAGCGGTCAAGACGATGTGACCCTGACCCAAGACCACCTTGATAATGGCGTGACTTACGAGTACGACCGTCCAGCCGATGGCGAGACACTGACGGTAACCGCAACCATTGTTGACCAAGCGGGTAATGAGTCAGCTCCGGGCAGTGACAGCGCCATCATGGGTGACACTACCGCGACCGCCGCGCCAACCGTGGTCATCACAGAAGATACGAACAACGATGGCACCATCGATCGTACTGAAATCGACGGTAAGGTAGACGTAAAAGTCACCGTACCCGTGGGTGCGCAAGTGGGCGACATTCTGAAAGTGAGCGGTCAAGATGACGTGACGCTGACCCAAGACTACTTAGACAATGGCGTGACTTACGAGTACGACCGTCCTGCCGATGGCGAGACACTGACGGTAACCGCAACCATTGTTGACCAAGCGGGTAATGAGTCAGCTCCGGGCAGTGACAGCGCAGTAATGGGTGACACCACCGCGACCGCCGCGCCAACCGTGGTCATTATCGAAGATATGAACAACGATGGCACCATCGATCGCACTGAAGTCGATGGCAAGGTAGACGTAAAAGTCACCGTACCAGTGGGTGCGCAAGTGGGCGACATTCTGAAAGTGAGCGGTCAAGATGACGTGACCCTGACTCAAGACCACTTGGACAATGGCGTGACCTACGAGTACGACCGTCCAGTTGATGGTGAAAGCCTTGAGGTGGTTGCGACCATCGTCGACCAGGCGGGCAACGAATCTGCAGAAGGCAGTGACCGCGCAGTAATGGGCGACACCACCGCGACCGCCGCGCCAACCGTGGTCATCACTGAAGATACGAACAACGATGGCACCATCGATCGCACTGAAATTGATGGCAAGGTAGACGTAAAAGTCACCGTACCAGAGGGTGCGCAAGTGGGCGACATTCTGAAAGTGAGCGGTCAAGACGACGTGACCCTGACTCAAGACCACTTGGACAATGGCGTGACTTACGAGTACGACCGTCCTGCCGATGGCCAAAGCTTGGAAGTGGTTGCGACCATTGTTGACCAAGCGGGCAACGAATCTGCAGAAGGCAGCGACAGCGCAGTAATGGGCGACACTACCGCGACCGCCGCGCCAACCGTGGTCATCACTGAAGATACGAACAACGATGGCACCATCGATCGCACTGAAATCGATGGCAAGGTAGACGTGACAGTTACCGTACCCGTGGGTGCGCAAGTAGGCGACATTCTGAAAGTGAGCGGTCAAGATGACGTAATCCTGACCCAAGACCATTTAGATAATGGCGTGACCTACGAGTACGACCGTCCAGCCGATGGCGAGACACTGACGGTAACCGCAACCATTGTTGATCAAGCGGGTAATGAGTCAGCTCCGGGCAGTGACAGCGCAGTAATGGGTGACACTACCGCGACCGCCGCGCCAACCGTGGTCATCACTGAAGATACCAACAACGATGGCACCATCGATCGCACTGAAATTGACGGTAAGGTAGACGTAACAGTCACCGTACCCGTGGGTGCGCAAGTAGGTGATACCTTGAAAGTGAGCGGTCAAGACGACGTGACGCTGACCCAAGACCACTTAGACAATGGTCTGACTTACGAGTACGACCGTCCAGCCGATGGCCAAAGCTTGGAAGTGGTTGCGACTATCGTCGACCAGGCGGGCAACGAATCTGCAGAAGGCAGTGACAGCGCCATCATGGGTGACACTACCGCGACCGCCGCGCCAACCGTAGTCATCACCGAAGACAGCAATAACGATGGCACCATCGATCGCACTGAAATCAGCGGTAAGGTAGACGTAAAAGTCACCGTACCAGTGGGTGCGCAAGTGGGCGACATTCTGAAAGTGAGCGGTCAAGACGACGTGACCCTGACTCAAGACCACTTGGACAATGGCGTGACCTACGAGTACGACCGTCCAGCTGATGGTGAAAGCCTTGAGGTGGTTGCGACCATCGTCGACCAGGCGGGCAACGAATCTGCAGAAGGCAGTGATAGCGCAGTAATGGGCGACACGACCGCGACCGCCGCGCCAACCGTGGTCATCACAGAAGATACGAACAACGATGGCACCATCGTTCGCACTGAAATCGACGGTAAGGTAGACGTGAAAGTCACCGTACCAGAGGGTGCGCAAGTGGGCGATACTCTGAAAGTGAGCGGTCAAGACGACGTGACCCTGACCCAGGACCACTTAGATAATGGCGTGACTTACGAGTACGACCGTCCAGCCGATGGCCAAAGCTTGGAAGTGGTTGCGACCATTGTTGACCAAGCGGGCAACGAATCTGCAGAAGGCAGCGACAGCGCAGTAATGGGTGACACCACCGCAACCGCCGCGCCAACCGTGGTCATCACAGAAGATACGAACAACGATGGCACCATCGATCGCACTGAAATCAGCGGTAAGGTAGACGTAAAAGTCACCGTACCGGTGGGTGCGCAAGTAGGTGATACCTTGAAAGTGAGCGGTCAAGACGATGTGACCCTGACCCAAGACCACCTTGATAATGGCGTGACTTACGAGTACGACCGTCCAGCCGATGGCGAGACACTGACGGTAACCGCAACCATTGTTGACCAAGCGGGTAATGAGTCAGCTCCGGGCAGTGACAGCGCCATCATGGGTGACACTACCGCGACCGCCGCGCCAACCGTGGTCATCACAGAAGATACGAACAACGATGGCACCATCGATCGTACTGAAATCGACGGTAAGGTAGACGTAAAAGTCACCGTACCCGTGGGTGCGCAAGTGGGCGACATTCTGAAAGTGAGCGGTCAAGATGACGTGACGCTGACCCAAGACTACTTAGACAATGGCGTGACTTACGAGTACGACCGTCCTGCCGATGGCGAGACACTGACGGTAACCGCAACCATTGTTGACCAAGCGGGTAATGAGTCAGCTCCGGGCAGTGACAGCGCAGTAATGGGTGACACCACCGCGACCGCCGCGCCAACCGTGGTCATTATCGAAGATATGAACAACGATGGCACCATCGATCGCACTGAAGTCGATGGCAAGGTAGACGTAAAAGTCACCGTACCAGTGGGTGCGCAAGTGGGCGACATTCTGAAAGTGAGCGGTCAAGATGACGTGACCCTGACTCAAGACCACTTGGACAATGGCGTGACCTACGAGTACGACCGTCCAGTTGATGGTGAAAGCCTTGAGGTGGTTGCGACCATCGTCGACCAGGCGGGCAACGAATCTGCAGAAGGCAGTGACCGCGCAGTAATGGGCGACACCACCGCGACCGCCGCGCCAACCGTGGTCATCACTGAAGATACGAACAACGATGGCACCATCGATCGCACTGAAATTGATGGCAAGGTAGACGTAAAAGTCACCGTACCAGAGGGTGCGCAAGTGGGCGACATTCTGAAAGTGAGCGGTCAAGACGACGTGACCCTGACTCAAGACCACTTGGACAATGGCGTGACTTACGAGTACGACCGTCCTGCCGATGGCCAAAGCTTGGAAGTGGTTGCGACCATTGTTGACCAAGCGGGCAACGAATCTGCAGAAGGCAGCGACAGCGCAGTAATGGGCGACACTACCGCGACCGCCGCGCCAACCGTGGTCATCACTGAAGATACGAACAACGATGGCACCATCGATCGCACTGAAATCGATGGCAAGGTAGACGTGACAGTTACCGTACCCGTGGGTGCGCAAGTAGGCGACATTCTGAAAGTGAGCGGTCAAGATGACGTAATCCTGACCCAAGACCATTTAGATAATGGCGTGACCTACGAGTACGACCGTCCAGCCGATGGCGAGACACTGACGGTAACCGCAACCATTGTTGATCAAGCGGGTAATGAGTCAGCTCCGGGCAGTGACAGCGCAGTAATGGGTGACACTACCGCGACCGCCGCGCCAACCGTGGTCATCACTGAAGATACCAACAACGATGGCACCATCGATCGCACTGAAATTGACGGTAAGGTAGACGTAACAGTCACCGTACCCGTGGGTGCGCAAGTAGGTGATACCTTGAAAGTGAGCGGTCAAGACGACGTGACGCTGACCCAAGACCACTTAGACAATGGTCTGACTTACGAGTACGACCGTCCAGGCGATGGCCAAAGCTTGGAAGTGGTTGCGACTATCGTCGACCAGGCGGGCAACGAATCTGCAGAAGGCAGTGACAGCGCCATCATGGGTGACACTACCGCGACCGCCGCGCCAACCGTAGTCATCACCGAAGACAGCAATAACGATGGCACCATCGATCGCACTGAAATCAGCGGTAAGGTAGACGTAACAGTCACCGTACCAGGGGGTGCGCGAGTAGGTGATACCTTGAAAGTGAGCGGTCAAGATGACGTGACCCTGACTCAAGACCACTTAGACAATGGCGTGACCTACGAGTACGACCGTCCAGCCGATGGCGAGACACTGACGGTAACCGCAACCATTGTTGATCAAGCGGGTAATGAGTCAGCTCCGGGCAGTGACAGCGCAGTAATGGGTGACACTACCGCGACCGCCACGCCAACCGTGGTTATTACCGAAGACAGCAATAACGATGGCACCATCGATCGCACTGAAATCAGCGGTAAGGTAGACGTAACAGTCACCGTACCAGTGGGTGCGCAAGTGGGCGACATTCTGAAAGTGAGCGGTCAAGACGACGTGACCCTGACTCAAGACCACTTGGACAATGGCGTGACCTACGAGTACGACCGTCCAGCTGATGGTGAAAGCCTTGAGGTGGTTGCGACCATCGTCGACCAGGCGGGCAACGAATCTGCAGAAGGCAGTGATAGCGCAGTAATGGGCGACACGACCGCGACCGCCGCGCCAACCGTAGTCATCACAGAAGATACGAACAACGATGGCACCATCGTTCGCACTGAAATCGACGGTAAGGTAGACGTGAAAGTCACCGTACCAGAGGGTGCGCAAGTGGGCGATACTCTGAAAGTGAGCGGTCAAGACGACGTGACCCTGACCCAGGACCACTTAGATAATGGCGTGACTTACGAGTACGACCGTCCAGCCGATGGCCAAAGCTTGGAAGTGGTTGCGACCATTGTTGACCAAGCGGGCAACGAATCTGCAGAAGGCAGCGACAGCGCAGTAATGGGTGACACCACCGCAACCGCCGCGCCAACCGTGGTCATCACAGAAGATACGAACAACGATGGCACCATCGATCGCACTGAAATCAGCGGTAAGGTAGACGTAAAAGTCACCGTACCGGTGGGTGCGCAAGTAGGTGATACCTTGAAAGTGAGCGGTCAAGACGATGTGACCCTGACCCAAGACCACCTTGATAATGGCGTGACTTACGAGTACGACCGTCCAGCCGATGGCGAGACACTGACGGTAACCGCAACCATTGTTGACCAAGCGGGTAATGAGTCAGCTCCGGGCAGTGACAGCGCCATCATGGGTGACACTACCGCGACCGCCGCGCCAACCGTGGTCATCACAGAAGATACGAACAACGATGGCACCATCGATCGTACTGAAATCGACGGTAAGGTAGACGTAAAAGTCACCGTACCCGTGGGTGCGCAAGTGGGCGACATTCTGAAAGTGAGCGGTCAAGATGACGTGACGCTGACCCAAGACTACTTAGACAATGGCGTGACTTACGAGTACGACCGTCCTGCCGATGGCGAGACACTGACGGTAACCGCAACCATTGTTGACCAAGCGGGTAATGAGTCAGCTCCGGGCAGTGACAGCGCAGTAATGGGTGACACCACCGCGACCGCCGCGCCAACCGTGGTCATTATCGAAGATATGAACAACGATGGCACCATCGATCGCACTGAAGTCGATGGCAAGGTAGACGTAAAAGTCACCGTACCAGTGGGTGCGCAAGTGGGCGACATTCTGAAAGTGAGCGGTCAAGATGACGTGACCCTGACTCAAGACCACTTGGACAATGGCGTGACCTACGAGTACGACCGTCCAGTTGATGGTGAAAGCCTTGAGGTGGTTGCGACCATCGTCGACCAGGCGGGCAACGAATCTGCAGAAGGCAGTGACCGCGCAGTAATGGGCGACACCACCGCGACCGCCGCGCCAACCGTGGTCATCACTGAAGATACGAACAACGATGGCACCATCGATCGCACTGAAATTGATGGCAAGGTAGACGTAAAAGTCACCGTACCAGAGGGTGCGCAAGTGGGCGACATTCTGAAAGTGAGCGGTCAAGACGACGTGACCCTGACTCAAGACCACTTGGACAATGGCGTGACTTACGAGTACGACCGTCCTGCCGATGGCCAAAGCTTGGAAGTGGTTGCGACCATTGTTGACCAAGCGGGCAACGAATCTGCAGAAGGCAGCGACAGCGCAGTAATGGGCGACACTACCGCGACCGCCGCGCCAACCGTGGTCATCACTGAAGACAGCAATAACGATGGCACCATCGATCGCACTGAAATTGACGGTAAGGTAGACGTAAAAGTCACCGTACCAGTGGGTGCGCAAGTGGGCGACATTCTGAAAGTGAGCGGTCAAGACGACGTGATCCTGACTCAAGACCACTTGGACAATGGCGTGACTTACGAGTATGACCGTCCAGGCGATGGCCAAAGCTTGGAAGTGGTTGCCACTATCGTCGACCAGGCGGGCAACGAATCTGCAGAAGGCAGTGACCGCGCAGTAATGGGCGACACCACCGCGACCGCCGCGCCAACCGTGGTTATCACTGAAGATACGAACAACGATGGCAGCATCGATCGCACTGAAATCGATGGCAAGGTAGACGTGAAAGTTACCGTACCAGTGGGTGCGCAAGTCGGTGATACCTTGAAAGTGAGCGGTCAAGACGACGTGACGCTGACCCAAGACCACTTGGACAATGGCGTGACTTACGAGTATGACCGTCCAGGCGATGGCCAAAGCTTGGAAGTGGTTGCCACTATCGTCGACCAGGCGGGCAACGAATCTGCAGAAGGCAGTGACAGCGCCATCATGGGTGACACCACTGCGACCGCCGCGCCAACCGTGGTCATCACAGAAGACAGCAATAACGATGGCACCATCGATCGCACTGAAATCGATGGCAAGGTAGACGTGAAAGTCACCTTACCCGTGGGTGCGCAAGTAGGTGATATTCTGAAAGTGAGCGGTCAAGATGATGTGACGCTGACTCAAGACCACCTTGATAATGGCGTGACTTACGAGTACGACCGTCCTGCCGATGGCGAGACACTGACAGTAACCGCAACCATTGTTGACCAGGCGGGCAACGAATCTGCAGAAGGCAGTGACAGCGCCATCATGGGTGACACCACCGCGACCGCCGCGCCAACCGTGGTCATCACAGAAGACAGCAATAACGATGGCACCATCGATCGCACTGAAATCGATGGCAAGGTAGACGTGAAAGTCACCGTACCCGTGGGTGCGCAAGTAGGTGACATTCTGAAAGTGAGCGGTCAAGATGACGTAATCCTGACCCAAGACCATTTAGATAATGGCGTGACCTACGAGTACGACCGTCCAGCCGACGGCCAAAGCTTGGAAGTGGTTGCGACCATCGTCGACCAGGCGGGCAACGAATCTGCAGAAGGCAGTGACAGCGCAGTAATGGGTGACACCACCGCGACCGCCGCGCCAACCGTGGTCATCACAGAAGACAGCAATAACGATGGCACCATCGATCGCACTGAAATCGATGGCAAGGTAGACGTGAAAGTCACCGTACCCGTGGGTGCGCAAGTAGGTGACATTCTGAAAGTGAGCGGTCAAGATGACGTAATCCTGACCCAAGACCATTTAGATAATGGCGTGACCTACGAGTACGACCGTCCAGCCGACGGCCAAAGCTTGGAAGTGGTTGCGACCATCGTCGACCAGGCGGGCAACGAATCTGCAGAAGGCAGTGACAGCGCAGTAATGGGTGACACCACCGCGACCGCCGCGCCAACCGTGGTCATCACAGAAGACAGCAATAACGATGGCACCATCGATCGCACTGAAATCGATGGCAAGGTAGACGTGAAAGTCACCGTACCCGTGGGTGCGCAAGTAGGTGACATTCTGAAAGTGAGCGGTCAAGATGACGTAATCCTGACCCAAGACCACTTAGATAATGGCGTGACTTACGAGTACGACCGTCCTGCCGATGGCCAAAGCTTGGAAGTGGTTGCGACCATCGTCGACCAGGCGGGCAACGAATCTGCAGAAGGCAGTGACAGTGCCATCATGGGCGACACTACTGCGACCGCCGCGCCAATCGTGGTCATCACAGAAGATACAAACAACGATGGCACCATCGATCGCACTGAAATCAGCGGAAAGGTAGACGTAAAAGTCACCGTACCAGTGGGTGCGCAAGTGGGCGACATTCTGAAAGTGAGCGGTCAAGATGACGTGACGCTGACCCAAGACCACTTAGACAATGGCGTGACCTACGAATACGACCGTCCAGTCGATGGCGAGACACTGACTGTAACAGCAACCATTGTTGACCAAGCGGGCAATGAGTCAGATCAGGGGATAGACAGTGCGACCATGGGGGACACTAATGCAGTGCCAACCACCTCAGATAATTCCGTCACTGGAACAGAAGATACCGCAATCGTATTTAACTGGAATCAATTCAATGCGAGCGATATTGATACTGCGGATGCAGATCTTTCCGTCGTCATTAAGTCTTTGCCAGCAGACGGCATTTTAGAAGTATTGATTAACGATGTTTGGCAGGAAGTGAGCGTTAATGACTCTATCTCCAAAGCGGATATTGATGCCGGTAGTTTACGGTTTACTCCAGATGCGAACGAGTCTGGCTATGATGGCTTCTCTGGTTCTGATTCTGAGTTTGGTGATCAAAAGCCAAACTATGTAGAGTTTGATTTCGCAATAAGCGATGGAAACTCAGAAAGCACAGAAGCTTCAATTACCATCGATATTAATCCAGAGGTGGACGCTCCTGATTTGTTGGTTCTTCAAGAACGAACAGAAGCCTCAATAAACTTCCAAGACGCGGTTCTTCCTAGTGGAAAAAACTGGAGTTCAGATATCGATGTGAGTGCCGTGTTGGGGGGGGATACCCTAGGCACATGGTACGCGAATGATGACAACAAGGTGGAAATTGGTAAGGAGTCAGTTTATCGCTCTGGTGCCAGTCAGAGTAACTTGGTGTTAGAGATTGAAGCGGATAATGGTGATAACTCTATCTATACGGATATCTCGGTTGAGGAAGGGCGTTATTATAGCTTTACCTTTGATGCTGCCGCCCGTCGCTGGGAAAATGGAGATAGCGATCTAGACGTGCTTTGGGTGAGATTAGACGATCAAGGCAATCCTATTATGGATGAAGCCGTAACACTCTTTGCTTTCAGACCTGATGACAATACATGGGAAAGAAATATACAAGTTACACTGCCTTCTGATCAGGAAGGGGATTATCGCCTAATTTTGCAATCTACTGACGCAAATAGCTATGGCGCCATTGTTGATAACCTAGTGCTTGAGTCTTCAGATGCAAAAGGTACAGAAGGTGAGTTTGTTGACCTTTGGGATTTAAGTGCAGGGCTAACTGATACTGATGGGAGCGAGACGCTAACGCTAACTTTAGAAGGTCTTCCTGAAGGCACAATTATTAAAGATATCAACGGCAACGAAGTTGTTGTTGACTCTAACGGTTGGGTGGATATCACTGGCCTTGATATTGCCACATTAAAAGCGAATGTGACGGAAGCAGGAGACTATGATGTAGTCTTTACTGCTACTGCCACGGAAACCAGTACTGGAGATACAGCATCCTCTAGCGCGACTCTTCCTCTTATTATTGAAAGCTCTGAATATAAGGTGCAAACCGCTTCTTATGGCGATGATGTTATTGTTGGTACAGATGCAAACGAACTGATCGTTGGAGATGTGCAAGGCTTCCAGATCGTTGCTGGAGAAGATTATAACATTG
The DNA here is from genome assembly GCA_024346835.1 of Vibrio comitans. GTDB lineage: Bacteria > Pseudomonadota > Gammaproteobacteria > Enterobacterales > Vibrionaceae > Vibrio > Vibrio comitans. The sequence continues at coordinate 719,443 of AP024867.1, forward strand.
CATTTATTCTTGATACGTCAGGCAGTATGGGCTCTGTTATAGAAGAGGCTAAGACTCAGATAACGAATGCTTTTGAGCAAATAGCAAAAGTCGCTACAGAAGATAGCTCTGGTACAGTGAATATCATGTTATTAGGCTTTTCTGGATATAGAAATCCTGCTGATTCTGATAATGGATTACCAGATGGGGCAGGGAGTGCAGTATTAGAAGTCTCACTTGACCTATCACAATACCTGAATGACCCAGATGGAGCTTTAGAAGACTTTAAAAATGAAATAAAAGATATTAATGCATCAGGACATACTAACTACGAAGAGGCTTTCAACAAGGCGATAGAGTGGTTTAACAGTCTTTCAGATACAGGTGCATCTAATCAAACCTTCTTTATTACTGATGGCGAGCCTACAAGGGCAAATCAACTTACCGATGTGTCATTAGACAGTTTCTTGATTGGTTTTAATGAGTCAACAGGAAAAGTGGAGACTCTAGGTGACTTATTGCCTAGTGGTTACACCGAAGGTACAGAGGTAATGTGGAATGGCATTAAAGTCATAGATTCAAATGGCAATGTAACATCACCATACACTGAAGAGACTATTGGTGTGGTTACCCCTGATGGCTTTAGTGATAAAGACGGCTGGACATACTCTACTAATGAAGCGCAGCAGGCTCAGCACTACTTTGGCATTCTTGCAGCGATGTCGATAGTGGAAGCGATTGGCATTGGTGATGGTGTTCAGTTGAGTACATTGCAGTTGTTTGATAGTGACGCTTACGTTGAAGCCAATATTGACGTTAAAGACTTAGAAGCTGTAATTCTGGGTAAAAAGACAGCGCTAGATCTAGGTGAGGATTCAATTGAATCAGGAAAGGGTAGAGATATCCTATTTGGAGATTCGGTTATCTTTGAGGATGGCGGTGTTCAAGGCGTACCGGCAATTCAAGAATATATTGCAACTAAGTTGGGTGAGGACTCAGGTTCTGATGTTCCTGTCTCAAGTGTTTCGACTAAAGATATGTTTGATTACATTTCAACACATAGTGAAGAGTTCGATCAGTCCAACGACACTCACAAAGCCGATATATTAGATGGTGGCTCTGATGACGACATTCTATTCGGGCAAGGTGGCAACGACATTCTAACCGGTGGTACTGGTGATGATTTGCTGTTGGGTGGAGCAGGCGACGACATACTAAATGGTGGCATGGGTGAAGACATCATGACTGGAGGCACAGGTGCCGACACCTTTGTATGGACTCAATCTGACTTACGTGTCTTCAATGAGACGGACACTATCATAGACTTCTCCATTGCTGATGGAGATAAGTTGGACCTTAGTGAGGTATTCTCAGATGTTTCTGATGATACTGATCTAGATGCTTTGTTGACCCAACTAGAAGGTACTATTACAGGTGACGCTACGCAGTCCTTCTTGACGGTAGAAAGAGGTGAAGAGTCGTTCACTATTGAACTGCAAGGGGTGTCTTCCACCGAGTTGACCGCTAACTTAGCAACCATAATTCAGTTAACTGATAGCTAATAGAATAACCCCAAGCTAAATAGCTTGGGGTTTTTATTTGTGCCTAGATTAACTCCAGTTGAGAGTCGTCCAGTTGTGTCGTTTTGGCAACACTGCAAGACGTGGGCATGGATTTATCAGGTAGGCGTAGTCGGCATGCTCACAAAGTGCGAGGTCATTGATGGAATCTGTATAGAAGTGAATAGATGAGTAACCGTGGTTGTTTTCAGACAGCCACTGCTCAAGGCGCACTACCTTACCTTCTCTGTAGCTCGGTATACCTTCTATTTTTGCTGTATATCTTCCATTATTTTCGGCAAGATCAATACCTAAGGCGTGTTTGATACCAATACGTCTGGCAACCGCTTCCACTATAAATGTCACCGTGGCTGAGATGATCAACATATCTATATCATCTTTCTTTAACTGCTGTATTAAGGCCCTAGACTCACCAAACTGGCGATCCAAAATATGAGTTTCTACGCATTCATCCACTAAGGCATCAACATCTTCCTTTTGCATATCAAGCAGTGGTGCCATTGCAAATTCTAGATACTCGTCCATATCAAGTTTGCCTTGAGAGTAGAGCTCCATCAGGCGCTTATCTTCAGACAAAAATTTAGAGTCTTGAACTATGCCTTTCTCAAGGAGAAATTCGTTCCAGATCATTGCACAATCGCCATTGATTAGCGTTTCGTCCATATCAAATACATATAGGGGCTTTGCCATTTCTTGCTCTCTTTGACGATGTTCTTAGTGAGGATATAGCTATGAGGGCATAGTTATGCCTCAGCGTACGCTGATAGTAGTGATTCTTTATTTCGATTTTATTGCAGTTTTTAGAGGTTTAGCTCCATCTTATAGTCATCCATGACATACCCGCCTCCAATATCTGCAACGATTTCTTCCGTAATTTCAAAGCCTATGCGCTGGTATGCTGCAATGGAGTGGGCATTGTATTTATTGACGGTAAGAAAAATCTTATTCAAATTGTTGGACTTGGCTAGATCCTTGATAAAGCTAATCGAGAGCGCTCCAATACCATTGCCTCGCTGACTAGAAAGCACATAAATCTTGCTTAAAAACAGCTGCTCTGGTTGCAGTTTTATACCAACATATCCGGCTGGCTTTCCGCCCTTATGGATTAGGTAATAGTGAATATTGCTATCTTTTACTTCTGTAGATATTGTCGTTGGCGAGTGGATGTGAGTGAGCATATAGTGAACTTGCTCTGCGCCTATGATGGGTGTGTAGTGCTCGGTCCATATGATATTAGCTAGGTCGACAATAGTATCGATCTGTTGTTGGTTGGTGACTCTCGTAAAGGTAACGTCCATATATCCTCTTAAACAATAACGGCAACCTTAAGGCTGCCGTCGTTTTCATTGTGCTTGGTAACTAGAATAATCGATGTAATCTTTTTCATCATCCCTATACAGGGTCAATCGAGCGTAGACATCAAATTCTGCGAGTGGCCAATCATTTTTGAAGTTTAAGACTAGATTTGAGGTGGTGGGTTTATGTGTCAAAGTAAACGGATAACCATTTTATTGGTAATAGTTACAGCGCATAAACTGAAGCTCAGGGAAGGCATTGGCTTCCCATGTATCTAGCTTTGTTATTTCGCCCGGTTGTAAGTCAAAACTGTAGCGTGTTGTTGCGGATAAACCGCTAGCAGAGTCTGGGCGATAGTTTACTTGAATAAGGCCTGTTGCACTCTGTTGTTGGTTGTTGTTTTCCACGTAGTAGCTGCTTGATACGCCGACCTTCTCTTTTGTGATTGCGACATCAGTATCACATGCGGGGCCAAGCTTACGAACAGGTTGTTGACCTGCACAGGCGGTAAGAATTCCTGCAGTTACCGCTACGACTAAAATACGTTTCAAGATGAGATTTCCAATGGTTATAAATTCTGCAAAACATAACATAACAACTTTGTGAATTTTCAAACATGGATCGACTTAGAGAATAATGGTGTGTTTTGGATTGGTAGAACTGTGCGAAACAGAGGGTTGCAGTAACAGCTAACATGTTTTGCGGACAAAACGCACACAGTGGGTGTATCCTGATTTAAAGCGTATATAGCAATAAAGGCATCGACTAATGGGTATAAGTAAGCATTCGGCATTAATCGTCATCGACCTTCAAGAAGGTATTGTTGATAAAGTGCCTACAGAGATAGCAGCGCCAGTAATTAGCAATAGCCTAGCGTTATGTGAAGCATTTGAACGTGCCCAGTTGCCTGTATTCATTGTTAACGTGGCAGGTCGAACAAAAGGGCTCACAGATGTGCAACAACGGGCACCTCAAAGTGTTCAATCGTCATCTGCGACTGTTTGGGGGCCGGTGATAGAAAGCCTTAGCAACAACCCTAACTTTAAGTACCTAACAAAATACTCATGGGGCGCATTTACTAATACTGGCCTAGATGAGCAGCTTAAAAATCTAGGAATTACTCATATCTATCTCACCGGAATTGCCACTAGTGTTGGGGTTGAATCGACAGCGAGACAAGCCTTTGAGTTAGATTACAATGTGGTGATTGTAGAAGATGCCGTTGCGGATATGGATTTAGTTTGCCATCAGCATAGCTGTGAGAAGTTGTTTCCTAAGATGAGCGTGTTAATGAGCTCGGAGCAAATTATTAATGCACAGTAAACGAATGAAGGAAGCCATGGCTTCCTTCATTTATTTCGAGTAAGAAACTTTACTCTTCACTACCCAAGGTAAATGCGCGACTAGGATCAACATATACCTTATTACCCATACCTTCACGCCCTAGCAGCATCAAGTATGACATGTCTTTACGGTTGGTTAGCGTCACTTCAATTGGCCAACTGTGCCCAGCAATACTGAATGTGGTCTTAATAACGCAACGCTGCTCCGCCTCTCCGTTTGAAGATTTGATCTTACGTGAATCAATCACTTTAGCCTGACATGTAACAACCTTTTCCAAGTTGTAGATATCAGGGTGAAGGTCAAACTCCACGTACGGCTTGCCAATTTTGCGAAATTTTCGGATGTTATCGGCGTGCAATGATGAGGTTTTTGCACCTGTATCAACTCGCACTTCGAGATCATCAATGCCCAACTCAGGCAAGCTACACAGCTCAAGATTACCGATTATCAATCTATCCATTATCACTTTCACCTAAAGTGTCTTGCAGGAGCTCTATATGCTCTGCAACACCATCATCATTTTGTCCAAAGTAAGCAATGTGATACATGGCATCGCCTTCTTGGACCAAAGGAATGTTTTGCTTACCAATAATGATTCCAGAGCGTGTAGAAACCACTTTTTGGATTAACTCGCCGAGTGGAGAGTGTATCTCAGCCAAGGTTTGGCCTTTAATCACTTGTTCTCCAAGCTCGAACATCTCGTTGACGAAGCCACTGCCACTCGCTCGCAGCCATTCGCTTTTGTTAGCAATAAATGGCTCAATTTTACGCTTGATTCGACGCTTGCGAATCAAGCCTAGCTTCATTAATACGTTCTGCACACCTTGATAACCGGCATTGATGGATAGGTCATCAAAACGTAACGCCTCGCCTGCTTCATAAAGCAAGATTCGAGTATTGTTGCTGGTTGCTGCTTCACGTAAAGAGCCATCTCTCAGTACTGAATTTAACAGTACTGGCACACCAAATGTTTCGGCAAGATCACGTGTCTCAGCATCACTAAGATCAGCTCGAATCTGCGGCAAGTTGGAGCGATGAATCGCTCCAGTATGCAGGTCAATGCCGTAGTCACAGTGCTTGACGATATTTTCCATCAAAGTATGCGCTAATCTCGCTGCCATCGAGCCCTTCACTGAACCAGGAAAGCTACGGTTGAGGTCGCGGCGATCCGGCAGGTAACGGCTCTGGTTTAGCACCCCATAAACATTTACCATAGGCACCAATATTAGGGTGCCTCGGATGATATTTAGGTTAGCCGAGATCAGACGCCTGATGATTTCAATACCGTTAAGCTCATCACCATGAACCGCGGCACTGACGAACACGGTTGGCCCCTGGCGCTTACCACGCTGAATGTGTACTGGCAGCGATAGTTCTGTATCGGTGTACAGCTTAGCAACAGGTACATCAATCTGGCATTGCTCACCAGGTAGAATGTCTATCCCAGCAATAGTAAGTGCCTTGCTCATCAGCCTTTTCCTTTAGTTCTGTTTGCGTTTGGTTTGGCATTCTTCTCAATAAAGTCGAAGATCATGCTCGTAACATCTTTGTCTGTCGCTTTTTCAATGCCTTCTAGACCTGGTGAGGAGTTTACTTCCATCACAACAGGACCATTTTTAGATTGCAGAATGTCTACGCCGCACACATTTAGCCCCATTGCCTTAGCCGCATTGATTGCAGTTTGACGCTCTTCTTTAGTCAAGCGCACGAGCTGCGCTGTGCCGCCACGGTGCAAGTTAGAGCGGAATTCGCCTTCACCTGCCTGACGTTTCATCGCGGCTATGACTTTGTTGCCCACTACAAAGCAACGAATGTCAGCGCCTTTTGCTTCTTCAATGAACTCTTGCACCAAGATGTTCGCTTTTAGGCCCATAAACGCTTCAATAACGCTCTCTGCCGCCTTGTTAGTTTCTGCTAACACAACGCCAATGCCTTGAGTACCTTCTAGAAGCTTGATGACTACAGGAGCACCACCGACGTTTTTTATTACATCGGGAATGTTATCTGGTTTATTTGCAAACCCAGTGCGAGGTAAGCCAATGCCTTTACGCGATAGCAATTGCAATGAGCGTAACTTGTCGCGAGAACGACTGATTGCGACAGACTCATTCACAGCAAAGGTTCCCATCATTTCAAATTGACGAACCACTGCTGTGCCGTAAAAGGTAATCGAAGAACCAATTCTTGGGATGACCGCATCGTAATGAGGCAGATCTTCACCTTGGTAGCGAACCTTTGGACTATTACTAGTAATGTCCATATAACAATGCAAAGTATCAATAATATCTACTTGGTGTCCTCTCGCTTCACCTGCTTCTTTAAGGCGACGAGTAGAGTACAAAGATTCATTGCGAGATAAGATTGCTATGCGCATTGGAGCGGTTCCTACAGTTATGGTTAATTTGCGCGCACTGTATTCGGATCTTCCTGCAAACGTAAGCGAATAATTTTTGTCGACAAGATAAGGAATATTTGTCGTAGAAAATAAGTTTAAATTTACGATACTAGCCTATGTACTTCGGCTATTTGTTGGGAGTATTGTGTAGGACTAGTTAGTAGGTACTTGCCCCAATCACAATAAAATAGGGCTCAATGAGAGAGTAACGTTATGGATGTAAAGGTATTTAAAACCTTTCTTGAAGTGGCCAAAGAAAGACACTTTGGTCGTGCATCTGAGAATCTTTATATAACTCAGGCTGCCGTGAGTGCGCGAATAAAGCAACTGGAGTCGTATTTTGATACCACGCTGTTTATTCGAGATCGTAATGCTATCAAGTTAACCAGTGCTGGAGAACGATTGATAGGGTATGCCGAGGTTATGGTAAGTACCTTACAACAAGCAAAGTTCGAACTGTCTCTCGACAGTGGCAAAGCATTGCAATTGACTATCGGTGGCACGCCTAATATTTGGGATGCGTACTTGCAAAATGGCTTGAGCGTTATCACTGATTCATTCTCAGGGTACGGCTTTATTGCAGAGTCCTTGTCACGGGAGCAACTTAATCGAAATTTGCTAGAGCGTACATTAGATATTGCCTTTGTATTTGATCCGCTTAAATCTGATGAATTGTTCAGTGCTAAAGTGGCCGACCTTGAGTTGGTATTGGTTTCTACATCTAAAAGTACAGCGGAAACAGCGTTTTCCCATAGTTATGTTTATGTGGATTGGGGCACACGTTTTGCCTCTGAGCATGCAGAGCGTCATCCAAAAACACCGGCTCCTTTTCTAAGAACTTCTACCGGCCGTATTGCGTTAGATTTTATTTTAGAGAAAAGTGGCACCGCGTATTTGCCAAAATCGGTAGCTGAGCCCTTTATCGCTGCAGGTCAGTTGTATCTAGTCGATGGAATAGAGGAATGGAAGCGACCTGTGTATTTGAGTTATAGAAAATCGAGTACATCAATTGATGCCATTAAACAGGTAGAGAAATTGTTCTCACAAATAGACCCTCAAACGACGTTTACCCTGCAACAGGGGAGCGAAACGAGTTGATCCACTAGGATTTGTTGGCCAGTTTGCATATACCCAGATCACGCAAACTGGCTAACTGATTACACCGAAAGTGATCGTGCCTTCAATTTTAATTGGAACCCAAATCAAACCTCACAAAACCTCTAGTTATCACTAATCTATCGATTTAATAGCCCTTAATATAAATATTGAATTCATTAGCAAATTCAAAGGATTGAGGTGCTTATGTGTTATGAATCAGGTTTCAAGTTTATCTTCAAGCAAGGGATGATGGCTACGCTTGTGGTGTTACTTCTATCGGCTGCATTTGGTTATTTGTTTTATGATTTAAACCAAACGATACTCGCATTTGGCGATGCTAACGAGCTGATAGATGAAGCTCCGATTACCTTGTTGACGGGAGAATAATCTTTTATCAGCTCAATACTCTACTATGATCGAGAGTCTGGACTTCTACGTAAGTTTAGGGTTTCTAGGGGGTATTTATGAAATGGATTTTTCTCGCATGTGCACTTTGCTTTAGCGTATTAACCTACGCCGCTAGTGAGCATTTTGTTCGCTTTGAGTATCAAGGAAGTACTGGCTATGGTCAGCTGAATGGGCAAGAGGTTTATCCAATAGAGGGGGATCTCTTTGGCGAGTATTCCATTTCTAGCAAGCCGATTAAATTCAGCGATATAAAACTACTGTTGCCTGTCGAGCCTGAAAAGGTATTCGCGGTAGGCATGAACTTTGCCAGCCACATTTCTTCCCCCTCCAACAAGCCGCCCCCATTATTCCTGAAATTACCCTCGTCGCTAGTGCTTTCTGGAGAGCCTGTATTGGTGCCTAAAGGTGCAACGAATGTGCACTTTGAAGGGGAGCTTGTACTCGTCATCGGTAAAGAAGTGCGCAATATCAGTGAGCAGCAGGCCAAAGACGCCATTTTTGGTGTCACTGTAGGGAATGACATTACTGAGCGAAACTGGCAGGGGCGTGATCTGCAGTGGATGAGAGCTAAGGCTTCTGATGGTTTTGGCCCTATTGCGAGCACCATTACGCGTGGTGTTGATTATCAAAACGTGCTGTTAACAACTCGACTAAATGGTGAAGTGGTGCAGCAAGAAAGCACCCGAAACATGATTCATAGTCCAGCTAAAGTCGTCTCTTATTTAAGTCAGTATTTTACCCTCAAGCCAGGTGATCTCATCTTCATGGGCACACCGGGCCGTACCAGAGCATTGAAGCACAATGACGTGGTTTCGGTCTCTATAGAGGGCGTTGGGGAACTGAGTAACGCGATTAAGTTTTAGCTTGTTTAGATAGAAATTGAAGTTTTTAAAAGTGGGCTATTTTTTCAGGCTCGCTTGTCTATCGTGCACTTGTATTAGACCTTCTAAAATGATGCACAGCTGTGAACAATTCTGGTTCACGTGCACCACTGCGCAACATTTTGAATACAATAAGTTGCACCAATTTGGTTGGCACTGAATGCATATTTTATATAAATCAAAGAGTTAAAAAAAAGTAATTAGATAAAAATAATTGGCACTGTTCTTGATACGTCTTTAGTGAATAACAATTCACAACCACGGAGTAAATATCATGAACAAGGCGTTCAAACTTTCACTAGCAGCACTATGCACCTCTCTTTCTCTATCTTCTGCCAGCGTACTGGCTGCTGACACCATCAAGGTTGGTGTACTTCACTCTTTGTCCGGCACTATGGCAATCAGTGAAACTACCTTGAAAGATACTGTTCTGATGCTTATTGAAGAGCAGAACAAAAAAGGTGGCCTACTGGGCAAAAAACTAGAGCCTGTCGTCGTTGACCCTGCGTCAAACTGGCCATTGTTTGCTGAAAAAGCACGAGAATTAATTGAGAAAGAAAAAGTCGATGTTGTCTTTGGTGGTTGGACGTCGGTGTCACGAAAATCAATGCTTCCGGTATTTGAAGAACTAAACAGTATTCTTTTCTACCCAGTTCAATATGAAGGCGAAGAGTCTTCGAAAAATGTTTTTTACACTGGTGCTGCGCCAAACCAACAAGCGATCCCCGCGGTTGATTATTTGATGGATGAGCTAGAGGTTGAGCGCTGGGTACTTGCAGGTACCGATTACGTTTATCCACGAACCACAAATAAGATCTTGGAAGCTTACCTTAAAGATAAAGGCGTAGCGTCTGAAGACATCATGATTAACTACACACCATTTGGTCACTCTGATTGGCAGTCGATTGTTTCTGACATTAAGAAATTCGGTGCTGCAGGTAAAAAGACTGCTGTGGTTTCAACCATCAATGGAGATGCGAATGTTCCTTTCTATAAAGAGTTAGGCGCGCAAGGCGTATCGTCAGAAGACATTCCTGTTATTGCTTTCTCTGTGGGTGAGGAAGAACTGTCGGGCATGGATTCCCAGCCACTTGTTGGTCACTTGGCTGCTTGGAACTACTTTATGAGCGTTGACACTGAATCAAATGAGGAATTCATTGAGACGTGGCAAGCATTCATCAAAAGTGAAGATCGTGTTACCAATGACCCGATGGAAGCGCATTACGTAGGTTTCAATATGTGGGTACAGGCAGTAACTAACGCCGGTACAACAGATGCAGAAGCTGTGCAAGATGCCTTGATTGGTGTGTCTGTGCCTAACTTATCGGGCGGGTACTCTACTATGCTACCAAACCACCACATAACTAAGCCTGTTTTGATTGGTGAAATCCAAGATGACGGTCAGTTCGACATTGTTTGGGAAACTACCGGACTAGTGGCTGGTGATGCATGGTCCGCTTATCTGCCAGAGTCAGCAAAGCTTTACTCAAGCTGGTCTAAGCCATTCTCATGTGGCGCGTTCAATGTTGAAACTAAGAAATGTTCTGGTTCTAAGTAAGTCAGATAACGCAATTCAGCCCCCTAAAGTTGGGGGCTTTTCCATATGGCTTGTGAGTAACATATTTAATAACAACAAGGTTGCTCGATATTTAGCAAGGAACCAGATTAATGAAACGGATATTTTTAACCGTTGTGACACTAATTTCTCTTTGTTTTGCTCAGCTTTCTACTGCGGCAGTGACGGACGAAAGTAGTTTTTCAAAGGCGCTAGTTGGGAAAAAAAACGCTGATAAAGAGTCAGCGATCACTTGGTTGGTGACAGAAGCGGATGCCCAGAAAGCTAGGCCTATCTTACAAAATTGGCTAGAAGGTAAACTGTACTACTTCAACGATAGAAGTAGTGACTTATACAAGAGCATTTACTTCGTCAGTGATTTGAAAGTTGGCTTAGATGCGACCTCTATTTGGGATGCATCAACACTTTCCATTGAGAATAGAAGAGATTATAAGAAGGTCTCAGTAAACAATAAGTTGAGAGGCTTATTACGTATTCAAATGGCGATACTGGGCTTAGATAGCCCTGATGCCAATATGCGAAAGCAATCTGTTTCAGATCTATTGGGAACAAAAGATAGTGCGGTATTAGTTAGCCTAGGCCAGCGTCTAGAGGTTGAGACTGAAGATGAGATTATTGACCTCATTACATTGTCTTTGGCTGTCAGCAGGGCACAAGACCAAGCTCTAGACAGTGCGACAAGGGTTGCAGCGATAGAAGTTCTTGGTGAATCTAAGCAAGCGATCGTATTAAAAACTCTTAATGGCATCTTAGCTAGCGAACAACAGCAATCTGTATTGGTCGCGGCAGAGCGTTCCTTAGCGAAATATGAACAAAGCCAGCGCTTATACTCTGGTGTTGAAACTGCATTCTTTGGGTTGAGCCTCGGTTCTGTGCTGGTATTGGCGGGAATCGGTTTAGCGATTACATTTGGCGTTATGGGTGTCATAAACATGGCTCATGGCGAGCTGATCATGATCGGCGCATACACTACCTATGTATTGCAGCAACTCATGCCGAACAATATTGGTATGGCCTTGATTCTTTCAATACCTGCTGCGTTTATCGTCTCTGGACTGGTTGGAATAGCCATTGAACGCAGTGTGATTCGTCACCTATATGGACGCCCTTTAGAAACATTGCTAGCAACATTTGGTATCAGCCTTATTTTGCAGCAAGCCGTTCGCTCTATTTTCTCTCCACTTAATCGATCCGTAAGTACGCCTGAATGGATGTCAGGTGCACTTCAACTGAACCCTATGCTGTCACTGACATACAACCGTCTCTATATCGTACTGTTTTGTGGCTTGGTTTTCTGGGGACTATTAATGGTGCTTAAGAAAACGCCACTGGGTTTGCAGGTAAGGGCTGTTTCGCAAAATCGGGGCATGGCAAGAGCAATGGGAATTCGCTCAGAACGTGTTGATGCGCTGACCTTTGGCTTAGGATCTGGCGTTGCAGGGATTGCCGGTGTGGCGTTGTCTCAGTTAACTAATGTTGGGCCTAACATGGGCCAAGCTTACATTATTGATTCCTTTATGGTCGTGGTGTTTGGTGGTGTCGGTAATTTATGGGGCACATTGGTTGCAGGCTTGAGCTTAGGCATATTTAACAAGGTTCTAGAGCCTTGGGCTGGTGCTGTTTTGGCCAAAATTCTCGTTCTAGTATTCATCATTTTATTTATTCAAAAACGTCCGCGAGGTCTATTTCCTCAGCGCGGTCGTGCGGCTGAAGGTTAAGGAGAACATCATGCAGTCAAAGTCGTTCGTACTTTCAGCGATGCGGGGAGACAAGGGGGGGCAACTGACAATTCTAGCTCTGCTTGCTGCCGTTATCTTTGTACCTCTGGCAAATACTATGTTGCCTAGTGGTCATCCCTTACATGTTGAGACATTCACTATTTCCTTGATGGGCAAATACCTAAGCTATGCGATGTTGGCATTGGCGTTGGATTTGGTCTGGGGGTATTTGGGGATTTTGAGCTTAGGTCACGGTGCGTTTTTCGCTATCGGTGGTTATGCCATGGGGATGTACCTAATGCGCCAAATTGGCGATCGAGGCGTATACGGTGACCCTATCTTGCCGGACTTTATGGTCTTTCTTGATTGGAAAGAGCTTCCTTGGTTTTGGATGGGCTTTGACCAATTCTGGTTTGCCATGCTGATGGTGGTATTAGTACCAGGCGTATTGGCTTATATATTTGGTCATTTGGCATTTCGTTCACGTGTGTCTGGCGTTTATTTATCCATTATGACCCAAGCGCTGACCTATGCATTGATGTTGGCGTTTTTCCGCAATGAGATGGGATTTGGCGGAAACAACGGTTTGACCGATTTCAAAGACATTCTTGGGTTTAGCTTACAAAGTGATGCAACAAAAATCGGGTTATTTATCTGTACTGGTATTGCACTGATTATCAGTTACGTCGTGTGCAGGATGGTGGTCACAAGCCGACTAGGAAGAGTCGCACTGGCTATTCGTGATACGGAATCTCGAACGCGCTTCATGGGTTATGACGTTGATGGCATCAAACTCGGGGTGTTCGTGTTATCCGCTGTTATTGCGGGTATTGCAGGCGCTTTGTACGTACCTCAGGTAGGTATCATAAATCCGGGAGAGTTTGCACCATTAAACTCCATTGAAGTAGTGGTATGGGTGGCATTGGGAGGCCGAGCAACATTATTTGGCGCCATTGTTGGTGCATTGATCATCAACTATGCGAAGAGTTGGTTCACGGTAGAGTTTCCTGAAGTTTGGTTATTTGCCCTAGGTGGTCTGTTCGTTTTATCCACTATGTACTTCCCTAAAGGTGTTATCGGTTTTGTTAACCAGCAAGTGGATGGGGTTCGAAAACGGTCGGCTAATAAATCGGCAAAGTCTAAGGAGGCGACAGCATGAACGCATTATCTTCAATGAGAAAATCGATGCACTCGCTGACGCGCCGAGATGAGGTGTTTGAGTTTCTAAAACCAGATGTGCACCCTGCCATCGATACTCGTCATAATATTTTGTTGTACGTAGAGGGAGTGAATAAAAGCTTTGATGGGTTCAAAGCGATAAATGACCTCAATTTGTACATAAAAGAAGGTGAACTTCGATGCATCATCGGTCCTAACGGGGCCGGAAAAACCACCATGATGGATATCATTACCGGTAAAACAAAGCCCGATACTGGTGAAGTTTGGTTAGGTTCCAATATTAACCTATTGAAAATGAATGAAGCAGAAATTGCCAATGCAGGCGTTGGACGCAAGTTTCAAAAGCCCACGGTTATTGAGTGTCTCTCTGTTTGGCAAAACTTAGAGCTAGCCATGTCTGGTGTTCGCTCTGTTTGGGGAACGTTCACCGCCAGAATGACAGGGGAGCAAAAGGATAAATTGCTTTCTGTACTAGAGCTAATTCACCTTAAAGATGAAGCTCAAAACAATGCCGGGAATTTATCTCATGGTCAAAAACAATGGCTGGAGATCGGCATGTTGCTGATGCAAAACCCAAAACTGTTACTCGTGGATGAACCAGTCGCGGGTATGACACATCAAGAAATGGATCGTACCTCTGAGTTATTAAATTCGCTAGCAGGTAAGCACTCGGTAGTTGTAGTCGAGCACGACATGGACTTTGTTCGCTCTATTGCAAGTCACGTTACCGTGCTGCATCAAGGACATGTGCTCGCAGAAGGAACTATGGATCAGGTTCAAGCTCACCCAGAAGTTAAACAAGTTTATCTCGGAGAATAGGATGTTAGAGGTCAAATCAGTTAACCAGTATTACGGCGAGAGTCATACTTTGTGGGATCTGAATATGGAGATTCCAGAGGGAAAATGTACGGTATTGATGGGGCGCAACGGTGTGGGGAAAACCACACTATTGCAGTGCATTATGGGCTTAGTCAAAGTTGAAAGTGGCGATATTACCCTACAGGGTAACTCTCTATTGAAACTTGATGCGGAAGAGCGGCCTCGTAAGGGGATTGCTTATGTACCTCAGGGGCGACAGATATTTCCGATGCTGACTGTGCAGGAAAATCTAGAAGTTGGTCTGCCAATACGCAAGAAAGGGGATCGTAAGATTCCTGAGTTTATTTTTGACATCTTTCCAGTACTAAAAGAGATGCTTCATCGCCGTGGTGGCGATTTATCTGGAGGCCAGCAACAACAACTGGCTATCGGCAGGGCTCTGGTCGTTGACCCTAAGCTTCTAATACTTGATGAACCAACAGAGGGCATTCAACCTAACATAGTCCAAGAAATTGGCGACATCATTCGTATGTTAAACGAAAAGTTAGGCTTAACTGTTTTGCTGGTGGAACAAAAGCTGCCCTTTGCTAGAAGGGTTGGTGACCGATTTTGTATTCTAGATCGGGGTCGACAAGTGGCAGAGGGTGAGATGGGTGGTCTAAACGAACAACTGATTAAGGAGTACTTGACTGTATGAGTTCCATATTGGATCACGTTGAGTTGCACCCGTCTTCGTTAGGTTTAGCCATAGAGGAAGACATTCGCACTGGCTGGAAGGCGACACTGAATCTGACCTTTGTTGACCGTGGAGACAAAACGGTTCTGAAGCACAGAACTCAATCAGGTCCACTCGCTATACAGCGTCCTCTCTACCCTGATGGTCAAACGTGTCATACCTATCTGCTTCATCCACCTGGAGGTGTTGTGGGTGGTGATACTTTAGGTATTAATGTCACCGTGGAATCAGGGGCTCATGTGTTAATCACTACCCCTGGCGCAACTAAATTTTACCGTTCCAACAATAAGTATGCGAGGCAAAAGCAAACCCTTGATGTTAAGAAGGGGGCGTGCCTGCAATGGTTGCCACAGGAGAACATATTTTTCCCGAATGCGCATGCTCGCTTAGATACGCAGGTGCATCTTGAAACGGGTGCTCAGTTTTGGGGCTGGGAGATGCACTGCTTTGGACGCCCTGCACTGAAAGAGGGATATGATGAAGGTTATCTTATTGGCAAGACTGAGTTTTTTCTAGATGGAAAGCGATTGCTGACGGAAGGATTGAACTTCTCTGGTGGTGATAACCTTATGATTAATAAAGGTTTGCTGGGTTTTTCTATGATGGCGAGTTTTTATTTTACGTCAAATGATCATGAAGACTTAGAGTTGGTACAGAGCTTGCTACAACCCATTGCACAGCAAGTGAATGCACTACGAAGTTCTGCAAACAAGTCGAAGACACCTGCGTTGTTGATTGGTGCGACGCAAATAGAAGGTCTTATCGTAGTGAGAGCTCTAGGAACCTGGAGTGAGGATATCTTATTTGCATTTGGCCATATTTGGCAAAAAATGCATTTGCATCAAAATGGTGTGGAACCGGATTTGCCAAGAATTTGGTCGACATAACCATAGGCGGTAGAGGCTGAATGGAGATTTAGCTTCTACTGCACCACTTGCTGGCATCACCACTTAATGCTCTTAAACCAAGAGCAGTAAGCATGAACAATGACAACAGTGGGCTAGTAAATGGAATTAACTCCAAGAGAAAAAGACAAGTTGCTAATTTTTTGTGCAGGCATGCTTGCGCAGCAAAGAAAAGACAAAGGGTTGAAGCTTAATTATCCTGAATCGATAGCACTTATTAGTAGCGCAATTTTGGAAGGCGCTCGTGAAGGTAAAACCGTATCCGAGTTGATGGATTACGGACGCACACTTCTTACCGTTGACGATGTTATGGAAGGGATCCCTTCTATGATCCCCGACGTTCAAGTTGAAGCCACATTTCCTGACGGGACCAAATTGGTCACCGTACACGAACCAATTGTGTAGGAGGGATTATGGCTGGTTCTACAAAAGCACATGCCGGATTTATTCCTGGAAAAATCGAGACTGCAGCGGGTGATATCGAACTCAACGAAGGCCGCGATATTGTTTCGGTTTCCGTTGAGAATGTAGGTGATCGCCCCATTCAAATTGGTTCCCATTACCATTTCTACGAAGCTAATCCTTATCTCACGTTTGATAGGGAAGTAACCAAAGGCTTTCGACTCAATATTGCCGCAGGAACCGCGACACGATTTGAACCTGGACAATCTCGCACCGTCGAGCTTGTGCGTTATGCAGGTAAATTGGAAGTGTATGGTTTTCAGGGAAAGGTAATGGGCAAATTGTAGCTCGTTTTCGAAGATAGAATTACAAGGATTGAACATGGCAAAAATATCCAGACAGGCTTATGCCGAAATGTTTGGGCCAACGGTGGGCGATCGTGTGCGCTTAGCGGATACCGAACTTTGGCTTGAAGTAGAAAAGGATTATACCGTTTATGGTGATGAGGTTAAGTTTGGTGGTGGTAAGGTCATTCGTGATGGAATGGGTCAGAGCCAGAGACCAAGTTCTGAAACACCGGATCTAGTAATAACCAATGCCATCGTGCTTGATTACTGGGGCATAGTGAAAGCGGATGTGGCAGTTAAAGATGGTCGCATTCAAGCTTTAGGAAAAGCGGGTAATCCCGATGTACAACCTGGCGTTGATATTGTCATAGGGCCTGGCACAGAAATACTGGCTGGTGAGGGTTCCATCTTAACCGCTGGTGGCATCGATTCTCATATTCACTTTATTTGTCCACAACAAATAGAAGAAGCCTTGGCATCGGGCGTGACAACTATGATTGGAGGCGGAACGGGGCCGAATACTGGCACCAATGCGACCACCTGTACTCCTGGACCTTGGAATATGCACCGTATGCTTGAAGCGTTGGATGAATTTCCAATGAACTTTGGTCTGTTGGGTAAAGGCAACGCCAGTCAGCCAGAAGCGTTGCGAGAACAAGTTGCTGCAGGTGCTGTTGGTTTAAAGCTACATGAGGATTGGGGTACCACTCCCGCTTCCATAGATACCTGCCTGAGTGTTGCTGACGAGATGGATGTTCAAGTCGCTATTCACACTGACACACTCAACGAATCTGGCTTTGTCGAATCTACTCTAGGGGCGATTGGCGACCGAGTGATACACACCTATCACACAGAAGGCGCAGGAGGTGGTCACGCTCCAGACATTATTCGTGCCGCTGGCGAGCCGAACGTATTGCCTTCTTCTACCAACCCAACACGTCCCTATACAGTGAACACTGTTGATGAGCATCTAGATATGTTGATGGTGTGTCATCACTTGTCACCGTCAATTGCCGAGGATGTGGCATTTGCTGAATCTCGTATTCGTCGAGAAACCATTGCTGCTGAGGATATTCTTCACGATCTAGGCGCGTTTTCAATGATTGCATCGGACTCACAAGCCATGGGGCGTGTGGGCGAGGTGGTCACACGCACATGGCAAACGGCTCATAAGATGAAGGTTCAACGAGGCAGTTTGAAAGAAGACTCAGACTACAGTGATAACTTCCGTTTACGCCGATATGTCGCTAAATACACAATAAATCCGGCGATTACTCATGGTATGGCGCATGAAGTCGGCTCAATTGAAGTGGGTAAACTTGCGGATCTTGTACTGTGGAAACCAGCATTTTTTGGGGTAAAGCCAAGTGTGATTCTGAAGGGTGGCATGATAGCTATGGCCCCTATGGGTGATCCAAATGCATCCATTCCAACCCCTCAGCCAGTTCACTATCGCTCTATGTTTGGCAGTTACGGTAAAGCGAGTCAAAGCACTTCCATGCTGTTTATTTCCAAAGAAGCCAAAGCGCAAAATATAGAGCAAAAGTTGGGGTTGAAGAGCTTGATAGGAGTGGTGAGCAACTGTCGCAATATCAGCAAGGCCGACATGAAGTTAAATGATTGGATGCCCAAAATTGAGGTGGACTCTCAAACTTATCAAGTTCGTGCCGACGGTGAGCTACTCACCTGTGAACCGGCAGAAGAGCTACCAATGGCTCAGCGCTATTTTCTTTTTTAAACAAGGTTATAAATCTCGAAAGGAGATTGGGGTAATAACATGATTCAACTGACTCAAATTCATTCACATGGGCACGACAAGCCAGATGGTTTCCTTAGTTTGCCGATTGATAGTCGCATTAAAAGTCGCTTAAAAGTGACCTTGGATGATGGAAGAGACGCAGGACTATTCTTGCCTCGTGGTCATATATTGCGCGGTGGGGAGCGTCTCACGAGCGAATGTGGCGTGGTTGTTGAGATTAAGGCTGCGCCTGAACAAGTATCTACGGTTTATTGCGATGACCCGCATCTATTGACTCGAGTTGCTTACCATCTGGGAAATCGTCACGTTCCTCTGCAAGTCGAACTTGGCTGGGTTCGCTACCAGCATGATCACGTACTGGATGAAATGGTTGAGGGACTTGGCGCAAAAGTGACATCGGAGTCTCAGCCTTTTGAACCTGAGGGTGGTGCTTATGGCGGTCGCTCTGGTGGTCATCACCACCATTAATTTTTATTTAAACAACACAGCTAGATTCAATGGATTAATGCAAGGAAATCGCGATGAAACTTAAATATTCTGCTCTATTGGCAACATTACTTACACCGTTTATGGCTTTTGCGCATCCTGGCCATAGCCATCATGAAACGCACTCATTTATGTCTGGAGTTACTCACCCAGTGACAGGGGTGGATCACCTGATTATGTTGGTTGCTTTTGGGTTTCTTATTGGTGCGCTTTCTTGGTCGCTTAAAAAGAGCTCCGCACTTGTTGGTGCTGGATTGATTTCTTTAGTTGCAGGCATGGCAATAGGCAAAATGTTGGGCTTTGCTGCAATTGTTGAACCAATGATCGTTGCGTCTTTGTTTGTGGTGAGCTTATGCCTGTGGCAGGTCTTCTCTCCTAATACAAAGCGCGTAAATAGTATGCTTGCAGTCTCTATTGGCCTGCTTTTTTTCCACGGCTATGCGCACGGTGTAGAGGCTGCCGCTAATCTTGGTCAGTTTGCTACAGGTATGGCGTTAAGTGCAACGGCATTGATGACCGTTGGGGTATTTGTGTCGCGACTAGTGACATCAAAGTGGCTGTCAGTGGGTGTTGCCTCTGCTAGTGCTTTATGGATGTTGACTGCTTAGCAGCTACGCAATAGGCCTTCGTTATGAGTCAAGAAATATCAACTGTACCAGTGCCAGATGTTGCTTGCTATCGGCTGTTTCAGCTAATCAGTCCATCGTTACCCATCGGCGGGTTTACCTATTCGCAAGGATTGGAATTTGCGGTTGAAGCAGGTTGGGTAAGCGATCGCCATTCAATGGAGCAGTGGTTGAATTACATGGTCAGCTCGAGTGTAGCGACGTTGGAATTACCCATCCTCGACAGGCTATACACTGCTCTAGAAACTGGTGATCTCGATGCTATTGAGTACTGGTGCGACTTTCTATACACCAGTCGAGAAACTAGCGAGTTGAGAGCGGAAGAAAAGCAACGAGGGTTGGCGTTAAATACTCTATTAACAAAGCTGCAGATAGACATCTCAGTAACTGATTCTATTACGAGTCATCCAAACCAACTGCTTGGTTTATGCATTGCTGCTCGTCACTGGAGTATTAGTGTCGAGTCTTTGAAACAAGGGTATTTGTGGAGTTGGCTGGAGAATATCGTAACTGCTGGAGTGAAATTGATTCCGCTAGGACAAACTGATGGACAGTTAGCCTTGATCAATATTACGAGCTCATTTCCGCAAGTTATTGTAAATGCGAGCCAAATAGAGACATGGATGATAGGCAGCTTTTCTCCCTCTATCGCATTAGCAAGCTCATTACACGAAACTCAATATACTCGCCTGTTTCGTTCTTAAATTGGAACGAACTGCAGAGCGTGGTAGAGATAAGAACATAAGGAAAAGAAATGGAAAGCTATAAACAACCTCTTCGTATTGGGATAGGCGGACCAGTGGGTTCGGGCAAAACCGCACTGCTGGAAATCTTATGTAAAAACATTCGCGACAAGCTAAACATCGCAGTGGTAACCAATGACATTTATACTCAAGAAGATGCAAAGATTCTGACTCGCGCTGAAGCGCTAGAACCGGATCGTATTATTGGTGTTGAAACTGGCGGATGCCCACATACGGCAATCCGTGAAGATGCGTCAATGAATCTAGCTGCGGTTGAAGAGTTGGCTAAACTCCATAAGAATTTGGATGTAGTGTTTGTGGAAAGTGGAGGCGATAACTTAAGTGCTACTTTTAGTCCTGAATTGGCTGATTTAACCATCTATGTTATCGATGTAGCTGAGGGAGAGAAGA
Source organism: Vibrio comitans (assembly GCA_024346835.1). Lineage (GTDB taxonomy): Bacteria > Pseudomonadota > Gammaproteobacteria > Enterobacterales > Vibrionaceae > Vibrio > Vibrio comitans. The sequence continues at coordinate 740,131 of AP024867.1, forward strand.
TCCCACGCAAGGGCGGCCCTGGTATTACTCGCTCGGATTTATTGATTATCAATAAGATCGATCTAGCACCTTATGTTGGCGCTTCATTAGAAGTGATGGAACAGGACACGCAGCGCATGAGACCGACTAAGCCTTATGTATTTACCAATTTAAAAGAAGGTAAAGGCTTAGACGTTATTATCGATTTCATTGTTACAGAAGGGATGCTCACCCTAAAAGAAGAGACACAGACGATAAGCTAAAGCTGTCTGCATCAAATAAGAAAGAGAGAGTAGTTTCGGCTACTCTCTCTTTTTAGTTGAGTACTAGGTCAACAGACCCTAGCTTAGTAGCCGAACGCTGGCGCTAATACATCATGAATCAGCGCAGGGAAATCATCACCTAAGTGCAAGGTGTTACGGTAGACTTCACCGGTGTTCAAGTCGTTAAAGCGAGCGTGAAAGTAGAACTTTTCAGATTGCTTATAAGTTTCCATGACAAAGTCACTGGTGTGATTGTATGGGATCCCGTTTGATAAAACGTGGTTGTCATTAGATAAATGAGTTAGAACGTGGTCGATCTGGGTACATTCTGAAGATGAGCATTGTGTTCTAATATTAAAACTTACATCGTCGTATTTTGTCGACAGACTCTGCCCTTCAAGACCAACGGCTTTATGGTTAACCATTGGCCAGATCAATCCGTAGTTTATTCTTACGTCATTAATAACCCAGATAAACGCATGGTCAAACAGCATTTCAGGCTCGCTAGTATGACGAGAGGCAAAGTAAACGATGGTCAGTTCATCATTTTTCCAATCACAGGAAACGTGAGTGGTAACTTGAGGGTGGGTGGTGCTGTAGCGACAAACTGCATCTAGATCTTCTACGTTCATACCATAGCGCGAAGAGGCTTCATGGTACCAATCAATTGGTAAGCGATCTGGGACTAAATCTCCCGGCAAGTGGTCAGGAATTCCTGCGGATGGACGCTCTGGTACAGTCCCCTCAGGCAGGTGTGCTGGTGGTATCTGCTGAGAGGCGTTGTCGTTGCTTGAAGAGTTACAACCTGCAAGAGCCATTAATAACACGATCGATATAAAGTGCTTCATTTACTTACCTTTGATGGGGCACACAAAACATGAGCCTAGTGAGTTTGGGCGTATTTATAGCAATGTAGGGGGATTGGCTCTAATCGATATTGCTATGTACGCTGATAAGCAAATCTTATTAGGCACCACTATTTCAATTTGAATGGTGAGCTTTACGAGTAAAGGGTTTTAGTCTTACTGCTTCAAGGCCAGCCCGAAGGGTAATGTTTCAAATAGACTTGGCGTGGTGGTGGTGTTTGGACCGATATTGGGCGATTGCCAATTTAGGAGCATGATTGCCAGAACATTACGATGTTCACCATAGCTAATATCTAGGTTCCCGGATACAGAAGGAATACGACCGGCTGACTCTTCAATAGAATTTCGAATGGCTTCTCGGGCTTTATATACCACAGGATCATCCTCTAGACCGGCAAGTAGAAAGCTAATCCCCACCTCTGCGATAATATCTTGTTTTGTGTAGGTGATGATGTCTTCTATGTTTTGTCTGAAATAGTCATATATCCAGGCATGGTCTGCTTCATTGACTTGATGTTGATAATATCCGGAATCTGCGATAATGATATGTGTCATACCGTAAAGCTTGTTCTCATATTGCTGTAGAGATAATCGGTAATCTTCATGGTCTGGGTAGGTTTCACGTAATGCTTGGGTAAACTTTTGGACGTGATCTCCAAGATCTAGCTGTTTCAGCCAATAGGCTTGGTTCGCCAGCTGCGCCGCCCATGCCTTTATCATGGTTTTGTTGGTAAAGAGTTCATCAAAGGGATACTGCTTCAAGTGTTTTCTAAACGCTTTATCATTTCTATGCCTCAAGCCATAGTCGTCAACTCGAGCCATATATCGCAATAAATCCAATCCCAAATAAAAATATTCTGGCTTATCCTCAGTTGCTGCCAGTCGTCTTTTGCTACGTTCGTCTTTGCCGTGGCGATATTGGGTCAGGCGTTGTTCGGCATACTGCTGCATCGTTTGTTTTGAGCTCAAGTCTTCAGATAATTGATTCAATCTGATGGACATGATGCCGATGTCTTCTTGAATCACGACCAAATACTTAGGGTCCTGAGTTTGCCTGAACATTCTCAAGCCAAAGTGCCCTTGTTTGTACGAAGAAAGCGTAAACAACTGCTGTTCATAGGTTTGCTTGATGGTTTGAGCTGCATTTCGGTAGGTTTCTGGTGAGGTGGTGTTTTGAAACCAGTAAGCCGTGACGCCCGACAGAACGATAGCGGTAGACCCAATATAAACCAGTGACTTTTTTGTCATTTTCGTAAAACTTCCTCCGCAGTCGCGAAATCACCACATTGCTTTATTTTAGGCGATAACTGATTAAGCGCATGACTTTGAAAGTTATTTTACTGCCAAAGTTGCTATGAGCTTTTTACTAAGGGAAAAAGCTACCGATTAGATTTTTGAATTGAAGCCTTAGAGGCTTCATGTGAAAGCCAAGGTTAATTAAGAGCGAGTATGCTTCGTATCGCCCGTTTGCACTGCTCTATTTTCTCTACGTCACTGGGTATGACCAACACAGTATCATCACCGGCAATAGAGCCTAATATGGCTTTGTCCGCATCAAAATCAATCAGTCTAGCGATGAGTTGCGCGCTTCCAGGCTTTGTCTTTATTACAATCATAGACTTGTTGTCTTCAACCGAATCGATCTGAGAGGCAATGGATGAGTCGAACTGTATAGCGCTTGTTTCTGGCGCTAAGCAGTAGATCTTCTTTCCTAGAGCGTTGGGCGCTTTGATAACCCCAAGCTGAGTTAACAGGCGTGAAACGGTTGATTGGCTAATTCCTGCGAAACCATTTTTGCTCAAGCTCTCTCGTAATTCACTTTGATTATGGAAGCTGTTTTCTTGAAGTAGACGTTTGCATACGTTTTCCAATGACTTCTCTTGAGATTGAGGATGACTCAAAGTGGCACTGCTGTGCATAGAATTACCTTAGTGATGCATTAATAGTATTAAGTGTTGGGCGGCGGGATATTACCATCGAATTAACCCACTAAGGTATGAAGAAGATCACTGAATTACTATTATTTTTATACTGATAATCAATGGCTTGCATAATATTTTCTTCACTATATATGGCTTATTGCATATTGATCTTGGATTTAATTGGGTAACAACTATTACTGCTATTCACTCAATTTCTATTAAGTAACTTTCATATAAAGGCTGTGATATTTCTTTGTATTCCCTCTCCATTTCAGTTTTGAATAATTACCTTGCAAATTTACAGTGAATAAATAATTAAATTGATGTCAATCAAACTCACTGTGCACCTCATTGCAGTTTCGAGTGCCATAAATGACCGCATCTAGTGTCAGTTGGTCAATTTTCATAAATAAGTGACCCAGTTATCAAAAATGAAATGATTGATGTCGGTATTTGGTATTTTGATCACTGAACTTTAGGCGTAACTTATCCATATCGAAGCGATAGACAATAAGTTTTATAGAGCTAAGTTTCGTGGGGAAATATAAAGAGTAGCCAAGAGTCAGTTTCTAGGAACAAGTTCACTTTCGACTGTTTTTTATATTAAGTTACACTGCCAAATACGAGGTTTATTATGAGGCTGGATGGAATCAGCGGGGACATTCTTGTTGCTGCAAAAAGAGTTATTCTTTGCCAAGTAGTATTAGCCGTCGGTGTAGTTTTATTTGAAGTGTTTTTTGGTAATAAAGTAGATATGGAATCTGCAGCACTAGGTATCGTTATTGCGATGTTACCACCGCTGTTCGGTTTTATATATGCAAGCCTTAAGGTACAAAGAAACCCAAATTACAGTTTGCGCGATCTTATGCAAATGAGTCGTGTAGTAAAAATCATTTATACCTTTGTAATGTTTATTCTAGCTTTCCGATTTTTCGGTTTGGATAACCCTGTAATTCTAGAAGCATACATAGTGACAATGATTGGGTATTTCTTAACACCATTTATTACCAGCTCTAATAAGTCGGAGTATGCGTAGTATGGAAAATGTTACTACCGCTCACGAGTATATAGAGCATCACTTAACCTTCTTGACTACAGGTGATGGTTTCTGGGCATTCAACATAGACTCTATGTTGATGTCCTGGATAACAGGTTTACTGTTCATCGGTGCTTTTCGATACGTTGTTACTAAAGGAACCAGTGGTGTTCCGGGTCGTTTCCAATGCCTTATCGAAGTTATCTTTGAGTTTGTAAATAACTTAGTAAAAGAAATTTTTCAGGCAGAAGATAAATTGATTGGTCCTCTGGCATTAACCACCTTTGTTTGGGTGTTGTTAATGAACGCAGTCGACTTACTACCAATCGATTTAGTACCAGCGCTTACTAAAGCAATGGGATTCACACACTTTAGAGATCTACCGACAGCGGATGTGAATATTCCAATGTCGATGGCACTGGGTGTATTTATTCTGCTATTAACGTACACGTTCAAAAATAAAGGACTGAAAGGATTTATTAAAGAGTTAACTACTCAACCATTTGATAATCCATTGCTATATCCAGTAAACCTTGTTTTAGAACTTATTACGCTAATTTCAAAACCAATATCACTAGGTTTACGATTATTCGGAAATATGTATGCAGGTGAAATGATATTTATCCTGATTGCATTAATGCCTTGGTGGATGCAATGGGCACTGAGTGTTCCATGGGCTCTATTCCACATATTAATCGTTTTCTTACAAGCATTTATTTTTATGGTTCTAACCATTGTCTACTTAGGTATGGCAACAGAAGAACACTAATTATCAACACAGATTTAATTAACAAATTTATATATCGGAGATACAAATGGATATCGTAAGCGCAGTTTTATATGTAGCAGGTGCATTACTGATTGGTCTTGGTGCAGCGGGTGCCGCATCTGGTATCGGTAACCTAGCGGGTAAATACCTTGAGGGTGTTGCACGTCAGCCAGATCTAACTCCAATGCTTCGTACTCAATTCTTCATCATGATGGGTCTTGTGGATGCTGTACCGATGATCGGTGTGGGTATCGGTCTATACATCATCTTCGCAGTAGCTTAATTCATCAATTAACAAGCTTTGAAAAGATCGATTTATAAGTAATCAAGATTTAGTGAGGAAGGTATGAACTTAAATGCAAGCATGCTAGGACAAGCAATCTCATTCGTGATTTTTGTTTGGCTATGTATGAAATATGTATGGCCACCTCTCACCGCGATGTTAGACGAGCGCCAAAAAGAAATCGCTGAAGGCTTACGCCACTCAGAAAATGCAGCGAAAGAGCTAGAAATAGCGAAAGCGAATGGTGCTCAACTCATCGAAGATGCAAAACGCAATGTGACTGAAATGGTGGAGCAAGGCAATAAACGCCGTAGCGAAATCATCAGCCAAGCTCAGCAAGAAGCTGAACAAGAAAAAGCACGCATCTTGGAGCAAGGTAGAGCCGAACTAGAAGGCGAGCGTCAAAAATTACGTCAGGAACTTCAGGCGAAAATGGCAGACGCAGTAATTGAAAGTGCACAGAAGTTGATTAGTAAGAACCTGGATTCAGCGACGAACCGAGCTCTGGTTGATCAATTGATAAGCGAAATCTAAGCGGAGGCAATATGTCAGAGTACACAACTATTGCTCATCCCTACGCCAAAGCATCGTTCGACTTTGCTTTGAGTGAGAACAAGTTACAAGAGTGGCAACAGATGCTGTCAATTCTTGTAGCTGTGGCAGAAGAAGAAACCATCGCAAACGAGATTTCTTCCGCAGAAGGTGCAGGCACACAGCAAGCCGAAATTCTGGCCGACATCATTATTGAGGTTTGCCAAGGACTCGTAGACGAACACGTCGAAAACCTAATCAAAGTCCTGGCAGAGAATGGTCGTCTTTCGGTTGTAAGAGAGTTGTTTGAACTGTTTACCGAACTTAAGGATGAACATGAGCGTGTTATTCCTGTCACTGTCACAAGCTCAGAATCGCTTACACAAGAGCAAGTTACGGCACTTACTGCCGCACTTGAGAAGAAATTAGAGCGTCGAGTTGAACTAGAGCAAGTGCTAGACAACACAATGGTGGGTGGGATTGTCGTCCAAGCAGGCGAAACAATCATTGATGGTTCAATAGATACATCAATTACCCGACTAGCTAGTCAACTTCACGCGAGATAGGTAACAGATATGCAATTAAATTCAAATGAAATTAGCGATCTGATCAGAGAGCGTATCGCAAAATTTAATGTGAGCACCGAAGCTCGCAACGAAGGTACTATCGTCTCTGTTCGTGATGGCATCATCACAATCAACGGACTTGCAGATGTAATGCAGGGCGAGATGATTGAGTTGCCAGGTGGCAAGTACGCACTAGCACTTAACCTTGAGCAATACTCTGTAGGTGCCGTAGTAATGGGCCCTTACACAGACCTTTCTGAAGGCATGAAAGTGAAAGGTACAGGTCGTATCTTGGAAGTGCCAGTCGGTAATGGATTGCTTGGTCGTGTAGTTAACACGCTAGGTGAGCCAATCGATGGTAAAGGCGCAGTAAGCTTTGACCAGCTTGACCCAGTAGAAGTAATTGCACCGGGTGTAATCGAGCGTAAGTCAGTAGACCAACCCATTCAAACTGGCTACAAAGCCGTTGATACTATGGTGCCAATCGGTCGTGGCCAGCGTGAGCTAATCATCGGTGACCGTCAGACCGGTAAAACTGCGATGGCAATCGATGCCATCATCAACCAGAAAGATTCTGGCGTTAAATGTGTGTATGTGGCTATCGGCCAGAAAGCTTCAACCATCGCTAACGTAGTGCGTAAATTAGAAGAGCACGGTGCTCTAGAGAACACTATCGTAGTTGTGGCTTCAGCGTCTGAATCAGCAGCACTTCAATACCTTGCTCCTTATGCAGGTTGTACCATGGGCGAATACTTCCGTGACCGTGGTGAAGATGCTCTTATCATCTACGATGACTTGTCTAAACAAGCCGTAGCGTATCGTCAAATTTCACTACTGCTAAAACGCCCACCGGGTCGTGAAGCATTCCCTGGTGACGTTTTCTACCTCCACTCACGCCTTCTAGAACGTGCTGCTCGTGTAAACGAAGAGTACGTAGAGAAATTCACTAAAGGTGAAGTGAAAGGTAAAACAGGTTCATTAACTGCTCTACCTATCATCGAGACACAAGCGGGTGACGTATCAGCGTTCGTACCGACTAACGTAATCTCAATCACTGACGGTCAGATCTTCCTGCAAACTCAGTTGTTCAACTCAGGCTTACGCCCAGCGGTTGACCCTGGTATCTCAGTATCACGTGTAGGTGGTGCAGCGCAGAGTAAGATCATCAAGAAACTGTCTGGTGGTATCCGTACCGCACTTGCTCAGTACCGCGAGTTGGCCGCATTTGCTCAGTTCTCTTCAGATTTGGATGAGACAACACGTAAGCAGCTTGACCATGGTGAGCGTGTAACTGAACTGATGAAACAGAAGCAGTACGCACCAATGTCAGTAGCCGCTCAAGCCATTGTTATCTTTGCTGCAGAGAAGGGTTACTTGTCTGATGTAGAGCTTTCTAAGATCGGTTATTTCGAGCAAGAGTTGTTGGCTTACGCAAACAGCCAAAACCCAGAGTTGATGGCAAAAATCAACGCAACGGGTGACTACAACGACGAAATTGATGCGGGTTTACACGAGATACTGAAAGGTTTTGTTTCAGTGAAATCACTGTAAAGCTCCGGTTTGTTGACTGGAAATCGAAACAAATAGGAGCAGATAATGGCAAATACCAAAGAGATTCGCACCAAGATAGGCAGTGTTGGTAACACTCAAAAAATCACCAGTGCAATGGAGATGGTTGCGGCAAGTAAGATGCGTAAAGTTCAAGACCATATGGAGCAAACTCGCCCATATGCCGAGAATATGCGTCACGTTATCTCTCACGTCGCATCGGGTTCGTTGGAGTACCAACATCCCTACCTTCAACAGCGTGAGCCAAAACGCGTTGCTTATATCATCATTTCATCTGACCGCGGCTTATGTGGCGGCTTGAACAATAACTTGTTCAAGAAGGTGCTTGAAGAGATGCAACAGTGGCGAGCAAAAGGTGTAGAGGTTGATACCACTTTAGTCGGTTCAAAGGCTATCGGCTTCTTCCAACGCGGCGGTAACGTCGTAGCGCAAACTGCAGGTCTGGGTGACTCTCCAAAATTGGAAGACATCTTAGGCACAGTAAACGCGATGTTGGAACACTATGACGAAGGTAAGATCGACAGTTTGTATTTGGTTTACAACAAGTTCGTTAACACCATGGTGCAAGAGCCAACGACAGCACAATTGCTGCCACACCCGTCAGATGTAGAAGCAGACGCCAATGCAAGAGAAGCACGTCGCTGGGACTACATCTACGAGCAAGCACCAAAAGACATTCTCTCTGAATTGTTACACCGCTACATCGAATCGCAGGTGTACCAAGGCATTGTAGAGAGCATTGCGTGTGAGCAAGCAGCCCGAATGGTAGCCATGAAAGCGGCCACCGACAACGCCGGCCAACTGATTGACAACTTGCAGTTGGTTTACAACAAAGCGCGTCAGGCTGCCATAACCCAAGAACTGAGCGAGATCGTTTCAGGTGCCCAAGCGGTATAGGGTTCGGAAAAGAATTTGAGGATTTAGACATGAGTGTTGGAAAAATAGTAAAAGTGATCGGTGCGGTGGTGGATGTCGAATTCAGCCACAATAACGGTCCTCGCGTTTATGACGCATTAACAGTATTAGGCGACGATGTAGGCTCGCTAGTGTTAGAAGTTCAACAACAAATGGGTGGCGGTATCGTTCGCTGTATCGCGATGGGTACCTCTGACGGCCTTCGTCGTGGCCTTGAAGTTGAGAACACAGGCTCTCCAATCACAGTACCTGTAGGTGAAGAGACACTAGGCCGTATCATGAACGTGCTAGGTCAACCTATCGATGAATGTGGTGAGATTGGCCAGAAAGAAAACTACGAGATTCACCGTGAAGCGCCTTCTTATGAAGATCAAGCGAACAGCACTGAGCTACTGGAAACCGGTGTTAAGGTTATCGACCTTATCTGTCCTTTTGCTAAGGGCGGTAAAATCGGTCTGTTTGGTGGTGCGGGTGTAGGTAAAACCGTAAACATGATGGAGCTTATCAACAACATCGCGAAAGCTCACTCAGGTCTTTCTGTATTTACCGGTGTTGGTGAACGTACTCGTGAGGGTAACGACTTCTACTACGAGATGAAAGAAGCGGGCGTTCTCGACAAAGTGGCCATGGTTTATGGTCAGATGAACGAGCCACCGGGCAACCGTCTACGTGTAGCGCTGACAGGTCTTACTATGGCTGAGCGTTTCCGTGATGAAGGTCGTGACGTACTGCTATTCATCGATAACATCTACCGTTACACCCTTGCGGGTACTGAGGTATCAGCACTGCTAGGCCGTATGCCTTCAGCGGTAGGTTACCAGCCAACACTGGCTGAAGAGATGGGTGTGCTTCAAGAGCGTATCACGTCAACTAAGCAAGGTTCTATCACTTCTATCCAGGCGGTATACGTACCTGCGGATGACTTGACTGACCCATCGCCAGCAACAACCTTTGCTCACTTGGATGCAACAGTTGTATTGTCTCGTAACATCGCAGCGCTTGGTCTTTACCCAGCAATCGATCCACTAGACTCAACTTCACGTCAGCTAGATCCTTTAGTTGTTGGTGAAGAGCACTACAACATTGCACAGAAAGTTCAAACAACGCTTCAACGTTATAAAGAGCTGAAAGATATCATCGCAATCCTAGGTATGGATGAGCTGTCTCAAGAAGATAAGCAAACAGTATCTCGTGCTCGTAAGATTGAACGTTTCTTAACTCAGCCTTACCACGTAGCCGAAGTATTTACTGGTCAGAAAGGTGTATTCGTTCCTCTAAGCGAAACATTGTCAGGCTTTAAAGGCTTGCTAGACGGTCAATACGACGATATCCCAGAGCAAGCGTTCTTGTACTGTGGTTCTATCGACGAAGTGCTTGAAAAAGCGAAATCTATCTAAGAGGCAGGGTGCATTATGGCTATCGGAGTTACAGAGAATACATTTCAACTTAACATCGTAAGTGCGGAAGGTACGCTGTTTTCAGGGCCTGCACATGCCCTTGCGGTTTCAGGTGCCGATGGTGAACTGGGTATTCGCCCAGGTCACTCGCCACTGCTAAGTAAAATTAAGCCAGGGGTAACGGTATTTGTTACTGGCGAGAAGCAACAAGAGCAAGTGTTGTATGTTTCTGGCGGTTTAGTGGAAGTACAACCCGATGTAGTAACGGTTTTGGCAGATACTGCCTTGCATGGGAAAGACATTGACCGTGCTCGCGCAGAAGAAGCAAAACGTGCTGCGCTAGAAAACATCAATAAAGGCAATGCGGATATTAACTTTGCTCAAGCTCAGCTTGAATTAGCAAAAGCCATTGCCCAGTTGCGCGCTGTGGAGCTAACAGGCTCTCACGTTCGCCACTAAGAGTCTTCGGGCTCATCTACCAACTTGGGTTAATGCTTGAGTTGGTATCAGTCAATAGGCTGACTTGTTGTCTCTTACCAGCAGGTTGGCCTCCCTAAGTAAGCCGTTGAACGTAAGACTTACACATGGGAGCAACGATTTCTTTAGCAGAGAAACTCAGAACAGTAGTAGTTCTGATCCCCAGAAGGCCTCAGGTGACTCACCCTCTCTCTGAGGTCCTTTCCTTTCTTGCAGTATTCAAATCTACATACCGCTATTTGCATCATTATCTATGCTAAAATCGCCCTCATCAGCTATATGAATGACATCTCATTTGTTTACTTGAAGGTAGCAACAGGCGCCGAATTTTTAATATAGGTATGAAATATGAGCAAATTAAGTTCAGCTGAACGTAAAGCACGCGATAACGAGCGTTTCTCTCAACGCGTCAATGAACGCCGTGAAAAGGGTGAAGACGTTGTTGCGTATGCTCTGACCAATAAGAAAGCAGTCAAGTTTTTGACTAAGTCAGAAAAGAAAGCAATGAACGAGAGAAAGGCGGCGCTTCAAGAAGAGGCTAAGCTTAAAGAGCAAGAAGAACTGCGAAGAATTGAAGAATCATTTACGGTCGGTGATAACCAAGAGTAGAGCACTCTTTTACTGACATTCGACTTCATAGTCGGCATGCAGATACAAACAGGGGCCTCGTATGAGGCCCCTGTTTTTTTTATAACTGACGCTTGGAAAGCGATAACTTAATTAATAAGCCCAAGCCTAGTTTTCGTCAGTATGCGTCACACTGAATGTACCGTACACGTCTCGTCTTCTATGTTTCAGATTGGTCACTGAACCTTCGGTGTTAAGTTGTTTGAGCTTAGTTAGATCAACGTCTGCAAAGATGATCATCTCTGTGTTGGCATTGGCCTCAGCGAGTGTAGCATCGTGCGGGAAATAGATGTCAGAGGGAGAGAATACCGCTGACTGTGCATACTGAATATCGACATTGTCGACGCGTGGCAGGTTACCTACGCTGCCACCAATGGCCACGTAGCATTCGTTTTCAATGGCTCGAGCTTGCGAGCAAATTCGCACGCGCTGATAGCCATTTTTTGTATCCGTCCAAAATGGAACAAAGATGATTTGCACGTCTTGGTCGGCCATCATTCGGCCGAGTTCGGGAAATTCACTGTCGTAGCAAATGAGAATGCCCACGCGACCTGCATCAGTGTCAAAGACTTTTACTTGAGAGCCGCCATCAATGACCCAGTCTTTTTCTTCATGGGGTGTAATATGAATTTTGTATTGCTCATTGATATTGCCGTCACGCTGCAACAGATAGGCCACATTATATAATTTGCCGTCTTCTTCTACGGGAACGCTACCGGCAATAATGTTGATGTTATAGGTCACTGCCAGTTGTGAGATTCGAAGTTTGATCTCTTCGCTAAAGCTGGCGAGAAAACGAATCGCCTCTACAGAGTTTTGATCGTGTTGTAACCCCATTAACGGCGCATTGAAAAACTCTGGGAACAAGGCGAAATCGGCCTTGTAGTTGGACAGCGAAGATATAAAGAACTCTGCCTGATCCATAAAGTCATCAAGGTCTCGAATCGCTCGCATTTGCCACTGCACCACCCCGATACGAACTAAGGTCTTTTCGATATCATGAACCGATTGAATATCGGCCTCATAGAAGAAGTTATCCCACTCCAGCAAGGTAGCGTAACCTAAAGAAGCATCATCCTCAGGCAAGTAGTTACGCATCAGTCGTTTTACATCGAAGTCATTGGCAAGTTGGAATGAAAGAATGGGGTCGTGGAGTTCTCGGCGCTTCACCTTGTTGATGTATTCTGTCACGGACAGTTCATCTGCATACTGATTGTAAGAGGGGATTCGGCCACCGGTGAGAATGGCTTTAAAATTTTTGGTTCGGCATAGCTCTTTACGCGCATCATACAGTCGTCGCCCTAAACGCAAGCCGCGATAATCCGGGTGAACAAAGACATCTAACCCGTACATGGCATCGCCCGTTGCCTTGTTTTGGATGACGTCTTTTTCGTTAATGATATCTGTGTACACATGAGGCAGAGAAAATCGGTTGTAATCGACCTTTATGGTGAGGGCTGCCCCAATGATTTTGCCATTGTCTTCGATGCAGATTTGTCCGTCTGGAAACTGGTGGATCAAATCCATGATGGTGAAGCGCGGCCATGCGCCCCCAACATCGTGAAACACCAAGTCCATCAATGCGGCTAATTCAGGGTAGTCTTTAGCCTCGATGGTTCTTAAAGAGAGTTTAGTGGTGCTGTTCTCCATAACGCATTGCTCCTTTGCCTCTGGATTCTCAGTTTATATCAATTTTAACAACTATTTAGCATGACTGAATTAAAATCTGGGTCAACTGTGATTTACCGTGACCGCTCCTAGTTCAGTCTCAATACCGTACATAGCTTGCTTTTTCGCCGTGTCTCATCCGCCATATGCAATTGTTGGATTTTCAAAATCCTCCATAAACTGGCCTCAACTTAATACGCAAACCAATTTATTACGCAGAGGTTACTATGAATATCACCACTAAGGATACATTCCAAAACGGCACCATGTTTACAACTGAGCAAGAGATGCTGTACGTGTTGCAACTTAATGGCAGCTGGTACGAAATGGGGCTGCAATATGGCAACCTTACCAAAGACCACATGCAAGCCATGTATGACGTTATTGTTCAGCCAGAATTTGATAAAGGGCTGATTAGCCAAGCAGAGGCATTTGAGCTATTTGGAGCTCGAGTATTTGCTGCGCTTTCTCTTCGTCGCAAGAAATACTTCCAAGGTGTCGCTGACGGTCTAGGTTGGCCTGTAGAAAAGGTGATTGTGTTGGACCAAAGCGGGCCAATGGCTATTTACCTTGGCAAGCTACACTCTTTCTCGGGTTGTTCTTCTCTAGCATCATGGGGCGAAAGCACGATCGAAGGTCACTCTGTTATTGGTCGTAATATGGACTGGAGCGAAATCTTCTTGGATTTCCCAATCTATGCGACGGTATATAACCCTACTGATGGCTCAAATGCTTTAGTGAATGTGAGTTGGCCGGGGTGGCAATGGATGGTGACAGGCTTTAACGATAAAGGCGTGTACACTGACCTGCATGATGGTACTTCAATGGGAGGCAACATCGTTTCTGTAGAAAAACCATCATTCCTAAATTCGGTTGTCGATTACATGGCAGAATCAGATTCAATTGACGCACTGAGCGCTCGTTTCCAAGCCTCTCGTACTGATATTGCAGCAATTTGGATGCTAGCAGACAAAAGTGGAAAAGCGTGCGCTTTTGAAAATACCATTCAAGAAAATAGACAGCGTGTAAGTGATAAAGGCTCAAGCTCGTTTGCAACGGTTAATACCTTTTTGAATCCAGATTGGGGTTTGGGTATCCGTGAAACGCAAAGCTATTCCTTGAAGCGATTGGAAAACCTTAATGCTCGCCATGATGAGTTATCAGGTCATATTGATGCTAGCGCAATGCGCAATATTTTTGATTTACCACTGTACAATGCAGACGGCAGTTTCAAAGAAAATGGCGGCGTGACCAAACCAACAAACCAGGACGTCGATCTTACCAATTATCAAGTTGTAGCAGACCTCAACGAGCTACAAATGTGGGTGAAGCTGCCCGCCTTAGGTGATGATTCAAATTGGGCGCATATCGATGTAAACGCGTTGTTTACCAATAAATAAGCTTTACTCCTGTAATAGACGAGAAGAGCTTTGCCGTGATGTAAAGCTCGACTCTGAAAGGTCTAGTTATGTTTGCAACAACTTCAGAGCTCATTAGTATCATATCGATATTGGGTACGGTCGCTTTTGCTTTTTCCGCCGTGTTGGCGGCTAGTGAAAAGCACAGCGATATTCTAACTGTTGTGGTCCTTGGTATAGTTACCGCAGTGGGAGGGGGGACAACCCGAGATGTGTTATTGGGCGTTCCGGTATTTTGGTCAGAAGAGCTGTCTTATATTTGGATAGCGATCGCCAGCAGTATTTTTGGGTTCGTTTGCGTATCATTTTTGAAAAAGCATTGGGTTAACACGATCAATCTGTATGTGGATGCTGTCGCCATTGCGATGTTTTCAATTCAAGGTACACAAAAGGCATGGAGCTTGGGATTTGGCTTACCGATTGGGCCGATTATACTAGGTGTAATTACAGCTGTAGGCGGAGGTGTGATAAGGGATGTATTAATCCAACGACCAACACTACTGCTCTCAAAAGAACTGTATGCAATCCCGGTGACGATTGGCTGTATATTATATTCGGCCACGCTAGTTTATGTGCCACAACTTTCTGATATTAGCGCAGTAATAGCCATTGCGTTGGTTTTGTATATTCGTTATCTAGCGATAAGAAAGAAAGTACAGGTGCCAAAATGGGCATCACTTTAATCTATTAAATAACAAGGGATCTCAGTTGAGATCCCTTGTGACTTCTAGTTGAATAGAAGAAGCTTAACCGTGGTCTAATTCTAGATGATAGAAGCTCACTTTAGTGTAGTCACCTGCTTCCATACCGTTGTTAGTACAACCTACAGAGCCAGTGCTACATTGATTGTATGCGCCTGCTTTGTAGAAGAATAGTGATTGCGCATAGCCAGCATCGTATTTGTTACCAAGATAGTTGCCCTCTGCGATATTGATTGCGAACGTCTTCTTCACGGGATTATCGCTATCGGCGTCTTTGATGAATTCAAGGTGCATAATGTCGCCCTCAACATTCACCTCATAAGAGATCTTTTCACCTAGTTTCACACCATCTTGCGGGTCTTCGTGGCCGAAGCGCTGCTTTGCTTTACCGAACACGTCATGAGAAATGTCTAAGCGCTTATGGTAATCATCGCCCAATGCATTGTTCTCGTAGTTCCAGTAAACAGAGCCATACTCATGATCCGGAAGTTTGCGGTAGAAGATTTTTAGTGGTTCGTTGTGGCGAGCATGGATTTGCCCGATAACTACTGAGAAAGAATCGTTGTGTCTGTGATCGCCACTGACACTCACATGATCAACTGAAACCTCAGCGCTCAACTTACCGCCAACAGAGGCGTAGGCTTCAGTATTTTTGTTCGATGCCACTGCAAAGTTATTTGCAGGGTCGTAAGTACCTACTTCAGGGTTATCAGCCAGCATAGCGTGCAACTCTGAACGCGCATTGCTGGAATTTGGTGTTGTCATTGCTTTATTCGGTGCGACAAAAACCAAGGCGCCAGTGCGTGAGTCAGTGTAGAACCATTCTGGATGAACATAGCCTTCATTTAACTCGGCTACAGAGACTTCCATTACTTGGCCTTTGCGCTCAGGCTTGGTGTCTTCAATCGGTACATTGAGTTTCCATTGACTCAAATCGAAGTTCTCTGAAGGCGCTTTGTTTGGGTCTAACTGTGCAAATGCGTGGGAGGATACAGTGGCTGCCAAAATTGCAGTTAACAGAGTTTTTGTTTTTAGTTTCATAGCTATTCTTTTTTATAGTATTAGGGATGTCAGTTCTTGTTTTAGTGCGCTTGGTTTCTGCGAAATCCGTTGCACTAAAAATAAGATAAACAGGCAGAATGCAGTTTGGAAATAGTATTAATGTATAACAATCATTTGTTTAGCGAATGAGCCTAATCTAAAGGGGTGAGACAAGTGGGCATTGGGCAGAAGGGAAGTTCCTATAAAGAAACAAACAGATTGAATGGGCTAATACTAGATAGGTGAATTTTCGTTTTAGTCTTGCCAAAAAGGCGATGCTCATAGATTTATTAATCTAAACAACAGTTTGCGAAATATGGTGTGATTTCATTCACATTTAGACACGAAAAGAAATGTAAAGAGGTTGGATCTCTCGGTCTTATCCCCATATCGTAATCAGAACCTTTTTTGTATTTACTCAGTCTTTTTACGATACCGTTTTTGAGTCGAAACAAAATAGGAGAGCCAATGAGCTTATTCTTGCGTGCCGCAGTACTATCTCTGTTAGTGCTGACCCGTGTTCCTGCGTTTGCCGCAGTTCCAGTAGCACCAAACAACGACAACTCTAGATCGAACAACAATCAAGGCCAAGTGTGCTCAGCTAAATTCAAACATAGCTTGAGTGGGCTTTACGGCATCCCAAATCACGACGTTTCTCCACTTCAACCTTATTCCGATTTTGACGTTCTGTTCAGTAAGGCACATCAAGCTCAATCAGAGCTAGAAACCTTGTGTAAAAGCACAGCATTATTGACCTCATCAGAAGCCTACTTCGCAGGTGTTAAATCACAACAACGTGCACAGGAGAAAGTGCAGTACGAGCTGGGTGGCAAAGCTGAACGAATCACAGATCTGGCTCGCGCAACCATAGTGGCGAATGATATCTCTAGCTTAATGAATGCCTATGAAGTACTTGAGCGTGAAGCGACGATTGTAAAAGTGAAGAACCGCTTTAAAAAGCCTACCGAGTCAGGTTATCGCGACTTAAATGTCTTGGTGCAACTGCCAAAAACCAACATGATTGCCGAAGTTCAGCTTCACCTTAAAGACATTGCTGATGTGAAAAACGGTTATGAACACAGTATCTATGAACAAGTGCAGAAAATAGAGCGCTTGGCTGCAATGGAACAGCGTGATTTTTCCGATATCGAACGTTCTCAGATCAAGCGCTATCGTTTTCAGTCAAAGGAGTTGTACCAAAACGCATGGCTGCCGTATGTTACTACCAATATTGAAGCAGCTTAGAGATCTCACTTAGCAACATGCAGTGGTGGTGTTTTAGTCGTATTGAACTATCGCCATCACTTTAAAACCAGTACCGCTACAAGCTACCACTTAGTGTGCCTATGTAGCATAGTCGTAGAAGATACCTCTGATAAAATGCTTTGGAGACGAGCGTTTGTGTAGGGCTATAACAATTTATTTGTACCTATCTAAGCCTGAACCCACAGTTTCTTCCATAGAACAACATAGCTCTAGTGAATATCATATATAAATACAAAGAATTAGTTTCTTAGGATTTCATGCCGTACACTATATCTGATCAATTTTCTGAATTGTTTTTGTCTATAGCCTAATTTTCGTAGGCTTCTTCCCTCTATTTTCTACAAGCATGTGAGTCTTCACAGGAGCCTATTAATGCGTAAATTATCGACGAGCTTTCTTATTCTCTTTGCTGGTTTAAATACCACAAGTGCGCTCGCAGATACCTCTAGCTCGTCTGAAGACGGTACTATTAATCGTTCAGAGTCTAAAAAGGATATTTACGACAACGAAAATAAGCATGTTGATGACCCAACTCGCGTGGTTACAAAGCTAGGTGTTGCAGGAGACTACAACTTTGAATCTGATAAGTTTGGTTACTCGATATCCGGCTCTATCGGCCTTAGTGAAGCACAGAAAATTAATCTCAGATATCACCCTGATAGTGAGGAGTGGACTCTAGGTGGTTCATGGCTGTTCGACTTCGGTATTGTCAATTTCAACTTCGGCAAGAGCGAGTATGAGGACGGTTCTAACTTCAACAACTACAGTATCGGAACCTTTGTTCCCCTCTCTGTGTTTGGTATAGAGCCTGCTGGCTGGCAAATATTCCCAATGGCGGGCTTTAATTACACCGATGGTGAAAGACCACTTAACGAGGGAGAGCCAAATTTCGACCCATCGAACCCATACGTACTGCACCCAAGTGATAGCACGGGTGGTTACCTTGGCTACTTCTCTTTAAAACCTCTTTCAGAAGAATTTACGGTTATTACCTTTGCCGGGGCTTCCGTGGGCTCGGATGACTATTTCGGCTATTGGCTTGGAGCAGGTGTTGGATACAAGTTTACCAAGAAAGACTCCATCAACTTGTTAGGTATTGCTACCGACAACGATTACGGCGCTGAGCAGAAAATCATCCTTGCATACAGCCACACTTTCTCTGATTAACTTTATTGAAGATATGGAAAATCAAGCTTTGGATCTGGTTAATGATGGGGCCTTTTAAGTTAGTCCTGTCAAATTCTTCGGTTTGTCCACGACTAGGATTGCGAAACAGATAGGCTCAGTGAAGCACCTTTATCATTTCTTGACCGAAGTGGCTCAGTATCTCAAGTAGAGCGAGCCACTTTTCATCAACTCATCGATTACTTTTGATAGGCTAGCAATTAGCTTATTCAATGTTAGTGCCCTTTTAACTCTTGGCTATTCTAGAAAGCTCTTCTACCCGAGCAGACGCAATTTCCGATAGATTTCTAGCCTCGCACATCGAGTCGAGACGGGCACTTTCTATGATTTCAAACAATAAGCTTTTTACTTCAAACTCGAGGTCATGAGCTTGCTTGTGACTTGCTTTCTTTGCATCTAATTCATCGTAAGTTAGAACGCCAGAAACTAGCATCTCAAATCGCTCTGGATACACCTTAAACAAATATTCAAGATCTTGAGTCGTACATCCCCACCGTGTAGCGATGTGGCTTAATGATGGCGCTCCTAGTTCTATGGCGCGTTCTGCTGATGTATTTGGCACAGTATTTCTTCCTCAATATGATTAATAACGACTTAGGAAAAGTTAGAACCTTGTGTATTAGGTCTCGTACTACCATTTTCCTATTCAGGGATTACAAAAAGCTCATCTTCTAATGTTGCTCTTAGAGCTTCCAAACCGCCTTGTATATTGATGAGGTTGTAAGCTTTGCTTCGGTTTATCCAAGATATGGCAACCAAAGAACGATACCCACCCGCACAATGCACATAGTATTCAAGATCTGCCTTTGGATTTTTGCCGTTTAAGATATCTGACAGAGGCATATTTTCAGAACTTTTCAATTTGATTTTCTGTGTCTCAGACCTTTCACGTACGTCTAAGATTCGACACTGTTGTAGCTGTTTCTGTAAATCAGTAGACGTAATGTTGGGCGTGCGCTGCGTGAACAAGCTTGGGTCATTAACCACAGTAAATCTTTCATAGTTCATCTCTTTCAACTTATGGCAGATTTCACTGAGTTGGCTCAATTCAGTAACTAGACGGAATCGGGTACTTGGGTCAGGAACAACCTGTTTGAACCAGTATTCAAAGTTGCCTTCTGAGTAGCCGACAAAAACACTGCCGGGAATATGAGCTTGAATGAAATGCTCAGTATTTCGTGTATCAATGGTGAGCATGATTAAAAGAACTCCTTTTAAACGATGACATTAAGATTGAGACAAAGATGATGATCAAAGCGTACTTCTGTCCGTTAGAAACAGGGTCATGAAAGAACCATATAGCTAATAAGAAATGAAGCGTTGGCTCAATATATTGAAGCAGACTCATCTTGTTGAGTGACGTTTTCAGTAAAGAAATTGTCACTAGCAACACTGGAATCAGCTGCAGTGGTGCCGTACCGACTAGCGATAATAAATCAGCATTAAACCCTAGGTTTTGGGAATGCATAGCGATATAAATTAACGCAACAGGCATATACAAAACATGCTCCAGTAACAAATTACTGAAAGTCCCTATATTCATCATTTTCTTTAGTGCTATATAGACAGCAAAAGATGAAGCTATAAATAGACTTAGAATAGGGAAATGACCGTCAGAGAAGGCGTAGATAGCTACAGCTGAAACCATAAGCACCAACGAGAACACTTGGTTTAGTTTGACCTTTTCCTTAAAACACACATATCCAATCGCGAATACAAAAATAGGGGTAATGTAAAAGGCCAATGACGCTGCCATCAGATTATCGCTGATACTAGCGTAAACAAAGCCGCACCAAGATATATTCATGAAAAAACCGGATAAAGCGGTCAATCCAACATTTTTTCGAGTCAGCTCTTTTTTAGTCGGCATCCAGTTTGTCTTAACACATCCAATAATAATTAAGATAAGTGCTGACCAAAAGATACGATGAGCGAGAATCAATAGTGGTTCGTGAGGGCCTAACTCATGGAAGTAGATGGGGACTAATCCCCATACTACAAATGCGAGTGCTCCTAAGAATGCATACATAGTGTATTTCCCAAGGGTTACTCTGGCAGAGTACCTAAGATTTTTAGGGAGTGACACGCTGCCGCGATACGCATAGTGACATCGATATCCTGATCAGAAACGCCTGCTGCTTGTAACTGAGTGACGTGTGAACGAAGACAAACGTAACCGCCGTTAATTAGAGATACTGCAACGCACGCGTGATGATAAGCAGCATCATCTTGGACATCGAGTTGAGGGAAGCCACGGAAGTTAAGTGCCTCCAAGGAACCTCCTGCGCCGACAGATACAAATTGACGTGCAACAAAGTAAGGGTTTGTGACACCCATGCGCGCAACAGCGAACTCTACATCTCGTTTTTCTAGTTCAGAAAGAGCATCGATTTCATTTGCAACAAGATCGCGAACGTAAGTGCTGCCTGTTGTAAAAGCGGCCGCCCATGCTGCATAAGAAACAGCGCGGTTATTTGTTTTTAATAGATTTTTTAGTAGAGCAACTTGATCTGCTCTTGATTCATTAACGTTGGACATAATATTACCTCGTAAAGATTTAAAATTAATTAGCAGCCTGGAGTACAGTTACTGCAGTCTTCTTTTGGACAGTTACACGATCTGAGGGTCTCGTTTAGATCTCTTAAAGCTGTTCTCAGCCCCTCTTCAATCACTGGGTGATAAAAAGGCATATCGAGCATTTCAGGAACCGTCATGTTTTGTTGGTGTGCCCAAGCGAGCAAGTGAGCAATATGTTCAGAAGCAGGGCCAAAAAACTCTGCGCCAAGAAATTTGTTCGACCCAAATTCACCGTAAACACGCATCAAACCTTTATTTTGCTGCATGACTCGCGAGCGCCCTTGACTCACGTACGACATTTCACCAACGGCAAAGTTACCGTGATATTGATTTGTTAGTTGATGGTGTGTTTGACCAACTGTACCTATTTGAGGATCAGAGAATACGACGCCTATCGCTGAGCGACGCAGTCCTGATTCGATGTCAGGGAAACTACCTGCGTTTGTTCCTGCGATAAAGCCCTGGTCTGCGGCTTCATGCAGTAAAGGCAGTTGGTTACTTGCATCACCTGCAATAAAAATATTTGGTACCGATGTTTGCATCGTGCTTGGGTTAGCTATTGGCACGCCACGTTCATCAAGAGCGATATCGGTATTTTGAATATCTAGAGTGTCGATATTTGGTCGACGACCTGTTGCAGCTAATAGGTAATCACAGGTGAAAGTTTCAACTTCACCATTTAGGTTTATATGAGTGACTTCAACGGCAGAACCGTCTTCACTTAATTCAATTGATTTAACGTCAGCATTAACATCAAGATAAAATTCGCTTTTGAAGACTTCGATTGCGCATTCAGTTACTTTTGGGTCTGAAAGAGGACCTACTTTGCCCCCCATTCCAAATACTCGAACGTCAACCCCCAAACGATGTAGCGCTTGACCTAACTCCAAGCCGATAACGCCTGGGCCAAATACTGCGACTGATTTTGGTAGTTCATCCCACTCAAATACATCATCATTCACGATAACTTTAGAGCCAAGCTTATTCCAAGCTGGTGGGTAAGATGGGCGAGAGCCAGTTGCGATCACAATGCGTTCAGCATTGACAGTGATATCGTCATCAATCTTAATTGTGTGTTGATCTACAAACCTAGCATGACCGACAAGACGATCCTGCTCTGGAATCGCGTTAACACCCTCAATAACGAAACCGACAAAGCGGTCTCGTTCACTTTTCAAGTGGCCCATGATTTGGCGACCATCAATTTGATGCTCACCGTTGTAGGAAATACCAAACTTTTCTGACGTTTCCACTTGATGCGCTCGTTCAGCAGCGGCAATAAGAAGCTTTGAAGGCATGCAACCTACGCGTGCACATGTAGTGCCATATTGGCCACCTTCTATCATCACTACATTAGGTGTTTTCAGTTTTGCTGCACGATAGGCACTTAAACCTGCGGTTCCAGAACCAATAATCGCGACATCAACGGTTAGCGTTTTTTTCATAATAATTCCGATAAGTTGAAGGGAGCCATTTCTCTTGTGCGCAATGACTTTGTAGGGAGCACCAAAATACTTACAACAAGGTAGGTGCAATAAAGCCTTCAGTGGCTTTGATGTCGGTCATCCATCGTTGAATATTTGGATGGTTATCTAAAGAAAGGCCGGCTTCTTCGAAGTAAACCAATGTAGAAATAACAGCAATATCAGCCAGGGTGATGAAATCAGCCGCCAAGAATTTTGACCTAGCGAGATTTGTATCAATTTGAGTAAAAAGATCATAAGCAAGAGATGAACATGCTGGGTATTCAGCCTCATCAATCATTTTGAATGCCTTGATTATTCGGCCTTTTTCTACAGAGTCGAATAGCTCATTTGCAACCATAGATAAGTAAACGTCGATTTTTGCTGCTACATCGAATTGTTCTTCAGGGTACCAAGTGCTGCCTCCACTAGTGCGAGCTAGGTAACGAAGAATTGCCATTGAATCAGAAACAACCAGTTTTTCACCCTTATAGGTGTTAACTAGAGCCGGAATCTTTCCCATTGGGTTGATTGCTAGGTAATGCTCAGACTTTTGCTCACCTGCCATTAAATCAATATTGACGGTATTGAATTCACAACCGAGCATTGAAGCGGCTAAGCGAGCACGGTAAGAAGGAAGTGAGTATGGGAAGCTATATATATCCATTGTTAAACCTTATTATTAAACTTTTACACAGGTCGGTGTAAGTGAATGTTATAAGTACCCAACTAAACGCACAAGGTGTTTTTACACCGATCTGTGTAATCTTAGATTTACGTGTTATGATTGCTTAAAAGAAAACATTACGAAGATGAGTATGAATACAACTAAACGCGATCATTTGATTGATAGCTTTATTGCATTGGTATCTGAACAAGGGATGAGTGCTTCGGGCGTGGACTCGATAGCAAAATACGCCAATGTTTCCAAAAAGACGATTTACAATCAATTTGGCAGTAAAGAAGCCTTAGCAGTGGAAGCTCTGACTAGATTTAGCAATAGGGTGCAAGCTAACTGGGAGCGAGATAGAGTTGATATAGCAGACTCAAAAGAGCTGTTTTTGCGCTTTTTCACTGAGCTTGAAGAGATCATTAACGCTGGTTTATTTCATGGATGTATCTTCGTAAACATGTGTCGTGAGTACCCAGAGCTCGAACATGACATCCACATTGCCGCAAAGAAGCATAAACAGGCGGTTCAACACGAACTCTTGTCTAGGCTGAAAATGATAGGTTGCCAGGATCCTGAACGGTTATTTCATATCGAGCTTATTTACGAAGGACTTATGTCTAAATTGTTGGTTTATCAAGATGTTAAAATGGTTCAGTCAGCCAAATGTATGGTATTGGAGATCATCAAGTAATTTTGATTACAGGTCTTTAGTCTTTCATATTTACGTGCAGTCTACTTAGCTTGAATAGAAAGTGGGTTAGGGTAGTAACTCCTCGATGTGTTGCCGACTTAAAAAGAGAGCCAAAATAGCTAAAGAAAAACGCTGTGAAGCGATACAATACTGCGGTTGCGAGATCTCAGCATGGGATGCTCAATCACAGAAAACTTCAAAGTAGCCCCATATGTCTAAAGATTTTGATTTCACCACCGAATATACGCTCGACAAGACCTTTTTTGCTGAGTGTTACGATCAAACGAGCCGTCCACCTAATGTGTTTAAAGACTATTTGAAAGCACTGTTTTTTCTTGTTTTTGGTGTGGTTTTATTAGAATTTGAACTGCTACCGAGTGGTTATGTGGGTTGGTTCTTCGTTGTTTTGAGTTTTATTGAAGCGCTTAGTGTTTATTTTAAGAGAGCTTGGTGGTTATGGCGCCAAACACTCGGTACAAGCTCTGGTAGCAAAGTGACACTTCAAGTTAACTCAAAGGGTATGAGCTACAAAAGTGGTAAAAATACTCGTGACATTGCCTGGGGTGAAATAGATCAGCTTGAACAAAGCGATTTAGGACTAGTCCTTCATTTAGGCAAACAGCGCCAATATGTCAGTAAATCATGCTTAAATAATGAAGCGATCGCGTACATTGTTGAGAAGCAAGAAATGTCAAAAAGCAACTAGCGCTAATGGGTACAAACCCGTTTAAAAGGGGTTTGGGCTATGACCATGTATAGCTTTACCTGTGGTGGGGTGAGTGAAGTAGATATCGCTGGCATGCAGCATTAAGCGTTGAGCAAATTCACCTGCTTCAAGACTGATTTCTTGCTCACAATTACTTTTTAGCTCTGCACTATTGTAAAGGTCACAACCCAAAATAGGGTGGCCGAATTCAAGGCTATGGATACGTAGCTGGTGGGTACGACCTGTAACGGGAGTGTATTGCACTAGGGTTCTCAAAGGATTAGCCAAGCGATCTACGACTTGATAGCCACTCAGCGCGCTTTTGCCCGTATCGTGGCAAATCTTTACGCGAGGGAATAATGCTTTATCTTTAGCGATAGGGGCTGATATTTGGCCACTATCAGCTTCAACCCAGCCAGCTAACATAGCGAGGTATCGCTTTTGTACTGTACGTGCTTGAAACTGCTTATTTAGACTCTTCGATGCTGCGCTGTTAAGCCCTACTACCATAACTCCAGAAGTCCCCAAATCTAGCCGATGTGGCAGTTTGGCATCAGCAAAAGCAGGCGTGGCTTCTGCCACCTCGGTTGCATCTTGACCGTTAACTAGACGATAGTGTACGGAATCCCAATTCAGAGGGTTTTTGCCTGATAAACTCAACAATCCGCTTGGCTTATTAATCAATAAAATATCATCATCTTGATACAGTATCTCTAGCCTCGCCAGACACTTTGGCGCTACAAAGTTATCTATTATGTCACTGGTTGTAGCAGAGTCTGATTGAGACATTTAAAGCCCTGATGCGGTAGTAATCGGATGGTATAAGCCGAGGTAGTCTCAGCTTGCCTCTACTTTGTCGGTAAACCGAACCCATTGCAATACAATCTGTCCTCCTAAACTTCTTAGTCTCGATAATTTTGAAATAGTAGCCTTTCTTTGCGATTAGATTGATTTTCAATGTCTGCTCTTTAGTTTTGCTTAGCGAGTCAATTATTCAATCACTTTGATATAAATAGGCATGTTTTAGAGAGTATATCGCCTAGGTTTAAAGCATTTTGATATATAAAGTATGGGCATATTATCGCTAGAGGTATCCCCGCGTGAATAAGTCAGTCTTATCAATAGGAGTCAGCATGGTTTTTGCCGCGACATCATCTGCAAGCCCAATTAACCAAGAGCTATATAAACTGGAAGATACGGTTAAGGATATGGAAGGGAACGTGTATCGCACTGTTAAGATCGGAGATCAGCTTTGGTTAGCCGAAAGCCTTAGAAGCACTAAATTTCAAGATGGCTCTGATGTGCGAACAGGGGTAATTCCAAAGGACGATCAAGCAAACTTATTGAAATACGGTCGATTGTACAACTGGCATGATGTTGCTGATGACCGAAATTTGTGCCCTGTGGGATGGCGTGTAGCGACTGATGCCGATTGGAAGCAGCTAGAACGAAATATCGGCATGTCTGAAGAAGAAGTGAATCAAGAAGGCTGGCGCGGCGGCGAGCAGAGCCTAGGCCTGCAGCTAAAAGAAGCCCAAGCTGGGGGGCTATTCACAAAAATCGACCCTGCTGTAGTGAACAAGCATAACTTCTTTGCAAGACCTGCTGGCGTGAAATGGAACGGTTGGTATATCACCGAAGGTGCTTATAGCGAGTTCTGGACAGCAAACAGCGAATCAGAGAAAAAAGCGATTATCCGAACATTAGCTTACTCTTGGTGGAATGTGCACAAAGGGGAAATCCGAAGAGCTACTAGTACAAAGGATTACATGTTTTCGGTTCGGTGTGTGAAGATCTAGCGCTGTGTAGCTGCTATTGAAATATCATTTTATAGCTAAGATTTTTCCCCGCACCACAGGTGATTCTCGAAGATTGACAAAAGGTTACTCAATAAATAATTACATTAAATCCCGCTTATATGCTTTAATGTCGCCCTTCCAATAGGTGGTGTTATTTATGGATGTCATCTATAGTTTTCAACCAAGCTAGCTTGTGTTGGCAATGAGCTCGGGGGAGAGTGTTTTTACCCCAAGCAATGCAAAGATTTTTAGAGAATTACATATGTCTGATAGTAAAAAGTTCACGGTTCGCACTACTGAAAAACGTAATGGCTGGTGTGCCGAGATTGTTCGCCAAGTAACATCTCGTAGAACAACCGTGTCTAAGCGAGAAATGGGCTTCGAAACTGAAGAACTAGCGCAAGCGTGGGGCGAGAACGAGCTAAAAGGTTTCATTGAAAACCAAGTAGAGCGTAACAAACGTAAAGCGGCTGATCGTCGTTCAGAAGATTAAGCTCCGCTGTAGAACGCACCAACTGTCGAGTCAGCGAAACCTTCGCTGACTTTTCTTTTGCTCACGACATTGAATATTGCCTTTCACGAGCACCCAAAAACCTTTTCTACTTCGCATCTCCAACAAGTCCTACAGTTTCTAAATTAAGCCTTTTTGTGCGCTAAATGCTCGGAACTCTACGCAAAATAAAGCATACTGCCTGCATCATACCCAGATTACCTAATTGTTAGAGTAAGCATGAATTCAATCGATCTCAGCAAACCTTTCACCCTTACCAACGGCCAAGTTATCAAGAATCGCTTGTTTAAATCAGCGATGAGTGAGCAGCTTGGAGACAAGCAGCATAACCCGATATCCGGCATCGCCACCCTATATCAACGTTGGGCTCAAGGAGGGATTGGCTTATCTGTTACGGGTAATGTAATGGTGGATCGAAGTGCCCTTGGTGAACCAAATAATGTTGTTCTCGATGAGAAAAGTGACTTGTCGCAA
Organism: Vibrio comitans; assembly: GCA_024346835.1. Taxonomy (GTDB): domain Bacteria; phylum Pseudomonadota; class Gammaproteobacteria; order Enterobacterales; family Vibrionaceae; genus Vibrio; species Vibrio comitans. Next base: position 767,504 of record AP024867.1, read on the forward strand.
TTTGTTGAGTGGGCAAATGCTGGAAAGCAAAATGGCTCGCAGATATGGATGCAACTGAATCATCCAGGTAAACAAATTCCTAAGTTTCTTTGTGATAAGCCAGTTGCACCTTCTGCAATTTCACTGGGTCATGGCTTGGAGAAAGGCTTCAATACGCCACGCGCATTAACTGAAACAGAAATCCACGAAATTATTAATAAGTTTGCCACTAGTGCCAAGCTTGCAAAGCATGGGGGATTCACTGGGGTACAGATCCATGGTGCTCATGGCTATCTTGTCAGCCAGTTTCTATCATCACGCCACAATCAACGAGATGACAAATGGGGTGGTTCATTGGAAAACCGACTTCGATTTGTATTGGAAGTGTACCGAGCGATTCGTAAAGAGGTGGGTGATGATTTTCCTGTAGGGATTAAGCTCAATAGTGCTGATTTTATGAAAGGCGGCTTTACCGAAGAAGAGTCGATGCAGGTTGTGCAAGCTATGAGTACAAACGGCATTGATCTCATCGAGATCTCCGGCGGTACTTATGAAAGCCCCTCTATGATGGGATCTAAGAGTAAAAGTGAGCCAGTGAAAGCCAGCACAATAAAGCGTGAAGCTTATTTCATGGATTATATGGTTAAGGCCAGAGAGTTGGTAAGCACACCGCTGGTGGTGACGGGTGGCTTTAGAACAGCTCCAGCGATGAACGAAGCATTAAATACATCAGCGACGGATTTTATTGGTATTGCACGAACTATGGCTGTGGATCCCGATTTCCCTAACAAGCTAATTGAAGACCCTAATTATGGAATGCCTTTGACCGTCCCAACCACGGGCAAACCGGCGCTCGATAAAATGGCGATGGTTGGATTGGTATGGTATGAGCACCAAATGTGGCGTATTGCTGATGGTAAAAACACCGACCCTAAATTAAGTGCACTTGGTGTTGTAGTTAAAACCATCTTAAGTGCAGGGTGGCATACATTCAAAAAACGTAGAGCATAACCCCAGAATTTAGATAAGTAAGTGCGATGCCTTAAATGACAGAGCCTGTGTTAGGCTCTGTCGATCAAAGATAGATGAACCGCTCAGGTACACTGTTTAGACAATATACTTCCATCCTTTGTAATAGTAACTAATCTGTCCCTCTCCAAGTGCTCTAATCTTTCTTGGTTAGGGTCATTGTGATATGCGAGAAATAATAGCCATGAATAGCATGATATGCTCTTCAGTTATTATTGATATCATGAATAGGAATTTGTTATTCGCCCCAGTACACCATAAACTCATTCGTACTTGCTGAGACAATGATTGCAATTCATTGAGAAGCATAACTTTTGAATCAACTGCTAATATTGAAAATATCTACAGTGGTTGCATTTTACTTAGAAAGAATTGAGGTATTGAATAGATGAAAAAGTTTCTACTAGCACCAATTGCGGTAAGTATCTTAGGCATGTCAAATATTGCATCTGCGGAAGTAAATATTAGTCGAGACAATTATATTCAAGCTGAAACCTCTAAGTATTTTGCGGTAACTGAAGCAAAAGCGACAGATGGCGTGAATAGCTGGAGACACTTCCGTACTCCGCCATTGACTGAAGACCAGCCAATCGTGCGTATGAACCGTGACACTATCTACTCTACAGCGGTCATTGATACGGAAAAAGGCGCGACACTGACACTACCTGACTTTGGTGATCGCTTTGTAATGGTGCAGTTTACTGATGAAAACCACCAAACCTTTGACATGGTTTACACTAAGGGCGATGAAACGCTAGAAGTGCCAGATTCGACAAAGTTCATGTTCGTGGTTGTTCGCGCTTATCTTCCAAACATTAGTGATAAGCAAGAGATCGCAGAGCTAAATAAGCTACAAGACAAGCTAGTTATCAAAGCGGGCTCAAAAGATGACTACCCAATTTTCGGTGGCTACGACTTGCCAACTCTTGCAGCCAAACTTGAGCCAGTGAAGAAAGATATTTTGACAGAGATCGCTGTTGAAGGCGTAGCTGACTCAGAGAAGATGTTTGGTACGGGTGAATACACTACCGCAGAAAAACGCATCCAAGGTGCAGCTTACGGATGGGGCGGGGCGACGTTCAAAGATAATATCTATCAATACTCGCCTAACTTTGAATCTACTCAGTGTCACTCAGTGACATTTGAAGATCCTAAAAACAGAGGCTTCTGGTCATTTACTGTGTATAACGAAGACGGCTTCATGTTCAATGATGATGCGAGCGCTAACAGTGGTGTAGCACAACCAAATGCAGATGGTACTTACACAGTGTACTTTGGATGTGATGAAGAAAAATACGGTGCGAACAATATTCCTTTGGACGGCTTGAAGGAAGGCCAAAAATGGAACGTGCTAGTGCGTCACTATGCACCAACGACCGAGTTCCTGTATAAGGGCATTGACCCGAGTAAAGGTATCGCTCCGGTAAAATAGCCACAACTATCTAAATTTGCTGATGAGAAGGCCTGATTATTCAGGCCTTTTTTGATGCTAGCATTTACTGTCCTCACTTTACTGTCTAGCGACATGATATAGGAACCTGGCCAAGCGGTTCGTCATACTAGCCTATCGATTAAGTCATCAACTCAAAGAAATAAAATATTACAATTAACTCAAATTTGAGGGGTTTTATTATTGTTTTAACTATGCATCACCTCACTGAACATTCACTTCTATGAAAGCGATCTAGGCTTATCTACCAATGGGTTTACCTAGATAAATCAAATTAAAACAATAATTTACTGTGGTTTCCTTGTTGTTCTCTACGGTTGGCACAGAATACAGTTAACGCGATGTCCTGTCTTTTTCAAGCATATTTCGATTTGTGTTTAATTGTATTATTAAATTATTTGAAGGTGTCCACAAATTGGTAAACAAAGTTGGTTTGAGTCGGCATTACTAGGCCAAAGAGACTTTCTAGATATGATGCAAGTTGCTAACCTGCTGCTCAACCGAAACACCCTTTTAAAGAGACACTTATGAAAAAGTCACCACTTCTATTAATTGCCGGTTCATTACTGTTAGCTGGTTGTTCTTCTAATCAAGGAAGCACAGAGCTAGTTACTCAACCAACATTTATCATGGTAGACCAAGGCGTTGCTATCGCTTCAATGCAAGAGGTTTTAGAGCTACGAGAAAGCATTATTAATGCTCAAGATGGCGATACCATCAGCATTAAGCCGGGTCGTTATGCAGACCTAGGTAGTGTTACTCTGACTGCAAATAACGTAACTATCAAAGCTGAAAAACCTGGCTCTGTAATCTTTAATGGTTCGACTCAGTTTGTGATCAAGGGTAATGACAACCTGATTGAAAGCTTGGTATTCACCGATGGTGGCGCGACATTAAGCAAAGAAAGTCATGATGCTAACATCATGGGTGTTTTTGGGATCTTCGGCAAAAACAACACTCTAAACAACTCTGTGATTTACAAATTCAATGACTACGAATACGTTGCAGATGAAAAAGGCAAGTACCCTAACATCCGTTGGGTAACTGTTGGTGGCGAGAACAATAAAATCACCAACAATACGTTTGAAGGTAAGTACAAGCGTGGCGCTATGCTTGTAGTTGCGACTTCTGACAAGCTAGAGAAAACATTGATTGAAGGTAATATCTTCAAAGACTTAACTGCTTTGGATATCGAGTTGATCGAAAATTCTGACCCTAAAATGGTGAGAACAAACCGTAACGACCGACAAGCAATCCGAGTTGGCGATAGCCACAACTCACTATTTGACTCTCAAAGTGTTGTAAGAAATAACTACTTCGACAACATCAGTGGCTACGTTGGTAAAAACGGCTCTGGTGAAATTGAACTGATTTCAGTTAAGGCAAGTGGCATCACATTTGATGGAAATACTATCAAGAATAGTACTTCAATGATTTCTTTAAGACACGGCCACAACAACGTTGTCACCAACAACGTTATCTTGCCGGGTGACACGGCGAACTCTGGCGGCATCAGAATCTACGATGAGAACCATCTAATTGAGAATAACTACATTGAGGGTACTCTAGGTAAAGGCACCTACCGAGGCGCACTTGTTCTAAACACAGGTATTATCGATGTTGCTAATGGCGAAGTGCTAACTAAGGACTCTACTGAAGGTAAGACACTACAAAAGCAGTGGACGCCTAAAGACGTGATTGTTAAGAACAATACCCTAGTCAATAACACGCAAGGCATCTTTGCGAGCAACGCAATTCACCGAGTGAGCTTAACTGATGATGCTCGTGTAGAAACTATCTTCCCAGCAGTTGATACGGTATTTGAAAACAACCTATCGATTGCAGCAAATGAAGGTACAAACGCATTCAGACAGTTTGACGGTGAAAAATTCCAAATGGTTGGATCTGAATATGTTAACAACATCTTCTACGGTCAAATCCAAGGACTTGAGCCAATGCCAGAAGGGATCTCAACTGAAAAGCCAGCAATGGAAAGAGATGAGCAAGGCCTAATCAAAGCGGTGGGTACTGTGGGTGCATCTAACCTAACAGTATTAACTGAAGACATGGTTGGTTCTAGCATCGTATTCAAATAATAGCGTTATATAGCTATTAATTTTAAGACGGGTTATTCACTTTAAAGTGAATAACCCGTCTTCATTTTTCACTGTATAAATCTAGATATAGCAATAAAATGTCTCGGCTTTAACTACACTGATAGCAATCAAGTTGAGGCAAAAATCTACAAAGACTTTTGCTGAGTGAAGATACAAAAAAGGGTAATGGCGCATTGAGTATGCCATTACCCTTTTTATTGTTTATTTAAGGAAGTCTTACTTTAGGTAAGGCTGATGAAAATACCGGCGATTGTCGCTCCCATTAGGTTTGACATGATACCCGCTAGCAGAGCTTTGGCGCCTAGAGAAGCAATTTGCTCGCGACGTTCTGGGATCATGCCCCCAATACCGCCGATTGCGATCGCTACCGTACCAATATTGGCAAAGCCACACAGTGCAAACGATATGATTACCTGAGTTTTCTCAGTCATTGGCAGGCCCGTGGCTGCAACAATAGCATCACCAGACAGGTATGGAGCTAGATTGATGTACGCGAAGAACTCGTTTACCACAATCTTTTGTCCAATGAATGAGCCAGCAAGCATAGCTTCGTCCCATGAAACACCCATAAGCCATGCAATTGGCGCAAAGATGTAACCAAGGATAAGCTCAAGGCTAAGGTTTTCGAAACCAAACCAACCGCCAACACCACCTAGCATGCCATTTAACATGGCAACCAAGCTGACAAAAGTGAGTAGCATTGCGCCAACAGCGAATGCGAGGTAAAGGCCACTTAGTGTACCTTGGGTCGCAGCATCGATGATATTTGAGGCTTTGGTTTCTTCGCTTTCTTTTAAATCTTCATCGCTGAATGTTTCTGTCTCTGGGATAAGAAGCTTAGCGAAAAGTAATCCACCCGGCGCAGCCATAAATGAAGCGGCTAGAAGGTATTCCATCTTAACCCCAAGCTGTGCATAGCTCACTAGCATAGTGCCGGCAATTGAAGCCAAGCCACCACACATTACAGCGAACAGCTCAGAGCGAGTCATTTTTGGCATATAAGGCTTGATAAGAAGAGGAGCTTCAGTCACGCCAAGGAAGATGTTAGCACTTGCCGACATTGATTCTGCTTTACTGGTTCTAAGCAGTTTCTGCAAGAAGCCACCCACCCACTTAACCACAAACTGCATAATGCCCAAGTGGTAAAGAATGGACGAAAGCGCCGCGAAGAAAACGATGACCGGTAGAATCTTGAATGCGACGACAAAACCACCGCCACCGAATAGCTCATACATCTTGTCACTAACAAGACCACCGAACAGGAAGCTGATCCCTTCATTGCTATAACCAATAACGGCTGAAAAGCCATTGGCTAGAGATAGGATGATTGCCTGACCAAACGATGAATAAAGAACAATTCCACCCAGAATAAATTGGATTAGAAATGCGTAACCAACAGTACGGAAATTAATGGCTTTGCGATTTTCTGATACTAAGTAAGCAATAAATAGCAGCGCAAAAATGCCGATAAAACTAATAAAAATGTGCATCTTGTGTTCCGAAAGAATCTTTAAAGGAGAATGTATATTCGATTAAGAAAGTACGTTTTTGATAAGTGCCTCAATGACGACTAGGGTATAGTTCTGGCAATCAATAGCGGTGCGAGGCTCAAAATCTTGCTCGTGTTGGTCGGTATTTGATAGAACTCGAACACCCAAGAAAGGGACTTTATAAGCGTGTGCAACTAGGGCAACAGCGGATGTTTCCATCTCTTCTACTGAGGTACCAAATGTCTCGTGGTACCAGTTGATTCTATCCAACTCACGGTTCCACTCATCAGCGGTACCAATAACACCCTTAACCACCTTACCTTGTGAGTAATGCCCAGCTTGCTCTAGTGCGAGTGTTACAAGTTCAGGGGTCGCAAAAAACTGCTCGTGTTCAACGACTTTGTCATCCTCTCTTAGGTGCATTGGATAACCAAGGCGTTTCCACGTTTGAGGATGCATTCCTTTTCCTTTATCAGTGAACTGTGACTTAAGCGCCGCCATATTGAAGCTACGTTCACCAACAACAATATCGCCACGATAAAGTTCTGGATCGTGCCCTCCGGCTGTACCTTGGTTAATAATGCAGGCTGGTTTGAAGTGCTCGATTGCTAGTGTTGTTGCGGCAGCAGCATTCGCAAGTCCAATCTCAGTACGAGAGACAACAACAGGGTAGTTAAAATATTCACCTTGCCAAAACGTCCATGAAGCGATGGTGGTTTTAATCGGGTTATCTAAAGAGGCAATGAGAGCCTCTGTTTCAACATCCATGGCTCCTTGCACAAGAATAGGCTGGCCCTTTGAATGTGTTAACACTTGATTATTTTGCATAGGTAAAACTGTTCAATGAAAAAGAGCGCGGAGTCTACCAGTTGCAATCGTTTGCTTCAATGCGCTTATATTGCTGCATAAGAGCTTAAACCTACCCATGTTTAATTGAAGCTAGTTGTGATCATCGAAAAACATGCAGAGTATTCATAGACATAAATGCCCAGAATATTTAAGGGTATAGACAGGAACCCAAACACCAGTGATCTCGAGTAAAGGTAACTAGATGTAACTCGGGATATTTCAGCCTATCTTGATAGTTATTTGGGCTTTAGTGAAGGCTATCAATACTCAGATAGTTCTCCGACCTATTCAGCAAGTGTGAAAAGTTAGATAAAAGCAATCTAGAATAAATTTTTCCAAATCGCTTTGACTATTATTGGCTTATTCCAAACGTCATAGGCTATTTTCAAAGAAAATTCACGTAACGAGCGTTCCTGTTGACGACCAAGAGAAAGCTCTCGATTTGTATACCAACATTTTAGGCTTTATCAAGAAAATAGAAGCACCGCTTGGCGAATATAAATGGCTAACTTTGATGGATTAATTTTCTAGAGAGAGCGAGCAGAAGGTAAAACATGGAATGGCTAGCCTCATACTAGACGGTTTTCTTCGCCGCCTAAGCCCACTTCATAGTGTTTTTCATTTTGAATTTTGTTCTGCTTTGATAATAACGATCTGTTTTTATGTGATTCTAGTCACAATTCTGTGGTGGCCGAACAATCTATTTAATTCACATGATATTCATGAAACGAAAGTGTTTCATGACTTAATTTTCACTAAATGGCGGTTAACTTGGTGAAATTGGTAGGTATTTTTCATTAAAACTGAAATTTACATTAATAAAAGTGTAATGCGCCTTCATTACTCTCTCCCACATCGAATCAGGTAAGGACACAAAGATGAACATCAAGGATGTAGCTGCGCTTTCCGGGGTTTCGCCCTCTACTGTGTCTAGGTATTTGAACCAACCAGTTTCAGTTGCGAAAGGCACTGCCGAGAAAATCGAACGCGTTATTGCGCTCACGGGTTACAACGCTGCGAAACAGGATAAAAAGGTGGAGATGAGTAAAAATCCTACCATTGGGGTCGTGATATCAAGCCTTCTCAATCCTGTATTTTCCGAAGTTGTAGCGGGTATTCAACGAAGAGCTCAACATTTTGGGTATTCAACAATCGTCATTGACACGCAATATAACTCTGAACAAGAAATGCAAGCTGTTGCTGACTTGATCAGGTTACGCGTTGAGGGTGTTGTTATGACTGTTGCCAATTCTGCAAACAATAGGGCTTTGGCTGTGCTGAAGGATTTCAACTTTCCTTATTGCTTAGTCCACAATCAGTCCACTCAAGCGCCTTGCGTTTACGTTGATAACTACCAAGCAGGGCGTGACGTCGCATTAAAGCTAATTGAGTTAGGGCATCAAAAAGTTGGCATGATAACAGGTTCATTTCAGTCGTCGGATCGAGCGAAAAAGCGTTATCAAGGGTTTAGGGATGGATTGGTAGAGCAAGGCATTCAATTAAGTGACTTACTTGAGGTTGACCAAAATAAACTCGATTCATTTGGTAAGCAAGAAACCCAAGTAATGACAGCAGATGATGCTCCAACTGCATGGTTTTGTAGTAACGATTTACTTGCATTAAAAGCAATAAACGCAGCTCGAGAGCTTGAGCTCAACGTCCCAAGCGATGTCTCTATTATAGGGTTTGATGGAATGAGCTTAGCCCAATTAATCACCCCAGGTCTTGCCACGGTTTCAGTTCCCCACTTAAGAATGGGGCAAGTCGCCGTAGACATATTATTTAATGCCAAAGCAGGCTCAAAATTAGCTACCAGCCTAGCGATGGAATACGAACTTCAAATGAACGGCTCACTCGGTGCAGCCCCAAAATCACGCTTTAATGAACAGGCACTTATCGGAGAATAAAAATGGCTGTTAAAACACGTTCAAAATTAACTAAAGCAGCAGGAATGCTGGTTGGTCTAGCTTTTGCCTCGTTCCAGATTCAAGCATCAGATGCGATCTGCTACAACTGCCCTCCAGAATGGGCTAATTGGGGTGGGCAACTTCAGTTGATCAATAAAGAACTGGGTATTCGAGTGCCGATGGATAACAAAAACTCTGGTCAATCCCTTTCTCAGCTAGTGGCTGAGAAAAACAACCCAGTTGCGGATGTGGTGTATTACGGTGTCTCATTTGGCATTAACGCGAAAAACCAAGAAGTTGTTGAGCCATTCAAACCTGCCAACTGGAATAAAATTCCTGAAGGAATGAAAGATCCTGAAGGTAACTGGTTTGCTATTCACTCTGGTACGATTGGTTTCTTTGTTAACGTTGATGCGCTTGATGGTGCAGACGTACCACAAAGCTGGAACGATCTGCTAAAACCAGAATACCGAGGCATGGTAGGGTACCTTGATCCGACTAGTGCATTTGTGGGTTATGCCAGTGCGGTCGCTGTTAACCAAGCTATGGGGGGCGATATTAATGACTTTACGCCAGCCATTGAATACTTTAAGAAGTTAAAGGCCAACCGACCAATTGTGCCAAGACAGACATCGTACGCACGTGTTATTTCAGGAGAAATCCCAATTCTTCTTGATTATGACTTCAATGCTTACCGAGCTAAGTACAATGACTTTTCAAACGTCGAGTTTGTTATTCCTCAAGAAGGCACCATTGCCATACCTTACGTGATGAGTAAGGTGAAGAATTCACCAAACTCAGAAAATGGAGAGAAAATACTCGACTTCGTTCTTTCTGAACAAGGCCAACAACTTTGGGCCAACGCCTACTTACGTCCAGTGATTGAAGGTGTAATGGACGAAGAGACACAAAGCAAGTTCTTGCCTGATACGGAATATCAACGTGCTGGCGCAGTAGACTTTACTGCTATGTCTGCAAATCAAGCAACATTCGCTGATCGCTACCTACGTGAAGTGAACTAATCTCAATCGTCTAAATTCGGTGGTGGGAGTCTATCCCACCCATAATTCTTATGAAAAATAATAATCTTTCCATTTTGCTGGCCCTGCCTGCATTAATCATTAGTTGTGCCTTCTTTTTGTTGCCTGTTGTTCAGTTGATTCAGGTGTCATTGGTGGACGGTGGAGCGAAAAGTTACTTGTACATTTTGACTCGACCTGTGTACTTAAAAAGTTTGTTTTCAACAGTGACACTCGCAGCGTTAGTCACCGTGGTTAGCCTTGCTATTGCAACAGTCAGCGGTCTGTTTCTGACCCGTTATGAGTTCAAAGGAAAAGAGCTATTGGTAGCTATGCTGAGTTTTCCTCTTGCATTTCCGGGCGTTGTTATAGGTTTTTTTGTCATCATGCTTTCGGGTCGTCAGGGTCTATTTGCTCACGCTGGGCTGTTGTTAGCCGGGGAACGTTGGATGTTTGCATACTCTATCGCGGGTCTATTTCTTGGTTACCTCTACTTCTCTATTCCACGAGTTGTACTAACTGTGATGGGAGCGGCAGAAAAGCTTGATCATAACTTGCTCGAAGCGGGGCGCTCCTTAGGTGCTAATCGTTGGCAAATCTTTAAAGATGTAACCTTACCTGCACTTAAACCAGGGTTAATTTCATCTGGTTCCATCTGTTTTGCGACGTCGATGGGGGCTTTTGGTACTGCTTTTACACTTGCAACCAACATCAACGTATTGCCGATGACCATCTATACCGAGTTTACCCTGAATGCGAATTTCGCTATGGCAGCTGCATTGAGTTTGATCCTTGGCTTCGTTACTTGGGTGTGTTTGGCTCTGGCCAAAAGGCAAGGTAACTCTGCCGTTGCGATGGGAGGTTAATCATGAAGAAAGACAAATACTTTTTTGCACAACTGTTGTTCACACTGCTTGTTTGTGCATTCTTAATTGTGCCAGTGATCATGTCTGTGGTGGCTGGATTGACGAACAATTACTTTGTTGGGATGAAAAGTGGCTTTACTTTCCGCTGGGTAGAGCAAGTTTGGACTCTGTACTCCAATACCATTTGGCTCACGCTAAAAATCGCCGTGGCGACAACTATTATTAATGTTTTAGTAGGGGTTCCGTGTGCGTATGTTTTAGCAAAAAGCAAAAGTCGCTGGGCTTCGTTGTTAGATGAAATTCTAACGCTGCCTATCGCAATTCCAGGTATGGCGATCTCTTTAGGTTTGATTCTCGCTTACGGTGGTTATAGCGATTTCCGATCAAGTTGGATGTTTATTCTAGTAGGTCACGTCATCTTTACCTTGCCATTTATGATGAAGTCGGTGCTAGCGATCCTTCAGAGCATTAACTTTTCGGTGCTTGAAGAAGGGGCTGCAAGTCTTGGCGCCAGTTTCTGGCAACGATTCTTCCACGTTATCGTACCTAACTGCAAAGCGGGCATAGTCACAGGTATGTTAATGACACTGACTTTATCGATTGGGGAGTTTAACCTAACTTGGATGCTGCATACTCCATTAACGAAAACACTCCCAGTAGGGCTGGCGGACTCTTACGCATCAATGCGTTTGGAAATTAGCTCTGCTTACACACTTATTTTCCTTTGTCTTATTTTACCCCTGTTGGTGCTTGCGCAGCTGCTCAACAGAAAGCCAGTAACCAATAGCTAAGAACTCACATGATGTTAAAACAAGAAAATGGCGTAGAAATTACGCTCAACAATATTACCAAGACGTTTGATGACGGCACTTTAGCACTTAAGCCAACTGACCTTGTGATTGAAGAAGGTGAGATTTTAGTTTTGCTCGGTCCTTCCGGCTGCGGTAAAACCACGACTCTGCGCCTGATTGCGGGATTGGAGTTTGCTGATGAAAATGGTGGCCAGATATTATTTGGTGACAGAGATGTCACTGCGCAACCTATTGAGCAGCGTAAAGTCGGAATGGTGTTTCAGTCATATGCGCTATTTCCTAACATGAACGTAAGTGAAAACATCACCTATGGTCTTAAGGTTCGAGGTATTGATTCAGCGGTTCGCGAGAAAAAGTTGAAAGAAATGCTGATGATGTTTGATTTAGAGAAGTATGCAAGCCGAGGCGTGCACCAATTGTCTGGTGGCCAGCGTCAAAGGGTAGCACTAGCGCGTGCAATCATTACCGAACCAGATGTTCTCTTGCTTGATGAGCCACTATCCGCACTGGATGCGTTGCTGAAGCAACGCTTAAGAGGGGATATTCGAACTTTATTGAAAAACTTAGGCATTACCGCGGTTTATGTTACGCACGATCAAGAGGAAGCAATGGCGATGGGAGACCGTATTGCGGTTCTCGATCATGGTGAGATTGCTCAAATTGGCTCAGCGAAAGAGATCTATTTACAACCGAACAGCAGCTTTGTGGCAGATTTTATCGGGCAAATGAACCGATTTGAAGGCCAAGTTGATGATGATGTCTTGCGTCTCGATACAGGTAAAAGCCTACATTTACCCAGCACTATCGTTGATGGCAATACAACGCTTAACGTTATGCTAAGGCCGGAAGATATTAAGCTTACGGAAATCACCAGTGAAGAAAGTACATTAACTGGGACTGTGGCAAGCACTGTTTTCCTTGGTGATAGATCGCGAGTCATGCTCGCAGGTGTAGTTAACAATACACAAATCATGGTCGATTGCTTCGAGCGCGTCGATTATAAAGCGGGGCAAGTAGTGACGTTATCATTTGACCCTTCTCGCCTAATTCCACTAAAGAAATAAGTCATGTTGATTGCACAGCTAACAGATTTACATATTAAAAAGGGCGGTAAGAAAGCTTATCGTCGTGTAGACACACTTGACTGTTTACGTAAGGCGGTTAGCCATCTTAACCGCCTTAAACCAAGGCCTGATTATCTGGTGATCACAGGAGATCTAGGCGATTTTGGTACACCTGAAGAGTATCAAGTAATCAAGCAAGAACTGCTGAAAGTAGAGATGCCGATGTTGATCGTTCCAGGTAATCACGACCATCGAGACAATTTGCGTAAGGGGCTAAAAGAGCTTGTTGATTTCGACCACCCAGAGTTTTGTAATTTTGCCGTGAGCTATGAGGAACAGGTACTAATCGGGCTTGACAGTTCAGTGATAGGAAAGCCATATGGCCGCTTATCTGCAGAGACGTTGTTATGGCTAGAAGAGACCCTTGAACAGCATCAATGTAAGCCTGCTTTACTGTTCTTACATCACCCGCCGATGACGGTGGGGCTAGGTCACATGGATGTGCAAAACTTACAAAACGCTGATGAGTTATCTTCTGTGCTGAGCAGATTTAGTAATATCCGAGGGATGATTGCAGGGCATTTACACAGACCGATTACGGCATTGTGGAACTCACTGCCAGTTTGGGTAGGGCCATCTCATAGCCACTCTGTAACTTTAGATTTGGATAAAAATGCGCCTTCATCTTTTTCACTTGAGCCGAACGCGATTCAACTTCTCAAATTTGAAGGGGATTCGGTGGTGTCACACATTAGCTACATTAGTGACAGTGAAGGGCCGTACCCTTTCTTTAATGCTCAAGGCAACTTAATCGACTAGCCTGCTGCGGCGCAGTCACTTGGTTAAACCCAATGCGGAAAATACAATGACAAATATAAATGAAACTTTCGATATGATCATCGTAGGTGGTGGAATCAATGGGGCTGGCATAGCAGCCGATGCTGCTGGTCGCGGTTTGCAGGTGGCACTGTTTGAAGCCAATGACTTTGCAAGTGCGACTTCAAGCACTAGCTCCAAACTTATACACGGCGGCTTGCGCTATCTTGAACACTACGAATTTAGGCTGGTTTCTGAAGCTCTAGCTGAACGCGAGGTGATTCTCAATAAAGCGCCTCATATAACTAAACCAATGCGTTTTCGCTTGCCTCATAGACCTTTTCTTCGCCCTGCATGGATGATTCGTTCAGGATTGTTTCTGTACGATATACTGGCTAGCCGCAACACTTTACCGGGCACTCGTACGGTTAACCTTTCACAAAGCGGGATGTTTGTAGACGCAATCAAAAAAGGCTTTGAATACTCCGATTGTTGGGTTGATGATGCGAGATTGGTCATAGCTAATATACTGGATGCTCAGCGACGTGGCGCACTGACCTACAATTACTCAGAAGTGACTAGTACCCAGCAAGTTGATGGTTTATGGCGCGTCACCGTGTTAGATAAGCGCAGCGGTAAAAGCACTAACTATTATGCTCGTTCACTTGTGAATGCTGCTGGCCCCTGGGTTGAATCTTTTATCAAAGGGCAAATGCAGCGTGAGTCACCACGCAGTATTCGCTTAGTCAAAGGTTCTCACATTATTGTGCCTAGAATTCATAGTGATGAGCAGGCTTATATTCTACAAAACAAAGATATGCGGATAGTTTTCGTCATTCCCTATCTTGATAAATACTCTTTAGTCGGCACAACGGATGTTGAATATAAAGGAGATCCCCGAGAATGTGAGATTAGCCAGGAAGAGACCGACTACCTAATTGATATTGTGAATCAACACTTCGTGAAAGGGATCTGTAAACAAAACATAGTGTCCAGCTATGCAGGAGTACGACCTCTGTGTGAAGATGAATCTTCTTCTCCTCAAGCAATTACACGCGATTATACCCTTGAGCTAGAATGTGAGACCGATATCCCCCCGTTACTATCAGTGTTTGGTGGCAAGTTAACCACATACAGAAAGCTTGCTGAAGCTGCATTAGATAAGCTTAAGCCTCACTTTACTAATATGGATGACAAATGGACGGCAACGAGTGTACTGCCGGGAGGAGATTTCGAATCTTTTGAGCAGCTTAGCCAACAGGTGGAGAAACAATATCCGTGGCTATCAAGTGCGCTTGCAAAGCGATACTTGAATCAATTTGGGTGCGATATTCACAATGTTCTTCAAGGTGTCACTTGTGAAAGTGAGCTTGGTAACCAGATCGCTCCAAGCCTATTCGAGGCAGAAATACGCTATCTGGTTGAAATAGAACAAGCGTATCAACCACAGGATATCTTAAAAAGGCGAACTAAGTTGGGGTTAGGCTATACACTTGAAGAAACCAAAGCTGTCCAAGACTATTTAGATAGCTATATTCATTGATGTTGCATAGGATTATTTTGTCTTGTCTATGACAGTGTCAGATAGCAAACGGAATGCGATTAAGAGATTGAGCCATCATTAACCTACCCAATATTATCAATAGATTATAGAGTTGAATGGCGCTATATGTGAATTTTAGGTGAGGTCGATGTTAGGTGCTTATCTTTTTTACACTAGAGCGAAATAAAACCATCAAATTGCTGCTTGAAAGAATACGAATAGCAAGAGTGATGAGACCAAGCCTAAGGGCTTGGTCTTGATTTTGATGTTAGGTCTAGAATTTCCAGACAATACCTACTTTAGAGAAGAAGATATCTTGGTCAGGCGCATTGCCTTTACTGGTTTCTAGCATCTTGTATTGAATGTCAGCCAGTATTGAGAAGGTATCGTTAATTGGTAGCTCGGTATACAGAGCATAGATATTGTAATCGTGCTTCATTTGACCAGCTGCGCCTTCTAGCCAACCGTTCTCATAGCGAAGCTCTAGGTAGTTACCATTGTCGAAGTTGAACTGCACTAGTGGCTTCACTGCAAACTCGCGATAGTTCCAGTCGTTATCCACATCTACATAAAGCACTTTTGCACCAAGGTTGATACTGTCAGTCAGGTTGTAGAGGTAAAGCGGTTCAGTTTCGAAGAATGCGCCGTTATCTCCATGATTGTCTTCATAACCTAGTTCTACATTCACATGTAAGAAGTGGTTTCCAAGATCAAAGTCTAGCCCAGGCTTGAATTTATATTTGTCATAGTTCCAGCCGTAGCCGTTACCGATCACTTTCTCATACCCCATAAATAGGTTACCGCGAATGTTTTCGCTGATAGGGAAGAAGAAGGCTGGAATAAGTTCGGTGTAGTTAGCTTGGCCTACAGAGTTGCCGTCGTCCTTGAAGTGAATTTCTTTTAATACGTAGCCCATGCTGAAGTAATCAGTCACTCGTGTGAATCCATCGGCGTAGATGTAGTGAAGATATTCAATATTCCCTTGTCCATCAGGGTTGATGTTCTCATATTCAATACCCGTCAGGGCGCGAGTGCGAGTCGGAATGTCTCTATTTTCGATGCGTTCGATCTGAGTTTCATAGTCGTACTGATCCTGCATACTGTCCACGGTGCTTAAGTTGGCAAGTAGCATTCCGTGGGCCCCTTGATTTTCTTCCACGTTTGCAAATGTTCCAGCAGAGACAAGAAGGCCAGAGAGTAAAAATGGTGCGTATTTTTTAGTCATTTTGAACCACTATTGTTGTTATTTGGATAGTTGGATTTGAAACGTTTCGATAAAGATACTCCGATCTATACATTCATAATTCAAATGGTTGTAGTAAAAGTGTGACTCACTTCAGAAACAAAAAATGAGCAATTCACGCATTTTAATATTAAGTTATTGAAATGATTGAGTTTAATTTGTTTGTTATGAGCGGTTTCTGGTAGTGCGTAAAGATCTATTTTGAGCAATGTCACAAAATTGAAATCGAAACAATTTGTTTCTTCTCTGCGTAACCTCATGATTTTTATGCTTATTAGTGTTTTTACCAGTTTGGGAACTTTACTGGTAGAAGCTTTGTCAGCCCTTGTACAATAAGGGCTCGATAGCAGGTTAATGTATAAGTTGTATGAATGAAATTGAGTAGCGACCTACATCACGCTTTTACTCAGAACGAGGCTTAGTACGGTTGACCAAAGCAATTTTCAGGTTATCTTTGTTGAAACGTTTCTACTCATAGAGGAAGCAGACATGGCAAGTGTCAAACTGCAGGAAATTAATAAGGTATATGAAAATGGATTTCATGCTCTTCACGATATCAATCTAGATATCGAAGATGGGGAGTTTATGGTTTTAGTAGGGCCATCAGGCTGTGCTAAATCTACAATGCTGCGCATGGTCGCAGGGTTAGAGAGTGTATCGGACGGTGGTTTGTCTATTGGTGAGCAGCTGTGTAATGACGTTGCGCCTAAAGACCGAGGTATTGCGATGGTTTTTCAAAACTATGCGCTTTATCCACATATGACCGCTTATGAAAATATGGCCTTTGGTCTTGAGACAGCAAAGAGGCCAAAAGCTGAAATTGAACAGCGTGTCTCAGAAGCGGCAGAACTCCTAGAGATCACTGACCTTCTGGCTAGAAAACCAAAGCAGATGTCTGGCGGTCAACGTCAACGAGTTGCGCTAGGGCGAGCTATGGTTCGCAAGCCTGAGGTATTTTTGTTCGACGAGCCTCTTTCCAACCTAGATGCTAAATTGCGAGTTTCTATGCGTTTGCGTATCAGCAAACTACATCAACAGCTCAAACAAGCAGGCAATCCAGCCACCATGATCTATGTTACACACGATCAAGTGGAAGCGATGACCATGGGCGATCGTGTTTGTATTATGAACAAAGGGCGCTTGATGCAGGTAGATACTCCAATGGAGGTGTATCACAACCCTAAGAACAAGTTTGTTGCTGAGTTTATTGGCTCACCAGCAATGAATATGCTTCCGGGGACACTTGTAAAGGCAAGTGACAACATGTCGGTGTCTATTGCAGATCTCTCTCTTAACTTACCGCAAAGCAAGCAAACACAAGCATCACTCTGGGAGGATAAATCGGTTTATCTCGGTATTCGCCCTGAACATCTTGAGCTAGCGGAGGCGTCAGACAAAGAGGCAATCGAAGTCACTATCATGGCAGTAGAGGAGCTTGGCTCTGAGAAATTCCTACACACCCAAGTGAATGGTTGCAGCTTAGTTTGTAAATTAATCAATCATGAAACGCCCCTTTCTGCAGGTGAAACCTGTCACCTCAAGTTGAACATGGCTAAGTGTCATCTGTTCGACGAAAGCACTGAATTTAATATTTTCTACAACAAGTAATCTTGAAGTTGTGCCTTTTTGGAGATGTAATCGCAATGTTGTTCAACGCACCAACTCATACTAAGAAGATTGGCAACGGCTCTTTAGCCCTAGAATTCAATGCCAACAACACCCTACACGCTATCAGAGTAGGTAATTTAATGGTCTCTCAGTTTGAGACGCCCACGACTCAAAACGCAATTTCTAATATTTTTCTACGTGAACATAACGATGGTCGCTTTGAGGTGACTCCACTTCTGTTCTCAAATGCTGACATCGAGACCTTCGAGCTTTCTGGGAATCGTATCGGCTGGAAAACCACTACAGATAAGTGGACTGCTACCGTTATTGCATCGGTTGCCGAGTTAACAAATACCTATTTCTATCAAGTTGAAGTCTCTGCTCGCACTGAGATGACCTATGACCTTGTCTATGGTCAAGATATGGCTCTTGCGGATACTGGCGCAGTTAAGACTAATGAAGCCTATTGCTGTCAGTATCTTGATCACCAAGTATTCAATGCGGACGATACCGGCTATACGGTTTGCAGCCGTCAGAATCTACCACAAAGCAGTGGTAACCCTATGATTCAATTGGGTTCCATGTCTAAAGTTATCGCGTACAGTACCGATGGTTATCAGTTCTTTGGTAATCAATACAAGGTTGATCAGGTTATCCCTGCACTGCAGCAGCCAACCCTTTGCAGTGAAAAGTATCAATATGAAATGGCTTATATTGCCCTACAAACAGAAGCTGTTTCGTTGACCAACGGTGAAAGTGAGGCGACGGCTTTCTACGGGATGATCGAAATGGATTGTCCTAAATCTAATGTTAAGTTAGCTAAACCTATTAGTGACATTGCCAATGCTCTAGTAAACACTGCGTGGGACGTTGAACGTCAGGTAGAGCTATTTGACAGCGAGCTATTTAAAGACAACGTCATTGTTGGTGAGTCACTCACAGCAATTGAAGTTAATGAGTTTTTCTGTGAGCCAAGTGAGCGACGCTTTGAAGAGAATCGTGAGCAAGAACTGCTTTCTTTCTTCTACGGTGACAACCACTACGTGACGCTTCAAGAAAAAGAGAAGCACCTTGAGCGAGCAACCGGTCATGTTATCTCTTCGGGTAATAACCAAGATTGCCAACAGGCAATCATGAGCTCTACTCACCATATCTTCGGTATCTTTAACTCCCAGCTTACCCTAGGTAACACCTCTTTCAACAAGCTCCTAGGTGTGAATCGAAATAGCTTAAACCAATTCAAACATACGGGTCAGCGTATTTGGGTGAAACAAGAAGCGGGTTATGCGGTTCTTGGTATGCCATCCGCTTATGAAGTGGGACTGAACTTTTCTCGCTGGGTTTATAAGTATCAAAACGGCTTTATCTTGGTAACTAGCTTCTCTTCAGCCGAAGAACCAGCTGTTCAAATAGACATCGAGACCAAGGGCTTAGACAAGGCACTGGATATCCAGATATCCCATCAGCTTGTATTTGGTAACAATGAGAATGAGTCCGAGGTTAAGGTTAGTCGCGATCACAACACCTTTGTCGTATCTGGTAATGATTCATTGATTGCTAACAAGAGCGAAGGTCTGAGCTTTGTTATTAACCCGAGCTCAAACCTAGCTGAAGCTGAACTAATCCAAGATTCTGAGACTGGCTCAGCTCAGTTCCTGATGCTTAAAGGCACTTTAACTGACAAGGCGAGCATTACTTTTGGTGGCACACTAAATGGTGCTGATACTCGTGACATTACGCTAGATTTTGCCATCGAGAAAGGCTTGTACCAAGTCAACCAAGATGCGCTCATCAAGCAGTTTAGTATTAAGCTTTCCAACGATGAAGATAGCAGCCAAAAGCTCAACGATATGATGCAGTGGTTTACTCACAATGCTCTGGTTCACTACAGCACACCGCATGGCCTAGAGCAATATTCTGGCGCGGCTTGGGGTACTCGAGATGTATCACAGGGTCCGTTCGAATTCTTCATGGCAATGCAAGAGTACGACAAGGTAGAGCAGTTACTAGAGACTATTTATAGTCACCAATACATTGAAACGGGTACCTGGCCACAATGGTTTATGTTCGATAACTATGCGTCCATTCAACAAGAAGAGGCTCATGGTGATATCGTTGTGTGGCCACTTAAGGCGCTAGCGGATTACATCAATACCACCTCAAATGTAGATATCCTTGAGACCCAAGTCCCATTCACTAGCATTGACAAAGAGTTTGGTTTTACAGAGGAAACAACAACCCTGTTCGCACACGTTGAGCGTCAGATCAAACACATCGAAGACAACCTAGTTCCGGGAACCTTCTTGTCATGCTATGGCGACGGTGATTGGGATGACACCCTGCAACCGGCAAACCAGTCCTTGCGAGAGAACATGGTAAGTGGATGGACTATTCCTCTTACACTGCAAGCACTGCAAACCATGATCACCGCTCTTGAGGGGCATCGAGAGTACGCGACTTTCTCCAGCAAACTGGCCGAGTTGTTTGACAACATGCATGCCGACTATCAGAAGTATCTGATTAAAGACGAAACCATTGCTGGCTTTATTCACTTCGCTCGTGATGATAAAGGTGAAGTAGAAGAGATCGAATACCTTCTGCATCCATCGGATAAGAAAACGGGCATAAAGCACCGCTTGTTGCCAGCAAGTCGCTCTATTATCGCGGAGACTTTCAGTTCTGAGATGGCCAAGAGCCATATGGCGGTTATACAAGACAAACTGGTTTACCCGGATGGTGTACGCCTGATGGATAGGATGGCGGAGTACAAAGCTGGAGAGCAAACCTACTTCAAACGTGCTGAGTTGGCTGCAAACCTAGGTCGTGAGGTGGGTCTCCAGTACTGCCATGCACACATCCGCTTCATTGAAGCATTGTGTAAGCTAGGTGATGCGAAATCAGTGTTCGAGAACCTGTTCAAAATTGTGCCTATGGGTATCCAAAGTACGGTTGCGAACGCTGCAGTGCGTCAATCTAACGCCTATTTCTCAAGCTCCGATGCTCGCTTTAACGATAGATACCAAGCTTATGCCTCTATGGATAAGGTAATGAACGGCGAAGTGGAAGTGAAGGGTGGATGGCGTATCTACTCAAGTGGCCCAGGTATTTATATTAATCAGATCATCCACAGTGTTTTGGGTTTACGTTTCTTGAAACAAGATCTGATTCTTGACCCAGTAATTGACCGAAATGTGGGTGATGTATGCCTGAACTTCAATCTGTTCGGTAAGCCTGTTGAAATCACAATTACGACTTCACAGGGAGAGCATACCCCTAAATCTATCGCTGTTAACGGTATTGAGGCGCCATTTAGCCTTGAACCAAACCGTTATCGAACCGGTGGAGCCCGCGTTTCGGCTGAGTGGCTGAAAAAACAACTCACGGATAACGATAATAAGTTATTGATTAAACTGTAGTAAATGCGAGTGGTAGCTCATTGACACAATTCGATGATGAGCTATCACATGGTTTCTATTGGCTTTATTTGTGAAATTGATAGAATCGTTTCAATAAACGGTTTTCTCTAATGAAACCACCAATAAGGCCAGGAAACTGGCGATAATCTAAGGAGATGCAAGTGAAGGTGACCATCAAAGACGTGGCAAAAAAGGCCAGTGTTTCGATATCAACCGTCTCTTATGCAATCAACGGCAGTGATCGCATCAGTGAAGAAACCAGACAGCGTGTACTTACAGTAGCAAAAGAAATGAATTATGTTGCGAACAGCAACGCCAAGTTACTGAAACAGAAGAAAACCAAGTGTATAGGAGTGTTTTTCAACTCTTGGTTTGGTCCGATATATAGTGAGCTGGTCAAAGGCATCGAGCATATTGTTCACCAACAAGGGTATGACTTAGTCGCGTGTAGCCTTTATGGCGAAACTAACTCTACGGCTTATAAGTATCTGCGTGATCAAATGGTGGATGGCGCTATCATCCTAACCAGTACGTTTGATGACGAGTTTCTAAAGTCTATCGCCAGTGACCAGCTACCGCTGGTGGTGTTAGACCGTGAGATTGCCGCTCCTAACATATATACCATTCTAATCGATAACTTCGGCGGAGCGTTCGCAGCAACCAAAGCTCTAATTGCTTCGGGTAGCAAAAAAGTGCACTTTTTTGGTGGTCCTCAGGATTCCTATGACAATCAAAAGCGCCTAGACGGCTATATCGCAGCATTAGGATATTACAACATTGGTTTCGATAGTAAGTTACTGATTTCTTCAGACTTTACTGAGAACACTGCCTATCAGCAGATGAAAGAAATCCTACAAACGGGTGAAGCACCGAGCGCAATCTTTTCTGCGAATGACGAGATGGCTATAGGTATTTTACGCGCTGCAAATGAATTTGGGATTAAGGTTCCTGAGCAGCTAAAGATTGTTGGGTTTGATGACATTAGAATGGCTGAGCTTATCATGCCTAGGCTGACAACAGTTTCTCATCAAAAGTCCGAAATGGGTCAATTGGCTGCACAAAGGCTATTTGACGCACTGCAAGGCAATCAGCCTGAAGAACTCACTATGCTACCGACCAAGCTGATCACAAGGGAAACCTTGTAAAGGTTGTTCGAATGAAAAAATGGTTGAGTGGAATATTACTGCTTCTAACTAGCCAAACAGCTAGCGCCCTACAACTTGAAATCATGACGCCAGTGGGCAACTACATGGACTTTATGCGCCAAGAAGTGTTGCCTGAGTTTAAGAAGCGTCACCCAAATGTGCGAGTTTCTCTTACAAACGATGAAAACCTTGATACTCGCATCGCTGCAGGGGACTTACCGGACGTCTATGCTGGTGTGTTTGGTTATCAACCAGCACGATATGCCAAGATGGGGCGTTTGGCATACTTCGATGAGTTTGAGGGATACGACGAGCTTGTAGAGCGCATTGATCCTCAATTTATGCGTCAAAATTTTGGTCGCACCTACTATATCCCGTGGAATGCCACCACACAGCTGATGATCTATAACAAAGAGTTATTTCGCGAGGCGGGATTAAACCCAGACCAGCCACCAAGAACTTGGGATGAGTTCTTGTATGCTGCTGAGAAAATCAGTCAGCTTCCTCCGCGTGCTGACGGTAGCCCAGTCTACGGTACTGTCTTTTGGAATGAGGTCTTGTCTACTGGCAGTTGGTACTGGGGAATGCTCGCGCAGATGTACTACAACTTCAATGACGGTCTGTATCAGCTTCTTAACCGTTTTGGTACTAATCCGGTGTTTGATCGCCCTGATGCCAATATGGATCAATTTTTGGACACTATTGCAAAGGCGCAAGAATTTGCTCCTATGACCATGGAGAAGAGCTTTTTCTCTCGCACTATCGGTATGTGGCCACAATTTGGATTTGGTTGGAAAGCCAACTTTACTGAAGCAGCAGACAGACCTATGTCTATCGGGAAAGACATTGGTGTCGCGCCTATTCCAACTCGTAATCTGGGCGATATATCTTATTCGACCCTAGATGGGCGAGCCCTGATGATCTTTAAGAGTGATGAACCTACAGAACAGCTTGGCTGGGAATTTATTCAGCTTCTTATGGAAGAAGAAGTGAACCACAAAGCCAATGTGGCCCTAGCTCAACTTCCTGTTCTAAATAGCCTAAAAGAGCATGAATATTACCAGCGAGATGATGTAAAACCATTTGTGGACCAATTGCAGAACTCTTTAATGAGTGAACCTTTTGCCCAGGTATCTGATGTGGCGAATGTCATTTTGGACGAATATTCCAAGGTAGTGCTCAAGCAATCAGTGTCCGGTGAACAGGCGGTTATTGATGCAGGGGATAAGTCTAGAAAAGTTCTAAGACAATAGTTCGACTTCTTTAAATAAATTCTAAGGCTAAATTATGAAACTCAAGAACTTCAGTGTTGGGTATGTATTCCTTGCACCTTGGATAGTCTATTTCGCAGTATTTCTGCTTTATCCACTCTTTTTATCATTTGAAAGTAGTTTTCTAAATGTAAATATTCTCACTCCAGAAAATACACGTTTTGTGGGATTTAAAAACTGGATTTCAATTGTTAGCGATAATCTATTTTGGAAATCACTGTTTAACGTTGTATTTAACCAAGTGATATTTGTCATCCTGAGCTTTGTGATGGGATTAGGCTTGGCACTATTACTTCATGAAATCCGCTGGTGTGCGAGTTTATTTCGTACTGTAATGTTCATTCCGGTAATTACCTCTATTACGGTTGCTATGATCATCTTTGAGTTTGTATCTAGCCCAACAGGTCCGGTGCAAAATGTGATGCTAAATGCCAACGTTATCGAAGAGCCAGTATTTTGGAAGTTTGAGCAGTGGTTGCCTATGCCAGTCATCGCCGTTTTCAGCGCTTGGAAGTGGTTCGGCGTGCAGATGATTATCTTCCTTGGTGGTATTGCAAGTATCGACAAGTCTCTATTCGAGGCTGCGGACATTGATGGCGCATCTTGGTGGAGAAAGGTTCGTCGTATCACCCTACCTATGCTTCAACCTCAAATTATTTTTGTAATGACTATCAATATTATCAATGGCTTGCAGATGTTTGTGGAAGTATTCATGAACTTTGATCTGAGCGGTGGTCCTTATCAATCCGCTCTAACCCCTGTGCTCTATCTGTATCAAACCGGTTTTGAACAGATGAAGATGGGAGAAGCTTCAACCATTGGCTTAATGCTAGCCCTAGTTATCTATCTACTGACCATGATGCAATTGAAAATCACCAGTAAAGGAGCTCACGAATGAACAGCCAGGTAAGAAAGAATACCTTGATTTACGGCGCGTTAATAATAACGAGCCTCATCGTGATTTACCCCTTCTTTTATATGATTATGAACTCATTTAAAGCAGGGCCAGAAATATTACACTCGCCAAACTCTCTACCTACATCTATTTCATTTAGAGGTTATTTAGAGGTATTTGAAACGGTTAATTTAGGTCGTGTATTTTTTAATACCATCTTTATTTCAGTATCGGTAACGGTTCTAAATACTTTGTTTTCTTGCATGGTTGCGTATGCGATTGTAAAAACGAATCTTCCAGGGCGTGAATTTTGGCTGAAGGTAATTCTGGGTTCGATGATGATACCTGCGGTACTGTTTACCATCCCGACGTACATCATGATGTACGAGTGGAACTGGATTAACACTTATCGCGTACTTATCATTCCTGGTGCGATCAGTGCGTACAACATCTTCTTGTTGGTGCAGTTTATGAAGCAGATTGATAACGCTTATCTTGAAGCTGCACGTATCGATGGTGCTAGTGAGTTCCGTATCTTCTTTAAGGTTGTGCTTCCAATGCTGCGCCCGGCGCTTGCAACGGTAGGTATCCTGACCTTTATGGGGGCTTGGAACGACTTTATGGGCCCACTGTTGTACGTACGCGACGAGTCACTGATGACGCTTCAGTTGGCACTGTACAACTTCAAAACAGAAGTGCCTTCAACCAATCTAGAGCAACTTTGGGCGATGACGACCATGATTGCTTTCCCTGTGGTGATTGTTTTCTTCTGCCTACAGAAAAACTTCATTAAAGCCTTTACCGGTGTAGGAGTGAAATAATGAAATCTATTGTCAAACTCTCTGTCTTGGTGGGTTTAGTTACCGTGGCATTTTTCTATGCATGGTTGAAGACCTACAACATGTCCTCGGATTACTTCGAGTTTGCTGAAGCTCAAGCTGAAGTAGAGAACTACACCATTGCGCTTAAAGGGATGAATAAACTAGAGCTTCGTAGGGATGATGTGTACCTAGGTGGCTATCAACAAGTGATTGAAACTTGGGAAGAGGCGGTGCTTGGTTACAAGCCAGACTTCTATTACCAGGCAAAGGGTCGTGTTGGTGAAATGCTAGGCAAACTCAATGAAGAAGAGCTGATGAGCTTTATTGAAATCTACGTGGAGCTCGATATGCGTTACGTTCCAGAGGCCGCCTCAATTTTGCTAAGTCGCGCAACTCTTAATGGCGATATCGAAGTAGCAAATGAGATGGATGAGTTTTTACAAGAAGCATTTCCTCATTTCTATAGGGAAAACATAGGTGCTATTGAACTGGCTCAAATAACGCTGTCTGAAGAGGAAGAATAATGGAAGCGTATAAAAATTCATCCTTGGCAATTGAACTGCGAGTTCAAGACCTACTAGAACGTATGACTCTAGCTGAGAAAGTAGGGCAGCTTTGTCAGTCACCTATGCTCGACTATCAGGATAACCGCGAGACATATCTTGAAAAGGTTCGTAAGGGCGAATGGGGCTCACGTATTTTGGCCGATACAGCATGGGCAGGGAATGCACTTGGCGAAAGTGTTGATCCTGAGCAGCTTAATGAGATCCAAAGAACTGCAGTAGAGGAGAGCCGCTTAGGTATCCCTATTATCTTTGCTAGGGACGTTATTTATGGGCAGTCAACGGTTTTGCCTATACCACTTGCGCAAGCTTGTTCTTGGAATCCAAATTTGGTTGAAAAAGCCTATCGAGGTATTGCAAAAGAGGCGGCTTCTTTAGGTATTAATTGGACCTTTGCTCCTATGCTGGACATAGTGCGCGATCCTCGGTGGGGACGAGTGATTGAGAGTAGCGGTGAAGACCCGCATCTTGGCGGCCAGTTTGCGAAAGCGGTTGTTAAAGGCTTCCAAGGGGACAATCCAAGTGACCCTGACTCAATTTTGGCCTGTGCTAAGCACTTTATCGGCTATGGTGCTGCGGAGGGTGGGCGTGACTATGACACTACAGAGATCACCGATAACACTTTACATAACGTGTATCTTCCCGCTTTTGAAGCTGCAGTTGACGCGGGCGTTGCGACTTTGATGACAGGCTTCAACGATTTAGGCGGTACACCCACTACTTCGGCTGAAAGCTTAATCAACGGCTGGCTCAAATCTGACAAAGGTTTTGAGGGAATGGTCGTGAGTGATTGGGGCTCCATTTCAGACCTTGAATACTTTGGGGTATCTGCAGACAAGCAAGCAGCAGCTAAAAAAGCATTGCTCTCAGGGGTTGATATGGCGATGACTAATGATGCTTATGAGGGGCATCTTGAGCGCCAGGTTTTGCAAGAACCTGATTTAGCCGATGCTATTGACGAGGCTACTCGCCGTGTATTGTTGGCCAAGTTTAAAGTAGGTTTGTTTGAAAGGCCTTATGTGGATCCTAATGGACACAAGCACCTACTTCGCCATCCAGAACATGTTACAGATGCGTTGGCATTGGCAGAGCAAAGCATGGTGCTGTTGAAAAACCGAGATGACCTTCTGCCTTTGTCTACCATAGGACTCAAGGTAGCAGTTTTAGGGCCACATGCTCATTCAAAACGTCAGCATTTGGGGTCTTGGTGTTTGGATGGTAAGGCTGAGGACGTAACCTCAATTGCCGAAGGCATAACCAGAGTGGTTCCAGATGTTGAGGTACTCACAGAAGCATCTAGCTTCAGCGATGAGATGGTTGAGTGTGCACATAGAGCGGATGTGGTGGTGCTATGTGTGGGTGAAAGTCACAGACGTACCGGTGAGGCTCGCAACATTGCAGAACTAACGTTGCCCCCGGGTCAAGAGCAGTTGATTGAAGCTATCGGTCAAATAGGTAAGCCTTTAGTTGTAGTTCAGTGTACTGGTCGCCCTGTTCCCTCACCCATGACTGAGCGTTATGCTGATGCGCTTCTGCAGGCTTGGCAATCTGGTACAGAGACAGGGCTTGCCGTTGCTCATCTGTTATTTGGCAAGGCAGTACCAAGTGGCAAGTTGTCCATGACAGTGCCGAGAAGCACTGGGCAAATCCCTATGTATTATGGGCGAAAGCAGATAGGTAAGAAGCGTGATTATCAAGAGTACATGCCGTACAAAGATCTATCAGAAACGCCTTTGTATCCATTTGGATATGGTCTGAGCTATACCCAGTTTGGTTATAGCAATCTGAGTGTAGCGCTAAACGAGCTATCTCAAGATCAGACCCAAACGGTTTCTGTTGAAGTTAA
Organism: Vibrio comitans; assembly: GCA_024346835.1. Taxonomy (GTDB): domain Bacteria; phylum Pseudomonadota; class Gammaproteobacteria; order Enterobacterales; family Vibrionaceae; genus Vibrio; species Vibrio comitans. The sequence goes on from AP024867.1 coordinate 795,253, forward strand.
AAATCTTGGTGAGAAGAGCGCGCTAGAGACAGTGCAGTGCTACATCCGTCGTAAAGTGGCAACGACTACGAGACCGCTCAGAGAATTGAAAGCATTCGACAAGATCCAACTAGCACCCGGAGAGTCGAAGTTGATTGAATTCAAGCTAACACCAGAGTTACTTTCTTACTATGGCATCGACAGTTGTTTTAGTAATGATGAAGGCGATGTAGAGGTGTATGTGGGTGGTAGTAGTGAGTGCTCTTTATTTACTAGCTTTTCTATAACGAAATAAATTTGAGCCAAAGCGGGTCTTATCTCTTTGTCATCTGTGGACAAATGGACCTGTGAGGCGATTATGAAAAAGTTACTGATTTTGTCACTCTTCTCTGCATCGGCGTTTGCCAGTACCGAAGCATGTATTGAACTGGGTAAGGCTCAGGCGGTCAACGACCATGAGCGTGTTATCGAGCTGGCATCCGCTGTGAGTAGTGTTGATGCGAAGCTGTGTAAGATGCTGGCTGAAGAAGCCCGCCTAGACGCGACGATGGATTACTTTGAACACGGTGATTGATCAGCGCGATTAGCTAGAGCTTTTACTTTGCCTCTAATGAGGTAATACATGTGAGTTAAGAAGTATTAATACCTTTTTGAAGGCCTAGTCCCGAACTTTATTACTAGCGACTAGGCCTTCTTTTTACCGCTATTTGAAGTAAACCGTAAAGTGCATGACTTTTCTGTTTGTTCTTGATTTTATCAATTAGCCGCTTCGATGGTGCCCTTGAAGGTGGTATCCAAGAAGCTGCTAATTTCTTTCGAGTGATAGATAGACATGATCTGCTCGAAAACCTCTTTGTCTTTCTCTGTATCTCTCGAAGCAACCACCATCACTGCTAAAGGTGCATCTTTTGATTCTAGGTAGATGCCTTGCTCTTTAGGATCTAGACCCGAAGACATCACATAGTTCATGGTAATTGCTGCTGCATCTACATCGTCTAATGTACGCGGCAATTGAGCTGCATCCACCTCTACCAACTGAATATTCTTGGGATTAGCCACGACGTCGCCTAAGGTTGCGCTGTAGCCTGCATCTTCTTTTAGTGTTATTAAACCTGCTTCTTGAAGTAGTAGTAGGCCTCGACCGCGATTAGTTGGGTCGTTAGGAATAGCGATTCGAGCGTTCTCAGGAATCGACTCAAGCGTATTGTATTTGTTCGAGTAAACCCCCATACGCATCAAGATAGAGCGACCAATAGAAACCAGTTCACTATTGTGGTTGTCGTTATAGTTATCCAAGAAAGGCTGATGCTGATAGCTGTTTAAGTCGATGCTTCCATCGGCTAGGGCCGCATTAGGGGTGATATAGTCAGAGAATTCAACTACTTCGATATGGATACCTTGCTTTTCAGCTTCTTTCGCTACGGCTTCAACAACTTGGGCGTGTGGACCAACCGTTGCACCAATCTTAATAACAGATTCATCGTTGTCACCACATCCTGTTAAGCCAAATGCGAGTGCAGATGCCAACAGCGATGCTGTGATTCTTTTAGTGATCTTCATAATAATTCCATTTAATGTAGAAAAGACGAAACAGATGTCTAGACATCCATAATATCTTTTCATTTTCCTGGGTCAATAAACATTTCAGAGAACCCGCCAAGTAAACGAATAATTGTACGATTCCCATACTTATCAGAGAGTTAAGATTTTATGAGATTCAGCTAAGCTAGCCCAACGCTGATGACGCTATCAACAAATCCATAGGTGCAATGAGGGTGAGGTGAGGTGGCACTCGATCAACTTTTTGAACCCTTGCGTTGGGGTGTTTGTGATCGAATGTTATGTACTCGATGAAATAGCTCAAATAACTAAAGGTGTAACTACTTTTTTAGTTGTGAGTGTTTACAGTTTTAATGAAGGTAGCGGGGATAGCATATTTCTTATAGAGGTTGTGCTTTCCGTACTGATCGGAGTGTAATAGGGAGGATGTTGGAAAACTCATTATGTCTCGATACATCCTAGCATGACCACCGCTAGCTCGTTTATGCCCCTAAATCATTGAGATTGAACATTCTCCAAAATGCGGGCTCGTGTGTTTTCTCTACCAATAACTATCCAAAGTAAGTAGTTCTAATATCTGTGCTACACAGAGCAATCTAACCTTTGCGATTCAATATCCTAAAGAAGCGTTTCTTCGTTTATCTGATATTTGGAGTAGTTTTGTTGGCAATATCATTAAGTACTAAAGTTAGCTCATATCGCATACCACTATTTCGACCTCACTCCAAATTAGCCGAACGTTTACTGGGAAATATACAAACAGCGGCTAGTTATAGTTGGCCACTACAGAGTGGTTCTAGGTCACTAGTGTTTGTTCGGTTGATTCAACTGATAGCGTCGTTGAGTAACTCGTTCGAGAGACAACGATACCATAGCTGCGTTTGTCGTCACGAATCATGATATAGCTTAATTAATAATAGGAGTTATATGAATACCAAGTATTGATGATTGTTTTAATATGGTAATTGTTAAACGGGAAAGATCAAATCGATGTCACAATATGTAAATAACGAGTTAGGTTATGTAAGGGTTTGTAATATATAAAAAAGATGAAATAGAAGATTGTTTTATTTATCCTAATTAATTCAACTAGATCCAGTGTAAAATTCTAAATCATTGATTATAAATGGTTTTTATTGTCTTTTTCTTATGTTTATATGAAGTATTTATATCTATGTGGTATTACCAGTCATTTTTCATGATCTTGTATATTAAAAGAGAGCTAAGTAATTATGCTTTTTTAAAACTTAAAAAATGAAGGGAAAAATGAATAAATTCATATTAGTAAGTAGTATTCTAGTTAGTGCTGTTGCACATGCTGACACTATATCAATTCAGAACATTTCAGATAGTCCTATTTATGGAGCATTTCAATCTCAAAGTATGATCGGCCCTGCTGCTGACTCAGTCAATGGATGGATTCATTCTGGCCGAGACCATATTTATTTCCCTCATGATAGTTTCTTGATTTCAGGAGCAATTAATATTTCTAAAGGCGATAAAATTAAATATATATCAGTATTTGACCCCTATAGGAATGAGTATATTCCTTGCGGAAATGATGTTGTTTTTGAAGATGCATTGACTTATAAGTATGACGGTAGTCAGTGCTACAGGGATCATCGTGCTTTTGCATACTCTACTTCAGAACCATTTGATATTACTCTTTATGGTAGTGGGCGGGGTGGTGCTTTAGCGAGAAAAGAATTAATTGAATTACCAAATGTTGAGTCATATAAAGGAATTAGAACTGTCTATGATATGACTCAAAAACATAGCGGATACGCTCGTGAGTACATGAGATACACATCAACCTTCTTGTATGCGAGGGGGCTTGAAACACAAAGGATTAAATATACAGGTTATATAGATCAAGATACTGTAAACAAAGTAGATTGGCATGCTCCTCTTGGTGCTACAGGTTATTTCTCATCTGATGGTGAGAGTGTTGAATTAATCGGTATCCCAGGTGGAGATAAATACTCTATCCAACATGAAAATAGAAATGGCAATCAATTTAACATAGATCCTGATACTGGTGAAATTACTGAAAATAAAATTGAATGGAGCAATTTAAGAATTGAATTATTTAATCCAATAATTTCTGAGTTTTATAGCAGTACTCCTTATAAAGGGGAGTGGCATAGACCTGACTTTGACTATTTCACAGGCGAAGATTTAGGGCGCACAGAGGAAAAGGTATCATATCGCTCGTGGGAGTTAGAAGTAGATACTGCTGGAGTTTACGGATTCAAAGTACAAGCTAAATCAGGTTCAATATGGTCAATACCTGTCAGTTTGTATGTTTTTGAAGGAGAATTACCTGTTAGCGGAGACTACGGGAATCTACTAGGTCAAGATAGTGGTGGTGTACCGCATATTGCAAGTGTCTTCTTAGAGCCAAATAAAAAATACACGTTTGTAATTAGTGAAGAGTCAGTAGATCGTACTGACTCGACTATCACATTTATCGGTGGTCCAGGTGAGGTGAACCTTTACTAGTGTACAAGTATCCGCCCCTTGAATCTAAGGGGCGAGTATTAATAGATGAAATTTTGTGTGGTTAAATAAAAGGCTATTTCGAGGTTGACAATCTTTTTACTGAGGATTTATTCCTCTAAAAGTAAATAATTACTTGGTAAGTGATTGTTAATATAATATTTAGCTCAGTTTTTCTCACTCATTACTTGATGATTTTGAGAGCTTCATAAAAACCAAGCTTAATTTAGAACTTTTGTCCAAAACAGTCACAACGGGGTAATTCGTAACTCAGAAATGCCCTTTCCGTGCTGGCACTGATGGAAACAAGACTTTTCTCCAGTCATAATTAACCAATGAAAACTAATGGGGCAAACCAAGAACTGCTCCTGCAAATTTTCCGACGTTTGAGGATTACTGCAGGAGTGTGGTTCTATGCTGTAGTTATAAGCCTGTGGGTACAGGTTTGAATAACGTATTGAACTCTATTTAGAAATGAATGGCTGCAAACTAGACTTGATTAGCAGCCAAGAGAGAAACATGATTGACCAAAAAACGTCTGGTTAGCGTGTTCCGTATCCATATACTCCTTCCACTCGATAACCATTCCGTTTCGGAACACCATCAAAAGATGAAAGTGGTTATTATAGACTTTGCCATTGGCATGAGTGCCTAACGTTTCTGCTTCAATCGCGACTCGGTTACCTTCCGCTGTCATGGCTTTGGCGGTAAAGCTCATCCCATTAGGAAAACCCACTTTATTGCTTTCACCTAACCCATCCACAAAGGATTTATCATGATAACCTGAGATAGGCATAGAGCCAGCTACCCATATTTTTGCGTCGTCAGCAAAATTATCAGAGACGTATTGCCAGTCGCCATTGCTGATGGCGTTAATAACGTCTAAAGCGTGTTTCTTATTGATGTCGATAGTATTCGTATTCTGGTTGGCTGAAATAGACATTTTGACTCCTTAATATTGATGATTAGAGATTTAGCTTATAGCAAGTTAAAATCCAAAACGTATACATTTCGTAAAAGGTTGAAATTGGTCAGTTATGCTGTTTGAAAACAGCGAACCCTCTTTGTATATGGCGGTTTAGCTGATTTATTAGAGAGCTACTCGTTGCGTCTTTCAGCACAATAAATTTCGAGAAATGTATAAGTTACGTATGATCAATAGATGTAAGGTCGGGGTGTGAAACAGACCAAGAGAAGGTAAGCACTAGCCTCAACTTCTGAGATAAATAGTGCTATATACGGAGAACTACAATGAGTAAACACATTGCCATCGACAGTATCGCACAACTTCATCGCAACTTAGGATTGGGCAAACCTTTACACCCATTAATTTCCGTGTTTAAGCAGTCTGAATTGCATGTCACCGCCGAAGTAGGTACGGAAGTTGACTTAAATTTATACATAATTGCATTAAAAGATTGCGCCAACTGCCAATTTGGTTACGGCCATAACATCTATGATTTCGAAGAGGGCATGCTTGCCTTTATGGCACCTGGTCAAACATTTCGTGTTGATAAAATGGAATTATCCGCTGACGATGTCGGTTGGAGTATCGCTTTTCACCCTAGATTGTTAAAGGGTATGGATTTAGCGCTCACAATATCGCGATTCTCATTTTTTCAATATGATATCAGTGAAGCCCTCCATTGCTCCCAACGAGAAATCGACATTTTGGGAGAGATTGCCACTAACATAGCCTCTGAAACACATCAAAATATGGACCGCCATACAAAGAAGGTCTTGAACGCTAATTTAGAGTTGCTGCTGAGTTACTGTACTCGATTCTATGATCGCCAATTTATGCTGCGATCACCTCAGAATAGAGAGCTAATAGATCGCTTCGATGCGTTTTTGAATCAGTATTATAACGACGGAACCATGCTAGAGTACGGGATCCCAAGCGTTCAAATATGCGGTAAAGAGTTAGGCTTATCACCTTATTATTTAAGTGATTTATTAAAGCAAGAAACGGGGAAAAGTGCCTTAGATCACATCCATTTGTTCCTCATTGATCGAGCAAAGCGGCAAATGCTTGGTACCAAAGATAGCATTACCAAAATTGCTTCTGATCTAGGCTTTGAATATCCGCAACATTTTTCGAAGCTGTTCAAAGCCAAAATGGGTATAAGTCCTCGTCAATATCGTACTACGCACTAATTATAGATAGGAACGAATGATGGAATACTACAAAGGTTGCGTCTAATAAAAGTACTAATTAAATCGAGTCAATAACTTCGTTCACTCCTGAAGGAGCCATGTGGGCTAGGCTTTTCCATAGATGCCCCAGCAACGTCTATACTGGCTCAAATATGCCAGACTTCAATTCTAGTTACTTTTTTAGAACCAAGCCGCACTAAACGGAGGCAGGTCTTACCTTTTGCCCTACTTGATTTTATCCGAAGACTCACTACTCATCAAAAATCGAAACTCACTTTTGTCCACAGACGAGTTGGGGGAGCCAAAGCTAAATTGCCTTTGCCTTAAAACGAGTTGCATCTAAACATTGCGTTTGAAAAATACCCCGACTTTGTCTCAGAAAAAGCAAAGCAGAGGTTTAGCTTTAAAGCTACCACTAGAATCAACCCAGTTCATACTTTTAGTAACCTAGATGAAGAGTTGCCTTGTTCCATATGGAGTAAGTCACTTGAAGTGAATGAGGATAATCGTACCTCTATGCCCCATGATACGCACAGATCGCAGATAGGTCTCACAATGGCTTGTTGCAAATAGACACCGATTACACTTCCTTACATTTACTGTGGCCAGTATGGCAAACATTGGCCTGGCTTCTGCATCTTTCTGGCTGTTATATACAGGAGATGAATATGTTTAAAGTAAAATCCATAGCTATGGCAATTTGTTTATTAGCACCAAGCGCTTATGCACTTACTTCTAGTGATATAGATGATGAGCGTATTGCCGTGATTAAGGATGCGGTGGCGGCCCAAAATGGTGCGTTTGTTGCACTAAATCAGGGCTTAGAGCCAGTGGCGAATCAAATTTCTAGTGAGGTTGGTGAAATTATCAACGTTGCACTCCTTACAAATAATGAGAGTCGCATGTTATCGAACTGCTCATTGAATGCGACTGGGCTTGCGACGCGTCAAACAACAGCTTCGGTTTCGGATGAAGCTGAAGATATGATGCCAAACACTGGGGACCACTTTTGGGGTCAGCATGCTCCTACGGTAGAGAAGCAATTAGTGGGTATTTCCAACTACTTGTCTGTTAAGACCGAAGATATGCCATTTGAACTCGCGACACCACAAGGCAGTCAATGGAAAGCGTTAGATCAAACCAAGGTACAGGAGTCTCAGTCTTGGCATGAAATGAACGAATACCCGAATGGGACTCGTTTTGTTGTTGCAATAGGTTTAAAAGAGGATCTTATTCGCGACAATAGCCACTATATCTATGCTGAAAAACAGCAAGATCAGATCATTTTTATTGATGGTCAAACCAACCTTGCCAAAGATATCCCACCTACGTACCTATACGATCAATTTGATTTCGCACACCTTGCGATACCTAGTGTGACGACCATGATGTTTTGGGCGTTAAAACCTGTTGATGCGTAAAGCAACGGCATAAATGGGCAGGCTCCAGCATCATTATTGGAGCCTGTTTCTTTCGATACAGAGTTTTATCTCTAATTAAGGATTCTGCTCAGCGTTAATACTCGCGTAGGTGTGCAAAAGCTCGGTGAGCGTTTTTACCCAACCAAAAGCATCTTGAGGAGCATTGACTAAAATCTTCTCTACCTGCTCGCAGTGAGTTTCGAGGGTGATGGCTTCTTCTAGGTTGAACGAAATTGCGTAGAAGTGCCACAGTACCAAGCGTGTCATTCTCTCACTATTTTGCTTAGCATTTTCTGAGTCATCAAAGGCTTGCTGAATCTCACTAAGAGCAATAGCCGTCATGCGCAGTGTGGCATCTAGGCGTGCTGACATCATGCGCTCTTCGCTATCCACTTCTTCATGATCGAATGTGAAAAGCTCGCTCATCACGTCTTCTGGCACCATTTTACTGATCATTCGTGCGCCAAACTCTTCAAGTTCGTGGCGGGGCATAGTGACAAGGCAATCAAAGGTGTAATCACGAAGCATAAAAATCGCTCTAGTTAGCTGTTTAATAGGACCCGCATTCTAAGCCTTATGCATGATTTTACCAGTGCTAGATGTTATTGCTCAGCCATGTTTCTTAGGCTTTCAGGGCTAACACCCAATACCTTCTTGCACATTTTCGATAAACCAAAACCATCTTTATAACCGACTTGCTCGGCGATAACCGCAAGGGGCCAGTGCGTATTTAGTAGCAAAAATTGTGCACGCTTAATTCTCAGTTCTATAACTTTTTGCTTGGGACTCTGCTGATAGGTGTTTTTGCAAAGGCGGTGCAAGGTGGGCTCTGAAATGTGCAGTTTCTTTGCCATGACTTGCGTCGTCCATGGGAAGTGAAGTTGCTGATCCACTTCCAGGAACAGGCGCTCTAATTGACCTTTCATATCTGGTGCATCAAATTGAATGATGGACTTTTGAATATAGAGGTGGATGTCTTGGTTGAGTATCTTTCTAGTTTCAAATGGCACATCTAACGTCAGTAAGTGCAGCATGTGCTTTAGGTTATCGTTGTAGTGACCCTTTCCCAAAGAGAGAGGGAGCGAGTTCATTCCCGCCCAGTTAGAGGTTGGCTCAAGAATGAACCATACAAAATCCCAGTGGCTGTCCGTTTTGTAGTACACAAAGTCAACATCGTGTTTGAGCAGTACCATGCTCGATGCGGTTAGGCTAATTGTCTGTCCTTCACTCTCCACCGTAGCATTACCCGACAAGGTAAACAGCAGTGTGTGATGGTCCGGATTTTTCCTAGAGCAAAGGTATTCATCACAAACATGGGTTACACCCGCCATGCGTATTTGCTGGCTAGCAAAAAGTGGCGCGTTGTCTTGAGAAATAAATAACTCAGTCGAGTTTTTACCCAATTTGAATTTATTTGACACCATCGACGTTATTACTCTCTTGATAGTTTTAGACATGCTCAAGAGAGATTGTGCCATAGAATGAGGAGATGAATACATTAAAGTGTCAAATAAGCCGTGTATACGGACATAACGGAAAATAATAACAAATAGGGCACAACTAATGTCGAACTCTTTAGATAGAACAGCAAAGCTTAGCCTGCGTGAAAAGCTAGGTTATGCCATAGGTGACTCTGGCTTTAACTTCTACTGGATCATCATCGGATCTTACTTATCTTACTTCTACACTGATATCTTTGGTTTATCTGCAGCAGCTGCAGGTACTATGTTTTTGGTCACTCGAATCGTCGATTCAATCTCTGACCCATTGATGGGGGCTATTGCTGATCGCACGAACTCTCGCTGGGGTAAATTTAGACCTTACTTAATGCTTGGTGCTATTCCGATGGCAGGTGCAGCAGTACTGACCATGAGTACACCTGATTTAGGAGAGGGCGGAAAGCTTATCTGGGCTTATGGTACTTACTCACTGATGATGCTGTGTTACACCATCTTAAGTACTCCTTATTCCTCGCTAGCGGGTGTAATAACCGCCGATACAGAAGAAAGAAACTCGCTGTTTGGCCTTCGTTTTTTCTTCGCGTACGCAACCGGTATTTTAGTGGGCGCGTTTACACCTGAATTAGCAGATTATTTTGGTAACGGCGATGATGCTCGAGGCTGGCAGTTAACAATGGCCCTGTACGCAAGTGTTGCTACAGTGTGCTTCTTTATCACTTTCTACACCACTAAAGAGCGTGTCGTACCGCCAGTTGGACAGAAAACCAATCCAATTTCTGACATCAAAGATCTGATGAACAACAAGCCTTGGCTGATATTGTTTGCTCTGGCGATGATCATCATGATGACCATTGTATTTCGCGGCAGTAGCGCAACGTATTACTTCAAGTACTTTGTTGAGCGCCCAGATCTAATGGGATCGTACATTGGTCTGCAAATGGCAGCCTATGCGGTGGGTTGTTTGGCGACGCCTTATCTAACGCGCAAGATTGCTGATAAAGCTAAGCTTTTGATGATTCTGATGGGGATTGTTGGTTCGCTAAGTATTGCGTTTTCCTTTGTGCCAAAGCCTGCCGCTATGGGCATGGTCACTGTGCCTTCAAGCGAGTCCATAACCTTAACCGCTACTGAAGTCTTGGGTGAACCAACAGCTGAAGGTGAGCATATTGAGTGGATTGAACATCAAAAATCTTTCTGGATATTTAGCGATAAGGTTGTGGTTGCCGAGGGTACAGAAGAGCTCAGCCTTGATGATGCTCGCGGTACGGTAATCAGCATTCAGAAAACCTTAGCGAATGGCGAGGTGATGAACAGCTCAGAGCTGCCGATTGAGATTATCACTATGTTTGTTCTGAACATCTTGATCAGCTTGGCACTTGGGCCTAAGTCGCCAATTACATGGTCAATGTACGCCGATGCTGCTGACTTCAATGAGTGGAAAACTGGTCGCCGCGCAACAGCAATGACCTTCTCTGCTGCTACCTTCTCTCAAAAACTAGGTGGCGCTATTGGTTCGGCAACGGTGCTGTGGGTGCTTGCAGTTGTTGGATATTCGGCCAATGAAATTCAAGATGGCGCTTCGCTATCCAGTATTGTCTATCTACAAACCATCGTCCCTGCTTTCTTTGCCTTTGTTGCGATTGGCGCATTGCGTTACTACGACCTAACGGCAAACAAGATCGAAACTATCCAAATAGAACTAAAAGCGCGTGCAGCGGTTTAAAAATAATAACGAAAGGCTAAGCAAAATGTTGATTACAACCAAACAAAATGGCGAACGAGTAGAGCTTTTGAGTCCAACAGAGATGCCCAAGGCTTCAGGGTTTCTGTGGAACAAACAGATGATGATTCAGGTAAATTGTCGTGGTTACGCAACCGCACAATTTATGCAGCCAGAGCCTGCAAAATACATGCATGCTCCAAACCTTGAAGCGAAGAGCTTCATGCAGCCCGAGCAACCGTATTTTGCTCATCACCCTGGGCGCTTCTTCTACATTAAGGACGAAGAGACGGGTGAAATCTTCTCGGCGCCTTATGAGCCGGTAAGAGCAAAGTTAGATCAGTATTGCTTCTCATTGGGGCAGTCGGATATCCAATGGCAGATTGAACATCTTGGTATCGAAGTTGAGCTGTGTCTTAGCTTGCCAGAAGATGACGTGGTAGAGCTTTGGCAGCTAAAGGTGAAAAACGTTTCAGGGCGTGCTAGAAAGCTCAGCGTTTACCCTTATTTTCCAATCGGTTACATGAGCTGGATGAATCAGTCTGCCAAGTACCGTCAAGACCTTGGTGGCGTAGTGGCAAGCTGTATAACGCCTTATCAAAAGGTAGCTGACTACTTTAAGAATAAAGACCTGAAAGATAAGACGTTCTTCCTTCATGATAGAGCGCCTACGTCTTATGAGACTATTCGCGAAGTGTTTGAAGGTGAGGGTGGTTTGCACAACCCTACAGGTGTCCAGCAAAGCAGATTAGACAATGGTGATGCCTTGTATGAGACGCCTACTGCAGCTTTGCAATACCAAATGGTTTTAGATACCGACCAGCAAGAGAACTATCGATTTTTGTTAGGTCCAGCGTTTGATGATGCTGAGATTGCGAACAAACGTGATCGTTACTTTGCGGATACTGATTTTGCGAATACAAAAGAGAAATACGCTGCCTATGTGGCTCAAGGCAAGGGCAGCATTGAGATAAACACACCTGATACTCAACTAAATGAGTTTGTGAATAGCTGGCTTCCAAGGCAGATGTTCTATCACGGCGATGTGAACCGCCTAAGTACCGATCCGCAAACACGTAACTACATTCAAGATGCGATGGGTATGGTGTATATCAAGCCAGATGTGACTCGTGCTGCATTTTTGCATGCACTCGCACAGCAGGAGGAGTCAGGAGCTATTCCTGATGGCATTTTGCTAACCGAAGAAGCCGAACTTAAATACATCAACCAGATCCCGCATACGGATCACTGTATTTGGTTCCCAGTTTGCTTGCGCGCTTATCTTGATGAAACCAATGATTATGCGATCTTTGATCAACCCGTTCAGCAGTTCAAAGGCACTGAATCTAAGACTGCCTTTGAGCGTATTACCAATGCCATGCGCTGGCTGTTCAACGAGCGTGATCGTCGAGGCCTGAGCTATATCGCGCAAGGGGACTGGTGTGACCCAATGAATATGGTGGGTTACAAAGGTAAAGGGGTATCAGGATGGCTATCTATGGCCGCAGCTTATGCACTGAACATTTGGTCTGATATCTGTAAGCAACTAGGCGAGAACGAACTCTCAGCTGAATTTAAGAGCAATGCCGAGGCCCTGAATGAAGCAGTGAACAAGCACATCTGGGATGGCGACTGGTACGCGCGTGGTATCACCGACGATGATGTGGTATTCGGCACCAGTAAAGATGAAGAAGGCCGTATTTTCCTTAACCCACAAAGCTGGGCAATCTTAGCCAATACGGCAGATGCAGAAAAACGACAAAAGATGATTCAGCAAGTTGAGCAGCAGCTAGAAACGCCTTACGGGGTGATGATGTTGGCGCCAAGCTTTACTGGAATGCGAGATGATGTTGGTCGTGTAACGCAAAAGCATCCTGGCTCGGCGGAAAATGGTAGCGTTTATAACCACGCAGCGATTTTCTATATCTTCAGCCTCTATCAAGCGGGTGAAACCGATCGCGCATTTAAGCTAATGTCGCAGATGCTGACAGGGCCAGATGAGGCCGATTATGTTCAACGCGGCCAGCTTCCGGTGTTCATCCCTAACTACTATCGCGGTGCGTACTATCAGTTCCCAAGAACGGCAGGTCGTTCAAGCCAGTTGTTTAACACCGGCACGGTTTCTTGGGTTTACCGTTGTATCGTTGAAGGCTTGTATGGCTTGAAGGGTACTGAGCGTGGCTTATCTATTGAACCTCAACTCCCTGCCGATTGGGATAATGCTAGCGCGGTTCGTAGTTTCCGTGGGGCAACCTTTGAAGTGACAATTGAGAGAGCTGATGTGACGCAAACCGAGGTGAGCGTTGATGGAGTGCCACTATCATCAAATATTCTCGAAGACATTGAGGCAGGAAAAACCTATAAAGTTAAGGTGTTGATTGCTTAGCTTTCGTAATGCTTGATTTCGCTTGAGTTAGTCAATGCGTTTAGCGCCCTTGCTATATAAGCAGGGGCGTTTTGCGTTCAGATGTTGGAGTGATTCAAACGATAGAACTGCCTAAGTTCTGCAGTACATTTGCGATTTGAGTCTTTAGCGATTCTTAAACTTTTTCATTTCTTTTATGAAGAAATCCATCGCAGGGTTCAGTGCTTTTTGTTTTTGCCAGATAAGGTTTGTTGTCCACTGAGATATGCTATCAGTGCTTTCTTGATATAGCTCTACCTCCCCATTTTGCAATGCTTCTTCACAGGTAAACCGCGGTAAGTAACCCCAACCTACACCTGCCTTAATTAAGTTTAGAATTTGAATACCACTGTTGGAGAGCATGTATCTATGGCTTGATACATCGGCGTTACGCATACCGATATCGTCTAGAAATGAAAGGCTTAGCTGCAGTTTATCGTTTAACGCGTCTATATCCACTGCTGTTGGTACTGACCAGTTAGTGGGTATCACCCTTACCACATCGAATGAGTAGGCTTTTTCCATCGCTAATTCATCATGAAGATAAACGGTATTAAAAATCAGACCAATATCGACAGTCCCGGAAAGCACGGCACTTTTTATCTGCATAGTGTCATTGCTTTGCACTTTTAAGGAAATGTGCGGGTAGGTTTGCAAAAGTTGGGCGAGAAGTTGGTCGATTTGACTGTCTAGCAAACCACTATCAATAGCAATGGTTAGCTTGTCGGGTATGCCTTGCAGAATGCTCTCCACATTGGCATCAAACAACGCAGACTCTTTTAGCATAGCAATGGCAGACTTATAAAGCTGTTCACCTTCGGGGGTTACCTCTAATGAGCGAGGGTGTCGGATAAAGAGCTCTAACCCTGTATCGATTTCTAGCGTGTTGATTTGTTCACGAATAGTAGAAACGTGTTTACCAACCTGCCTGGCGGCCTGTGCCATTCCTTTATTGTCCACGGTGGCGACAAAAGCTCTAAGTTGATCTAACGAAACGGACATACAGTTCCTTTGCTGAGTTACACACTTTCAGAGGGGATTTACCTAGTCTTAGCAACTTTGGGATATGCATTTAATAGTAATAATAGACTCATTCCTAGAGAGTAACTATTCAAAAGAAGTGAGACTATTATGAAATCTTTCAAACTAAACAAAATTGCTACAGTGGCATTGGCAGCAGCTTCATTAGCTGCAGCTGTAGGTACAGCAAGCGCATGCTCACGTTTCACGCTAGATACACCACACGGTGTTTCTACAGTTCGTTCTTTAGATTGGGGCGACCAGTTGGGCAACGTCGCTCAAGTTAACCCAGTAGGTATAGACAATGCTTCAGAAACACCGAGCTATAAAAATGCGATGCAATGGACGACTAAATACCATGCGATATCTCAGATGGAATGGGACGTATTCCATGGTGTTGCATCAGATGCAATTAACTCTGAAGGCCTAGCTGCATCATTACTTTATATGAACGATTCAAAAGAGTTCATTAAAGACTATAAAGATACTGGCGCACCAGCAGTAAGTTTCCTTGATGTGATTCGTTATATCACGGAGACATATTCAACAACCGAAGAGGCTGTTGAAGCATTTAACAACAATGAATGGCAAATTGCATGGGCTGACGGTCTGCATGGGGCTTTACATGGCTTACATATCTCTATTCAAGATAAAAGCGGTGACATTGCTCTGATGCAGCTTAACGAAGGTGGCAAGATGGTAGTGCACCGTGGCGATACATCAAGTGACCTGCGTGTAATGGCGAATGCCCCTCTTCAGCAAGATCATCGAGAATACGTTGCCAAAGTGGACCTTAACGACCTAAAAGCTAAAGACATTCCAAGTTCAATTAGCTCTGCTGACCGTAACCTTCGTGGTTTATTTAACACCCAGCACATAGAGTTCAAAGAAGATGCAAGCTGGGCACAAACTCGCGGAAAGCTACTGAGTACGTACAACGCTGGAAACCTAATCCCACAAGATCTTGTTGACCCCACCAACGATGCAACCTACGCAACTTGGACCCAGTTTACCTATAACCACGATAATGGTGACTTCTTGTTCACTAACTACGACACTCGCACTCAGATTGGTTACAACTTTAGCGAAACGCTAAACTTCACCAAAACAATGTGTGCAGATACAGTACAGCAGGCAAACGGCGGCCTAAGCAAAGCAGTGTTTACTGAATGTGCTACTCACTAATGTCTTAGGTTTGTAAGAAATTTTGCGAACTAGATGATTTCTATAAAGTTTAATGCCACCCGATTTAGGGTGGCATTACTTTTTGGTAATTCTATATTTGATAAGTTTTAGATCGGTTGTAGTTGTTGATCTCTAGCTTGTAGTTGCGGTGCAAAAGCAAGTTTATCGGCTGACATTTTTTCGCCATTCGGCATCATAATATGAGTCACAGCCCAAACTATGCAACCTAGTGGCAGGTTGAACAGAACACGGCTTTGCGTAAACAAAGAACCTTCGTTATGGGCTGGGCTAATAGCTAGAGCCTCGCCTTTCCAGTGCTTAAGTAATGTCTGGTAATCAATTGATAAATCTAAAGACAGTAGCTCTGGTTCTACGTCTTTGATTATTTGCATCTTTATAGTCGTAGAAGCGCCTTTCGGCTCTAACCACAGCCTATGTGGAATGTTTGAATCCTGCCACGGCAACATTTTCTTTTCATTGTTCATAGTCTTCTCCATTTTGTGTTGTTTAATTCTTACTGTTTAATTTGGTATGCCAATATCGCATTGGTTCAATTTTAAATCTACAAATGCAACCAAGTATTCTCAAAAATGTGATAAACACCAACTATGTTGAGCAGCTATAGATACTGTTTGATTCGGTAGGTGTTGATAGTCCAACACTCAATAATTCCTTTATATACAAGGGGTATAGAAAGATAAAAAGTAGTGAACTATTTTTCATCAAGTGATATGTGCATGCTGGTGAGGTATAGGATTTGTTAAAATCTAGCGGATATCTGTTCTGTATATTGGTATTCTTAAGCTATGATTTGCCCTAAATATGATTAGGTATTATGTGATCAGATAGACAATGATAAGGGTTTTTATTCGTTTATCATGATTTGGATCACCAATTACCATTACTCACCTTGAATCTGTACACCAATTTTATTTAAATGAATACCAACACAGTGAGACACCTAAAAAACATAATCTAATGAAGGAAAAAATAATGACTGTACGAATTGGTATTATTGGTATTGGCCAGCAAGGCTCTATGTACGCTTCAGTAATGAAAAATGGCACTTTCATGGGTATGGAGATTGGAACCGTTGAAGGTCTTGAGCTTGGTGCGGTGTGTGATAATAGTGATGAGCGCAAAGCATGGGCGGAGAAAGAACTTCCTGGAGTACCTTTCTTCAGTGACCACATTGAAATGCTAGACAGTGGTTTGATTGATGCTGTGCTAGTTGTTACTCCTCACTACCATCATCCAGTAATGGCAATGGATGCGATGGAACGTGATCTGCATGTTCTTTGTGATAAGCCAGCGGGTGTTTATACCAAAAAAGTAAAAGAAATGAACGCTATGGCCGAAACAAAGCCACATCTGAAGTTTGCGATGATGTTCAACCAACGTATGAATCCACTGTACCTGAAATTAAAGGAACTCATGGACAGCAACGTCATTGGTGAAATTCGTCGAACTAATTGGCTGATTACTACGTGGTGGCGCCCTGAAGGCTATTATCAAATGAGTGATTGGCGTGCAACTTGGGGGGGCGAAGGTGGCGGTGTTCTTATCAACCAAGCTCCACACCAAATAGATCTTTGGCAATGGCTGTGTGGCATGCCAACTAAAGTATCGGCAAAAGCAGCATACGGTAGCCATCGCAATATCGCAGTAGAAGATGATGTAACAGCGGTTGTTGAATATGAAAATGGTGCAACGGGTTCATTTATTACCTGTGTTCACGATTTAGTCGGCACCGATAGATTCGAAATCCTTGGTGACAAAGGCAAGATTGTTGTGGAAGACAGCAAGAAAATTATCTTAAAAACTTTGGATGAGTCGGAATCAGAAATCAGTAAGAATTTATCATTTGAAGATATGAAGCGCCTATTCATGGGTGGCGGTATTGGAGATGTGATTACTGAAGAAGTCATTGAATTTGAGAATGTTTGGGGTTTACAACATTTCGATGTACTCAAGAACTTTGCTGCAGCAATCACTGAAGGCGCAGAGCTTGTTGCCCCAGGCTCTGAAGGTATCAATGCACTGAGTATTACCAATGCAATGCACCTTTCTAGCTGGTTAGGTGAAGAGGTTTCTTTGCCAATTGATGAAGAGCTGTACTTCGAGAAGCTTCAAGAGAAGATCGAAGAAGAAAAGCTAGCTAAAGTACAGGAGGCGTAGTTATGTCTAAACCTCAAATTGCTGTACAAATGATGATGCTGGCTGGCAAAGTCAAAGAGCTAGGTGTCTATGAAACACTGAAAACGTTAAAAGAGATGGGCTTTAATGCTGTAGAAATATCACAAGTAGATATGTCAGAAGAGAACGTAGCTGAGATGGAAAGAGCAGTCTACGAACTAGAGATGAATATTTGTTCTTTGAGTGCTTATACAGCACAAATTCATCCATCGTTCCCTGTAGACTCTTTCGATCTTCACTTTGACAAGATTGTTTCTGATGCAAAGCGTTTGGACGTAAGTTATTTACGCATTGGCTCTTTACCTTTCACTCATTATGGCCAACCAGAGAAGTTTATTGAGTTTGCCAAAGAAATGGATATGTGGGGTGCCAAGCTACGTGAATACGGTATTAAGCTTTTCTATCATAACCACCACTGTGAGTTCGATAAAGTAGATGGCAAGGTTCTTTTTGAACATTTAGTTGAAAATACTTCGGCAGAGAATATCGGCTTCGAGATTGATGTGCATTGGATTCAACGTGCCGGTCTTAACCCTGCAAAATTTATTAAGAAGATGGCTGGCCGCGCAGAGCTTGTTCACCTTAAAGACTATCGAATTGCTACGCCTTCTCAGGAAGATCTGATGGGTTCTTTAGCTAAAGGCGATATGAATCTATTTTTCAATACGATTCAATTTGCAGAGATAGGTGAAGGCAATTTGGACTTTAAGGAAATCATCGACGCGTGTGAAGAATCAAATGTCCGTTATTTACCGATCGAACAAGACGATACATATGGAAGAGATCCATTTGAGTCTTTACAAATCAGCATGGATAACCTGAAGAAAATGGGATACGCAGATTACTTTTAATTAAACAAGTGCTCTGTAAATAGGTGTTGATATTTATATTAGCACCTATTAGTCCACTTTAAATACAATAAATAAAAATTTATGAGAGAACTTTATGCTAAGAGTTGGTGTTATTGGATGTGGCGCAATTTCTGTTATTCACTTTGATGCGATATTAAAGAATCAAGATGCTCAGTTAGTGAGTGTATGCGATATTAACCTTGAAGTACTAGATAAAACAACAAGTAAATATTCATGTAATGGCTATGTTGATTATTCAGAAATGATTTCAAGTGAAAGTTTAGATGTTGTTCATATTTGTACACCTCATTATTTGCATAAAGAGATGATTGTTAAAGCAATTGGTCTAAATATCAATGTAGTCACTGAAAAACCTGTTGTTATGAATATGCTAGAAGCACAGGAGGTCGAATGCGCTTTGGCTAATTCTGAAGCTAAGCTTGCTGTATCTTTCCAAAATCGTTACAACCCAACTTCAGTAGTTATGCGAGAGTATGTGGATAATGAGGTGCTAGGTCAATTGGTCGGCATCAAGGGTTTTGTTACTTGGCAGAGAGAACCTGAAAGTTACTATGCGAATAGCGAATGGCGAGGTAAATATGCTACCGAAGGCGGTAGTTTGGTCATCAACCAAGCCATCCATACTATTGATTTAATTCAGTGGTTAGGTGGAGAACTCACTAAGGTAGACGGCAGTTATTCAACTAAGGCGTTTCAAGAATATATCGAGACTGATGATACGGCAGAGATATATTTTGAGTTTTCAAATGGAGCTAAAGGATTGTTCTATGGTACCAATGCCTACTCTACAAATTCTCCTGTAGAAATGGAATTGCACTTCGAAAAGGGTCTTCTCAAGTACATGTTAGGTAAATTGTTTTTGGTTGACCAAGAAGGTGAGTTAAAAGAATTAGCTCGTGATTTCTTACCAGGTAAGACAGGAAAGAACTACTGGGGAGCAAGTCATGAAAAAGCAATTAATGCCTTCTACCAAGCATTTACTGCGGGTGGTGATTATATAGATTTAGTCGAATCAATAACCGCTATTGATATTATTAGCCAGTTAAAAAAAGCCAACTGAGTTTACTATTAGAGAATATTATGAAAAAAGTAGTACTATCTGCATTCGCTGATGAAATAGATATGGATCTAACCACTCAAATGGATGTCTTAGATTCACATGGAATCAAGCATATTGAGATGCGTGGTGTAAATGGAAAAAATATAAGTGAAGTTACGGTTGAAGAAGCTAAGGAAATCAAGAAAGAACTAGATGACAGAGGCTTTAAAATATCTTCATTAGGCTCGCCTGTGGGTAAGATTTACCTTAAAGATGATTTCGAAAGCCACAAGAAAATGTTTGCACAATTATTAGAGGTTGCAAGTATTCTACAGTCTAAATATATGCGAATTTTTAGTTTCTTTATGGAGCCCGGTGTCAACCATGATGACTTCACCCAAGAAGTCGTTGCAAAAATATCCGAACTAGCGGAAATGGCTAGGCCATATGATATCGTGTTACTGCATGAAAACGAGAAGGATATCTATGGTGATACTTCGGCGCGCTGTCTAAAGCTCGTGAATGGAGTGAATCAAGACAACTTTAAATTAGTTTATGATCCTGCGAACTTTGTTCAATGTAAGGAAAGTACTTTAGAAGCTTATAATTTATTAAAAGATCATGTGCTTTACTACCATATAAAGGATGCAAGATCCGCAGATGACACTGTGGTACCTGCGGGTGATGGAGATGGTCAGATCGCGGAAATTGTGGAAGCTATTACCGATGCTGGTTACAACGGGTTCTTATCATTAGAGCCACATTTAGGTAATTTTGCTGGTTTTGCGGCGTTAGAAAATTTAGAAAACGACGATGTTGTTGAGTTAGAAAAGAGTGATGCAAACAAATTTGGTATTGCGGTAACCGCATTAAAATCAATTCTGGAAAATAAAGCTATAGCCTACGCATAGCCATTTGGGGTCCTTCTTGATAGTAGCCGCTATCTTTTGGCCAGTTTGAAGATTTTTCTTCAAACTGGTTTTTTTATGTGGGTAATTCCTATTATACGATTGTGTATCAGTAAACCCTATACATCCGTATTCACTAGCGCTTCTCTAGCACGCTAGTCAAAGAGCACATATTACTTTGTTATTTTTGCATAGAAGTATTCCTCTCCTCAATATGGCTGCACCCATGAGCTGTGCATTTGAATATAACTAAGTTACTTCCTACCATTTCCCCCTCATAAAAACTGTTTCTAGAATGCTTAGAAGGAATTACTCCTGGGTGTTGATGATTAAGACTCCATGACTCTAAATAGCAAACATTGCTACCTGAGTCCTTAAACTTAGGTCAATACTGGTATCTACTGATTATGAATAAAATGTCGGTGCAAACTCACTTCAATAGGTTTATTACGCATCAAGTTGAATCTGGAAGCATATGTTAGCGTGTTTTTACATAATCCTTGCAATGTTCAAATAGTTAAGTCTATTACATAGGAAGTGAGCGTTGATGCTAGGGATAGCATAAGAATATACAGTCAATGTTAAAGATACGGCATTTCTTGACTAAGGGGGGTTAAGGAGTGGAACATCGACTTAGAGGTAGATGATGCTAACCATTGATATATGGTTTTGAAAGATATCCTATTAAAAAATAGGTCTGCAACTTTTTATGAGACTTTGATGTCTGAGATAAAGGAAAATATAGAAAGGAACGATAGTAGGGGATAGATTAGAAGGTGAGGCTGTGTGATTGTAACTCAATAATAAAATTCTAACCTATGTGAGAGCTATTGTAGTTTCACTAGATAAAATACATTTAACTTACAGTGAAGCAAAAAAGGTTTCTATTATTACTAATAAGCAAAAGGCACCATATCGTTTAAATATGATGCCTTGATAAATCATTAGTTAATTAACTAAGAATTTCAATTAAGCTTCTGCCAGTGTTACGTCTTCTGTTTCTGGTTCACTCTTCTTATCTTTTAGCGTCCACATCGTTTTATACAAGAAAAAACACGCTACTGCACAAATACCAGGAAGAATAAACATTACCGATTTGATGCCAGCAAGCGTTGCGTCTGACTGAACTTCCAGCCCAGCAGTATAGCCCACTACACTAAGACCCATACCTGCGATAAAGCCAGCTATAGCTTGACCCATCTTACGCATAAATGAATAGCTAGAGTACAACACACCTTCTCCTCGCTGACCTGAAATTTCATAGTTGTAGTCAATACAGTCTGCGATATTAGCCCAGAAAAGGATGCTCGGCAGCATAATACATGGGGCATGCAAAATTAAATAACCAAGGGTGACGTAAGTAGATGAAGGGAGCATGAACACGGCTGCATTGATTATTGCGCCTGATGCAAAACAGGTAAGCATGATTTTCTTGACCCCAAATCTGGTGACAAGCTTACCAACTAAAGGAGCGAGCACACCAATAGTCACCATCATGACAACTGAATTTACGGTGATTAACCAAACACCACCAGATAGGTTTTCTGCGAGGTAAAAGTAGAGAACACTTTGTTGTCCCAACATCGCAGTTAGAAGAAACATAGAAGCGATTGCGACACAAAGATACGGTTTGTTTTTGCCGATGGTTTTTAATGTTTTAGCAAAGCTAACAGTTTCTGATGCCGGTGTTGGTTCATGTTGGATATGCTCCGCAGTATGGCGATATGAAAGTAAGTAAAAGGCAAGTGAAAGTACACCCATTACTGAGATAGCGTAAAGATAGGCCTTACTTAAATCATCTGCGTAGATCGATAACAAAAGTGGCATTAAAATAGCAGGAAATATACCACCAATAAGACCGCCTACTGAGCGAGCGCCTGCTAGCGAAGCTCGTTCTGCTGGATCGTTGGTCATTACTGTTGCCAAAGAGCCGTACGGGATGTTGACGAATGTATATGCCATTCCCCAAAGGATATAGGTTGCATAAGCCCAGACTAGCTTTTGTATATCGGTTAGTCCGGCTGGGGCCCAAAACACTAAGATTGCGCAGAGAACAACAGGCCAACTGCCTTTGATAAGGAATGGACGAAATTTTTCACCACGTCGTTTGCTAAACATCTTATCGCAGAAAGCACCCATCATAGGATCGTTGATACCATCCCATAAACGAGCAACTAAAAACAGAGTACCAGCAGCTGCGGCAGAAATGCCCAGAACATCAGTATAATAAAGAAGTAGAAAAGCGGAAGTCATGCCAAAAGTCAGGTTATTGGCTGCATCTCCAAATGCATAACCGACTCGGTTCATCTTAGTTAAAGTTTTCATTAGTTATCCAACCCATATATAGGAATGAATTAGGCGTCTGCGAGTTTAGCGCAGTGACCTAAAGTAAGGTACAAACGTTGAGAGATACATAAACTGAGTATCTCCGGTCCATAAGCTATCTTTCGGTATGAATAACTAAGTGATGCAATTCCGACCTACTGTTGATCGTTTGCACATCATATAGAAATTTTTATTATAAGTCCGACAAGCTTTGGTGTACCAATAATCCTACATGTTGAACTTCTTATATATATTGGTATTCCAAAATTATGACGCACATTGCATTCTTTTATTAGCAAAGCGATCAACTTCAAAGTATGAGAGTTTCCTTATTTGAAAATACTAGGCATTAAAATGTCGAGCACTCTATTATGTTTACTAAAGTTACCCCTTTAGTATTTGTTGGCTATGATGTGCTGATATATTAACTGTAAGTGCTTGGTTATTATGTGTTTTGAGATTGTTGTGGATTGTGTTTTATAGTGTTAATTAAAATGAAAGCCCACTCTTGATTGAAGAAGGGCTCTCATTCTAAGTGTGGGTCTTAAGCGACTTCGATTATGGAGAGTTCGTTCAGTCGGCGGTTAAAATGATGTACAAGCTTGTTAGGGAAGCGATCTGGTTGAAGGCTTACAATAAATTCAAATGGCATGCCAAATGCCATTTGTGCTTTCTCATGCTCTAATAAAGGCTTAAACAACTCTTCCATCAAGACCTTCCCTTCTGGGTGAGTCATAATTTCAGATATTTTATTGCGAATAGATAGTCGCCCCTCTGGGTACTCTAATTCAGGAAGTTTAGCCTCCTCAATAGAATCGGAGAACCAATTCTTAATGTTGTCATCATTGTCGAAGTTGAACATGTCGTCTAATATTCCCCCCGTTTTGTCCTTCGGCAATATGTAATCTTGGTTTGGCTGTGCAACTTTACGAAACTCAACTACGTCAATAATACCTTGGGCTTGTGCTTCAACACGGTTGTAACCCGCTGATAAAGCTACATCAAACCAATGAATTGTCTGGTTGCCTGTGCCTTCACGTTTAAGTAGTGGGATTTTTTGACCATTGTTGGTCAGTGTTAGTCCTTCTAGGTTGGAATAAACTTTAACTTTGATATTGTCTAGATGGCGCTCTTTGAAACGCTTTGAAGTGATATGTACAACAGGCTCATTGCTCCAAACTGACTTGTAAAAGTAGAATGCATCTTTTTTGATAGCACGATCAAAAGTGAGCAAACCTTTATTGTTGCGGCCAGCTACACCCCCCTCATTGCGCATATCTGAGCCAAAATCGAAGAAGTTCCACACATAACTTCCCCAGACGTAATCATAGCGATCAAAAATGGCTAATACTTCTTCATGGTACTTTGCATGATATTCTTCAGTATAATCCTTTACCTTAGGGTCATCGCTATGCCAGTCAATGATACCTTCGGCTCCATATTCTGAATATCCTAAGCAACCATTGGGGTTAGCTTTTCGAAAATCTTGAATGAATTGTTCATATCCAGACGTCTCACCGATATACCAACCATGGTATTGGTTGAAGGCCACTGTGTCCGTTGCAAAGTTAGCTGGGTCATCTTCACGAATCATCATAATCTGTGCTTGAGTTGTAAGGCGCGTTGTATCCTCCTGTTTAACTACGTCGTGCATGCGGGTAACGGTATCAAGTAGTGGGCGCTCGTTTGGCATCATACCAATCTCATTTTGAACTCCCCAAAGCACAATTGAGGAGTGATTATAGGTCTGTCTAATCAACTCACGCATTTGATTGGTTGCATTTTTGCCTTGTAAGTCTGTATCTGAGGTTTTAGATATATGTGGAGGTTCAGCCCAAATAATCATTCCAGCCTGATCAGATAGCTCATAAAAGAAGTCACTATGCTGATAGTGGGCCAGTCGAATAGAATTTGCACCAACCTCTTTGATCAGCTGCATATCTTGTATCTGATGTTCTTTTGTTAATGCATTACCGATAGCTTCTCGGTCTTGATGGCGGCTTACACCGCGAATTTTTGTTGGCTTACCATTAAGAACAAAACCGTCTTTTCCGTTAAATTCGAAATAACGCAAACCAGTCTGGATATTAAGACTATCTTTTAGAACTCCGCCGATAGAAAGGCGAACTCGGCATTCGTACAAATAGGGGTTCTCGACACTTTGCCAAAGTATTGGATCATCTATAACGAGATCTATGGTCGAGATATGGTTCTCTACTAATGTTTTGCCATGCGCAACCACTTGATCCTGACGATCAACAAATTCTACCTCAAGCACCGGGGTGTTTTGGGTGTTATTGGTAACTAAGGCTTTGACCTCTATTGATGCTTTACGATTAGTCACACTTCGTTGCGAAACATAGACGCCACTTGATCCCATATCGGTAAGGTCGAAGTGTATATCCTCAGCAATCACTAAATTCACATCACGATAGAGACCACCATAGAAAGTGAAATCAGCAAACAGTGGATAAACGTCTTCATAATGAGAGTTATCAACACTGATGAATAATTCATTAGCACCTTCTATAAGGCTGTCGGTGACATCAAATCGAAATAATGAGTAACCACCTTGGTGTTCGCCCAAATGCACTCCATTTAAGTAGACGTTAGCGACACTGTTGGCTGCTCCAATTTCGATGAAGTAGTGCTTTGTATCCTCAATTGATTCGATTTGTATTGTCTTTTTATACCAACACAACCCGCGGTGATAATTGTCACCGCCATTTGTTCCATCGATAGCATTCCAGGTATGGGGTAGGTTAATTTGGTCAAACTGTTGTGGGTCGGTTATCTGAAGTGTTTCATACTCAAAAGGTTGCTTAATGAAAAGCCAGTTAGAGTTTAGATTGATACGTTGGCTCATTTACTTGCTCCGCGGTTGTTGTTTGATGAGACTTTCCTAATCCTAAGGATATGCAATACATCTAATATCAATGCAATTGATATTTTTATATACTATGTTGATGTTCAAGAAGTGAAATATTGAAATTATGAGCAATGTCACGTTAGAGCAACTTAGAGATAAGATGGAGTTAGTTCAAAGCCTAACTAATATAGAGTTGCGTATTTCGTCAGTAAAACTTGGATTTGATGAATTAAATTTAACCAATCAACCTCAGTTTATTGTCCATGAAGCGAATCAACTATTGAAGCAACTTGAACAAATGCCTGAGCAACACAAAGTCAGGTTATTAGAAGGGTGGTTTGATAGTTATTACTTGGGGATTCATTGGCATGAAGTTGCATACGTATATGGACCATTCTGTATAGAGAAATACGGGAAAGGAGTTGATTATTCGAATGCGTTAAATTACCTAGATCTAGACTTAGAGTCACAACTTTTGCTTGAGTCCTACTTGGATCACAGAGCTGTGTTTGAACCTACTAAGTTGAAGGGTTTAGGTAAGATGCTTGGTAGTTTCTTAACCAGTAAAGAGATCGAGGTGCAAACGTGTTCTAAGCCGAGCAACAGAGGTTTGAACGAAAAGCCTGATCTTGGAGAGGAGTTGGATAAGTTTTCTAAGGCAAGCAGGCTAGAACTGAGATTTGAAATTGAGAAACGTTGGACAAAAGCAATATCGATGGGGGATGAGCAAACATACCTTAGGATACTAGAAGAGAACGTTGACAGACTAAGAATGCCGACGCGAGTAAAAAGTAGCCTTCAAGATAGAAAGTATTTGGCAGTATCATCGAACTCTATAGCTGCAAGAGCGGCTATTGCTGGTGGGGTAAGCCTTCAGATCGTAGAGGCACTATCAATACAGCATGTTAGAGAAATCGAAGGCTGTAACAGCTCAAAGGATATTGAAACCTTGAGCTACAAAATTCCGTTGAATTATTGCAAACTCGTTCAACGTTATAATCTTCGCCAACACTCACCATTGATTCGTTTAGCTATTGAAAAGATGCGAAGTAACCTAAGTAATAAGGTGAGTTTGACTAAGATTGCTAGTCAATTGGATGTCACTCCTGAGCATTTAGCAAGGCAATTCAAAAAGGAAACAGGGCATACGGTATCTAAATATACCAATCGACTTAAGATTCAAGAGTCTTTGCCCTTTCTAGCAGGTAAACAACTCACGGTGGACGCGCTAGCTGAACAGCTTGGATTTTGTTCATCGGCGTATTTTCGTAAGGTTTTTAAAGACATAATGGGAAGCACTCCAACTCAATACGCAAACCAAAGCGTGAACGATTGATATTAAAAATCTTGTTATTTGCGAGTAGCAAATATTTTACCCATTGCCCAAAAGTCGAAATGAGACGGCTACTTTCATATTTTCATGTTCTATCTTCACCCAACGGCCTCCTCTTGTAGTCATATTGGGGAAAGAGTATTTTTGTACGTACGTATCAATAGCTCGTTGTATTAGGCTTAATCCAATATAAAAAAGGCTTGCACCCAGTAAAGGGTAGCAAGCCAAAAGAGGCAACTTTATTACTAATTTCGAACTAATTGAGCCACTTCACGTGCTAAACGGCCGATCTCGGACCAATTCTTGGTATCGATAAGTTTTTTATCTACCATCCATGTCCCACCGCAGGCGATAACACGATCTAGTGAAAGGTAATCGTTCACGTTCTGAGGGTTTATCCCTCCGGTGGGCATAATCTTGATCTGAGTGTAAGGCGCTAAAAGAGACTTAAGCATCGAGATACCACCAGAAGCTTCAGCAGGGAAAAACTTCAATGTTGTCAGTCCCATTTCTAAAGCCGCTTCTACAACACTTGGATTGTTCACTCCAGGTATAATATCAATTCCGATCTCTTGACAAGATCGTACGGTATTTGGATTAAACCCAGGGGAGACAACGAAGGTCGCGCCGGCTTCTTTTGCTGCAACTGCTTGAGATTTATTTAATACAGTACCCGCACCAATGAGCATTTGAGGTTGCGATTCTCTAAGCAGACGAATAGCTTCTATAGCTGCGTCTGAGCGGAAGGTGATTTCTGCAGCAGGCAGGCCATTTTCAGCCAGTGCTTTGCCTAGAGGAATTACGTCTTCTGCACGATCAAGGGCAATTACGGGTATTACTTTGATTGCTGATAGCTGTTCAACAAGAGTAGTCATGAGAGATGTCCTAGGGATTAAATTTAATATGAGTCATAGCACTGTTAGGAATGATAGCCCCTTTGTGTTGAATGACCGTTCCAGCCAATAAGTGCCCTTGTCTTGAGCATGCTTCTGGAGACAGATAAGCAAGCCATCCACTGATGAAACCAGCATTAAAAGAGTCACCCGCTGAGGTTGTATCCACGACTTGTTCCACTGACGTTGCTGGTACAAACAGCTGTTCTCTTGTAGAAAAGTCGCTAAAGAGACTCCCGTCTGCCCCCATCTTTAAAACAAGGCACTTTACACCTTGATCTTTTAAACGGTTGAGTGTTGAGGTCTCATCTCTATCACCCCATAAAGCGCGCTCGTCATCATTAGTGACAAGGGCGAGGTCGGTAATTGAATACATGAGTTGATAGAAATGCTTTGCTTCATCTACGTTGCTCCAAAGCGCAGGTCGGTAGTTAGAATCAAAGGCTATTTCAGTGCCTTGGCATTTCAATTCCTTAAGGAATTCGATCATTAGGTATCTGTCTTGCTCAGGTAAAATGGCAAGGCTAATACCGCTAAGGTATACCATATCCACCCCGTTTAGTGCTTTGACAACTCCAGAGAAATTAGGATGTTGAAGCATAAATCGAGCTGGGGATTGATCGCGCCAGTACAGGAAAGTGCGCTCACCTTTGTCATCTAGTTGAATGAGATATAACCCAGGTTGACGATCATTGTCAGTGAGTACTAACTCAGTATTGATCCCCTCATCTTGCCAGCGTATTTTCATTCCTTGACTGACACTGTCTGTACCAAGAGCAGATACATACTGTACTTGGAGATAGTGACCGGCAGCGCGCGCCATATACACTGCGGTATTGAGGGAGTCTCCGCCATAGGACTGTTTCATTGAGCCAAACGGCTCACCGTTCAGCTCTATCATGCACTCGCCAAGAATCGCTATGCGTTTCATGCTTATGCTTCCGGCAGTTTGAAGTAATTAGCGGCATTGTTGAAGCAGATGTCTTCGACCATTTTACTCAACATCGGCATATCGTACGGTGCCTCACCATTTTCTACCCATTTACCGATTGTATTACACAGAATACGACGGAAATATTCATGGCGAGTGTAGGATAGGAAGCTTCGAGAGTCAGTCAGCATACCAACGAATTGGCTTAGAAGTCCCAACTGAGAAAGCTGTAACATCTGGCGTTCCATACCGTCCTTCTGGTCGTTGAACCACCATCCTGAGCCAAATTGGATCTTGCCAGCAACACCGCCGCCTTGGAAGTTACCTATCATGGTTGCTAACATTTCGTTGTCTCGTGGGTTCAAGCAGTACAAAATGGTTTTAGGCAACTCATCAGTTCGGTCCATGGCATCTAATAGACGAGCAAGTTGTAGCGCAAATGGTTGGTCACCAATAGAATCTACGCCACAATCGGCTCCGAGCAAATTGAATAATCGAGAGCTGTTATTACGCTGTGCGCCCATATGCAGTTGCATTACCCATCCACGCTTCGCATACTGCTTACCAAGCCAAACCTGAACGGCAGTTGTAAACTGATCAACTTCCAGTTCTGACAAAATATCGCCATTTAAACGACGCGACAAAATTGAATCTAGCTCTTTGTCTGATGGAGGAGTGGCAAAGCGCATCACTTCAATGCCGTGATCTGCCGCCTTACATCCACAATCTGAGAAGTGATTTAAGCGTTTCTCTAAAGCATTGAGAAGGTGCTCAAATTTTGATATCTCTACGTCCGCACACTCACCCAATTCACGCATATAGCTAGGGAATCCATCAAGCTCAATCTTAAACGCTCTGTCAGGTCTCCAGCTTGGTGCTACTTCAACGTCAAAACTTTCATCTTGAGCTATTTGCTGGTGGTATTCTAGTGAGTGGATTGGGTCGTCGGTGGTTCCCGCCATTACAACATTCATCTGCTTCATGATGCCACGGGCGGTGAAGTCTGGAGTTGATAGAAGTTCGTTACAGTGATTCCAAATCGAGTCTGCGGTATCAGGACCAAAGAGTGTGTTAGATATGCCGAAAGGGCGGCGCAGCTCAAGATGCGTCCAGTGATAAAGAGGGTTCCCTAGAGTTTTTGGGATAGTATTTGCCCAGGCCATATACTTCTCGTAATCCGATGTGGATTTACCTGTAATGTGGGACTCTGGAATTCCAGCACTGCGCATACCGCGCCATTTATAGTGATCGCCTTCTAACCAGATTTGGCTCAGGTTGTCGAACTTTCGATTTTCAGCGATATCTTGAGGATTCAGATGACAGTGATAGTCATAAATTGGCATCGATTTAGCGTAGTTGTGGTAAAGCTCTCGAGCGACGTCGTTATCAAGTAAGAAGTCTTCGCATAGAAACTGTTTCATTATCGTACTCCAAATGACTCGCTCCTTTGAGAAGAGCGAGTGATAAATTATTATATTTACAGTGAAGCGACCGCTTCACGCGCGCCTTTGTCTAGAATAACTTGGTAGGCGTCGGTGACTTGTTCTACAAACGCTTGATTTTCCACTAGGTCTTGACCAAATATGGCATCGATACCCAGTAATTCTTTTACTACCGATTTATTTAATCCGTGCTGGGCCGTGATTTCTTGCAGCTGTGCGACCATTGGATCTCGAACGTCAATCTTTTGATTATTTTCATCTACTCCAGAGACGTATCGCATCCAGCCTGCAATTCCTAATGCCAACCATTTGTAATCGGTATCGTTAGCTAAGTGATGGCGAAGCGAACCTCCCATACGCTGAGCAATTTTTTGGCTTCCATCCATAGCTATCTGCCAAGTTTGGTGCTTTAAACTCGGGTTGGAATAACGCTCAATTAATAGTGCTGCATATGATTTTAAGTTTGTTCCCTCAGGCATTTGTAGTGTTGGCGCTTGGGCTTTAAGCATCATATCGAAGGCGGCTTTGCTGTAGTTAGCGTTAGTCATGGTGTCGGAAATATGTGCATAGCCGCCGAGATAGCCAAGGTAAGCTAAGAAGGAGTGGCTACCGTTTAACATGCGTAATTTCATTTCTTCAAACGGTACTACATCAGCAACAAACTCAGCTCCCGCAACGTCCCAATCTGGACGTCCATTTACAAAGTTGTCTTCGATGACCCATTGACGGAAGGGTTCACATGCAATACCACATGGGTCTGCATGACCAATAAGTTGTGCGATTTCTTGTAGTGTCTCTTCAGTCGCAGCCGGAACGATGCGATCCACCATGGTGCATGGGAAGGTTACATTTTCTTCAATCCACTTTGCTAACTTAGGATCTAGCAGACTAGCGAAGTCTAATACTGCCGAACGTGCTACGTGGCCATTTTCTTGTACATTGTCGCAAGACATAACAGTGAAAGGCTTTATGCCTTGTTCTTTTCTTAGGCGCAGAGCTTCAACAATGTAGCCGATTGCTGAATCCGGAGTTTGTGGGTGGTGTAAATCGTGTTGAATTATGGGATTGTTTTTATCAAGACGTCCGGTAGCTGGATCGGCACAATAGCCTTTTTCCGTAATCGTCATAGAAACAATAGCTACTTGTTCTTCAGTCATTTTATTTAGGACAGATTGTTTACCATCCATGGTTGGGTGAAGAGACTCTGTGACCGAACCTATTAACTTTATCTCAGTACTATCAGCCCCTTTTTCTGCAACAGTATATAGGTGGTCTTGTTCGCGCAATTGTTCAATAAGAGCTTCTCCACCAAAGAGATTGATCTCGCAAATGCCCCAATCGCTTTGAGTTTTTTCTAACATCTCGCTAGTAAATAAGGCTTGATGAGCTCGATGGAAAGCGCCAAAGCCTAAGTGTACGATGCGGCTTTTAAGTGCAGAGCGTAAATATTGAGGTTGTTTCAACGTAGAGAAACGAGTTGCTGTTGTTTGTGTCATTCTGTTCACCGTTTGTACTAAATTCCAATCACGAGGATCAACGAAAGATGTGCCCTATATTGTTTAGTTGGTACTCATTTGCTTTTGGCAAACCAACTTCAAGTGAGTAAATGCACGCTAAAATCATTAGCTAATGCATAGATAGGGTTACCAATTAAGGTTTGTACTATAACTGAAAACTTATTTTGGTATGCGTGATTGCGATCACAATTGCTTTGGTATACCAAAAATAGTGCTTTTTTCGTGAGCTCGTTCAACCAATTTAACGTGTGTAATTGACGAATCCATTGATACACCTCAATCTCAAGCTGTGTTTGGATGTTTTCTTTTGGTATACCATTGGGTTATTGAGAAAAAACATCTTGTTTTTATTACTAAAGCTAAAAGGTTGATTTATGGAACAAACATGGCGCTGGTACGGGCCGAATGATCCCGTGTCGTTAGATGATATTCGTCAAGCAGGAGCAACAGGTATTGTTAATGCGTTGCATCACATACCAAACGGTCAAGTGTGGAGTAAAGAGGAAATCTTGACCCGTAAAGCTTTAATTGAAACTAAAGGAATGACTTGGTCAGTGGTCGAAAGTGTACCTGTACACGAAGAGATAAAAACACAAACTGGCGATTTCGAGTTGTGGATTGATAATTACAAGCAAACACTAAGAAATCTAGCTGAGTGCGGTATTGATACAGTGTGCTACAACTTTATGCCAGTGCTTGATTGGACCCGCACTGATCTTGAGTTCGAATTGCCTGATGGCTCTAAAGCTCTGCGATTTGATCAAATTGCATTTGCTGCCTTTGAAATGAAAATTTTAGAGCGTCCTGGTGCAGAGGAAGACTATACACCAGAAGAGCGTCTGCAGGCTCAAGAATACTATGAAAACATGTCCAAAGCGGATATCAAGCAGTTAACAGACAATATTATTGCTGGGCTACCAGGGGCTGAAGAAGGCTATTCATTACAAGAATTTCAAGCTCAATTAGATCGCTATGCCGGCATTAATAAGGATAAACTTCGTGAGAATCTGGCGTTTTTCCTATCTCAGTTAATGCCAGTTTGTGAGCTCCATGGATTGAAGATGGCGATTCACCCGGACGATCCACCACGTGCTATTCTGGGTTTACCACGTATTGTTTCAACAATTGAAGATGTTGATTGGTTGGTCGAGAATGTGCCAAGTAAAATGAATGGTCTTACAATGTGTACTGGTTCTTACGGAGTTCGTGGTGACAATGACTTGGTAAGAATGATCAAGAAGCACGGCGATCGCATCTACTTTACACATTTGCGTTCTACTCAGCGTGAAGAAAGCAATCCTATGACATTTCATGAGGCAGCCCATTTAGAGGGCGACGTTGATATGTATGACGTGGTGAATGCAATTTTGGAAGAAGAGCAACGTCGTTCGATGAAAGGCGATGAGCGCTTGATTCCAATGCGTCCAGATCATGGCCATCAGATGCTTGATGATTTAAATAAGAAGACAAATCCTGGGTATTCAGCCATTGGACGTTTGAAAGGTTTGGCAGAGGTGCGAGGCCTTGAAGTAGCACTAAAGCGTGCTTTCTATAATAAGTAAACTTAATTCTTTGAGTTTCTCTTATATAAAAATGGCTTAGTTTTTAACTAAGCCATTTTTTGTGCATCATGGCTGTAAAATGGGTACTTACCTTGCGCCAAGCCTTGGATATCAAATTCGATAAGGCAAAGCTAAAAAAGCAATGCCTCTAGTATACTTCCTCTATCCTTATTTTCGAGTTGTTGAGCACTTGGGCTTTCATTGTGAGATTCTTTCATAATTATCGGCACCGATACTGTGCCGATAAGCAATAAAATAAATGAGTTAAATGATAGGCGACTTAAATGAGGTGAACGACTTTTCAAATCAGCAAAAAGTGGTAGTAACTCTTCGTGTGCTGTATCAATCTTCGCGGTAATACATGCATATTCCTCGAAGTCCTCACATCTAACTGCACCAAGCAAACGAAAGAGTCCCGCGTACTTAATAGTTGTTTGTAATAGCTCACTCACAAGGCCACTGAATGAATATGCTTTGTTAGGTTGGTTGCTATGCTTGTTAGCGATAGTTTGTATTGTCGAACAATATTGATTAGCACATTCTTGAATAGCAGCAAGATAGACTTGCTTTTTACAACCAAAATGATGAGTTATTGTCGCATGAGTGACACCAGAATGATTAGCAATCATTCGTAATGAAGTGCCTTCAAAACCATTGCTAGAAAATAAGTTATAGGCTTCATTGAGAATATCAGCTCTGGTCTGAGTAGCCTTTTGCCGGTTTTGGCGGCCAATATATCTTTTAGTCTCTTTCACTTATACTTCCAATGCTTCAAGATATTGTACGTCTAGGAATTTTATTGCGTAAGATGGTCATTTACGTCGAGTTTTTACGTCGAGTAAGACCATTGTTAATGTCGAGAATATCTTGTTCGCTAAGGGTTCCAGTATAGAGCTTGAGTAGAAGTGAGCTAACAATGTAATTATAACGTGCGTCTGCAAGACTTTGATTCGCATCATATAAGTTGCGTGTGGCCGCTAATACATCAACAATAGTGCGCGATCCTACCTCAAATCCAGCTTCACTAGCTTCAAGTGCGGTTTGCGCTGAAGTCACTACTTGTTGATAGGCCCTAATTGCCTCGACACTGGCGGAAATATCATTGTGGGAGCGGCGAAGCTCCTTTGATACATCACGATATGTGAATTCAAGTTGCTCGCTTGCTGAAATATAACCTAGTTCCGCTTGTTTCACTTGGGAGCTGGTAGCGCCACCTGAATAGATTGGTAGGTCAAAACTTATCGCTATATTAGATGTGACGCCGGATGCATCTCCGAGGCCAAGATAGGTTTCGCTAGTATCTACATAATTGACACCTCCCCCTAAGTTAAGTGAAGGAAGGTGACCTGCACTAGCGAGTCTAATTGAGCTTTTAGCAATATCTTTGTTGATGCGAGCTGCAAGGAGATCTAGATTTTTTTGTTGAGCTTCTTGCTCCAATTGCTGGATCGGGCGTTGTGGCGGGTGGGCTTGAAAACGATCTACATCCAAGGCATTGACGCTGACATATTGCTGGCCCGTTATTTGTCGCAGTTCTTCAAAGCTGTTATCAACACGGTTTTTAGCAATCACCTCGTTGGCTAGCACTGAGTCATACTGAGCTTGTGCATCATGCACGTCTGTAATCGCCGATAATCCTACGGCAAAACGCTGTTGGATCTGCTCAAGTTGGCGCTTGACGGAAAGCTTCTCTGCTTGAACGAACGTCAAATTGTCTTGAGCTTTCAGCACATCGAAATAAGCATTGGTGACACGAAATATGAGTTGTTGATTCTGCCCAGCATATTGAGCGTCCGCTTGCCTAGCCGCCATCTCTGATTGACTTAAATTGATCCAACTAGTTCGGTCATACAGCTGTTGAAAAAAGCCAACGCCGGCATTAAAGGTATTCATTTCATGGGATGTAAAGTCATCTGAGCGAGCTATGTCATAGTTTATTGCTAGGCTAACTTGCGGAAGAAGAGGTGCTCGAGCAGAGTCAATAGCTTGAAAAGCAATATCTCTTTGTGCAGCTGCTTGTAGTAGAACGCTATCATATTGCTTAGCTTGCTCGTAAATTTTACTAAGGCTTTCAGCACTGCTGGACGAGGAAAAAACCACTGAGTAAACGCATATTAATGGGAGTAAGACGAGAGATCTGAATAAGGATTTCATGTAACAGATTCCATAGGGGGTGCTTGCAAATAGCAAGCACCGCCAAAGTTTAGTTGGTGTAATTAGGAAAATCGGACACGGTGCAGTAGTGAATAGATCACAGGCAAAACTATCAAAGTCAGCACTGTGGCAAATGCCAGACCAAAGATAATAGTGACCGCCATAGAAGCAAAAAACGCATCGAATATTAAAGGAGCCATACCAAGTACAGTTGTAATGGCGGCCATACAAACTGGACGCATTCTACTTACACTCGCGCGCGTAACTGAATCTTGAATAGAAAACCCTTTTGCTTTTTCTATGTTGATTTGCTCGACTAATACAATGCCATTTTTGATGATCATGCCTGAGAGGCTCAGTAACCCGAGTAGTGCAGTGAAAGTGAACGGGATTCCCATCACTAATAAACCAAATGCAACACCAATTAGTGCGAGAGGCACTGTCATCCAGATAGCTAACGCTTGGCGTATAGTGCCAAAGAGAAACACAGTAATTAGGAACATCGCCAGATACCCCATCGGCAGCGAGCTAAACAGGTTTTCTTGTGCCATTGTTGACTGTTCAAATTCACCACCCCACTCAAAGGTGTACCCTTCAGGAAGCTCAATGCCCTCTATTTTGTTGATGAGTTTTTGGCGCACGGACTCGGGAGTATCGTCAGTGAATGGTGTCACGTCGGTCATAACAGTAATCATGCGGCGCAGATTACGACGGACGATGCGCGAGTTTTCGTATTCAGTGGTGAATTCACTCACTACTTGTTTTATTGGTATGTATGTCGACTGTTCGCTACTCCAGACAAGGCTGTCTTTTATGCGATCAATGTTGTTGCGGTTGGCTTCTGGAGCTTTTACCAGTATCGAGAGTAAATCAGCACCTTGACGGTAGATCCCTGCGACTTCACCACTGCTGTTCATACGTAACGTATTATCAATATCTTGTTTTGTAACCCCACTTCGACGAGCTGCTGCGGTATCAATCTGAGGGCGAACAACAAGCGTTTTTTCTCGCCAGGAATGACGAGTTTCTATTGCAGAAGGTTCTTGAGATATTATTTCTATGGCTTGGTTCGCTAGGTAACGTAGCACTGAAGGATCGGGGCCGTAGAAACGAGCTTCAATATTAGCCGATGGCGCAGGACCGAGTGCCATCAGTTTGAATTTAAACTGACTCTCGGGGTATGAATCCTCCAACTGTTGTCGTAATAGAGGTAGTGTTTTTTCTATAGTCTCAAGGTCCGTTGTTTCTACTATTAATTGTCCATAGCTGCCATAAACCATTTCTGGCTGATAAGTGAGCAAGAAGCGTTGCGCGCCCATCCCCAACACAGTAGTGACTTGTACTACATCTTCGATACTCAGTATCTGACGTTCGATATCATTTAAAGTCGTCGACGTCGCTCTGATATCAGTCCCTTCTTGCATCCAAACGTCGATATAGAAAATCGGTGTATTTGATGGAGGGAAAAATGCCTGTTTAACGTAGCCAAAACCTACTATTGAACTAGCAAGAACAGCAAGAGTTGTCGCAAGGGAGATAAATCGATGGCGTAATGCACCAGAGAGGATTTTTCTATAGCCTCTAAATAATAACGATTGGTACGGGTCTTTAGTTAACTGCTGTTGGTTATTCTTTATCTGATCCTTAAACAACAAGTCACAGAAAAAAGGCGTTAATGTTATCGCAAATATCCAGCTAAGTAGCAGAGCAATCAAGAGTACATAAAATAGAGAACCTAAAAAGTCACCTGTAGCATCAGGTGAAAGCCCGATAGGGGCGAATGCAATAATTGCAATCGCTGTAGCTCCCAAGAGTGGAAATTGCGTTTGTGAAACAACTTCCTTGATTGCCTCTGTCTTAGACAAGCCTCGCTGAAGGCCAACAAGGACACCTTCTGTAATGACGATAGCATTGTCTACCAACATCCCTAGAGCGATGATTAAAGCGCCCAAAGAGATGATTTGAATTTCGATATTAAGCAGGCTCATCCCTATGAAGGTACCAAGTATCGTCAGTAGTAGTACTGCACCCATGATAAGGCCAGATAGTGGGCCCATAGTGACAAGCAGTACGACGATGACAATCCCAACGGATACTAATAAATTAATGAGAAAGTCATTAACAGATGCATCTACTGCCGCGGATTGGTCGTAAACATACTCAATGGTTACTCCGATAGGTCGCTCACTATCTAACTCTGCTAACCTCTGCTTAATTGCATTACCAACATCAACTACGTTGACCGATGATTGAAATGCAATACCAAATGAAATAGCTGGCAAACTATTGCTACGGTATAGATTGGTAGGTGTTTCTTCGTATTGATAGGTGACTTTTGCGATATCCCCTAGGCGAATTAGGTTATCTTGGCCAGGAGGACTAATAATCAATTGTTTTAGATCATCTAAGTTGTTGTACTCTCCGGTAGGGTGAAAGCGCACAGACTGCTGGCCTATCATCATAGCGCCGGCATTGGAGACCACATTCTGGTTATTCAATAGGCCAAAGATCCAGTTTGGGTCTAGATTTAGAGCAAAGAGATCGCTTTGTTCTAGCTCTACAATAACTTGTTTCGCTACCTGCCCTTGGATGCTCACCTTGGCCACGCCATCGAGCATTATTAGTTCACGTTTCAGGAAGTCAGCATAGTTCTCTAATTCAGAATAACTATAATCGCTGGAGGTGATATTGAGTAGGACGCCGTAAACATCACTAAACTCATCGATTACTTGGGGAGCATGTGCTCCAGGCGGTAGATTAGGTTCTAGATCTTCTACTTTTTTACGTAGGGTCGCCCACGCTTGTGGGTGAGCGCTTACTGGAAACTTTTCGTCTAACTCTACTAGGATTTGTGACAAGCCGGGAGAATTGTAGGATGTAATGTTCTTAACAGCCGCTATTTCTAGAATTACTTTCTCTAG
Organism: Vibrio comitans; assembly: GCA_024346835.1. Taxonomy (GTDB): domain Bacteria; phylum Pseudomonadota; class Gammaproteobacteria; order Enterobacterales; family Vibrionaceae; genus Vibrio; species Vibrio comitans. Next base: position 833,620 of record AP024867.1, read on the forward strand.
CTGTAGCGTTAATTCTTCTTCAACTTGCTCTGCTGATGCTCCTGGGTAAGCCGTATTTACTATTGCCTGCGGAATGGGAAATTCTGGGAATTCTAGCTTACCCAAACCAAGGAATGATACGCTCCCTCCTACGATGAGTAATACCACAACAAGCCAGCTAATCACTTTGTTTTTTAATGTGTAGTCAACAAGGTTCATTGGCTATAACCCTCGCTCACGCACTAAAGGTTTGACAAGCATCCCTTCAGTTAAGCTCGTTAAACCAGATGCAGCTAAAAGATCATTTGGCTGTAAGTCACCGGAAATAAAGATTGAATCACCGACGATTTCTCCAATTGATACGTTCTTGGCTGAAATAGTATTAGTACTAGGGTTAAATGCCCAAACTTGGTTGGTACCCAAGGCATCATTTGCAATTACTGCGTTGAGAGGAACTTGATAATAATCAGTAACCTTAGTTGTGGTCATAGCTTGATTGAAGTCGATACTTACAGTTGCTCCCATACCAGCGTAAAGCGTCAAGTCTTCTGGATTCTGTAGGCTGAATACAACTTCATAGGACTGAGTTCCGAGACTTGCTTGAGTTGAATGTTGTTTGTAAGTGATAGGAAAAGCGTGGGTCTGATTTTTGCCATTAAGCAATAGTGTCGGCTGATAATTAGGGTTGACGTTACTTTTGTGCAAATTGTTAAGTATTGATGCAGGTAGTTGAATAGCAACGTTTAATTCCTCGGAGTCCTGCAATAAAAGAAGGGTTTGTTGAGGCTGAATATATTGGTAATTTTCAGTCATTGTTGCAGCAATTTGACCTGAAAATGGAGCAAATACTCTCGTGTCTTTGACTTGGTCTTGAGCGAGGCGCAAAGAGGCTTCTGCTGCTTTGAGTTGTGCCGAAGCGTTGTCGAATTCGGCATGAGAGATCATTTTTTTGTCCAATAAGTTACTGATGCGGTTAAATTGCATTTGAGCAAGTTGATGATCTGCTGCACGCATAGCAAGTTGATTTCTGTAGTCTCGGTCGTCAATCGCTGCAAGAAGTTGCCCCTTTTTTACGGTATCGCCAGGTTTGATATCAAACTTTTTTAAAAGCCCGGAAACCTGAAAGGAGAGCTCGACTTCTTGATTAGCGGTGATAGTGGCAGGAAAGTGTTGTACATTTTCGAAGCCTGATGGCTTTAGTTTCATTAATTTTATTGGGCGAGGTAAGGGGGGTTCAACAATTGCCCCATTTAGATCTGATTCGCTTTTACATCCGACAACAAGGACACTAACTAGTACAGCTAGCAGTTTTTTCGTATGTTTTAACTGAGGGTATTTTATTTTTGTGCACATATAGATTCCTGTGAATATTATGCGAATATTATTCGCTACTGCCAAAAAATTAAGCTGATAGATGAGATTGTTTTTGCTCAAGAAACAAAGCATTTCTGGTTTTATTATTCAGTCGCTCAAATCTTTTATAAATGTCGTTAGTATCAATACCCCAGCTGTGCAAGTATCTGATAAGTAAAAGCTTGTAGTGATTTTGTTCGACTTCTCCTGTGTTGCATTTCAGCTTGATAATGCCGCCAAACTCGGAGATATGCTGTTGATAAAGGCCGATCGTTAAACCAAATAACCCAAGCATAAATTGGTCAGCATCGTCCTGAGCCGTTCCGATATTGGATTGATTGAATAACTGGTGACTGATGTCATGGAGGTGAGTTGAGAATTCATTTATCAACTTCGAAACCGCATTCACTCGTGTGATAGTTGCTGCATTCCAAACATGTGGATTAATAGCAAATTGCTTCAGGGTATAATTATTGGGTTGGCTTTCAGCTGTCATCCAAAAAGCAATACTTGCCATTAATATCTGGTCTAGAGCATCGTTTTCTGTGGTTAAAAGCTGCTTAATTGAGCCCAGTTCTTGTTCAATTAAGTTGTATACGCAGGCTAAAAGTAGGTCCTCCTTGCTCGGAAAGTGGCTATAGATTACGCCCATTGAGCAGCAGGTTGCTTTGGCAACGTCAGACATCTTCAACTCAAAAACTGTTTGGTTTTCAAGTAATGACATGACAACTTCAATTATCTTTTGCTCTCTGTGTTGAAGTAGAACAATTTTAGACACGTTATGTCTCCATTTTTGGTGGCTAGTTACTCATGAAAAATGTGAAGCTGGCGATAATTCGGCTTTCAGATCACGAGCTTTTCATTGGTGTTCTTGGCCACGAAATATCATATTCCTTTCTATTAGTATCTTAATTGGCATACCAGATCCATGTGAAATGCAGCTTTGGAATTCCAATTGTAATGAAGATCACGATTTTGGTGTGCTTTTTGGGTTTCTGAACGTATTTATAAGTAGTAAATGAGCTTTCGGAGGGGGGAGCTAGCCGCTTTTCAGCTGAATTCCCGTAATGCCGGTTGACGAAGAACCTAGAAGAAGTAAGATCATGGAGCCAATTTGGGTAATGAATTACCAACTATTTCACTATTGTGACTTGTATACTTCATTGGCATTTCTATTTTTAGTATATTCGTCAATTATTTATTAGTTTTATCGGGTGTAAGTTATGTCGGATTCGGGAAGAAGATACGTCGCAATAGGCAAAAACATTCGCAATGAGCTTCAATCAAGCAAGTATAAAGTCGGTGATCGACTACCGACTGAACGTGAGATTGGTGAGCAGTATGGTGTAAGTCGAACAGTGATTCGTGAAGCGATCATAATGCTAGAACTTGAAGGCTTGGTAGAAGTTCGCAAAGGATCAGGTGTATATCTGATGGCTAAACCAGATGAAAGCAGCTCAACAAGTGCGGAAGGTCATGATTCTTTAGGGTTTAATGTTACCGAAGGGGACATAGGTCCTTTCGAAATGCTTCAAGGACGTCAACTGATAGAAAGCAACATTGCAGAGTTTGCCGCGATCAACATTACTAAGTCAGAAATCTTTGAGATGCGTAAGATTCTCAATGAAGAACGAGAACTGGTCGAAGCCGGAGCACCAAGTGACGAGCAGGATAAGCAATTCCATATATTGATTGCAAATGCGACCAAGAACACCTTGTTGATTGAAATATCTGCAGCTATGTGGGCACGTCGAGCAGAGAGTAAAATGTGGGCTCAGCTGCATACTCATATCGAAAGCTCTGCCTATCGCCTTAAATGGCTCGAAGACCACAGCGCAATTTTGATGGCTCTACAGCGAAAAGATAGTCAAGCAGCAAAGAAAGCAATGTGGCAGCACTTAGAGAATGTCAAAGAGGCATTATTGAGATTCTCAGATATAGATGATGACAATTTTGATGGCTATTTATTTGATAGTTATCCGCTTTCTCTTCCGTGTAATTAATCCTGCTTTTTGTTTGTCTCTAGTGTTTACGAAAACTGGATAACTGGATTCTAAGGCTAAAATAGCCCCTAGCAACAGTGTTGTTAGGGGCTATTTGCATTTTCTTTTTCAGGTCAAAGAGCATAGAGAATGCCCCTGTTTTTCCTACGGCACAATTTATAGTTTTACAGCACTAAGCTAGGGGGCATGTAGGCAAGAAAAGAAGATATCTGATTGTGTCACTAACTTTCGAAACCATATTCCTCAAACTCTCTTAATTTAGCTACCAAACTAAGTTGATCTCCTCTTGTGCGTACCAGTTTGAAAATCTTCGCGGTATGCGTAATGCATACTGTGCGAATCAGAGCATATCTCTGTTTATGAACTCTTCCTTGCAAACGTAGACTAGTGTTCCGATCTAGGAGCTCACTAAGATGGCGATGCACAAAAGTCTTGAGACAATATCGGCAAGCCGTATTTGCGTTGACCGTGTATTCGTATGCTTTGCTGATTGAGCGTAGGTCACAAGGTGGGCATTGAAGCCAATCTTACCTAGCTCATTGTCAGGTGACTCTCATTGTTCGATGCAATATTTCTTTGCTCATATATTTTTATCATACATCACTTTTCTAGAGATAGGTTACTACCGGTAAAGTGCAGTCGTATATAAATGAAGACATAAGTCTATTAATACACGTGAGCTAATAGCCTAATAAGTCTCTAAAATATATTTTTAAAAAGTAATTATTTGCTTGTTATAAAATACATATAAAGACTCGTGGTGAAGTATTTGTATTGAAATCCTGCAAGGTTTTTTGGTACACCAATGTTTCGAATGATGTTCGTGATAAGCTTCACAGCTTAAGATTGATGTGGATCATCTCTGTGCTTTTTCTTGTGATTCCCTTGCTTATCGTAGCTTGCGGGCTAGATCACAGTTCTCTCACTGATATACCAAAAATAGGACTAAAGTGTGCATTGTGTCTACCAATTCGTTTTTGTTGGTTTTTAGGTATTCCAATTGGGGTTAATATAGGCACATACAAACAACAAAGTTAGCAATGTCCTAATAGCTAGTAATAAATAATAAGTATTGAGGCTGATATGAATAATCTTGAGAAGGCTAAGTTGGCATTTCAATTATTTGTTGTGAAAGACAAAGAGATTGAATTAAGCGTAACTGAGAGACAGAAATCTATTGCGTCAGAATATTATGAATCAATAGCAACTTTAGAATTGATCGAACAGTTGATGAGCGAGAAAACGAGAGTTTAGTTTTAAGCTGATAGATTAGTTTTAAGAAGAGGGTCATGTCCGCTACGGCAATAGCGGACATGTGCATCCTGAACTTTAGCAGTAAAATCGATACAGAAAGGATACAAAATTGAACATACACAATTCACAAAGTGATGACAAGCTATTACCTGTAAGAAAGAATAAAATTAGCACTGCTTTCATACTTGCTTCTATTTTGCCTTTTACGGTAATAGGTAGCGACTTAGAAGAGGTTGATGCGTTGTCACTTTCAGGTGAAATCATTGATGGGCGTCTTGATGAAATTCTTAGCATATCAGATGAAGATGTAGGCGAGTTTGTCTCTTTAGAGCGAAGCCATACTCTGGACCTATTACTTAAAAATGAATACCGTAATGCTGACCGCCCTAGTGCTTCTGGTGACTATGGTCCTAAAATTGATGCATGGGTGCAATATTTTGGCTTCGATTACCAGACGCAAAATCTTCTGCCCTGGCTGGATATTCAAGCAGGTGTGCATTCAACCGCAAAGATTCACGCTGATCCAAATAAAAGCTCACGCTTTTATTTGGATGGCCACGATGGCTTTACGTTATTCACCGGAACAGTCAACCTGAAACCAACCGATAATATTGAGTTGCAATTGGGTCGCTATGGAACAGATTACTATGCGGGTACTCTTGATTATTTTGTTCCATTATTAGATGAGAGTTCAGTTCGTACTACGCCTTCATATAAAGAAGGGGCGCTATTGAAAGTAAATACTGGTAGTTTTCATTGGTACGGTGCTGTGGCATCGAGGTTCGGTGGTGGTTATTATTCTGACTGGGAAGATTACGGCGTGACCACAATAGATCCCACTACGGGAGAGCTCCAAGTTGATGAAGATTACAAATATTTTCTCTCGAGCATTTGGGACAACAGGCAAGATAGCGGTACAGAAATTGGTGTGGGCTTGTCCTTCATGGAAGAGCATAGCTATCAAGGTATGATCAATGCCTCTCAAATGTATATCGATTCAAATCAATCGTTTTGGAAGGCGGAAATTAGAGCGTTTTACGCTCAATTAATTGGTCGAACCAAAGATAATAACAGCGACTACATGGCCATGATGGGTCTTGACGATGAAGATAATACTTTTGCTGTTTCTGGTCAGTTGACGTTCAATCGAGACGCTATCACCGTGATTGGTTCGATTGGTCAAGTAGGTACTAAATTGAGCCCACTGACTCTTGTTGATACGGATGTGGGTTTCTCTTTTGACCAAAGTATTGACCGAAATCATGAAGATATGTTGGCATGGCAGTTAGGTGGATTTTATCAGGCTACTGAACACCTAAATGTGGGTCTTGCAATGGTGATTACGGATGGTTACGAAGACAGTTCTAAGCAGGTTGAAGTTGTCGGTACGGGAGCTAACTTCATTGTCCAGCACAAAGGGTATGGGCAGCTAAAAGGGCTAGATACGACTCTTATTCTCAACAAGGCAGTAGAATATCGAGAAGGTTCTAGTTTTGGAGATAAGTTGGATTATTACGACATCAAGCTAACTTTCCACTATCCAATTAATATCATCTAACTTGAGAAAGAGCCAACGAACAACTTTTGTTGGCTCTAGCTATGATAGTTATCCTATTAGCTGTCATATCTATTCATTCGATGCTTTTTATATTGTTCAATGCCACTCAAATTAGGGTGGCATTACTTTTAGATAAGTTTCGTATTGATAACTAAACCCTCATCCTCGCTCGCCGATATTGAGTTAACGCAACTCATCTAAGGTTCTAATTTCTTACAAATATTTGTTATCGAGATCCCCGAACCATGTATAATTTTTGCCTTATTGATAGCCGTTGCGATTACTCAATTAAATAGGGACTCTGGTACAAAAATGCAGTTAAAAGACATAGATAAGAAGCAATACCGTTCACGATTAAACGTGGTGATTGTTGCCTGCATTGCCAGCTTAGCGGTTTTAAGTTTATCAGTATCTCAGACACTGATTTACCTCTTTCCTTCAGAGGCGGGCTCTCATTTTCATTGGAATCTATTGGGAGTGATCGTCAGTGCCATCGTTGTTGGGATGACACTACGTAAACTAAAGAGCCACCCTAAAATGGATGAAGTTGCCTACATTTGGGATCTGAAGCATCAGTTGAACTTGATCTACAGAAAAAACAGGAAGCTGCTTGCTGCAGCTGAGGAAGGAAATAAAGATGCGATGTTAGCTCTGCAGTTTAGCTATCAAGGCTCTCGTCAATTGTGGCAGATGGACGACAACACCATCACAATGAGCAGTTTAAATACCGCGCAGAATCAACTGGATAAATGGGTGGAACAGTACGATGTGCAGTTGGATATCTCTGATTATCACTCGGATATTCTAAAAGGGTTTTAAGCAGAAGTTTAACTCTGCTAGTAAGTAGCTTTTGGGTGATCAACCTAGTTATCTGTAGTTAAATTTTCGATTGCTGAATTGTAAAAAAGCCCGCTTACTACATAAAGAGCAAGCGGACTATCGGTTATCTGAAATGCCCTTTATTTCTTATAATGATCTGCGATTGCTTCAAATGCGGCGAGCCTTGGTTGGTTGGTCGCCCTTGCTGCATTGGAGGCAGATTCTGCGGAAGAGAATGTCGCAATGACGAGGTTTTTCTCTTGGTTAATGTATAGGTGTTGCCCAAATACGCCGCGGAATGTTGCTATGCCTTTTTCACTATTGTGTACCCACAGATAGTTTTTGTAACCCTCTAGCCATTGGTCATAGACGCCAGAGTCCTGATCTTTGTACACACTACGATTCATGTGTAATTTCTCATTTTCGGTTAACGCGAAGGTGTCTTTGATCCACGCTTCTGAGAATATTTGTTGTCCGTTGTATTGACCATTATTGGCCATAGCAATCCCGACTCTCGCAAAGTCTCTTAAGGTAGTCGTAAAGCCTCCAGTGGCGACGGGTGTAAATGTCATGTCTGCCATGAAAGTGGCATCGTGCTCTGCACCAAGCTTGTACCAGATGTTTTCAGCAATGAATTGTTGGAGAGGTTGACCAGACACTCGGGCGATAAGCCAGCCGGCAACGTCCACATTGGGTGAGTGATATTCGTATTTATAATTTGGCGCCAGAACAGAGTTTTGCGTGAATTCAGGGGCAAACTCCAGTAAGCCTCGCGGGGTGTCGTCTTTAGTAGGGTCAATCGCCATTAGATCATATGCAGGCACTAAGCCCAGTCGGCGGAAGTACTCGAAGTGCATGGTTCCTGGAGTGATATTGGCGTAGTCCTCACTGTAATCTAGGGCCGATGTCATATTGAGAATGGTTCGAACCGTTTGCTTACCAAAATGGCTACCTTTTAGTTCCTCGATGTAGGTTTCAACGGCTTTATTAGGGTCGATTTTTCCCTGCTCAACTAAAAGCCCAACAGCCTGGCCAATTAGAGACTTGGTGCTTGATGCCCACATATGATGATCTTTAGGACCAAAGGTTCCAAAGTACTCTTCATGCACAACGTTGCCATCTTTGATAATGATATACCCATCAGTGCGGTCATTGATCATCGCTTCTTCGACAGTGTAGTTTACGCCTGCATGTTCAAACTTCAGCTTTGCGATGCTCGAGTCTAGCTCGCTTGGCAGAACGGAGATATTGCCATCTCGAGGAACCATTACTGTCGGGTGAATCCCGATATTTTGAAACGCCCAGTGGTTGTAATCAGGGTGTGTCCAGTTACTCAATGTCACCTGATCTTTTGCTGCAACAGGCACTGAGTACATTGCATTGGCGTTGTCGTTAGCACTTACTGACAATGCGGAGAAGGATGCTGTAATCGCAAGTAGTTTTAGTTTCATGTCATAGACCTTTATTTATCAATTCTTTAGGTTTTAACTTCAAAATGCACGATCAAATCAATGTGATTCTTGTAAGGGGTCATCACGTTATAGATAGATGGTATGCTTTATAATCTGAACAAACGAATCCATAATGTATGGACTTTACATACATTATTTGATGAGCAAAAAGATGATTACCTTAGAGCAGTTGTCATGTTTTAAAGCAGTTTATGAGCTAAGCAGCTACAGCAAAGCAGCCAGAAAAACCAATAAAACTAGAGCCACAGTGCGAGAGCGCGTAAAGGCTTTGGAGGATGTATTAGGCTTTGATTTGTTTGAGGTGATAGGGAAAACCCTTTTCCCAACTGCGCAAGCTGAGCATTTGTATGCAAGGGCAGATAATCTGACTAGGCAGGCAAAAGAGTTCTATAGTGTGGCGTTGTCTACCTTTTCAACTGGGATTACCTCTATAGTCTTGCACCATGATGATCTCATACCTTTATGTTTGCTATCTGATATTGATGATGCCATTGAACGAGAGTTTCCACATATCTCAATCAATTGGTTGCAAAGAGATAGAGAGTCGAGCTTGAAGGATATTGAAAGTGGCAATGCGCTGTTTTCAATTATGCCTAGCATTGGGAAAATCTACCCCAGCACTAAGGTAGGTGTCGTTAATCTAGGGACGTACCAGTATGCTCCTTATACGTCCGTCACATCGAATATTCCTAAGCACCCTGTCGACCTTACTGAGTTGACGATGGAAGATTTTTTGGTGACAGAAAATGCGGTGTTAAACGAAATGCGCTACGCAAATATAAGTAATCGAAAACACCTGATTTCTAACAACGATATGTTGATGCATAAGATTCAAAAGAAGGGATGGACACTATTGAGCATTGCCAATGCTCAAGATTATGTGGACGCAGGGAAACTTCGTACGATAAAAATGAAAGAGACGCTTGGGAGCTTGAGACAAGAAATGGTTTTGTTCTATGGATTGCACTCGGAAATGGACGCAGCAAGAAGTCGCATCATAGACCTTGCTAAAGAGTGTGCGGTTAACTTCGCTAAAGGGCCGTATGCCTAGAGGGGGGTTAAATATGTCAGCGCAAGGAAATGGACTCGATGAGCGCGGGTACATCATAAATAGTTGCTCATTGGATAACATTCAGCCTGAATTTAATACAGTGGTGAATGCGGTTATCGATGAGCTATGTCTATGCTTTCCAGACAGAATCGATGGTATTTATCTCTATGGGAGTGTCCCAAGAGGTACCGCTAAAGTGGGAAAGTCTGATCTTGATGTGTCTATTGTTTTCAAAGATGCAGTGACTAACGCAGACAATGAAGCCTTGTGTTCAATATCTTCATCAATAGCGAAATCACATCACCAAGTCAGTAAATTAGACTTAGACCCTGGCTGTATGCAGAACATATTGCTCCCTCAAGAGAAATATCATTGGCAGTTTTGGCTAAGGCACTGCTGCTGTTGCGTTTGGGGTAATGATCTCTCCCGTCACTTTCCACAGCAAAAGCCAAGTTTGCATATTGCTCGCGCATTGAATGGCGATGTAGATGTGTTTCTAGAACAAATGACGGGTAAGTTTGCACGCATGTCCGAGAATGAAATTAGTCGGGTGCTTGGCAAGAAATTATTACGCTCTGCTTATTACCTAATTGCCGAGCAAGATGGCAGTTGGCATACCGAGATTGCCATTTGCGCAGAAGTTGCGAGAAAGCATTACCCACAGCATAAAGATGACATACAACTCGCCTATCAACTGGCAATTGGTCACCTAGTTTCCAAAGAGAAAGCCTTTGTACTCTATAACAGACTCAGAGAGCCGTTGAATGCGGGGTTTATCAAATAACGGCCGCAACCCCAATCAATTATCTAATGGTTAAAGAGCAATGACTTTTCAATATTAGCTATTGAATTGCCTCAGTGATCTGGATATTTTGTGTCACCTTACAAAGGGGGATAAATATAGCCCCTGTGTAACCTTAACCTTGTTCTCTACAAATTATCAAAAGGCATTCTGTGTTCAAAAACAGCACCTACATTAAAAAGAATATCAAGATGGCTTGGCCAATTGCGATTAATGCTTTGCTAATGCAGGGTATGTTGATGATTGATACCCTGCTGATTTCTCCATTAGGTGAGGGCTCTCTCGCGGCAATGGGAATCGCGAGTACCATCGTTGCTTTGATGCTAGGGGTTCAGAATGCGTTAGCCAATGGTTCGCAGAACGTGTTATCTCGCGCCTTTGGTTCTGGTAAAGAGAGCCTGCTATCTAAATCTTTTCTCTCTGGCATGATCATCAATTTGTCGGTTGCTGTGTTGTTCTTTACGTTGGTAACAATATTCAAATGGCCCCTGATCAAGCTTATTAGTCACGATACGCATTTGTATACAGATATCGATGCCTACCTCTCTACCATTAAATACGCACTACTGCTGACGGGTATTTCTCAGGTGTCTATTGCCCTTTTCAATGCCATGGGTAAGACCAAACTGCCACTATTGAGCTACTTGCTTACCATGCCAGTGAACGCCCTGGTTTCGTATTATCTGATCTATGGGCTAGGTGATTTTTCCGGTATTGGTATCTCAGGCGCAGCTCTAGGTTCAGTGATCGCGCTTGGCCTGAGAATGATGTTCTTGTTAGTTTGTTTACGATATCAAAAGACCTCTAAACTCTCTTTTGAGCAGGCTAGCGACGGTGTTGCCCGCAATGTTAGGCTGCACTTTAAAGAAACTTTTCCTATTGCTGCCAACATGATGGTGTTGGCGATGGGGCTTGCTGCCTACAATCTTTTGTATACGCAGTTGCCAACGGAAGCGTATGCGGCCATCGTTATGATAACGCCGTGGCTTTCAGCGCTGTCACAATTTGTTTTGGCTTGGGCGGTATCATCGGCGATTACTATTTCTCAGGCTATTGGCTCAAATAATCTCGATACTTTGGACTCTGATGTAAGCCTGAGCATTAAAGTTACCATTGCTGTATCTGGAATTATTGCCTTTGCCTCTTTTATCCTGAGTTTAGTGATAGATAAGATTTACCCAGGACATTCACAAACGACCTATCAAGCATTAGCGGTTATTGCGCCTTTGTATATCTTAATGCCCCTGATACAAGGTTATACCACTGTGCATGGTCAGGTACTTCGTGCATTAGGTAAGACAACCGCTGTTTTCAATATCAATTTCGTGACACGCTGGTTAATCGCCTTGCCACTGTGTGCGTTTGTCGTGTTAGTGCTTAATGCCTCAATCTTCTGGGTGTATGCGGTTACGGTATTTGAACAAGCATTGAAGATCATCCCAATGCGCTATCAAGCCCGTAAGTTCTTGCGAGAGTTTGATAGTAAGAAAGCTAAAGAACTAATGTACGAATGATCATGTTAGCTATCACTGGTCGGTAATGCTGTGATCGCACTTTTTAGCTCTTCCATACCCTCTTTAAAATAGTGGTTGGAAGTGAATCCAACTATTGACAGTTTAAGACTAGAAAACAATGTGAGCATCTATGCTCACATTGGCAAAGAAACTGCGCTTTGAGTTAGCGTTAGAACCCTGTTCCCACAGTGAAGTAGAGGGCTTGTTCTTCATCACTAAAGCCTAAGTCGATTCCCATATGTAAGCCGTAACGACGAGCGATCTGGTATCTAAAGCCCGCACCATAAGCATCGACAGTGGTGGAAGAGGTGCTGTTTTTAACACAGTTGCTTTTAAAGCAGTTACCAAAATCGGGGCTTAAACTCTCGTTATGAGTATAACCTAAGCCGTAAAAGCCTAAGATGGTCCAACGGTTATCAATACGATACATCAGCTGTGCCTGTGCTGTGGCCACTTGATCACCCTGATAGCGATAGGCAGATACGCCTCGCAAATCAATATAAGGGTTGGCAGTAGGGGTGAGCATAGTCTCATCAGTACTAATAGAATCAAAGCTTGCAGCAAAGGCGACAATCCACTTCTCACCGATTGGAACAAACGCTTGCCCTTCTACAGAGAGAGTATCGTAATCGTGGTCGGCACCTATCTCTTCTCGGTGCCACATATAATCGGCATTGAGTGAATAGCCTTTAGTTGGAAAGAACATATTGTCACGGCTATCGTACTCGACCACTAAACCCAGACCTGAGTTATTGGTTTTATCCAGATCCATGAACTGCAGTGTCATGTCCACTAGCGTGTTTGAGGACTCTAGTGTTGACGTGCTCCACACTTGCTTCGCCCCAAGTAACCAGTTGGTTTTAGGAAGGCGAAATTGGACTTGCTGCATGATCACCGCAAAATCGGTTTCGGTATCGAATTTAAGAGCGGGTATTTCACCAATAAAATCAAGATCATAAGGGTTTGTGTAGATATCGATATTGGCGTGGCCAATTGCGCCTCCACCCATATAGCGAATGCTGTCATTCATCCAGGTTCGTCTGTGTCCTGCGGCGACTACCCAGGTACCATTTTCAGTGCCAGCAGCGGCTACCGCTGTCATCGCTGGAGGAACTAATTGGGCTCCACCATCAAGAGATTCTTTTGCCAGTTTTTGACGTCGTTCTTTTTCTTCGTCGGTTTCGTGTAGAAACAATCCAGCTACGCCACCGCCATAGCCCACTGCGGGTTCAGTGATTATGATAGGCACGGGAAGAAAGCCGTAGGCGTTATCGGCTAGATAATCACCCATGTCAAACCGTCCATCAATGGGGTCGGTAAACGATGCGAATGAAGCGGTAGGCAAAGCGCTTAAAGACAAGAATGCAGCAAAAGAGAGGTGTCGAAAATGGGTCACTGTAGAGCTCGAGTTAGATTGAAAATCGAGCTGATTGTACGGACTTAACGCAATCTGCAAACTACCGTTTGATGGATCACCTCCTACATTGAAACTTATGCTTGGGATAATGAATTAGAGAAGGTGAGTACTATGCCTAGCGAGTCTTAGCAGAGCTTCTTGAATCTAATTGTGGAAGCTTATCTCAACTGAATGATAGTTAATTTACTATGAAAGAGAATTGATAAGTTTTTAGTTGTAAGTCTTTTCAACTCAGCATAGGATGCTCTCGTCGAATGGTTGAATTCGATATTTTTACTATGAGAGTGTTATGCCTTTATTTATTATCAGACGACTAGTGATACTGCTATTTTTAGCAGCGCTTGCCCCTATGCAAGCACTCGCGTTCGATACAAAGGCATCTGGCTTTTTCGACGAAATAGCGGCATCTAGTCAGCTTTTTGAATCGGAATCGACACCTGAATCTGAGATACCTGCAAGTACTTCTTTTGTTGCGCATAATACCTTGGCTATTGTGCAAAACCAGCGCAGTGTTTCTGTCCCCAAGCAAGATTTAGACAGTAATGATCTAACGCGCAACACCTCAAACCCCAACGAGTCTTGTTTTAATGATGACGCCTATGCATTTACTGCTAAATGGCAAGCATCTCGCTGTTCGTTTCATCATGATAAGAGTGCTCATAGGCTTGGTGGCTGGAAAGACAGCAACGCCTTATATGTCGCTCTAAACGGCCAATTTTCTTCATAGATCTCATCGCTTAATTGTTCGTAATCCAGCTAGGTTTTTACTGACTGGATGCCGCGAATCTACAATGACACCTAGCTCTATACAGCCACTAATTAATTAGTGCGATAGCGCCTACCTGTCATCTTCCAAAATCAATCGAATTTACTCTGTCCTTAGGGATGGAGGGATAGCTTATATATGAAGAATAAAGCCATAACCCCAAAAAGCAGAAAGCGACTTAATCACTACTCTGCATGGAAATACGTCGTACTTGTTGTCACTGTTATCATCCTTACGCTCAGTGCTATTCCTACATGGTTTGGTGAGAAGCCCGCAATACAGATACAAGTTCCAGAAAAGAAAGTGTTTAATACCTCAATTCAGACGTTAAAACACTCGCTAGAAGAACAGGGAGTGCCTGTTTTGTCAGTGACAGAGCAGGATAACCAGATCTCGTTGTTATTTGATAATGAATCTGATCAAACTCACGCTCGTAACCTCTTAAACAAGCAATACTCTGAAGAATCTATCGCTTACTCCTACCAGTCAGTAGCACCACAATGGCTGTCGAATCTAGGTATGAACCCAATTAAGCTTGGGCTCGATCTTCGTGGTGGTGTGCAGTTTTTATTGCACGTTGATGTTGATAAAGCATTGCAAGAGCAGCAATTAACCATGGTCGAGGACATAAGGGCTCATCTACGTCAAAACTCGATTAGAAATGTGCAAGTCCGAGTAAGCAGCGGTGATGCCATCACTGTGAATGTTCGTGATTCTAAGGCTCAACAACAGTTGATTGAGTATGTGCGTACCCACTTTCCTGATTGGCAAATCAGTGCAGGCTCCAACGGTTTTAACTTAACGCAGAATGAACAAAACCGTACCGCTCTTCAGTCCAGCATAGTCCAGCAAAACTTGCAGATCATGCGAGGTCGAATCGAGGAACTTGGCATTACTGAAGCTATGGTACAAAGACAAGGTGCAGACAATATCCGTATCGAACTGCCTGGCGTTCAAGACCCTGCTCAAGCGAAGAATGTTATTGGCGCAACCGCGAGTCTTGCGTTCTATGAAGTCAAAGGAGGGTCTTCGGCCTACAGCCGTCAAAACCTTGTATTGCAAGATAACGATGGTCGCTCGGTAGTGCTTGATAACAGACCTGTACTGACAGGTGAGCACATTACTAATGCTCGTTCTGGTATGGATGAAATGGGTATGTCAGAAGTTAACATCACACTTGACCACGCTGGTGGCAAGAAGATGAGTGACTTCTCCGCCACGCATATTGGCAAGCCAATGGCCACTGTATATCGCGAATATCAAACCAATGCAGAGGGTGTTACTGAACGTAGTGAGCGAGTGATTAGTGTTGCGACGATTCAATCTCAATTGGGGAGTCAGTTCAGAATTACCGGTGCGGGTTCAATGCAAGAAGCGCAAGAGTTAGCAATGCTGCTTAGAGCAGGCTCACTGACGGCTCCAGTGACGATTGTTGAAGAGCGCACCATTGGCGCATCACTAGGTGCGGAGAATATCCAAAATGGTTTCGCTGCCTTGGCGTTCGGTATGGGGATGACGCTACTGTTTATGGCGGTTTGGTATCGTCGACTCGGTTGGGTGGCAAACGTAGCACTTTGTACCAACATGCTTTGCTTACTAGGACTGATTGCCTTACTTCCAGGGGCTGTGCTTACTCTGCCGGGTATCGCTGGCCTCGTATTGACCGTGGGTATGGCCGTAGATACTAACGTGATTATCTTTGAACGAATCAAAGACAAAATGCGCGAAGGTCGCAGCTTTGCTCAATCTATCGATGCAGGGTTTGATAGTGCGCTCTCCACTATCCTAGATGCCAATGTCACTACCATGATCACTGCGGTGATCCTTTACTCCATCGGCAATGGCCCTATTCAAGGATTCGCGTTGACCTTAGGTCTTGGCCTATTGACCAGCATCTTCACCGGCGTTTTTGCCTCAAGAGCGATGATTAATTTAATTTGGGGCCAAGATGCCCGCCGTGAAGTGAGGGTGTAATCATGGTTAAGTTTTTTAAGCAAAATATTCGTAAGGTTCGCTACTTTACCACCGTTATCTCAGTATTACTCACGGTAGTTGCTATAGCGGCAATCGGCGTTAAGGGATTAAACCTTGGCCTAGATTTTACCGGTGGCATGGTAACTGAAGTACAGCTAGACAAAGCGCTGTCGAGTAATCAGATATTGAAACAGCTGCAGCCTGAAATGGGGGAGTCAGTGAGCGTTACCTCGGCAGGTGAAGAGGGGCGTTGGGTGATTCGCTACTCGATTCCTGAAGATGGCTCAGACGCAGTGGATGTCGGCTCAGTGTTATCGTCTTATTCTGACCAAGTGCAAGTGGTTAGCAATAGCATCGTTGGCTCTCAGGTAGGACAAGATCTATTCGAGCAAGGTGGATTAGCATTGATGCTTTCCATCTTATCCATACTGGGCTACCTGTGTTTTCGCTTTGAATGGCGACTAGCGAGTGGTTCGCTGTTTGCGCTTTTTCATGATGTGATATTGGTTCTTGGCTTCTTCGCGCTCACTCAGATGGAGTTTAATCTAACAGTATTTGCCGCGATTCTGGCGATTCTGGGATACTCATTGAACGACTCAATCATCATTGCAGATAGAATTCGCGAACTGCTGGTGGCCAAGCAAGGTAAGTGCACCAAATGGGTGAATGACCAAGCGATTATTGCGACTTTCTCGCGCACTATGGTGACGTCGGGTACTACCTTGATTACGGTTGGGGCATTGTGGGTGATGGGGGGCTCTGCTCTCGCTGGCTTCTCGACGGCAATGTTCATCGGAGTCTTATCTGGTACTTGGTCATCCATTTCTATTGGTACGGTTTTACCAGAGTGGCTGAACTTAGAAGCAAAGCATTATCAACCAGTTGAGATTGATGCTGCGCCTTGATTAATCAGAGTCAGCATTTCATCTAGCGTATCGCAAACGAGCAACCTTAATTCATTCAGTTAGGGTTGCTCTTTCATATCCAGTGTACTCAATTTCATTTCTTGCTGCTTCGCCCCTCACTAAACCGATAAAGTTATTTGGATATTATAAATCCGTCGATTTTGGTTTTTAATGAGTCGTTTATTTTTGCTTTTATCTTCAAAGAAAAATCCGTTAACTATCTGATTAAACTGATTTTATATATAGGTTAGTTTTTTTATATCCAATATTATGACCTACTGATTTATTGACGCCTCAACACAATAGAATTCTTCATCTCAACGCACTGATGTGCATACCACTCCCTAGCAGAGCGCGATTAACAGGGAGCGTGAATACAGAATTTTATTACTAGAGGTTTATATGAAGTTACATCACCTGTTCTTACCATTGTCATTACTTTTTGCTGGTTGTGCTAGTTCACTCCCCAACACTGAAGAAGTGAAAGATATCGATACCAAGCATTACTTTGTGGAGAGTAATTTTGAAGATGGAAATGCCGGCATGTCCTGGATTGTCAAAGGAGCGGATCAATTCGATTTTAATGAGTTTCACTTCCAGAAAGTAAATGTAGATAAAACGGGTGTTGATGCACATGTGACGGGACCAGTAGAACAGGAGTTTTCAGTAAACCTACAAGACAAGTTGTCGCAACGAGTGGAAACGCGACTACCAAGCCATCCAACTAAAATGCTACCGAATCGTGCTATGGACATCAGCGTGACCGTCTATGACATTGAGGATATGCCTGAAAACCTGCGTGTTACTGAAGTGATTCCAGTGGGTACGGTCATTGGCGCGATTAAATACGCTACAGGAGTGAGAGACCGTTCCGTTCGCATGGTGACGAGTGTTGATCTTGTTGATCATCAAAGCAAAGAACTTGTTGCTCGCCGCATCTTTGTCGTTAACGACAATGGTGTACTGGAAAACGACCACTCACCGATCACTCTGGATATGCTAGAAAAGAACGTGGATACCATCACCAGTCAAACCATCGATTTTGTGATGCATGTTGCGTATGACCAGAAAGGTTAATTGAGTTAGGAATGGCGACTATTGAATAGCGTAGAAGAAAGCCTCCATATCTCAAATGAGGATATGGAGGCTGAACATTAGTAAGAATGGATCTTCGCCTCTATATCTTTGAGGTTGCTGTTGAAAAAGAGTTTTCGCGCTAAATCTAAGACAGCGGGTGACCCAGCTTCACGAATCGTCTCGTAGTAGTACTCCTCCGCAGAAGCAGTATTGCCGGAGCTTTCTTCAATCTTTGCATAGAGTACGGTCGAAAACAGACTGTAGTGATGGTTCGGGATCTGCTCTAAATACTCTTTTGCTCGTTTGGGTTCATCAAGAGACAAATAATAAGCCGCAAGCGCATCATAGACTCGATAAGATTCTGGATTCGATTCCATGGCCATAAGACGTGATTTCATTTCTTGGTTAAGCTGCTTAACTTTTTCTTTGGCATTAGGTGGCTGTGTCACGAAGATACTCGCGAGCTCAAAAATGTACTTATCTGACGCGACCAAATGATTGTCTGGCGATATCTCATATGCTTGACTGACACTTTCAATCGCTTCGGCATATTTGACCGTTAAACTGAATCCTAGCGATTCAAGTATGTGATGAAGAGCAGCTTGATTTTCGGGCAATTCACTGACTTGCTCAGCAATGATGGATTTCGGGATATCCAACTTAAATGCATCGAGAAGGTCATCGAGCATGACTTCAATCGTTGAGTGCAGGGCCGTGGATGGCTCAATAACGTAGCTGCGATCTAGGTGTTTAAAACTGGATGTGCGATTGAAGTAAGTCACTTCCAGTGACTTTCTATCGCCACTACTCACCGTCCCGAAAGTAATCACATTTGCGGAGTTAGGTACGTAATTTTCATCAAATACAATCCGATAATCTTTGTAGACTGTTAGGTAATCCAACAGCTTTCTGATGATGCCGATGGTGAAGGGATCTTCGGTTAATCCTTCTTTTAGGTCGACAAAGATATACCTAGGTTCAAGAGAAAGGTAGTGGATCTCTTGTTGATCCGATGCGGTTTGAACTTGCGCTACATCCTCACTTTTCTGATTGGATTGCATAAACAGCATGCCCGCGAGAACAAATACAACAATGGCAAGAATATAGACTAAGGGTGACTTTTTAGGTGCTTGTTCCTGTGAAGGATGAACAACCGCAGGAGCCGGTTTTTCCTCACTTTCTAATGTCTGAACCTCGGCTGTTGGAGGGGATTGCTCTGGTGCGGGTTCCTCTGTTTTTGGCGCTTCACTGACAGGTGGTGTAGGCTCTTTTTCTACGCGGATAGGTGCGGCAACTTTAGGTTTATCAACCTGCTGCTCAATATGGTCTATTTCAAACTTATAACCACGCTTTGGCACAGTGACTATGTAACCCATCGCGTGTCGATTAGGGGCTTTCAGTGTTTTTCTAAGCTCAAATATTGCCTGGGTAATAACTTGGTCTGTCAGGATTGAGCCGTTCCATACCTCGTCGATGAGCTCGTTACGAGAGAATACAGTATTGGGGTTCTGACAAAAAAAGTGCAGAAGTTTAGAAAGGCGATTGTCTAGGGTGAAGGTTTCCCCCTGATAATTGAGTTTGTCTTCGTCTGGGGTAAACACCCAACCATCAAAGCGATACGTCACATACTCTTTATCCATAATATTCTTATTCTATCCATTTAATTGAGAGAGACTAGCGAGTGCTAACGGGTCTTAGTTCCTTTAAATGACCACAGCAGGCGAAAACTGCCATTGTCATTCCTAGTGTACGATTGGCTTAGCTTCAAGCTTGTAATCGGAGAGCCACTGAATGTTCATCACCTAAGGTAGGACTGTAAACATAAATATAGTCAATTAACTGACAATGTCATAAAAAACAGCGAGATAAAGAATGATTAATGGAGAGATTTGTCTTTGAGTGAGCATTGGAAGAAGAATATCAAAGCGATGACTTGTAAGTTGAGTCATATAAGCCTCAAAACATCGCGTTTTGAGGCTTTTTGTTGATGTTAGATTGTTAGCGGCGCTGCTTGGTGGCGCTATCCATCCAAACGGCGAGTAATAGAATTGCCCCTTTAACCACGTATTGCCAGAACGTAGGGACGTCCATCATGCTCATACCGTTGTCCAGTGAGGCCATGATAAAGGCACCAATCACAGCTCCGATAACGGTGCCTACACCGCCGGCCATACTCGCCCCGCCAATTACACAGGCTGCAATAGCGTCGAGTTCTGCGATATTACCTGCAGAGGGAGATCCTGCGCCTAGTCGGGAGCTCAGTATTAAACCGGCAATCGCCACTAAGAAGCCGTTCATCGCATAGACTTTTAGCTTGGTCTTTTCGACATTGATACCAGACAGTCTGGCTGCATCAATATTGCCACCGATAGCATAAATACGGCGACCAAAACGGGTCTTCGACGCCAGTATGGTTCCACCAATTAAAAATATGGTTAACAAGAGTACTGGCGTTGGCACGCCGCGATAGTTGTTCAACACCAAAATCAAAGACAGAACCGCGATACCAATAAAGGAGCTTTTCAGCAATGACGCCCCAGTAGTGCTGGTAGGCAAGTTATATTGAGCTCGATTGATGTTTTGTTTTTTCTGCCATCCAAAGTAGAGCGCAAGACATGCAGTACCTAGGATCAAACTGAACAGGTTGGGTAGGTAGCTCTGGCCAATTAAAGACATCGCCTCTGAAGTAGGTGCTACCGTTGTACCGTCAGTGATACCGATAAGGATACCGCGAAACGCGAGCATACCTGCGAGCGTTACTATGAACGACGGTACTTTACGATACGCAACCCACCAACCATTCCAAGCGCCTAGTAAAAATCCCGCTGTCAGGGTAATCGCTATGGTTAGTGGTAGTGGCAAGCCAAACCATACATCCATAATGGCAGCGCAGCCGCCTAGCAATCCCATCATAGAACCTACAGACAGGTCGATCTCGCCACTGATGATCACAAAGACCATACCAATGGCCAAGATGCCTGTAATTGCGGTTTGTCGGAATAGGTTAGAGATGTTCCTAGGGGTTAAGTAACTCCAATCAGTCATGATGCTAAAGAAAAGCATAATGAACAGGATTGCCCCTGCCATCACTAGCAGTTGCAGGTTCATGCTTTTTAATTTGTCTCGCCAACTCTCGTTATTGATGGCATTGATTTCTTTTGATTGCTCCATTACGCCACTTCTCCTTCAGATAACGCACAATCCATCACGATTTCTTGTGATAGATTTTCATTAATTAGATCGCCTTTAATTCGGCCTTCATGCATTACCAGCACGCGGTCGCTTATTCCAAGTACTTCGGGTAGTTCAGACGATATCATGATGATACTTATGCCTTTTTTTACTAACTGAAACATCAACTTGTAGATTTCGTATTTAGCGCCGACATCAATACCGCGTGTTGGCTCATCGAGAATTAGCACACTTGGATTGATCATTAAAAAGCGCGCTAGGATGGCCTTTTGTTGGTTACCCCCGGATAGATTTTTTATAGCGATTTCCGCATTAGGGGTTTTTACGGTTAATTTTTTGATTGAGTCATCAATAGCATTAGCTTCGGCAGACTCATCAAGAAACCCAAGGCTCTGAAATTGGTCGATTCCAGCTAAAGAAATGTTTTGACCCACGCCCATGATTGGTACGATGCCGTGGCGCTTTCTATCCTCTGGCACCATTGCAATGCCAGCGTTGAGTGCGTCTCTGCTGCTAGAGCAACTAAGCACTTCACCGTTGAGATAAAACGTACCATTGTGCTTACCTTGGTAGCACCCGTACAGGCACTCCATGAGTTCGGTTCGACCTGCGCCTACCAAACCTGAAACGCCCAATATTTCGCCTTGACGTAAGATGAAGCTAGCATTTCTCACCTTAGGTATGGATGAATTTGCCTTATCCCATGCATTGATATTTTTCGCCTCTAAAACGACCTCTCCAATATCATGTGGCTCTTTGGGAAATAGCTGTTTCATTTCACGACCTACCATCATGGTGATGATGTCATCGGTGGACATTTCTGCCGCTTTGCGTGTGCCGATATGTGTACCGTCTCTGATCACGCAGATTTGATCTGAAATCGCTTTCACTTCCCCTAATTTGTGAGAGATGTAAATACAGCTCACCCCAGAGGAACGCAGATCTTTGACCAGCTCAAGTAAGATATCGGTTTCGGACTCTGTAAGGGGAGCGGTAGGCTCATCAAGAACGAGCAGCTTTGCATTCTTTGACAGTGCTTTCGCAATCTCAACTAATTGTTGCTGTCCTACACCTAGGTCTTCGACCTTTGTTTCAGGAGATACCGAAAGCTTTACTTTCTTTAATAAAAGCTCGGCTTCGTAGTGCATGAGTTCAAAATCCAACAGCCCGTATTTCGTTAGCTCTGCACCTAAAAATAGATTTTCTAGAATTGATAGTTCTTTAACTAAGGTGAGCTCTTGGTGAATGATGGCAATACCAAGGGCCTCGGTATCTGCAATGCTTTTTGGCTGTATATTTTCGCCGTTATAAGTGATTGTGCCCTCGAACTCACCATGAGGATAAATCCCACACAGCACTTTCACTAAGGTTGATTTACCTGAACCATTTTCTCCACATAAAGAGAGAATCTCGCCTTTTTCTAGGCGAATACTGACACCATCTAATGCCTTTACTGGTCCAAAGCATTTGACGATGTTTTTCATTTCTAACAGGGACATCTTGTACCTCTAACCATTCCAAGATCCATCCTGTGCTATTCCCTTAGCAACGAATAGATGACAAATCTAGTAATTGCGCCAAGCTAGGCTTGGCGCTAATTTCGCTATGGTTTACTGCGTATAAACATCAGATTCTTTGTGGAACTTGTCCGCAATGACGGTTGTTTTGACGTTGGTTCTATTTACTGGAATAGGCTCTAGTAGGAAAGAAGGAACATCTTTGATGCCGTTGTTGATAGAGAAGTTAGATGTTGGAGCTTGGTCTTCGCCTAGCTCTACTGCAATCTCAGCTGCGCGAGTCGCAAGGGTTGAGATAGGTTTGTAAATGGTCATGGTTTGTGTGCCATCAACAATACGGCGGATAGCCGCAAGGTCAGCATCTTGTCCAGAGATAGCGACTTTTCCTGCCAGTCCTTGTGCGTCAAGAGCTTGAATTGCGCCACCTGCAGTTGCGTCATTGGAAGCTACAACCACATCAATTTCATTTTGATTAGCGGTTAGGGCATTTTCCATGATTTTCAGAGCATTCTCTGCTAACCAGTAATCAACCCACTGGTCGCCAACAACCTTGATATCGCCAGAATCAATCTTAGGTTGTAGAACGTTCATTTGTCCTTGGCGGAAAAGTTTTGCGTTGTTATCGGTAGGAGAGCCGCCCATTAGGAAGTAGTTGCCGGTAGGTTGTGCTTCCACAAGAGCTTTAGCTTGTAGCTCGCCAACTTTTTCATTATCAAAAGAAAGATAGAAGTCGATCTCAGCGTTATTGATCAGGCGGTCATACGCAAGAACATTGATACCGTCACGCTTTGCTTCCTTAATAACGTTGGAAAGTACCTCGCCATTAGTTGGAATGATGACAAGCACATCCACACCACGAGAGATCATGTTTTCAACTTGGGAAATCTGCGTTTGTTCGTTCCCGTTTGCAGACTGAACGTATACTTTTGCCCCTAATTCTTCGGCGCGATCCACAAACATATCGCGGTCTTTTTGCCATCGTTCAAGCCTAAGATCATCGATGACCATGCCAATTTTAACCTGAGCAAAAGCAGGAGTGGCGAAGCCAATGATTAGAGCGCATAACATTATTATTTTTTTCATTACACTGTCCTTTGATTCACGTTTATTATTGAAATTCATTATATTTCGAATTCCATATATATTTTAAATCAATAGGTTGCTTGCTTCTTTTGTCTGAATTGAAAATACGTTTATGTTTTTTGGTATTTGTTTTGAATTGTGATGGTGTTTAAAATGCGTGCTACTTGTTTGATATTTGTGCTGATTGAGATCACTGAAATTGGTTCTAATTTCATCTTGAATGTGATCTTTAAACATCGGTAAGAACGGAAAAACAGTGTCAATATGACTATTTGGCTATCGATCCAAGAAAAAGTACTCAAGGAGAGTAGATCTACTAGTACACCCCAAAAAGCGAATAGATGGAGCTTTGTCGTAATTTTCTAAACTCGGGGCTTAAATGATTCATAAGCTAACGTAAAATAGACTGATAAGCTTTGGCAGAAAGAGTAGAGGAAAAGACAATGTTGAAAGCCGTACTGTTTGATATGGATGGCCTCATCTTCGACACTGAATCTGTATACAAGAAAAGTTGGCAGTTTGCCGCGCAAGAGCAAGGATTGAGTATCACCGATGATTTTTATCAGCAGTTCATCGGCGTTCAAGACACAGAGTGCGAACGTATTCTCGCAGAACACTTTGGTTCAAAAATGGATATGACACGTTATTGCTTGGTGAGAGACAAGCACTTCCATGCTCTGAGAGAGAAAGGCATTGCGTATAAACCTGGCTATGACGCTCTGTTCAACGCGATTAAGCAACGCGGTTTAAAAATGGCTATCGTGACTTCCTCACATCTACCAGAGGTGAAACATAACTTTCGAGATAGTGAGTATCTCGCGGGTTATGATTTAGTGATTACGGCTGAAGATGTCACGCGCGGTAAGCCTAATCCAGATTGTTATCTAATGGCTTGCCAGAGGTTAGGATTGAAACCAGAGCAATGTTTAGTACTAGAAGATTCCAATAATGGGGTACAAGCGGGACTTGATGCAGGTTGTCATGTGGTAATGATTCCTGACTTATTGCCTCCAAAAGAAGATTTTTTGCATAAAGCAAAGGTTCTAAAGCAACTGGATGAAGTGATCGTCCTACTAGAAAGCAGCTATTAAAGACTAGGTGAATATGAGATAACGCCTTGTGTTCGCATGGTTTTTGCTCATTTAGGGTAAAAAGCGCGCGAACGCTCATAAACAGTGAAATTAAGGCTTTTAATTTCTCATCGTTATGGCATATTAAATGCGTCTACACGATGTGCGTGCATCGTATAATGGCTATTACCTCAGCCTTCCAAGCTGATGATGCGGGTTCGATTCCCGCTGCACGCTCCAATCATCTTCTCTATGTTTTACTTCCTATTATATTGAATTTACACGCTTCATTGCGTGATTTGTCACGTCTGGAATTCACGATTTTTGATGTAGCTAACCTATGCGTGGTCAATTGATGGGAAGATCGGAGTTACTTGACTTAACTCCATCGATTTAAGCAACAAAGCCGATGAACGTCGAAATGCTAAATATTGCTTAAACAAGTGTCCCGTCTGTCGTGTGCATATCACTCTTGGGAACGCAAAGTTACTCTCTCCTGTTCTAATTCTCTATTCATTCTCTTGCAGTATTAATACTGATTACACTCTTTCTTCCTTATTGAATACTACTCCCGAATTAACGAGTTCTTAGTTTAACTATTTCAAGTTTTGATTCGTCCTTTTTATCTCGGGCTCCACGCTTGGGCCCGAGTCTTTTATGGAAAGCCATCTCACATTGAACGTGATTGAGAGAGTGAGTATTACCATGTCCAGATTATTGTCTTCATACCAACCTAATGAACCTAGCAAACGTATGAATATCATGACTAAACCTATTGGTTCGGCATGCAACATCGATTGCACCTATTGCTATTACCTAAGCAAAGAAGAGCTTTTAGGTCACCAGTCTGGGTGCGGTACTCAAATGTCTGAAGAGATGTTGGAGGCTTACATCAAGTCTTACATTGAAAAACAAAATCACTCTGAGATCATTTTTCATTGGCAAGGCGGTGAGCCTACATTGTTGGGAGTCAATTTCTTTCGTGATGTGGTGCGTCTACAAAAAAAGTATCGACCAAATGGTGTCACCATTGAGAATAACCTGCAGACAAATGGCACCTTGCTTAACGACGAGTGGGGCAAATTTTTAAGCAAGAATAACTTCATGGTGGGTCTGAGTATCGATGGGCCCGAGATGATTCACAATACTTATCGAACCAATCGCGCTGGTCGTGGAACATTTCGACAAACGATGAAGGGCGTTGAGGTACTGCATAAGCACAACGTGAACTTTGCGACTTTAACTTGTGTTAACAACATTAGTGGTGCAAACCCACTGCAAGTGTATCGCTTTCTTCGTGATGAGGTACGTTCACCTCAGATGCAATTTATCCCCATCGTAGAACCAAAATCATTCCGTGATACCGCTCCGCAGCATTGGCCTGATAGCGAAGTACTCTTTCAAGGCATGCCTGAAACTGAGCCAAATCATCCCAACTCAATTGTTGAAGCGTGGTGCGTTTCACCTTCGCAATGGGGAACATTCTTGTGCACGGTTTTTGATGAATGGCTTGAGAATGACATCGGCAAAATTAACGTACCGTATTTCGAAGCCTGTGTAGAAACGTGGATGGGCAGGGTGAACCCACTTTGTACTTTAGCGCCTATGTGTGGCAAGGGCTTGGCGATAGAACACAATGGTGATGTATTTGCATGTGACCATTATGTTTATCCCCAATATAAGCTTGGAAATATTAAGGATGAAGCCCTAGATGATATGCAGTTTTCTGCAGGGCAAGAAGAGTTTGGCCGTGCAAAGGAAGCTAGTTTGCCCAAACAATGTCGCCAATGTACTTATCAATTTGCATGTTTTGGAGAGTGTCCTAAAAATCGCTTCACCAAAACACTCGAGGGTGAAGTCGGACTCAATTATCTTTGCGCGGGTTGGAAACAGTTTTTCTCTCATATTGATCCCTACATCTCAATGATCGTTGCCACTATGGGTTACCCAATACACAAAGGGGTGAACTCAGAAGCAATGCAGATCAAATTTAAGTAAGGATAGATTATGAAACATTTATATAAAATCGCGTTGGTTTGTGTTGTTTTTGCCTTCAACAGTGTTGCTTCTGAGGTAGATGGGCTATTTCCAGAGGTTAGGGTGAATCACTTCATAGACCTCGCGTTCTCAGAGAAGTCAGATACTTACACCGAGTACGCTATCTTGTTCAACTTTTGTCAACAAAGAGCGGAACATGCGGATTGCAAACAGCCATTTCAGGATGCGGAAAGTCGCTACAAGGTTGCGGAAGCGAATCATAAAGTTTTATTGATGGTCGCAAGTACCGATATGAAAACCTTGGAGATGCCATTGGCAGGTGAGCATGAGCTTACCCAGTTGCTAGCGAAGCAGGGTTACCTTGATGAAACCTCACAAACTACGACCTTGCTTAGCGCACTTAATTTGTGGCTTAAAGACAATAGCCTGCCACCTACAGACAAAGTTTATTTTCTGCATAGTCTAATGGTAAAAGTGGATAGCGCTTCTTCAGAGCAGGCACTATAACGTTATGTGGGGAACTAACCTATTACGTCTGTGTGTTGTTGGCCTTACTTTTATATTGCCAATGCAAACTGCTTATTCTTCGTCACTAGACGATCAAGAAATGTCTCTCGCTCGCTTATCGCAAAATGAATCTATAGATCTTGCTACACGAACTGAAGCGACACGACTTTTAGGGCAGTTTTCCGGCCCTAATGCGCTTATTGCTATCGGGCGCGCGTCGCGTCACCACGAACCGCTAATGCGATTAGCTGCGATTCAAGCTGCAGCACAGTGGAATGGCCCAGCTCGTTGGGATCTTGTTTCTCCTTTGCTGGACGACTCAGACGAGTTGGTCAACTCAACGGCTGTCATGGTCTTGATTCCCCAATGGTCTCAAATGACCAAAGTCTATCGCGACAAGCTCTTTCCCTTTGCTGAACGTTACTTGTCGAATCTGCCAGATGACCTTGAAGGACAACTCATCGCGGCCTGGGCAGAGCAAAATATGGGTGATATTGATGCTGCCGAATCTCGCTTAAACAAGTTATATCAACAGGGCAAGGACGTTAGAGTCGTGCTTGGGTATAGCAAAGTATTGCTCGCCAATCATAAACCAAAGAAAGCTCAGTTATTGCTCGAAGATAACCTAGATCATGTGGACGACTCGGCCACTCTTTATCACCAATTGGGTAATGTATTGCTGATAAATGGCGAACTTGAGGCTTCTTCACATGCTTATCAAATGGCTTACCAGCTTGATCCTAGCATTGATCATTATGCTTTAGATTACGCTCTTTCTATTCAAAATGACCACCCTCAAGTATCGATAAACATCTTTGAAAAGCTCTATGCAGAGTCAAAGAGTCCTCAGTATTTATATGCAGAATGTGAAGTGATGCTTGTGCAAAATCTCCCAGCAAAAGAGTGTTTAGCTGAACTCTCACGGGTTACATCACAACAAGTGGCGAATGAGCTTTTA
This sequence comes from Vibrio comitans, assembly GCA_024346835.1. Classification (GTDB taxonomy): domain Bacteria; phylum Pseudomonadota; class Gammaproteobacteria; order Enterobacterales; family Vibrionaceae; genus Vibrio; species Vibrio comitans. The sequence continues at coordinate 861,889 of AP024867.1, forward strand.
GAAAAAACGCAGTCACAGTTAAAGAAAGATTGAGTCAATTATGCAAAGCAATCAACAAATCAAGATGCTCATAGAGCAGTTAAATGAAGTGGTTATCGGTCAAGAGCATGTGGTTAAGGCTATGGTCATCGCATTGCTCACTGATGGACACGTGTTACTTGAAGGGTTACCTGGCACAGCTAAGACACGAGCGGTCAAATCTCTTTCCAGTGCCCTTGGCCTTGCATTCAGTCGAATTCAGTTTACCCCCGATATGCTGCCTTCTGATATTACTGGCTCCCAGAGTTTTGATAAACATAGTGGCGACCTAGTCTTTCAAGCTGGCCCTATCTTTAACTGCATGGTGCTTGCTGATGAGATAAATCGTGCTCCAGCAAAAGTACAAGCGGCATTGCTCGAGGCAATGGCTGAAGGCACGGTTTCTGCTGGTGGTGAATCTATGGTGCTGCCAGAACCCTTTATGGTTTTGGCGACTCAAAACCCAGTTGAGCAAGAGGGCACTTACCCTCTGCCCGAGGCCCAGATGGACAGATTCTTAATGAAGGTTGATGTCGACTATCCAGATGTCGATGCGGAAAAGGCCATCATTCGTTTAGTGCGAGAAGAAGCTTTAAACACAAGGTTGCAGATGAATACCGAGCGTTCACCTCTTACTTTGAATGCTTCAATGATATCTGAAGCGAAAGCTTCAGTGAGAAAAATACATGTCTCTGAGGCGGTAGAACAATACATAGCAGACCTAGTTGTCGCGACTCGTACCAAGGGTGTGTGTTCTGATTGGATAGAAGTCGGCGCAAGTCCTAGGGCATCAATTGCACTGGACAAGTGTGCCAGAGCACATGCTTGGCTAGAAGGTCGAGATTATGTGACTCCTGACGATGTGCGATTAGTCGCGATGCCAGTGCTTGGTCATCGAGTCATGTTGAGTTATGAGGCCATTTCAGGAGGTGTTACACAGCGTGATGCTGTGCAGCGCCTGTTGTGTGATGTTCATTTAACGTAAAGGCTTGATTGATCATGGAAAGTACCTCAAATCAACAAATGTTAGATGCGCGCATTGTGACATCCTATCAACGCTTAATTGGGCTTCGCGAGCAAGGGAAACGCTTGAACATTCCGACTATGCGCAAACCGCTTAGTCGACTGAGTGGCAAGAATGTGTCTGCTTTTCGTGGCCGAGGAATGACCTTCGAAGAATTTCGTGAATATCAACTTGGGGATGATGTACGTGCTATCGATTGGAACGTCTCACAAAGAACGGGTGAGCCTCACGTTCGACTTTACTCTGAAGAAAAAGAGAAGCCCGTAATCATCTGTATCGACCAGCGTCAGTCTATGTTTTTTGCGACCTTAGATACCATGAAGTCTGTAGTGGCAGCAGAAGTGGCTGCAACTTTAATGTGGAGCGCCGTAAAGCATGGTGAGCGTGTTGGAGCTTTGCTGTTAGACAGCGATAGTGAGCGCTGGTTTACACCAAAACGAAGCCCTTGGTATGTCAGTTCAATCTTAAGAGAGCTTGAGCAGATGAACAATAATCTAGCCCATACATCAACATCGTCAAGTACCAAACAAACAGACATATTCTTATCGTTATCAAGGCTTGATCAGCAAAACATCAAGGGCGCGACCATAGTGCTGATTAGTGATTTCTCTGGTGATGTTGATCTTTGGCAAAGCAGCCTTAAGCGGTTGGGGCGTAGAAATGACATCGTCGGGGTTTCTATACATGATCCAATGGAGCGCTCCTTCACGGTAGAAGAAAAATGGGTATTCGGAAACAAACAGGGACAAGTGTCAGTCGATAAGCAGCATGGCCATGCTATATCCCTTTTTCACGACAAGAAAAAAGCAGAGAGGCAGGTGCTCGCAAAAGCATTGCGTCAATCTAATTTGCCACTGGTTCAGCTAACAACATCAGGTAATCACCTTGATGAATTGTTTGTGCAGTTTGCAACGGGAAGATAGGCATGTCTAAAAATAATCTACTACTCGCAGATCTAGTGGATCCAGTTTCACCAAGCGCAATTTCTTGGTTCCCACAAACGACAGCTTGGAAATTGTTGTTTATGGTTGTGTGTTTATTCACCGTTTATGTTCTTTGCAAAAGCTGGCTGAATTATCGACGTAACAAATACAGGCGTGACGCATTGAAGGCGATAGCTCATGTTGAACAATCCGACCTTTTTCAGGCCTCTAAAACGTTGAACAGTATTTTGCGCCAGGTAGTTTTTGCCCAATATGCTGGATTAAGCTCGGCAAATGTTATGGGGACTCAATGGTTAGAGTTTCTAGATAGCAAAAGCCCTAAAACACAGTTTTCTTCAGATCTGGGGATTAAATGGGTAAGTAGTTTGTATGAACCTAAAGGGCGCTATCAGTGGTCGGTTCAAGAGTTCAAGGCATTGTATCAACAGGTTCACACTTGGTTGGAAACACACCAATGAATACTGGGCTTAGCTTTGATTTTATTTGGGCGTTATTGCTGCTCCCACTTCCGCTGCTGGTGGTAAAACTTGCTCCTGCTCACAATACCTATCTGCCTGCATTGAGTGCACCGTTTTATGCTGATCTCGCCAGCCATCTGGGCTTAAAAGTCGGTTCTGGAGCCACCAGAATTGACCCCACTCCGTGGCAAAAAATGTCAATTTCTATTAGTTGGGTGTTACTGGTTGTGGCTGCGGCTCATCCAGTGATTCTTAGTGAGCCTCAAACAAGAGAGCTTGAGGGGCGGAATTTATTGGTTGTGACCGATATATCAGGCTCTATGTCGACGATGGACTTTGCAGATACGAATGGCAAAAAAATCAGTCGTTGGCAGGCCGCTGTGGGTGTATTAGAAGAATTCTCCGCAAACCGCAAAGGTGACAGACTAGGGCTGATTGTCTTTGGAGAGAATGCATACTTACAAGCGCCGTTTACTTCCGATCATGAAGCGTGGTTATCGTTATTACGAGAGTTAGAAATTGGGCAAGCAGGACAGGGTACTCACTTAGGGGATGCCATTGGCTTGGGCATTAAGGTGTTTGACGCTCAACCGAGCGATGATCAACAGCGAGTGATGATTGTGTTAACGGACGGAAATGACACTGATAGCTTAGTGCCTCCATTGGAGGCGGCGAGAGTGGCAGAGTATAAAAAGGTACGCGTTTATATTGCGGTCATGGGTGACCCCAAAACGGAAGGCGATAATGCAATAGATATGGAGCGTATTCGTAATATTGCTGATATCACGGGAGGGCAAGCTTACCTTGCGGCATCTCGTGATGAGCTGAGTCAGGTTTATACCCAGATCGCAAAACTCGAACCCCTGTTATTTGACAGTTTTAGTTATCAGTCGAAGACCTCACTGCATTACCTACTGGTGTTGATAGTGTTGATACAACATATAGCGATGATGGGTATCTATCGCCTAAAAACTTGGTCAACTAAAGATAAGTCAGAGGTAAATCCATGAGTGTATTTGATGGTTTATCTCAGTTTCACTTTCTACGCCCTTGGGCTCTGTGTTTGATAGTGCCATTTGCAGTGTTGGTTATCTCTAAATTATATAGTGATAATCAACAAAGCCGTTGGATAAAGCGTTTACCTCCACATTTAGCCAATGCGCTGCTACTCAAGAAAAAACGCTGGACGAGTCAACTACCCTTGAAATTACTAGCAGTGATAGGTTTATTAGCGGTGATCATTGTGAGTGGCCCAACTTGGTATCGTCAGGCTTCTCCGTTTGCAGAAGATGCGTCTCCATTAATCGTAGTACTCGATGTCTCTGAGACCATGTTGGAAAAAGATGTTCCGCCTAGTCGATTGTTTATGGCAAAACAGAAGATTCGTCAGTTATTGAAAGAGCACAGAACAACAGGTTCAAGCGCATTGGTCATCTATTCAGGCAGTGCACATATAGCCTCACCGTTAACTCAAGACCGCTCAGTGTTTGCCCCTATTCTTGATTCGACTTCGCTAGAGGTGATGCCAAGAAAAGGGAAGTTTGCCCAATATACGATTCCTGTATTCAATCAACTATTAAAAGATCAACCGCAAAGTGGCACAGTGCTGTTGGTTACTGATGACTTGAACTTACCTGCAGTAGAGTCCTACCGGCGCTATTTTCAATCTTCGTCACACCAATTGCTTGTGTACGGCGTCGGCAGAACAGGTGAATATGGACCGTTTTCCCTCAATGAAAAAGTGCTAAAAGACGTGGCATCTTCAGCTAATGGTCGATATGTGTCGATGGAGGTGGATAATTCAGATCTTCAGAAAATTAATCGATACATTGAAACACACCAGTCTCTAACCTCTGATTCAGCCCAGCCTTGGGTTGATGTTGGGTATTATTTAATTTGGCCTGTGTTGCTGGCTTATTTGATGTGGTTTAGAAGAGGTTGGTTGGTACAGTGGTTATGGGGAGGGCTCATTATCCTTCCTATTATTTTGCCTAACACCGCAGAGGCAAACTCGTGGAACATGATGGATGTTTTTCTGACAAAAGATCAGCAAGGTCGTTGGTTATTTGAGCATGATGAGCCGCTACAAGCAGGGAATACTTTTAGTGATAGCCATTGGAAGGCGTATAGCTTTTATATCGGGGGAGAGTACAAAAAATCCCAGCAATATTACCTACTCGATGATACTTTGCCTGGTCATCTTGGGCTTGCCGCTTCATTGGCACATCAAAGAGAGTATGTCGCCGCTCGCAGGCAGTATGAAGAGATACTAAAGCGATATCCTGACAATTTGGATGCCAAGAATAACCTTGATTTAATGAAGCGAATTATCGTCCAGATTGATCAGTTTACTGAGAGTCAGACGGGTAACACCGAACGCCAAAACAGCCGAGAACTGGAGCAGCAACCGAAAACCAGTGATGGCGTAGAACAGCAAGTAGATCAAGAACAATTGGTAGAGAAAAAGCTGATGGCAGATGAACTGTTGTCAGATCCTCAAGTGCATGAGCGGTGGATGAGAAGAGTCCAAGGCGATCTTGCTAATTTTATGGCATCAAAATTTGCCACTCAATTAGAGAGGGGAGTAGCGACGCAGGAGTTCTGGAATGAAGATGCGAACTAGATGCTTGATATTGTCTATTCTGTTTAGTCTTGTTACCGGATTTAGTCATACTGCTGTGGCAGATGGTCAGCGCCCCAATGTCATAGTAAAAACATGGATTGCTGAAGACCAACCTGTATCCGTTAGGCAAAAAGTCACCGTGATGGTGCAAATTATGACGGATACATGGTTTATCAAAGGTACGCAGATACATGATATCGAAGTGCCTAATGCTCTCGTATTGGGTAAAAGTGCATTTGCAGAGAACTCTACAGTAAGAAACCAAGGACAGATGTACACTAGTCAAACTTGGGAAATAGTCCTCTATCCTTTAACTGCGGGGGATTATGTCATACCAAACATGACTATCGAGTATCAGGTGAAAGGCGCGATAGCGAATACCTTTGTAACCAAGGAGCTTACCTTTACGGCGCATCAACCTTCGGCACAAATGCACGATAGTCTCCCATGGCTAGTTAGCCCACAGACTGAGGTTTTCCAAACGTGGGAGGTCACAAGTACTCGGCAAGAGGTTGAGAAGGGCGTGAGTGACGAATTTCTTGCAATAGGGGATGTGATTCAGCGAACGGTGAACATTGAAGCGCTAGATACAACAGTCATGCTTTTACCAGAACTCAATGTACAGAGCTCCGCCTCCTACAACGCCTACTCACATGTTCTACAGTCAAATGACAAGATTCATCGGGGAGTACATACCGCCTATCGCACTCAAAAGCTCACTTACCAAGTAACTGAGGCAGGCCAAGTAGTTATCCCTCATATTGAATTATTAATATGGGATCCTGTGACTCAAAATATGACGAGTAAAGCCCTGCATGGTCGTACCTTTCCAGTCCGTCATACCTTAAAATCTTGGTTGATGAGTCATTGGCTAACTCTGCTGATGGTCAGCACAATTACTAGCCTTATCAGTATCATACTTGTGCTAGGCTATAATCGATTTCAAGTGTTAAAGGCTCATGGCGCGCTACCTTTAAGTTGGTACTATTTTTCTGCCTTACAACAGAAGGATCACGCCAGATGTGAAAGTCTGCTTTATCGCTATTATTTGGATAGAAAGGGACTGCTTTCCTTGCAAGTTAGTCGTTCTAAGACTGATAAACAATGCCGTATCGCTCAGTTGCAACAAACTCGATATGGAAAAGAGGCAAATGAGGAATGGCTCTCGATGCGTTTCTTTTTAGTTCTATGGTTAACGAAAAATAGTCGATGAGACTTCACCGGAATCCCGCAGTAAAGCGTTGACTACCCCTGCAATTTGATTGGATTTGGTATTAAAGGAGAGAATTACTTGTCTCATAAGATGACTGTTGAAGATATAGCGTGGCCTTGTGAATTGCCTGAAGAGTTGAAAGCAAAGCTGCTTGCTATGGCCGTGCAGTGTCAAGGTGTCAAAGCACTGCCTTTCACTGTGTCCTATAGCACTTTGCCCGGTGTTTACTATGTGCTCAAGGGGTCTTGTGGGTTATGTTTTTCCACCAACGATAGCAAGAGTGTACTCGGCGCTGTTGTCGGTACTAAAGATTGGTTTGGTGCGTTAAATGTCGGCACAGGGCGCAAGATTTTTGGGGTAGCTGAGGAAATCGAGGAGATCCATTTCCTATTGTTCCCTGAAGCAAAGATTCTGCAACTGGCCAAGAGCGAACCTCTTGTCTATAAATGGCTGTTTCATGCGGGTATTCACGCACAGTCGTTTATCATGCAAGCGATGTTGTCTGCCATTCATCAAAAAGAGCAAAAGGTAATGTATGTTCTTTTAGAATTGCACAGTCGGCAGAACCAAATAGGTGGAGCAACTCAAAGCATTAATGCCTCACAAACACAGCTGAGTTCGATTACCGGTCTTTCACGTTCGAGGTTGAATGAGGTATTGAAAGGGTTAGAAAAGAAAGGGCTAATCAACATTCAGCGAGGTAAGATCTTTCTTCTTGATATAGAGGCGCTTTCAACTTTGTTATCACCAATGAACTTGATGATGAAAAACCCAACAAAAAATCTAGATTAGACGTTCCTTGTCTGTATATTTAAGCGGTTGCAAGGTCATTGCGCAAAGCAAATTGAATGAGCTCTGTATTGTTCGATAGGTCGAGTAACTCAATCATTCGATACTTATGAGACTCAATAGTCCTTGAGCTCAAGAACAGCTTCTCTCCACACTCTTTAGCGGTATAACCCTTTGCCAATAAGCTAAGTACATTGATTTGTTTGTCGCTTAGACGCAATAGCTTTTCGTTGTCTGTGACACCACTGATCACACTGCACGAGTGTCCTACGCTATTGAGGTTTTTTGACACCTTCAGGTGCTGCCAAAAGCAAAGCCAGATATTGCCCAACATTTTTAAACGCTGCATCTGTACGGCATTCATTTTGTTGTCGGGCTGCTCACCGAACCGAGTGAAGCAGAGCCCCCCCCAACTAGCACCAAACAGCTCTAGTTTGATCATGCCATGTTCTTTACCACCACTTTTTGCCAGAGCTCTGAGGACATCAAATTTGTGACTCTCCAGTTCTTTGTGGTTAAACAGTTGATAAGGTGATTTTGACTTCAATAGCTTAAAATAATCTGCATAAATTGGGTCTTGAAACTGCGACACATTCAGTGGTGCGACATGGTCACGAGCAACAGAAAGTGTCTTTCCTGCACTAAAAAGGATGTTTGAGCCAGGAAATATCGTTAAACGATCAATTTCGAACCACTCTAGTGTACTAACGATGAGTTTATGCAGGGTTTCAGTAAACTTATCTATCGGCGTATTAGTCAGGGTTTCACATTGTTTGAATAGGAACGATTCGAAATCTTCTAACTGTTCTGAATGCATCATATGTACTCTTTATGGTTCGGTATTAGCTAAACTCGGCAAGGATGATAATGAGCAACAGTTTCTTTGTATGTTCTTTTTAGAACACAACATTTAGATATTTGTTTTTTATACTCATGACAACCCTGCCCGCTTGGTGTATTCAAGAAGACATAGCATTATTGATGTGTATTTATATAGGCGGTGAGTATTAAACAATATGTATTTAATAGAAACAGTAATTATACTGATACGTTTCTATTTTATTTATACTCCGGTGATCATTCTATTTTTTAGACTGTCCATTCGATTCATAAGCAGATTGTGAATAAAATTTGTGGCGTACTTATATAATGGATTAGAGTGATTTTTGTCTAAGTAATAGATGGCGTGATTGAATGATTCTTTGGTGAGTTCTTCTAGCCATGAAGGCTGCACGCAAGCAAAATTGTCATTGCACATAGATGCGGATAGCCCCTCTGTAACAGCTAACAATTGTGAGGATTGAGTAAGGCTCGCGAGTACAGACATGCTTTCCGAGCGATACTTAAACTTGAACCACTCTAGGTTATTTCGTTCCAAAACCGCGTTGAAGTCGCTTAACCCTGGCATCAATATCCCAGCGGTAGGGTATTGAATAAACTCGCTCGCACTAAGATCAGTTTGTAGCCATGGGTGGTCTTTTTGTGCAATTACGACAGGTGCTGTGGATGTGAGGCGGACAGCTCTGATGGTCTTAGGAAGTTCGATAGGGAAAAAGTTAATTCCCATATGAACAGTGCCGTTAACTAGGGCGGTAGCTGTGTCTTCTCCCCAGTTAACTATGTTGATCTTAGCGTTTGGGAACGCTTTTTCCGAGGCAATCCGTGTTAGTTCGGAAGCAATGGCTTCAAGGAAGATACTGGATACCGCAATTGTGAGTTCGCCACTGTATGTTTCAGGCTGGCAGAATAAATGCTGGGTTATTTTTGCATCCAACTGTTGTATTTGGTTGTTAAGATCTTGGCCGATGATGTCGGCTCTTGGCGTTGTTTGCAACTCGGTGCCTACAACATAAAACAGTTTATCTTGGGTGTAATCGCGCAATTTTGACAGCGTTTGGCTGATTGCCGACTGTGATATACCCAACATACTTGCTGCTTTCTTTGTGCTTTTGGTTAAATACAGAGCATTAAATACACGTAGATAATTAAGATTTAATGAGTCTTGGTATTTACTGTGCATAGTTTTATTAACCTTAATTTAAGATGTTTAAGCATTGCTTATATATCGAATAAGTAGTCCGAAAAATCAGTTTTGATATTATTTTCTTATTATCTAAACATGAATATTTAAAGGCTTCTCATGGTTTGCAAACGTAAAGAATTAACAATAGTTGCTGCTAGTTTACTTCTATCAATCAATCCAACTTTCGCTAGTGACGATAATTCAGCAAGTGAGTATCATGATGCTGATCCGCGAAACTCTTCATTAAGGGCTGCGGTTCTCGCCGATGATAAAGGTGAAATAAAGCTCCTTGCAGGTGGTGGCGCAAGTGGTTTAACAAGCGATATCTCTCAAACCGTAGGTTTTGCTGAATACTACACACACTCGAACAATGCACGTTTGCGTGGGGCGCACTTTGACCGTTTTGGCGGTGCTTATGTTGATATCTATCACTTAGATGATGTGGCCAATATGTATACGGGTGGCTACATGCTTCCGTTATCGAGTGGAGATGGCACGCTGTTTTTTCCATCGTTAAATTATACCTATGTAGACTTCCAAACTGGTGATTTGGCGGAAGTGCTTAACTCACATCTGACACCAGTGGGCGGTTACCCATCTCTTACACCTAATCATATTGTGACATTACTTGATGGTGACACGTCTCACTTAGGTTCAGTCAATCTCTACGCCTTACATCCTTGGAACGATACTCATTTCTCAGTATTCAATATTAACTTGGGCTCGTCATACAGTGGCGTTGATATGCAGATGGCCAACCTTATGTGGGTACAAGGCATTAAAACCAAGGTCGCCGATAAGGACTTCAACATACTTTTTGAACTCAAGTATGATGTGATTTCTGTGCAAAATGAATCGTATTCAATTGATGAAACCTCAGAGGAAGTCACAGCGTCTATTGGTGTTGACTACCGCTTTTAAACGAGAGAGATGCCACGGTAAGTGGCATCTCAAAAGCTGAGAACTAGAAAGTTACGTTGGCACCAACAAAGTGAATTTGTCCTTCGAAAGCACCCACAATTCCGACAACATCACGTTGAATGTCAACTGAGCCTAAATCGGCGTATTCGTAGAATAGGTCAATTCGGGTTGTATCCCAGTAGGTGCTCAGACCAAGAGAGTAGCGGAACTGCTCACCAACAGGCATATCAACCCATTGTTGAGTGGGATCATCTTGTAAAGAGGTCTCATAAGAGAAGCCTGTTTTCACCGCCCATTTAGGTGTGATCTGGTAATCAGCTCCGATAGCAAATTTCCATGCATCATCCCATCCACGAGTGATGCCTTGGGGTAAGTAAGGGCGGCTGTTAATGGTGTCGTTGTAGATAGGGGTGTTAGCGTAATCACTCCATTTGTGCCACTGAACACTACTAAGCAGAGTGAATTGTTTAGTGATGTCATAACTACCACTGACATCTACGATAGTTGGGAATATTAGCTCTGTACCAATTTGGATGTTCTCGCGATTAACCGTATTGGCATCAACATTAAATTCATGTTCTAGTTTTGAGCGATAGCTCAAACCAACAGCCCAACGATCTTCTTTATACAAGGCTCCAGCATTGAAGCCAAACGCGAAATCACCATCTCTATCAGTTTCAAAGGTGGAGGTTTTTACTTCAAAAAAGCCATAATTGAACTGCGCGCCAATGCCGACTGACACCTTTTCTGTCACTTTAAAACTAAGGCTAGGATTAAATTGAATAGCTGATGCTAATGCCTTGTCTAGGTAAGGTGCACCTTGCCATTCATCTCCATACTCAACAATGGTGCCACCAACAGAGCCAAATATTAGCCCTAGATGTACGTCTTCATTCAGTTGCACTGTGTGGAAAATACCTAAAGAGGGCATTTGAGTGTGTGCATCGCCATTTCCTTGCGGATTGCTGTTATCGACATAATCCATCTTAAGGTCGAGCGCCATTAGGTTTATGGAGGTCTTTTGCTTTCCCATATGCGACATTGTTGCTGGATTTGTCCAAGCAGAAGCGACGGATTCTGTATAGACACCATCGCCTGCGCCTGCAGCACCCGCATTAGCCGTAACAGCCTCTTGCATAAGTAAGCCACTGGCATTCGCTATGTTTGAAAATAAGGTAAGTGCAATAAGTGATTTTTTCATAATGAGTGGTTCTTTAGGTAATAGAGTGCCCCGAGTACGCACTTGAGATGCGTATCGGGGAAATAACAAAAGGCGATTAACTTACATGCTATACAAGTAATAGATCTGCGATTTCATGCGGATGATGATGCCGCGAATAACGTTTAGAAAGTTTAAAAATGGAATAGGTTTTTCAGCGTTGACCCATGCTAGACCAACCGCCCCAACAGGGATGTCGTAACCTTCTGGCTCATGAATCTTTAATCGAACGAAATGGTGTTTATTCATTACGTTCTTACCCGTAGTGGCACGTACGTTGGTCTCTTTTGCAAGCAAAGATCCTTGAGACTCACCGGTTGCCTCTACAATGCCTTCGACTGTAGCGCTGAACACCATGCCCGGATAAATCGCAGAAGCAAATTCAGCTTGCTGACCAACTTTTACGTTACGAAACGCTTGGTGATTGATTCGCATAAGAACAAATTTCTCTTCGCTGTACATGCTTAATCGAGGCACGGCGCCGACAAACTGCCCTTCACGCGCCATGAAGTTAGTGACATAACCATTTGCTGGAGCGTAAATTTTGGTTTGCTCTAGATTCCATTGAGCTTGCTTTAGAGCTTGTTTTTTGTTGCTTAAGTCCGCTAATTTGCTGGCGACAACCAGCTTTGATTTTCCGATCTGACTTTTATTTTTCTCGCTCGTAATCTTCGCTTTGTCATGCTGACTTTTCAGAATTTCTACTTCACTGAGCAGAATTTTAATTTCAGTCTTTTTCTGATCTAGGTTTAATTCCGTAACAGAGTTATTAACCTTGGCATTTTGATCTAGAAAACGTTTTAAGGTGCGTTGCTTGAGTTTCAGGTTTTGCTGTTTTGCAGTAATCTGATTTTCAATGATCTCAACGTCTTCTTTAGAAGACTTATAGTTAGTGGTCGCAATCTTCACGTCTTGTAGTGCTGCTTCGTGTGACGCTTTTGCCACTTCAAACTGAGCCTTAGTTTGTGCTACCGCAATCTCATAACGAGCAGGGTCAAGCTCATAGACTAACTGTCCTTTTTCAATTGCTTGATTCGGTTTGATATAGAGCTTGGTGATCTCACCGGTTACCTGAGTGGAGCCAGGACGTAGTTGGATGTGCGGCGACTGTACAACTGATCCTCCAGAAAGATCCATTGGTGCCCAAGTGATAAGCCCAACCCAAACAAACAGTAACCATATCGTCCCGCCACCATAGGCAAAACCTTTAAATGGTGCTGTCCAAGGAATCCCAAGCAAGCGTAGCAAATAAATAAAAATGGCCCAGACGGCTAAACCCTCTAACATGATTCCTGCTCCTCTTGCTGACGACTTGGTGTGGTGTCATTCCAGATTTTTCTGACGTTACGAATAGTGGTTTCAGAATCTACATAGGCAACGATGACGGCTAGTACCCAAACCCAATGCCATATAAAACCTATCCAGGTGAGTATGGTGACTAGCCCCATCTGACCGTGCTTCTTCTTATCAGCATGGTGAATCGGTAGCTCATGAAATTTCCAAAATGCATATAAAGCGCCAACAATCGTCCCGATCAGAACCACTGCGCCGACTATGTGTAGTCCAGTGTCAAATCCTGTATCGACGAAAGGCATGCTAATTAAACTCATAGATGGTCCTTAATTAACCTGTTAGATATTGGCGCTGATATTAAGTCAGAAAGATTAAGGATTATGCAGTATTAATACGGTATGGATTCATTGTGTTTAAATAGGGTGATCTAGATGCCCGTTGTTATATTTAGTTAATAAAAATCAACAAGTTATATTTAAATGGTCTTGGTGGGTATTGTCTATGTTTTGATGTGGCTCAATATATTCCATGTTGTCGTGTTTAATGCCGTAAAAATACTGGTTACCAATATATTCAAATTACAAATAATCAGCCTCGGTCAAATATGAATACTAACAACAGTAGGTTGGAAGATATGTTTAATAAGAAAACATTTTTGCAGTTGGCAATGGGTACCGCCCTTGCGTCAGCTGCAATGGCAAGCCATGCAACAACGGATACCTCTCGCCCAAATATTCTCGCTATCTGGGGTGATGATATTGGTATTGATAACATTTCCGCGTATACCAAAGGCCAGGCAGGCCATTGGACTCCAAATATCGACCGTATCGCGAATGAAGGCGTATTGTTTACCGACTTTTATGGCGATCAGTCATGTACTGCTGGTCGTTCGTCATTCATCACCGGTCAGCATCCAATTCGTACGGGTTTAACCAAAGTGGGTATGCCAGGTGCTAAGCAGGGTATGAAGTCAGAAGATCCATCAATTGCTACCATGCTTAAAGACAAAGGGTACATGACAGGTCAGTTTGGTAAAAACCATTTGGGTGATCTTGATGAGCAGCTTCCTACTGAACACGGTTTTGACGAGTTCTTTGGTAACTTATACCACCTAAATGCAGAGGAAGAGCCTGAGCATGCAGACTACCCTCAAAACCCTGAATTTAAAAAGCGCTTTGGTCCTCGTGGTGTCATTCATTCTTTTGCTGATGGCAAGATAGAAGATACTGGCCCGCTCACTAAAAAGCGTATGGAGACTGTAGATGAAGAGTTCCTAGCGGCTGCTTTAGACTTCATTGACCGTGCTCATAAAGAAAAGAAACCATTTTTTGTGTGGTATAACTCAACACGCATGCACGTTTGGACTCACTTAAAAGAAGAGTCTAAAGGCATTTCAAAGCGTGGGGGTCTATACGGTGATGGAATGGTTGAGCATGACAACATGGTTGGTCAACTGCTTGATAAGTTAGATGATTTAAAGATTGCTGACAATACTATCGTTTCTTACACAACGGATAACGGTGTAGAGAAATGGGGTTGGCCAGATGGTGGTACAGCTCGTTTCCGTGGAGAGAAGAACTCTACGTGGGAAGGCGGATTCCGTGTTCCAGCAATGATGCGTTTCCCAGCTAAAATACCAGCAGGTTCTGTGGCAAATGAAATCGCTTCGCACCTAGATTGGGCTCCAACATTCTTAGCGGCTGCTGGCAATGAAACTCTTGTTGCTGACCTTAAAAAGGGTCAGACGCTTAACGGTAAAAAGTACAAGGTACATTTGGATGGTTATAACTTGTTACCTGCACTTGAAACAGGCAAGGCGACAACGCACCATAATCTAGCTTCATGGCCTCGTAAGTACTTTATTTACGCGACAGATGCGGGAGATATTTCAGCTGTTCGTGTAGGTGACTACAAGATCATGTTCTCTCGTAACGAATGTCACAGCTTAGAGACTTGGCAGTGTGATTTCCAACCTTTGCGAGCTCCGTTGATGTTTAACCTTCGCCAAGACCCTTACGAGATTGCCGATCACGAAGGTATGTATAAGCGTTGGTATGTAGAGCATCTACCGTACATGTACCTTGGTGCAGCAACAACGGCTCAGTTCTTACAAACGTTCAAAGAGTTCCCACCTCGTCAGGTGCCTGGTTCATTCTCGATCGACCAAATTGTTGAGAAGATGCAAATTTGGCAACGTGCTCAATATAAATAGAGTTCTTTAAAAAGTATAAAAGCTCGGTGGTAATGGATTACCATCGGGCTTTTTTATGTCCTGCAGATATTAATAACGGTCAGAACATAATATTTGAAATTTATTAAATTGCAGTATTTATACGGTACGCAGAAACCTCGAATATAAGCAAAATCATAACCACTTTCTAGAGCTTAATACGCTTGAAATACATTATAAAATTATTAGGTAGTGGTAATGAAAAAGACAATTCTAGCGACATTGCTCGCAACATGTGCAACTTCGGCAATGGCTGCAGACATCTATTCAAATGATACAACAACCGTTGGTTTAAAAGGCGAAGTAGATGCGTATTTTGCTAAGACTGATATCAATGGTGTTGACTCGGATGCTGGCGTAGCAGTTTGGGCTAAGATTCAGATGGATGCTGAGCAAAAGGTTACTGATAAAGTAACGGCATTTGCGTCTTTTGAAATTGAAGCAGGTTCTGACTACCGTGGCACAAGCAACGACGCATCATTTGATGACATCCTAGTTGGCATTAAGATGGAGAACTGGGGTGCAGCTGTTGGTGAGGTAGGTGACCTTGCGGAGTCTTTAGATGCTATCCAAAAAGACGATATCACTAACGAAGGCAACTACATGGGCTCAACCAGCGGTAACACTCGTGAGTCTGGTGGTGAAGGCCTAGTCGTAAAAGGTATTGTTGGACCTGTAACTTTGGTTGCTGATGTCTATACAGATACGGATTCCAATATCGACAATACTTTCGGGTTTTCTGCCGACTACCAGCATGAACACTTTAGCATTGGTGCCTCTTACCTGCAGGGTGAAACAGACCTAGATGAAGACGTACAGCTTTACGGGGCATCAGTTTCAACCTCTTTCAGCAATGTTTATCTAGCAGCGACATTTGCCGACTTCGAAGGCTTTGATAGCTTTGGATTCTATCCTACGGATTCTGTTGTAGAAGGCTACACAATGGGTCTGGCTGCGTCTTACCAATTGAACGCTACTCGTTTCTACACGACTTATGCATTTGCTGATATGGATGCAATCGCTGGTGTTGATGAAGGAGAGACGTATAACTTAGTGATTGGTGCTGACTATGCAATTGCAGACAACATTCTTGCATTCGCTGAATACCAATACGCAGACGCGGATTGGGCTATCGATGAGTCACAAACTGTAGTTGCTGGTGTTTACTACAGCTTCTAATCGACGCAATACCTGATTAATTTATTCTGAGAATGGATTCTCAAAGGTTGCCTATAACCTTTCACAAAAATAGGCTCATTCTAGCCAATTTTGTCTATTTCTAGCTTTACTTATCGGGGGATGTGTTCACATATTTAACGTGAATAAAAGCTAGTATTCTTTTAGATATCGATCCACATCTCTTGTTTGAGGTGTGGATTTTTTTCCGTTTAATATAGGAAATGGATAATTAAATTTAGATTATCATTAGCTCTTAATTATGGCTGATAAAACAGATGGCAATTAGTATTGATCTTTTTCTATCAGGGTAATATTGGATCGTACATGAAGCACTTCTGCCACATGCATTGGCTTTGATACCTAAATTGGTATAACTGAATTAAGAAGCCAGGATCTGAGCCACCATTACTCATGTTCTAACTTGTATTTGTCTAGATACACCTGAATTTTCTTTGATATTGAAAAAATTGTCTCTCTAAGCCAAGTATGAGCAGGGTCATTGTCGAGCCGTTTTGGCCAGACTAGGTAGGTGCTCATAGAGGTATGCTCAAACGGTGGAGTGAATACCTGCAGTTGCAGTCGGTCTTTGAACTGCAGCGCTAGTGATAATGGCACTACAGCCAGGCAATCAGTTTGACTGCAGAGCATCAAGTTACTAAACAGAGTGCGCCCATGATAGGCCACATTTCGTTTGGATAAGTCGATATTGGTGTAATGGGTTAGGCTATACAGGCTGTTTCTTTTTCGCTCAAGTAGGGCGTGTTTTTCTTGCATAAATAGTTCTGCGGTCAGCGTTCCTTGTATGCGAGGATGATCTTGGCTGCACACTACAACAAAACTATTTTCCAAAAGTTTTGTACTTTGAATGCTTGCCTGCTTTGACGGCAAGATATCAATCAATAGGTCGACTTTTTGACTCATTAAATCGTCGTACATTTTGCTTTCATCAGAAGGCTGGTCAAACACTTCTAGCGTGATATCTTCGGGTGTCGTTTTAGCAAATCTATCCATAAGTACCCACTGCAGATGCTCAGGAGCGGTAATCACAAACTGACGCTTGGCAGTAGCAGGATCAAATTCCCCCATTGATTGGAATACTTGATTGAGTTGGTTGATTGGCTCTTGTACTTGCCGGTAAAGGTTTTTGGCATAGCTGGTGGGCTCAATACCTCGGCCTTTACGCAAATACAGCTCCTGTCCCAGTTGCTTTGATAAACGGGCCATTGCGGTGCTTACTGTCGACTGATTGGTATTTAACTGCTCCGCAGCTTTGCTCAAGCTACCTTGCTCTATCACTGCAGCAAATACAGCCAGTAGATTAAAGTTTGGGATATCGTTTTGCATTGCCTCTAAATACCTTTTAAACCTCTAAACTCATTATTCATAATATCGTAATTACGATGTTTTGATATCATAATGCATCATTTATTTGATGTTATTTGGGCCTTAATATCATTTCTAACTAGTTCTCGTTGTGCTCTTGAAGTGCTGTTCGAGAATTCGACTATTAAAATTAGTTAGGTATTACTCCCTATGACAAACACATTTCGAAAAATGTCCCTACCTGCCACGATAGTTGGCGTGCTTTTTGCCTCCAATGCCCTAGCAAACACGGCCGTTGTAGAAGCGACGTCAAAAACCGGCCAAGAGCTTCAAACCAGCAATGCGGTTCAGTATCAGAATGTTGATATGGATGCACGTTACAGCGATGGCGTGTTGTTTGAGCACGAATCAAACCTATTCTGGGGTAAGGGTGAACGCATCAAGGTATTGTCTACGACAGGAAATACTCTAGCCTACACAAAAGAATCAGAATACGTTCACCCAATCTTGACCAAACATGGTCGTAAGATGGATCAAGCGGTAATTCAAGTGGACGACAACGTGTATCTTGCATACGGGTTTGGCCTTGATACGCCAGTGATGATTGAGGGTGATGACGGTATCATCATTGTTGATCCAGGTGAGTCTGTACAAATGGCGCAAGCGGCCAAAGAGCAGTTTCGCAAGATCACTGATAAGCCAGTGAAAGCGATCGTTTATTCTCACAACCATATCGACCATATCTCGGGCGTGCGTGCGTGGACCAATGATGAAGAAGTCGCCTCAGGCGAGGTACAAATCATTGCTCAAGAAGGGCTAACGGCAGCGGTTGCCAACTGGTCTTCTAATCTAGGTACACTATTTGGTCACCGCACTTCATATACAGGTGCAAAGCATGTTGAAGAGGGTGAGCACGGTACGGTAAATGATGGTCTTGGTCCTCGTTTCATGCAGGGTGATATCTCGTTCATCGAGCCTAATGTGGTATTCAAAGACAAGATCGAAACGACTATTGCTGGCGTTAAACTAGAGATCGTTAACGTACCTTCTGAAACCAAAGATGAGATCGTGGTTTATCTGCCAGAGCAAAAAATCCTGCACGCGGCAGAGGTACTACAGGGTGAAAACTTCCCTAACATTCACACCATTCGTGGTACTAAGTTCCGCGATCCATCGATGTGGTTCAAGGGTATCGACATCATGCGCCAGTTTGATACTGAGGTGATGATTAATTCTCATGGTCGCCCTGTTGAAGGTAAAGAAGCAGTCGATAATGTGCTAACAGCCTATCGTGATGCCATCCAATACACCCACGACCAAACGATTCGCTACATGAATAAGGGCATGACACCGGATGAGTTGGTTGAAGTGGTGAAACTTCCTAAGCATCTTGCGGAGCATCCATGGCTCGGAGAGCACTATGGTACGGTTGCGCATGCGGTACGTCAGATCTATGTAGGCTACAACGGCTTCTTTGAAGGCGACCCTTGGCAGCTAGAACCAATGGCTTATGAGCAGCGCGCTAAAGCATTCATTGAGATCATGGGTGGTCGTGACAACATTATGAAGACAGCAAGTGCTGCTATTGAAGCTGAAAACTACACTTTTGCTGCTGAGATACTGTCTTACCCAATCACAGTGAATAAAGATGATATGGAAGCGCGTAAGCTAAAAGCGACAGCGTATAAAGCGTGGGCTTCGGATCAAGTGAACATTAACTGGCGCAACTGGGCACTTAACGCTGCCGCTGAACTAGAGGGTACTCGAGACTTTTCTAACATGATCAGCTTTGCCTCTGTCGATGTGCTAACTGCGCTTCCTAGCAAGCAGATCTTTGACATGATGACGTCGACCCTGATTGCTGAAAATACACTCGATGTGAACATGACGTTGGTGTACAACTTCTTTGATACCAATGAGTCTTTCACCATTGAGATTCGTAACGGCATTGCTCAGCTTCATGAACAAGCGCTAGCGAGTGCAGATGTAGAGATCAACACCACTAGAGCTAGCTTAAATGACATCCTGATGGCAGGTGCAAATGGCCAGCAAGTGATGGGGCAAAAATTGCAAAGTGGTGAGTTTGCTTTTGCAAATGGCGATATTCAAGGCTTCGGTTTATTCATGAGCTACTTTGACAAGCCAATGGCGCCACAAGACATCATGTTGATTGTTCGCTAATCCCTGATTAGACGACAAGATATCAACGTTAAAGGGACCTTAGGGTCCCTTTTGTCTGAGGAAACCTTCTGTTTGAGGAGAGTACAATGTTAAAAATCGGTGCTGTGGTCGCTTTGTGTATTTACTCTACCACCGCCTTAGCGTGCGGGCTTCATCAAAGTACAGGCTTCAATATGGCAATAGAAGAGGGTTCTCTTGATGTGTTTGCCAGCGTGATAGAGGTTCGCCAGTCAGGGGAGTTGAACAACATCAACAAGCCCGATCATTTCCGAGTATTCAGCTTTAAGTCATCGCTTGAAAAAGCGCACCCTAACCAAACTGATTTCTCTATATTTGAGGCGATCAAAGGGCATTATAGCGACGTTACTATGGGGGCGAATGTTCAGATAACCGGAAAAGATAGCTTGCCTACTGATGAGGAAGTATTGCTGATCACGGAACTGGATGTGTTAGATGCTCTTGCAACAGGCACTCTTTCTTGGGAGCAGGCAAAGCAGGCAGATCTGGTGCGAATCAACGGTCCTGAAAAGAGAAAACGAGCTTTAAACCTGTGGTTCTCACAGATATTCCAGGGTTAGAAGTACTATTCATACACTTGTGCATGAGTGTAAAGAACTGCGTTTCATTGCGGCTTTTCAAATCGATAGTGAGGCCTGTTTATGTTCTAACAGGCCATTGCATTGCCCTGTGTTTCTACGTTACGCAAATTCTTTCTGTAAATAAGCCACAATATCTTTAGATTCATACATCCAAGTTTCATTGCCTTGTTGTGTGATCTTAAGACACGGCACTTTAACGCGACCGCCGCCACTCATTAGTTCTTCACGAGCTACTTCATCATGTTTTGCATCTTTAAGCGCGACATCGACTGATTGACGCTTCATTTCACGACGAACCTTGACGCAAAATGGGCAAGCTTCAAATTGGTACAGCGTTAAATCATTGGCTTTTTCATTGGCCGCTTGCTGTGCTTCTTCAGACCTTTTGACTCCGCGTGGTGTGAAGATGAAGTTGAGCAACAAGATAATCTTTCCTAGAACAATCCTGATAAATTTCATTGTGACCTTTCTAATAGTTAGGTTTTGAGAATAAGTCTCAATGCTCTATTAAATCCCTTCTAGAGTCAATTTGCTTACGCAGTTGCTGCTAGCTGAAACACAGCTTTTCTGGGCTGGCGCAGCTTTGCTACTTACCCTTAAGACCTGATGAAACCTTCTTAAATGACGCAATAGTGGGTTTGGATACAGATTTAGCCTTGTGAACATGAGGTTAATCCTCAGTTATCTAAGGTTTGCTTGTTGATGAATTTACGTGAAATTTTAATCTTAGAGTGACTTTTTTGTGCAAGGGTCAATTGCTATTTTTCATTTCCTAGCGAGTAAATCTTCTAAATGTGTATTAGCACTCAACTCTGTGATCTTTTGTCTTCCAACATGGAACTTAACTTTAACACTCTGAATTTAAAGGAGTATTTATAGATGTTTATTATGGGTTTCTGATATTGCTCACATAAATAAAATAACATAATGCCTTTGCTAGTTTGGGCAAATGAACAATGGAATCATAACGATAAGAATGAAAGGCAATTAATTTGTACCCGGAGAATAATAATGAATACGATTAAGCTATCCGTAAGAGAGAAGGTTGCTTACGGCTTAGGCGATACCGGCTGTAACTTTGTCTGGCAGACAGTAATGCTTTTCCTTGCCTATTTCTATACCGACGTTTATGGGCTTTCTCCCGCTCACATGGGCACAATGTTCCTATTAGTCCGATTTATTGATGCAGTCACTGATCCTCTGATGGGATCTCTTGTTGATCGCACAAAATCAAAGCATGGTCGCTATCGTCCTTACTTGTTGTGGATGGCCGTGCCATTTGGCATCGCGTGTATGTTCGCCTTTTATACACCTAGTTTTGGTGAGACAGGCAAGATTGTTTATGCCTATGCCTCGTACATTTTCCTAACCCTTATGTACACCGCAATCAATGTTCCTTATTGCGCTATGGCAAACGCCTTGTCTAACGACTCAGAAGAGCGCACATCATTGCAGTCTTACCGCTTCGCTTTGAGCACCGCTGGTGGTCTGGTTGTTGCGACAGTGGCGTTGCCATTAGTTGGTTTGATTGGTGATGGTGATTTGCAAAAAGGCTACCTTGGCGCGATGGCAGTAATGGGGGCTATTGCGATTGCGTTGTTCTTTGTTAGCTTTGCGAACACCAAAGAGCGCCACGTTCCTGAGGTGGAAGAAAAACAATCCGTATGGGCTGATTTGAAGTTACTTTTGTCCAATGACCAATGGCGTGTACTGTTTATCGTCAACATTGTTTTGCTAACGGGTGTGGTGCTTAAAGGCGCGACGACTATGTACTATGTAAACACTGTGATGGGGCGCGGTGACCTAGCAACTCTATTCATGGTTGCGGGAATGCTGGCTGCTATTGCAGGAGCGATGTTGTCGTCACCACTGTTTGGTAAATACAACAAGCCTACCGTTTATCGTGTATTGATTGTTATCTCTGGTGTTATCTCAATGCTGATGTACGCTGTTGATCCTTCCAACGTGACTATGATATTCGCTATCACTATTGTGCTTGGGTTGGTGCAAACAGCAACAACGCCAATTCTTTGGAGCATGATGTCAGATGTGGTGGATTATGAGAAAACACGCAGCAATCGCTCTTTAAGCGGGATGGTCTTTTCTACCAACCTCTTCGCTATCAAGCTTGGCATTGCATTGGGTGGTGCCGCTGTTGGCTGGATACTGGCATGGTCAGGCTATGTGGGTGGCGCTGAAGTGCAAACTGCAGAAGCTGTGAACTCCATAAACCTGCTGTTCACTGTGGTCCCAGGGGTGATGTTTGCTTCTCTTGCGGTGTTTATGATGTTTTATAAACTGGACCAACAAAAGCTTAAGCAGATCAAAGCACTTCTAGAACTCGATGCTAAGGAACCAGCTCAAGAAGTTGAGGTTTCTGAGGCTGGATTGAAGGTTCAGCTTAGTCAGTAACCGAAACCATTGAATATTTAAATAGCCTCCTTACGGGAGGCTATTTTTTTACCTAAATTGAGTTCACAAATACATTTTTTCTCAATCTGGTTTTTAAAAAACATAATAGAAACTCTCCTATTAATAGAAGAAAATAATTCTATTAGCTTATTAGTAGGGTTTTAGAATGAAAGACGTTAAGACATCTAATTGGGGAGATTATAAAGTATTCTCTCTAATTAATAATAAAGGTACACAGGTTGATATATCCGATCTTGGAGGTTTGATAGTTAATTTTTATACCAATGATATAAAGGGAAATAGAAAAAATATTGTTTTGGGCTATGACACCCCAGACGAATATTTGAGTGGCAAGTGCTATTTAGGTTGCCTTGTTGGGCCATGGGCCAACAGAATTGCTAACGGTCACTTCTCTATTGGTGAAAAAGATTATCAACTTGAATGCAATGAAGGCACCAATCACCTACACGGTGCTTCTGCCGGACTTGGCAATAAACGCTGGAATGTAGAGTGCACAGACAATGCGACTTTGTTACTCACTACTATGGTTCAAGGTGGCGAAGCGGGCTACCCATGTGATATTGAGTTTAAAGTTGAGTATCACCTATCTGAAGACAACGCTCTTAGCATTAATTACCAAGCATTTCCGCAGGCGATGACACCAATCAATATGACTCAGCATACCTACTTCAATCTAGGAGAAAGGGAAGATGTGCTCGATCATTTTATTCAGATTGAAGCAAATGAGTACTTGCATGTTGACGCCTTAGCTATTCCTTTGTTTGCGTCTCCCGTTGAAGATACTCCGTTTGATTTACGCAAAGGGCTAGTGATTAAAGACGGGTTAGGCCATTCAAATGAACAGTTAGAAAACGCAGGTGGGTACGATCATTGCTGGTGTTTTTACTCAACAGAAATGAAACCTGTTGCAAGAGTTCATGAAATAAATTCAGGGATAGAATTGCAGGTCGCAACTGATCAAATAGGCATGCAATTTTACAGCGGTAATTTTCTAAATAATGAGTCTGGACGAGGCTCTAAAAAATATAACAAACATGCCGGGTTTTGTTTGGAAACGCAATGTTACCCAAATCAAATAAATATGGATAACAAACAAGATTGTATTTTTGGTCCAAATAAACATTACCAGCACAATGTAATTTATAAAGTATTAACTACAAAAATTTAAGACGAGATAATTATGATTAATATTCCTCAAGTAAAAATGGGTATTGTGGCGGTAAGTCGTGACTGTTTCCCTATTTCTCTATCAGAGCAACGCAGACAGAATGTGGTTAAACATTGTGAGCGCCAAGACATTGATATCGTACAGCTGGAAACTATCATCGAGAATGAAAATGACATGATGGTCGCTTTGCAAGAAGCAAAAGACAAAGGCATCAATGGGTTAGTGATTTATTTAGGTAACTTTGGTCCTGAAGGGCCGCTTACTCAGATGGCGCAGCGTTTTGATGGTCCGGTTATGTTCGTCTCTGCTGCTGAAGAATCAACAGCATGCCTTAGTAATGATCGTGGTGACGCGTACTGCGGCATGCTCAATGCGTCATACAGTGCGAATCTGCGTAATATTCGTCCGCATATACCTGAATATCCAGTGGGTACGCCAGAAGAAGTGGCCTCAATGATTGGTGATTTTGTTCCTGTTGCGCGCACTATCTTAGGTCTTAAAGGGCTGAAAATCTTTAGTTTTGGGCCGCGTCCACATGATTTTGTTGCATGTAATGCTCCTATAAAGGCTCTGTTTGATCTTGGCGTTGAAGTCATGGAAAACAGCGAGCTTGATCTGCTAGATATTTATCAGGCAGCAGAAGGCCATGCTGACATCCCTGCGATTGTCGCGGAAATGGAGCAAGAATTGGGAGATAACAATCCTTACCCAGATTTGCTTCCAAAACTTGCCCAGTACGAGGTTGCTTTACTGACATTCCATAAAGAAAACCTAGGTGCCTCTAATTTTGGTATTTTTGCTAATAAGTGCTGGCCTTCATTTGAAAAGTTCTTCGGATTTGTACCTTGTTACGTGAATGCTCGACTAGCAGAGCGCGGTATTCCTGTCGCGTGTGAGGTGGATATCTACGGCGCGCTTTCAGAGTATATGATCACTTGTGCAACTAACCATCCTGCGACGCTTTTAGACATCAACAATACTGTGCCAAAAGATATGGTGGAGAAAGCAGCAGATCAAATGGGTGAGTACACGGGCAAAGACCTATTTATGGGCTTCCACTGTGGAAATACCGCGCCAAGTTGCATGAAAAACTCACAGCTTCGTTTCCAAAAAATCATGCACAGTTTAATGGAGCCAGGAAAAGAACCTGATATTACTCGTGGCACTTTAGAGGGACAGATAAAAGCCGGGGAGGTAACGTTATTCCGCCTTCAATCTACGGCAGATACCAAGTTGCGTTCTTACGTTGCTCAAGGTGATATCTTGGATATCGATCCAGAGTCGTTTGGTTCGATTGCGGTATTTGCGATTCCGGAAATGCAGCGCTTCTATCGTCATGTTCTTATCCAGAAACGATACCCTCATCACGCTGGTATTGCGTTTGGTCATGTAGGTAAGACGTTATACCAAGTGCTTGATTTAATTGGTGTATCGGATATTGATTACAATCAGCCAAGCTATGAACGTTACCCAAATGAAATCCCGAGCGTATTCTTGAACTAATCTTCCTCAATTCAAAGCCTGCACATGTGCAGGCTTTAATTCGTTTTTGGGGTTTAAACTAGCTACAAGGTGATACGAATTTCATGGATGTCATAGGCACAATCATAGAGATGAGGTATGGTTAGCGTTTTCTCCTAATGCTTGCATCTTATGACAACACCTAATGCTTTATTCAATGCTGTTCAGGCGACGGGTTTTAAACTATCCACGAAATCAGTTTCGGTAAATGTGCACGCATCGCAACTTGAACAACTGTGTGAAAAGCTCTCACCATTGTTTGAGCGTTCAAAGTTGAAGCATTCACAGCATACTGACCTTCAGTTGTTACTCGGCTTGTTTACTCTGCACCATGAAAAGCTATTGCATCAGTTAAACTCTCAGCAGCAGAGTCTAATGGCCATGCAGAGCGTTATTGACGAGTCTTTAGAGGATAAACACGCTGCTGCTTTTAAGGCTCCACTGGTCATTGAGTTTTGGCTCACCATGCATCTTTGGCTATTTGTGCAAGGCCAGCTAGAAATGGATTACTCTCTGGCTAATGATTACGCTACTGAAGCAAGTCAGTTACTGGTTTCGTTTACCCCTGTTTCAGCTGATGAATTACGCTGCGAGTGGAATGAGTCCTTCTATAAAGGAGGCAACATTTTGAAAGAATTTGCTGGGGATAGTAACGGAATTCTGGGTTGGATTACTAAGCTATTCAAATAAAAGCATTTTCTATCGTTACGACCTGTGATGTAACGGATATTTCATTATTGGAATGTTCGTTTTTCGTGCGGCGCAAACGTTTGCACTTTACTTATTGCTAAATTTCTTTATTATCCCCGCCAAAATCAGATTGTCTCTTTTATCCCCCTGAGGAAGCCATGCTGTCGGACATTGAAATCTCTCGTTCTACCCCATTACGCCCTATTGCTGATGTAGCTACTGCTGTAGGTCTGCATGCTGATGAGATTCAAACTCATGGTCAACACAAAGCCAAGGTTTCTCTTAAGGCGCTCAAACGCCTAGAGAGCAAGAAAACGGGCAAACTAGTGGTGGTTACCGCTATTACTCCAACGCCACTTGGTGAAGGTAAAACCGTTACTGCGATTGGTCTGGCACAAGGCCTATTTAAAGTAGGTCAATCTGTGATGGCGTGCATTCGACAACCTTCTATGGGGCCAGTATTTGGCGTCAAAGGTGGTGCAGCCGGTGGTGGCTTCTCGCAAGTCGCGCCAATGGAAGAGTTAAACCTGCATCTTACCGGTGATATTCATGCTGTTACTGCCGCTCATAACCTTGCCTCTGCGGCGATTGATGCACGTATCTATCACGAACAACGTCAGGGTTATGATAATTTTGAATCACGCTCTGGTCTAACTGCACTTCGTATCGACCCACAAAGCATCGTGTGGAAGCGCGTGATTGACCACAATGACCGTGCGCTTCGCAAGATCAACGTAGGCTTGAACGATGAAGGCAAGACTATCAATGGTTACGAGCGTGAAGATGGCTTTGATATCTCAGCGGCATCTGAACTTATGGCGGTGCTTGCCCTAGCCACCGACCTGCAAGACCTGCGTCGTCGTATTGGCAACATCGTTATTGGTTACAATCTTGATGGCAAGGCTGTGACTACAGAAGATTTAGGTGTGGCGGGCGCAATGACAGTCAGCATGCGTGAGGCTATCGAGCCAACCATGATGCAAACCCTAGAGGGTATTCCAACCCTTATTCATGCGGGTCCTTTTGCTAATATCGCTCATGGCAACTCTTCTATCATTGCTGACAATATCGCGACTAAGCTTGCTGATTACACGGTGACTGAAGGTGGCTTTGGCTCAGATATGGGCTTTGAGAAAGCGTGTAACATAAAAGCGCAAGCTTCTGGCAAAGCGCCAGATTGTGCAGTTGTTGTGGCTACGCTTCGCGGTTTGAAGGCCAACTCTGGTCTCTACAATCTAAAGCCGGGACAACCAATCCCTGACAGCATGTTCGATAAAGATAGTGCTGCCCTAGAAGCAGGATTTGCAAACCTAAAATGGCACATTGAGAACGTAGTCAAATACGGCGTGCCAGCAGTGGTGGCTATCAACCGCTTCCCACAAGACAGTGAAGAAGAGCTAGCGAAACTAAAGCAAATGGTCGAGGCACTTCCTTGTTCTGTTGAAGTTGCTGTATGCGAAGCATTCGCACAAGGTGGCGCTGGAGCAGCTGAACTTGCTTCTAAAGTGGTTTCTCAGTGTCAGACGCCAGCGAAATTTAAACCTCTCTACCAGATGTCTCAGACACTAGAAGAGAAGATCATGGCAGTCACCGAGGTCGGCTATGGCGCGGCATCAGTGACCTTGAGTGACAAAGCGAAAGCTCAATTAGCGCAATACAAATCGTTAGGTTTTGATCACCTAGCTATCTGCATGGCTAAGACGCCAATGTCTATCTCAACGGATGGCAGCGTTAAGGGCGCACCAACTCAATTTGACGTACCCATCCGCGAGCTTAGGCTATGCGCTGGTGCAGGCTTCATCTACGCATTATGCGGCAACGTAATGACAATGCCTGGGCTACCTGACAAGCCAGCTTTCATGAATCTTGATATTGATGAAGATGGCAATATTACGGGTTTGAGTTAAGCTTGCGTTTAAAGCTAACACTGCCCGTCAAATTAGGTAAATCGCACCCCGTCATCCTGACGAAAGTCAGGACCTTAGAAAGTGCCCAAGCTCGGTATTGGCAGATTCTAAGTGTGCACATGGCTCAGTTCGGCACTCCTCAAGATCCCAGATAAATTCCTATGGAATTTTCTGGGATGACGTTCAATTGCTCCTCATACGCTATACCCATACCAAATACGTCATCCTGGAAATTACGTCAGTAGTTATCCAGGACCTTAGAATCTACGAAAGCCTGCCATAGGCACTTACTAAGATCCTGAATTAAGTTCAGGATGACGAGGCGGGGACATCCAACCACCGTCATCCTAGAAACTACGCAGTAGTTATCCAGGACCTTAGAGCGCACGAAAGCCTGCCATAAGCATTCCCCAAGATCCTGAATCAAGTTCAGGATGACGAGAGCGAGGTCATCCAACCACCATCATCCTGGAAACTACGCAGTAGTTATCCAGGACCTTAGAGCACACGAAAGCCTGCCATAAGCACTCTCTAAGATCCTGAATCAAGTTCAGGATGACGAAAGCGGGGTCACCCAACCACCGTCATCCTGGAAACTACGCATTAGTTATCCAGGACCTTAGAGCACACGAAAGCCTGTCATAGGCACTCTCTATGATCCTGACTTTCGTCAGGATGACCAGTTCAGGGTCTCCGGCAACCCTTTCATTTATCCTAACGACAAAATCCTTTTGTTGGACTCAGCGCCCATTTTATCCGTTAATGCGCCCCGCACGGCGGCAAAAACGAAACCGAATGAACCCGTGTTAGGTTTGGCTTCAGGTTCTGCTGAGTCATTTGTCCTTCCTCTTGTCTTTGTGAGATTTGACGTGGAAAAACTTTCTAAACTTGACCGTGTTCGTGCGGATTACAACGTTCATTACTGGAGCCAAGGCTTCTACGGTATCGATAATCAAGGTGAGGTGTATGTATCACCGCGCAGCGATAATGCGCACCAAGTACCGTTGAGTAATATTGTTTCTCAATTAGAGCAAAAACAACTTAACTTGCCTGTTCTAGTAAGGTTTCCTCAAATCTTACATCAGCGTGTGCATGGTATCTGTCAGGCGTTTAATCAAGCGATAGCAGAGTACCAGTACCCAAATAATTACTTGTTGGTCTACCCAATCAAGGTGAACCAGCAAAAAGAAGTGGTCGATGAGATCTTAGAAAGTCAGGCTCAGCTTGAAACTAAGCAGTTAGGCCTAGAAGCAGGCAGTAAACCAGAATTGTTGGCTGTGTTAGCACTAGCGCAAAAAGCCAGTTCAGTGATTGTGTGCAATGGCTACAAAGACCGCGAATACATTCGTTTGGCGTTGATTGGTGAAAAGCTTGGGCACAAGGTATTCATCGTACTGGAGAAACTCTCTGAGCTCGATTTGGTACTTAAAGAAGCAAAAGATTTAGGAGTGACACCTCGATTAGGTCTGCGTATTCGCCTTGCTTCGCAAGGTGCAGGCAAGTGGCAATCAAGTGGTGGCGAGAAGTCTAAGTTTGGGTTGGCTGCTTCTCAGGTATTGTCGGTGATTGAGCGCTTGAAGAAGGAAGACCAACTAGATGCATTGCAGTTAGTTCACTTTCATCTCGGCTCTCAGATGGCGAATATTCGCGATATTCGAAACGGTGTGAATGAGTCTGCTCGCTTCTATTGTGAACTACGTGCAATGGGCGCAGGCATCAAGTTCTTCGATATTGGTGGCGGTTTGGCGGTGGACTACGATGGTACGCGCAGCCAGTCTTCTAGCTCGATGAACTACGGCTTGATTGAGTACGCGCGCAACATTGTCAGTACGGTAGGTGACGTCTGTCAGCAGTACGAGCAACCGGTTCCGACGATTATCTCGGAATCAGGACGTTCTCTGACTGCGCATCACGCGGTATTGATTACCAATGTGATTGGCACTGAGGCGTATTACCCAGAAGCAGTTGAGGCTCCACATCAACTTGCTCCAACGCTGCTACAAAATATGTGGCGTAATTGGGAAAGCCTACAAGATGGCAGTGACGCGCGTGCTCTAATCGAGATCTACAATGATACACAGAGTGATTTAGCTGAGGTGCACTCACAGTTTGCAACGGGTGTGTTAAACCTTGAGCAACGAGCGTGGGCAGAACAGCTTTCACTGCGAATTTGCTTCGAGCTAAGCCGTCAGATGAGCAACAAAAATCGCTTTCATCGTCCAATCTTGGATGAGCTAAGTGAGCGTTTAGCGGATAAGTTCTTTGTGAACTTCTCTCTATTCCAATCTATGCCGGATGCATGGGGTATCGATCAGGTATTTCCTGTCCTTCCTCTATCAGGGCTAGAGAACGTTGAAGATCGCCGTGCAGTGATGCTGGATATCACTTGTGATTCTGATGGTGCCATCGAGCAATATGTTGAAGGTCAGGGCATTGAGAAAACTCTGCCAGTACCTGCTTGGAACAAGGATAAACCATATTTAATGGGCTTCTTCTTAGTTGGGGCCTACCAAGAAATTCTTGGCGACATGCACAACTTGTTTGGTGATACACACAGCGCGGTTGTGACAGTAGATGAGAATGGTGAATCGATTATTGAGCGTATCGATGAAGGGGATAGCGTGGAAGACATGATGCGCTATGTACACATCGATGTAGACAAAATTCGTGACAACTATCGTGACTTAGTGGCTCAGCGCGTCGATGCGAATGAGCAACAAAAAGTGCTAGAAGAATTAGAAAGTGGCCTGATGGGATACACTTACTTAGAGGATTTTTAAATGGATGATTTGTTTACTAAAACTGATTATTCGCTTTACTCAAACTCTATGAGTTTTATGCGCAGGCCTTACCTGCGAGACCCTGTCTCAGCAGAGGCTGATCTTGTGGTATTCGGTGTGCCATTAGATTTGGCGACCTCGGGAAGATCGGGTGCTCGTATGGGACCTGATGCAATACGCAGAGCATCGGTCAATTTAGCGTGGGAAGGTAAGAAGTTCCCTTGGGATTTCAATGTATTCCATCGCGCAAAAGTGATTGATGCGGGTGACTTAGTATTTGATAGTGGTGATGCAGAAGGCTTTACCACACGCCTTGAAGCGGCAACTGACGCCATTTTAAAAAGTGGCAAAACAATGCTAGCACTGGGCGGGGATCACTTTATCACGCTACCTATACTGCGAGCGTACGCGAAGCATTATGGCGAGATGGCATTGATTCACTTTGATGCTCATACCGATACTTATGCGCATGGCAGTGCGTATGATCATGGCACCATGTTTTATCATGCGCCAAACGAAGGCCTTGTTTCACCGGAGCACTCGGTGCAAATCGGCATTCGCACTGAGTATGAGAAAAAGGACCATGGTTTTACTGTGATTAATGCCATGCAGGCAAATGATCAGAGTGCAGACGAGATTGTGGCTCAGATTCGTAAGGTGATTGGTGAAAAGCCAGTGTATGTGACCTTCGATATCGACTGCTTAGACCCTGCATTCGCGCCTGGCACAGGAACGCCGGTATGTGGCGGATTAAACTCTGACAAGGTGCTTAAAATTTTGCGTGGTTTGGCTGGAGTGAATATCGTTGGCATGGACGTAGTGGAGGTCTCTCCTGCATACGATCATGCGGACCTAACCGCTCTAGCAGGCGCAACAATTGCGTTGGAGTTGATGTACGCTTGGGCATCTAACCGCTAGCGAAAGTGATAGTTCTGCCCTAATAAAAAAGGCATGTCGATGTAAGTCGGCATGCCTTTATTTTTTCAAGTAATACTTAGTACAGCAACTCTATTCACACGGCGGAGCAAGGTGAATCATTGCCAGTCCACCAAGGGATGTCTCGCGATATTTCTTGTTCATATCTTTACCCGTTTGATACATGGTATCGATAACATCATCTAGAGAAATCAGGCACTTACTAGAGCGTTTCAGCGCCATGCGAGATGCATTAATTGCCTTCATCGCACCCATTGCGTTACGCTCGATACAAGGTACCTGAACCAGACCGCCGATAGGGTCACACGTCATGCCCAGTGAATGCTCCATTGCAATCTCTGCGGCGATACAAATTTGCTCGTTACTGCCACCACGTAGCGCTGTTAAGCCAGCAGCTGCCATTGATGAAGATACGCCTACTTCACCCTGACAACCTACCTCTGCACCAGAGATCGAAGCATTGGTCTTGTACAAAATACCGATAGCGCCAGAAACTGCCATAAAGTCTTTAAGCTGCTTAGTGTCTAGCTCTTTAATAAAGCGGTTGTAGTACATGAGCACCGCAGGGATAACGCCAGCCGCACCATTGGTAGGAGAAGTCACAACCTGACCACCTGCAGCATTTTCTTCACTCACTGCAAAGGCAAAGAGGTTGATCCAATCCAAGATCTCCATAGGATCGTTTTCAACCAAAGCATTCGCTTCTAGCTTCTTCAGCAAGTTAGGTGCACGACGCGTAACATTGAGTCCGCCATCTAAAATGCCTTCGGTTTCAAAACCGCGCTCCATACATAGGCGCATTACTTTCCAAATCTGGTCTGCCTTGGCATTGATGGCGGCGGTATCTTGGAAGGCAAGTTCATTGCGAAGCACCATACCACCAAGGCTTAAGCCGTTTTTCTCAGCTTGAGCTAGCATCTCATCGGCACTGGCGAAAGGAAATTCTACCGAAACATCTTTGGTCTTTTTGCCGTGTTGCAGTTCATCCTCTGTTGCAATAAAGCCGCCACCAATCGAGTAGTAAGTTTCAAAACCTACACGAGTACCTGCAGCGTCAAACGCCGAGATAGTCATACCGTTTTCATGCAATGGCAGGTTGTCGGTATGGAACAGAATGTCTTTATCGTAATCAAAATCAATTAGGTGATGGCTGGCAATATTCATTTTCCCATCGCTAATGGCGCTTCGCATCTCAGCGTTAGCACTAGAGATTTTGATTGTGTCAGGGCGATTGCCAAGTAGGCCAAGAATCGAAGCACGATCGGTATGGTGACCTTTACCTGTAAGAGATAGCGAGCCGTACAAATCCACCTGGATGCGGACTACCTTCGCCACATCTTGTTGAATAAGTTGCGTAAAATGATACCCAGCAAGCATAGGACCGTTGGTATGAGAGCTAGAAGGACCGACACCTATTTTGTAGATATCAAAAATTGAGTACATATTCTTTACCTATTACGACAATACGGCTAAAAGCCAGTTAGGGGCATGAAGCACAACCAAGTTTTGAAGGTTTACTCTTCAATAATAGCTGTACATCAACTGAGCTACCATAAACGCATCACTACCTAGAGTGAGCAATCAGCAATTGAAGTTCTTATGATGTGAGCGGAATATACAGTAATAAGCTAGTTAAGGTGAATAGGTTGTCTGTAAAAGAAGTCAGAAACGACGTGCTTGCAACATTTGATAGATTGTAAACCCTTGCTATGAATAATAAAGTGAAGCAATTCCATGTATTCAATCTAGGTGTCAATCAATGCTTTACTGCCCTAAGTGCGGAGTTAAGAGCTTAACCACGATTAAAAATCAGTTTAACTGTCGCGAATGCGACTTCACCTACTTTCAAAATATGGCGGCGGCGGTAATGGCAGCTGTCATCAAGCAAAACGCCAATTCAGAAACACTGCTCCTAGTTGCCACTCGTTCGCGCGAACCCGGCAAAGGGCAATGGGATTTACCTGGTGGGTATGTTGACCCCGGTGAAAGTGCTGAAACGGCGTTAAACCGCGAGTTAAAAGAAGAAATAGGTGTAGAACCGAAGGCATTTAGCTACCTGACTTCCTTTCCAAATGTTTACCCTTATAAAGACGTGGTCTACACAACCTGCGATATGGTGTTCATTGTCACGCTTGACGACGATGCAAAAATTATCGCTGATGACGATGTTGAAAGCCTAAGCTGGATGCCAGTGAATGAGATAGATTTAAATGGGTTTGCGTTTGAATCAACTAAGCAGGCTGTGTCTGCGCTTAGGGCGCATTTGGGTTAACCGTGTCTTTACGTTGTGTCTAATTGAGTTCTGCACTTTCTAAGGTTCTGGATAAGCTCTTTGAGCTTTCCAGAATGACGTTGTTGTAATTGGCGTAGTGAGTGCTGCTGTTTAGCACCGCACAAACTCACCCGTCGCCATCCTAGAAGTTGCAGAGCAACTATCTAGGAACTTGGAAGCAACTGAACTCACCAATTTATACGTTAAGCTCTTTTGAGCTTTCCACAATGACGTTTTTGTAATTGGCATAGTGTGTGCTGCTGTTTAGCGCGGCACTAACTCACACGTCGTCATCCTAGAAGTTGCAAAGCAACTATCTAGGAACTTGGAAGCAACTGAACTCACCAATTTATTGGTTAAGCTCTTTTGAGCTGTCCACAATGACGTTTTTGTAATTGGCGTAGTGTGTGCTGCTGCTTAGCACTGCACTAACTCACACGACGTCATCCTAGAAGTTGCAGAGCAACTATCTAGGAACTTGGAAGCAACTGAACGCAATAGTTTATAGGTTAAGCTCTTTGAGCTTTCCAGAATGACGTTTTTGTAATTGGCGTAGTGTGTTGCTGTTTAGCACCGCACAAACTCACCCATCGTCATCCTAGAAGTTGCAAAGTAACTATCTAGGAACTTGGAAGCAACTGAACTCACAATTTATAGGTTTAGCCCTTTCAAGCTTTCCACAATGACGTCGTTATTATTGCCTTAGCAGGCGTTAGTCCTCACATCGTCATCCTAGAAGTTGCAGCGCAACTATCTAGGATCTTAGCTACAACCAAACCCCGCCATGCGTCGTTATGGCGCAAGCATTGCACCAAATAAATCATTTATCGTTTCATTTCAACAAGTTCACTCTCATCTATAAATGCTGTCAGGCCCCTGATTACCTAGCGTTAATAAGTATTTTTTTATTTTTGGCACG
The DNA here is from genome assembly GCA_024346835.1 of Vibrio comitans. Lineage (GTDB taxonomy): Bacteria > Pseudomonadota > Gammaproteobacteria > Enterobacterales > Vibrionaceae > Vibrio > Vibrio comitans. The sequence continues at coordinate 896,552 of AP024867.1, forward strand.
TTCGTTGCAGTAGTTGAATCAGTTGTTCCAATTGTTTCATTTCTTTATAAGGAAATACCATATGAACGTTTCTACCAAAGTATTTAAGGCAGTACTCAAAACCGTTTTGACCGCATCTTTGTTGCTGAGTGCTCAAGTGGCTAGCGCCAACCAATTAGACGCTATTAAAGATAGTGGCGTATTAAAAGTGGCAGTACCACAAGACTTCCCTCCATTTGGTTCGGTAAATATTAATCTTCAGCCACAAGGCTATGACATCGATATGGCGCAATACCTTGCCGATCAGATGAAAGTAAAGCTTGAGCTTGTACCTGTGACCAGTGCTAACCGCATTCCTTACCTGCAAACACGTAAAGTCGACCTAGTGATTTCAAGCCTGGGTAAAAATCCAGAACGTGAGAGAGCGATCGATTTCACTGATGCCTATGCTCCTTTCTTCCTTGGTGTGTTTGGTAGTGATGCTGAAACGGTATCTGCTCCAGAAGAACTAGCAGGTAAAACCGTTGGTGTAACGCGTGGCTCTGTGGAAGACATCGAGCTGAGCAAGATAGCGCCAAAGGGCACAACACTAAAACGCTACGAAGACAACAATGCAACACTATCTGCATACCTATCTGGCCAAGTAAGCTTGATTGCTACAGGTAACCTAGTCGTGACCGAAATTGCTAGCCGAAATCCAGCTAAAGCGCCTCAGGTTAAGTTCATGCTGAAGGATTCTCCATGCTACATCGGCATTAAGAAAGGCGATACTGAGCTACTAGATGAGATCAATGTTCTTATCAAACAAGCGAAATCACAGGGTGAGCTAGAGAATATTTCTCAGAAGTGGCTTAAGGCGCCATTTCCAGCTTCACTTGGCGCTTAATTAGGAACCCATCAATGAGCTATCAACTTGATATCGCAGGTCTTGCTCCGTACTTGCCCCAGCTCCTTACCGGAGCTTGGGCCACCGTTAAGTTAACGACCATTTCTACGGTAGGTGGCCTACTACTGGGTACCTTGTGTGCTGCGGGACGCATCAACAGCTATCGTTGGCTGCGTTTGCTTTGTGCTAGTTATATAGAAGTGATTCGAAATACGCCGTTTATTGTGCAGCTGTTTTTTATCTTCTTTGGTCTGCCAGCTATTGGCTTAAAGCTAACGGCATGGCAGGCAGGTTGTATTGCCATGGTGATTAACCTTGGTGCATACAGCGCAGAGATTATACGCGCAGGGATTGAAGCAGCGCCAAAGGGGCAATGGGAGGCAGGGCGAGTATTAGGTCTTACCAACCGTCAAACCTTTATGCATGTCATTTTGCCACCGGCTTATCAGCGTGTTTATCCAGCGATTACTAGCCAATGCATCATCGTGATGCTCGGCTCTGCTGTCGTGTCGCAGATTTCTGTTGAAGAACTGACGTTTGCAGCCAACTTTGCACAGTCACGAAGCTTTTTAAGCTTTGAGGCGTATTTGGTGACTGCCTTGATCTACTTGCTGTTATCCATGCTCATGCGCCAAGTCTTTGCCATGGTGAAGCAAGCAAGCTTCAAAAACCCATCTTTATAGGAGATCTCAGACATGATGGAATTTACTGACTGGGACATTTTGCGAAACCTTCTGATGGCGGCGCGTTGGACTGTTTTATTGTCCCTAATCGCATTTGTCGGTGGTGGCATTATTGGCGCCTTGTTGACCTTCCTACGCAGTACTCGAAATGTCGTATTTACTCGCCTCATTCAAGTGTATGTGGAGATATTTCAAGGTACGCCACTCTTGATGCAGCTGTTTCTAACCTTCTTTGGTTTATCTCTACTCGGGATAGAAGTCAGCGCTTGGTCTGCTGCTATTTTGTCTCTGACTTTATTTAGTAGCGCATTTTTTCATGACATCTGGCGCGGTTGTATCGACTCCTTGCCTAAAGGTCAATGGGAAGCTTGCCGCACACTTGGTCTTACTTACTTGCAGAGCATGCGTTACATCATTGCACCTCAAGCAATGCGCATGGCTATTGCGCCTACCGTTGGTTTTTCGGTGCAGATTGTTAAGGGAACAGCGTTGGCATCGATTATTGGTTTTGTTGAGCTCACTAAAGCTGGAACCATGCTTAACAACGCGACCTTCGAACCGTTCAAGGTGTTTGCTTTTGTAGCCCTACTTTATTTTGTTATCTGTTTTCCACTGTCTTTATTAGCCCGCCACTTGGAGAGTAAAAATCATGCCACTCGTTAGTGTAGAAAAAGTCCATAAATACTATGGCGAAAATCACGTATTAAAAGGTGTAGATCTAAAGATTAATGCGGGTGAGGTGATCTCCATTATTGGTCGCAGTGGCTCTGGAAAAAGTACGCTATTGCGCTGTATGAACGGTCTTGAGACCTATGAAGAAGGTGTCATTATCGTTGATAGCCAAGCGGTAGAAGATGATGACTACAAACTTAGACTTCTTAGTCGCAGTGTTGGCATGGTATTTCAAAGCTTCAACCTATTTCCGCACAAGACGGTCGGTGAGAACGTCATGCTTGCACCAAAACTGGTGTTAAAGAAAAGCCCACAAGAATGTCGAGAGATAGCGAAAGAGCTGCTTGAAAAGGTAGGCCTTGCTGACAAGTTTGATGCCTATCCTGGCAACCTGTCTGGTGGTCAGCAGCAGCGTGTAGCCATTGCTCGCTCTTTGGCTATGAACCCTAAGGTACTGCTATGTGACGAGATTACATCGGCGCTCGATCCGGAGCTTGTTGGGGAAGTACTTAAGGTTTTAGAGCAACTCAAGGCTGAGGGAATGACCCTAATCTTAGTGACCCATGAAATGAACTTTGCTCGCGATGTAGGTGACAAGGTGGTGTTTATGAATGAGGGCAAAGTTTGGGAGACAGGGGAAAGCAGTCAAGTATTTGCAAACCCACAAACGCCTGAACTACAAGGCTTTTTGTCTGCAGTACGTTAACTCATTCTATTTGTAGGAGCGCTCAATGAGTCCCATCAGTAACCCGTTAAGTGAACGAATTATCCGACACTACTCAGAGCTGACCAAAAGCAATCGTCGCTTAGCCGATTATTTACAGCTCAATCCTGAAAAAATCCTGATGCTATCAACCAATGAGATAGCGGAAGCATGTGAGGTGTCGAAGGCGAGTGTAAGCCGATTTATTCGCAAACTGGGTTATGAGGATCATGTAGCGCTACGCAATGAACTACTGAGTGAACGCGATAAAGGCGCGCCAGTGATTACCGCTCCAGCAGAAGAGAAAGAGCTTCAGCAAGAGCTTCTCTCTCTTGAACAGCTGTGGGCACAGCTCAGTGAATTGGATTTGACTGATCTTACCGAAAAACTGGCATCGTCTAAGCGAATAAAAATCATTGGTTATCGTAATAGCTATCCATTGGCGCTGCACTTTAGACAGCAGTTGATGCAATGTCGTGGCAATGTTGAATTGTTGCCAACGCCCGGACAAACCATAGGTGAGGACATTGCCTCAATTACTGATGAGGATTTTGTCATTGTTATTGGTATTCGCAGGCGCGTTAATCATTTTGGCAAAATCCTAGAGTCCTTGGCAGAGCATGACACTTTGCTTATCACCGACCAGTCAGGACAAAAGTACATATCTAGCGTCTCACACTACTTGATTTGTCATATGAACAATCAGAATCCGTTAGATAGCTACGCAGCCCCAATGAGCTTGATCTCCTACTTAGTCAACACGGTTTATCGTCATTTAGGGGCTGAAGCAATCAAGGTTAGCGGCAAGATCAGCTCTCAATACTCGCAACTCGACGAACTTGAATAAATTAGAGAAGTAATCCTAACAATGAACATAGTAAGTAAACTAAAAAAAGAGTGGTTTCTAGTCGGGATGGTCATTGCCATTGCCCTAGCGACCATAACGCCAGATCTAGGTAAAAGCGGAGGAGCGATTCACCTAGATAGACTGACGGGTATTGGTGTTGCCATCGTATTCTTCTTACATGGGTTGGGCTTGGCACCAAGTGCTATCAAAGCGGGTTTGAGCAACTGGCGTCTGCACTTGTTTATCCAGTCAGCTACCTTTATTTTTTACCCACTGCTGTGGGTCATTTTTGGTGATGTATTCCTAGCCTATATGCCTGCAGCGCTTGCTTTTGGCTTTTGCTATCTCTTTGTACTGCCAAGTACCGTGTCGTCTTCCGTTGCTATGACCAGCGTGGGCAAGGGAAATGTCCCAGGCGCTATCTTCAATGCTTCTCTCTCTAGCATTATCGGTGTTCTGATCACTCCGTTCTTGATTCAGCTATTTATGGGCTTTGAAGGAGCAGAGCTAAACCTGATGGACTCTGTAGTGTCGATAGCCAAGCTGTTGCTATTGCCAATGCTAGTGGGGCAGCTTGCACGTCCGTTGCTGCTTGCCTTCGCGGAAAAACACAAAGCAGTGGTCAATAAAGTAGATAAATACGTCATCTTACTGATTGTCTATAACGCGTTCTGTGATTCAGTGGCAAATGGCATCTGGCAAACCTTCTCTATCGCAATGCTGGCAACGACCATCGCTGTTTGTGTTGTCGTGCTGATGGTAATGATCCACCTATTTCAGTGGGGAGCACGCAAGAGTGCCTTTAGTCGCGAAGATGAAGTGGCTGCAGTATTTTGTGGCACTAAGAAAACCCTTGCCGCCGGCGTTCCTATGGCTGCGGTAATTTTTGGTTCGGACCCATCTTTAGGCATGATTTTGTTGCCTATCATGCTGTATCACCCAATTCAGATTTTCTACTGCGCAGTGATGGCAAACCGTTACGCGAAGAGTGCAGAGCAAGATCTCGCCGTTATGGCGAAGTAATGGAGGCATGATGAATACACGTCAACACGATACCAGTCTCTATTGCCAGCAAGGCCCTCTTGGATTAGCCCCCATCAATCAAGGGGTGCTTGATGGCGCTAGCTTCGTATTTAAAGACTTATTTGATGTCGAAGGCTTTACTACAGGTGCAGGAAACCCAACGTGGCTTGCGACGCACCCAACCGCGAAAAGTACATCGCCCATTATTGAAACTCTGCTTAAACAGGGAGCAAGTTGCGTGGGTCGAGTTCAAACTGATGAGCTTGCCTATAGCCTGAATGGCACAAATGTTCACTATGGCACGCCCTTGAATCCGCTTGCACCTGACTGTATTCCCGGTGGATCTTCGAGTGGCAGCGCAGTGGCCGTAGCCCTTGGGCATGCTGACTTTGCCATCGGTACTGATACAGGTGGTTCGGTACGTGTGCCTGCCAGTTACTGTGGTTTGTATGGTCTTAGGCCCACATTAGGCTCACTCACTCTTGAACACTGCTTTGAACTGTCTTCGAGCTTTGATACTACGGGGGTGTTTACTCGCAACCTTACGATGATGAAGACGGTGTTTAGTGCTTTAAACCAAGAGGTTCAGCCAGTCGAGAGAATCGATACCTTATATCTTGATCAGGACCTTGCTCAGTTCTTGAGTAAAGAACGCCATCAAATGCTGGTTAAATGGTGTGAAAATGCGGGTATTAGCCTTAAACCGGTACGATTTTTGGCTGACATTGGTTTAAACCTGAGTTCTCTAAGCTTGATGTTCCGCACTATTCAGGGCTACGAGATTATTCAAACTCATGGGCAATGGCTTAACCAACATGGTGAGAGCTTAGACCCAAGGATTATGCAGCGCGTGGAATGGGCTCGAACTATCAGCGAAGATGACTATCTGTCTGCTAAGAGTGAACAGGCGAGCTTTACTCATGCGCTAGTTAATAATATCAGTATGTTAAAGGGCGCTTGGTTATTGCCTACCACACCAATGGGGCCACCAAAGCTAAATACGAGCGACTCATCTCTTGCTCAATATCGAACCGAGCTTATGGGATTAACCTCTATTGCCGGTCTTGCAGGTCTTCCTCAGTTGCACCTACCTATGCCAGGGCTGATTGAGGGCCCAACAGGGATCTCCTTGATGGGACTTGCCAATAGTGAATCAACGCTAATTGAGACGGCAGAGCAAATGCTAGAAGGAGAATGGGCATGAGCTTTCAAACTGCCTTTACTGCGCCTCATTCAGAAGCCGCCAAAGTTGGACAGTCGATACTGGACACAGGAGGCACAGCAAGTGAGGCAATGGTAGCTGCGGCTGCTATGGTGGCTGTGCAATATCCGCATATGAACAGCATTGGTGGCGATGGATTTTGGTTAATCTGTAAAAAAGATGAAACGCCTATTGCCATTGATGCCTGTGGCGCTGCTAGCCTGTCGGTTAATCCTGATGCTTACCGAGGCCAAGGTAAACCGCTACCAGAAAGTGGCGGAGCATCTGCGATTACCATGGCTGGTACGGTGTCTGGTTGGGATAAGGCCCTGCAACTCAATGGCGGTGAGTGCTCATTACAGCAACTGCTGTCACCGGCGATCGATGCGGCCAAAAATGGCATTCGCGTGACGCAAAGCTTAGTGAATGCTAGTGAGAAAACCTTACAGCGCTTGGGCGGTGATGAAGAGTTTGCCAAATTATACCTAAAACAAGGTCAGCCTCTAGCCCTTGGTGACACGGTCAAGAACCCGGCTTTGGCTTCGACATTAACAGCCTTGATTGAACATGGACTTGATGACTTCTACCGTGGTGAAACAGCAAGCCGCATAGCATCAGATCTAAAAAAAGCAGGCAGTCCGATCTCTCTTGAGGATCTTAATCAGCATCAGGCGAAAGTATTACCACCTCTGAATGTGAACATTTCAAAGGGCAAGCTGTTTAACTTCGGTGCACCCACTCAAGGAGTTGCTTCATTACTCATTTTGGCAATCTACGACAAGCTTGCTAGCCAAGCTGAGCAAGAGATTGACCACATACACCTGTTGGTTGAAGCGACTAAGCAGGCATTCATTATCCGTGATCGCGTTGTCACCGATGAATCTTATCTTGAGCAGCCTCTACAATCTTTGCTTACCGACGAGGTGATCCAGCAATGTGTGTCTGGTATTTCTGCTACGCAAGCACAGGTATGGCCTCACGTTGCTAAGCCGGGCGATACCATTTGGATGGGAGCTACGGATCAGTACGGCACTATGGTGAGCTTTATTCAAAGTATTTACTGGGAGTTTGGTTCTGGAGTGGTGCTGCCGGAGACGGGAGTTTTATGGAATATCCGCAGTCAAAGCTTTTCGCTAGACCCATTACACCACAATGCCTTGCTGCCGGGTAAGAAGCCATTTCACACCCTTAATCCTGCTTATGTCGAGCTTAACGATGGTCGCCGTATGGTCTACGGAACCATGGGAGGCGAAGGCCAACCGCAGACTCAAGCTTGTCTATTTAGCCGTTACCTTTATCAAGGCAAAACTCTTTCTCAATCGGTTGCCGAGCCTAGATGGTTACTGGGCAGAACCTGGGGTGACTCAACTAATAACCTCAGATTGGAGCAAGCACTTTATCAACAGCATGCAGAAGAGCTGACCCAGATGGGACATGACGTCACTGTAGTAGCTGACCAAAACGAATTAATGGGCCACGCCGGCGCCGTTGTACTGAATCCACAAGGGGACGCATCTGCAACCAGCGATCCTCGTAGTGATGGAACCTATTTTCTTGGAGAAACACATGACTAACAACACTGTATTTGAAACTCTAAATCCACCTCAGCGCATGTTAATGGGTCCTGGCCCAATCAATGCTTACCCTAGAGTTCATCAAGCCCTTTCATCTTCTCTGATTGGTCAATACGATCCGGTGATGACAGGCTATATGAATCAAGTTCAGCAGTTGTATCGCGGTGTTTTTCAAACTGAGAATCAACAGACCATGCTGGTGGACGGTACTGCTCGCTCCGGTATAGAGGCTGTCTTGGTGTCGATATTGCAGCCAGGCGATAAAGTGCTTATCCCTGTAATTGGCCGCTTTGGTCACTTGCTGTGTGAAATTGCAGAGCGTGTAGGTGCTAAGGTGAAGACTATTGATATTGAGTGGGGTGAGGTGTGCCCACCAGAGGCAATAGAGAAAGCCATCAAAGAGTTTCAACCTAAGCTTTTAGCGACGGTACAAGGGGATACCTCTACCACGATGAATCAGCCTCTAAAAGAGATGGGAGAGATCTGCCAACGTTACGATGTGCTGTTCTACTGTGACGCTACGGCTTCGGTAGCGGGTAACCACCTTAAAACCGATGAATGGCACCTTGATGCTGTGTCTGTGGGTTTGCAAAAGTGCTTGGGAGGCCCGTCGGGCAGTGCGCCAATTACACTAAGCGATCGTTGTGCCGAGGTGATCAATCGCCGCAAACACATTGAAGCTGGGATCCGAGCGGACCACCATGTTGCTGGTGACGAGGCGATGATTCAATCCAATTACTTCGATCTTGCTATGGTGATGGACTACTGGGGCCCAGAGCGCCTTAACCACCATACTGAAGCGACAAGTATGCTGTATGCCGCTCGTGAGTGTGCACGCTTGTTCTTAGAGGAAGGAGCGGACCAAGTGGTTGCACGTCATAAAATAGCGGGTGACGCAATGGCATCAGGCTTACGTGCTATGGGATTAGAGCTGTTTGGTAATCCGCAGTTCAAGATGAATAACGTTGTGGGAGTCTATATTCCGCAAGGCGTTGACGGAGAGAAAATTCGTCTTGAGCTGCTGCACCGCTTCGGTATCGAGATCGGCACGTCATTTGGCCCGCTACATGGCAAGATCTGGCGTATTGGCACTATGGGCTTTAATGCTCGTCAAGAATGCGTACTGACCACTTTAGCGGCATTGGAGTCGATCTTAATCAAACACAAAGCGAAGATTATTCCGGGGCAAGCGGTCGTTGCTGCCATGGAACACTACGGTCACTAATTGCACATAGGAACGTAAAGAATGACGCAAGGTAGCGGCGAGAAAATATTACAAAGGGCCGATGAAATGGCCCAATTTAGTGCGATGGAGAAAGGGCTAACTCGAGCTTATCTTACTAAAGAGCACAAACATGCCCACCAGCAATTGTCTGATTGGATGCTTGATGCCGGGCTAGAGGTTTGGCAGGACAGTGTTGGAAATCAATGGGGAAGAAAAGTCTCAGCAAACCCAACGCAGCCTACAATCATCATCGGCTCTCACAGTGATACTGTGGTTAATGCAGGAAAATACGATGGTAACTTAGGCATCTTGCTTGGACTAGAGGCCTTAGAGCAACTCAGCGGTGTCGACCTGCCGTTTCATGTGGACTTGGTCGCTTTTGCTGATGAAGAAGGGGTGCGCTTTAATACCACGCTTATCGGATCAAGCGCAGTGGCAGGATGCTTTCAACCAGCATGGTTGGATATCAAAGACAGCCAAAACATTGCGATGGGTGAGGCTATGTTGAGCTTTGGCTTAGCCCCAGAGCAAGCAGGCAAAGACGCACGCTTACCCGAGGATGTGCAGGCCTATCTAGAAGTACATATAGAGCAAGGTCCCGTGTTGGAGGATCTTAATCTTCCTGTTGGCGTAGTGACGGGAATTGCAGGTGCTAAGCGTTATCAATTTACTGTTAAGGGAATGGCGGGCCACGCAGGGACCGTGCCACATACTCTGCGTATGGACGCGTTATGTGGGGTTGCTGAGATGGTAAGTACCATAGAGGCTTATGGTCTAGAGCATAATGTGGTTGCTACTGTGGGCAAGTGCAATGTGAAGCCTAGTGCGGTAAACGTCATTCCTGGTGAAGTGACATTCTCTCTTGATATTCGCAGTGCAGTACAAGGTGATTTAGAAGTGGCGTGCAGTGAACTTCACTTTCAGCTTGAACAGATCGCTCAGCGCCGTCAACTGACACTGGCCTCTGAAATGACCTACCAGGCAAGTGCCGTGCCTTGTCATCCACAATTGCAGCAGCAGTGGGGCGAGGTTGTTAAACAACAAACGGGCAAAGAGGCGTGCTTCTTACCAAGCGGAGCAGGCCATGATGCTATGGTGATGGCTAACATCACGGATATCGGGATGCTATTTGTGCGTTGCGAGAAAGGCATTAGCCATAACCCTCGTGAGCAGGTCAATGAGCAAGATGTCACTGCTGCCTTGAATTGCTTGATTGATATGGTGCAGCTTATGGCTAATCCAGATTCTGCAGAGGATTGATATGAACGATTATCAACACCTTGTAGGTTTCGGTATTGCCGGCAATAGTGCCGGTCACCTAGATCAAACGGGAGAAATCACAGCACTTGAGGTTAGTGATGAAAATGACAAACCTCGCGCTTTGTTTCCCGTTTATATTCCTGATGTTCGCGAGAGTTACTTGAGCGTGGTTCCCTACTCACAGAACACCTTATTGCTACCCGATGACGTTAATGCGCGAGTGCAAATGGAGCCCGAGTTAGCGGTTAGGTTTTCTGTACATAAGCCATCGCACGACCATGCTATTCAATTAACGCCACATGCTATGACAGTAGCCAATGACGCTACATACCGAAACTGTGACGCTCGGAAGTTAGCCCAGAAGAAAAACTGGGGGGAGGCTTCCAAAGGACTGGCCAGTAAGGAAATCACGCTAGAGCGATTTGATAGTGGCTTAGAGCATCTTCGTCTTTGTGGCTTTCATTGCAGTGGGGGCACTTGGCGAATGACGGGCAAAGATACAGCCTTAACAGAGTACACCGTCTTCTATGATGATTTGACGCAGTGGATTAATCAGCAAATCGTCATTCAAAGGGAGGAAGGTGCCTTACATGATGTCCAAGAGTTGATAAAAGCGTCCGATTATTCTAACGATATTTACGTCATGGTAGGCGCAGTTCGTTATACCGAATATGGAGAAACCCACAACTTGCAGGCAGGGGATGAGACAGCTGTTATTCTCTATGACTCAAGAACAAACAGCCTACAACAAATACAAGCTGAGTTAGAACAGCATGGTCAATGTGTGGGTGAGAGAGTAATTAGCTTGATTCAAAGGGTTAAAAGGCGTGACCGATAGCTTCAAATTATTGAACATTGCTGAATCGAAGATCCTAGATAATGACGTTGTCATTTCTAGGATGACCTCTCTGTTTCATACATTTCCGTCATCCTGACGAAAGTCAGGACCTTAGGTCCAACCTAACCCGCCCTACTGCCACATTACCAAACCAGCCGCTACCGCAACCAGTAATAGCGCAACAATGTCCTTTCTTGGGATGCTTTCTTTCAAGTAGAAGTAGGAAACTAACATAGTAAAAAAGATCTCGACTTGCCCTAATGTCTTCACGTAGGGCACAGCTTGCAATGACATGGCGCTGAACCAACCAAAAGAGCCGACAAAACTGGCGATAGTGGTCATGATGACTAGCTTTGGTTTGCTGAGCATTTGCTTCAATGTTTCTCTATCTCTAATGAGCAGATAGCTTGTCAGCATAACGGTTTGCAACAAAATAACGATGAATAACACCCACGCAGCGCGGTGGGGAAATGGCAAGGCTAAGCTGAGACTTGCCTCTCGTATCCAAAGGGAGGTAAGGGCAAAAGCACTGCTACAAGCTAAACCCAATGCAGCAGTATTGAGGGATATGCTGCGAAAGCCCTGCGGGCAACTGAGGATCAATACGGCAACGCCGCCTATTAATACCCCTATCCAGCCAAGAAACGTCAAGCTTGTGCCAAAGAATAGCACTCCCAAAAAAGCAGAAACTGGCGCTTCAGATTTAGCCAGACCAGCGCCAATAGCGAAGTTCTTTTGCTTGAACAGTACCACCATAAGCGCAGTGGCGACTATCTGCATGATGGAGGCGCCTATTAAGAAAAACCATGAGTGCTCGGTGAAGGTAGGAAGTTCAGTAGGTTGCCATTGATAGAGTGCTACAAGGTAAATTAGCGCTAGCGGACTCGCCCATAGGAATCGTGCCAGAGTCACCCCAGTCACATTGAGTGTCTTGCTCAGTTGACTCTGAAACGCATTGCGCCACGCTTGACTAAAAGCGGCCAAAAAAGTGAAAAGAATCCAGCTCACAATCATCCTTGGGTGAATAAAATTAACAACTTACTATCCTACATGGACAGTACGTGATGACAACCAGTAACGTCATCCTGAGCTATATTCCGGCTCTTCAGAAAATTAGAACTTAATCCCACATATAGAATCGATTCGTCATCCTGAGTTCAACTCAGGATCTTAGCGCCACCTCAGTTTGCCTATAAAACATACATCTTTGTTACGGGACATTATTTGTCGCCTACCTGGCTATTATTACCGCAAATAATTAATAATAAGGCTTACATTATGTCTCAAGCACAACATGATTCATTCCACACAACCCAGTCAGTTGATAACTACGCTTTCTTGCAAAGTGAGCTTAACGAATTGTATATCCAAGCAATACAGGCAGAAAAGTATGCCTCGTCAGATACGCAGTCGAGCTTGGCTAAGATGCGCCTATTTGTTGAACTGGCGTGCCATGAACTCGGGCGTTTCTATGGTCTTATACCGCCAGTTTCTGGTGACTTGATCAATAAACTTAAGCAACTTGAGGCCTCTGGAAAGGTTGATGCTTGGGTGATTGAAAGTATGAACACTCTGCGTCATTTGGGTAATCAATCAGTACATATCAGCGAAAGTCATGGTCACTTTGTGGCGCAAATTACCTTGTCTCATTCCCGTATGCGTGAACTCATGCAAGAGATGCATGAAATTGCTAAGTATGTAGCAGGTAAGTTACTGAGTATTGGCAACAATCAGATACCTGAGTGGCAAGAAAATCATACCTTAGAGTTAGCAGACTCAGTCGCTCTTGCGTTAAGTGGCAGCAGTCAATCAAGTTACAGTATTGCTCAGCACTTCTTAGATAAGCTTTCTTCTAAAGAGTTTGCGAGTAAACAGCAGCGCGCTAGTTGGCAGCTTGATTTGGAGTATTGGTCAAACAAAGCGATTCTTCAGGGCTGCACTTGTATATGGCTGTTAATGGCTAATGCCTACGCCGAAAAACAGCTAGTGGATAAAACCTCAACACAGATCAAAGAGCTCTACAAAAAAGCGCTTCAATACGATAAAGACGGAGAGGCATTGCTTGGATTTGGTCAATATCTCACTCGTATTGAAGAATCGAAGCTAGGGCTCGACTATCTAGCGGAAGCTGCGATGAAAGGTAATCATCAAGCTCTGTCGACTATGCTTTCGGTAACCTACAAGCTAGATAATAAAACGTATTTAGAGTTTATTCAGCAAGGTCTAAAGGTTCAACATAAAGCTTCTTTGACTCTAGATTTGTTTGAGAAAATTAAGCGTTATGAGGCAGACCCGCAAGATGAAGTCGCACTACGCTCACTACGTTCCGGCTTGATAGAGGCACAAGCAAAGAGAGCCCCAGCATTGAATTTTTTCAAAGGTTATGCGGCATTTATTTCTGACAGTAAAGCAGTATGTAAAGGGCTATCTGTGCAACAGAGCGCAGATATGATGGTTGAGTCTTATGAGGATTTGCCAATTGCATTGGAAGTGGAAGCTCTATTGGTAGATGTAATTGCGTTGGCTGAGGGGCATCAAGAGTTCTTAATCAAGATCTTTGACCGAGCGGTAGCACAAACGGAAGATTCGCAAAAGATTGCACACATCAAGTCCGTGGTTGCGCTGCGCTCTATCGATCTGTTTAAAGAAGTGCGCTCAGTGAAAACCCCAATGCCACTTCGCCAGATGCTTCAAGAGGCGGCCAATGAAGGAGACGCCCAAGCACGAACCTACATCAACTCTACCGAAGGCAAAGCACTACTTAAAAAAGGTGGTTTTGGCGTGGAAGGTAATGTTGGCCGCAAGGCTGGGGTTAAAAAGGCGAAAGATAGAAAGAAAGGTAAGGTAGCTAAGAAGGCTCGTCGTAAGTAATGTAATAAAGAACGTCATCCTGGAAGTTGCGGAGCAACTATCCAGGATCTTGGTGAGTGATTATCTAAGCTTTGTGCGCTCTAAGGTCCTGACTTTCGTCAGGATGACGTTGTGGGTTGGGTTATGTCGGTGCGATTTACATGGTGGTACCGCTAGCACACCAATAACATAACGTCATCCTGGAAGTTGCGAAGCAACTATCCAGGATCTTGGAGAGTGACTATCTAAACTTTGTGCATCCTAAGGCCCTGACTTTCGTCAGGATGACGCGGTGGTTTGGGTTATGTCGGTGCGATTTACATGGTGGCACATCTAGCACATCATCAACAACGACGTCATCCTGGAAGTTGCCGAGCAACTATCCAGGATCTTGGTGGGTGATTATCTAAGCTTTGTGCACTCTAAGGTCCTGACTTTCGTCAGGATGACGTTGTGGTTTGGATGATGGGGTGGTTTGGGTAATGTCAGTGCGATTTACTTGGTGGCACTGCTAGCACATCAATAACAACGACGTCATCCTGGAAGTTGCGAAGCAACTATCCAGGATCTTGGTGAGTGATTATCTAAACTTTGTGCATCCTAAGGTCCTGATTTTCATCAGGATGACGCTGTGGTTGGGGTGACGTTTCTATTGTTTAAAACAAGTAGCTATACAAAACACCTGCGCCCATTGCCATGCCTAGGATTACCGTCAAGAATGCTACAATCATTTGATTCTTGAAGATAGATTTAAGCAAGATCACTTCAGTCAAACTTGCGCCTGCAGAGCCGATGATTAACGCCATTACTGAACCTAGAGCCATACCTTTTTTAACCAAAGCTGCGCTAAGAGGAATGACGGCTTCAGCGCGAATGTATAGCGGGATACCTATGACTGCTGCCACTGGGATTGCGTACCATACATTGTCACCCGCATATTTAGCGATGAGATCCGTTGGGATAAATCCATAAATAAATGAGCCAATAAAGATACCCAACATTAAGTACGGTAATACTTGCTTAAAATCTTTCCAAGTTGAGTTCCAGATGCGCACCCAGCGGCTTGGCTCTACTTTCTCAATGGCTAATGTGCCGTCACAGTTAGTTTTCACTTCAACTTGTTCTGCAGAAGACTCACAGCAGCTCGTCGCTGGCTTTGGTTCACCACAAGTTGAGGCTTTTGGAGTGTCATCACAGCTAGTGCCGCAAGAGCCTGTCGAGGTATCAGCTTGATATGCCTCTTCGCGAACGTATCTCTCAAAGCCCAGTTTTTCAAGAACATAGCCAGCTACTACAGATACTGTCATTGCGATTGCAAAATAGAATAGTGCTACCTGCCAGCCAAATGTCACTACAAATAATCCAATGATCACAGGATTAAGTAGAGGACTTGCAAACAAGAACACCATCATTGGGCCAAATCCAGCTCTAGCTCTCAATAGACCTTTTAAAAACGGGATGGTTGAACATGAGCAAAAAGGGGTAATTGAGCCAAGTAGGGCAGCGACAAAATACCCTTTGCCGTTTTTCGAGCTCAGGATCGATTGGATCTTTTCAGGTGTAATAAACTCTTGCAGCACGCCTACCAAGTAGCTGATGGCAAGAAATAGCACAGTCAATTCTGCAGCTAAGAATAAAAACATGTGACCGGCTTCTTGCGCCATGGTCATGATTTCGTTGTTCATAATGGTAAACTCTATATTTCGAATGTATTGGAATTATAGAAATGTAACGGAGTGAGTCAAGATTTCATTTCGATAAAAATGGAAATATATAATCGGGAAAAGTTAAATCATTGAAAGTAAAGAGATTAAAAATTACTCACATTCGTCGATACAACATTCATTTTGTAGAAAATCAATAACCGTGTTGAGGTTCTCGTAGAGTGCGGAGCAGTATAAGGTGCGCCCTTCACGACGTTGTGTGATGAGATTTGCAGAAGAAAGGCTAGAGATGTGATGTGACAATGTAGAGCCAGGAATTTCTAGTTCCTGCTGAATATCACCGACAGGGATGCCTTTGTGACCCGCGCGAACCACCTGTTTGTAGATGGCAAGACGAGTAGGGTGACCGAGTTCTTTAAGGGCTTTTGCGACTTGTTCTAATTGCATGGGGATCTCCAGTAGATATTTCCATGTTAGTGGAAATTAAACTGGCAGTAAAGTAGTCCTAGCTTTCAGCGGGTAGTTTGCAACTGCAAGCTAGGGCTACCACTTATGGAGCTAATTGGTCTCTACGGTCTTTCGCCTGCCATTAGTCTGCGCTCAATATCCGCGATAACCTCAGGGAAATCAGCAATCGTATCAATCAAATAATGCGGGTTACTTTTTTCTAGCTTAGCTCGAGCTTTATCTCGGCCTGCTTGTAGTGTGGCCTCATCTGCATCTAGGTACTCTTGAAGTGTTAAACCTGCTTCGTTACCCGATAGCAATAAACCAACAGTCCACATGCCAGCGTTATGGCCTTCATCAATGCCAGGGGCAGCGTCATCAACCTTGATACAAGTGCGAACATCGCTAACACCCAGTTCAATGACGTTTTTTAGTGCCATAAATGGCGCTGGACGACCACCTTGGGGAAGATCATCAGTGGCTACAACACAATCTGGCTGATAGCCATAATCAGAAGCCGCCGCAATCAGTATATCCATGACTTGTCGCGGGTAGCCTGAGCAAGAGCCTATCTTAATGTTCTTATCTTTAAGCCCTTGAATAACGTCAAGTGCATGAGGAATCGGCGCAGCGTGATCCGCCACCTTTGCCTTTTGCAGTGGCATGAAGGTTTGATAGATGTTGTCGATATCTTGGGTGCCCATTGGCTGTCCAAATCGTTCAACCCAGCGAGCATCGACTGAAGGAATTCGGCCTACAGCTTGGATATGGTCCCATTTGCCAAGCCCCATAGGCTCGCGCGCCTCTTCTAATGTCAGGTCAAAATCGTATTCTCTCTTGAACGCTTCAACAAAGATGCTAGTTGGTGCAAATGAACCAAAGTCCACAATGGTGCCAGCCCAATCGAAGATGACGGCTTGGATTGGCGAAAGAGTTGAGTTAGACATAATTGAAATCCTTACATACTTTTGCAATCGCACTTTCGAATATTTGAAGTGCACTGGTGAGTTCTTGACGAGAAATAATCAGAGGTGGACTTAGCTGAATCACATTACCTTGTGAGACCTTAAAGCTCAGGCCATCATTTAAACATTGATATAAAACTGCTTCGGCCTCATCGAAGGCACGCTCTTTAGTCACATGATTGGTGACCAGTTCCACCCCCCACAGCAGTCCAATGCCTCGCACATCTCCTATGACTGGATATTGTGCTTTCATGCGTTCTAGCTCGGCTTTTACGTACAGACTATCTTGACGCACTTTGTCCAGCAGCTGGTTATTCTCAATGGTTTGGATAGTGGCAAGAGCGGCAGCGCAACCAATAGGGCTTTTTTCATGGGTATAATGACCAAGTGAGACTTGGGCCGCCGTGTTGTATTTGTCTTTGGTTACCATGGCTGCAATTGGCACTACACCGCCACCAAGGCCTTTGCCAATACACAGAATATCCGGTTCAATATCATAGGCTTGGTGGGTAAACCATTCGCCGCTACGTCCCATTCCATTAGGAATATCGTCGATGATTAGCATCACGCTGTGCTTATCACAAATCTCACGTATTCGCTTCCAGTAGGCCTTGCTTGGTACTTGTACATCTGTGTTGCGAACAGCCTCAGCAATGAAAGCGCCAATGCCACCTTCTTTTTCAATAACGTATTCTAAATAGTCCGCATAATGCACATCGCTACCATCTTGAGATGGAAGAGCGCCTCGATAGGAAACTGCTGGAGGAATACGTTCTACACCTGACATCAGCGGGCCCATTCCTTCACGAAAACAAGCTTCACCGCCCACAGATATGGCGTCTAAAGAGGCTCCATGGAAAGAGTCCCATAGAGACACTACCTTGAAGTTGTTGGTGATGTGACGAGCAAGCTTTAGCGCCATACCGACCACAGAGGTACCACCAGGTGCAAACAGGACTCGATTTAGCTCGCCACCACAAATCTCCGTCAGCTTTTCAGCGCAGCTAACGGCTGTTTCGTTGGTAAAGCGACGTGGAGAGAAAGGCAGATTTGCCAATTGTTCGGTAATGGCATTAACTACCGCTGGGTGACCATGGCCAAGCTGGTGGACATTGTTGCCGTGAAAATCCATGTACCTTTTACCGTGGGTATCTTCTAGATAGATTCCATCCGCACCTTCAAGTGAATCAAGGCAAGGCGTCGACATCGCTTGATGTAGAAACACCTCAGAATCTCGCTTTAAAAGGGCTTGGGTAGGTGCATGTTGTAAAGACTCATTCCACTTAGTTCGCGCAGGGGTAGTATTTATATCCCCTTCGCTTCGAAAGTGCGTAGGCTTTGCAGTAGCTGTCGTCATTATGCAATCTCCCAGTACATGCTTTTCTTAACAGCACCAATTAAGCGTTTAATGTCGGCTGGATAGACTTCACCTATGTTGCCAATGCGAAAGCAATCGGCGTTAGAGACTTTGCCTGGGTAGATAACAAAGCCTTCTTCTTTTAGTCGGTCATAGAATGCTTTGAACTGATAGTCGCGATTTTTTGGTGAGTAGAATGAGGTGATAATTGGTGAATGAAGCGCCTCATTTAATAACGGTGCGAAACCGAGAGAGCGCATGCCTTGCACTAAGGTTTGTTGGTTTTCTGTATAGCGAGCCTCTCGAGCCTCAATGCCGCCTTCTTGCTCAAGCTCAAGCAGTGCTTGATAAAACGCTCGCACGGTGTGAGTCGGTGAAGTGAAGCGCCATTTACCGTGATTGTCTTGCATGCACTTCCACTGAGCATAAAGATCTAGGCTTAGGGAGCGAGCGAGACCGCTACATTTTTCCAGTTCACTTTGCTTTGCAATAACGAAACCAAATCCTGGTACGCCTTGAATACACTTATTGGCTGAGCTGATCATAAAGTCGACGCCCATCTCGCCAATATCCATCTGGATTCCACCAAAGCTAGACATAGCATCAAGAATAACCACTTTGTTATAGCGCTTAGCAACAGTGATTAACTCATTGATTGGGTTTAACATTCCTGTCGTGGTTTCACAATGAACAACTGCAAGGTGGGTAATGTCACTATCGCGTTGAAGCAGCTCTTCAACCGCTTGAACTGAGGGTTGGCTAGTTTCTCCCGGCGCTAATACTTCACAGGCAATATTAAGGTAGTTGGCAATTTCTGCCATTCGTGCGCCATAAGCGCCATTGTCCACCACCAATAGTTTGCCATTGTGAGGAATAGACGAACCTATAGTCGCTTCAACAGAGGCTGTGCCACTGCCCTGCATTAATACGCAGGTATAACCGGTGCTCTTTGTAGCCAGTTTTACCAATTTGCTACGAATGACCTCAACGATCTCTTTATTGTACTCATCATCCCAAGTACACCAGTCTTTAAGCATTGCCTCACGAACGGTTTCAGAAGTTGATAAAGGGCCGGGTGTCAGCAATAGATATTCATTTTGCATTATCTTGTCTCTTTGGACTATACCAATTAATGTAAGTACCATAACAAGACAACTATCGATGGGTAAATAGTCAAAAAGCAGGTTTCATAAAACCTTCATCTAGCTACTTAAAATGACAATAATTACTCGATTTCGTCTTATAAATGCCATTTTTTGTTCATTTAACCGTAATCTAAGCGCTCTAACCTAGCTCTCGTTATCTGGTACAGACCATCAATATTTAAGGATTAAGAAGATGAAAAACCGTTTTATTAAGGGTTCTTTGGCAGCATTAGTGGCGACACTGGCAACAAATGTATTTGCAGCAACAGAAGTTACGGTTTACACCGCTTTTGAGGCAGATATTCTGGCTAAATACAAAAATGCATTTGAGAAAGCTAACCCAGATATCCAAATTAAATGGGTTCGTGACTCAACGGGCATCATGACTGCGAAATTACTAGCAGAAAAGAATAACCCTCAAGCTGAAGTAGTATGGGGACTGGCTGGTTCTTCAATGGCTCTGCTAAAAGAAGAGGGCATTCTTATGCCTTATACCCCAAGTGGTCTAGACAACCTACGTGCTGAGTTAAACGACCCACAGGCAGAACAAGCTTGGTACGGCAATGACGCATTCTTTAATGCCGTTTGCTTTAACGAAGCTGTTGCTGAGCAACTCGATCTGCCAAAACCAACATCTTGGGAAGACCTAACTAACCCTGTATACAAAGGCCAGATTGCAATGCCAAACCCTGCTTCTTCAGGTACGGGTTACATGCAAGTTTCGGCATGGCTACAGAACATGGGTGAGGACAAAGGCTGGGAATACATGAAAGACCTTCACCAGAACATTGCTCACTATACACATTCTGGCTCTAAACCATGTGTAGAAGCCGGTATGGGTGAGGTTGCTATCGGTATTTCTATGGCAAGCCGTGGCGCTAGATTGAAAACTCAAGGTGCTCCGCTAGACGTGATCACTCCAGCAGGTATTGGCTGGGAATCAGAAGCTGTTGGCCTTGTGGCAGAATCAGATGCGGCTAAGCGCGTAGTTGATTGGTCTATCTCAAAAGAAGCTAATGAGCTTTACATTGAAATGTACCCAGTTGTAGGTCACAAAGAAGTAGAAGCAACCATCGCTAACTTCCCGAACGTACAACAAAAAATGGCTAAAATGGACTTTGCTCGCATGGGCAACGAGCGCGCAGACGTACTAAAAACTTGGTCTGATAAGTTCGACGGTAAGTCAGAAGCGAAGTAATTCGTGCTTTAGGATGACGTGTAGCTGAACTTTGTATCTGCCACCCCGTCATCCTGATGAAAATCAGGACCTTAGGGTGCACATAGTTTGGATTTGTACTCTCTAAGGTCCTGGATAGTTGCTTCGCAACTTCCAGGATGACGTGGTTTCGAGGTAAAATTGAACCTCCGCATTAATCCAAGCGCACTGCGTCATCCTGACGAAAGTCAGGACCTTAGAGCGCACATAGTTTGAATTTACACTCTCCAAGGCCCTAAATAATTGCTTTGCAATTTCCAGGATGACGAAGCTTACATAATCAACCTATCTCAACTCGCCACCGCAACCCTGCGATCAACAGGTGTAGCATTAATCGGTAAATGCACAACAGCCGCCAGCAATGCCAAGGCCACAGTAGACCACCAAATCGGTTCATACGAGCCGTAATGGTCGTAGATGCTACCGCCAGCCCAAGCGCCTAAGAAACTGCCAATCTGATGACTCAAGAACACCAAGCCATACAAAGTGGACATGTACTGAGGGCCAAAGATTTGGCGCACCAAACCTGAGGTAAGTGGCACGGTTCCTAGCCACACAAAGCCAATCGCACCACCAAATATCGTCGCACTAAACTCAGTAATAGGCAGTGTCACAAATGCGGCAATAATGGCTGCGCGAAGCAGATAGAGCACGAAGCTGATATGTCGCTTATCAAACTTATCCGCCATCATTCCCCAAAAGTACGAGCCAAAGATGTTGAAGATACCAACATAAGCCAGCGCCATAGCTGCGCTTGATGCAGGTAAGTTTTTATCGGCTAGATAGCTTGGCAGGTGAGTTGCGATAAACATCACGTGGAAGCCACAGACGAAGAAGCCTAGGTGGATCAGCCAGTACCCTTTATGAGTAAACGCTTCTTTTATTGCTTCTTTTAAGGTGATGTCATCATGATGCTTTGGTTCTTGAGCGCTGGTGACTTTAGCTTTTTTGTTACTCTTCATGAAGGCAACAAAGGCAATCATTAAGGTACATAATATTGCAAAGCCTTGCAGTGCTCCCTGCCAACCGAAGTTAGCCAGCATAGCTTGTGCGCCAGGGATCATGGCAAACATACCAAAAGAACCCGCAGCCGTAGTGAGGCCAAATGCTTTTGCAGCATGCTGCGCAGGAACCACCTTGGCTACTACACCTAAAATGATCACGTAGCTAGTCGCACTTAACCCCAGTCCAACTAGCGCGCCCAGTGACAAATATACAACCGCAGTAGAGGTAGTGATTGAGGTCAGAAATAGACCTAAGCCGTAGGCTAATGCACCCATGATAATGATGCGTTTAGCACCCCATTTATCAGCGGCCATACCAACGAAGGGTTGGAACATTCCAAACAGTAGGTTTTGCAGTGCGATAGCAAGGCTGAAGAACTCACGACCCGTATCAAAATAGTCTGAGATTGGCATCATAAAGATACCAAACGACTGTCTGATCCCTAGGCTGATGATTAATATACCAATCCCTATCCACACGATAGGTGGGAAACGAAAAATGCTCATGTGTGGCTCCTAGTGATGGTGCTTGTGTTGGTGGTGTTCGGCGTGCATGTGACCCTCTATAGAATCATGCTGATGGCAACCTGCAGCCATGGCTTGCTCTGCAAGTACATCTAGCATCGGTTGGCAGTTATGTACCGCTAGCAAACTGACGCTAAGCAAGAGTGCCCAACGTACCAATTGTGCGGTCAAAGATTGTGAGAACATAGGTAAAGGTTGTTCGAAATTGAAGGCGCGAATAGTAAGGATAGAGCACGCATGAAGCAAATGATAAAAAGTGGATTACTCTATGCAACTCATGCATATATTAGGAAATAGTAAAGGCTGGCATGTGCTCCTTCTTTTATTGGAGTTGCAGTATTGCCCGCTAATTGGAAAAACTGCGAATTGTCATAATTTGTCTACCTAAGTGTAATCTGCCTGTCACGCAATAAAACTATGGTTGGTATATACCATTTGGAGGGTGTTATGGATACCAATCAAACCTATTTACAGATTAACAATGTAGTGAAGCAATTCGGTCAATTCACTGCACTTAAAGACATTTCATTGAGCATTAACAAGGGGGAGTTTGTTTGCTTTCTTGGCCCTTCTGGTTGCGGAAAAACGACCTTACTGCGTGCAATCGCAGGCTTAGACTTGCCAACGTATGGGCAGATTGAGCAAGCAGATAAAGACATTACCTTTTTACCACCAGAAAAACGCGACTTTGGCATTGTGTTCCAGTCTTACGCGCTTTTCCCAAATCTGACGGTTTCAGAAAATATTGCTATTGGTTTGCGCAACCAAGGTTCAAGCAAAGTAGAGGCTGAGGAAACAGTGAATCAATGGCTAGACACCATTGGCTTGCCTACGTCAGGTAATAAATACCCTAGTCAGCTATCGGGTGGTCAGCAGCAGCGTATTGCTTTAGCTCGCGCACTTGCGCTTTCTCCAGGGTTATTACTGCTAGATGAACCACTATCGGCACTGGACGCGAAAGTGCGTACTCACCTTCGTGAAGAAATTTGCCTTCTGCAGCGCAAACTGGGCATCACTACCATTATGGTTACGCACGATCAGGAAGAAGCGCTATCTATGGCTGACCGCATCGTAGTGATGAACCATGGTGTGATTGAACAAGTTGGAACGCCACAAGAAATCTATGAAAAGCCAGCTACTCGCTTTGTTGCTGAATTCGTAGGTAGCATGAACTTCCTTGAAGCGAAAAAGGTCAGTGACACACAAGTGGTCGTGCATGACCATTTAATTGACGTTGAGTGTGCCAAGTTCATGCAAAACACGGTGGTCTCTGAAGCACTGGGTGATAAGTTTGAGCTAGCCTTGAGACCAGAGAGTCTGTTCTTTACTGAATCCAATCAAAACTCACTCACAGTGATGATTGAAATGCTTGAATTCCAAGGTGCCTATATGCGCGTAGATTGCCGCATCTACGGCCATCCAGAGTTACCATTGATTGGTGTAGATGTGCCAGTAAGAGAAGCAAGAAAGCTGGACTTGAAGGTTCATGAAATCCGTTATCTCGAGTTTGTCACTAAGCATATGCATGCCTACCCACTCGCTAAACAAATCGTGGAAGAGGCTGCCTAGTCATGAGTACAAGCGCAATGGACCATAATCCTGTACCAAACAAGGTGCCAAGTGCCAATATTTGGACGTTTTGGACTAAGAAGTTAAGCCGTGACAACTTAATGCTTCTCGGTATTTTGGGTATTCTGTCGCTCTTCATGTTGGTCTTCATCTTGATGCCATTGTGGGCGATGTTAACGAAAAGTGTGCAGAACTCTAGTGGCGAGTTTGTAGGCCTTGAGAACTTTATCACTTACTTCTCATCACCGAGTTTATGGTATTCACTGACTAACACATTGACCATTGGCTTTTTGGTTATGGTAATTGTGGGCGTGCTTGCGTTTGGTTACGCCTTTGCTCTTACACGCTCATGCATGCCATTTAAGACGCTATTTCAGGTGTTGGGTATGGCTCCTATATTGGCTCCATCACTTCTACCAGCTATCAGCTTGATCTTTTTGTTTGGTAATCAAGGCGTACTCAAGGATTGGCTTGGCGGTCAGTCTGTGTATGGCTTGATTGGTATCACAATGGGATTGGTGTTCTGGACATTCCCTCATGCATTGATGATTCTGACGACCTCTCTTCGTACTTCTGACGCAAGGCTGTATGAGGCCGCTAGAGCACTGAAGACCTCACCACTTAAGACGTTTTTCATGGTGACGCTTCCTGCTGCAAAGTATGGTCTCATTAGTACGTTAATTGTGGTGTTTACCCTAGTGGTGTGTGACTTTGGTGTGCCTAAGGTTATTGGCGGTAGCTACAACGTTTTAGCTACTGACATCTTCAAGCAGGTGGTAGGGCAGCAGAACTTCGCGATGGGTGCGGTGACCAGTATCTTACTGCTGTTACCAGCTCTACTTGCGTTTGCTGTGGATCGCTGGGTGCAAAAGAAGCAAAAGAGTCTATTTGATACCCGATCAGTTGCTTACGAGCCAAAACCAAACAAGCTTCGTGACAATGCCTGTCTTGTATATTGCATCGTAATTTGTATCGCAGTGCTGGGTGTTTTAGGGATGGCGGTATATGGCTCTTTGGTCACCTTCTGGCCTTGGAACAAGGCGCTGACGCTAAACAACTATAACTTTAGTGAACTAAGCACTTATGGGTGGAGCCCTTACTTTAACTCACTGACTCTAGCTGGTTGGACAGCGTTAATCGGCACGGTTGTTATCTTCATCGGTGCGTACTGCATTGAGAAAGGACGAGCATTTGCTCCTCTTCGCCAAGCAATGCAGATGCTAAGTGTGGTACCTATGGCTGTACCGGGAATGGTACTTGGTTTGGGCTACATCTTCTATTTCAACGATGCGAATAACCCCTTAAATGTCATGTATGGAACGATGGCATTCTTGGTGGTGAACACTGTAGTGCATTACTACACGGTAGGACATATGACGGCTGTGACTTCACTGAAACAGATACCCGCTGAAATCGAATCTACAGCGGCATCGGTGAAACTGCCGCAGTACAAGTTATTCTTTAAGGTGACGCTACCAGTTTGTTTACCCGCTATTCTAGATATTGCTACATACTTATTTATCAATGCTTTAACCACGACCTCGGCAGTAGTATTCTTGTATTCCACTAATACCATTCCTGCTTCTATTTCAGTGTTGAATATGGATGATACTGGGCAAACAGGCGCAGCCGCAGCAATGGCTGTGATGATCATGATTTCGGCAGCAACCGCTAAACTGGTACACGTTGTGTTAGACAAAGTATTAGGAAAGAAAACTCAAGCCTGGCGTAAGCGATGAGCTTGTAACAAACGAAAAGGAAACTCCGTGCAGTACGTAAAAATTAAAGACGTTATCGTTGAGCAAATTGAGTCAGGCTTACTGAGCCCAAGACAAAAACTGCCTTCTGAGCGCAAATTAGCTGAATCGTTTGATACCACGCGAGTCACTTTACGAGAAGCGCTGTCATTGCTTGAAGCTGAAGGAAAGATCTACCGAGAAGATCGCCGTGGCTGGTTTATCTCACCTGCGCCACTGCGCTACGACCCGACGCGAACCCTTAACTTTAACAATATGGCGTTGCAGCAAAACCGCATACCAAGAACGGAACTAGCGCTGTCTAAGAACGTGATGGCAACCAAGCAGGCTTCTGAGTTGCTTGATTTGCCACCATTTTCAGATGTTATTCAGGTTGAGCGTGTTCGTTACCTTGAAGATAGACCTGTGGTGTATGTGATTAACTATATTCGCCCTGAAATGGTGCCAAATCTGCTTGATCACGATTTGTCTCAATCACTCACTGAACTATACAAAGAGCACTTCGGTATTGAGTACTTAGAGACCCGCTATCGCGTTAGCACCACCTCATTACTAGGGCAAACAGCAACCGCGCTTCGCGCCACATCAGGCAGCCCAGCCATGATGGTCGAGCGCCTCAACTACGACCAACATGGTAACCTAGTTGACTGTGATATCGAATACTGGCGCCACGATGCAATTTGTATCGAATCCTTTGCCAAGTTGGAGCGGTGAGTTTGTTGTGAAGGGACGCAGTTGCTTGCCATGATTACATCGTCATCCAGGAAGCTGCAAAGCAGCTATCCAGGACCTTAGAGAGTGCTGAACTTAGACATTGCCTATCTAATTCTGTGCTCACTAAGGTCCTGACTTTCGTCAGGATGACGCAGTGGTTCGGGTGAGGTTTTGTTCGAATGATGCAGACGTGATGGTTTCGATGACGTTTGATTCGAATTATGGGGGCTCGGTTGTTCAGGTGAGGTTTGATTTGAGTGGCGAGGGTTCGATGGATACAACGACACATTTCGCACGCCATCACCTCCATCGTCATCCTGGAAGTTGCAAAGCAACTATCCAGGATCTTAGAGAGTAACGAACTTAGCTATTACCTAATCTAACTAGGTGTGCACCAAGGTCCTGACGTTCGTCAGGATGACGCGGTGGTTCGGGTGAGGTTTGGTTAGCTAGATGTAGACGCAGTGGTTTCGATGACGTTTGATTCGAATTATGGGGGCTCGGTTGTTCAGGTGAAGTTTGATTTGAGTGGCGAGGGTTCGATGGATACGACGACACATTTCGCACGCCATCACCTCCATCGTCATCCTGGAAACTGCAGAGCAGTTATCCAGGATCTTAGAGAGCACTAAACCTAGCCTTTGCCGAACCTAACTCAGTGCGCACCAAGATCCTGATTTTCATCAGGATGACGTGGTAGCTCGAGTGAGATTTTGTTCGAATGATGCAGACGCGGTGGTTTCGATGACGTTTGATTTGAATTATGTGGACTCGGTAGTTCAGGTGAGGTTTGATTCAAGTGACGAGGGTTCGGTGGACGTGGTGGCTCAGTTCGCACACCATAACCTCCATCGTCATCCTGGAAACTGCAGAGCAGTTATCCAGGATCTTAGAGAGAACCGATCTTAGCCAATACTTAATCTAACTCAGTACGCACTAAGGTCCTGATTTTCATCAGGATGACGTTATGGTACAGGTTACCACGATTTTATAATTCAACTTTTATACACAACCCAGACAAAAACTCTGGGTTAAATTCTCACGCCTAAAATTCGGCGTATTGTACAAAAATAACTCAAAAGCAGGTGTGTCATGAGTGAAAAAACGCATCCTTGTCATTGGATTGCAGAAGCCAAACAAAAGGAAAATTGGGAAGAGCCTAGTCCTCTACAACAAGATATCGAAGCTGATGTCTGTATTGTTGGCGGTGGCTATACGGGGCTTTGGACAGCCATCATGCTCAAAAAAAAGTCACCGGAAACTAAGGTGGTTGTTTTAGAAAAGCGTTTCTGTGGTTCGGGAGCATCTGGTGTGAATGGCGGTTGCATGCTGACGTGGGCGACAAAATATCCATCTATGGTAAAGCTGTTTGGTGAGCAACAAGCGAAGTTTCTAGTGCAAGAGTCCGAGCAGGTCATTTACGAGATTGAAGCCTTTTGTAAAGAGCACGATATTGATGCAGGTCTTCGTCGCCATGGCACTTACTATACTGCTACCAACTCGGCCCAATGTGGCTCAATGAGCCCAACGGTAGATAAGCTTGAAGCCCTTGGAATAAACAGTTGGCGCCAAGTCACTGAGCAAGAGCTAAAAGAGAATACGGGTTCCAACAAGCACATCGAGGGTTATTTCTCAGAAGCAGCAGGAAGTGTCCAGCCCGCTTTATTGGCTAGAGGACTACGAAAAGTCGCACTGCAGCTTGGTGTTGAAATCTATGAAAATACTGAGATGACCAAACTTGATTATGGTCAGCCTGCAAAGGTTGTGACTAAGCAAGGAATCGTTACTGCAAAGAAGGTGGTATTAGCCCTCAATGCCTGGATGGTCGAGCAGTTCAAAGCGTTTAAAAATAGCATTGTGGTGGTTTCTTCGGATATGGTGATCACTAAACCAAATCCAGACAAGCTTAAGCAGGCGATGCTAGCCGATGGCGCTACTGTAGTCGATTCCCGCATCTTTGTTCACTACTATCGCGATACTGTTGATGGGCGCTTGATGCTAGGAAAGGGAGGAAACCAGTTTTCCTTTAACAACCAAGTAGAGCCAATGTTTAATCAAGAGTCAAAGTACTTGGGCTTGCTAAAGCATTCTTTTGATACGCTTTTCCCTAATATTGGGGGAGAGCAGATTACTGCCAACTGGACCGGCGGCTCTGATCGCTCCACTACGGGTTTCCCCTTCTTTGGCAATATTAAGCAGCAAGACAATGTGTTTTATGGATTAGGCTATTCTGGCAACGGGGTAGCTCAGACTCGCATTGGTGGCAAGATCTTATCTTCAATGGTGCTTGGTGAAGACAATGAGTATGCCAGTTGCTCATTAACAGGTGGTCCGAGAGGATACTTTCCGCCAGAGCCTGCGCGTTGGTTAGGGGCCATGGCGGTTCGAGATGCAGTTCGTCGAAAAGAGACTGCAGAAGACAAAGAGCAAAAGCCTTTAGTAATAGACAAGCTATTGGCAAAGTTAGCAGGCCCTGCGGGTAAGGCTGATAAGGTATAGATTGATATTTAATCAGTTAGTTAGCGCTTGTTTTCATATATGTAAAAATTAGTTTGTAAAAAAGGGGACTGTTTAGCAGTCCCTTTTTTTATACAGTAGTCGGTCAGCAGTATGTCCAGAGTACCTTCGCGTATAGCTTAATGCTTTTATCCTCCTGCCTCTGATGAGTATTAATAGGTTGAACATAGGAATTTCATCTAATTAATCAGATAGTTGCCTATCAAAGTCACGGAAAGGAGATGATTAAAGATAAAAGCAATTTTTTTCTGAATTATTCATCAAATTCTTAGTAATGGACCATACTTTTGTTTACGGATTATTGTGGGCGGTGTATTCGATGACGAATGAAGACAAAAACAAGCAAGCTACTGAAGTATCAAGGAAAAGCAGAGAACTGAAAAAGGCGCGTAAAGCACGTCGCTTCGTCATTCCTCGCGTTTATGTACCACGCCCTTCAACCGTAGCATTTGTTTTACCCTCATATCATGTAGGTTCTACCTCCGCAGAGGAAGGTTTAGAGTCTGAAATATCTCATACAGAATATGCAGGAAACCCACAGCACGAAGCCTATACGCCAACTGATGTTGAAGGCAATCACACTGTTCATCCTGAGCCAACACCTTATATCGCTGGTGGAGATTATGAACCGCCTCACCATACCGAAAATAAAGGCAATCATCACTTCACTCATGAGCATCATTATGGAAAACCAGTCACATCTGTAACAGGAACATCAACCAGTAACTTTGGGCATTCTGGCGTTACTCCAGTCCCAGTTATCGCCTCACATACGGGTGACCACAAAGACTATTCATATCTGACGCCTCCCGTTGTTGGCGCCCCTGAATCAGGAACGGTAGTCGAAGACACCACACTAGCAGTGTCAGGAACAGTGGATATACATAGTGCCCAGAAGGGAGCGCCACTCACATTTAGCCCTGATAATCTGCACGGTCAATACGGAGAGTTCACCCTAAATAAAGATACCGGTGAATGGTCCTACTCTCTTGACAACAGTCATCACCAAAATCTTGCGCAAGGAGAGACTCACACCGAGATCTTGCATGTAACCGTAACTAGTGCGGCTGGCGTATCTGTTCATCAGGATATTACTGTCACGGTAGAGGGGACCAATGACATCCCGACTATCACTAGCCAAGCGCAACATGAGTCAACCAAAGAAGACGGTGTCTTATTCGTAAAAGGTCAGGTTACTGCGAGTGACGTGGATCATGGTGCTTCACTGACTTACATCGCCGGCCAAACTCAAGGTCAGTATGGTCAATTCACCCTTGATTCAACCTCGGGTCAATGGAGTTACACGCTCGACAATAATGGCAATCAGGCTCTTTCTGAAGGCGAGCATCACACTGAAACGATGCTAGTTACTGTAACTGATGAGCATGGAGCATCTACTCATCAAGAAGTTACAGTTGTTGTTGAAGGGACAAATGATCTACCAACTATCGATGTGATTTTGGCGCAAAAAGCGACAGAAGATGGCACGATTGTACATTCCCAAGTCTATGCCTCTGACGTTGATACTTTGGATAGTTTAACATTCCAAACTTCCGCAAATGTGCCTGGCTTTACTTTAAACTCTGATGGTACATATTCATTTGATCCTTCCCATCAAGCATATCAGCACCTAGCGGAAGGGCAGAAACAAACCATTTCTATTCCTGTCACTGTGTCGGACCCTCATGGTGGTAGTCAGACCAAAGACCTTGTTATTACAGTCACTGGTACGAATGACAACCCAGTTTTAGCCGTTAGTCAAACCGACTCAGCATCTGGGCGTCTGAGTCAAACAGATGTGGACGATGGAGATACGCATACTTTCACCATCATAGACCACAATTCTCAGGTTCCATTTGCTAAAGGACAGTTCGGTGACCTTTATGTTGATGAGAAAACAGGTATTTACACCTATGTGCCTCATGTATCTGTCGCTGGGATGAACTACGATCCTGCTACGCACAAATACAGTGGACAAGAGTATTTTCACGTCCAAGTTTCAGATAATCATGGCGGAACAGACGATAACTACCTGACATTTGAGGTAGAAGCAACGGCTAGCGCACCTTTGCATCCTGGTGGCCCGGCGGTTATTACTCCTAAGGTAGTGACACCTAGTGTTCCGCAAATCTCCATTGGTGTACCACCCTTAAAACCGGCACATCCACCGCAGAATAGTGTAACTATTGACTTATCCAGCTCTAGTGACACTGGTTCTAGCAATACCGATGACTTGACCAAAGACACTACTCCGGAGATATCCGGACATACATCTATCCCGTTTTCTGTGGTGACGATTTACGATAGTGGTAGAGAGGTAGCTAAGGTTACGTCAGATCAAAATGGTGATTATCATGTTGATACTTCGTCACTTTCAGGAACTGAGGGCGGTTTGGTTCATCACTTGGTGGCAAGTGCAGTAGCCCCTTCGGGTACTACCGCTAATTCTGTGAGTTCTTCAAATTTGGACGTGACCATCGATACTGGCGTGACGGCAACCGATGGTGCGAATACGGCGACGGAAGACCAGAGTGGAGTGGTCAGTGGTCAGTTAAATCTCGCTACTGATGCCGGAGGTACTGCCGAGGTCACCACCACGGGTGACATTGCCGGTAAGTACGGTACCTACCATCTGAAAGCGGATGGTACGTATACCTATACGCTCGACAACACCAAACCGGAAGTGCAGGCGTTTGCCGCGGGCACTCAGCATCAAGACCCAATCAGCTACAGCGTGACCGATGCGGCAGGCAATACGGCGCAAGCCAAGCTCACAGTGACCATTGCTGGTACCAACGATAACCCAGTGTTGTCGGTGGCGGTGCAATCGGTGAGTCAAGGTGGCTTAACGGAAACCGATGTGGATACCGGAGATACACACACCTTTGAGATATTGGATGGTACTAACCCAGTTCAGACGATACACGGTCAGTTCGGTGACTTGGTATTGGACAAAGACAGTGGTCAGTACGTGTATACGCCTCATGCGGGCGTACAAGGTATGGGTTATGACCCGAAAACACACGAGTACCGTGGGCACGAGTATTTCCATGTTCAGGTGTCGGATAATCATGGCGGTACGGATGATAAATATCTGACTTTTGAAGTTGCAGGCACGGTGGGTCAGCCGACTCAACCGGGTGGTCCAGGTGTTATCACTATGAAAGTAGTGCCACCGACCAATCCAACAGGTACTGGTACTTCGACACCACTGCAACAGGTGACGGATACTGCGCCACAACTGAAACCATTTCAGGCACCGCCCGCGAATACGGTGACCATAGACCTTACTGATGGCAGTGACACTGGTAAGAGCCACACAGATGATTTGACTTCAGATACGACCCCAACGGTCACTGGTACTACGGTTTTACCTTACTCGGTAGTGACCATCTATGACCACGGTAAGCCAGTGGCGACGGTAACCTCGGATGGCAATGGTGACTATACGGCTACCTTGCCAACCATGATTGGCTCAGAGCAGGGTGAAGTCCATGACCTAATGGCAGAGGCGTTAGCGCCAAGCCAAGGCAGTGCGCATAAGACGAGCTCATCAAATTTGGACGTGACCATCGATACAGGCGTGACGGCAACCGATGGTACGAATACGGCGACGGAAGACCAGAGTGGAGTGGTCAGTGGTCAGTTAAATCTCGCTACTGATGCCGGAGGTACTGCCGAGGTCACCACCACGGGTGACATTGCCGGTAAGTACGGTACCTACCATCTGAAAGCGGATGGTACGTATACCTATACGCTCGACAACACCAAACCGGAAGTGCAGGCGTTTGCCGCGGGCACTCAGCATCAAGACCCAATCAGCTACAGCGTGACCGATGCGGCAGGCAATACGGCGCAAGCCAAGCTCACAGTGACCATTGCTGGTACCAACGATAATCCAGTGTTGTCGGTGGCGGTGCAATCGGTGAGTCAAGGTGGCTTAACGGAAACCGATGTGGATACCGGAGATACACACACCTTTGAGATATTGGATGGCACGAACCCAGTTCAGACGATACACGGTCAGTTCGGTGACTTGGTATTGGACAAAGACAGTGGTCAGTACGTGTATACGCCTCATGCGGGCGTACAAGGTATGGGTTATGACCCGAAAACACACGAGTACCGTGGGCACGAGTATTTCCATGTTCAGGTGTCGGATAATCATGGCGGTACGGATGATAAATATGTGACTTTTGAAGTTGCAGGCACGGTGGGTCAGCCGACTCAACCGGGTGGTCCAGGTGTTATCACTATGAAGGTAGTGCCACCGACCAATCCAATAGGTACAGGTACTTCGACACCACTGCAACAGGTGACGGATACTGCGCCACAACTGAAACCATTTCAGGCACCGCCAGCGAATACGGTGACCATTGACCTTACTGATGGCAGTGACACTGGTAAGAGCCACACGGATGATTTGACTTCAGATACGACCCCAACGGTGACCGGTACTACGGTTTTACCTTACTCGGTAGTGACCATCTATGACCACGGTAAGCCAGTGGCGACGGTAACCTCTGATGGCAATGGTGACTATACGGCTACCTTGCCAACCATGACTGGCTCAGAGCAGGGTGAAGTCCATGACCTAATGGCAGAGGCGTTAGCGCCAAGCCAAGGCAGTGCGTATAAGACGAGCTCATCAAATTTGGACGTGACCATCGATACTGGCGTGACGGCAACCGATGGTACGAATACGGCGACGGAAGACCAGAGTGGAGTGGTCAGTGGTCAGTTAAATCTCGCTACAGATGCCGGAGGTACTGCCGAGGTCACCACTACGGGTGACATTGCCGGTAAGTACGGTACCTACCATTTAAATGCGAATGGCACGTATACCTATACGCTCGAGAACACCAAACCGGAAGTACAGGCGTTTGCAGCGGGCACTCAGCATCAAGATCCAATCAACTACAGCGTGACTGATGCGGCAGGCAATACGGCGCAAGCCAAGCTCACAGTGACCATTGCTGGTACCAACGATAACCCAGTGTTGTCGGTGGCGGTGCAATCGGTGAGTCAAGGTGGCTTAACGGAAACCGATGTGGATACCGGAGATACACACACCTTTGAGATATTGGATGGTACTAACCCAGTTCAGACGATACACGGTCAGTTCGGTGACTTGGTATTGGACAAAGACAGTGGTCAGTACGTGTATACGCCTCATGCGGGCGTACAAGGTATGGGTTATGACCCGAAAACACACGAGTACCGTGGGCACGAGTATTTCCATGTTCAGGTGTCGGATAATCATGGCGGTACGGATGATAAATATCTGACTTTTGAAGTTGCAGGCACGGTGGGTCAGCCGACTCAACCGGGTGGTCCAGGTGTTATCACTATGAAAGTAGTGCCACCGACCAATCCAACAGGTACTGGTACTTCGACACCACTGCAACAGGTGACGGATACTGCGCCACAACTGAAACCATTTCAGGCACCGCCCGCGAATACGGTGACCATAGACCTTACTGATGGCAGTGACACTGGTAAGAGCCACACAGATGATTTGACTTCAGATACGACCCCAACGGTCACTGGTACTACGGTTTTACCTTACTCGGTAGTGACCATCTATGACCACGGTAAGCCAGTGGCGACGGTAACCTCGGATGGCAATGGTGACTATACGGCTACCTTGCCAACCATGATTGGCTCAGAGCAGGGTGAAGTCCATGACCTAATGGCAGAGGCGTTAGCGCCAAGCCAAGGCAGTGCGCATAAGACGAGCTCATCAAATTTGGACGTGACCATCGATACAGGCGTGACGGCAACCGATGGTACGAATACGGCGACGGAAGACCAGAGTGGAGTGGTCAGTGGTCAGTTAAATCTCGCTACTGATGCCGGAGGTACTGCCGAGGTCACCACCACGGGTGACATTGCCGGTAAGTACGGTACCTACCATCTGAAAGCGGATGGTACGTATACCTATACGCTCGACAACACCAAACCGGAAGTGCAGGCGTTTGCCGCGGGCACTCAGCATCAAGACCCAATCAGCTACAGCGTGACCGATGCGGCAGGCAATACGGCGCAAGCCAAGCTCACAGTGACCATTGCTGGTACCAACGATAATCCAGTGTTGTCGGTGGCGGTGCAATCGGTGAGTCAAGGTGGCTTAACGGAAACCGATGTGGATACCGGAGATACACACACCTTTGAGATATTGGATGGCACGAACCCAGTTCAGACGATACACGGTCAGTTCGGTGACTTGGTATTGGACAAAGACAGTGGTCAGTACGTGTATACGCCTCATGCGGGCGTACAAGGTATGGGTTATGACCCGAAAACACACGAGTACCGTGGGCACGAGTATTTCCATGTTCAGGTGTCGGATAATCATGGCGGTACGGATGATAAATATGTGACTTTTGAAGTTGCAGGCACGGTGGGTCAGCCGACTCAACCGGGTGGTCCAGGTGTTATCACTATGAAGGTAGTGCCACCGACCAATCCAATAGGTACAGGTACTTCGACACCACTGCAACAGGTGACGGATACTGCACCACAACTGAACCCATTTCAGGCGCCGCCAGCAAATACAGTTACCTTAACGCTGGATCCAGTTAGTGATACTGGCGTCCAAGGAGATCTTCGAACTTCTGATCAAACCCCAACGTTGACGGGTACAACTGCGCTTCCTTTCTCTGTGGTTGTTATTTACGACCATGGTACCGAAGTCGCAAAAATTACATCAGACAAAGATGGGCATTACAGCGTAGATTCGTCTTTGCTGTCGGGTACTGATGGTGGTATCGAACACTATTTAACTGCAGTTGCACAGGCGCCTAACTCAAATAGCCAAGTAGGTTCGCCGACGTTAACCTTGAGAGTTGATACCGGTGTAACGACTCACGACTTAGATACTCCGTTGCAAGAAGACCTACTAACCGTTACTAGCGGGCAGGTCAGCGTGCAAGGCGATGCGCATGTTACTTCAACAACAGTGCATGGGAAATATGGTGACTATGAGTTTAAGCCTGACGGCAGTTTCACATACACCTTGCACAATAGTGACGGCCAAGTGCAGGCGTTCGCCGCAGGTAGTAAGCACCCAGACCCTGTGACTTTCGAGGTGCTAGATACCGCTGGTAATAAAACCTTTGGGACAGTGACAGCAATAATCGAGGGTACCAATGACAACCCAGTATTAGCGGTAGTTCAAACCGATAATACTAAGGGCCACCTAACTGAAACGGATGTGGATACGCCAGATACTCATACCTATCAGATTGTTGATGCGGGTACGAATGTGCAAAGCATTCATGGCACATTTGGTGATTTAACCCTAGACCCAACGACTGGCCAGTATGTCTATACGCCACATCAGAGTGTTGCAGGAATGGCTTTGATTAACGGCAAGTACCAAGGCCAAGATGTTTTTGAAGTGCAAGTAACTGATGACCATGGCGGCACGGACCAGAAATATATTACCTTTAACCCAGTAGGTACTCTAACTCAACCTACGCCAGGTGGTACACCTGTACTAACAGTGCAGGTTCCGACAGTACCTCAGGTCACTGATACTCGTCCGCCTGTTGCTCAGCTCACACCGCCTACAAACGCGGTTGATATAGACCTAACTGATGGTAGTGATAGTGCTCAACCTAGTAATCTTGGTACGGGTACCGATACTGATGATCTGACTAATGATGTAACTCCGACCATTGCCGGTACAGCTACAGTTCCATTCTCAAAAATCGAGATCTTAGAGAATGGTAAGGTAATTGCTTCTACCTATGCTGATGATAAGGGAGCTTACAGCGTCACGTTGCCGACACAAAGCGAAGGCATCCACAATTATGTGGCACATGCCACAGCTCCTGATGCTCCAAGTGCAGTTGACTCAACACCATTGCCGGTAGAAGTGGACACAACTGCGCCTGCGATTAGCATCGACCCAATTAGCACAGACAATGTGGTAAATGCGGCTGAGCATAAACAAGCACTGACTATCAGTGGTGTGACTGATGCTGAGGTTGGGCAGGTTGTTACCGTGCATATGGGGCCAGCGAATGCAGGTCATGATTACACAGTAACGGTTACTGCAGGCAGTGGGGGACAAAATACCTTTACTCTTGATATTCCTCCATCAGATGTAGGCGCGCTTGCAGACGGTCAGCATTACCCAGTTAGTGCCAGTGTCATAGATAAGGCTGGCAATCCTAGCAACACAGCAACTAGTGATGTTGTTGTAGATTTGACATCAACTCAGGTTATCAATGGCCAACATGGCAGCGTAGTTGAAGATACTCAACCTAGTACCAGTTTGACTTTAACTGTTCCTAACGGTGAGTCAGTTACTTGGGATGCGAGTCAACCGCAAGTGGGCAATTTGGGTGAGCTAACCTTCGATGAGACTACTGGTACTTGGAC
This sequence comes from Vibrio comitans, assembly GCA_024346835.1. Lineage (GTDB taxonomy): Bacteria > Pseudomonadota > Gammaproteobacteria > Enterobacterales > Vibrionaceae > Vibrio > Vibrio comitans. Next base: position 933,564 of record AP024867.1, read on the forward strand.
CTATAACCTTGACCATGGCAAGGCTGACTACCTACAACAGGGTGAGAAGGCAACCCCAGAGCAATTCACCGTAACCGGGACTGACGCTCAAGGAAACCCGGTTACTCAGCAAATTACAGTTGGTATTACAGGTACGAACGATGCACCTGTATTGACGGTAACCCCAGGGGCAGTTCAACCAACGACAAGTATTGGTCAACTGTCCGAAACAGACGTAGACCTTAAAGATAGCCACACCTATAGCATTGTTGGTTCAGCCAATGGGCAGTTTGGTGATCTGGCTCTAGACCCAGCATCGGGTCAGTACACCTATACCCCAAAAGCGAGTGTTGCAGGCATGACGCTCGATAAGAGCACTGGCGAATACACAGGGCATGAATACTTTGAGGTACAGGTTGATGATGGCCACGGTGGCACTGATACCAAGTATATCGAATTTGAAACCCATGCAACCTTAACGCCAGGTACTAACGGCGGCGCACCACAAATTCATGTAACTGTGCCTAAAGTCCCGACGGTTACAGATACAGCACCTCAGATCACTAATACGCCACCAGCCAACTCAGTGACAATGGACTTGGCAACAGCCAGTGACTCTGGTCATAGTGACAGCGATAAGGTAACCAATGAGCAAACCCCGACTATTCAGGGGGATACTGGTATCCCATTCTCCAAGGTCGAAATTAGAGACGGCAGCAAAGTAGTCGCAACCACCTATTCAGATGCTCACGGTCATTACAGTGTTCCAACGAGTCAACTAGAAGACAATCAACGAAATCCTGAGGGACAAAACCATCATCTAGTAGCGACTGCAACCGCACCATCTACGAGCTCAGGTGTCACTGCCGTTCTGGATGTGCGCGTGGATACGCTTGCACATGCGACAGATGATATGGATTCAGTTACTGAGGATACTCGTTTAACAACCAATGGTGATTTGCTTTCCAATGATGAGTCACATAGCACTCTTGAGTCGGTAGCAACGGGTTCTGGCGGCTCTCATCCAACAGGTGGTGGCACGGTTACTGTTCAGGGGCAATACGGCACCTTTACAGTTAATCCAGATGGCACGTATACCTATAAGTTAGATAACGGTAACGCAGCGGTTCAAGCTCTGCAGCAGGGTGCTCATCTTGATGAAGTACTTACTTACCATGTAACTGACCTAGCCGGTAATCCAGTTCAAGCCCAGCTAAAAGTGATCATCAATGGTCATAACGATGGTGCTGTTATTGGAGGAGCTAATACAGGTGCCGTTACCGAAGATATAAATCCACAGGCAGGCAAGCTAGTTACTCAGGGTGATCTTACTATCACTGATGTAGATAAGACCCCTGTGGACGAGGCATATTTCCAAACGGTGGTTACTCCTAAGAACAACCCATGGGGTCACCTCACCATAGATAAAAATGGTCATTGGAGTTACGAAGTCGATAACCAAGGTAATGTGCAAACACTACAACAGGGTGCAACTCATATCGATACATTCACTGTAAAAGCGGCTGATGGTACAGAGCAAGATATTACAGTTACTATCACCGGTACTAAAGATGCACCAGTGATTACCGAGGCTGCTGAAACTGGTTCAGTAATCGAAGTGGGTACAACAAATACTGGGCAAGCTATTCCAGGCACTGCTCAAGCTACCGGACAATTCCACAGCACAGATGTGGATGTGTTAGACACACCAGATGCCGCGACTTGGTCTGTGGTTGCAGGACAAACTCAAACACAAACTAATGCTGGTGAAGTGCAAGGTACCTACGGCCATCTGGAGATTAACCAAAATGGTCACTGGACCTATGTTCTCGGTAATCACTTACCTGCAACTGAAGCTCTAAATCAGGGTGATACAGAGCAAGAAACTTTCACTGTAAGGGTAACCGATAGTACCGGCTTGACAGTCGAGCAAACAGTTGCAGTCAATGTACATGGTAGCAACGACCAAGCACATATTGCGGGTACCGATACAGGTTCAGTAAAAGAAGATAATGATGTTGGCGGTAAACTCAGCACTACAGGTACGCTAACTGTATCGGATGTTGATACAGGCGAAGAACACTTCACCGCAAGTACTCAAACAGGCACTTACGGTCAATTGGTGCTTAATGAACACGGTGTTTGGACTTACACGGCGGATAATAGCCAACAAGCGATTCAAGAGTTAAAAGCTAGTGACCATTTAACTGATACCTTCACCGTAACTAGTGCTGATGGTACTGAGCATACGGTGACAGTGACGATTGATGGCACCAATGATTTGCCGACTATTGACCATAAACATGATACGGGCGCTGTTAAAGAAGCAGGAAGTTCCGCGGATGCACAGCACGCCGTTACTGTTGATGCTGGAAAGCAAACCGCAAGAGGTAGATTAGTCCCACACGATATAGATACAGGTGATACCGCTCACTGGGCAGTGACCAATGGACATGGAGCGTATGGTTCCCTACATATTAACCCACGCAATGGTCGATGGACTTACACGCTAGATAACCAGAAAGCAAATTCGCTACATGAAGGTGAAGTGAAAACTGAAACCTTCGTGGTGACGGATACTGATTCTTCCAAAACACCAGTTCCTCATACCGTAACTATTACTGTGACCGGTAGTAATGATATGCCAGTAATTACTGGTTCTGATTCGGGCAAAGTTACTGAAGCTGGTGGAGAAGCAAATGCTAAAGTTGGTACCCCAACGATAGCAGGTACCCTAGATGCTGCAGATCCAGATAACAACGACGGAACGCTGAAATGGTCCGTAGAGGGGGCGTCTTCAGGAACCACTGTAAAAGAAGGAACCTATGGTACTTTCACCATAGATCAATCCGGGCACTGGCAATATCAACTGGATAACCAAAGAGCAGCAACACAAGCCCTGCAACATACCCAAAAAGATAGGGTTGAAACGTTCACAGTCTTAGTGACTGACTCTTCAAATAATCCAGTCGAAAAAGTAGTCACAGTTTCAGTTCATGGTGACAATGATAACCCAGTATTAAGTAGCTATCAGGATGAGAAGTTCGCAGAAGGCTCGGGTGATCATACGATTGTTATGCCTGGAGCTACGGATGTTGACGACACTGATAGCTCTCTAACCTATGCTTTGGGTCAGCATCCTTCGTGGGTGTCAATAGACCCACATACTGGCGTGATTACAGTACGAACCAATGATGACGAACTAGACAAACTCTCAGTCGGAGAGGTGTTTACCCAAGATATCGTGGTAACAGTTGAAGACTCACATGGTGGCAGAGATCATAAAACTCTTCATCTGACAATAGAAGGAACAAACGATAGGCCCTCGATTAGAGAGTTGTTGACCGAAGATTCAACAGGGTCATTGCACCATAGCCAAGATATACACGGTAGAGTTGGTTCTGTTACAACAGATGAAGATTCACAAGTACAAGGCGTGGTTACATTCAAAGATGTTGATAATGCATACGATACTCAACATCCTCATGGTGACACTCATTCATTTACAGCCGTCGTTGAATATGAAGACCAAAATCATGTGAAGCATCAACTTTCACTTTCTGAGTCTGGATTTAGCATTGATAATCAAGGGCATTTCACATTTGATGCAACTCAGCCTATTTATCAGAGCCTGCAAAAAGGTCAGCTAGGGCACCTTCTTGTAAAAGTGACAGTTCATGATAACCATGGTGCGATAGACACCCAGCAGTTAATGTTCAATGTTCGTGGGCAGAACGATGAACCTACTGCCACTCAAGTTCATCCTATGCAGGTTGATGAAGACAAGCATCTGCGCTTTACATTAGGTGCAGCTGCTAACGATCCTTGGGGTAAACCGTTGGTGACAGTAACTGATGTAGAAAATGATAGGTTGGATATCTCCAATCCTCATGTGGACTCGACTTATGGCAGGTTAGTGGATCATGGTATGGGTCGATTTGAGTTTATACCAAATAAGAACTGGAATTCAGACGGTGGTCGTGGGGATGTGCCTATCACCTTCGATATTGATGATAACCACGGTGGTAAGGTGCACAAACAGGGTTTGATTTATGTAAATCCAGTGAATGACGCACCGGTAGCTGGTCATGTAACCTTACGGAGGGTAAATGAAGACAGTGGAGTCATTCACTTTACTGAAGCAGACCTGTTGAAAAACAGTCACGACATCGATAATCCAGATTCAGACTTACATATTCAAGGTCAACTGACCCTAAATGATCCAAATGCTGGCACTCTAACCGGTAATGCCCAGCAAGGATGGACTTTTACCCCTGCAAAAGATTGGAATAGTCATAAAGCAGGCCACAATCTTGTATTTGGATTTACTGTTTCAGATGGTGCCGGAGGTACTAGTCATACAACCGCTACGCAGCGTGTTAACCCCATTCAAGATCCTGCAATTATCACTGATGACGGTAATCAGCTTCAAGATAAAATAGCGACAACCGGCAGTACTGATGGGCTTAAAGCTGAAGGCTACTTAAACATTGTTGATCCAGATTTAAACGAAGATCATTTCCAGGTTGTAAGTACTATTCCTGCAGGTCATGGCTATGCAACAATCGATAGCCAAGGTCACTGGGTATACCACTTAAATCCGAAAGACCCAGATGTACTTGCACTCGGTCAAGGTGAGACTATGCCTGATACATTCATCGTACATGGTGCAGATGGTACTCCGCATACCGTGACAGTTACTATTGAAGGACAAAACGAAGCACCGATTATCCTCGGGGCTGATAAATTAGTAGCCGTAGAAGACGGTAAGACAGTTACTGGACATGTACACGTTCACGATCCAGATACATCAGACACGCTGAGCTACAGCCTAGTTAAAGGACAGAATCCTATTCCAGGATTTACCCTAAACTCTGATGGTAGCTATTCACTTGACCCAACCAATGCAGCGTATCAGCATTTATCTGCAGGTGCTAAACAAGATATGACGGTGGAAGTTGAGGTCACTGATGGTAATGGTGGCACCAGTAAGCAAACTATTCAACTGGAGGTTATCGGCAGCAACGATGCGCCTCTAGCAACCGGTATGCCATTACCCAACCTTTATCTGGACGATCAGCAAGGACACAAGGTGCCAGTGCCATCACAACACTTCGTTGATGATGACTTCTTGAAGCGTGCTATAGACATAGATGATGGCGACAAACTCACAATCGGCCGTTTAACAGCAGGCATTAATGGCCAACAACAACTTTCAGACGTTAGATTGCACGATCCAAATGTAGGTAAGTTAGTACAAGATGGTCACGGCGGTTATGATTTTACCCCAGCAAACGGTTTCGAGGGCACTGTAGAGATAGACTATACGGTAAGTGATGGCCATCAATCGGTACAGTTACACACCACTTTTGATGTTACACGTCATGCTCCGACCCCAATTAATCAAGGTACGCCAACGTTACCTAGCACATCGACGTCTACTAACACTCAGAACAACCAGCAGCCAAACACGAAGCCGCCGGTGCAACCACCATGGCATGATGACTATGACGCGCACACGCCTGGAGCGATTGATGAAGATGGCACTACGAGCACTGGTCATGTGAACTTCCATCGCTTCAATCCGCAAAATCAAGATCTTGGTGATAATTTTGATGTTTATGGTGCTAACCATAAGGACCCTGAGCCACACTCCGATGGGTCCAAGCCGTATGGTTATTTGACTGTTTCACCAGATGGCACTTGGACCTATCACCTACTACCTCACACTAGGGACAATGATCCTGTGAACCAACTTGCTGTGGGTGAAACGCTGAAAGAAGAGTTTGTGATTAACAGTGATTACGGGCAAACCACAGTCACTGTAGTAATTAACGGTAGCAATGATGATCCGGTGATCACTGGTAACGTGCAAAACGTTGCTAATAATCCTGGGGTAACAACTTCAACTACTGGCACAGGTGCTAATTCTGGGTCAATTGCGGAGGTAGATACTACGCATATCGAAGGTACCATGACTGCCACTGATGTGGACCACGGTGATACCTTGACCTTTAGTGCTGGCGAGGTTAAATCTGGGGTCGCTTCGCAATTTTTAGATGCTAATCATCATCTAAAAGGTTTAGTGGTTAATCCTGATGGTACCTATACTTTTACACCAGATAGTGCAGTTTATGGTTCAATCCCACCAGGACAGACGCAGACCTTTAGAGTACCTGTCGTCGTATCCGATGGGCATGGTGGTACTGATACTGAAATCATTGAACTTAGCGTGCGTGGCCATAACCGCCCGCCAATTATCGATCACCCTAATATCCAAGTAGCGGACCAAACAGAAGATTTTGGTACCATTACTTTAACTAAACAGCAGCTAGTCACTCGTGCAGGTGCTCACGACCCTGATGGCGACGCAATGCGTGTACAACACGTAACTGTGACGGATTCTCAAGGTGGTATTATCACTGCGCGTGATGATGGTCATGGTAACTTTGTGTTCACCTCAAAACTGAACCAACATGGTGTGGTGCATGTAACCTATGAGATCACAGATGGTATGTCGCAACCACAGACTGTGCATGCAACCTTAACAGTAACAGCGGTAAACGATGTACCTGTGGCGCACGGATTCACTCTGCCTGGGGTTGATGAATCCACTACCAATGCTCCAAAACCAAGTGCGGTATTTACAGAGCAGGATTTCTTAGCCCATGTAACCGACCCAGATATTGCAACAGACCAAGATGTATTGCATCTGGTTGGTGATCCCGAATTGACGCCGACAGACCGCGCTAACGGGCATATTGAAGCACATGGCAACGGATGGCGCTTTGTACCAAATGATCCGAACTTCAATGGTGTGGTACACATTCAATATACAGTGGCTGATAAAGCGGGTGCTACTGCGCAAGCGACCGCTACACTTGAAGTCAAGGCGACCAATGACCCAGCGATAATTGACAACCCTGTCGTTCATCATGTCGTTGAAGATGGTATTGCAACGACTGAAGGTGACTTGACTATCCACGATGTGGATGGCCCTAACCAAGAGTTGTTCCATGCCAACAGTCACATTAATGGTCAATATGGTTACTTGGAGTTGAATGATCAAGGACACTATAGGTATGTGATGACTCGTGGTGACCGCCCTGGGGTGCAGCAGTTGAGTGAGGGTGGAAAGTTGACTGAAACCTTCCAAGTCACCTCAAAAGATGGAACTCACTATGATCTTAAAGTAGAGGTTCACGGCACTAACGATAATCCAGTGCTTAGCACAATTCATTCCGCAGCGGGTAAAGAGGGTGGCTCACAGTTATCGGGTCAGGTTCATGCAACTGATGTCGATACCGAAGGCACTCGCACAGCAGATAACCCAGCGGATGTGTTGAGTTATAACACTCAATATACACATTCGGGATTCCATCTAGACACTGCTACAGGCGCTTATACCTTAGATCTTACTGATCCAAGTTTTGACCATCTGTCTCAGGGGGATACAGAAACCTTAACCATTCCAGTTACAGTAACGGATAATCATGCTGGTTCAAGTCAGACTAAGAACTTAGTGATCACCGTAACCGGTACCAACGACGTTCCAGTGCTGGATAAAATTGCTGAAATCAGCAAAAACGAAGATGATGGTGTGGTGCATGGGAGATTTACATCTACTGATAAGGATGATGATAATCAGCAAGGTCAACTAACAACTTATCATCAACAGGGGGCAGTAGTACCAGGGTTCCATTTGAAGGATGATGGTACTTACACATTTGATCCTAATATTTATAACAACCTGCAAGCGGGTGAAACCAAGGATATAGAAATCCCAATTATCGCTCGCGACAACCATGGTGACAGTGCACCTCAAAAACTTGTTATCCATCTTACAGGTACCAATGATGCTGCGACTATTTCTGGTACGAGCCATACGACGGTAACTGACGGACCAAGTATATCTGCAACGACAACCACCCAGTCTGAGCAGTTGCAGGTGAGCGATCCTGATCATGACCAAGATAGCTTTACTGCGAGCCAGAACATAGCTCCTGACAACACCCAAGCAGGCACAGGTTTGCAGCAGACAGCATACGGTCACCTATCAATCACTGCTGATGGTCATTGGCAATACCATGTAGATTCGCCGGATGCGATTAAGGCCATTCCTGATGGTCAGACTGTCACTGAGACTTTCACTGTTGAGTCTGTAGATGGTACGACGCATAAGGTGAGCGTGGATATTGTTGGCACCAATAATGCAGCTGTAATTACTGGTACGGTTGCTGGAGATGTGACAGAAGATCAGATTAACGGCATGCAATGGCTACTCTTTAGTGGTCACATGAATGTAGTAGATCCAGATGTGAGCGAGAGTAAGTTCGACCCTGTATATCCGGCTCAAAACTACGCTGGTATTGGATACGATACTGCATTGGGCGGACATGTAAATGTCACGCCGGACGGAGATTGGACTTATCAGCTCGATAATAACAACGCCAAAGTTCAATCCTTGGGAGAGGGTGAAACCTTTATCGATAAAGTCACTATTCATACTGTTGATGGTACGACTCAAGAGCTCCAAATCACTATTCATGGTACGAATGATAGGCCAACAGTATCGGGCGCACTAACACTTAGTGGCCATGGGACAGAAGATCAAGACTTAACCATTGCTAAGGCAGATTTGTTGGCCAACGCTAGTGATGTAGATACTACCGATGTTCTGCATATTGAGAATCCAAGTGTTGCGGCATCAGCGGGCACAGTATCTTTAGATAAAAGTGGCAGCCTAGTATTCCATCCGGCGAGCAACTTTAGCGGTGATGTAACGGTTACCTATGAAGTTGTCGATAGCCATGGCGCTAAAGCTACCGCAACAGCGACCTTTACTGTAGATCCTGTAAATGATACTGGCGTGTTCAGTGGTGATACTTCAGGTGACGTACAGGAGGATGTGAAGGTTCAAGGTAATGCAACCAAGACAGTCTTTACAACCGGTGTGCTCAACGTTGCTGACCCAGATGTAGGGGAAGGTCATTTTGTTGAGAATCATAACGTTCGGGCTGTGCATGACCCATATGGCGGCAGTTTAAGTATTGGTAAGGCGGGTGACTGGACCTATTCGGTACCGAATGCAAATATCCAAGCATTAGGAGAGGGTGAAACCGCAGTCGTTACATATCGTGTAAAATCTGCGGGAGGAGATACTCAAGACATATCCATTACCATCACAGGTACCAATGATGCGCCAACGATTAGCCATGCGCTTGTTAAGCGCACAGATGAGGATACCGATTTAAGCTTCAGAAAGAGCTACTTCGGTTTCCAGGATATGGATAGTTCTGACAAACTCTCAGAAGTCACGATTACTTCTGTACCAGATGCAAGCCATGGTCAGTTACTACTTAATGGTCAAGCCGTTAGTAATGGACAAAGTATTGCAGCGACAGACATTAATCATCTTGTTTTCCACCCTGCGAGTAACTTCAATGGTGACGCTCACTTTGACTATAAGGTTAGCGATGGTCATGCCGAGTCTGGAGTTCAAACTGCAACGCTTCATGTAACGGCAGTCAATGATGCAGCAGTAGTAACCCAGACGCCTTCTCACTTGAGTGAGCATGCTAGTGTATCTCAAACTGGCGTAACCACAGCGGGTATGTTGACCATCCACGACCCGGATGCGGGTGAAGATAAATTTGTGGCTCAAAATGGATTGGTGGGTAAATACGGCACTCTTGATATCGATGAGCATGGTTCATGGTCATATCGATATAATCCCGGCCATACCTCAATTATGGGCTTGAAAGCGAATCAGCATGTAGATGAAGTAATTGCTGTGACCACTGAAGATGGTACCAAGTTTGATATCCACATTCAGATAAGCGGTGATAACGATAAGCCGACGGTGACCTTGGTTTCACCCGTAGCTGAAAATGGAATCAATCAGCATCAATTCAGTGAAAGTGATTTTGGTTATCAAGACGCAGACAATGATGCTCTAAACCACATCACTATTGCCTCATTGCCCGATGCTACGTTAGGTACTTTGAAGTTGAATGGTCATGACGTAACCCAAGGCCAAGATATCTCTCGCACTGATCTAGCTCATCTAGTGTTCGAGAATGCTACCGGGGTTCATAATAATCAGACTGCTTCTTTCAGTTTTACTGCAAATGACGGGCATGTTGATTCAGATCCTGCGACTATGACTGTAGCCCTGCATCAACCAATGCCAGCACCGCCACCACCTCCAGTATCCGCTGCCGACGAGCCAATGCAAGATACACCAGTGGAGACCATAACCCTTGAAGCTTTAGCATCTAACCAAGATGCTCATACAGGTGCACAGGCATATCTAAATCAACTAGGTATTAATGAGCCTCAGCATCAATCGGGTGCTCACTCATTACCACAGGACTTAGATTTGATTTTGAATTCTGACAATGCGCCAGTGCTGGATGATCATGGGTTAGTGGTGGCTGATGCTAGCGGGGCGGATGGAAGCTCTACAGACGATGATCACAAACATCATGATGAGCTTCACCTACACGATGATCCAGCAGTTGACCATCATGACTGGACAGACAATCATGGGTAGAGAAGCTGAAGAACCTTTAATATAGAAGCGTCATCCTGGCAAAAGTCAGGATCTTAGGTCGCACAATGTCTATTTTCGTAGAGGTCGAGTTCAACTTGAATGTGTAATTAAAATCTAATCACGAATAGTAAAATATATGGAAAGATAGATGAATAAATACAACGGATTGTTATTAGTATCAGCGTTAGTTCTTGGCGGCTGTGGCGGAGAGGATGGCGGGAGTGTCAAAGCCCCTAAAGCGGAACTCAAATCAGATGAGATTAATTTTAAGGTGTTTAACCTTGTGTATCAGGGGACCGCTTTAAATAATCCGAGCTATCAGGCTCTCTCTTTTGAGATGAGTTTTGAGAATCCTATTACAGGCACACAGAACAATAAAACAACGTTAACAAACTATATGTTTGCTAGTAGGGGAGTAATGACAATCCCTGACTCGGAAGAAAACGCGTTGGACTTGATTGATTATAAGCTTAGTATTCAAGACTCAAAATCTATGTTAGGAAGTGGTTCATTCCCTATCCAATTTGAAGATGGTAAGTCACAACCATTAATCTTTGCTTCTGGTGATTTAACTCAAACCCCATCGAGCATACAGGTATCAATGGTTGAGCACCCTAAGTCACTAAGCAAGGCTAATGGTACGTTCCCTGTTTTTTTCATGAATACGACCAATAAGGATGTAAAGCTAGAATTATTCTACTCGGATGTAATCTATCCTGATGCCACTCAAGTAAATGTAAAAAGCCAAGCATTGTCTGACCAACTCGATATTCAAAGCTCGGAGCTCGAAGCTGATGTTCGTGTTACTGACTCACAAGGTAATACCATTAACTGTTCGGTAGGCGCAGAACACGCAGATACGATGACAGACAGAGAGAATAAATCTTGGCTTCTAGTGTTAGTGCCCCTTCTGAGTAAATCTCAGACAAAATTAACGTGTCAGCATTACCCGCTTTAAGGCTTTTAAATGTCATCCCGGCCTTGTGCCGGGATTTTAGAGTACACAAAGGCAAGTAAACGGTTTATCTCTCCCCAAATGCCCGACTAATGTTGGTATAAATAGGTTTCCATAGGTACTGAAATACGGTTTTCTCACCGGTAGTTATGTCGACTTCTCCAGTCATACCCGGAATGATGGCAAAGCGGGCAGGGTCATTGCCAAAGTGGCCTTTCTCCACGGTGACCACAACGTCGTAGTAGATTTCGCCTCGCTCAGTTTGACTTGTGGTAGGGGAGATCTCTGTGACAGTGCCACGCAGAGCCCCGAAGCGACTGTAATCGAAGGCGTCAATTTTTACTCGTGCAGGTTGGCCAATAGATACAAAACCGACATCTCGCGGTGACAGCTTAGCTTTGAATGCTGACTTGCCATCCACCGGCACTATCTCTACAACTGTGCCTCCAGGCTGTATAACACCGCCGTTTCGTGTTGTGGGTAGGCTTTGCACCAGTCCTTTTACCGGAGCATTAACTAACGTATTTGATACCTTTGCTTGCCCAGAGCGCAGTTGCGCGTTTAAAGCTGATAGTTCAGAAACCGCTTTGGAACGCTCTTTACTAACCTCAAGTTTGGCTTCAGCGAGAAGTTGATCAATCTTGCTTAGATTTGACTCTGCTTGTTTGATAAGAACGGCTTTCTTGCCTTTTGCTTGCTCTAGTTCAGTTTCGATAGAAGCTATTTTTTGACGCATTTCCAATACTCTTACTTGCGAAATGCTACCGCTTTTTTGTCCCTTAATAAGGATGTTCAGCTCTTTTTGTGATGAACGAAGCTGCCTTGTTTCGGAAGGGATTTGACGCTCTACGCCATTTAATTCTTCGGCAATACGCTCACTCTCTTTTTCTAGAACAACACGTTTCTGAAAATAAAGTGCTTTAGTTGCGGCTAACTCTGCGCGTTGCTCTGCAACGACTTCTGGGTACTGGGTTTCATAATTTGAGAAATCGGGTTCACGCTCTTCAATGAGAGCGGTCATACGTTCGATGCTTAGTTGTAAGGTCGCCTCTTTAGAATTCAATTCTTCTAGCGCGGTAGTCTGAAAAGTGGCATCAAACTCAACGATAGGGTCGCCTACCTCCACCAATTGTCCGCGTTTAACGAAAATGTTTTTTAGTTTTCCACCCAGTTCACTTTGAATAACCTGCCGCTCACCCTCAGGGATTACCGCTCCTTTGGCCTTGGCGATTTCATCCACTTTGGTAAATATTGTCCAACCAATAAATAGAACAATGCAGGCGCCAATGAGTAGCGTGCTAATTGTGAGCAGGCGTCTGGTGATACCCGATTCGATGACTTCCACTGTCGATTTCATGTTTAAGCTTCGCTCCCTTGTGCGGATGCTTCTATATCCAATTCTTGCTCATTTTCGTCTGGAATAGGCCCTGCATAACCAACATTACCACCATCTAAAACCACAACCTGATCGGAAAGCTTGATTAACTCCGCATCGTGAGAGGTAAATATGATGGTGCTAGTGCCTCTGTTTTCTTCTAACCACTGGATGAATCGTCGCTTGTTCTTTTTGCTGCTCACTGGGTTATCAAGAAGAACCAATGGGTACTTATGACAAAGCAGTTTTGCCTGCGTTAGCATCGTGGCTTCGTAGTTAGATAGAGGGTGAGACAGTGATTCAACTTGATTCAGGTGCGTATCCATACCATCGGCTAAGCTATTTACCCAATCCAAAGCACCTACTTTGCTAAGGACATTCTCTACTTCCTGCTCAGAAACGTCGCGACCATCTGCGATAAAGTCAAATACCGTCATTGGCACCATTTCTGGCTGGTCTGAATAGTAACCAAGCCATTTACGAAGCAATTGCGGGTCGTATTGTGAAAGGTTGTTACCATTAAGTTTGATGACGCCACTTTGGGAAGGGAGTAATCCTGCTATGACTTCTAGCAATGTACTTTTACCTGAGCCCATAGGACCGGTGATAGCAACGACTTGTCCTGGCTCAACACTAAAACTAACGCCCGAGAGTGCGGGTTTTAGTTGATTGGCAAAGCGCAATGTAACCAATTCTAAATCAATAGAAGGAGCATCTTGGCTTAGATGGTGGTGTTGATATGAATAATCGCCCTCAGCCCTATAGCTAACGGATTGATTAATCTGTTGTTTTGCTTGAGCAACTTGACCTATGCGCGGATAGCTATTTGCCAGCATTTGCGCAGGGCTAGTGACACGAGAGATCAACATCATGGTTGCAATCAAACCCCCGGGTGTCAGTACTTGATTGAAAATCAGGTCTATACCCAACCCAACCACCGCCAAGGTACTCAGTAACCCGATAGCGTAATATATGGACGTATATTTCCCCTGATGGCTCAGGTGATCAAAGCTGTTTTTGGACGCTAGAGTGTTGGCTTTTTCAAATCTATCCATCCAAAATGGCAAGATATGGCTGGTGCGTAAGAAGCTTAACTTGCTGTTTAGTTCATACAGCAATGAAAAACGAGTCGTTCCGGAAACCGTTAACTGATTATTGAGTAACTTTTGTCGTCTATAACTGCGCTGTGCGAGAATGAAGTACAGAAGCAAGGCGATAATTGGCACTATGACTAACCACCCTCCGAGCACGCCAATAGCGATAATAAAAATAATCACAAAAGGCAGGTCAAACAACGCACCACCTAAAGGCCCTTGAACGATACTTTTGAGGCTTTCAGCTGTGGTGATGCGGTTCATCAATGTTGAGGTGCCGGCCATTCGGTTGATACCCAGTTGACCAAACAGCAACTTGCGCATTACTGATTCAGAGACCTCTCTACTTATTCTATTGGCTACGGTAGTCAACAACTGGCTTCTCACTACCTTGAGAAGCAGCATCATGGAAAATAGTAATATCGCACCTATCGCAATTCCGAACACCTCGTGACCAGCATCCCCACCTATGACATGGTCGTATACCGCCATAGTGATAAATGGGATTGATAAAGCAAACAAGTTGGCAATAAAGCTAATAACAAGCAGCCTAGGAATAATGGGTTTAAAGTTATCCAGTTTATTTGATAGCCAATCTACCTCGGGCTTTTCTTGGGGTTGACCGTGAATCAATATAGTGATGTCAGCCAACCCTTGAGATGCTTGCGCTGGAATGAGCGCTCCATCTTGATACTCCAAGTACCCCTTTAAGTCGTGTCGACATGTGACGCTTGAATCTGCGCCAATTTGAATCGCAACTAAATGCTCGACAGTGCTTAATTTACTGCTGGATGGATGTACGCTGTAGGGGATCATTAATCTGTCTAGCAGATCAAAAACATCACCGACGCTATTGATAGGATTACTTTGGATCCATTCATTAGCAAAATTTTGTACGCCAGATTCAACGCCAATCACGTCTAATACATTATTAACAGAATCAGCATAGGACTCACTCATTATGCTTCTCCTATTGAGCTGATGCTCATCTGCGAAGAGGCCAGTTGCAGAAGAATTTCGCTTTCAGTGTTCATTACAAATGATCGTCCATGAGATAAGTAATATTTGATAACGGCACTTAATCGATTTAGTGAGTCAATATCAAGGTCTCGCTCTGGTTGGTCGAGCACTACGATGGGCGTATCTTGTGCTAGTTGCGCGATTAGGGTGACCAGTTTTATCCCTCCACGGCTCAGTTTGGTACCAATGTTAAATCCGACCTTGGTTTCTACTCCGTCAGCCAGTTCTGATATAACGCGATTAAGCCCTAGAGCATTCATTAGTAGATTTGCTTCCTCTAGCCTTTGCTTATCGAATCCGCATATATTATCCATCAGTGAGCCAGAAACGAGGTGCGGGTGAACAGGAACAAAGCTCACCTGGCTACGCCAGTTAAATTGGTCATTAACAAACGGGGATAAATTCCAACGGAACTCTCCTGATTTAGCGGCTTCAAGCCCTGCGAAAACAGCGCAAGCATGACTTGCTATATCTTCATCCTCATTGTGTAAAATCAGTGCTTCACCTTGGTTGAGGGTGAGAGAATAACCCCACCGTTGCTGGAAACGAGTGAAGACAACATCATTAGCGGTCACTGCCTGTAAAGACGAGAACTCTGGAGCTGAGTTTCGCTTGCTATCGAGTTGCGCGAGCAGCTCAGACACAGATTCATTGGCGACTAAAAAGGAGCTGTAACGAAGGCGAAGACCCATCAATGCACTTAATGGTGCGACAGCTCGACCTGACAAAATAGAGCAGGCCGCTAAACCACCTGTAGTTAAGTCCCCTGCTAATACGCTTAGACTACCAATGAGCACAACGGCAACGGAAGTCCCCATAGCTGCAATCTGAATCAGTTCTTGCGCTACCGCGACCTTACGTTCAGATTCCGCCACAGATAGGTATCGGTTTTCATTGAGATGGCGGAAATAACGGTAAGTCTTTGACTCGAGCGCCTGCTTTTTGACGCCATCAAAGAAAGAAAACACCAAAATCAGGAAGTTCATTCGGCTTTGCTCAGAATAGGCCGCAACTTTAGCGTGAGTGCTGGATTTTTGAGTGAATAACCAAACAAAAGCAAAGGTAATTGCCCACACCACAATTGGTATGAAGACCAAAGCGCCACCGACATAACTAATTAAAGCCAAGAATATGATGGCAAAGGGAACATCAATAAGCCCGCTAATAAATCCGCCAGAATAAAAGTCTTTAATTAAGCCTATTCCTTTGAGGCTCTCTTGAAGCGTACCTGGCTTTAAACGATTAATCTGAGTAGTGCTTGCTCGATTAAGATGATCAACAATAAGGTTATACGTGGAGTGCTCGGTGTTTACTGCCGCAGCACCTAGCATCCAAGTTCGGACATAGCGCAAAAATGCATCAAGGCTAATGGCTATCGCAGCTCCTGCAATCAGTAGAAATGCCGTGCCATAGGCTTGATTGGGTAAGATTCGGTCGTAAATTTGCAATATCACCAGCGGGATGGCGAGTGATAGTAAATTAATTAAGAGAGAAGACGGCAAAACCCGCAGTATCGTTGTCCTTTTCGATAATTGAGTAGTCAGTGCATTGCTCATTGTGTATTTACCATCTCCTTGGTAGGTTTTTTACAAAACCCTTGAAATCAACTTAATAACTGTAATAGGTGATTGTAGATCTTTCCATAAGTGTTTGTTTCAATGGTCATTTAGATTACAAATATGAAGGATTATGCATTGAGCCTTGATGATGGAGCGCAATTGCTGAGTTTCTCAACTTGGTTTTTCATTTTTTTTGGTTCGAAAGAGTATGTTATTCTTGGGCGCTAAAGTGGATGGAATGAAAGGTATTACTTTCATTTGGTCTTGACCCCAATCAATGGAAACCTGGAAATGCCCGTGACTGCCCTCAAAGAATTCTTCTCAACCTTTACTCAATTGACTCCACAGCTTTGGAATAAGCTATACAAGGATATCGTTGAGTTTCGTCAGTTGTTTAACCTGCCAATCAGTACTGGCATTGAAAGCGATAAGCTATGCCATCTGCACTCAAATTTAATGATTGAAGAATTGACCGAACTTGCACGAGCAACCAACAAAGAAGATCAAGCAGACGCGATTACCGACACCGTGTACGTTGCAGTAGGCCGAGCAGTGCATGCTGGTCACGAAGCGTTAAATGACACGACAATTGCCCGCCAAGTAGACGTACTTTTGAATGTGGCAAAAACTTTAGAAATTCCCTTCGAACAATGCTGGGACGCAGTGCACGCGAGCAATATGAGTAAAGCAGCCCTCGACGAACAGCAGGCGAAAGAAACCGTTGAAGTCTATGCTGCTAAAGGCGTGAGCGCTGATTACAAACTGAAGAATGATAAATACATTGTATTCTGCAATCAGGATTCGGTAGCGACTGACGGCGTGATGATTAAGGAAGGGAAGATCCTTAAGAACAAATATTATGAAGCGGTTGATTTAAGCTTTGTGGGGTAGGGGAAAGTTGTGCGTCCCAAGATGCTGGATAAAGACTGTGTGTTTTCCAGCATAACGGCTTAGAGCGCAAGGCTTTACCAAAACGTCATCCTGACGAAAGTCAGGATCTTAGATACGAAAAGGCTGAGTATTGTACGCTCCAAGATACTGGATAGTTACTTCGTAACTTCCAGTATGACGTGGGTTTGGGTTTGATGTTTAGCTAAGTTGAACTCCAACTATAGAAGCCCAAAGTAACGTCATCCTGACGAAAGTCAGGATCTTAGATATGAAAAGGTTGAGTATTGTGTGTTCCAAGATACTGGATAACTACTGCGTAGTTTCCAGTATGACGTGAATAGAAGCATTACAAAAGCATGCACTCTTTCGACCTCATACGAAGAACAGACCTCATATTAATCTCGGCCTACCTTTTCCACCTAACCTCAATGAAACTATCCATTTGAGGGAATCACGTGAAAACTCCCTGTGTCTATATTCTTAGCTCTATAAACCGCAAGGTTCTGTACATTGGCGTTACAAGCAACCTCAAAGGCAGAGTGTGGCAACACAAAAGTCATTATTTCCCTAGTTTTACCTCTCGCTACCACGTCACTCGCTTGGTCTACTTTGAAGTCCACGATGATATGGAGCATGCTATCGAAAAGGAAAAGAGACTTAAGTTTTGGCGACGCGCCTGGAAGGATGCTTTGATTGATGAGATGAATCCCAAATGGAATGATCTTTATGAGACGTTGTGAGCAATTGTAACGCAGAACTTCGCCAAGTCGTCATCCTGAACTTGATTCAGGATCTTGGGTGTGGAAAGTTTGAGGATTGTATGTCTCTCAGATACGGGATAACTACTTTGTAGTTTCCAGTCTGACGACTTAAAGTGCCGGGTTACTCCAAAACGTCATCCTGACGAAAGTCAGGAGCTTAGATACGAAAAGCCTACGTATTATACGTATCTAAAATACTAGACCCCACACTCACAACTCAACCGTAGTACTCTTCATCCCTTGAACTTTCTCATTCAACTCTACTTCCATCTCATCTAACCAAGCATATCGTTTTGTATACAAACGACGCTTGTTCTTCTTCAAAGTGGAAGGGTCTTTACGTTCTGGGAAAGCAGGAATGTTATATCGATACTTGTCACTTCGTTCAGCGCCATATTCTGCCCATAGCTCATCATAATCAAAGGTTACGGCCTTATTCTTCGAGCCTTTATAACGAAGTGCTTGATAGATGTGACCTTTATTAGACACTCCAACAAACTTGGTCACCCCTAGCGATTTCCCAAACATCAACGCTAGTTCTACCATCATTGCTTTAGGACGTAGTCCATGGAATGAGCGAGTTAAAGTTTTGATGACTTGATTGCGATCTTCTACTTGCTCACTTGGGCCTTTTAATGCGCCGATATGCATTGTCAAAGCAGGGCTGGTGGAGAGGTTGAAGGTAATTGAGTAGATCGTTTGACCAAGGTCGTTGATTAGACGAAGACCCAGAGAACCCTCACGCATTTCGCCGTCGAAAATGATTAACGTAAATTCGTTACCCTTTGAGTCTTCGAGCTTAGTTAGCGGCAAGCCACCTTCACTAAAAGCCTGCTTGATGGAGCTATCTAAAGTTGAATTGAGCAAATTAAAGTGCTGCTCAATAAGCCTCATTCGCTCGCTTGCTGGTATATCAACAAACAGGTAAGGCTTGAGGGCTTTTTCTAGAAGACGTGGTTTCTGTTCAACAGCGTTACGAAATAACTCATTACTGGTAAGCGAAGCGATCTGTGTAAAAGTAGAGTGATAGACTTTACTCAATACGTAAAAACGAGCCTTCAACCAGACACTCTTGAGAGTTTTATCGGTCGAGTAATGCAATTGCGATAACTCTAACTCAGGTATTGTGCTGTCTAGCTCGTTGGAAATCATAAAGTCTATCCTTACTTTAGTGCGATGGAATCAAGGTGTGCCTATGCGAAATAGTGAGAGAAATCCCTCGGTGCTTAGGCAAAGTTATTTCGAGCAAAGCGCCTTCATACGAATGATGTTGGTCCAATGTAGAAAGCCGTGATCAGTCACATACTCGACGTTCACCATTGATGCGCCAGTTGGGCATTGCTGCATCATTTGGGCGTATGCGTCATCCACATAATCTGTATCAAACGCAAAGCCCATCACTACAGTTTGAGATGTCTCCACCTCGACCGTTTGTGGGTTGTTCAAATGAACGCTAGGGTCATTACTCACCTGCGACATATGAACGCTACTACTACAAGCAGCTAAAAAGAACGGTAATAGAAGAATCAGCTTTTTCATCATTACGCCTTATTGCAGTAACCAGTTGCGATGATTTCACGCTTGAAGAACAGTACATAACCTGTGGTCTGGTGCTTGGTCATTACGCCTTCAATTTTTCCGTCAGTACATTGCTGCTTAAGGTCGGTAACGGCTTCATCAACGATATCGTTGTTAAAGTTGATACCAATGAAGTTCCAGTCAGATGCAGAAGCGGTAACCGCCTGATCACGCTCAGCGGGTACAGAAGTAAGAGAAACTGTATTTAGACCTACGCAGCCCGAAAGTGATGCAGCCGCAATGGCCAGTAAAATTGTTTTCTTGAACATGGTATGAATTCCTACTTGATACAGTAACCGTCAACTCGAACCACCTCGCCACTGATAGTGCCGAAATTAGTTGATTCGCGAACAGACGTTAGGCCGGTAAGGTTGTGGCTTGGACATTGAGCATCAACTTGCCGCATGATTTGGTCAGCATATGCGTCGTTGTACACAGGGTTCCCGGTCGTCGGCCCCATGTTCATCAATGCAAGAACAGTCGCAACAATCTCCATATTTTCTGAAGCGCGCTCACTAGTAGCCACTTCAGAACCAATGCGCGCTGTTTCTGCAGCATCAAAACCAAACTCGTTCACCTTGATGCTAATCGGTGTTAATTCACCTTGCGTCTGGTCGATATCACTGAGTTGTACATGGTGCAATTGTGAGCAAGCGCTAAGAGAAGCAACGCCTATACCCAACAATGCGAGTTTTAAAACTTTCATCGAACGTTTCCTATTTGTGCGCAAAAGTGGCGCGCATAGTAAATGGATGTTGATAGCGATGGAATGCAATACGTGGCAATAAATGTAACCATCTATTTGTATGATGAATAGTGTTCATATCGGTAAGTAATTGTTCGTTTTTGGAAAAGGGGGCAATGTCATCCTGAACTTGATTCAGGATCTTGGGTGCGCCAGGGTTATGCATTGTGCGAGCCAAGATACTGGATAACTACTGAGTAGTTTCCAGCATGACGACTTGGTGTAGAGGGTTGTATTAAACGTCATCCTGAACTTGGTTCAGGATCTTAGGTGCGCCAGGGTTGTGCATTGTGCACTCCAAGATGCTGGATAACTACTGCGTAGTTTCCAGCATGACGACTTTGTGTAGAGCGCTGTGTTGAATGTCATCCTGAACCTGATTCAGGATCTTAGGTACGTCAGGGTTATGCATTGTGCGCACCAAGATACTGGATAACTAAGGTGTAGTTTCCAGCATGACGACTTGGTGTAGAGGGTTGTATTGAAGTCATCCTGAACTTGGTTCAGAATCCTGGGTGCGACGGAGTTTAGCGTTGTACGTCCTAAGATATTGGATAACTACTGCGTAGTTTCCAGTATGACGACTTGGAGTAGAGGGTTGTATTGAACGTCATCCTGAACTTGATTCAGGATCTTAGGTACCACCGAGCATTAAGAATGACAAGCATACCAAAAAGTATGAGATTGCTAGAAATACCTCCAAACACATTGAGTCAAAATTAGGATTTTTAGTTATCACTCTTAGCCTTAAAGTCCCAGAAAAAAGAAAAGGACTTCAATGTGAAAACTCAACCTGCTCAGTCTGAATTCGAAGAAAATACAAACCCAGTTCTAAAGCACATCTACTCTGTAACGCAGCAGTTCAGCGTCTACATACTCAGCTCAGTCAATGATGCTCTGTTATACATAGGTCAAACGGAGAATCTGCAATCAAAGGTTTGGTTACATAAAAAGAGAACAACTGATCATTTAGGACTCACAATCTTTGAGCAGAAATTGGTGTACGTAGAGCAATTCGACAACGTTATAGATGCGCGTACTCGGGAGCAGGAATTGACTATGTTGCCTGAGATTGATTTGAGGAAGCTGATCACGACCAACAATCCTAAATGGGATGACTTGTTTGAGTTTGTATGAGGTGAGAAATGCAGTTGTATTTTGAACAGTAAATCAGAGCCCCCGAATGTATGTATCGGGGATCAGTTTTGTTGAGCGATAACCAGATTGTCGCCTTTGAGAAAGTAGGGTTATGCTGAACCAAATCGCTCTTCCATCTTTTCAATAAACAATGAAACAACCCTCTCAGGTAATTCATTGATCCCAGCAGCCGCTTTCCTGCCTCCTCCCGTTGCAAACTGCGAGCACACATCATCGGCGCCTTCTCGATTCATTAAAGGGCTTCTTACGCTGACGGTGTGAGAATCACCAGATGGATTTGCAGTTAAAACCGCTATAGCTTTCTTGGGATGCTCATTAGCAAGCCAGTTCCCATATGTGCCACTTATACGCCTTGCCCATGCTTGGCACGGGAGTATATATATATCTATATGTTGAGTAGAGTAGGTTGCTTGAATTGATTTAACGTTATTCCAGTCGCGCTCAAACCCTGATTTTAGCTGTTGGAAAACACCATCTGTTTGATCTCTGAGGCGTAACGGGTTTGGGTATTTTAATAAAGATTCAAATAAGGCTTTAGGGTGAAAGTGAAGATCTTCAATCGAACCACCATATCCGTTGTAATTGATCAATGTCCCTAGCTGATTGAGGAAATCTATGTCCTCATGAGCTACGCTGTGTTTTAACGCTAAAGCAGTTGCTTGCTCTGATAGATTGTCACCAAAGGCGCCAACACAAGCCCATAGATAGTGAGAGTCATTCAGCAATAGATTGATGAGCAGGCTAGTACAAACGTCTGACGAGGTATCTAGAAGAGACTTTAGATGGGGAGAGATTGGAGCTACCCCTGTTCTATGATGGTCACAGTAGAATATGTTCACCTTATTTTCTATCAAAGAACGCAATGCTTCTTGGTTCTTCTCCATAGAGATATCTAACACTGTTACAGAGGTGGCATCTTGTTGGTCGACAACTTGCTGCAGTAGCTGAATGTCTCGCTTAACTCCGGTGATAAGTTTGGAGTTTTTGGGCTCACTTAGCCTGAGCTGTAATAAAGCGCAAATACCATCCGCGTCTCCGTTAAACACGTCATAATGCAAAGAGTGTTTAGACATAGCCGTTATCTCGTAAGTACTGAACAACTTGCTCAGCACTATCTTCAATAGATTGTTGATCAGTTTTTAGATGTATCTCGGCCGATTGTGGCGCTTCATAATCAGATGTTAGGCCTGTGAAGTGTTCTATCTCGCCTTTGCGAGCTTTTTTATACAACCCTTTGGGATCGCGTAGTTCGCATGTTTCGATTGGAGTATCAACAAACACTTCAATGAATTCACCCTCTGGAAGAAGTGTACGAACTTGCTTTCTATCTGCGATAAAAGGGGATATGAAAGCAGTTAATACTAAGCTTCCAGAATCCACAAACAACCTAGCGACTTCGCCAATTCGTCTGATGTTTTCAATTCGGTCTTCATCAGAAAAGCCCAAGTCACGGTTTAGCCCATGGCGCACATTGTCACCATCTAATAGATAGCTATGGACTGACAGTTGATTGAGCTTAAGTTCTACGGCGTTCGCAATGGTGGATTTCCCTGAACCACTTAAGCCTGTAAACCAAAGCACAGCAGGTTTATGACCTTTGAGTTGTTGGCGTTGCTCTCGAGTAACAGACGCTTGGTGCCATACGATATTTTGGTTTCCCATGGTTTGTTTATTTCCTTATAAATAACAATTTGTAGCTGATAGCTCTATTTCGTCATCCTGGACTCGATCCAGGACCTTAGAATGCACAATATTCGCAATTTCCACTCCCCAAGATGCTGGATTTCTCCAGCATGACGTTAAAGGTACGATGTTAAAGTTGTGTTTAGCCATCAGCTTTATTTCCGTCATCCTAGACTTAATCCAGGATCTTAGGGTGTACGATATTCGCGATTTGCACTCCCTAAGATGCTGGATTTCTCCAGCATGACGGTAAAACTACCTCCGTACCACAACCACACCTTTAACCTCATAACCCAAAAAAGTGTTCAATCGCAAATATCGCGGTAAAACTATAAATCACACTAATCGGAGCGCCAATTTTTACAAAATCTGACAACTTGTACTGTCCTGCATTAAATACCATCAAGTTTGTTTGATAACCATACGGACTGATAAAGCTTGCACTAGCGCCAAAGGCTACGGCCATCACAAACGCTATTGGGTTTGCATCTAAACTCAAAGCAAGTGAGTAGGCGATGGGGAAGGTTACTGCTGCGGCTGCGTTATTGGTGACTAACTCTGTCAGTAGTAACGTAGCGAGAAATACAAATACCAACGCCAAGTGCGGGCTCACCGAGAGGTTATTTTGGATTAGTAAGTATTCTAGATGTTCAAACAATCCGCTATTTTGTATCGCAAACGACATCACAATCGCTGAGGTGATAATAAGCCAGATGTGATAAGGAAAGCGCTGGGTAACGTCGTTGATAGTGAGTACGCCAAAGCATAGCAAGACGCCGAATAACAACAGCATGGCTTTAAACAAAGTAACTAACCCAAGAGATGCCGATACTAGTGCGACTACAAAACCAAACAAGGTAGCCTTTTCGCCAATCCCCTGTATCTTATTTTCGACAGCGATATCGCTTAGTAATATAAAGTGCTTCTGAAAGCTTGGAGCTAGTGAAGGTGGCTCCCCAGCTGTCAAAACTAGGTAATCTCCGGCCTTAAGCTTTACTTCACCCAATTTGCCAGATAAGCGTACGCCGTTGCGCTTTATGGCGACAACACCCGCGTTAAAGGTTTGTCTGAAATTACATTCTTTGAGTGAGCGATTCACTAATCGGCTTTGCGGCAACAAAATAGCCTCAACAAAGCTGTGCGATGCTAAGCCCTCTTTATCAGCGAATATTTCAAGTCCGTTGTAATGCTTTAGCTGAGATACCTTCGATACATCACCATTGAAAAAGAGTCGGTCGTTTTTTTGCAATATTTCGCTAGGGGATACAGGGCTGATTATGTTGCCGTCTCGCTCCATCTCTATTAGAAATAGCGACTCCATATGACGTAAACCATTCTGGTTTATATCCTTGCCGATGAGTGCAGAACCCTCTGAAACACTGGCTTCAATAAAATAACTATCGTTAATTGGTGCATTGGTTTCGTTGTTGGGCAAAAATCTAACTAAAAGTGTTAACACTAAGCCGCACGCAACCACAACGCATAATCCAACCGCAGTGAAATCAAAAAATGCCAGAGGGGGGAGGTCAGTATCAATAAGAAGGCTGTTCACGATCAGGTTGGTAGAGGTACCAATAAGCGTGAGTGTGCCCCCCAATATAGCGGCATAAGATAACGGTAGAAGTAGTTTGGTAGCACTATGATGTGGGTTGTTGCGTATTGGAGACAATAAGCTAGATACAACGGCTGTATTGTTCAAGAAAGCAGAGAAAACAACCGTAAAACCAAATAAACGTGCGAAGGTTTTACCGTAACTTGGGCGAATGACGTATTGTGCCATAATTCTCAATACGCGGGTTTTCTCAAGAGCTATGGAGCATAGCATCAGCAATATTAGAGTAAGCAGGCCCTGGTTAGAACCTGCGTTGATAACTTGCTCGCTAGAGACGAGATCCAAAGAGAAAAGTACCAGCAGCGCTAACCCAAACACGCGAGCAGGGTGTTTCTGGAAGCGAATGAGTGAAATAATGGTGGTAATGAATACCACCAATACAATTCCACTTTGCAAGCTAATGCCCATTCTTTAGCCCTTGCTAAGCAAGTCTTTAGCATCCCAATGCGGGAAGTGCTTACGGACCAACTGATTGAGCTCAAGCTCAAACTCAGAATATTCATGACTAGGCTGGCGCTTACTCTCTAGTGCTCCTTCAATCATCCCGGCACCAACAGTAGCATTGGTCAGTCTATCGATGATGATGAACGCTCCGGTAATACGATTGTTGTCATAGGCATCAAAGACCACTTTCTCATTAAGGTTGAGATGACATAGGCCAATTTCATTTAAGTTTAACTGGTTAGCCTCGAGCTTTTGCATGCTATTAACATCGACGCGGTGCTCAATTTTAGACACCTGACCAGTCACCGTCTTTGTACCAAGCTTTATCAGATATTCTCGATTGAGTTGTAGAGCGTCTTCATTCATCCACACGACATTTGATGAAACGGCATTCGAGTAATGCGGTTGCTGATCAGGACGGACTAAAATGTCACCACGGCTAATATCTACTTCGTCTTCTAAAGTAAGTGTCACCGCTTGCCCTGCGTAAGATGAGGTGAGGTCGCCATCGAAAGTAACGATTGATTTTACCTTACTCTCTTTGCCTGATGGGAGTACCTGAATGCGGTCGCCAACACGAACCTCTCCAGATACAACCGTCCCACAAAAGCCACGAAAGTCGAGATTAGGGCGATTTACGTATTGAACAGGAAATCTAAACTCTCCTTCTTCTTTACTTTTAGTAGTTTTGGCAGAATTAAGTAAGCGCATTAATGTTGAGCCAGGGTACCAACTCATGTTCTGGCTGGGGAATACCACATTATCGCCATGCAAAGCAGACACTGGCACAAACTGAATGCTTTCGAAGTTTAATTCCTTAGCAAATTTACGATACTCTTTTTTGATAGATTGATAACGCTGTTGGCTGTAATCAACGGTATCCATTTTATTGACCGCAATAATGGCGTGTTTAATGCCTAGCAAAGAACAAATAAAAGAGTGACGGCGAGTTTGGGTTTGGACGCCATGTCGAGCATCAATCAAGATGATTGCGAGATCTGAAGTAGACGCGCCGGTAGCCATATTGCGAGTGTACTGCTCATGTCCTGGAGTATCTGCAATAATAAACTTGCGTTGGTCAGTTGTGAAATAGCGATAAGCCACATCAATGGTGATGCCTTGTTCGCGCTCAGACTGCAGTCCATCAACAAGCAGGGCTAAATCAAACTCTTGATCTGTGGTGTTGTATTTTTTTGAGTCTTTTTGAATGGCCGAAAGCTGGTCTTCAAAAATCATTTGATTGTCATACAGCAAACGCCCAATCAATGTCGATTTGCCGTCATCTACACTGCCACAAGTAATAAAACGCAGCAGGTCTTTGTTTTCATGTTGTTTTAAATACGCTTCGACATCATACGAAAGCAAATCTGAAATTGTGTTCATGTTAACCGTTCCTTTGGTCGTTGGGTGGTTACAAATTCTATTTGTTGGTCAGGTTGTTCTGATTCTTAGCCCTTAGCCCTTAGCACCGTCATCCTGACGTAGGTCAGGACCCTAGGACGCACAATGCTGGTCAATCGCACTCTCTAAGATGCTGGATCAAGCCCAGCATGACGGCTTGGTTGCCCTCGATGCTTACCCTTCGCACCGTCATCCTGACGACTTGGTTACACTCGATGCCTACCCTTCGTACCGTCATCCTGACGAAGGTCAGGATCTTAGGAGGCACAATGTTGTTATTTAGCACTATCCAAGTTGATGAAATCAGCTCTACATAACAAGGCTCAAGTTTTCTTAGAAATACCCTTCCATCTTCTTCTTCTCCATCGAACCTGAAGAGTCGTTATCTATAACTCGGCCCTGCCTTTCTGATGTAGCGGTCAAAAGCATCTCTTGAATGATCTCGGGAAGAGTCTCAGCTTGCGATTCAATAGCTCCCGTCAACGGATAACAGCCTAGTGTTCTAAAGCGTACTTTCTTCATCTCTGGGGTTTCGCCAGGCTCAAGTGGCATGCGGTCGTCATCAACCATTATCAGGGTGCCATCACGCTCAACGACAGGGCGCTCCTTGGCAAAATACAAAGGAACCATGTCGATGTTTTCTAGGTAGATGTATTGCCAGATATCGAGCTCTGTCCAATTTGATAACGGGAAGACTCGAATACTTTCACCTTTGTCTACTCGGGCGTTATAGACTTGCCAAAGTTCAGGGCGTTGGTTCTTTGGGTCCCATCGATGATTTTGATCGCGGAATGAATAAACTCTTTCTTTTGCGCGTGATTTTTCTTCATCTCGGCGTGCACCACCAAAAGCGGCATCGAATCCGTGCTCATCCAGTGCTTGTTTTAGAGATTCGGTTTTCATGATATCGGTATGCTTAGCACTACCGTGAGTGAAAGGGCTGATATCCATGTCTAAACCACGTTGGTTTTTATGAACGATTAGGTCGAGATCGTATTTGTCTGCCAACTCATCGCGAAACTCAATCATTTGTTTAAATTTCCAGTTGGTATCGACATGCAGAAGAGGAAAGGGGACTTTCGCTGGATAGAAAGCCTTTCGAGCTAAATGCAGCAAAACCGAAGAGTCTTTACCTATTGAGTAAAGCATCACTGGATTTTCAAATTCAGCGGTCACTTCACGGAAGATTTGAATTGATTCAGCTTCTAGAGCCTTTAAGTGAGTAAGTCTGGCCGTATCCATAATCGAAAGTTCTATCCCTATTGTTTCGTTGTGCTAGAAACCTAACAACAAAGTTAGCGTTTGACTCATAATCAAACAGTCTAAGATAGGCAATGAAGGACTAAGGAAGGGATTTTTATTGCGGGAATTTGAATTTAAATCAATATATACAATAACTTAACTGTGTTTTGACCGAGATAAGATTCGCAGTCGAACATAAAGCATAAAAAGACTTTAGTTATAACTAAAGGTTTTAAAGAGATAATTTGCCTCTATAGATTCGAAAAAGATCTAGTTGTCAGAATTTCCTAGGTATGACGAATTCACTTTATACTGATGAACTTAATCTGCTCAATACGCCATCGTCGAATGCTCCTACTTGAGGTCCTATCTACAAACACTCCAAAACAGCCTTATAAGATACGAGAATGATGTTTAGAAACCCACTATGAAAGCTACATAAATGGAGAGGGTGTCGGTATGAGGGATAACGACTTTATATGTGGCCAATCTAAATATCTGGAGGTACTTAACAATAAACTCATTATTACCATTTTCCGCCAGGTACTTGAGTTAATATGCTAGTTGTTGAGTACTGTCTGCGAAAAAACTAACGAAAACTAGAACAACTTAACCGAGAACGCCTCTGCATGATCAGGATGAAAATCCACGTCAAGCAAGGTAGATTTGATAATTAATTACTTTAATTTTAATCGGTTATGCTTTGGCAATCGTCAAAAACACGAGCTCATATGATGCGAAACTATATGCACCAAAAGTTATATTATTATTTGATAATTTGTAAGATAATTTGATTTACTGGTGCTTTTAGAGTTATTATTCTACCCCCAAAGTGTTACTAAACCTTTTTGGTCATAAAACTGTAAAAACAATATGTCATTTTGCGCCATATGCGGACGTAAAACATGATTTTCGCATCATGCTGGCCTATTATTACGGTCAATTTGCACAGATTGTGCTTTGTTGCCTACTTTTAAGCATTTTGTTTATAACCAAAATTTATGTAAGACAGGTAATAAATAGATTGAATGAATTAAAAGTATTCCGTACTATATGTTTCATCAATATCACCTAATTTGTGATGTAGATCAAGTATTTGTGTCATCACAAAACGTTAAATACCGCCTTTAAAGCAACCATTTGCTTATGGGCAGACAATTAGTGAGCTCAGCCTCAAAGCTAAACAACATCGAATCGTGGAATTTCGAATAATCCTCCGGGCGGTAGCGTATCCAAAATGCGCAAATCGTGTAAAATACCGCTAACTCAATAAGAACTTAAAATCCTTTTATGAAACTTCATTTTAAAACGGTGTTGCCGTTAGCAACAGTGCTTGCCATATCGGGTTGTACTATGCCGGGATCAACTGTCGATCTTGGTGATAAGCAAATTTACAATACCTCTCCAGACGAATCTCAAATGTCTGAGCAAGAGTTGGCTGAAACACCGATTAACGTAGTAAACGTTTATCCTTTATCTCCATCATTTGTGAATCGCTATGCTAGCTACTTTAATGTAGAGGCTCACTCTCGTAGTAATCCAGCCCTTGATGCGCAGATTGCAAACTACGAGTACGTTATTGGTCAGGGTGATATATTAAACATCACAATTTGGGATCATCCTGAATTGACGATCCCTGCAGGTTCTTATCGTAGTGCTCAAGAAGCGGGTCACTGGGTACATGCTGATGGAACAATCTTCTATCCATACATTGGATTTGTGAAGGTAGCGGGTAAAACAGTTACAGAAGTGCGTAAAGAGATTTCCCAACGCCTAGCTCGTTATATTGAGAGCCCTCAGGTTGACGTTAATATTGCTGGTTTCCGCTCTCAAAAAGCCTATGTAACAGGTGAGATTCGCCAGCCAGGCTACCAACCTCTTACTAACGTTCCTCTAACGTTCTTAGATGCTATCAATCAAGCTGGTGGCCTAACCACTGACGCGGATTGGCGTAATGTTACTCTTACTCGTGATGGAAAAGCTGAAACATTATCTTTGCATGATTTAATGCAAAACGGTGACTTGACTGAAAACCGTCTGTTACAAAAAGGGGATATCATCCATGTTCCTCGTAACGACGCGCAAAAAGTCTTTGTACTAGGTGAAGTTAATAATCCAACACAGCTAAAGATAGATCGTTCAGGTATGACTCTTACTGAAGCATTAAGTGGTGTTGGTGGTATCAACGAACTAGCCGCTAATGCAACGGGTGTATTTATCTTCCGCAGTGGAGATCGTGATAAACAACATGAAGAGTACTTAGCTCAAGTTCGTGATGAGTCGCTATCTCAAGAAGAGAAGCAAGAGATAGAAGCTGAAAAGCAAGAACTTGCTAAGCAAGGCAAAAAGCCTCGTCCAGAAAAAGTCATAGCTAACGTTTATCAGTTAGATATTAGTGATGCTACTGCATTGGTGACAGGTACAGAGTTTGAACTTGAACCATACGATGTAGTTTATGTTACTGCAGCACCAATTGAACAATACAACCGTGTTGTTCGTCAGTTGTTGCCAACGATTACTGCATTGAATGATGGTAGTGAGTTCGTTAACCGAGTCCGTAACTGGTAATTTGCCAAAGTAGCGAAGTGAAGTAATGTTTAATAATATCTTAGTGGTCTGCATTGGTAACATATGTCGTAGCCCTATTGGCGAGGAAATGTTAAAGCAAGCTCTGCCTGCAAAAACAGTAACCTCGGCCGGACTTGGTGCTTTGGTGGATAAGCCTGCAGATGAGAACTCGGTAAAAGTGTCTGCACTGCATGATTTGGATTTAACCAGCCATGTTGCCCGTCAGATAACAACAAAGATGATTGCAGACAATGACCTGATTCTAGTTATGGAAAAAGGTCATATTGATGCCATTACCAAACTAGCACCTGCTGCACGTGGTAAAACGATGCTGTATGGACATTGGTTAAACAAAGAAATTCCAGACCCATATAAACAAAGCTTTGAAGCGTTTGAACATGTATATGAGTTGATTGATAAATCAGCCAAAGAATGGCTCAAGCGCCTCTAAAACCTTGTAGCTGATAGCTTAACGCTGTCAGCTATTTAATGATCCCCTAGAACCTTATAAATACTATGACCCAAAATACTCGTTCACAGCGCTCTCAACAGCCACCGCAACCTGATGTAATAGATTTAGGCAAATTGCTAGGTTTGTTACTTGATGGTAAATGGATCATCATCTTCACTACTTTTGTCTTTGCTGTTTTAGGTGTGACTTACGCTTTATTGGCGACACCTATCTATAAGGCAGACGCACTGATACAAGTTGAGCAGAAAAATAGTGGTATGCCTGTGCTAAGTGAAGGCTTGAGCGACATGTTCGCACAAGAGTCTAATGCGGCAACAGAAATTGAGATTATTAAATCTCGCATGGTTTTAGGAAAGACAGTTGATAAGTTCAATTTAACAACTGTTGCCCAGCCAAACTACCTTCCTGTGATTGGTAAGGGGCTTGCGACACGTTTAGGCAGTGAAGCTCACATAAAAGTAGAGCGCTTTGATATTCCAGAGTATGCAGAAACGGGGGGTTACACCCTGACGTTGGATAATGCAGAAACTGGTGAATACTCACTATTCGACCTGAACGAAAAACTGCTATTAAAAGGTAAAGTAGGCGAGTTCGCCAAATCTTCGAACGATTCTGTCAATAGTGAACAAGCACCTTTCTCTATTTTCATTTCCTATTTAGAAGGCCCACAGGGTCAAAAGTTCAGCCTTTCAAAACGTTCTAAGCTGATGGCTATCAACTGGCTATCGTCGAATCTTTCAGTATCGGAACGAGGCAAACAGTCAGGTATTCTTTCATTTGGTTTTGAAGGCCCAGACTCTCGACAGAACATTGATTTACTAAATGATATTGCTACCAACTATTTTCTGCAGAACGTGGATAGAAATGCTGCCGAAGCTGAAAACAGCTTAGAGTTCTTGAAGGACAAGCTTCCTGAGATCAAAGGTCAGTTAACGGTCAATGAAGATGCGTTAAATAAATACCGTCAAGACAACGAATCTGTTGATTTAGGCCTAGAAGCACAATCTACATTGAAGGTGATGGTTGAGTTGGAGTCTCAGTTAAATGAACTGACCTTTAAAGAAAGTGAACTTGCTCAGCGCTTTACTAAAGAACACCCTGCTTATGTAGCTGTACTGGAAAAACGCAAAACGTTGTTGGCGCAAAAGCGTAAATTAGAAGATCAGATTAGAAAGCTTCCTAAAACGCAACGTGAAGTATTACGCCTAACACGTGATGTGCAAGTTAACCAAGAAATCTACGTTCAACTTTTAAATAAATCGCAAGAGTTAGCCATTGTCAAAGCAAGTACAGTTGGTAACGTTCGTATTCTTG
This sequence comes from Vibrio comitans, assembly GCA_024346835.1. GTDB lineage: Bacteria > Pseudomonadota > Gammaproteobacteria > Enterobacterales > Vibrionaceae > Vibrio > Vibrio comitans. Next base: position 965,970 of record AP024867.1, read on the forward strand.
ATAAGGCGGATTCCAATGGTTTAGCTGTAAAACCTAAGAAGCCTCTTATTGCAGTCTTAGCTACGTTACTAGGTGGCATGCTAAGTGTGGCATTCGTACTTCTTCGCGCTGCCTTCCATCGCGGAGTGGAAAGCCCGGACCAAATCGAAGAAATCGGTTTGTCTGTATATGCAACTATTCCAAAATCAGAACAACAAGAGAAGATTGAAAAATCTTACCAAAAGCTTAGAAAGTCGGGTAAGAAACGCCCTGCAGAAGAGGCGCTATTGACGCTAGTTAATCCAGCAGATCTAGCGGTTGAAGCATTACGTTCACTTCGAACGAGTTTGCACTTTGCGATGATGGAAGCGAAAAACAACGTCATTATGATTACGGGTCCGTCGCCAGGTATTGGTAAGTCGTTTGTTTCTACTAACTTTGCCTCGGTTATCGCTAGTAGCGGTCAAAAGGTGCTTGTTATCGACGCTGATATGCGCAAAGGCCATATAGGGCATAGCGTTGTTTTGGCTCATACCCACGGTCTTTCAGACTGTCTAGCGAATACGCACAGTGTTGAAGATGTGATTCACACTAGTATCACTGAGAACCTAGATTTTATTTCTAAAGGCAAAACTCCACCAAATCCATCAGAGATCCTAATGCACGCTAGATTTACTGAATTGGTGGAATGGGCAAGTGAAAACTACGATATCGTTCTTATCGATACACCACCTGTACTTGCTGTAACCGACGCAGCAATCGTTGGCCGCCACAGCGGAACAACACTGATGGTATCTAGATTTGGCATAACATCGACTAAAGAACTTGAAGTAGCAGCTGATCGCCTAGAACAAGCTGGTGTAGAAACTAAAGGCGTTATTCTCAATGCTGTAGAGAAAACAGCTTCAAGTTACTACACGTATGGCTACTACAATTACGCATATAAGAGTGATGCGTAATACCAGGCATTGAAGTCTTCGCAATATTAACAGTGCATCCCAGTCGGTATAGGTAGTTACGCTCGATTCTATATAACCTGTCATCCCGGAAATTGCGCAGCAATTATCCGGGATCTTAGCTGCAACGATCCCTTAAGAAGGCGAAAAGCAAACGAGTTGGCAAGATAGGTATTAGCTTACTGAAAACTCATATGTACCAAGATAGATATTTACAGGGACCTATTGGGGTATTTTTTGAAGAAGTAGCAAAACCTAGGCTTTACAGGGGATAGCCCGCGAAGGGCTGTCTCAAAATGAACGAAAAGTGTCTCAAAGCACTCCAGTGTTCACACGAAAATTCAAGCTTCATAATTTTACAAGATACCAATATTAGTATTAACGCACTAACGCGATCATCGTCAGAGAAATAATAATATGAAAATTTTAATCACAGGCGGAGCCGGATTTATTGGCTCTGCTGTCGTGCGTCACGTTATTAATAACACAAAAGGCAGTGTTATTAATGTGGATAAATTAACGTACGCAGGTAATTTAGAATCGCTTTCTGATATAGAATCAGATGGGCGTTACTCATTTGAACGAGTCGATATTTGTGACCGTGTTGAATTAGACCGAATTTTCGCCGAGCATCAACCTGACGCGGTAATGCACCTTGCTGCAGAGTCTCACGTAGACCGTTCAATTGATGGTCCAGCTGCGTTCATTGAAACCAATATTGTGGGAACGTATACCTTACTTGAAGCAACGCGCTCTTACTGGAATACCTTATCAGAAACTGCGAAACAAGCGTTTCGCTTTCACCACATTTCAACTGACGAAGTATACGGCGATTTAGAAGGTACCGACGACCTCTTTACAGAAACCACCTCTTACGAGCCTTCAAGCCCTTACTCTGCTTCTAAAGCATCAAGTGACCATCTAGTGCGTGCATGGCTTCGCACCTACGGACTTCCTACTATTGTCACTAACTGCTCAAACAACTATGGTCCCTACCACTTCCCAGAAAAACTGATTCCTTTGATGATTTTGAATGCGATGTCAGGCAAAGCGTTGCCTGTTTACGGCGATGGCATGCAAATTAGAGATTGGCTATTTGTGGAAGATCATGCTCGTGCGCTATACAAAGTGGTGAAAGAAGGTGAAGTCGGCGAGACGTACAACATTGGCGGCCACAACGAAAAAGCAAACATTGAAGTTGTGAAGACTATCTGTTCACTTCTAGAAGAGTTGGAACCAACTAAACCTGAAGGTGTTGCACACTACCAAGATTTAATTACCTACGTCACCGACCGTCCAGGACACGATGTGCGCTACGCTATAGACGCTTCTAAGATTGAGCGTGAACTGGGTTGGACACCAGAAGAGACATTTGAATCAGGCATTCGTAAAACAGTCGAATGGTATCTGAACAACAAAGAGTGGTGGAGTCGAGTGCTTGACGGCTCATACGCGGGCGAGCGTTTAGGAGTGAACAAATAATATGAAAGGAATTATTCTAGCGGGTGGCTCGGGAACACGTCTTTATCCCATTACCAAAGGTGTCTCTAAACAGTTGTTGCCTGTTTACGATAAACCAATGATTTACTACCCGCTATCAGTATTGATGTTGGCCGGCATTCGAGACATTCTCGTCATCACTACGCCTGAAGACTTAGACGGCTTTCAACGCCTATTGGGAGACGGCAGTGACTTTGGTATTTCCCTTGAGTATGCTGTGCAGCCATCGCCAGATGGTCTCGCGCAAGCATTTATTATTGGTGAGGAATTTATTGGAACAGATTCTGTGTGCTTAGTGTTAGGCGATAATATTTTCTATGGTCAGGGTTTCTCCCCGATGCTGCAGAACGCAGCCAAAACATCGAATGGTGCGACAGTATTTGGATACAAAGTAAAAGACCCTGAGCGTTTCGGTGTTGTAGAGTTTGATGACAATATGCGAGCCGTTTCAATTGAGGAAAAACCAAGCCATCCTAAGTCTAACTACGCGGTGACTGGGTTGTATTTCTATGATAATCAGGTTGTTGAGATTGCCAAAACCATAGAACCTTCTGAAAGGGGAGAGTTGGAAATCTCGAGCATCAACCAGGAATATCTAAAGCGAAACGCCCTAAATGTAGAACTGTTAGGTCGAGGATTTGCTTGGCTAGATACGGGGACGCACGGCAGTTTACTTGAAGCTTCCCATTTCGTAGAGACACTAGAGAAACGACAAGGGTTTAAGGTAGCTTGCTTGGAAGAGATAGCTTATAACCTAAATTGGCTATCAAAAGCTCAAATTAAAATGGCGGGTGAGGCATTATCTAAAAATGAATATGGCCGTTACCTCCTTGAATTATTGGATGAATGAATGTCTAGTACTAATTTGATTTCTTTCGAAATGCTTGGCGACGAACGTGGTTCGCTCATCTCTCTAGAGCAAAATAAAAATATTCCATTCACGATAAAACGCGTCTATTACTTGTTTGATACTAATATTGAAACATCGCGAGGGTATCACGCCCATTACGACTTAGAACAAGTTGCGATTTGTCTAAAGGGGAGCGTGACTTTTTTACTGGATGACGGTCAAACTAAGGAACGCGTCACTTTGAACTCTCCAGATGTTGGGTTGCACATAAAAGGGTTGAAATGGCGCGAAATGCATGATTTTTCTGAAGACAGCGTATTGATTGTACTTGCGAGCGATCTTTATAAAGAATCTGATTATATCCGTGATTACGATACGTTTCTAAGAGAGGTTAGGAATGAAGATTCACCCGCTCAGTGACGTTGTCAGTAACAACATCGGTGAAGGCACTACCATTTGGCAATTCTCCGTTGTATTTAAAGGGGCAACCATTGGAAAAGAATGCAATATCTGCGCTCATACCTTAATTGAGAACGATGTAACCATAGGCAACAGAGTTACCGTGAAAAGCGGTGTGTATATTTGGGATGGCATCACAATAGAAGATGATGTATTTATTGGGCCTTGTGTCGCGTTTACCAATGATAAAAACCCCCGTTCTAAACATTATCCTGAATCCTTCTTAAAGACGGTAATTGAAAAAGGTGCTTCAATTGGAGCTAATGCGACGATTCTTCCAGGTATAACGATAGGTGAGGGCTCGATGGTTGGCGCCGGCGCAGTCGTCACTAAGAATGTCCCTAAAAACGCCGTAGTAGCAGGTAACCCTGCTCGTATCATCAAAAACATAGAGAACAATACAAAATGATACCATTTTTAGATCTTAAAGCGATTAATCAACAATATCAAAAAGAATTAAAAGAAGCCTGTGCGAGAGTCATTGATTCAGGCTGGTATATTATGGGCAATGAATTGGCTGCGTTTGAACAAGAGTTTGCAGCTTACTGCGGAACTAAATATTGTATTGGTGTTGCCAATGGATTAGATGCTTTAACGTTAACGTTGCGCGCTTGGAAAGAAATGGGCAAATTACAAGACGGTGATGAAGTTATTGTACAAGCAAATACTTATATCGCTTCAGTGTTGGCCATTACAGAGAATAATCTCAAACCAGTTTTAGTAGAACCAGATACTTGTACATACAATTTAACAGCAGATAATATTAGGCAGGCGATCACATCGAAAACTAAAGTTATTCTTCCAGTACACCTTTATGGCCTAATCTCTCCTATGGAGGAAATTCTTGACGTAGCTAAAGAGCATAAGTTACTTGTACTTGAAGATTGTGCTCAGTCTCATGGAGCGATGTTAGGTGTAAAAAAATGTGGAAACCTTGGCGATGCAGCAGGATTTAGTTTCTATCCTGGAAAAAACCTTGGTGCTTTAGGTGATGCCGGTGCGATAACAACAAATGATAAAGAATTAGCAGATGTTATTTCAGCCATTAGAAATTATGGATCTGTTGAAAAATATCTTAATAAATTTAAAGGAGTCAACAGTCGTTTAGATGAAATACAAGCCGCGATGTTGAGAGTAAAGTTGACACATCTTGAAAACGACGTGTATAAGAGAAAAATAATTGCTAATAACTATAGCAAGAAAATAAAGAATAGCCATATAAAATTACCGACTTATATATGTGATAAGTCTCATGTTTTTCATCTTTACGTTATTCAGGTGGAAAATAGAGAAGAATTTATAGAATACTGTGAAAATAGGCATATAAGCTTAGGGGTACATTACCCAACTGCTCCCCATCATCAAGATGCACTCAAAGAATTACAATATGCTAACTTGCCCCTTACTGAGAACTTGCATCAAAAAGTGGTCAGTTTGCCTATTAGTCCTACACTGACTGAGTCAGATATGAGTTATATTATTGATACGATTAATAAATATAAACCTCTGTGATGGATTAAATAATGACTCATAAGAAACATATCCTAAAAGGAGCCTCAATAATAGGTTCTGCTTCAGTGGTTACAATTATTATTAGTCTGTTTAAGGTTAAAATACTAGCGCTGTATGTAGGCCCTGTTGGAGTAGGGACTATGGGTTTATTAATGACCGTCTTGTCCTTAGCGACAACGATTGTTGGTTTTGGGATCAACACAGCATGTGTTAGAGAGTTGGCTCATAATAATAAGCCAGGAAAAATGTCGTTGATAAGGAGAAGTGTAAATCTTGTAAATGTAATAATCGGTTTTATCACTATTTTAATAGTATATATATTTAAAGCTGAGCTATCTATTTTACTTTTTAATTCTGATTCATATGAAATTGAGGTGATTTTACTGAGCGTAGGTGTGTTGCTATCACTAATATCTTCAGCACAGTTAGCATTCTTACAAGGTTACCGTAAATTAAAAGAGATTGCTAAATATAAAATTTACTCGGCGATACTATCCTCTGTTATTGGATTGACCATAATATATATTCTTGGCAATAAAGGTGTAATTTATTTTGTGCTTTCACTACCTTTCTTTAGTGTAGTAATGGGTGCAATATACTCAAAAAGACTGCCTTCTACAGGTAGGAAAATCCCAAACATGAAAGAGGTTTTAGCAACAATAAAGCCAATGATTAATGTTGGGACCGCATTTATGTTAGCGGCAATAATGAATGAAACTGCTAAATTGTTCGTTCGGAAGATAGTTAACGATAATATTGGAATCGAATCAGTGGGGCAATATCAAGCTGCATGGAGTATATCGATGACTTATATTGGCTTCATTTTAACAGCTATGGCTGCTGATTATTATCCTAGACTGTCTAAATCTATCAATGATTCACGTAGAACATTTTTAAATGTAAATAGACAACTTGAAATGTCTCTATTATTAGCAAGTCCATTCATATTAATTTTGATTACATTTAGTAACCCACTTGTTTATTTACTTTATTCGTCGGAATTTAAACAAAGTGGATTAATATTAAAGTGGCAAGCCTTAGGAGATATTTTTAAAATTATGGGCTGGTCTCTTGGTTTCTTGCTTGTTGCAAAAGGTAAGGGACTTCAGTACTTTTTGACTGAGGCGGCATTTTCCGTTACGTACGTTATGTTGATAAATTATGGTATAAGTAACTATGACGTGGAAATAACCGGATACGCATTTGTTCTGGCATATTTTGTTTATTTGGTTTTGTTGTACCGGATAGTAAAAATCACATTTAGGATTAAAATCGCAAGAGTCAACGTAACAACTTTTTTAGTTCTGTTTCTTGTTTCATCACTAGTGTTATTTACTCATTACTATGCTCGATATTTATCTTATTTTATTGGTTGTTGTGCTATATTATTTAGTTTACTTAAGGCTTATTATTATGTTAGTAATTCTGGCTTAATTCCCAAAAGTATCACCAGAAAAATAAGTGTTTAAATCTATTGAGACGTCGTTTATGAAAAAAATATATATGAGGACTCCAAGAATCTGGATGTCAGAGTTAGCCAAAGATTTAAATTTGGATTACAAATATGAAAATAAAATTATGTTTGGTAAAAGCAGAGTTAGTATTTCTGGAGTTAAACAAGCATTGTATAATTTATTTAAAGCATCGCCTCTACCACCGTTAGAATGGATAGTTAATTACAAACTTATAACGGGAAAAGATCTTTCCGAATATGACCTGATAGTCGAATCAGGAAGTAAAGTAATACGAACGAAAGTAAATTATATTAGCTACGTTGAAAATGCCATTGGCTTGTTTGGTTTCAATTCAAAGAAAATTAATAAAATTAACTGGTATTTGTTTACCCAATTGATAAAAAAATCGAATTTTAAGGGGTTTGTGTTCTATTCTAAAGCATCCAGAACCGCCACAATGAATTTATTTATGAAATTCAATTCTTTGTCGTTATTTAAGGATCTAGATCTAGGTATTATATACCCATATGCCAAAGTGCCTAAGTTTAAAAAAAATTCTGATATTTTACTTCCTCCGAAAAATGAGTTTAAGGCTCTTTTCTGTTCAAGTTCACTCGTTTTAAAAGGCGGATTGGAAACCATAGTTGCGATTGAAGAATTAAGCTCTGAGCATGATATAGAGCTTATTTGCATTACTAATGGAAACATTAGCCGCACTTATGCCAATACTGAGTTTGTAAAGTTTAGTAGCGACAGGGAAAAATATGAAAGTATCATAGCAAATTGCGACATTATTATACATCCGACATTTTTTGATACACATGCTCTTTCCCTATTAGACGGTCTAGTTAGTGGTAAACCTGCTATATCAACAAACACATTCGCAATATCGGAATATATTGAATCAGGATATAATGGTATATTAATTGGAAATCCATATAAACCATTCGATGATGAAACTAAACTTCCCAAGTTTACCGGTTCACCCCTATGCTTCGCAATTGAAATTGAAAAAAAGCACGTGCTCAATGTAAAAATGAAAAATGAAATAAAAGTAGCTATACAATCAATAATGAGCAACTATCCTAAATTTCAAAGAAACTCTCGCACTTTCAGTTCTGACGCTGAATTTAACCCAATCAATGTGCTAAAGAACTGGAATCAACTTTTCGAGAAGGTGGTAAAATGAGAGTAGGTGTATATTCTAATAGATTTCCTGAGATATCGCAGACATTTGTTACAAACCAAATAAGTAATCTAATAAAGCATGATGTTGATGTTCGAATACTATGCGACAATCTAACATCCCATTCCCGTTATCATAGAGATATTAGTGATGAAAACCTTTTAGATATTTGTCATGCACTAGAGCCTTGTAAAAAAAATAAATATAGATATTTTGCGAAAACTTTGATGAACGTTTTCAAAGGCATTAGTGTTAAGAAAATTAAATTCATCATGAGGTTACTTTTAAGCAATGAACTAATGAGCAGTCAGAAGTTAAAATTACTTAATATGTATTTATACAAAGACACTATTAATGATCTAGACGTTATTTTGGTTCATTTTGGCCATAATGGATATTGTTTTAAGAAATTTAAAGATTTAGTTAACGCAAAGTTCAAGATTTTTACTATTTTCCATGGTTATGAAATTAGTTCACACCAAGCGATCAATAAATATAGTGCACAATATAAGGCTTTAGGAAACGAGAAAAGTCATCTTTTAACTGTTAACGAATTATGGAAGAAAAGGTTGATTTCTCTCGGATGTAAACAAAGCTACGTTTCTGTATGTAGATTAGGAATTGACGACGAACTGTTTACTGAAGTAAAACCGTTCATACGCCGCGAAAAATTAAGAATCGTTCAAGTGGGCCGACTTACAGAGAAAAAAGCGATCTTGGATTCAATTGCAGCCGTAATAAAAGCTAGGGAAACAGTAGACCTTGAGTTTGTTATTATCGGGGAAGGTGAGCTATATAGTAGGTGTAGCTTATTAATAGAAGATAATAATGCTTCAGATTATATCAAATTATTAGGATCCAAGACACAAGAAGAAGTAAATCAAACTCTGACCCGTTCCGATGTTTTTATTTTACCTAGTGTAACAAGTTCAACGGGTGATATGGAGGGGATTCCAGTAGCTCTGATGGAAGCAATGGCCAAAGGTTTAGTAGTTATAAGTACCTACCATTCTGGAATACCAGAATTAATCGATGAAAACTGTGGTTTTTTGGTTAAAGAGCACGACGTTGAAGCCCTATCTGAAAAAATAAAGCTTATAAATAAATTGAGTGAAGGAGAGATTGATGAACTTAGAAAAAATGCCGTAGATAAATGCTATAGAAATTTCAGAAACTCAAAAAATGTTAAACTGTTGGTTGAAAAATTTTGAAAATATTGCATATTGCTAGAAATTTACCTTTAAAAAAACTAGAGGGTAATCCAATAATATGGGAAATTATTGATAATTTAGAAAAAATTCCGGGGTTAGATCAAAAGGTATTATTTCCAGCTGAATACGTACCTAAATTTTTTACGTTCGGTAGGTTTAAAGTATTTTCTGAGTTTAAAGGTACTTCGCATAAAAGAGGTTATAAAATATTATTCTGTAATTTCTTTAGAATCCCTAAGGCATATGATTTTTACTTTGCAGATTCGATAATAAATAGAGCTGACGTTGTCGACTATGCTAAAGGAGTAAATTTGTCACATGCTCACTATATTTTACCCGATGGGTTAGTAGCGTTAAGGCTTAAGAAAGATCTTAATATACCTTATGTAGTAACTGTAAGGGCTGGTGAGTTGGATAAGCTTGAAAAAATAGACCAAAAATCAAGATACTTCAGGAAATACGAGTCAGTGTTGCTACATAGTTCAAAAGTAATATCACCTAGTTATTACATAGCAACTCGTTTAAGAAGTTTGTTCAAGTTTGACCTGAACATAGTATGCATTCCACATGGATTAAATGAATCTCAGTATTCTTATTTTAATGAGGTGGACGGTCCTATAAAGTTTGCATGTTGTTCACAACTTATAGAACGCAAAAATATTGACATACTTTGTCGTGCTTTCAATAATGCTGTGTCAAAATCAAAATCCGACGCGGAACTCACGATTGTCGGAGATGGACCTTTGCTTTCGACTTTATCAAGTAAGTTTGGTGCATCTATAAACTTTGTTGGAAAAAAAGATTATGGATTTGTCCAAAAACTATTTTCTGAAGCAAACGTTTTTGCACTAGTAAGTGATAGTGAAACGTTCGGAATGGTTTATATCGAGGCGCTCTCAAAAGGTTGTCTAGTAATTGGCAAAAAACATAGTGGAATTGACGGATATATTAAAGATTCAATATTTGTGGGAGATGAACAAGAACTAGAATCAGTATTTTCCGATATCTTGAATGGAAATATTGAATTAAATAAGTTGGCTAAGAATTCATATTTAGAAGCTAAAAATATTTTTGTTTGGAATAAAGTAATTAAAGAATACTCTAATGTCTACATAGAAGCAGTTGAAAGTGGAAATTAATATTAAATCATTAGGAATGCTTTTAGTAAGTCCTTTATTAAGTGCATTTTATGGGGTTGTGAATTTGTTCAATAATAAGCATAATCCAATTATTATTGCGTTCTCTCTATCGATGATATTCATATACCTTCCGCTTCCATATGATATGTCATCAAATTTCTTTTCTACGCAATACAGCACGAGCCTTGAATATCTAAAGCTGTACAACTACTTACCCTTTTATTCAAAGGGTGTGTTACCTTATGCTTTTTGGGTGTTCTGCTATACTTTTATTATATTTTATATTTGGTTTTATATTCTGCGTGATATTTGCGAACATAAAAATAATAAGAGAATAGTTTTTACAGTCATTATATTCTTGCTAATGCTTACCTATCGTGATGTTTTAGATCTAAATAGAACGTATTTAGCATACAGTATAATGTTATTTGGTTTCTACAATGGATTTATAGGAAAAAGAAAAGGTTTAGTAGTAACTTGCATTATTCTAGCGATGTTTTTACATAGTTCAAGTATTCTTCTAGGCTTACTGGCACTAATTCCGAGTAGTAATAAAAGAGTCCAGGTATTACTTTTGCCTTTAATCGGTTTATTACTAGGTTCATATTTAGTAAACTTCATAGTCGGTAATGTTAAAGCGTTTCAGTTTTTATTATCTGGCGAAGTAGTAAGCAAGATCAATAACTATACTGGTGATTCGGTTTGGGGCATCAGTCAGTTACCCATAAGTTTGCAGATACGCAGAATTTGTGAATGGGTTCTCTTCTATTCTTTCTGTATTTATTTATACCTTTTCAAAGAAAAACTGGAAAGAAAAGATTTCATATACTCAATGTTGCTGTTTGTAACAAGCGTTTTTTGGGACTATCGCACTTTATATGAGAGATATGCACTTTTTACATTAATGTATTTGATAGTGATAATATCTCAGATTGGAATTAAATCGTATTATAAAATGATTTTTGTAGTGTTGCTGTCTTTCAGATTTTTTATCGTTAATTTTTACTCTTATGGGCATTTGTTTACATGCAAAAATGACATCGTAATAAACTGTAATCCAGTAATTGGTAACTATTTAAAATTGTTTTATATTCCGACACCGCTTTTACTAAATATAAATATCGGTAATTCAGACGAGTTTATTTATAAGTATTATACCAGAGGGAAAGTATATTAGTGTTGTTAAAAAAAGGTAAGATATGAAAGTACTATTAGTCGGTGAATATTCAGGCGTGCACAGCAACTTAAAAAGCATAGTTGGCAACAAGGCCGATGTTACGACCATCTCTGATGGAGACGGTTATAAATCTTACAAGAGAGATATCAACTTATCATCTGAGTATCCTTGGTATTATAGGTCCTATATGGTTCATGTTTTGGAATTTTTAGGGTTAAAAGGTCTGAGATCTTTCTATTTAGATAGAGATATAATACGCGAATTAAAAGGGCACGATGTCGTCCAACTGATAAATACAGCACCAATTTCTCGTTATGGTTCTTTGGCTAATTTTCTTTTGATCAGGTATTTAAAAGAAAACAATAAGAAAATCTTTTTGTCTGCTGTAGGGGACGATTTTACTTGGGTTTCATATTCACTTAATGGCAGTTTTAAGTATTCCGCGATGGACAGGCTTTCTTTCAGAACTTTGAAAAGCTATTTGTACTCGCTAAAATATATCTACGGATTTGGTTATAGAATTCTTGATAGATATGTACTGAATAGTGTTAAGGCCATTATACCTGGTCTAGTTGACTATGATATTCCCTATCGTGGAAATACTAAGAAAACTACCTTAATACCACTGCCTATTAAGTGGGAATCTTATGATAAAGCGATACAGCTATACAACGAGCATGTATCAGATGTCATGGTTGAGAAAGAAAACCTGATCATCTTTCACGGTTGGCAAAAAGGGAAAGAGAATCGGAAAGGAAATGACGTATTCGACGATGTAATAAATAGTTTAAAAGATGATATCGATTTTGATTATAGAGTAGTGTCTAATGTATCTTATGACGATTATTTGACATCATTTACAGACAGTACATTATTTTTCGACCAGTTGTTCAGTTATGATATGGGTATGAATGCTCTTATTGGTTTGGCTAATGGCAAGATAGTATTTAGTGGATTCGAGGCACATTCCTGTCTAGATGAATATCCAAGCATTCATACTATAGGTATAAACGCTACTCCAGATTCAAAACAGTTGCGCAAGAACATAGAACTAGTACTTAGGGATTTCAATCTGAGAAAATCCATAATAAGAAACGGTCTAGAGTATATAATTAAGCATCATAACCCCGCTGTTATTTCAGATGCCTATCTCGAGGTTTGGAGTAAAAATGGTCAATAATAAAATGATAACATATTCAGTTGTTATTCCCTGCTACAATTCTGAAGAATATATATCTGAATGCCTCGATAGTATTATATATTCTGAGTCAGAACATTCTGTAGAAATAATTGTTGTTGACGACGGTTCTATTGACTCTACGAGTGAAATAGTATCTGACTACATGACAAAAATAGAATGCGGAAACGCCATTAGTTATTATTACAAAGATAATGGCGGACTTAGTTCTGCAAGAAACTTCGGTATAGAAAAAGCTGTTGGAGAATTTATCATTTTTCTTGATTCTGATGATGTCTTGCATGTTGATTTCTTTGGTGTTATCTCTAAATATCGCGATTATGATATCGTAAGTTTTGATTTCTCAAGGTTTTCGAATATTCGTACACTTGACTATTCTCAATCTACACATCTTTATAACACGGTCAAAGAAAATTATTCATTATCTGATGTTTTTCTTGCAGGTAATTGGTATGCGCCAATGCGGGTTTATAGAAAGGACATATTCACAAAAAAGAGATTTAAGGAGGATATTTATTATGAAGATTTGGAACTTATTTCCAAAATCTATTTGAGTAGTCCTATTTTTATTCACCTAAACAAACCTCTATATGGTTACAGGATCACAGAGGGAAGCATTACAAACAGTGTAAACGAAAAACATATCAAAGATTTGAAATTGATTATGTCAGATCTAGAAAATGGTGAATTTCATGATATACGCCATTTCAATTTGTCATATTTAATCAACTCAAAAGAGATGTTTCTAGGAAAACCAATAACAAAGTTTCAACGAAGAATATCATTGAGGTATTATTTTAGCCTAAATAGATATAAGAAGATATTTTTCATATCTCCTTTGTTATTAAAACTCTATTATATGGCTAAGAGTTTGTGGAACTGTGTGAAAAATTGAAAGGTTTATAATGTAACTTGAAAAATTTTGGCAGTAAGTGTCGATCTAACCTGTTACTTCTGCTAGTCGTTTTCGGATTTCACTTTAGTGGCATTGTGGAGTTGGTCACTGGATATTGGGGTTTAGATGCACATTCAGCACAACAGGTGGAAGCATGACTATATGTACTGAATGTTGTGGCATAGTGAATTTGGTCACCTGATTAAAGGTGGTTAATGTGCACCTAGTACACAACAGGTGGAACTATGACAAAACGTACGAGAAGAACTTTCAGCTCTGAATTCAAACTTAAACCAGTACAATTGGTTGTTGACCAAGGCTACTCAATGGATGAGGCTAGCCAAAGCTATGAATGGGAGCAGGTCTGCCATGGAAAAATGGGTAAAGCAGCTAAAACAAGAGAGGAAAGGCCTTACGCCTAAGGCCTCCACACTGACGCTTGAACAAATTGAAATCCGAGAGCTAAAAATCGGATCGCAGAGCTTGAAGAGCGCGATGAAATCATAAAAAAGCTACAGCTCTGTTGATGTTGGACTCACTGAAAAATCTCGATAGTCGAGCGACCCAAACAGAGCTACAGTATCACTACACTATGCAACGTCTTACGAATACTAGAAGCGCCGACTAAGAGCCATTCCTGCATTAGAAGTTCAAACTCGAGCACTTGTTTAAGAGGCTCATGGTGCCAGCAATGGCTCCGCAGGGGCTCGAAAGTTCGCAGGTATCGTAACTAATGCTGGTATTAAGTTGAGTCGTTATCGAGCAACTAAGATTATGTAAAAGCTTGGGTTGGTTAGTCGACAACTGCCGAAGCATAAATATAAAAAACAGTCTCCTGAGCATGTGGAGATCCCTAATCACCTTGAGTGACAGTTCGCCTTTACAGTTCTAAATCAAGTGTGGGTTGGATATGTAACTTATGTCTAGATAGGAAATCGCTGGGCTTATCTTGCCGTTGTACTGGACTTGTTTGATCGAAAACCTATTGGCCGGGCTATGTCATTTTCGCCCGATAGCCAGTTGACAAGCAAAGCCTTAAAAATGGCTTATGAAAGCCGTGGCAAGCCTAAAGGGTTGATGTTCCATAGCGATCAGGGTACGCATTACACTAGCCGTAAGTTTCGTTAGACCTTATGGCGTTATCAGATAAAACAAAGCTTGTCGCGCACCGGAAATCACTCGGTCATCAGTTCTGTAAAGCGCTTATTAAGAAGTCTATAAACAGAATGGGTGGCAGCCGTTAACTAGCGGAATTTAATGGAGAGCCGGAATACCATTGCTGGTTATATCATTAGTTATTACAGCCAAATCCGGCCCTATTAGTATAAAGGCCCCTCACACCAAATGAATCGGAACAGGTACACTGGAAAACTTGTAAGACTATGTTTAATTTTAGGCGAACACTACAAGGCTTAGAATAGATACCCTAATTGTATTTTAATAAAACTAATATAAATAACAGATAGCATATTTGAAAGGTGAGTAATGCCAATAGTATCAATAATAACACCGTCATTTAATTGTATCGAATTTATTGACGAAACATTTAACTCTATTTTAGAGCAGACGTTAAATGACTGGGAGTGGATTGTTACTGACGATTGCTCAACCGACGGTACATATGAATATTTGCTACAGAAGGCAGCGTTAGATTCTAGAATAATAGTTTATAGGAATGGATCTAATAGTGGTGCAGCAGTGAGTCGTAACAATTCTATCAAACACGCAACAGGGAGATATATAGCATTTCTCGACTCTGATGACTTATGGGAAAATGATAAACTCAAAGTTCAGATTAGTTTCATGTCTCATAATAATATTGCATTTAGTTATACGGATTATTCATTTCTTAAAGAATCCGGGGAAATTATTGATAAAGCTAGGGTATTGCCTGTAACTTTGACTTACAGGCAATTACTGAATGAAAACTTAATCGGTTGTCTGACTGTGATGTACGACTCAAGAAAATTAGGTAAAATGTATATGCCTTTGATTAGGCGAAGACAGGATTATGGTCTTTGGTTAGATATTCTGAAAACGGTACCTATTGCTCATAAGTGTCCTGGTATACTCGCAAAATATAGACAAAGAACAAGTTCTGTCTCTAGTAATAAATTGAAGCTATTAAGGTATAATTTTGAACTTTTTTATAAGCATCAGAATATGCCAATTCATATGGCTAGTTATTATCTTTTTTTGAATGTATTTAATAAGTTATTCAAGAAAAATAAGGTTAAAATACAAATGGATAGTTAAAGGCTATCAATGAGAGCTTGTCAGGTTTTAATTTTCTTTGAAAAATATCAGTACTTGACATCCCTAATTTTTCACTTACGCTAAATATAGTTACTGTCAATAAATATTATGTTTAAAAATCCTAGAAGAAAATCAACTAAGAAAATATATATATACTGTCTGGACCAATACATTAAAAAATTGAAAGATCAAATAATCAATTTGGATGTCGAATTCGAGTTCAACAATTATGAAATTGGGATCGATTCAAATAAAGATGTAGTGTTGTGTCACTATCGCTATGCAGAACTTTCTCACTCTAACAAACAGTTTTTGGTTAAAGCATTAGCATTTGGCGTCTGGGTTGAGCCATTAGTCTCTTTCATTGATGGGCGTTATGGGTATACTGAAACTAGATTTTTACATTCAGGCTACTTTTTGCACCAAAAAGCTTTTTCTATTCTTTCGCACAAGAGAAACAAATTCTATAAACGTACTATTGATTTATTGTTTGCAATACTATTGCTTATAGTTACTTTTCCTATTGCGGTACTTACCGCTATCGCTATTAAGGTCGAATCCCCAGGTGCTGTTTTCTTTAAACAGCGACGAACAGGGTTATTGAATAAAGAGTTCGACGTGATTAAGTTTCGTTCTATGCGTAATGATGCTGAAAAAAATGGAGCTCAGTGGGCAAGTAAGAACGATGCAAGGGTTACTAAAGTCGGAAACTTTATCCGTAAAACGCGTATTGATGAGTTGCCTCAATTGATCAACGTTCTAAAAGGTGAAATGTCAATGGTTGGCCCAAGACCAGAACGAGAAGTATTTATTGAGACTTTAGAGAAAGAGATTCCGTACTATCGTTTTCGCCATGCCGTAAAGCCTGGCATTACTGGCTTGGCTCAGGTGAAATACGCATATGGCGCATCTATTGAAGATGCTGTTTGGAAGCACAAGTATGATATCTATTACATCAAACATCAATCTTACCTTTTGGACCTTAAAGTGTTGTTTTTGACAGTTAAAGTGGTTCTATTTGGTATGGGTAGGTAAGAGAAGTTGGAATTATTTAAAATAGTTGTATTTTATTGGCAAAAAAGAGCCAGTTTGTGTTAGACACAAGACCTGGCTTGCTAAGTAATTGAAACCTTAATTTAGTGAGAATAAAATGAAAATTGCTGTTGCAGGCACGGGCTATGTAGGTCTGTCTAATGCGATGTTGCTGGCTCAGCATCACCAAGTTATTGCGGTTGACATTGTTGAAGACAAAGTCAAACTACTGAATAAAAAGCAATCACCGATAGTCGACGCCGAAATTGAAGACTTTTTAGCTAATAGAGCCCTCAACTTCACAGCTACGCTCGATGTAGAGACAGCTTACCAAGAAGCCGACTATGTTGTAATCGCAACGCCAACCGACTATGACGCAGAAACCAACTACTTTAATACGTCTTCAGTAGAGGCAGTGATTAAGCAGGTGATGAAGATCAATCCTAATGCTGTAATGGTGATAAAATCCACTGTTCCTGTGGGTTATACCGCTCGTATTAAGCAAGAGTTGGGCTGTGAAAACCTGATCTTTTCTCCAGAGTTTTTAAGAGAAGGACGTGCGTTGTACGACAATCTCCACCCTTCACGTATTATCGTGGGCGAGTGTTCTGAGCGTGCTGAAACATTTGCCAATATGCTGGTAGAAGGCGCAGAAAAAGAGAATATCGAAGTATTTTATACAGGTTCTACGGAAGCTGAAGCAGTTAAACTGTTTTCGAACACCTACCTTGCACTTCGCGTCGCTTACTTTAATGAGTTGGACACTTACGCTGAAGCACACGGCCTAGACACTCGCCAGATCATCGAGGGTGTGGGGTTAGATCCTCGCATTGGTACCCACTATAACAATCCGTCATTTGGCTATGGGGGTTACTGCTTACCTAAAGATACCAAGCAGCTTCGAGCCAACTATGCGGATGTACCGAACAACATTATTGGTGCCATTGTAGATGCCAATACCACGCGTAAAGATTTTGTGGCTGACTCGATACTAAAACGCAATCCAGAGCAAGTGGGTATCTATCGGCTGATCATGAAAGCAGGTTCGGATAACTTCCGTGCATCATCGATTCAGGGGATCATGAAGCGACTGAAGGCAAAGGGTATTGAAGTCGTAGTGTATGAACCTGCTCTTGATGAAGCCGAGTTTTTCCATTCTTCAGTCATTAAAGATCTTGAAGAGTTTAAATCTATGTCGGACGTTATCGTTTCTAACCGCATGGTAGAAGAGTTGGCAGACGTAGAAAGCAAGGTATACACACGAGATCTATTTGGTTCGGATTAAGAATTAAGAAAAGCCTAGCAACGGAAGTCATAGTGTTCATTTATTTTTGTCTCGGTTAGCTAGGACAAATGAGATTTGAGGTGTGTGCACTCTATACGTTATTTAAGCAAAGGCTTTGCTTAAACCCCTCAATATATTGATTGATATAGAGAATAATAATGATTAAACATTGTTTATTTCCTGCCGCTGGCTACGGAACACGTTTTTTACCGGCAACAAAATCAATGCCGAAAGAAATGATGCCTGTTGTGAATAAACCTCTCATTGAGTATGGGGTTGAAGAAGCGATTGAAGCGGGTATGAGTAGCATGTGTATCGTCACTGGTCGCGGTAAGCATTCTTTGATGGATCACTTTGATAAGAACTACGAGCTAGAGCACCAAATTCAAGGCACTAACAAAGAAGAGTTGCTAGATAACATCAGACACACCATAGACTCAGCAGACTTCACTTACATCCGTCAGCGTGAAATGAAAGGTTTGGGGCATGCCATTCTGACTGGACGCGAACTTGTCGGTGATAAACCCTTTGCTGTGGTCTTGGCGGATGATCTTTGTGTGCATGAACAGGAAGGTGTGCTTAGTCAGATGGCTGCACTTTATAAGCAGTTCCGCTGTTCTATCGTTGCGGTTCAAGAAGTGCCTGAAGACGAAACACACAAGTACGGTGTTATCAAAGGCGAAATGATTAAAGATAACATCATTCGTGTTGATGACATGATAGAAAAGCCAGAACAAGGGACTGCGCCTAGTAATCTAGCAATCATTGGCCGTTATATTCTAACACCTGATATTTTTGAGTTGATTGAAGCTACTGAACCTGGAAAGGGCGGAGAGATCCAAATTACCGATGCATTATTAAAACAAGCGAAATCAGGATGTGTGTTGGCGTATAAGTTTAAAGGTAAGCGCTTTGACTGTGGTAGCGTAGAGGGTTATATCGAAGCAACTAACTACTGCTATGAGAATGTTTACGCGAAAGATAAGCAGGCTAATGAGCTAGGTAAACAGTCTACACATAAAGAGTCTATTGCTTAGTTGAACGGATACAAAAAGCTCTCCTTTCGAACGAATAAAAAAACGCCTTCTTGTTTTATCACTAGAAGGCGTTTTTTTGTTATGTCATTTCACATACTCATCAAATCATAAAAGGCTTCCCATTTAGCGCATAACGAATGGACACATAGGGCTTATCAGCAACCTTCCCTAAAAAGTAAGTAGTTTTTACCCGGATCTGTCACAAAATAGATATCGTGTGCAAATGTCAGAAATTATCAGTGTTTATAGTGAGATGAGTGTTGTCATAACGTTATCAATTGGTTATGTTGGATTTACACTTGTTGCACATAGAATATGGATGTTCTTTTGTACAAATACTTACTACGACGCTTAATTGCGTATGCATTTCTTATCCACAGTAGCGCTTCCATGGCAAATGTGGACATTTTACCCTCCCAGCAAGGCTTTAGTGGCCTTATATTTACCCCCAATGCTCAAACTTTAGAAACAGGCAGAGGCAGTGCTCAGTTTGCTCAGGGGGTTCCTTATCGTGGGAGTATAGAGAAGCTCGATAGTTGGTATGTCAACGCTGGTGTCTTTCCTCATCTGGAAGTCGGGGGCCGGATTGTTCTTCAGGACTACGAATGTAATGAATTTTTAGAGTCGGGGTGCAATAGAGATTTGTCAGCGACGGCAAAATTCCAACTTCCTTACCTTGAAGATTTGACCGGTTTCAACCTTGCCTTCGGCGCACAAGATATTGGCGGTGCGGCTAGTAAGTTTGATGCATTTTTTGTGGTCGCTGATACTGAAATAGAGGCCTTTAACTTGCGTGTCAGTGGTGGTTACGGTCAGTCAGACTTAAGCCTAGGCGTGCTTGATGGACCGTTTGCAGGAGCGGAATGGCAACCATTTGATTTTTTTCAACTTGTAGGTGAGTACGACGCACAGGAATTTAATGCCGCTTTTCGCCTAATTACGCCAAGGGATATGCTGCCTTACGGAGCGCAACTTGCTGCTCAATATCAGCTCTACTCTGGTCATGAAAACCAAGACCAGACCCTATGGGGTATTAGTGCCTCTGTACCTTTCTTTGGCGATACCTTCACACGCAAAAAGTACTCCGATATCAAGCCTAACTCACAAACACAAGTTGAAACTGAACTAGCTAAAGGTGATGCAAGTAGCCTCACTCAACTTATCGGTAAGCTTGAGCAAGAAGGGTTTGTGAATATCCAAGTTGGTAGTAATTTAGACACGTTAGTGATTGCGCTAGAAAATAAACGTTATCAGCATAATACGATGGATGGTGCAGGTGTCGCTATAGGGATTATTGCGGCCAATTCTGGTGAAGGTCTTTTTGCTGGCTTAGCTCGCGGTAACAATAGTTCTCAAAAAGTAGAACTGGTGCTTCTGAAAAACAAAATCCCAATGCTTTCCATCAATACAGAGCTTAATTGCTATCGTGACTTTTTGAAAAGTGGCACTGTGTGTGAACAAATCGAATTCTCCAGTCAAGACCTCAGTGCAAGACTCGATCAAACGCAGTGGCGTTATGAAACCGTCAATGATGGCTTTGGTTACAGTGAGATTATTTTCTCGCCAGTGATGAACTACGCCGTAGCTACTGAGTATGGCTTCTTTGACTATTCCATTGGGCTGGGGACTAACCTATATACGCCGCTCTGGAAAGGTGCTGCGATCGATGTTCGGCATATCTTACCTATTGCAAACAGCGATGATTACGAGGACGGTTATTGGGAGCCAGATGCTTTAGAAAATGAAATTGACCGCGCCTTGATTCACCAAGCTTTTCGTCTTCCAGCCAACACAATGACCCTGTTTAGTGCTGGCCTCGTTAAAGGCGACTACTACGGAGGGCAAAACGAAACTCAGTGGTACAGTGCTAGTGGTATGCACAACCTAGGCTTTGAAGCAGGTTATTTTACCGCGAAAGACAGTATTGATACAGAAGATAAATCTCCGCTTCTTGCCCATTATCGACTTTCTGTTGCTCAGTGGAATTGGCAAATGCAGGTGCAAGGTGGTGAGTTTTGGGCTGGCGATCAAGGGGTAAAAGCAACCTCGAGTCATTGGCTTGGTGACACACGCTTAGACGCTTCCTATTTGAACAGTGAGAGCGAACAGTTCGTAACCTTGAATGTTTCCATCCCTCTTACGTTCTGGCGTGGAATGCAACCGGATTATTTGACCGTACGCGGCGTCAGCGAATGGAACTTTGGCGTGCAGACCCGCGTTGGGGAGTCGCATAATCAGTTGAATACAGGACTCGGTCAAACGGCGAACAACTATCACAACCTAGATAGACAGTACTTTAATAGAGCGCGCTTAAGCCCGAACTACTTTGAAAATAACTCGATTCGTTTACGAAATGCGTATTTGCGCTATTTGGATGAAGTGGTATACGAGTAATAACCTAGGGGCTGATCTTCGTTTTGTATTCTGTGAAGTGCGAATTATTGAAACCAGCCCCAAATAGTGAATGTGGAACTTTACGGTGCGCAGCTCAATCGTCATGGTAGTTTAAATGTTTTGAGACTTGGCATACTGCTTATTCAAGAATGGACTATTGTGATTTAGGGTTATCTTTTTTGTTCCATGTGTATTAGATGACGCACCCATTTCAAATGGCGAAAATTGTGAGAAAGTGGAAAAAGCTGGAAGACGAGCCTGTAAAAGACACGCTGTAACTCAGAAACAGACACACTGTTTTCAAGTAAAGGGTAAGGCCTAACCCTTGGCATGACGAGCAATTCAATGCCCTCATCAAACTGTTTGATGGGGGCATTGTGGTTTCTAAGCAAATGAAAAATCATTGACTATTAAGGCTGAGTCAGTCACCCAATCATCCGAGTGCTCGTTAAAGGGAGCATCAGGCTTGTAGCGCTTGGTTAAGGGATCATCTTGTTCATCAGCTTATCGAACGACGCGCCATCTCGCTGTGAGGCATTGGCCACATACGGCGCATACACATCAAACAACAATCTTGTATCACTATGACCGAGCATCTGAGATATATAGAGCGGATTCTCAAGCGCGGCAATATGCAACACCGCGGCTGTATGGCGGGTTTCATAAGCGCGACGTTTGGCAAGCCCCGCTTTTTTGAGCGTCGAATACCAAAGCTTTTTGCTGACCCAATGGGTATCCAGTGGCAATCCTTTATTGGTAAACTATTGGGCATTGCTTGATACTTTGGATAACCAATGGTCCATCAAGCTGTTTGAGGAAGAAATCATTGATGAGGTTACACAAGCATGGATCTGGGCTGATACCTTTGTCCAGAAGGACATCGGGCAGCTAGAGTTCTATCTAGACGATGTGGTGCTGAAAGAGTACGACGATAATCTGTTTTTCTTTCACTCCAATGGAAGCATGACCTATGTTGACAACCAAGAGAATGAAGAATACGGTGGTTACTGGTCCCAAACCTCTATAGACACAATTTTGGTGACCTTTGCTGATACTAGTACAGAGAATTGGACTCTAGTCGCGAAGTCTGAATACGATTGGACGATAGCGCGTGATGGATTCAATGAAACATTTGAAAATGTCACCTATATGGGTTCGAGTTATCCATGTATGGATGGGGATTCTGACTGGAATGACGCCCTCGACCAGCCTGATAGCTATGGTACTTTGTCAGAGTACAACACTGCGGTGAATGGTTGTCGTGTCAATGACAATCAATTCGTATTGGCGGATTTTACCGGTAACGGAAATGAAACTTCTCGTTGGCAGATTATCGACCTATGGGGTATCGATAACGCAGTGATGGCCATTATCGAAGAAGAAGTGGTGTTTTATAGCGATGGTACGGGTCAATTTGAAACCGAAGACGAGGGTAACTTCTCGTTCAATTGGTTGATTGATGATGTTACAGGGCAAGTTGCCATGCAGATCACCCATCCAGATCTGATAGGGGCTGTTGATTTGTGGGATAAGGTTAATCAAGACGGAGATTACTCGTTGATTAAAACCTTCTGGCTCGACCCTACTTGGAGCAACCCAGCACCGGGTGAAGATGAAGCTGAAATCGC
Source organism: Vibrio comitans (assembly GCA_024346835.1). Taxonomy (GTDB): domain Bacteria; phylum Pseudomonadota; class Gammaproteobacteria; order Enterobacterales; family Vibrionaceae; genus Vibrio; species Vibrio comitans. The sequence goes on from AP024867.1 coordinate 989,118, forward strand.
CTCGGGTGTCGTCCGCTTTGTAGGGTTTGAATAGAGGAATTGAGAATTAAAGTAAAAATCGTCAGTCTAACCAACTGGCGATTTTTTTGTTTTACTACCGAAAAAGTGATGCTGAAACCAACCAAGGTACTCTTGAAACCGAAGTTCATCGCGAAACTGGAACTAAAAATTAGAATTGGATGGTAACGAGATACCGTTGATAATGTATGAGCTGACAGTTACTAGGGATGAAAGTGAAGACCATATACATGCGATTGAGTAGCTTGCTCTATTAGCGCTTTAGATGCAATGACTCGAATTTAGATAGTCAGTGCGACACTCTTGGAAAGGTAGTTGGATGCTGATGTATTCTCCTGCTTCTCGATATTTCAGTGCTGGCAGTTGAGGGTGTCGTGCAGCTAGAATATGCAAGCTAAACTGACAGGAGATCACTTGAGATTATATGGAGAGGCGATGACAACCATACTGTTGATAGCCATGCCCGTGCTTATCATTGGAATTAGTGCGTTGAACGCCCAGAGAATAGTTAAACTGGCCGAGCGCATTAATCACAACGCTTAAACGATCCAATCATAATCGAATTTGTAATGGCATTACGCTACTGCTTTGAGAAGTCAGCTTACTGTACTACCAAGCATGAGCTTCACTTCATTTGAATGGCACATCTCTTTTAAATGCGTTGATGCCGAATCGATAACAAGGGCATCAACATCACTGATTTTGGTGCAAAAAACAGAGGCATGTCGCTCCAATTTTGTTTGGTCTGCTACGATGATGCGCTGTTTTGAGTTATTCAAAATGAGTCGAGTGAGTTCGGCCTCTTCATAATTAAATTCAAGTAACTCGCCACGGTGGTTTATGGATCCTATACCACAAAACGCAATATCGGCTCGAAAGCGATTAAGAAAGCTTGCCGTGCTATAGCCGGTTACGTCCCGCTGTTTGTTACGCACTAAGCCCCCGGCGAGCCACACTTCTGCATTACTGTTTTCCAGCGCGATCGCCACATTAAGGTTATTCGTGATCGCTTTGAAGTGCAGTGCAGAGTCCACTTCACCTGCGATCATCGCTGTCGTTGAACCGTAGCCAAAGAAGATGGTTTGGCCTGCTGAAATCAGTTTGGCAGCGACTTTGGCGGCGGCTAATTTACCGTTAGCATTGCTTCTTATTCTTTGATTGAAGTGACTGTTATCGGCAGTAGCAGGCAAGGTTATACCGCCGTGTATGCGCCGTGCTTTTCCTTCTGCGCAAAGTGCATTGATGTCTCTACAAATCGTTTGAGGGGTGAGGTTAAAGAGTGCAGAGATCTCCCCGGTTGTGAGTGACCCTTTCGAATGCAACAACTGCAAAATCTTTTGTTTCCTGTTCATGTCAATTTCTCACAATACGTTCAAACTAAACCCAAATGAATATATTGAAAGAGTATGAAAGAGAGATAACAAGCCTTGAATTGTATGGGGTTTTAGTTGTAACTGACTGTAAATCAAACAATATTATATTGAACAAAAATTCATTATATCGCCTTTAATGTTCACTTGGGCGCAATCGAACATTCATTTCTAACCCATAGTATGCCTCCATCTAAACAAGGAGACAGTCAATGAACAGTTATAAATGGGTATTTGGTTTAGTCGCAACCGTATCACTGGTCGCGTGTAGTAGCGATAAGAATGACGATAAGCCAGATGTGCCGGATGTAGGCGATAACGTTATTCTTACTGAGAATTTTGAAAATGTTGAAAATGGCATGCTACCGGACGGTTGGGACTTGGTGACTAACCTTGGTGAAGCCTACGTGGAAGACGGTTATTTGTACGTCGATGGTAGGATTGATGATTATACGGCAACGGCGGTTGAGCTTCCTCAAGAGCTTTCTGGATACGGCAACTACAAAGTGACCGTGAACTTTACGATCCCTGAAGCGAACACTGCTTCTCGCTGGGCGGGATTCAGATACCGTGATGTTGGTTCAAACTCATATTATCAAATGGCAATCCGCCAGGCAGCAACCAGCAGCAACGGTACTGAATTGGCAGCGCGCTATGAAGACAAGTGGGATATTCTCGATACTAAGGCATTTACCCAAGACATTAACCCTGAGCAGATATACACCGCTGAGATCACGACGCACGGAAACCGTGTTCAGCAGGTCTTAAATGGTCAGATAATGCACGACAATACTATTTTGCCCGTCATGGGTAACATCGCTCTTCAAGCCGCTGGCGCTGTTCTTAAAATCCAAGATATTAAGATTACCGAACAACATGAAGCGCTACCCAAGCTTGAACAACTTTATACTGTCGATGAGCCTGATACGCACATTGCCATGGCGCCAACAGTTGTGGGTACCGAGTTTAGCTCGCTAGAGAGTTTGAACAGTTTCAGTGGCTCTAATGCTTATCTAAAATTGGATGACTCATTGCACGTGTATTCTGTAGGTGGGGATTATCTTTCTACTCTTGAGCAGTTACTTGAGACTGAACTCAATATCATTCCTGTGCTAGAGATTTCTGCTGGCGTTGATTTAGACAGACTCTCTTCGGTTCTAAATACGTACAAGTCTATTGACCTAACGTTTGTGTCTTCTGAATCTCAAGATCTTACGGAACTGAGAGATCACAATGTGAATGTTCGCTCTGCACTCAAGATTTCAGAGAGTGAAATCGGTACGGATATTGGGTCATGGCACAATATCGTTTCGAAGGTGACGGCATCGAAGTCTCGCATCGTGGTATTGCCTCAATCGGCTGTGACGCCAGAGCTTATGGACTATTTGCAACGTCGTTTGCTAACCATTTGGGTGGAGCATGACGGTGAAAGCACTATGGCAAGTTTATTGACGACCGGCGCTCATGGCTTAGTCACCGAGAATACCGATGAACTAGCGGATCTTATGGGCATGTTTGCACCAAACTCACTGATCCGAAAGCCTCTGATCATTGGCCATCGCGGCGTACCTTCACTGCTTCCTGAAAATACACTTGAGAGTGCAGTCAAAGCGCTTGAGCTTGGCGTTGATGGCAACGAGTATGATGTGTACCTCTCGGCTGATAATCATGTTGTGGTAATGCATGATACGACCGTCGATAGAACCACGGATGGCAGTGGCAACGTTGAAGAGATGACATTGGATGAGCTTCGTGCGCTGAGCATTCTCGATTTAGATGGCAATCCATCGTCGATGAAGATACCAACGTTAGAAGAGTTCTTTAGTGAATTCAAAGACGCGAAAATGACGCACTTCCTAGAGATTAAAAGTGCAAACCCTTTGATTGTGGATGAAATTGCTAAACTCACCAAAGAGTATGATGTTGCTGATCAGCTGATTGTCATCGCGTTCAGTGAACAACAAACTCAAAGAATGGCAGAAGTGATGCCGGAAATTCCTGTAGGCTTGCTAATTTCTCACAGTGAAGATAGAGACTCTGAAAGAACGCTAGTTAACATGCTGAAGAAGGTTCAGCCGCTGTCCACCACGTATAATCCGTCCTATGCGGCTTTGTCAGAGGACACGATCGGTATCGCTAAGCACCGCGGTATGACTCTGTGGCCTTGGACATACCGTTCACAAGCAGATCAGAACAAACACTATCTATGGGGCATTCATGGTCTAACAACAGATTATGCTCAGTGGTCAAGTGACAAAGTGGTGTCGGCTAAGGTATTAAGCGACCAAGTATCCATTGATGTGGGCAGCACCTTAGAAGTTGGTGTGGTATTGAGAGACCAGAAGGGAGTTGAACAATCTGATACAGCAAGAGCGTTTCTTGTCGCGCAGAGCACAGCTCAATATGAACAATCCGATGAAGGGGAACTAAGATTCTTATCTTCAGGAAAGGCTGAAGTGCTAGTCATGCATAAGCATCAGTTGGAGACAAGAGAGTCTTATCTTATTTACTCTCAGCCGGTAATTATTAATGTCAATTAATACGGGTGCCGCACTTTATTTAATGTGAGGCGGTCATTCTATGGTTTACAGCGGCTTTCCTAGGAAAGCCGCTTTTATCATTTTAAACAAAATAATCTGTTACTTCGAAATTCAACCCCCCCTTCTTTTTGGCTGCTCCTCTAAACAAGCGATCATCGTAAAAGTGTATATCTTTCAATAATTTTGCTTTAAATAATCTGTCAGACTCACTAAAGCGTCTTTTGGGCTTATGGAAGTCAAATCTTAGTTAAATTTTGTTTTCAGTGAGTTTAGGGAGAGCATCAACAGATATTGATGAGCAAAAAAAAGCCCTAGCATTGTGGCTAGAGCTCAGTAGACAATATTGAGGAAGTTCACTGACTTCCTATGCGATAACGTTAGTCACTACCGAACAGGTCGCGAGTGTACACTTTCGCTTCAACGTCTTTGATGTCTTCAACCATACGGTTAGACACAATCACATCAGAAACTTGTTTGAATTCTTCTAAATCACGAATGTTACGTGAATGGAAGAAGTGGTCTTCTTGAAGAACCGGTTCATATACCACAACCTCAATGCCTTTTGCTTTCAATCTCTTCATGATGCCTTGAATCGATGATGCACGGAAGTTATCAGATCCAGCCTTCATGATAAGACGGTAGATTCCAACCACTTTTGGATTGCGCTTTAAGATAGAGTCCGCAACGAAGTCTTTACGCGTGCGGTTAGCATCCACAATCGCGCCAATGATGTTGTTTGGCACTTCTTCGTAGTTAGCAAGCAGCTGTTTGGTGTCTTTTGGTAGACAGTAACCGCCGTAGCCAAATGATGGATTGTTGTAGTGGTTACCAATACGAGGATCTAAACCTACACCTTCAATGATCTGACGAGCGTCAAGGCCGTGGGCTTCAGCGTAAGAGTCCAATTCGTTAAAGTATGCGACACGAAGTGCTAGGTAGGTATTAGAGAACAACTTAACGGCTTCGGCTTCTGTTGAATCCGTAAATAGCACATCAATATCAGTTTTCTCGGCGCCTTCGACTAATAGATCAGCAAACACCTTTGCTCGCTCACTGCGCTCACCCACGATAATACGAGATGGGTGCAAGTTGTCGTACAGTGCGCGACCTTCACGCAAAAACTCTGGAGAGAAGATGAGGTTTTCACAGCCAAGCTCTTCTTTGATGCGAGCGGTATAGCCTACAGGCACAGTGGATTTGATGATCATCACTGCGTCTGGGTTAATTTCCATGACTTGTTTAATCACGGTTTCAACCGATGATGTGTTGAAGTAGTTCGTTTGTGGGTCGTAGTCAGTAGGCGTGGCGATGACAACATACTTAGCATCTTTATAAGCCAGTTCTTTGTCTAGCGTAGCGGTAAAGTTCAGCGCTTTCTCTGAAAGGAACTGTTCTATCTCAGCATCAACAATTGGTGATTTCTTGTTGTTCAGCAGTTCGACTTTCTCTGGGATGATATCCACAGCCATAACTTCATGATGCTGCGCGAGCAATACCGCATTGGACAGACCAACATAGCCTGTACCGGCAATCGCTATTTTCATAATTCTTCCTTTGGATTATTTTTATTTTGCCAACGTTGGCGTGATTTTCTCACACTTCGATGTTGGTTTTAAGACAAATTGTGGCAAAGGCCAACTAACTTACGAGACATACGGGATAAAGGGTAATGGTTTTCTACCTCAAACACCATATTAATAGTATTTCATACGTTAACTAGTTGCGAGTGACTAGGCGGAGAATTATGGCTCGTTAATCCCTCAATTCTTCGTTTGACAACAATGCGCTAACACACAGCAATAAAGAATATTGTTCGCTTTTCATTAAAGTGTATTATTTTAATGTTATCAGTTGGTTATGGTGGTTTTACATGGATTACAGATAGAATATGGATGTTCTTTTGTACAAATTTACTTCACATCGATTGATCGTGGGCTCTATTCTCGCTTTTAGTGGCACTTCAATGGCGAGAGTGGACATTCTCCCTTCTCAGCAAGGCTTCAGTGGCCTGATATTTACCCCTAATGCCCAAACTCTGGAAACGGGGCGAGGCAGCGCGGCATTCGGCCAAGGTGTGCCTTATCGAGGCAGCATCGCCGAGCTGGATAGCTGGTATGTGAATGCCGGCGTACTGCCTCATTTGGAGGTGGGCGGTCGCATCGTCACTAAGACGTATAATTGCAACATTTACTTTGAATCCGATTGTGGCATTCGAGATCTGTCTGCAACCGCGAAATTCCAGCTTCCTTACCTAGAAGATTTGACCGGCTTTAACTTGGCCTTTGGTGCTCAAGATATTGGCGGGGCGGCAAGCAACTTTGATGCTTACTTTGTGGTCGCGGATACTGAAATCGACGCATTTAATCTGCGCCTTAGTGGCGGGTACGGTAAATCGGATCTGAGCTTAGGTCTGCTTGACGGCCCGTTTGCCGGTGCAGAGTGGCAACCCTTTGATTTTGTGCAATTGGCAGGGGAGTACGACGCACAAGAGTTTAATGCGGCAGTTCGCGTTATGACCCCAAGAGACATGCTCCCTTATGGCGCTCAAGTTGCGGCGCAGTATCAGCTTTATTCTGGGCACGAGAATCAAGACCAAACGCTATGGGGCGTCAGTGCTTCGGTTCCCTTTTTTGGGGATACCTTTATTCGGCAAAAATACTCAGACATAAAGCCAGACTCTAAAGCTCAAGTTCTCACAGAACTGTCCAAAAGTGAGGCGAGCAGTATGACGCAACTTATCGGAAAGCTCGAACAAGAGGGCTTTGTGAACATTCGTGTGGGATCAAACCTGAATACCTTAGTGGTGGCGTTAGAAAATAAGCGTTATCAGCACAACACGATGGACGGGGCAGGCGTTGCGCTGGGCATTATTTCCGCTCACGCGGGTGAAGGTATATTTGCTGAACTGCTAGGAGCAGCTGGCAGAGTGCAACACGTAGAGCTGATACTGATTCAAAACAAAATCCCAATGCTTGCAATTAATACTGAGCTCAATTGTTATCGAGAGTTTCTGGAAAATGGTGGCAAGTGTACTCAGACCCAGTTTACCAATCATGATCTTGCTGTAAAGCTTGAACAAACAACCTGGCGCTACGAAACCACGAATGATGGCTTTGGGTACAGTGAGCTGATTTTCTCGCCAGTTATGAACTACGCGGTTGCAACGGAATATGGGTTTTTTGACTATTCACTAGGTCTTGGAACCAATCTGTATACGCCGCTTTGGAAAGGCGCGGCAATTGATGTCAGGCACATCTTGCCTATCGCCAACAGCGATGATTACGATGATGGTTACTATGAATACGATGCGTTGGAAAACGAAGTCGATCGCGCTTTAGTGCATCAAGCGTTTCGTTTACCGCTCGATGCGATGACGTTATTCAGTGCTGGATTAATACGAAGTGATTATTACGGCGGTCAGAATGAAACTCAGTGGTACAGTCAAAGCGGCATGCATAACCTCGGCTTTGAAGTCGGTTATTTTGAAGCAAAAGACAGTATTGATGTTGATGCTCGTACGCCGTTGCTCGCTCACTATCGCTTGTCGGTTGCGCAGTGGAACTGGCAGATGCAAGTGGAAGGTGGCGAGTTTTGGGGCGGCGATCAAGGCGTCAGAGCCACCACCAGTCATTGGTTAGGCGATACGCGATTGGACGCCTCTTACTTAAACAGCGAATCAGAGCAGTTTGTTACCCTGAATGTATCCATACCGATCACGGTGTGGCGTGGTATGAAACCGGATTACTTGACCGTACGCGGTGTGAGCGAGTGGAACTTTGGCGTGCAGACGCGCGTTGGGGAATCGCACAATCAGTTGAATACGGGGCTCGGTCAAACGGCGAACAACTACCACAATCTCGATAGACAGTACTTTAATAGGGCGCGCCTCAGCCCGAACTACTTTGAAAATAACTCGGTTCGTTTAAGAAATGCGTATCTGCGTTATTTGAATGAAGTGGTGTACGAGTAAGGCGAGCCTAGTTATAAGTAAGTAGAAGATGATGCGATTAGCACACCTATTCGCATCATCTTGTGATTAGAATAAGTGTTGATGTGGAGCGTGACGGCCTGCGCAAACTTAAGAAGACTGTCTCAAAAAGGCCATATTAGCCTTAATACTGTCTCAGCTATTATCGGTTACTAGCGTTATCTTCATAGTAATATTCAAGTGCGATTGAAGGTGAAAAATTGAATGCGTTTTCGGTTCGCTCCTCACTCGCGAATAAGTTAGGGGTGTCGGAAGAAAAACCGTTTCCAACCACTGAGCAAACCGATGGCTTAGCGGACATCATGTTAGACGCTATCGAGCGTCTAGAAGAGCCTCTGACGTTAGAGCGTATACGTTGTTCAATCCCGTGGTAGGCGGAAAGTGGCGAGGGGATGCGCCAATGCAAGTCGTGTCAGGACGTATTGATAGACCGAATGTCCACTTTGAAGCGCCACCACGAACGGTGCTGGAAGATGAATTGGATCAATTCGCAGAATGGTTTAACACGTCTAGAACGGATGCCATTGTAGACCCTCTATTAAGAGCTGCCATCACGCATCTTTGGTTTGTTACCTTGCATCCGCTTGATGATGGCAATGGGCGTATCACTCGTCTTCTGACCGATTTGGCATTGGCCCAGGCTGATAAGCAATCGGTTCGTTTTTATGCCATGTCTGTGGGGATCATGGCCAATCGCAAAAGCTATTATGAAATACTCGAACAAACCCAGAAAGGTGATCTTGATATCACTGAGTGGATAGTGTGGTTTTGTAAAGTCCTCAATGAAACGTTCGCTGATGTCTTAAATGAGATTGAGCTGACTATACAGAAAACCAATTATTGGAGGAAAGTTGATCAGACAAAGCTCTCATCTGAACAAACAAAAGTACTTAATCGACTTTTAGATGGCGATTTTCCCGAAGGGATAAATACCAGTCAGTACCACAAGCTCTCAAAGGTCAGCAAGCCAACCGCAACTCGGCACCTTGCTTATTTGGTAGAAATAGGGTGTCTAAAGAGGACTGATGCTGGTGGTCGAAGTACAAGATATGTGCTCAATACAGCTTGATATACTTAGGGTGGCACAGGGTGTTATTGTGGCGGGAGTTTTGTTTGGGTGAAGTCTCCCCAATAGGCCCAACTTCGCTTTTAATCCTCGTGACTCTGTGTTTTATCTTGTTAAAGTATCAGCTTAACTTTCTATCGCGAATTTGAGTTCTTTTTTAGGCGGTTGATCTGTTCAAAAAGTGGCTCAGTCCGCAATTTAATAACGTGTAATATGGTGTAATGTTGATTATTGAATGGAAACTACATCCTATTCAATTCAAACTCGCATACGTATGCAGACGCAAACTTAGTTGGGCACTTAACATCCTTAAGAGATGTCGTCACGATAAAGTGAAACACCTAGCTTACACATCATCGAGCAGTGTGTATGGGTTAAATGCAAAAACGCTGTTTTTAACTGCTGTTAACTTTATTATCTGCTTTCGACGAGATGTGTTACCGCTGCTGCTACTTGATACATACCTGTTGTTGAATGGGAGGCCATTGTCGCCAACTCTTCAAAACACGGGATACTGGCCTAGGTGAAGTGGTGCACCTGTTAAAATGTGCGTCTGATATGGATGAGTTAAAAGCATAGCGAGTAGGGCATGGTTCTTCTTTTACTCATATTGGATGCTCCATCCATTTAAGTTGGCAAATCTTGTTCGTAAGTGGAAGAAAACCTATGCAACAATGCTTGAGAAAAGAGCTTAAGACATAGCCTTTGCGTTTCTTCCGTTATGGCATAAATAGATTCATCAAATTATCAAACGTCTTACCATTCTGTACTGAAGTGTTGGATACATAGGGAGCATACACATCAATCAGCAGTCTTGTATCGCTGTGGCCTAACATGTACGAGATATACAGAGGGTTTTCGCGTGCCGCGATATGAAGCACAGCGGCGGTATGGCGAGTCTCGTAAGCACTTCTTTCGGCAAGCCCTGCTTTTTTAGTGTTGGATACCAAATAGCGGTTCAGTTCTTTGATTGTGGAATAGAGATAGTATTCATGAATCTACTCTCCTCGCATTGAAAGGTAAGTGCTATTTATGGCTGTTTCATATTGGTTAAAGATCTTGTGCGATTACCTGTTATCGCAGCTCAGAATTGTTAGAGCGAGGGGATACTTTAGCATGCCAGAAGCTCCCGACTTTTGACGTACTAGTCTCTTATTCTCGCCCTAGCTTAGTTCCAAATTATTTGCTCTATTTGGGACTTCTTCTTTTATATGGCCTAAATAAACTCTAAATTCTCGCGGTAATATTTCCGAAACTAACATTTATAATGGGCAATCATGGACCTAAATGTTCTCTTATATCGGAGGTGGTGAGATAAGAATCGTCCGTTGCTAGCGTAATTGAATGTGATATTGTATTTTTAGCTATCTGTAAAATAAACAAAGATCTTGACATTGATGAGCAGAGCAAAAGACAGTGTGAAATTACCTAATGTGGTGTTGGTTTTCCTTGCCAGTGACTTAAGCTTCACCACCACCACCACCACCACTATTCACTTAACTTCCAAAGAGCAAACTAGCTGACTATATGCGGGATCTTATATCCCTGCAGTGTGGAAATGGGCCTCGATAAATAGACCTTGTGCGGTTCATTGGATTCTAATCCTTGATTAGAATGACTCAACATCAATTTCATCTCCTCTGTTATGGCACGACACGAATAGGTGCGGTTTGCAAATTTAGTACTGCCCTTTTGGTGGCGTGTTAACGTGGTTAGTTGACGTTTGGTTGTGTAGAAAACTAGCAAGTGATGCGTTTCGAGGCATTTAGCCCCTTAACTTAATGGAAGTGTCGGTCGTAATGAACTATCATTGAGCGTCATGTTGATGCTTAGATAGTTGACATTTTTGCCTCTGGGAGCCAAACCTAGGGGCGGTAGCGTTTCTGGATACTACTGACAACTTCTTAAGTTGCTAATTAGCGAGATTTTTTAACAAAAATCGGTATTGTTCGCTCTGAGTCAGTAGGCGAAAAAGAATTCGCGATCTTGACTAAATAACACTCCAGAAAGATTCTCAAATCTGAGATAAAAAACGTAAAAACAAGGGTTAAAAATTTACATTGAATTTAGCAAAGACGTCTTTACTGAGTTTTGTTTCCACAGTTGTGAAATTGCTTTCTGGACTGGTCATAAACAAAGCTATTGCCTTGTTTATAGGGCCAACAGGTTTAGCTTTAATTGGGCAATTTCAGAACTCTCAAGCTATGGTGCGAACAATAGCGCAAGGAGGGATCAATAATGGAGTCACAAAGTACACGGCAGAGTTCAATGATGATAACTCTGCTCGCTTTAGCCTTTGGAGTACATCGTTAAAAATAACGATATTTCTGTCAATTACGATGAGTTTATTACTGATATTGGCAGCTAAGCCTCTTTCGGTCTATGTTTTTAATTCTGATGACTATCAGTATGTGTTAACACTATTTGGCTTTACTCTTGTTCTTTTTTCAGTAAATCAATTATTACTATCTATCCTTAATGGTCTTAAGGAAATAAAGCGCTTTATTTTTGTTAATATTATCCAAAGTATATACAGTCTGGTTTTTACTACACTTCTCATTGTGTTTTGGAAATTAGATGGCGCGTTAATAGCTTTAGTTACTAATCAATCGGTAATCTTACTTTTTCTTATATACAATCTAAGAAAGCACAAATTGATTAATGTAAAAAATCTTTTGGCACCATTTGATAAAATATTAGCAATCAAGCTAAGTAAATACTCGTTGATGACTTTATTTTCTGCTCTGATTACACCTGCATCATATCTGTTTATCCGCAACTTCATCGGAGAAAACTTGTCTTGGCAAGATGCCGGCTATTGGCAAGCAATGATGTACATATCAACAATGTACTTGATGGTGATCACTACAGCACTAAGCACTTACTACTTGCCGAGATTATCTGAAATAAAAGAAAAAGCTGAACTAAGATCTGAACTAGTGAGTGGATATAAGATCATTACACCTATACTTTTAGTTGTGACGTTGTCGGTGTTTTTTCTGAAAGACGTTGCACTTTGGCTTTTGTTTACAGAAGAGTTTCGTCCAATGTTGCAACTTTTTAAATGGCAGCTCGTTGGAGATTTCTTTAAAATTCTTTCTTGGCTACTTGCTTATCTTATGTTAGCCAAAGCAATGACGAAGTTATTTATAATTACAGAGATAGTTTTTGGTATATTATTTGTCGCTTTTTCGATACTGTTTGTAAACGTTTTTGGATTGGTTGGCATAAGTTATGCGTTTGCCTGTAATTATGCGGTGTATTTTTTAACCATGATTGTTGTTATGAGAAAACATATTTATGACTAAGAAAAAAATTTTGATTACGGGAGGAGCTGGATTTATTGGTTCAGCGCTGATTAGACATATAATACATGATACACAAGATTTTGTAGTGAATGTTGATAAATTGACTTATGCCGGAAACTTAGAGTCACTTTCAAGTATTTCTGACAGTGAAAGGTATCAATTTGAATGTGTAGATATTTGCGATCGTTCTGAGTTAGATAGGATTTTTTCAAACTATGCTCCTGACGTTGTAATGCATCTTGCTGCAGAGTCACACGTAGACCGTTCTATCGATGGTCCCGGCACTTTCATCGAAACCAATATTGTGGGTACCTATACGCTTCTTGAAGCAGCAAGAAAGTATTGGAACTCACTTGGGGCGCAAGCGAAAAGTTCGTTTCGCTTCCACCATATATCTACTGATGAAGTATACGGTGATCTAGAAGGCACAGAAGATCTATTTACCGAAAACACGCCTTATGAGCCATCGAGCCCGTACTCAGCTTCGAAAGCATCCAGTGACCATCTAGTCAGAGCTTGGCAACGTACCTTTGACTTACCAACCATCGTTACTAACTGTTCGAACAATTATGGCCCTTATCACTTTCCTGAAAAGCTCATCCCTCTAGTTATTCTTAATGCGATTTCTGGAAAACCACTACCTGTATACGGTGATGGTATGCAAATCCGTGATTGGTTGTTTGTAGAAGATCACGCTCGAGCGTTATATACAGTCGTGAAAGAAGGAATTGTTGGTGAGACATACAACATTGGCGGCCATAACGAGAAAGCGAACATTGAAGTAGTGAAGACCATCTGCTCGCTTCTAGAAGAACTATTGCCAAATAAGCCTGACGGCGTAGTGAAATACCAAGACCTAATTACTTATGTAACTGACCGTCCAGGGCATGATGTGCGCTATGCTATTGATGCTTCAAAGATTGAGCGAGAGCTAGGTTGGACGCCGAAAGAGACTTTTGAATCAGGTATTCGTAAAACAGTGGAATGGTATCTGAATAATAAAGAGTGGTGGAGCAGAGTGCTTGATGGAACATATGCAGGTGAGCGTTTGGGAGTGAAAAAATAATATGAAAGGTATTGTTCTCGCTGGTGGTTCGGGCACACGCTTGTATCCAATAACTCGCGGTGTTTCTAAACAACTATTGCCTGTTTATGACAAGCCCATGATCTACTACCCGCTTTCCGCCCTGATGTTGGCCGGAATTCGAGAAGTCCTCATTATAACAACACCCGAAGACTTGGATGGCTTTAAGCGACTTTTGGGTGATGGCAGTGAATTTGGTATTTCTCTGGAATATGCAATTCAACCCTCTCCGGATGGCCTTGCCCAAGCTTTTATCATCGGTGAAGAGTTTATTGGTACTGATTCAGTATGTTTGGTGTTAGGGGATAATATTTTTTATGGACAGGGTTTTTCTCCAATGCTGCAAAACGCAGCACAACTGACACAAGGTGCAGTGGTATTTGGTTATAAGGTAAAAGATCCAGAGCGTTTTGGAGTTGTGGAGTTTGATGACAGTATGCGGGCAGTCTCTATCGAGGAGAAGCCGAGTAAACCGAAGTCCAACTATGCTGTGACTGGTTTATATTTCTACGACAATCAAGTTGTGGAGATTGCCAAAATGATAGAGCCTTCTGAACGAGGTGAGCTAGAAATCTCAAGCATCAACCAAGAATACCTCAAACGAAATGAGCTAAACGTTGAATTGTTGGGTCGAGGATTTGCTTGGCTAGATACGGGTACGCACGGCAGTTTACTTGAAGCGTCTCATTTCGTAGAAACGCTAGAGAAACGACAAGGGTTTAAGGTCGCTTGCCTTGAAGAGATAGCTTATAACCAAAACTGGCTGTCAAAAGCTCAAATTAAAATGGCGGGTGAGGCGTTATCTAAAAATGAATATGGTCGTTACCTCCTTGAATTGTTGGATGAATGAATGTCTAGTTCTAATTTGATTTCGTTCGAAACGCTTGGCGACGAACGTGGTTCGCTCATCTCTCTGGAGCAAAATAAAAACATCCCGTTTACGATTAAACGCGTTTATTACTTGTTTGATACTAATATCGAAACGTCGCGAGGGTATCACGCTCATTACGACTTAGAACAAGTGGCGATTTGTCTAAAGGGGAGCGTTACCTTTTTACTGGATGACGGTAAAACCAAGGAACGCGTTACTTTGGATTCTCCTGATGTTGGGTTGCACATAAAAGGGTTGAAATGGCGGGAAATGCATGATTTTTCTGAAGACTGCATATTGATTGTACTTGCGAGCGACCTTTATAAAGAATCTGATTATATTCGTGATTACAACGCGTTTCTAAAAGAGGTCGGAAATGAAGATTCACCCGCTTAGTGATGTTGCCAGTAACAACATTGGTGAGGGAACAAGCATTTGGCAATTCTCGGTTGTACTTAAGGGTGCAACCATTGGAAAAAACTGCAACATCTGCGCGCATACCCTAATTGAGAATGATGTAACGATAGGCGAAAGAGTTACAGTAAAAAGCGGTGTGTACATTTGGGATGGCATCACAATTCAAGATGATGTGTTTATCGGGCCTTGTGTCGCGTTTACCAATGATAAAAAACCTCGTTCTAAACACTATCCAGAATCCTTCTTAAAGACGGTAATTGAAAAAGGCGCATCAATTGGAGCTAATGCGACGATTCTTCCAGGTATAACGATAGGTGAGGGGGCGATGGTTGGCGCTGGAGCAGTCGTCACCAAGAATGTCCCTAAAAATGCAGTCGTAGTTGGCAACCCTGCTCGCGTTATAAACACTATAGAGAACAAGACAAAATGATCCCTTTTTTAGATCTCAAAGCGATTAATCAACAATACGAAAAAGAGTTAAAAGACGCCTGTGCGAGAGTGATTGACTCTGGGTGGTACATTATGGGCAATGAGCTCTCTGCATTTGAGCAGGAGTTTGCACAGTACTGTGGTACGAAGCATAGTATTGGTGTTGCCAATGGCCTTGATGCGCTGACGCTGACGTTGCGTGCTTGGAAGGAGATGGGCAAAATCAAAGACGGTGATGAGGTCATTGTGCAAGCCAATACCTATATCGCATCTGTTTTAGCCATTACAGAAAATAACCTTACGCCAGTTCTAGTAGAGCCTGATGTTGATACCTATAACCTTTCTCCAGAGGGCATCAAAGCTGCAATAACCCCTAAAACCAAAGTGATTCTTCCTGTTCACCTATACGGTCAAATCTCACCAATGGTTGAAATTATGCAAATTGCGAAAGAGCATAACTTGTTGGTTTTAGAAGATTGTGCTCAGTCTCATGGAGCTATGATTGATGGTAAGAAAAGCGGTGCTTGGGGTGATGCGGCCGCATTTAGTTTTTATCCAGGAAAAAACCTCGGAGCGTTGGGGGATGCTGGTGCCATAACTACTAACGACAGTGAATTAGCGAATGTGATACTTGCGTTGCGAAATTATGGTTCGAGTGAAAGGTATAAAAATGTATATTGTGGTGTTAATAGTAGGCTTGATGAAATCCAAGCTGCAATGTTGAGTGTCAAACTAAAATACTTAGATGCTGAAATATCACATAGAAGGAAAATATCCGAAATATACAAAAATGGAATTACAAACAGAAATATCAATGTTCCTAAGACTGTCAAAGAGTGTGAACATGTATGGCACCTTTTCGTTGTTCAGTGTAATCGTCGTGATGACCTCGCTCGTTACTTAGAAGACAATGGAGTGCATACGTTAATTCATTATCCCACACCAATTCACAAGCAAGTTGCGTATAGTGGACTCTTTGATGTAAATCTACCCATCACAGAGCATCTTTCGGAAACTATCATTTCATTACCTATATCGCCGGTTATGTCGTTTGATTCCGCTTTACGCGTAGTAAATCTCGTTAACGATTTTGACTAATTTAACTACGAGTTATACGTTTCATAGTTTGAGATAGGCGTAATAACATTTATGTGACCACTTAAGACTGGGCTGTATAACTATCTTAAAGCACAAATTTAGCTAGGGTTAGTATGAATAGTGAGAAAAAACAATATAAAAATGTAGCTTTGATTACTGCTAGAGGTGGTTCTAAAGGCTTAATCAGAAAAAATGTAAAGATTTTAAACGGGATGCCGTTAATTGGTTGGACCATAAAAGCAGCGCAGGAATGTACTGAAATTGATAGGATCTTTGTATCAACTGAAGATCAAGAGATAGCAATGCTCAGCTCAGAACTGGGGGCTGAAATAATCGACAGGCCGCCAGAATTGTCCGAAGATCACTCTACTAGTCAGGAAGTAGTTAAACATGCAATAGGTTGGCTAGAAGAACACCAAATAGAATATAGCAACATTGTCTTATTGCAACCTACCTCTCCTATGAGGACGGGAAAGCATATAACTGAAGCAATCGGCATAATGGAGACGAAGAATGCTGAATTTGTTATTAGTGTATTTGAGCCTAAGTACTCACCAACTAAATCGTATGTTGAAAAGCCTGACGGCTCAATAACCGGTATTCTTCATAGCGATGCTCCATATATGCGAAGACAAGATCTGCCACGGTCGTTTCAACCCAATGGTGCGATCTATATCTTTTCCGCCTCACAATTTAAGGTGTTCGACCATTTCCCTAAAACTGGTGTATTTCCGTTTTTGATGTCAGAATACGACTCTATTGATATAGATTCAATCGATGACTTTAAAGTAGTAGAACAGAGACTTAAGGATATTAGAGATGACTAGTCCAGTATTTGAGATTTCCGGTCGTAAAGTAGGTTTAGATTATGATCCATTGGTAATTGCGGAAATCGGAATTAATCATGAAGGTTCGTTGATAGTCGCTAAGGAAATGGTAGATGCGGCAATAGAGGGCGGCGCTGAAGTTATAAAGCATCAGACCCATATCGTTGAAGACGAAATGAGTGGTGAAGCTCTGGATGTGATACCAGGAAATGCTAAACAATCCATCTATGAAATTATGGAGCGATGCGCATTAAATGAAGAAGATGAAACTGAGTTAAAAGACTACGTAGAAAGTAAAGGGGCAATCTTCATTAGCACACCTTTTTCTCGGGCTGCAGCTCTTAGACTAGAGAGAATGAATGTACCTGCTTATAAGATAGGGTCTGGAGAATGTAACAACTACCCGCTTCTTGAACTCATTTCTAGCTTCGGAAAACCAATAATTCTCAGTACAGGCATGAATGACATACCGTCGATCAAAAAGTCGGTAGAGATTTTTCGAAAGCACGGTACACCATTTTGTCTACTTCATACAACAAACCTATACCCAACGCCCGATCACTTGATACGCATTGGTGCTATGGTAGAGCTTCAAGAAGCGTTTCCAGATGCCGTTGTTGGTTTGTCTGACCATAGCATTGATAACCTAGCATGCTTAGGAGCGGTTGCAAACGGAGCTTCAGTTCTTGAAAGACACTTTACAGACAGTAAGGAGCGTCCTGGTCCTGACATCGTATGTTCTATGGACACAAAAGAGTGTGCTGAATTGATAGCCCAATCAAAGCGAATGTCTAAAATGCGTGGCGGTCAGAAGGGTGCAGTAAAAGAAGAGCAAGTTACAATAGATTTTGCTTATGCTAGCGTAGTGACGATCGCTAATATTTCTAAGGGAGAAAAGTTAACTCGCGAGAATATATGGGTAAAACGTCCCGGTACCGGAGATTTTCTTGCAGAGGACTATGAGTCTTTACTCGGTCGAGTATCTACAAAAGACCTGCCTACAAATGTTCAAATTAAAAAGACCGATTTAGAATAAAGTCTTTTTAGTTATATAGTATTATTGGCAATATAAACAAAATGATAGCTACAAAAAGTAAAAATTTAGCTATCATTTTTATTTCGATGTGATATTTAGTTTTGGATATATTGATTTTTTGAACTAATGATATCATATCCAGATATTGCGACTATAAACAATACGCTTAGATTTTTCTAAGCAAACATAAAAATTCAATAATGCGAGTTGTTCGTCACTGAGTATGCATATATTCGACTATGGAAAAATATTTTTTATATTAAAAATGCAGATGTTGAATTGTATGATATGAGTTTTAATAATTTACTGATTAATTAATAGGCACAGGTTTAATTACATGCACTACTATTGAGCGGTGGTGTTATTAGCTTTTGTTATTGCCTAACTAATAGTCATTATATGATATTTTATTTAGGAAACATAACATGAAAAAAATACTTTTTCTAACTGGTACTAGAGCGGACTTTGGCAAACTGAAAAGTTTGATTAGAAAGACAGAAGAAAGTGATTCATTAGAAGCTCACATATTTGTCACTGGAATGCATTTGAGTCGTGTTCATGGGATGACAGCACTAGAGGTAGAAAAGGCAGGCTTTAAGTCTATCTATAAATATATCAATCAATCGCCAAATGATACTATGGATATAGTACTTGCAAAAACAATATCTGGTCTCTCTGACTATGTTCAAGAATTGCAACCTGATATGGTTGTAGTACATGGTGATCGCGTAGAAGCACTAGCAGGAGCAACAGTGGGTGCTCTAAATAATATATTGGTATCTCATGTGGAAGGTGGTGAAGTATCTGGAACCATAGATGAACTGATAAGACACTCGGTTTCCAAAATGTCACACGTACATTTTGTAGCAAATCAATTTGCGAAGAAAAGGTTAATACAATTAGGAGAGAGTGAGAGCTCAATTCACGTCATTGGTTCCCCAGATATCGATGTGATGTGCTCCAAGGATTTACCAAAGCTAACTGATGTCAAAAAACACTATAATATTGACTTCGAAGATTATTCAGTATTTATGTATCATCCAGTTACTACAGAAGTAGAGAAAGTTAAAACTAATATTAAAAATTCGATAGATGCTTTGATAGATAGTGATGATAATTATGTAGTTATATATCCAAATAATGACCATGGTTCACAATACATAATAGAAGAGATTAAGCGCTTAGAAGGGAATGAAAGATTTAAAGTTTTCCCTAGTATTAGGTTTGAGTATTTTTTAACCTTATTGAAAAACTGCCAGTTGATGATAGGTAATTCTAGCGCAGGCATAAGAGAAGTTCCTTTCTATGGTATACCAAGTATTAATCTAGGTTCCAGGCAAAATAACAGGTCTAATGCTGAGAGTATTCTTAATGTTATTGAGGATAGAGATGAAATTATTAAGCAAATAAAGATACATAAAGCTAGGAAATTTGAGCCTCATTTAGAGTTTGGTGAAGGCAAAAGCGATATGTTATTTTTAGACTGTCTGCTTTCAACCAAGACATGGGATACAAATAAGCAAAAAACGTTTAATGATATAGATGGTGCTTAACTTTTTTTGTAAATTTTTGATTGGTGAAATCATATGGGAAAATCTAAGAAAGAACTACTTCTAGTATGCTATGGAGGAGGTCATGTTAAAATCATGGCCGCTTTGTATTTATCTCTTAGAGAGGAATATGACGTATCAATTTTAGCTTTAACTACTGCAGCTAATTACCTAAAAGAAAGAAATATACCCTATTTAACTTTTGCGAGTTTCGACGCACTTCTTACGAAGGAAGTTATTACAAATGGTAAGTTGCTACTCAATAATCTAGTAGGAAACAACGTCGACAACGACGAAAGTGTTGCATACCTTGGTGTTTCTTTTACTGAAATGGTAGAACGAGAGGGAAGCTTTGATCTAGCAATCGATAAATTAAACAAGCAAGGGCGCAGCTGTTTTTTACCAAAAAATGCTCTCAAAAAAATACTAGAAACATTGGCACCTGACTTAGTCTTGACTACCAACGTACATCGTGCAGAAATGGCTGCTTTGATGTCTGCCAAAGAACTTGGAATCCCTTCTGTATGTATCAACGATAACGTTTGGATCGAAGGTGGTGTTAAGAAGTTTGCTGTAGAAAACATATGTGACTACATATGTGTCTTGAGTGATGAGGTTAAGAAAGCGATAATAGACAGCTCAAGCTTCCCTCAAAATAATATTATTGTGACAGGGACACCCGTCTTTGACAATATAAAGCGACTACGTAAAAGTAGTAGAAAGAGCGATATAATAACAGTTTTGCTTGCCGATTGTGAACTTCCTGAAAAGAATCCTCGATTTAAAAATGCTACTGGGGATCCTAATTTTGAATTTGAAGTTAGAGACGCATTGAATGAGTTAGGAGCGAACCCTGAGTTCCAAGTAATCTTCAGGCCGCACCCTAATCAAGTGTATGACTACAGTGCTTATGAGAATATTCGTTGCTCAACCGGGGAAGAGGACCTGCATAAACTGCTTTCAGAAACTGATGTAGTTGTAACTGCAATTAGTACCGTTGGAATTGAAGGTATAGCAATTGGATGTGGCTTGGTTTCTTTAGAAAACACAGTCTATAGTGCTGCTGGTTCTTACGAAAAATTAGGTTTTTCGACAGGAGTTACAAATGCGGATCAACTTCATGTTGCAATTGTTGCTGAAGTTAATAAGCCAAAACAGTTAACTAGAAATTTATATGAAGGGCTTTCTACTATAAATATAACCAAATTGATTGAAAACATACTAAGCACTAAAAGTTACAACGAACAAATACATAAATAATAGTTATAAATAGGGTTTTCACTTCGCTTACTTTCCATTGGAAATATTGTTTTATAGACTACTTAAATCTTTATTATCTTCTATTTCGATGTGTCAATTATAACTAACTTATAATAATTTTAAGAGCGCCAGACCTATTTAAGAAATATCAATGGTGATATTACTTGGAGTTTTTAACTAATTCTCATTATTAATGGTGTTGTTGAAAAAGTGATATCTTTACGATAAATATTTTTAACGAGAATATTAATTTTCGTAAGTAATTCAAAAATCAAAGGGAATCTATGAGAATTTTACTAATTGGGGAATTTAGTTCATTACATTATAATTTAAAAAAGGGACTTGAGGAAATTGGACACAGCGTAACACTCGCTTCCAATGGTGATGGTTTCAAAAACATACCTAGAGACATCGATTTGAACGGTACTGGCGGGAAGATAAGAAGGAACTTAATTAAACTCTTTCGTACAACTAAAACCATTTTAAGTGCAAGTAAATATGATGTAGTTCAGGTAATTAATCCATTTTGCCTATTCGGTCAAGCAGAAGTTAACTATCTGTTGATGAGATTATTACGAACTCGAAGTAAAAATTTATATTTGTTGGCTGCTGGATGTGATGCTTATTATTGGCGATATTCTAGAAGTAAATTACGCTATGGCCCTTTCGATGAAACTTTATTATATGATCACAAGAAAACTAAACACTTTCTCTCTTCTGATAAAGCTCTTATAATTAATGAGAAAATAGTAAAAATAGTAGATGGAATTATCCCAATAATGTACGAGTATTCAGTCGGATACGAAGGGACAAAAAATAAGTTAGCCACTATTCCTATTCCTATAGACATAGGTAGTATTGATTATCAACAAAATAGGTTTGACGAAAAGTTGGTATTTTTTCATGGACTAAATAGATATGGATTTAAGGGTACCAAACATGTGGAACAAGCCTTTGAAGTATTGAAAAATAAGTATGGTGATAGCGTTGACTTTATTATCGAAGGAAACATGACATTGGAAGATTATTTAGCCTTGATGTCTAGAACCAATGTCATTGTGGACCAAACAAGTAGTTACTCTTTAGGCTTAAATGGTCTCTACGCTTTAGCTATGGGCAAAGTAGTACTGGGAGGGTCTGAACCTGAATCTTTAGAGGAGCTTAATATAGAAACTAGTCCAGTGATGAATATTTTACCAAATTACGAAAACATAGTCGGAGTTATAGAAGGCATTATTACAAATAAACAAATGATTGAAAGTGCTAGTTTGAAAGGAAGAAAATTTGTTGAGAAGCATCATAATTACGTAGGTGTCGCTACGAAATATTGTGAGGTATGGAATGACGATATGACTAGTAGAACGTTAATGAGTTAATATTGTGAAAGTAAGTAGCAAAGAAAATTTAACAATTTTAACTAGCCTTTTGTTTTCTTTATATGTTTTCTTAACATTAAGGCCGGTGCTAATAGCTAGTTTCCCTTTTCAGGAGAAGATATTTTATTTGACAATTTTTTGTCTGTTAGTGCTGTTATTAGCCTTTAGCAATATTATAAGAGCTGATGTTAGTAATTATGGACTTGTTTTCTTTATCGTAGGTTTGACAATATTTGTTTACCTAGTGAAGGATCATCGACCCATTTGGTTTGTTTTTAATTTCCCTTTATTTCTATTGTTACTGGTATTTGACAGAAATATTGCAAGAATTATGGCCTTGCTATTTTTGAAATTGATATCTACCATTCTTTTCTTAGGGCTAATTGTTCATGTAGCACTACTGTTAGGTGTCAGTTTACCATCATTCAATATATTACACACGGCAGGAGATATAAACGGAATTTATTATGAATCATACATTTTTTCAAACTATGCTGTACACAATGGTATTGTGAATTACCGTTTTTCTTCAGTATTTGATGAACCTGGATTGGTGGGCACAATGTGCGCTTTTCTATTATTCTCCCTAAGTTGGAAGCTAAATTCTTGGTACTCTAAAGTTATTCTATTAAGCGGCATATTCTCTCTGTCCATGGCTTTCATAATTTTATCGTTTGTTGGTTTCTTATTAGTAAACTGGAAGCGCTCGATAAAACAAGCACCTATATTCTTAATGTGTATAGGACTATCTTTCGTCGCCATAAAATATATATTTGGTGTAAATAGTTCGATCTATTACTATACATTTGGTAGGCTTTTAAGTTCGAATTTTGATAATAGAAACGTTGGATTGTTCGTCGATATGTGGAGTTACTATATAGATAATATGTCATTATACGCATTTATTTTCGGGTCTGACTTATCTTCTTTGAACATGAACACAGAGAGTTACTCAATATTGTTGTTTATTCATGATTACGGATTTGGAATAATATTTTTAATTATCACTACATCTATTATAGCGTTCTCAAGATATTTGAGGAAAGTTTCTTATTTAATTCCTTTTACAGTTATCTGGTTACTTTCAATGTACCAGAGACCAGATTTATATAGGCCGATTTATATAACTTACGCAGTGATATTTTCCTTATCGTCTGGAGGTTTTCTAGGACAGGAAAGTCATAAAAAGGATAACAATAAATGATAAAGAGTATACGATAATGTGCGGAATTTACGGTGTTGTAAAACGTGAAGGGTATATAAGTAAAAGCTTGGCCGATAAAATAAATGAGTGTTTTTTAAGTGAAATGGGTCATAGAGGACCGGACAGCGAGGGCTGTTTTTTATCAGAAGATAAGAAAGTTTTGTTGGGTCACCTTAGGCTTAGCATTATTGATATTTCTGGTGGAGTGCAACCCATGTTTGACTCAGAAGGATCTATCGCACTAGTGTTTAACGGAGAGATTTATAATCATAATGATTTAAGGTCAAGCAGTAATTATCAATATAAAACAAAGAGCGACACTGAGGTCATTATTTCTGAGTTTCTCAGACGAGGAGAGAGTTTCTGTAATAATCTAAATGGCATGTATGGATTAGCCTTGTTTGATAGTTTGGAAGGTGCGATCCATTTAGCCGTTGATCCTCTAGGTATCAAATCAGTTTATGTCTACAAAAGTGAAGGATTAGTAGTTTTTTCATCTGAGTTATTAGCACTGTCCAAATGTTTAAAAGAACTGTTCAGTGTGGAGTTGATACCAAATAAAGAAGCCATGTTAGACTACTTGTACCATGGAATGTTTATAGGTGAGTCGACAGGCATTAAACAAATAACTAAACTTTTACCTGGCACAATCTTAACCTTGAGGTCAGATAGTGTACATTTAGTAGAGCATTCAATTGAATATAAGTCGGATATAGATACGACAAAACCACTTGATATATACATCCGAAGCGCCATAGAAAGGCAGGTCATGTCGGATGTACCAATATGTTTGTTTTTAAGTGGTGGAATAGATTCAACTCTATTAGCAGTAAATTTAGTTCGGCTTGGATATAACATTAAATGCTTTACTTTCTCGTTCGAAGGAAATGATGGTATTGATGAATCATCTTACGCATTACAGGTAGCGGACCAACTTGGCTTAGATTGCGAAGTAGTTAGTATCAATAAAAGCGAACTAAATAACTATTTTATGAAAGCGATTGATTTTTCGGACGAACCAATATGCGATTTTGCACTCATTCCACTTTTAAAACTTGCAGAACAGGCATCTTTTGAACATAAGGTCTGTATAGTTGGTGATGGAGGTGATGAATTATTTTACGGTTATACTCATCATAGGTACTGGTGGTTGAAGGTATTGATGTCAGCTACGTCCAAATGGAATATTCACATTCATCGATTATTCAATAAGTTGTCTTATAGATTAGAGCGTAATAAGCATCCGATTGGTCGAAAGCTGTCCTTGTTGTTAAAAATGTGTAACCCTTTTACGATTAGTTACGGTCCTTTTAGCAATTGCGAGTGGCTATTAAGTAACGATGTTAAACGTCACCGACTGCGCAATCTAACCGATCTTCTTAATTGTGAGAGAGAAAATTCATTAAATAGAAAACTACTTCAGAAAACAGATCGAATAACCATGAGGAGCAGTATGGAAGCTAGGGTTCCTTTGTTAGATTTAGACTTGTTAGCTAAGGCTTCTACATTCAAAATGAGAGATTGTTTGAATTTTAATGTTGGAAAAACACCGCTTAGGAAACTCCTATCTGTATCTGGAATATTAAATAAAGATTTGGTAGAAAGAAAGAAACAAGGTTTTAGGACTCCTTCTCAGGATTGGTTAAAAGGGGATTTAGGTAGAGAAATAGAAAGCATCGTAAGAAATAGCCAAAACATTCAAGATTTAATCACACGCGACTCAATTGATAAATTGTTCTCTGAGCACTATGGTGAAATTAGAGATAACTCTCAGAGAATACTCGCGCTGTTTTCCCTTGCTATGTTTTGGAAAAAAATCTCGTCTTAAATAAACAAAGTGAGAAAAGATACTATAAAATGAATATACTACACATGAGATCTGAGTATTTGGATAACGGTCCAGGTACGCAACCGCTTAGAATCGCGCAGGAGTTCAAGAGAAGAGGGCATGATTCGTTCTTCGCTGGCGCTAAAGGTATAATGGATCAAGCAATAAAGAAATCTGGTTACGATTTTATAGAAGTCCCAGAATTAAGTCGTAATAAAAGAAGCCCAATAAGTTTCTTTCGATCGGTGTATAAAATATCGAAGATAATTAAAGAAAATAATATATCGATAATACACAGTCACAATGCGGCTTGTAGTTTCGTTGCTTATTTTGCCTCGTTGTTTTGTAGGTCGCATAAAATAAGGATTGTTCGTAGTGTTAGAGGCGTTGAATTAAGACCGACACATCAATATAGAAACTTATTATATAGGTTCTATCCTGCTACGTTACTTGCTGTGTGTGAGTACGCAAAGACTAAACTTATAAGTTTAGGGGCTTCTGAAGATAATATTATAGTAACATATAACGGTGCAGATTTGACCCGATTTGATAGGGAAAAGTTGTCTTATGAGCACATGAGGGATCAATATAACGTCCAGAAAGATGAGATATTAATAGGGCATGTAGGTGCTTTTTCTGGTTGGAAAGGGCAAGAAGTACTGGTTGAAGCTCTGCCAAGTTTGAATTTGTCAACTGATATGAAAGTGAAATTAATGTTTGTAGGTGATGGGCCTGCAATGACTGAAGCTAAAGACAAGGTTTTAGAGTTAGGCTTGGAATCTCAGGTCATTTTTGTAGGAAGGCAAATGCAGTCCGAGGTGTATCACATGGCATTAGATATTTACTGTCAACCGTCTACCGAGGGAGAATTATTTCCTAACGCAATTGTGGAAGCGTTGGCGCTCGGTAAACCCTGGGTTGGAAGTGATATTAGTGGTCTTTCTGAACTAACAGATAATGGGCGAGCAGGCACTGTGGTAGAGCCAGGAAATGTAGAAGCTTTGGCTGATGCTTTGAAGCCTTTAATTCTTGACGAAGAGCTAAGACGGAAAATGGGTGATCGAGGATATGCACTAGTTTTGGATAAACTTACTATTCAAAAAGTGTGCGATAGAATCAGCGTAGCCTATGGCTTGTAAAAACTCTCATTAAATTGGCGTTATATTAGTATGTCCAAAAATAAGTATTTTAATTATCTGTTCATAACGAATAATCCAGAGATTGCAAAGTATGTTGAAAGTTTTGGTGTTAATCGGATATTTATAGATCTCGAGCGCTTGAATAAATTAGAACGGCAAGGCCATCTCGATACCGTAATTAGCAAGCATAGTTTTGATGATATCAAGGTTGTTAAGAGTTCATTAGAAAAAGCTGATGTGCTGGTTAGGCTGAACCCTTTTAATAGGGAAACTAAAGAGGAAATAGAACTTGCAATTGAAAATGGTGCTGACATTCTAATGTTACCTATGTTCAGAACCATTGAAGAAGTAACTAAATTTGGAAAGATAATTGATGGGCGAGTGAAATTTATCCCGTTGATCGAAACACAGGCCGCAGCATCAATAGCAAAAGAACTAGATGATTTGGATTGCGTAGATGAGCTACATTTTGGTTTGAACGATCTTCATCTTGATATGGGTCTTAAATTTATGTTTGAACCTCTTGCCAATGGGCTAATTGATTCTTGGACTCGAGAGTTACGTAAACCTTTCGGTATTGGTGGGATTGCAAGGGCAAATGAAGGGATAGTTTCTGGAGAAGCAGTAATGGGCCAACAGGTTAGGCTCGGCTCTAGTGGAGTCATTTTGTCGCGGTCTTTTCACATGAGAAGCCAAAATTTAGATGAGTTAAAGAAAAGAATTGATTTCGAGGCTGAGCTTAATAAATTGGAACTTATAAGGTCTAGATGTTCTGATTACGATAAGACAACGCAAGATCTAGAGTACTCAAATTTTAAACAATTAATTTCTAATATCATAAAGGGGTGATGTGTTGAAAAGACTCTTCGATATTTGTTTTTCTTTGGTGGCACTGTTTTTCTTTTGTCCAGTGTTGTTGCTTATTTCTATTATAGTGAAGCTTGATGGAGGTCCCATTGTTTTTAAACAAAAGCGTGTGGGGCTTAACGGTAAGGTTTTCTTTATTTATAAGTTTAGGAGCATGATTGTTGATGCCGACAAAGTAGGAGGCTATTCGACCCACAGGGGAGACCCACGAATTACACCCGTAGGTAAATTCTTAAGAAAAACAAGCTTGGATGAACTCCCTCAGTTCATTAATGTACTCTTTGGCGATATGAGTATTGTGGGGCCGAGACCAAACGTACCGCAACAACAGTCAGAATATACCACGGAACAATGGGAGATTAGAAATAGTGTCCTTCCTGGTATAACAGGCCTTGCTCAAGCAAAGGCTCGCTCAGTAGATTCCTGGGAAAAACGATGGGAACTAGACTATGAGTATGTACAAAAACTATCGTTTTCTTATGACCTTAAAATCATTATTCTAACAATCAAGCAACTATTATTTAAAGGCAGTTATTAATCAATGTGTGGAATATTCGGATATTATGATTTGACCAAAGAGTCTATGAGTTTTGACATGTTCAAAGCAATGGGTGACTCGATAAGGCATAGAGGACCAGATGGGCAAGGTATTCACTATGACCACAACCAATACTTTGCTTTGGGAAATCAGAGGTTAGCAATATTAGATTTGGAGCATGGGGATCAACCTTTTTACTCCGATAGTAAGGATATCATTGTTGTTCAAAATGGTGAGATTTTTAATCACGTCGAACTTGCCAACCAACTCGCTGAAGATGGTTATCCTTGTAAGACTAATTGTGATACTGAAACTATACTCAGATTGTATGAACGTGACGGAATTTCTGGTATTTCATCCCTCAACGGAATGTTTGCAATAGCTATATACGATAAACGTATTGATGCGATGTTTTTGATTCGTGATCGTGTAGGAGAGAAACCATTACACTTTTGTCTTGATAATAATCGTTTAGTATTTGCATCGGAAATAAAAGCACTATTGAAGGCAGTAACTCAAGTGAAACTTGATGAAAAGGCCTTGCATGAGTTCTTGTCTTTTAACTATGTTCCCATGCCTAATACAATGTTTTCTGGTGTTTTCCATGTTAAACCTGGTCACTATTTGAAGGTCGATACGAAAGGTGTTGAAGAAGCAAAGTGGTGGGACCTTTCGTCAATTACCCAACAAGCTAGGTCAGAGACTAGTTGGATAGCTGACTTTAACAGTATTTTAGAAGACTCGGTTAAAATAAGATTGAGATCTGACGTTCCATTTGGCGCCTTTCTTTCTGGTGGAGTCGACTCTAGTTCTGTCGTTGGCATTATGTCCAAGCATATGAAGCAGAAGGTAAAAACATACTGTATCGGGTTCAATGATCCTAAGTACGATGAATCCCCTTTTGCTGAAACCGCAGCAGAACGATTCGGTACCGAACATAAATTAAGGAAAGTAGAACCTAACTTGCTGTCAGAGTGGTCTAAGGCAACTTATCATTGTGATCAACCTCATGGTGACGTTTCTTTTTTGCCAACACTAAAGGTAGCTGAACTAGCTTCTGAGGACGTGAAAATGGTTTTAACTGGCGATGGTGCGGATGAGCTCTTTGCTGGTTATGACAAGTATAAGGACTTCTTTCATAATCATGACACTACTAAGTTAGATTCAGACGATTTTGCTAAGTTGTACGCAAAAAATATTTCATTGTTTACGAAAAATGAGTTAAACACCCTTTTAAAAAATAGTCCAGAATCACACCCTGACTACTGTCAGGAGAGAGTAAAAAGTCTAATTGACGAAGTTCCTCACATGGATAGAGTCAACCAAGCGCTGTATATCGATACCCAGTTACTATTATCCGGAAATAATTTGGTTAAACCAGACCGGATGGGAATGGCTGTATCTATTGAAAATAGAGCTCCATTCCTCGACTACAGAATGATAGAGTTGGCATTTTCCATGCCAGGCGAATTGAAACTATCAGATGGGGAAACCAAATATATCTATAAAAAAGCTGTATCGCCGCTTATTGGCAGTGATCTCGCTTACAGAAAAAAGCAAATGTTTACGGTACCTGTAGGAGAGTGGTTTAAAGATTCAATGAAAGAGTATTGTAAAGAGTTGTTATTCAGTGCTGATTCTGTTTTAAAGAATTACGTTAATGAAGAAGAAGTTAGCGATCTATTTGAAAAGCATTGCAATAACATAGAGAATAACACAAGGAAAATAAGGGCACTGCTCGCGCTTGAACTTTGGTGCAGAGAGTTCCTTTCTGACGATATAGCCATTCGTTAGGGGCCTGTAAAAAATTAAGTGTAACTGTTAGGGTTACACTTAATGAGACTGTCATAAATTCTACGAAATTACCTAAACTAAGCTGTAAAGTCTAAAAATACGCAATATGAACAAGAGAGAACTTGAAGCTTTTGCTAAAGAAGCACTAAAACCAATTAAATCCCCTTAAGATTTAACTGAGTTCAGACAAATGCTCAAGAAAATGACTGTTGAGGCGTCACTCAATGCTGAGATTGGTGCGCACCTTGGTTACGATAAACATCAACTCTCTAAGTCGAAGGTGGATAATTTGTACTTGGCACTTCTTTAACTAGTTTTGGCTCGTTAGAGCCAAAACTAGTTAAAGAACATCAATCACGATTTACCTCTATGGTTGATAAAATCTCGTGACTTTATGTCTAAGGCGTTAGTGCACGTGGCATCGTAATTGCTTTCGACGCGTGGTACGGCGCGGAGATGTCACCTAGACACGTACTCTCGAGTGACAAATGCGCTGAAAAAAGAAATAGTAGACTGGCAATCTAGATCCGAGATTCCGCAGCCAATTCAGGAGTAACTGCTTCATATAGTCTACCAAGAAGCCTGAGTAGCCGAGCTTGGTGCTCTTGAATGCCTGTTATTAAGCTCTGGCCACTGTATTCAAGAGTGTCTATACCTTCCAATTTCAAGAACATCCGACGTGCTGTTGTTTGCTTGTATTTTTGTTCTTCACCATAAGAATTCGTCGGTCGCCATCAGTTACTTTCGGATCTCGTGCTCTAAACTCGCGTACGCGAGAAGGCTAAGAGTCATGATTATCAGCAACGCTTCGGTCCGTTGAGGCTTCTTCAGAAAAATGGATGACGTTAGAAATTCTGGGCTTTTTAGTAAATGAAAACCACACTCTACTTTCAGTGTGATTTGTAATGCTCAAGTAACCCTGCCATTGTGTCTGTATCATTGGCCGCGAGTAGAAACATTCCCACTTTAAGCTTAGCCAGTTCGACTTTTTCTAGATCGGTAAAAGGCGTAGCTTGAATAAAATACTAATGTCCTGTGGGCTTCGCCCTTTTTTAGGGCGACCACTGTCGTGTAGATGGGTTCTTTGAGGATACTAACTTGCGCAAAACTAAGTAAGTGGCACTGACTCGCAAACTCGTCCATTGCTTGCTCTGCATCAATCGTACAAGCAAACGGTTTTTTAGTGGGTTGGCTTAGGTTTTTTAGTTCTTTGGTGATGTTTTTATCTAAGCTTTTGTAGAAGCTTACTGCTTTTCGTTTAGTTGCTTGCTCACTATGAACTAACAACTACTTCTGATTCACTGAGCCATAGTCAGCGTCGAGCCAACAGCCAGAATAGTCGTTATCAATAGAGCTTAACTGCTCTGGCTCAAGGGACAGAAAGGCTTGCTTGACCGACTTAATCGTCATTGGAACACGGGTGATAAACTTCTGTTTTTGCTCATCCAGTGAACGGATGCTCTCTTCAGTATACAATGTTGCATCCGCGATGAAGTAGCGACTGTTCTGAGCGACCTTTAAACAGTGAATATGTTGCTTAGTCACACCTGAAAACGCTTTAGCATCATTCGTATCGCCAGTGAGTGCCTGAATGTACACGGGCAGACCTGCTTGATTCTCATATATTAACTCAAGCACGACTTGGTTTAGCTCTGGACCATGATCTCGACTGTAGCCTTTGACTAGTTTAATGGCATTAATGTCTTCGTCCTGTCCATACTCACCATCCACATGGAAGCTAGTGATATCAAGGTGAACAGAGCCCGTTTTAAGTTCAAGTTTATCAACAACATGCTCAGAAATGGCTTGATATAGAGCGGATACATTCGCTTCATACAAAGCATTCACCGTGCGACCAAGCACACCTTCAGTTAAATGGTGGGCTAGATATCTTTGGCTAGCAACTTGCCGACAGGCTTAGTCTCAAAGAAGGCAGTTAACATGTGCAGCGTTCTACTGTGAAAACCTAAACCATTTAAAATCATCGCTAAGACAGCATTTCCATGTAAGACGCTGTGTTCGAGTACTTAGGAATGATACGGTCGATAATGCCGGGCAATCCGACTCCATGGCAGAAAGCAGCGATTAACCCTAAGTAATCTAGACGTTTAATGACAGATTGAGGAGCAGACATAATTAGCGCCCGATAAATAACAACAATAGTTCAAAGCTGGGGTCCACAGTCAAAAGTTATCTGGTAATAACCGCTATAAACGAACAATGATCACACTATTTAAATTCTCAAATCAGCTGCGGGATGATGGCTTAGAAGAGTTGCGGCTATTTTGGTTTAGCTGATCTTCTAGTTCGGCAAGCTTATTCCATAAAAATGGATGATATCCGTCGCCTCTTCAGGCGAATTGAAATCTGGTTACGAAGGTAATGTTTACTTACTCATACCTCCGGATTGCCACCACTAAAAGATCACTCAAGTCAAATATGGGATCAAATTAACCTCGTCACATAACTTTGCTGTCAAGGTCTCGCAGTTGAAGAGTTACCAAGCAAGCAGTAAGAACTAATATATCAATTAGTGGATAACTGACCTTTGCTGACTGCCTTGGGTTAGCTAGTGTATGAAAACGCTTTGTAAAGATATCGGCCATCTTACTCTCTCCAAAAGAGAGTATAAGCTCAAACCTAAATTTTATCTTCAAATCAATCGTGTTAAGTGATCACAAAACATTCGTGATCTCAACCTGTCCCTCACCGCTAATTATTCAACAGTACCATTTATTCAGTTTAATGCTTTGTAATATTTATTTTTTTGCCGACCAAACTAAGTCACCAATCCCATCTGTAGGGTTAAATTGAGTTGGTGCGTCAAGCAAAATCTGACGAATAGCTTGATGATCAAAGTTATGACACGCTTGATTTAGGTTTTCAACAAGACATTCGAATTCAGCTTCGGTAAGGGACTCTTCATTGGCTGTCATTATGCGGCAATGCGCAGTTTTTTCTACGTTGTCACCAATTAAAAGCTCTTCATAAAGCTTTTCACCGGGACGAAGGCCTGAGTAATCTATTTCAATATCACCAAGTGGCTGTTCTTCAGTTTTTATATCTAGCCCTGACAGATGAATAAGGTTTTTAGCTAAGTCAACAATACGAACTGGCTCTCCCATATCTAGTACAAACACGTCCCCACCTTTGCCCATTGCGCCAGCTTGTATTACGAGTTGAGCTGCTTCAGGAATGGTCATGAAATAGCGGATAATATCGGGGTGGGTAACAGTAATAGGGCCACCTTGGGCAATTTGTCTCTTGAATAATGGAATCACTGAACCAGAAGATCCGAGTACGTTACCAAAACGTACCATGCAAAAGCGTGTAGTGTGACTCGTTTTCTGAGAAAGCGCTTGCAGAGACAGCTCTGCTACTCTTTTCGTCGCCCCCATTACGTTGGTAGGACGCACTGCTTTGTCCGTAGAAATTAAAACAAAGGATTGCACATTAGCTTTTATCGCAGCTTGTGCCGTATAGTAAGTGCCGAAAATATTATTCCTAACCGCTTCAATAACATTATATTCAACGAGTGGAACATGCTTATAGGCTGCCGCATGGTAGACCGTATTCACTTTAAAGGCTTTCATTACAGTGGTGAGACGGTTCAGTCTTTGAATTGAACCGAGAATAGGATAGACCTTAGTATCCAATTGCTGTGTTTCTATCAGGTTTTGTAGCTCTCTATCTATTTGGTAAAGAGCAAATTCTGATGACTCGAATAGAACTATGCATGCAGGTAGTTGCTGAATGATCTGGCGGCAGAGTTCTGAGCCAATAGAGCCACCAGCACCGGTTACCATGACATTTTTTCCTTTGATGTTTGCTTCCATCAGCGATTGCTGGGGAGCAACAGGATCACGTCCCAATAAATCCTCGATTGCTACGTCTTTCAGTTCATCGATTTTCGCTTTACCAGAAACAATATCCCCCATATCAGGGATGGTTAGGACCTCAGCTGAAAGATGAACTAATTCATCAAGTATCTCTTTTCTTCTGGCCCTAGAAACGCTCGGAATTGCTAACAAAACTTGCTGAACATTGTACTGGTCTATCTGCTTTTCGACATTGGCTATTTTGAGTACTTTTAATCCCATCATAATGGTGTTTTCAAGTGTTTTATCTTGATCAATAAATCCTACTACTTTGTGAGTTTCAGATGAGCGAAGGGCTAATGCTAACTGACGCCCTGCAGAACCAGCACCATAGATAAGTACATTCTTTCTATTCTTATCAAATGACTGACTAACTAGAACTCGAATAATTAGGCGGCTACCACCACAACATAAGGCGAGGAAAGCGCCATATATAATAGGAACAGAACGGGGCACATCTGAGTTGAAGTAATAGGCAAGAAGACCGATAGATACTGTAGATATCAAAGTACCTAGGCTTACGACATACAAAGCATGAAACGTAAGGTACCTCAATACGGCGCGATACAGCCCAAGTTTGGTGAATGCAAATATTGTTATGATTGCCGTACCGAGAAGCACGTTGTGATTGTCATACTTAGGTAGCCACATTAAATCCCCGAGACGAGCCCAGTGAGCTGCGTAGTATGACGAAATAATGAAGAACGAATCTACAAATACGCTGATAATGCGTTTTGAAATTCGTGGTAAATTCCATATGTATTTAAGTTTGAACATTGAAGTACATCTTTTGACAATCCAACCGTGATTTTAACGTCAAAAGGAGTTGTTGTCTGTAGGGGAGAGAGTAAATAATGCTCGATCAAATGTCAGAAGATATGCGTCAATTCAACAGTTTGTAAATTATTCCAACTAATGGAGTTGTGTTCAAAGGAAAAAGTAGCCCGATAGTAGATATCGGGCATGAATTTGTTAGCTAGACTGTTATGACTTAACCCTTATGGAGGGCAAATTTATTAGCTTAAGGTTAAATGAGTTTAATACCCCATCAAACTCAACAAGTTCTCAGCAGTCTCAATCGCTTCCTTTCTATTGGCTATATTCAATTTCTGATACAAATTACGGATATGCGTCTTAATCGTAGTCCCTGCCACATCCAACTCTTGGGCAATTTGCTCGTTGCTAAAACCAGAATAGATCAAGTTTAGTACCTGCCATTCACGCTGGGTGAGGGGACTGGTACGAATCAGCTCTGGGATATTCGGGTGGTTTACTAGCTGGTTAACGAACTCTTCGTCAAAGTGGACGGCGCGGCTGCGTTGTTTGTTGCCGATTTCTTTGAGTAGTTGCAATGCGCGGTGGCGTTCAAGGTCACCGAGTTGCCCTTTGTTAACGAGTTTCTCTAGAAGTTTGTTGATACTTGCACCGTCTACAATAAAGTTGCCTAGCATGCCAGTTTGGTTGGTCATGCTAAGGGCGGTTTTTAGTTTCTCGCTGGCGGTCACGTCATTATCGAGTTTGATATTGAGTACCGTCTCGACAATTAGATTGCGGTTGATGTCTGTTACCAATCCGTGAGTGTGCGCTTGTTCTTGTAAGAAGGCGATGGTGTCTTGCGCTTCTTCTAACATATCGCAGGCAATTTGCGCGCGAGCGATGTTGCGCAGTTGCAGTTGATTAAAGTGGTTGGTCGCATCGGTTGGCGTTTCAGTCTGAATCAGCCAGTTATGAATTGCCGTGATGTCTTTGCTCGCTTGCCAGTACTGGATTTGCGAGAAAGAAGCATTCGCTGACCAATCGACGTGGTAGTTTGATTCAGCGAGTAGCGCTTCAATGTTTTTCACGAAACGGCCTGCTTTATCCAGTTCACCTCGGCCCATTGCTACTCGAACCAACATAGAATAACTATGGAGATGACCACTAGGCTGGTTTGCCAACACGTCGATGCCTTTGTATGCAGAAAGCTCTGCATCGTCTAATCGGTTCCAGCACCATTGGATTTGAGCGCGGGTTCTTAATAAGTGCTCATGCAATGGCACTTGCTGAAAGTGGTGTTCTTCGATGACCTTAAATGCCTGATCTTGAAGCTCATAGGCCGCTTGAATGAACCCTTGAGCGATTAAGATTTCGCTTTGCTGAATCAATGCCCACAATACATGGTGGAATACCTGATATTGACGAGCGAGTTTCTCAGTTTGCTGCATCATAGGTAGGGCGCGATCTAAACGGCCTAACACGTGGTTAACCTCACCAATGACAGAGGTGCCTACTATACGGCTTCTAAAGTCGTTGTTGTCGATTTGGCTTAATGCTAGTTCCGCCAATCGAAGTGCTTCTTCTGGCTTACCTTGGTTGATCGCTACTTGCGCTCTAAGCGCTCTGACTTGACCTTGCTCTTTAATCGATAGTGGGATGTTTCGCTTATCAAGCTCAAGTTTCGCTTCCGCTAGTAAGTCACCAACGGTGTTAAATCGGTGCTGGCTTTGTGCAAGCCAAGCTCTTAAAAGCGGTAGCTTGGCTGTTTTGTAAAGTTGATCGGTGTCCAACTCTGCAATAGCTTTTTCTAGCGTGGTTAATTCACCACTGTTAAACATCTTCCAACCATGCTCTTGCATGATGCTAGCGCATAGTTCTGAGTCTTTTGCGCGCTGTGCATGCACCAGTGCTTGGATAGGACGGTCGTGTTTAAGCCATGATTGAGCCGCTGCAGTTTGCAACGCAACTTCCTGCTGGGGAAGGTGAGTATGGCGTTGATGCGTCAAAAATTCACTAAATAGGTTATGGAAGCGATACCAACTATTTTCACTTGATGCAGTGCTTAGAAATAAACCGTACTTGTTGAGGTTGTCTAGCATGCTCAGAGCATCTTCGCGACCTGTCACATCAATGATCAACTGGTCACTAAAGTTGTCTAGTACAGAACATTGCATAAGAAATTCTTTGGTATCGGCATCAACGAAGTCAAACACTTCCTCTGCAAGGTAGTCCCACAAATGGGTATGATTAAACTCGCTGATATTTTGCAATGATTGCTGGATAGGTTTGTTTTGTTGCAGGGCTTGCACAGCAATTAACTGCATGGCTGATGGCCAACCTTCTGCATAGGTTCGCAGGTCATCGGCGGTAGTCTCGTCGATTTCTTCCTTCATGCGCATATTAAAGAAGCGTGTCGTCTCTTCTTTGTCGAACGCCAGCAAATCGTCATCAATTTCGATCATCAGATCGCGCACACGAAGGTTTGCAGTGCCCAGTGGCGGGTTAGAGCGACTGGTGACGACAACTGTTAGGTTATCTGGCATGTGCTTAATAAAGAAGCGCATTGCCTCGTGGATCTCTTCATTGTTAATGAAGTGGTAATCATCTAGCACTAAATAGGTTTCATGTACGTTGTTGGTTAGCTCACCAAAAATTTCACCAAATAATGTATGCAGGGAAGAGTATTGTCTCTTCTCGATTAGAGCCTGAGAGTTAGTGCAGGCATTATCCGTTGCCTTATTAAGCGCTTGGATGAAGTAGTTTATAAAGCGGTAACTGTCGTTATCACTTTCATCAAGGTTGTACCAACCTACATGAGCTTTGTCTGACAGCCATTGTGCTGCCATTGTGGTCTTGCCATAACCCGCTGGAGAGCGGAGTAATACTAACTTATAGAAAGGTGCTTGCTGGAGTAAATCCAAAACACGAGGACGTACAATTGCATTGTGAAGGCGTCCAGGGCGAGTCAGTTTTGATGGGATCCACATGGTTACTTACCTATTTGTTCTTTATTGTTATTTTTGGCTAGCCAATTTTAATTGTTTTTAGTATTCGTAAAGTTTGAGCTTTGGCACTATCTAAGGTCCTGAGTTGAGCTCAGGATGACATTTTTCGACATTTTTATATCCACACGCTATTTAGCGCACCGTCATGCTGGAAAGCGAAGCTTATCCAGTACCTTGGTGAGTGCGAAATTAAGCCTTTAGCACTCTCTAGAATCCTGAATCAAGTTCAGGATGACGTTTTTGCGTCATTATTCGCGTTTGTTTTAATGTAGTTAGTGCTTCGTATTTACTGAGTACTCCCACATCGGGTAGTGAGGAGTACTTTTACTTCCACAATTTTTCCTGCCATCGATCCTGCTATGGATTACTCCTAGAATCCTCTATTTCTGCTTTCTACGCCTTAGATTTGTGATGAAGATCGACTATCCCTGCATTTTGAGAGGTCCGTTCGGTTAGGCTTGCACAAGATTTCGGGATGAATCACTTAATATGCAGTGGTTTCGCGTGATTGATTTCACGTTTTTTGTAATACCGAAAATTAGTTTGCTCACACTCCTATCTGCTGGCTGAATGTGTATTTGCATTCTAATGTGATCATTGTCTCGCCTTGTATGGGGTCAGCCCCATATTGTGGGATCTGGCTCAACAACTTGTTTCTCTCTCCCCCCCTACGCCCCGAATACTCCTCCTAATACTCCCCCTTAATAGGAGGATGAAGCATTGCCAGCGTTAACGGATGATGAACACAGATGGAAATTACTAAAACGATGAGAGTTCCTTTATGAAACCAGCTCAACAAAAAAAGTTCGACAAAACACAATTCCAAGCAAACGTTAAAAAGCACCTTACTGCGACTTACGCAACGACTGAAGAAAATGCATCTACTCGTCAATGGTATCTAGCAATGGGCCAAGCCCTAGCTGAGTTCACTACCCTTGATCTGCTTAAAACTGAATCAGACGAAAAAATCACAAACGCAAAAAGCGTTAACTACCTATCACTAGAATTCCTTATTGGCCGTCTAACGGGCAACAACTTGATCAGCATGGGCCTTTATGAGCAAGTGACTGACGCAATGGGTGAACTGGGCTTCAACCTAACTGACCTTCTAGAAGAAGAGCGTGACCCATCATTGGGTAACGGTGGTCTTGGCCGACTAGCAGCATGTTTCATGGATTCATGTGCGGCTCAAGAATTCCCAACAGTAGGCTACGGTCTTCACTACGAATACGGTCTATTCAAGCAATCATTCAAAGAGGGTGCACAGCAAGAAGCACCAGATGCTTGGCGTGGTATTGAAGGCTACCCATGGGAACTAGTACGTCCTGAGATTGCACAAGAAATTGGTTTCTACGGTCACGTTGAAACAGTAATGGAGAATGGCGAAGAGAAACGTCGCTGGGTTCCTGGTATGTCTGTTCGTGCTATGCCTTGGGATCTGCCAATCGTAGGTTACGAATCAAACACGGTTTACCCACTTCGCTTGTGGGAATGTCAAGCAATCGCACCTTTCTCTCTAGAGAGCTTTAACAACGGCGATTACTTTGAAGCTCAGCACTCACTTATCGATGCGGGCAACATTACTAAAGTACTTTACCCGAACGACAACCATGAAAAAGGTAAGACGCTACGTCTAATGCAACAGTACTTCCACTCTGCTGCATCTATCCGAGATATTCTTCGTCGCCACGAAGCTGCGGGTCACGCACTGGTTGATCTACCTAAGTACGAAACAGTACAGCTAAACGATACTCATCCAACTATCGCAATCCCTGAATTGATGCGTATTCTTGTTGATGAGAAAGGCTTTGGTTGGGATAAAGCATGGTCTATCTCTACGAAGACGTTTGCTTACACAAACCACACATTGCTTCCAGAAGCACTTGAAACTTGGTCTGAGTCGCTAATTCAGCGTCTACTTCCTCGTCATATGGAAATCATCTACCGTATTAACCACGAATTCCTAATGGAAGTACGCGCTAAGTGGCCTGGCGATGTAGAGAAGCAACGTAAGCTTTCTATCATCCAAGAAGGTTTCCACCGCATGGTTCGCATGGCAAATCTATGTGTTGTTGGTTCTTACGCAGTAAACGGCGTAGCGGCACTTCACTCAGCGTTGGTTAAGAAAGACCTATTTCCTGAGTTCAATGAGCTATACCCAACGCGCCTACACAACGTAACAAACGGTGTAACACCACGTCGTTGGTTGAAGTTCTGTAACCCTGGTCTATCTGCGCTTATCACTGAGAAGATCGGTGACCAATGGCCAGCAAATCTAGATCAATTGTCTGACATTGCGAAATTCGCAGACGACAAGAAGTTCCAGAAAGAATACATGGCTGTTAAGAAAGAGAACAAACAGCGTCTTGCTGATTGGGTTAAAGAGAACATGGATATCGAGCTTGATACCAATGCTATCTTTGACGTGCAAATCAAGCGTCTACACGAGTACAAGCGTCAGCACCTAAACATGCTTCACATCTTGTCTCTGTACCATCGTCTGCTGAACGATCCTGAGTTTGATATGGTACCACGCGTTGTGTTCTTCGCAGCAAAAGCGGCGCCGGGTTACCACCTAGCGAAAGAGATCATCTACGCAATCAACAAGATCGCAGAGAAGATCAACAACGACTCTCGCATCGGCAACAAACTGAAAGTGGTATTCATGCCGGACTACCGCGTGAGCCTTGCAGAGATCATCATTCCTGCATCTGACGTATCTGAGCAAATCTCTACAGCAGGTAAAGAAGCATCAGGTACTGGTAACATGAAGATGGCTCTTAACGGCGCACTAACTATCGGTACGATGGACGGCGCGAACGTTGAAATCCGTGAAGAAGTAGGCGATGAGAACATCTACATCTTCGGTCTAGACGTTGATGGTGTTAACGAGACTCGTGCTCGCGGCTACAACCCATTCGACTACTACAATGCTGATCACCTATTAAAAGCGTCTATGGACCTTCTACTAGGCGAAGAGTTCACTCCAGGTGAACCAGGTAAGCTACGTGCAACATTCGATAGCCTACTAGACGGTGGCGACCCGTACCTATGTCTTGCTGACTTTGCCTCTTACGTGAAAGCTCACGAAGACATGGGCGAGCAGTACAAAGACCAAGCAGGTTGGGCGAAGAAAGCGATTCTGAACACGGCTTTAGTTGGCAAGTTCAGCTCTGACCGCTCAATTCGCGACTACGTGAACAATATCTGGAAACTAGAACCAGTTAAGCGTTAATCAAATAGCAAGGGTGGGAATTATTCTCACCCTTGCACTCTGTCGTCATCCTGGAATTTGCATAGCAAATATCCAGGACCTTAGGAAGTACAGGGCTTACTAATGTACTTTCTAAGATCCTGATTTTCATCAGGATGACGGTAATTAAACCAATTTATTGGTGCATGAATTGTTTCTGCACCATTTATTCATACACCAATATTATTTTGTTTGAAGGCGTGTTTCGTCTTCGGAGAGAGCGATGAAAGAACAATCCGCACTAAAAAAAGTCGCTGAAATGGCTCGTATTGCCGATAGCTATGTCAGTGCTTGGGGAGACCAAGCAAGCGTTGAAGATGAAACCATTGAACGCTTACTTGCAGCTCTAGGTTACGATACGAGCAGCGATGAAGCACTGCTTAAATCTGCAGAAAAAAAGCATAAGAAAGAAGTATTAGCGCCAGTGCTGGTGGTTCGTGATGACGAGCCAGTAGAAGTGGAACTAAACCTAGGCGTGAGCGCTCGTGAAAGTGAGTTTGCATGGCGTTTAGAAACAGAGCAAGGCGAGGTTCTTGAAGGTTACTTGCAGTCTCAGATCGTAAGAGATGAGCGTAAAGAAGGTGGTCCTCTGGTCTTTGCATTGCCTGCTGAAATTAAGTGGGGTTACCACAAGCTGATCGTGACTCGTAAGCGTCGTAAAGCGCCTTATGAGATGACACTGATCGTTACGCCAAAAGCGTGCTTCAAACAAAGTGATATTGAAAACGGCAAAAAGCTGTGGGGTCCAAGCATCCAGCTTTATACCCTGCGTACTCCTCATAACTGGGGTATCGG
This sequence comes from Vibrio comitans, assembly GCA_024346835.1. Lineage (GTDB taxonomy): Bacteria > Pseudomonadota > Gammaproteobacteria > Enterobacterales > Vibrionaceae > Vibrio > Vibrio comitans. The sequence goes on from AP024867.1 coordinate 1,030,413, forward strand.
TGACTTTGGCGATCTGAAGCAACTAGTGGGTGATATTGCTGCTCGTGGCGGTGATTTTGTGGGTCTAAACCCTATTCACTCATTATTCCCAGCAAATCCAGAAGGCGCTAGCCCGTATAGCCCATCTTCTCGTCGCTGGCTGAACATCATGTACATAGATGTAAGTTCAGTTCCTGAATTTGCGCTAAGTGTGGAAGCGCAGCAGAAGGTAGGCAGCGCTGAGTTCCAACAGCGTTTACAAAAAGCGCGTGAGATTCAGCACGTAAACTACAGCGAAGTGTCTGATCTTAAGATGGCGGTATTGCCTCTTCTATTCGCTGAGTTTAAGTCGCGTCACCTAGACAAAAACACAGAGCGTGCACAAGCGTTTTTGAGTTTTGTTGAAGAGGGCGGAGAGAGCTTACTGCATCAAGCAGCGTTCGATGCAATGCACAAAACACTGCGTGATGTCGATGATCATATGTGGGGCTGGCCTGTATTCCCTGAGAAATACCGCCGCTTTGATAGCGCGGGCTCTCAGAAGTTTATTAAAGATCATAAAGACCTTGTTGAACTGTACATGTACCTGCAGTGGATTGCAGATACACAGATCAATGAGGCTCAAGCTCTAGCGGAAGAGAAGGGTATGACCCTTGGTCTGTACCGTGACCTTGCAGTAGGTGTAGCGGATTCTGGCTCTGAGACATGGGCTGATGATGGCAACTTGATTTTAGATGCAAGCATCGGTGCTCCGCCAGATGTTCTAGGTCCTTTAGGTCAAAACTGGGGCTTGCCACCGCTAAACCCACAAGTGTTACAAGCAACGGGTTACGATGCGTTCGTTAAGCTATTGCGCGCTAACATGAAGCACTGTGGCGCGTTACGTATTGACCACGTATTAGGCCTTCTACGCCTTTGGTGGATTCCTAAGGGTGAGAATGCGACTAAGGGTGCGTACATGTACTACCCAGTGGAAGATATGCTGGCCATTCTTGCACTAGAATCTCATCGCTTCCAGTGTTCTGTTATCGGTGAAGACTTAGGTACTGTGCCTGACGAAATCGTTGATATCTTGCGTGATGCAGGCGTTCACTCTTACAAGATTTTCTTCTTCGAGAATAACGAAGATGGTAGCTTCATCAAGCCAGCGGATTACGCAGAGCAATCTATGTCAGCGCTATGTACTCACGATATGCCAACGCTACGCGGTTTCTGGCACTGTGATGATCTAAAACTGGGTGCAGAGCTAGGCTTGTATCCAAATGAAGAGCAACTTGCCGGTCTATTTGATGATCGTCTAGAGTGCAAACAGGGTATTTTGAACACAATTCGTGAAAATAACCCACAGTTCTTGTCGACGGGTATTGGTGAAAATGCAGAGTGGGTTCCTATGGATCGCTACCTTGCTGAAGGCCTACAGCTTCACGTTGCAGCTGGTTCTTCTGCTCTACTAAGCGTACAGCTAGAAGATTGGTTAGAAATGGAAAAACCAGTGAACATCCCTGGTACGGTCGATGAGTATCCGAACTGGCGTCGTAAACTATCTGTAAACCTTGAAGATATGTTTGGTCGCGAAGAAGTAAACCACATAGCAAAACGTTTAACAGAAGTTCGTGATCAAGCTTCCAAAAAATGATAATTGACTGTTTGATGCCTAAAACTTCGGTACGGCTCAAACTTTCATTTTCGTAATTTTGTTACAGTTCACAGCGAACTGAAATGCCCGCGCTTCAGCGGGCATTTTTGTATGTGGTGTTAGCGGATTTTGATATGGTGCACGTCGCACCGTCATGCTGGAAGCCATGCAATGGCTATCCAGTACCTTAGTTAGCGTGAAATTCAGGTTTTGGCACTCTCTAAGATCCCGAATCGAGTTCAGGATGACGGTTGTTTGCATCAATGGTTACATAAGTGCGCGATATAACGCACTCGTCATGCTGGAAAGCGAAGTTTATCCAGTAACTTAGCTAGTGCAAAATTTTGGAATTGGCACTATCTAAGGTCCTGACTTTCGTCAGGATGACGTTTGTTTTTGCAATAAGTGTGCGTTCCAAGATTCTGGATAATTACTTTGTAATTTCCAGAATGACGGTGACTTCATATCTTCGCTGATATCTCGACACTAAAATTTAATAGTGTTGATTTTTCATCACTTTTACGACTTTCAACATACCGTCAAATAAGTATGTTAATCTGAACAATTAGCTTAGCGGCAACAAGATCGCTAACAAAAATAAAACGGCTAGGGTGAGGGCAGGGTGCTCTCACTGATAAAAATTATAAATAAGAATTAATTATCGAAGGAGATTGGGCGTGGAGAAGCCTCAGGACAAATTTCAAACTGCTTATCATAAGTTGAGTCAAGCAGCACTTACTGACCCATTTTCAGTATTAGGCCCATTTGTTAGAGAAAAAGGTCGTTACCTTACTGTTTGGATGCCGGGCGCAAGCCGCGTAGAAGTTATCCTTGGTAAAAAGCGTATCGAACTAGTACGTGACGAAATGGATGCGTTCGTTCTTACTGAAGAGCGTGACCTAACCTTTACTCACTACAAACTAGCGGTTCATTGGGGTGACGTTGAGCAGATCATTGACGACCCGTACCAGTACCATTCGTTATACGAAGAGTTTGAAAACTTGCACACTCCAAAAGAGATGTACAAGCATATGGGCTCTCAGTTCGTTACGCTAGAGCGCGATGGTAAGACGATTTCAGGTACTCGCTTCCTAGTGTACGCACCGCATGCACAAGCAGTAAGCATCATTGGTAACTTCAATGAGTGGGACGGCCGTCGCCATCCGATGCAGCGTCTTGACTACGGCATTTGGGGCTTATTCATCCCTGAGTTAGCTGAAGGCTCTCAATATAAATACGAATTGAAAGGACCGCATGGCGAAAGCTTGCCACACAAGCAAGACCCGTGGGGCTTCCAACACGAGCAATACCCTTCGTTTGCTTCTGTTACTTACGATCAGAACAAATATCAATGGCAAGACAGTGCATGGCAAACTCGTCCGGTTACGGAAAAGCGTAAAGAAGCACTGACTTTCTATGAACTTCATGCAGGTTCTTGGAAACGCAATGCAGAAGGTGAGTTCTTAAACTACCGTGAGCTAGCAGCAGAACTGATCCCATACCTTGTGGATCTTGGTTACTCACATGTTGAGCTTATGCCTATTTCTGAGCATCCGTTCTACGGTTCTTGGGGCTATCAGCCAATTGGTCTATTTGCACCAACGAGCCGATTTGGCTCGCCTGATGATTTCAAGTTTTTCGTTGATCAGTGTCACCAAGCCGGTCTTGGCGTTGTACTTGACTGGGTTCCAGCACACTTCCCGTCAGATGATCATGGTTTGGCGAACTTTGATGGTACGCCTTTGTACCACGATCCAGACCCGCGTCGTGGTTGGCACCAAGATTGGAACTCGTTCATTTATGACTTAGGTCGTGAGCATGTTCGTCGCTTTATGGTATCTAACGCATTGTTCTGGTTTGAGCACTACCACATTGATGGTATCCGTGTGGATGCAGTTGCTTCAATGCTGTACTTGGATTACTCACGTAGCCACGACCAATGGATCCCGAACCAAGACGGTGGTAACGAGAACTACGATGCGATCGCGACTCTGAAGTGGATGAACGAAGAAGTGTACAAACACTTCCCGAACGCAATGACGATTGCAGAAGAATCTACTGCTTTCCCTGGCGTATCTGCACCAACATTCTTGGGCGGTTTAGGCTTTGGCTTTAAGTGGAACATGGGTTGGATGCACGATAGCTTGTCTTACATTCAGCAAGATCCTATCCACCGTAAATACCACCATAACACCATCACATTCCCGTTGATGTATGCACACAGTGAAAACTACGTATTGTCTTTATCTCATGATGAAGTTGTGTACGGTAAGGGTGCGATTCACGATAAAATGCCGGGTGATGAGTGGCAAAAAACTGCTAACCTTCGTGCTTACATGGGCTACATGTACGCACAACCGGGTAAGAAGTTGAACTTCATGGGTGCGGAATTTGGTCAAACAGCCGAGTGGGATCACGACAATCAACTTCAATGGTTCCTATTGGATTATGAGCGTCATCAAGGCGTACTGAACCTAACTCGTGACTTGAATAAACTGTACAAGCAAGAGTCTGCACTGCACGATCTTGATTATGATCCTCGTGGTTTCGAGTGGCGTCTTCAAGACGAAGCAGAAGCGAGCGTTCTTGCTCATGAGCGTATGGATGAAAATGGTGAGCGAGTGTTGGTTGTTTCTAACTTTACGCCTGTTCCTCATCATGAGTTCCGTTTGGGTATCCCAAATGAAGCAGAATACGAGCTGTTGCTTAATACTGATGATGCGAAGTACAACGGTGCCAATGTAGAAGTTCCAGCAATGCTGAAGACTGAAAACATTGAAAGCGAAGGTCTAGATCAATCCATACATATGGTTCTGCCACCGCTATCTACCGTTTTCTATAAAAAAGTTAAATAGCTTTTAACTTACAATAGAAACGCAATGACTAAACCCAGCACTCGCTGGGTTTTTTTGTTCTAGCAATCCGTTCTATTCTTCTATTATCTTTAATCTTAAATTGGAATTTTATGATCACTTCTTTATACGCAGGAATCTTAGCTGTTTGGATCTGTTACCTGTCTGTTCAAGTCATTAAACAGCGACGTAAACACCGAGTATCTCACGCAGACGGGCAAGTCGATGATTTGGCGGTAGTACGTGGCGCTCACAGTAATGCCACCGAATACATTCCTATTGGACTATTGTTATTGATGCTTGCTGAGTTAAATGGCGCACCAGAGTGGTCTATTCATATCTTGGGTGCGTTGCTGGTGGTGGGGCGTCTATCACACGGCTTTGCGGTATTGAATCAAAAGATGAAAGGTCGCGTATTTGGCATGATGAGCACGTTCGGGGTGATTGGACTGCTTGCAGCATTGAACGTAGTGCAGGCACTGTTGTCATGAAGGGATGAATATTATTAAGGAGCAGAGAAATGAAGATGGGTTGGCCTCCGGCATGGTTACTGGTTTTCCTTGGACTGCTCCTTAATGTATTAGCGATAGTAATTTCCAGTCAAATTCTAGATGACTTAGCACGAAAAAATGCGGCTTTATACGAGGGACAAAACAATAATTTACGCTCAATACAACTGGCTTGGAACCGAGTTGAAAACCTCGAAAGGAAAAAAGAAACGTTGTTGGTGGTGCTGGGTCACGATGACAGTAATCAAACTGTAAATGCAGAGCTGGCCAAGCAGATAGAGGTCTGGACCGGTAAACCTGTACCAGAGCTATCCATAAAGAATCTACAAACGCTATCACTAATGCTAGAGCAAGAGCAGAACCAGCAACGTGATCTCATCGATAAGTATTACCTCAACAACATATCTTTGTTAGAAATGACATCACACAACGATATGCAAATAAGCCGATATAAGAACATTGCGCTGTTTTTGCAAATTTTCGGTTTAGCATTGATATTAGCACGTGATTTAAGACGAAAAGATTAGTGCTTAAAACAAGTTTCCAGTCATTTGACTGCCTATGTTAGAGTAACCACTCTATAGTTGCGATTCACGGACGAACATGAGCGATAAGATCTACTTCAACACTTCTAAGAAATTCAATCTGCGCCGATCTTTGGTGAATGTGGGTACTCGTGTACACCATAAGGTTGCACCTAGGCATGCGCGTAAGATTGCTAGGCAACTGCTACTTACTCCGGTTCGCAGCAAACCTAAAAACTCAGAGCCTAAGGGCATGGTCAAGGGCGTAGTTAAATCTGCACATGGTGATTTAACCACTTATACGTTGGGATCAGGGCCACTTTGGGTGCTCAATCATGGATGGTCTGGCACCGCCAACCAGTTTTTCCCTCTCATGGAGTTTATGGCTGAATCTGGCTTTACAGCGGTTGCTTATGATCAGCCTGCCCATGGCACAAGTGGAGGCGCCTATGGCCATATCCCTGCTTTTGTTCAGGGTTTAGAGGCAATCTTAGACAGTGTTGGTAAAGTGGACGGGATCATTGCTCACAGTATGGGCACAGCCTCGACCGTTGAATGTAAACATCACAAGGCGACTGATTGCTCGTTGCTGTTGATAGCTCCAGTACTTGAATACCTTGAAAACCTGTTTGGTAGCGTTAAGCGCTCTGGTTATTCGATGAAGCTTTTTGAGGAAGTCGTTGAAGAGGTGAGCAGTGAGTATCATTACCCAATTCATACGATTGATCCGTATGGCAAACTAAAGCTTCGAGAACACCCGACAGTTATTGTTCATGATGAAGGTGACCGATTTACGAGCTTTGAGGTGTCTAAGCGCGCAGCCGATGAGATGGAAAAGGTGACGTTAGTGGCGACAAAAGGTCTTGGTCACGGCCGGATCATGAAAAGTGATCCTGTTAAGCAACACTTTATCCAATTAGCACGCAGTTAATAACACCATTTCTTTTAACAAGTGTCACACCTTAATGTGTGACACTTGCTGCTATTTCCCATCAATATACTCGTCCTTAAATATATATCTAAACGTTATTAATTAGGTCGTTGCGAAATAAGGCCAGAGCTTCTAACCTTTTATTAGCATTAGTTAATATAAAGGCGATTGCCATGGAACGGATAACAGTCAAAACCTTTTTTCACGATGGTTCAAACACATACAGCCACCTGGTGACCGATAATGCAACGAAACAAAGTGCGATTATTGATCCTGTTTTGGATTACGACGCAGCATCAGGGGTGATATCAACTGAGTCTGCTGATGGCATCATTGAATACATTCAGCAACAAGATTTGAAGTTACAGTGGATACTGGAAACACACGTACACGCCGATCATTTAAGTGCAGCGAGTTATGTTCGAGGGCTGTTGGACGCAAAAATAGTGACTGGGGCGGAGGTTACTGTTGTTCAATCTGTTTTTAAAGGGATATTTGGCCTTGAGGGTGAGTTTGTTGCCGACGGCAGTCAGTTTGATCTTCTGTTAGCGGATAATCAAAGCATCTCTTTGGGAGAGTTGAGCATAAGGGCAATGCATACACCGGGTCACACACCCTCATGCGTGACTTATGTGGTTGATGAGTCCGTTGCTTTTGTGGGCGATACGATTTTTATGCCTGATATGGGAACTGCGCGTTGTGATTTCCCGGGAGGAGATGCGGCATTACTTTATGCGTCAATCCAGAGAATTCTTGATCTGCCAGAGAAAACAGAGCTGTATATGTGCCATGACTATGGCCCAAATGGTCGAGAGTGTTTTTATAAAACAACGGTAGGTGAACAAAGAAGAAGCAATATTCATGTGCATCAAGGGAGTGCTGAATCTGATTTTATAGCGATGCGAAAAGAGCGAGACTCAACATTAGCAATGCCCGCTCTCATTTTGCCTGCTGTACAAATCAATATTCGGGGAGGTCGGCTTCCTGATAAAGGCAACAACGGGATTTCCTATCTGAAAATCCCGTTAAATGTGTTCAAGCAATAAGCTTTTAAAAATGAAAGCTCGGGGAAAGTAATCTAACCTGGGTGACCATCTGCGCGTGGTGTGATGAGCATCTTGGCAAACTTAAATAAATACATGCCAAAGCTAATCATCCATAACACAGTCGCCACGTCGAGCAGTTGCATTGTGTACTCAGGGTATAGACCGACGCCAACACTTCTGACTAAGGCAGACAGTATCAATGCAGCAAATGCGATGCCCATGTTCGGTCCTTCATAGATATTGCGGCCTGTATGCCCCATAGTAACGCGAGTTATCATGGCTAGAATAAGACCTGAAAGAGCACCAATGGCAAACAAGTGCAAAGAGGTATGTGCAAGCCATGCATTAGTCGTCAGCCCTTTTAGCAATAAGTAAGCAGGAATACAGGCATAAGAGGCGTGCAAGGCCCAGACTAGAGGTTCGCTGACGGTCTTCCAAGGTTTCCATCTCAATACCTTCATTAATTGAAATACGCCCGCCCAGATAAACAAAGGTGTTTCCAATTGGCTTAAAGTCAGCGGGAAGAAGCTCAAGATGAACAGTAGAAGCAAGGGAAGATTACCTGCAACCTCTAACCAGAGTAGGGGTTGAGGCTTATCAAAGTTGAACTTACGAGAGGTAAAGAAAGGAATCACTCGTCCGCCCATCACCGACAACAGCAGCATGAACCACCAAAGCATTGCTTGCCATACCGCACTTGAAGTAAAGGGTGCAACACCTGTAATAGTGGCGTAACTCGCAAAGTTGGCGAAGATGGCTAGAGCGAACAAAGGCACAAAGAATAAGTTTCTCCAACCTTTAGACTTAAAGACTCGAATCCCTATTTCGTACGCAACGGCTAACAAGAAAAGGCTTTCCACAACAGAGATGAGCCAAAAGGGCGCTGGTGTCCAAAATAGAATGCGCGGTGCTAGCCAAAGCGCGACTATGATGCCGAGTCGCCCACTCTTAGTACCGTTGATCCCAGTCCAGTTTTGAACAGCAGTCAGAACGAATCCTGCAACGATAGCCATAGCAAAACCGAACAACATCTCATGGGCATGCCACCAAAGTGCGGGCGCACCTAACGCTTCAGGTTGCCCGTTTTGAAATGCGTATATCCACACTGGGACGGCAATAAAGGCGTACAGGGCGCCTAGTAAGAAAAAGGGACGAAAGCCAAGACGAAGCAAGGGTGTAATAGCTTCTTCTTTCGCTTTATCAGTGATGTTTAGCATGGCCAAAACCTTAAGTTGCAATTTAAATGCAACTTTAAATTGAAGTGAGAGATAATGCAAGTATAGATAGTGTGAACGAGCGGTATAATCTACTGCGAGAACTCAGCATTTATGCTTTTCAGGTTGTCTTACTTCTTGGGTGAACAAATGTGTGTAGAGTCACTGTTTACTATTTGCTTATATCTAATCTCAATCGACCTAACATGTATTTAGAGTTGAGTTCATCGATGACCCAATAATGTGGTAACAGATTGCCAAATTAGAGTAGGGTTTCCCATGGTCAAAAATATTTGGATTTTCCTTATTTCTTCCTAACTTATTTCTATTGGTCGTGATCTTAAAGCTGACTTCAGTGAGTGGTTGCTACTTATAAGTATAAATTCTATGAATTTCATGGTGTTAAAGGAAGTTGTATGAAACTACCATATCCAAATTATCCGCGTTTTATTCTAGCTGGCTTGTATTTATTCGCTACCATCGCGTTGTGTTCTTACGAAAAAGTAGCTATTGATAGAGCTGTAGATGAACACACGGAGTTGGTCTCCTCAACATTTATCCGTAAGACTGATAACTTATTTTATACTTTGGATATGTATATGGGGTCGCTAGTTAACGAGCCGGTTATTTTGTCGATGATGAACGAATGGAATTCAACTGAGAAAAATGCATCAGATAAAAGAATTTTTCTTGAAGATAAAAAACTGACATCCTTACTAGATAAGTATATTGGATTTTCTACTAGCCTTGAAAATGGTGCTATAAAATCTATTCGTCTATCAATGGCAGGTAGTCATAGTAGATATGATTCATATACCTATAATGGAGTCTCGTGGGAAAAAGAAAACGTAGAATTTAACCGAGATGAAAATATAGGCCTTACAAGATATGGCGATGCTGAAGAAGTTTACATTAATAAATCAGTAACATTTGACGGTGATTATATAGGAGATGTGTCATTTATTTTAGGCAACCAATTAATAGATAGTATCGAGCCTTTTATTTTTCTACGGGAAGGGTTGCTAGAGATAAACTATTATATAAACAACGATTTATGGCAAAGTGAGACTCAAAATCAAATATCGTCAAATATTCTTAGTGATAGTGTTTCATCTAATGTTCCATATTTAGGTGTGAATTTTAAACTTAATATTATGTATAGTTTAATCACAACCTATAAACAGATGTTTATTAGCATTATAATAATGACAACTTTGTTTTTCCTTAACTTAACTATCTTAAATAGCAAGTTATCATTTAGTAGCAAAAGAAAGGTTTACGATGGCCGAGCATATAATGATAATAGAAGTGAATATGTAAAAACCAGTAAGCGTAATCTAATCCATTTGCCTGATCATGATCAAAGTAATGGTGAGCTATCGAAAGTAATGAATAAAATTGAAATTATGGACAGACTGCGAGATGAGGTAATGAATGCTGAACACTTCAACTACAAGTTTTCAATTATATTAATTGATTTGGATGAGTATAACGTTGTTAATGGTTGCTTTGGTAAAGTTAATGAAGAATATGCTTCAAAACTGGTTGCGGAGAGCCTTAAGTGTTCAATTAGAAGTACAGACGCAATTGGATTATATGGAGATAATAAGTTCTTAATTATCGCTTCGAATACGAAAGATAGAAGCAATGTAATCTCCATTGTGAACAGAATGAAAAAATCACTGGTAGAGCTTACATGTTACAATAATAGCAATCTTAGTTTAACTTCCTCCATTGGTATAGCTTTGTTTCCTTTGGATGCTTCTAGTGCAGAACAATTGGTACACAAAGCAAGTAGTGATATCTGTCATATCAATTTGCTTGAAAAGGTATGAAAACGTTTTGTTGTAGGCATATCTAATGTATGCACTTTAAGCAGGGTGAGTAAGAGATGGATTTTCAGGTAGTTAGAAGTTTGATTCACAACAACTGACTTGTTCGTATAGAATCATTTGAACCACTGAAATCTCATCCTATACTGCTCATGAGTGTCGCTGTTGTTGATATGCTCTTCATATTGAATCTGTAGTAGCGAAGCGTGTAAATGGAGACATTTACAATACAGAGTCAGAACATTCACATGACTTAAGTCCAAAAAGCGAGTCAGTCTAATACAGTTAAAGTTGCTAGATAAGCCAAATAAAAACGAGGAAGTGGCATAGTGAAAGAAATTTTGGAGCGACTGAATCGTTCAATAAAACTACAGTATGTGTTTTTAAGTTTCATCACTTTTAGTATCTTTTTGATCGATTTAAGCTCTTCTCTAGCAATAGCAGCCAAAAATTACTACCTCCTTGTTATCTTAGTGTCTTTTACGTTTAAAAATGCACGATTAACGTTGCATCTAGCATCGGCATGTTCTTTGCTGACTGTTATTGCGTTCTGGTCGTCTCTAGGTAGTGATGAATTTTGGTTAGTAGTGTTTAGTTTGGTGACGTTGCTTGGGACGATTTGGATTTTTACCTTTATGGTATTACTAGCATTAAGTAAAAGTAAACAGGTCTCAAAGTATGAAGAAGAGTTAAAGGTATCGAACTTTCAGTCTCAGTTAGTTGAAATCATAGAACACAATAATGATGCGATAGTGATAACCGATCGACATGGTTCGATTACCTGGATTAACAAGGCATTTACAGACATTAACGGTATCTCTTTTGATAAATCCGTAGGCGAAAAATTAATTAATACTCTACAACGAAAATTGGCGGATTCTGATAGTGTTGAGAGAATCAACAAGGCAATAACGAATGCCGAATCAATAGAGGTTGACGTACTAAACTATCACAAAGATGGATGCGCATATTGGTTAGAAATATCTTTATTACCTATATTCCAGAGTGGTGAAATTGACCGATTTATAGTGGTTGAGAAAGATATTACTTCACGAAAACTATTAGAACTTAGGCTGACTAAATCTGCTGAGGTGGCTCGAGAGGAAACGGATAACAAATCTCACTTTCTGACTCTATTAATTGACGAACTCAAAGCACCGTTGCAAAGATTAAATAATGTGAGTGCGAAGCTTACCGAAAAAGGAAAGGATAAAGAAACTAATGAAATATTTTCCGAGATTAAAGTTTGTAGCAACTATATAGATAACACTATCTTGAGTATCGAAACTTTAGAGAATATAGATCTGAATAATTTCAAAGTCTACAATTCATCATTTAGTTTAAGTAATATAGTTGAAGACCTTAGAAAAGTATGTGTTCAGTCCGCTAAAGAAAAGAATCTAAACCTAGATTTCACTAACAAACTGTCAAATAATACGATCTACTTTGGAGATGGTTTACTGATTAAAAGTATTTTCTCTTTTTATATATCGAGTGTTATAAATAAGCTAAGTAATTGCGAGGTTAGAATAAGTGTTAGTGATACACTGAAGAATGAGACTGGAATAATTAACCTTTCTGTTCATGTATTAGATGAGGGGGAAATTTACCATATTTTACATGATCGAGTTAGTGATGGTAATTTAGATGTTTCAAACCTCTCAATGGGACGATCTTTTGTATATCAACGTGTAAATGATGTGATTAATAAGTTAGATGGACACTTGGTCCATGATCTAGATAGCTCTGGGTCATCTAGAATATCTTTGTGTGTACCTTTAGAGTTGGATATTAGTAGCTTTAATTCTTACCCAGTAGAAGCTAGCCAGAGAATATTGGTAGCGGAAGATAATCGGGTAAACTCTATAGTTTTAACTAAAATGCTGAGATCCATTGGGTTTAGTGAGATTGATATTGCAAAAAATGGAGCAGAGGCTGTAGAAATGGCTCGTGAAAAACGCTATTACGCCATTTTAATGGATAATCACATGCCCGTTATGAATGGTATAGAAGCAAGTAGAGTCATTAAGGATACTGTTGATAAAGAAAGCAATATCATTGCGTGTACCGCGGATAGTTCAAAGGTCGCGGTTGAACAATTTAGAAGTAGTGGGGTAGAGAAAATTATTTTCAAACCCATTAACAAGGCTAAGATTTTGGAGCATTTACAGCATACTGATAGCTCATTTAGAGTGATTAAAAAGATATCGTGAAAAATACTACGAGCTTCTAGTATTTAGTTTACTCGCTGCAGACATTGATAGAATGAGATTGCAACAGCGAGATTCTTAATGATAAACCTGAGAATGTTGAATAGACTCTATTAGGGTATGAGTTATGTCCTCTCTTGTAATGCCGTCAAATGGATAGATAGCATAAGCTATAGCAAAACTAAAGCTTATCTCACAATCAGCAACTTTAATATTTGCCATTAACGCAGCATACATTTTTTGTGTAAAATCTAGTGCCTTTTGAGTATCTCCAATATTAGGGAGTATTCCGTAAAAATCGCCATTGTAATGACGATAATAATGATCTGTACTCCGATAAGCCCTGAGCCTATTTGCAAAAATCTTCAAAGCTTGCTCAAATGTTTTTTCGCCATGCTGAACCAATATTTGGTCAAAGTTGATTAATCGGATAAGAATTACTGTAAATGCATGACTGTTAGCTTTGTATTTGTTTACTGCTAGATCAAAATCGTTATGGAATAGATACTGGTTCCCTAAACTCGTTTTCGGATCTCTTAACGAAGCTAACTCTATGTCTGTCTGCAACTGTTTTGCTTTATCACGATCTATTCGGTGTTTGATAGCATCGGAGATAAGCGTATAAATGGATTCAGGAGTAAAGTCATTCTTAGTGATGTAATCGTAAACTCCAAATTTCATAGCTTCCACTGCTACTTTTTCGTTTCCTTGTCCTGTGAGCATAATCACTGGGGGAAGAGGAGACTCAGATATCTGATTGACTTGATTTAATAGCTCAATTCCATTGCATTCAGGAAGTAGATAATCGAGAAGAATGCAATCAAAATCATGGCACTCTATTGCAATAAGGGCTTCTACACTGTTTTCTGCGTATTCAATTTTCATGTCAGGGTAAATACGTAGTGCTCTATAGATTGCTTCTTGATCTACGACATCGTCATCAATAACTAATACTTTCATAATTGCACACTTTCCTTTGACTTAAACTCTACAGTTTTTATATAGTTTTTAACTAACTCAATGGCGTCAATAAATGAATTTCCTGCATTCTTTTTCATAATATATGCGACGATGTTGTAACGATAGGCTTGCTCAATATCTTCCTCTAAAGAAGAGGATGTGAGCATAAACACTGTAAAGTTATCGAGATCATTACGTTTTTCAAGCTCTTCCAATAATTCTAATCCGGTCATACGAGGCATATTTATGTCAAGTAGCATAAGGGTAGGGCCCTTGAAGATCAGATCTTGTTGATTGGAATAGATCATTTCAAGCGCTTCTAAGCCATCTCTCGCGATGTATAGCTGATTTGAGACCTCGAGCTTTTTCAAAGAACGCTTAACGCACTCACTATCAACATAATCATCATCCACGAGAAGGATCTTAATTTTGCTGGGTGATATGGACATGTTAATTACCTTCTAGGTTAATGTAGAACCAACTGGCCAACTAAAACGAATGTTTGTTCCTCGTGAAATGTGAGGGTTGGAATGCAGCTCTATCTCTCCTTTATATTGTTGAATAACTCTTTGAACCATAGAGAGACCGAGACCATTAGCCTCTAATTCATCTTTTGGTTTAAGGCTTTGAAAAAGCTCAAAAACTTTAGAGTGAAATCTAGGATGAATACCTGGTCCATCGTCTTTTACGGAGAACCAATAATGATCAGTTCTTTTGTCATGATACGCATGGACCTCAATTTTGGAGAGACCGGTGTCACCGTGTTTTATGCTATTGCTAATCAAGTTGTGAAGAACTAACAGGAATGGTGTGTCGGGAATCGATAATTTTTTGATATCTAGCGTCTTTTTAAACTCAATATCACCTTCCCCACCTAGGAGTGACCAAATGTCATCGAGTGCTTTTTCTAGGCACAGGGTTGTAGGATCACATGAGCGTGTACCGACTCTAGCATATTGCAATAATCCCTCTAGCATGGCTTCCATTCGATCAATTCTACTTCCTAATAAAGTTAAATGATTCTTTGTGGTTTCATTGGCCATTTCTGCTATATCTTCACCTATCCAAGAGGATAGATTTTTGATTGCTCTGAGAGGAGCTTTTAGGTCATGAGAAGCAACGTAGGCAAAACGTTCTAGTTCACTGTTTGAGCGAGTAAGTTCTTCGTTTAAATTTTGTATTGCTACAGTTCGCTTGTAATTATCTGTAATATCCATAACAACGCCAAACAGTTCGCTAGGGTTTGATTCGTTATCAAAGTTGGCTTCTAGTGATACTTGCACCCACTTATCTTTTCCATGTTCAGTCACAATCGGATAAGTAAACTGAGGGAATTTTGTGCCAACTTTCATAGTCAATATTTGTCGTATCATTTGATTATGAAAGTCTTGATAGTCAGGACGAACCCAAGATATAAATTCTTTGTATTTGAGGTCATTGTGTTTTTTTCGACCAAACACTCGCCACATTTCTTGAGAGAACTCAATTTTTTGGTCTGATAATTTATAGCTCCAGTTGCCTACCTTAGCGATACTTTCAGCCTTATGAAGTTTAATTAAAGCTTGTTCTTTCTCCTTTATATTTTTTGTTTCTTGAGTTATATCTTGAATAAATATTATGAAATGCTTCTCTTGATGCTCAAGTGTAATATTAGGTGTTACAGATATAGATACAGTTTTCGAAGTTCTTTTCCATGAGGTAATCTCAAAATTATCTGTATATTTCTTCAACTTCCCTTCACTGAGGTTTCTAAATCCGAGTTTAACTCGTTCTTGATCTTCTTCTGAAAAAAACGCTAGCCAGTTTTCTCTGTCTATAAATTCATGGTTTAAGTCAAAAATAGAGCATAGCTCAGGGTTCGATTCTTTTATAGATAAAGAGGAGTCGCAAAATCCCATGCCAACCAATCCTAAATCAAAGTATTGCCTATAGTATTTTTCTTTACTTCTTAAGTTATTTTCTAAATAAATATGTTCAGTAATATCTTCTAAGCTAACCATGAATTTATATTTATAATTATTCTCTATTTTATATACGGTGATTCTTAGCCATTTGTATATTCCGGATGTTGTAAGTATTTTTTTGTCAAAGATAATAGATTTATATTTACCTTCATTCAATGTGGAAAATATGCCATAAGATTGGCTTTTATCTAAGCTTGAGAAAAAACAGTCAAATGGGTTATTAATCATTTCTTCAGATGTTCGTTCTAATATTCCATATAATGCCGGATTAATCTCGCCCCATGTCTCATCCTTATATAAAAAGCCCAGACCAACTCGAGAACGGTTGAACAATACACTATAGCTTTCTTCAGTCGCTAAAAGATTCGAGCTTTTGGTTGGCTGTATGAGGTCAGTTGTATCGCTATACATTGTCAATAAACGTAATGACCCTTTTACGTCATCAACGATGTAAAAGTTAACCGTCTTTAAGTGTCTAGTCGTCCCATCTGAACAAATGCACCTTACAGTGGTTTCATAGGGTTCAGAATGATTGTTGGGTAAATCTCGTCCACTTTTATTAATAAGTGTCCAGTCATCTTGGTGAACAATCTTTTTGAACCACTGATGAGAATGTGCAGCGTCATTTTCGCTATAACCTAAGCCTTTGATGAGGTTTTTACTGAACCATGCTTTTCCATTTGGTGTTAGTTCGAGATACGAAAAACCCGTTATGGTTATATCCTGAATTAGTTCCAAGTACTTAGTGTCACTTTTTAACAATTCATAGAAATCTCTCTCTAGAGAGGTAGCATTTGATGTCTGCATAGTATATTTTTATCATGGTGGTTACTAATAGTATTCATGAAAAACAAAAAACCTTCAATATCAATTTAAATAATTACAAAAATAAATTTGATTTTCCTTTTTTATATCCTATCTTACTTAAAATGGAGTAGTAGGGTGTGGTCTATGAATAATATTGGAAGAGTTATCGAGAAATTTGAATATAACTATGATTCAGGTTTGTTTGACTACGTTGATGCTACGCATATATCTCGTTCAGAGAATTTTGAGTCGATAACTAAACTTATAGAACTTCAGGCTTCTAAACCAATTAAAAAGGAATTCATAGAATTAATACATTCTTTTGAACAGCTAAAAGAAAGAGAAAGCAAAAAGCTTCATGTTGAGCTTGAAAGCCTTTCTGGATATAGAAACACTTATTCTATTTCAGTTATCAGACTATCTAACTCAGTGCTTAAAGGTCAGATCAAGTTGGTTTCTCACATTCCAATATATTTTGAATCAAAGGGGTGTTTTGAAACTTTAACTGGTGATTATAAAAAAGGTGTGGTGATTACTGATCAAAGTTTTAATGTTCTAATGGTAAACGACTTGTTTAAAAATATATTAGGGTTAAGTGATGATCGTTGTTTTGGTAATAATATATTTAGATCTAATTTATCTCTAAAAGATCTTAAAGTAGAAAATAGCATTCAAAAAATCCTAATTAATAAGTCAAGATACAGCAAGCTAATTGTATTGAAGAATGATATTGGTGAACATGTATTGTTTGATATGGAAGTAATTAAGTTTATTTCAAAAGATAAAGACATTTTCTATATCTTTAACTTCACTGTTCTTGAAGGTAATAACAAAGTCTCTTCAATAGCAGAAAAGAAGTACTCCCTTAAAGACATTCACCTTCCTACTGAAACTAGGTTTCGCTCGGAAATCAACGAGAAAGTAATTCAGGATTCTTGTTATTTATGCATCTCATTGTTGCCCGATTTTTGCAAGTCGAGCCGAGAAAAAGATGAAGTAAATTTGGCGCTGGGCTTAAAAAGTTTAGGCACGAATAACGATTTTGGATACTTTGGTGATGGGGTGTTCGTGATTGTCCTAGAAGTGGAAGTGGATGAGTTGCTTGCCATTGGCGGTTTATCTAGGATGATTCGACGCTTCAAGCGAAGACTGAGAGATAAAGTGAACGAAAAAGTTTATCAGCAGGTTTTAAATGGCAAAGTTGGTGTTGACCTTTGTGGTATCGACTCAACTAGCGTTGATGAAGCTATCACTAACTCTTTGCTAGCGCTTCAAAGCCATGATATCAGTGCTTCACAATTTAATTTTTATGACCATGAGATTTATAAAGAGTCAGTTAGAAAACGCCGCTTAGAAGCTCTGGTTGTTAACTTGGTACGTACAAGGCAGATTGATGTCCATTTCCAACCGATTGTTTCGTTGAATACCGGCAGAATTGTAAAATTTGAAGGCTTATGTAGATTCCACCAGGTCGAAAGCGAATTTAGTGTACAAGAGATGATATTTGCTGCTGAGGCCCTAGGGGTTGTACATACGCTCGATAGGTTGGTGTGTGAAAAAGCAATGTCATACTTTAAAGAGATTCTTACCAAATGTGAGGACGAAGTGTGCTTATCGGTTAACTGCTCTTTGTTGGATAGTGACCATGGGCTTCAGTACTTGAGTGATCTTTTTAATCTTATAGTCGAGAACAAGAATAAGCCGAATCAGATCGGTATCGAGATAACAGAAAGTAGCTATTTTGGAAACTCACTCAATAACTCAAACTTGATCAACTCTATACGAAGTAAAGGTGTACAGATACTTGTCGATGATTTTGGAACAGGCAGTTCGTCGTTTAGTTACTTTAGCGATTTTCAGTTTGATGTTCTAAAGGTGGACCGCAATTATATTCAAGATATTCACCTGTCTCGACAAAAATACTTCGCTGTTAAGATGCTGGTTGAGTTGTCACACGAACTAGGTATCGTTGTGGTAGCAGAAGGTGTTGAATGCCAAGAGGAATTGGAGATATTGCAAGATTTTGGCGTTGACTATGTTCAAGGCTATCTTTTTTCCAAGCCAGTTTCTTTCCAGTCGATTATGGCTGTAAAAGAGATAAATGACCTGATCAATAATCAGGACTTGCTACTCAAGCATGAACACATTGAACAGCCTTGTTAGTTGTTGGGCTTTATTGCGACCTTCATGTTAGATCTAAATCGCATATAGATATTAACTAAAGGAATAGCTATCTATGCAAATTATATGAATATAGTTTTATAAGGATTGCTATAGGGTTTAATCAGCGCTAATGTTAGAGATATACAAAGACGTTCAACAAAAGATTGAACGCAAAACAGCAATATCGTCAAACGGTTATGGAGAAATCAATGTCTGATAAAGCTGATGTTGAAGGAACTAGTAGTATAGAGGTCAATATCGAAGCAACGGCAAGGGATCCCTACGCGAAATACGTACAGGACATTACCGGTATTGAGCTTTTAGCTCCTGATGAAGAAACACACTATTCGAGACGGGCTAGAGCCGGTGATTTTGAAGCTAGGCAGGTTCTGGTTGAATCTAACCTCAGACTTGTAGTGAAGATTGCTCGTAAATATGTAAATAAGGGGAGTGCGTCCAACAATCTGCTTGACCTAATTGATGAAGGTAACATCGGTTTGATGAAAGCCATAGACCGTTTCGATCCTGAACTTGGATACCGATTTTCGACTTATGCTGTGTGGTGGATTAGAGAGAGCATAGAATCTTATTTAATGAATCATAGCCGTACAGTTCGTCTTCCTATTCATGTACAAAAAGAGATAAGCAAACTCTCTAAGGCTGCGACTAGAGCATCTAACGAACTGCAACGTGTTCCCACACTTAAAGAGGTAGCGAGTCAGGAGAAACTTTCGATAGATGATGTATGCGATTTGTTTTCATCAGGTACAAATATAGATTGTATGGCGACCGCTCAATTGAAGCAGAGTGGACCTTATTCTCTTGAAGATATACCTGAACCACTTTCCCAAAGCCCTCCAGGGTTACATGAAGCCAACCTACTCATTCAGAGCTTAGAAAAATTAGTGGAAACTCTTTCACCAAAGCACCGAGACATAATCGTTAGGAGATATGGCTTATTTGGTCAAGAGAGAGAAACCCTTGGGGACTTGAGTGAAGACTATCAGCTTTCTAAGGAAAGAATCAGACAGTTGCAAAAAGAAGCCCTACAAAAGCTCAAAAGCAAGCTTAGTTTTGACGGTTGGGATTGAATTATTATTCAATTTAAATCGTTTATAAGACACTTATTTTTGATGTATTCGTAGAGAACAGTAAGGGTATGCCATTTTATTTAAAAGTAAGCAATTAAATTTGAAGTCAGATTAGGACGTACTAACATGCTCTTTAATACAGGAGTATAGTATGTCAAAAGAGAAGCCGTTTCAGATCAGACGTGAAGAAATAACTGATCCCACATATCAAGAACTTATCAAAGTTAACTCGTCTCTCACTGAAGAGAAAATAGTCATGCAAGAAGTGTTATGTGACTGGCGCTTATTTGGATTACTACCGGTACTTGATTGTAATAATAATATTGGCTATCAAGTGGCTTTTAGTAATTTGAAAAAGAATAATTCTACTTTAAAGAAACTTCTTAAAGATGAGTATTATGGTGTTGCTACAAGGATGTTAATATCTAAGTGGCCTGAAGATTCATTTGAACGTAAGTATATTGAATATCTTTTAATAAGGTGTGAAGCAGAAGTCAAAGTTCCATTGAAAAGCCAAGTTCACTAGGCGCTTAGCCTTTCATTATTGTCTATATGATTTTTCAATTTAACTTTACAATCGATATAGGAATCCTTAGTTAGGATAGGTATTCTTTTATTTGTAATTCTATCTTGGTTAAATTTACGCTGATTTGCTCTATCACAGCCTTATTTGATAGTGTTCCACCACTGGCGTCTAACTCCACAGTTTTTAGAAGAGATGAGGTTTCTTCTTCACAGATGTTGCTGAGAGTACCTGAGAGGGTATGTGCGAGTTTGAAGAGTTCATCAAGGTTGTTCTGCTGGTGAAGTTCAATAAACTTACCACTAATATTGGTGTTTTCATCCAGATAAAGTGACAGTATCATTCCCACTACATCACTATCACCGTCAAATACCTCGGACAGTTGGTTAACATTGATCATAAGCTTCCTTTATATGTCTTTATATCAATGGAAGCAGAGTAGGAGATGTAAACGCTAATTCAAGAAAATAAGTAACAGTTATTTCTACTGCAATTGATTTTTCGATGAGTAAGAGAGTAACAGTAATTTACTGAGGTGTGATTTCACTTCATCTTCAATAAGCATACTCAATATATTTTTGAAGGCGTTTTGATACACTTTATTGGCAAGAAGAGAGAGAATAGTAAAATCATATTTTTTGACTAAGTTTTCTTGTACTTCTAAATACTTTTCCTTATTTGATATCTCTATACTCTTCAAATTTTGTAGGATACTGAATCCCTCTGTGTACCATATGTAGATCACTTCTGCGATTTCTCTTTCTTCTTCTGAATTTACTGAGTTTCCTTGCTGGTAGCTTTTTAGATATGTTTGGATTGAAATTGGCTTTATCATAAATACACTCGTCTATATTCCGATTTAACTATAGACCAACCTAGACCGCTTTCCAGTGTAATTTACCTGTTGCTAATGTATCTTTTTGAACTCTGTGTGCTCCAATTTATAGTGATGCGATAACTTTATCAGGAAATCCAAAGTACTTTTGTGAACCGTCAGCTTCTAGCATCAAACAAAGGTTCGAAGACACCACTAAACTAGGCTCATTTGTTGTATAAATAACCGTTGCATCTTTGATTTCTTCCGTAAACAATTGGTTCAAATAGCTTGCATTTTCATGTGCGCCACCACACAGAGGTTCATCGATAATGATGAGATTGCTGCTGTTGCCACATAAACCTAAAGCAAGGCGTAATCTCTGAGAAATGCCATTGGGTAGGTTCTGAGTAAATTCAGTTGTCAGGTCGGTGTCTAGCCCATCTGGGAACCATTCTTCTAATTCGAAAAACCGTATATATTTCAGCATTAAACGTTCGGGCAGTATACCGTTATGTAAGACAAAGTTTGAACGAAGTGAGCCTTTATAAAAATTCAATTCAAAAGGAATGTAGTTGATCCCTTTACGGTAACGATAGTTGTTAAACTGCTTGATGTTATAGCCATCTAAATAAACGGCACCTTGGTAACGTTCATCAAGTCCGGCAAGAATATTGAGTAACGTTGTTTTACCTGAACCAGATGGCCCAACTATAGATACTTTGTCTCCTGGGCTGATTTTAAAGCCTAAATTTGTTAGACCGTCGGTCGCACTAGGATGCCGGTGGGTCAGGCCACTTCCTATCAAGTCACCGTTAAACTTCCTAATCGGAGGACTATGTTCAAGGTTCGTTCTGTCGTCTTCAAGGCTCATGAGGTTATTAATTTGAGCCCCCGCAGCTTTGAGAGATTGAAACTTAGTTATGGAATTGTAGATGCCCATGATAGGACCTAGTGCCTTCCATACTAAGATAACGGTTGCTAGCATTGCACCTGCATCTGAGGTTCCATCCATTACGCCAATTACTGCAGTTACAATACTGGCTGTTCCTATAGCCTGAATCAATCCGCCACCTAGAGCCTGTACGCGGCTATTCACTTTAGATACAGACTCAGAGTCATTACTTTTTTGCTTATGTGATGCAGAAAAACGGGTTTGCATAACTCTAAGTAGAGGCAAGCCTTGAATGGTGTGAATACTTCGGAGTATTTCATTCCATTGATAGGACACCATGGCATTCGCTCTTGTACTTTTTGAGGTTGCTTGTGTATAGATATATCTCGAATAGATGCAGAAAATAAACATCAAGACTAGCCCTGCGAGTACGGTAAGCGCCGCAGTTCCAGACATGATCGCGATGGCCAGAATGAAAACTATAACAAAAGGCATATCAAAGTAGCTCAGTGTCGATTCTGCAGTAACCAGTTTACGAAACTGATCGATATCTTTTAATCGTGCGAGCTGGGATGAAACACCAGCTCTGGATGTCATGGAATAGGGTAACCATAAAAGCTTGCCGATGACATTTCTTGAAATGTGCACTGCTAGGTCTTTGCCTGATGTAGCGAGTATGTTGACGCGCATCTTCTTGAACAGATATTCCATGATACCTACCAAGACAGCAAACAGCGTTAGCCAATAGAGGGTGGTTTCGGAGCTAGAAGAAAGTGCGAAATTGTATACACTCATGATGAAAAAGGGTTGCAGTGCACCAAATAAGCTGATCATAAAACTCAGAAAAACGAGGCTTTTTAGCTCACTGTTGTAGCGGTAAAATGTGTATTTAAGCCAGTTGCTCTTATCTTGTGATTCAGGTGCAGGTTCTCGAAAGAGGCGAGAATATTCAGAGATACTAACTAAGGTAACCTGTTTGCCAGCTAGATCGAGTGAAAAGGTGTTGTGATTGTTGAAATCGTAGATGTTAGCCACTGTCCCATTGACACTAAGCAATATGGCACTTAACTCGCCTGCCTCAATATACGCAGGTAAATTGACTTCGTAAGGTCCCAGTTGCTCTATGTTAATTTCATGTTTTTCGCACTGATACCCTAAGCGTTCAAGGGTTTGCTGATACGCTGTTTGATTCTGCGAATCTGGCATATAAGTATCTGAAAGTATATCGGGTGAACCTTCCCATTCATAAGCGATCAGCGTGTAGGCTATCCCTCGTAGTAAAGGTGCTTGTTGATATCGGTGTTGTAGTATCTCAGAGTCAAAGTCTAACAGCCTTTGAGTGACGTTTTTGAAATCAACCAAAATACTCATTCTATGATTTCCTTAGACATATTGATTTGCTTTAGATTTCGGCTCTGCTTTTTCGACAGATTATTGCTGATGATTATGATGATATTGTTACTCGACTTAGTCACTAAGGTGGTGACTAGGTTCGCAATGAAAGCTTCAGAGAAAACGTTGTCGACATCATCAAGAACAATAAGCTCTTTGTTACTTACAATGGCGCGAACGACTAATAGGGCGTAGTAGGTTTGTCTAGAGAATGGTACCTGTTTATTACCGCTAAACAGGGTATAGAAACCGCTGCTCAGAGAATCAACTTCAGATTTGATACCTAAAGACTCGCATACAGAAAATGCTTCATTATTCTTCGATGAACGAAAGCACGTGATGTTCTCGATGATAGTGCCTTCTATGAAGCGACTGTGTCGGTTGATATGCGATACATTTTCTCGCCAAGACATGTAATCGTAGTCAGTCAAAGGTTGACCGTTGCATTTGACAGTTAACGTTTCGTCTAAGCGATCTTGCGTCATACAAGATGTCAGGTGCGTTTTTCCACTGGCACTTTTTCCTTTCATGAGATAGATGTTGCCACGGTTAAATTCGATGCGCTTATGGAGACTGGTTTTCACGGAAATGTTTTCGATACGTATAGGATCAGTGTTGTTGCCTGGATTACTGTGTAGCGACATCACCTCCGCTATACGTTCCACTTGGCTGCTATTTAGTTTCCAGCGACTTAGGGTACGCATCACTTGCTGGTAGGGTGCGAAGTAGCGGTTTGTAAGCATGATTACTGCGGCCATAATGCCCTGACTAGCTTCCAGATTGATTACCGCGGTTGCCAATAAGACGACTACTGTTGTGATGGATAACTGTTGGATAAGGGAAAGTATTAAATTGAACTCAGATTCTAGTTTCTCGTAGTCAATACTTTTGTCCTCTCGCTCCTCTATCATCGCAGTCATGATTGATTCTAGCCTGTGCTCCATGGTTCTAGATTTATTGTCCAGTGGCATGGAGACGATCTCAATTATCTTAGATTGAGTGACACCTTCTACATCTGATTTGATCTCGAGCTCAGAAATTTTCCTGTTGGCAATATGGTTGGCACTAACGGCTAATATAAAAGATGCAACTAGTAGCGTTGCGCCAGCACCTAAGTTAATGAAACCTATGATTAATATGGTGACTAAACTGATACATAAATTAATCAGGGACTTGACGGTTTCTCCACCAAAGAAAGACTTCATTTCATCTATGGTGGCGATACGTTCTAAATACTCTCCGGGCTCAAGTTTCTGAAATTTAGAAACTTTGGCTAAGCATATCGAGTTGAAAACCTTGGTCGTCAGGTTAGTTTCAAAGCGCTTCATTATACTGTTTATAATGTGCTCTTCTTGTTTCTTAAGTTGATAGTCCAGCACTATTGCCAGCAGTATGATCGTAAAAAGTAGAAACAGTGTGTCTTTTGCTTGATTGGGTAATACTCGGTCAAAAATGATCAAGATAGAGAAGGGAAGTACTAAACCCAGTAGAGTGGTCATTATGGTAGACAGTGCCAAATAGAATTTATCAGGCAGGCTAATTCTCTGGGATAAGTGTGGGTTTTTCATCTTACTTCCTGATATCTTTTATGAGATGCGGCGGAACGATATAGTCTTTGTCTAACTGACTAATGTTGACCATCATGCTCATCACTTTATTGACGCTTTCGATATTTAATGTGCCTATCAACCTATCCAGTTTTATCGATTCAATAACATAGTCGTATCGTGCGTTCTGATAGTCTCTTAGGCTGTTGAACAGTTTGGTTTCGGCAGCTAAAAGATCAGTGATAGTTCGAGTGCCTAGCTGATATGCTCTTTGAATGCCTTTATAAGAGGAGTAATTTGCTTTGATGATGGTTTCGAATGTAGAGATAGCCTGCGAAAGGTCGTTGATATTTAATATGCTTTGGTAGGTACTGTCTCGAGTTTGAACAAAGGTGTTTTCTAGCAGGATTTGGCGGCGCTCTAGGGTAGTGCTGTTTTTATTGTAAGAATAATAATTGGAACCGCCGGACAGTATAGGGACGGATAGGTTCAAACCTAGTGTCACGGACTCACTTTTACCTGTAGCCGTTAAGTCAGTTTTGTCATAGTTATTGCTGTCATCGTTTCGATAACTACCCGTTAGTGACACATTAGGCAGAAAGTCACTACCACTTTCACGTAGAGTTCTTTTGGCAATTTCTACTTCCAATTTAGAAACTAATACCGAGTTATTGTATTTTATTGCATCTTTTATCAGCTCAGATTTGTCATGTTCATTGATCAAATCAAATAGCACCTCAGGCTTAAGATCCTGCATTGGTGTGACTGGATACTGAACGGTGGAATTGAGCCTATTAAGTATGATGTCTCGGTCTTTTTTTAAGCTGCGTAGTCGATTCGCTATTCCTTCTTTTTGAGCAAGCACTTCGTATAGTTCGCTTCCTGCGACATTACCCAGTTCCACGTTTCTTTTCATTTGATCGTAGCGAGAGGATGATGAGTGTAGCTCAGCATTGGTTGCACTCAGTTGTGCTCGGTTTTTTAAGTACTCGAAGTAGTCAATGGCAGTGGATTCGATAACTTCTTTCACTTTGATGTCGTGATTAACTTCAGTGACTGAAAAATTTAACTTTGATGTCCCATGTGCAAATATATCGCTGAGATTAAAGATAGACTGGGTAAATGAGAGACTGTAGCTGTGAGAGTTATAGCTACTCTGGGTGTCGGGTATTGTATGCAGTTCACTTTTGTTTTCGTTCCAAGTGGTATCCGCTGCTCCGGTCAATGACGGCAAAAATTTAGAACGACTCACACCCAAATCAGCCTCGCTCTCCTCAATACTCAGTCTGCTAGCTGCAATCTCCAAATTGTTATTGAGGGCCATTTCGATCACCTGTGCTATGTCATTAGCGTAGCTATAGCTTCCTACTGCATAGGCTAGAAAGACTCCTGGCATTAAGTGGTGGGCTTTAAGCCAATTTATGTATTGCTGCATACTTCTTAATTGCCTTTAATATTTCGTCTTTTTTGTAGGGCTTACTAATCACAAAGTCCATACCTGCATCGATACAGGCTTTGTGCTCGCTAGAGCTGGTTAATGCAGTTGCGCCAATGATGGTACAAGGGCGTTTTTGTTTAGACTCACGCTCGTAGCGTCGGATAATTCGAGTCGCCTCTATCCCTCCCATTCCCGGCATGATGCAGTCCATGAAGATAATTTCGCAGTTATGGTTTTCGACGTATTCCACGGCTTCGGCGCCATTGTTTACAGTTTTTGCTTCTAGCTCATTTTTCATCAATATTTGTTTGAGTAAGAATTGCTGTACCTTGTCATCTTCAACAATCAGTATCTCCATCTGGTTTTCACTGACTTCTTCTGATGGTTCGGATAGTGCTTCAGATAGCGCAGGGATAAACTCGTGCTCAATGTGTGGAGCAAAAAACGTGTTATCGACGATATCATTGAGTTCTTGTGCTGTTTGTGTGGTGCCTACCGAGGCGAAAAGTTTGATCTTTCCGCCTTTTTTCAGCATTGTGGATAAGATCTTGCTATATGGCTTTATTCTGATGCCGGCAAGGTCATCTCCGATAAGAACTGCATCGTAGTCAAAATCATCTTCTGCTTTTATTCTGCTTAATATATCGTTCGGCTTGTCTATAATGTCGACACCTGCATCGTGGGCTGTGAGCATATCGGCTAAAATGTTGGTCTTTAACACCGAACCCCCACAGATGAGAAACTTAGTGTTCTCTAAGCTATGATCCATCTTGCAAAACGAACTGGTTTTTTGCATGAACTCAATATTGAGCTTTTCTTGTTTTCCAGAGCTGAACCACTTGAGGCCAAACCCCTTAAAGTCGGTAAGTATGGTTTTGCTCCAATTTTCAGAGTTTTCTTTAGATTCTTCACTCCAGAATAAAGATTGAATTTTGTTTAGGCTGTTATCAAAACCCGTTAAGAAGTAGACGTCGATATTGGTTTTTGTCCATTCAACTTCAGACTGTTCAGTTGAGTCGACGACCATCAGTATGTTTTTGTTTTCTCTAATTTTTATTGCGTTAGATATCTGAAGAAAAAGCACCCAGAATAAGCTGGTGGCATTTCCAATTACGATATTGGGTAGTGTATGAGATAGTTTGCACTCAAACTTCTGCTGACTTCGTTGGGTCTTAGTAGAGACTAAGATTGCTAGCTCAGAGATAAGGGT
The DNA here is from genome assembly GCA_024346835.1 of Vibrio comitans. Taxonomy (GTDB): domain Bacteria; phylum Pseudomonadota; class Gammaproteobacteria; order Enterobacterales; family Vibrionaceae; genus Vibrio; species Vibrio comitans. The sequence goes on from AP024867.1 coordinate 1,057,950, forward strand.
TGGGAATGAGAAGTTTTTGTTACCGCTAGAGTTAGTATTAGAGATAAGCTGATTATAGTTTTCAGCTAAGTCAGACAGTGTTTTGGTTGCAGAGGTGATGTCTCTTGCCATAGCGATACTTTCATTGTCAGTATCTTGCACCAGAAAGTTCACGCCACCTTTGATCGTATTGGTAAGGCCTCGGATTTCGTAGCCAATCAAGCCATATAGGTGTCGATAGAGATCCGCATTTGTATCTAGTGCATCTCGTGCTTTGTAACTTTTAAGAATGCTGGAGAAGATTGTGCGCTCTGAATTGTCGAGATCAACCGTTGCTAGTCTCGTTTCTATATGCGTTACATCTTCAGTTCTAACATCTTCAGCCAATCGTTCGATTCTTTTAGTTAGAGTGACATTTCTCTGATCACCTTTTCGATTTCTCACTAAAGCTAGTAAAGTGATTGTCAGTAATAGCAACGATAGAATGCCGATAATATTTATGATCATGTAAAGCTTTTTGTCGCGTTCACTAACGTAAGCTTCTATTTGAGTTCTCATTAAGCGATCGTTATTTTTATCTATGACCAAAAGCAGTTTAGATAGGTCGATAAATAACTGGAGTTTGTCCGCACTGCTCGGTGATGGAATCGAGTTGAACTTTTTTATGGAAAGTAACAATCGCGTGTATTCAACCGAACCGACTAAGCTTAGGTGCTTCTTATCGGTGGCTGCTGCAAATTCGAAATTGCTTAGTGAGGTTACTATGTCATCGGTTTTTGAAGCGGTTTGAGTACAGGAGTTACTTTCCAAACAAAAACTTAGATAGTCTAGAGTGTTGGATATGTCACGGTTAAGTTCATTGCTCGCGACAACTATCGGTAAAGTATCAATATCTTTGAGTGTGCCAATCTGAAAACGACTCCAGAATAGGATTGAGCAGACTAAGGCGATGGATATAAGTATCAGTATGCTGACTTTAATAGTAGGGATTCTCACCGTAGAGGTTGTCATCATAGATTACCTTTCATCGAACGCATCTTCGATTGCTGACAGTACGGGTTTAGCAGCGTAGTCTATGACTTTTCTAGAGCCAGTTTTTATGTCTGCGGTGAACTCCATAAATGGGGAGAGATTATAGATCACGCCAGATCGCTCTAAGTTGTTGTTGGCTAAAGCTATTTTTGCAATGTAGAACTTATTTTCTTCCTCTTCATAAGAATTGCGGCTTACTGAAGTTATCTTTCCCTCTATATATCCATATTTTGCGAAGTTATAGGTGTCAATCTTCACTTTGACGGTCTGTCCAACTTCTACAAACCCAAGTTCTTTCCTAGGTATTTTTGCCTCCCCATGCAGTGTGTTATTTATTGGTGCTATATCGGCGATACTTTCACCTGGTGGAATGACGGCGGATTTGAAATTAAAATGAACCTTATCGATAACGCCATCTACAGGTGAGTAGACAATGAGCCTATCTACCTTGTCTGTGTGCTGTGAGGTTTGTATTTCTTTTAGCTCTAGTTCCTTGTTAGCTTCTATTATTTGGGATTGATATTTTGAATTTCTATCTGCGATAAGGTCAGTAAGCTGTTTACTCATTTTGTTCAATTGATATCTTTCATTCATGATTGATTCATCAAGATTTTCTATTTCTCTTACCATATTTGATTCTTGAACCCTCATATTTAGCACGTCAACATAAGAGGCCATTTCTTCTTTATAAAGAGTACTCTTGATTTTTAATTGCTCTTGGATCAATTTTAATTGTGCTGAGGCGCTTTTTTTCCTGTCTCTCATTGAGCGAATTAACACTCCTTTATGTTCCATGTCGTGGCGAATAAGCGATTCATTGGATAAGTTTTTCTTGTACTCTTCTTCCCAAGTATTAATGTTGCTGTCAACAAGAGTGGACAAATTTGTATATTGGCTATAGTCAGGTTCTTTCATGTCTATTAATGCCTGATAGCGAATGATATCCAACTTTAACTGGGATATTTCATTATTGATGCTATTAAGTTGCGTATTTCTTTCTTCTGCTTTAAGCCTGGCTATCTCTTGACCTTCAAATACAAAATCTCCTGGTTTAACTAGAATATCTTCTAGTATTCCGCCTTCTAAATGCTGTACTTTTTCAATATCAGAGTCGAGCAAAAGTTCGCCTCTAGCAGACACTACAATATCGATCTCTGCTTGAGATGCTACGGCGATGATAGCCAACAGAGATACAAAGGTGAGCAATAGGACCTTTTGGAACATAGTCATGCTGGATGTAAGCACGATATTGTTCTCTACCCGCTCGGAGACAGGCTTGTTGCGGGACACCAGAGCTTTTCTAATGTGATAATCAAGATCATTATTATCCATGCTTCATCCTTGAAATCCCTTCGTTAATATCACGCCACTGGTTTTTAAATACCTTCATTTCTATCTATTAGATCCGAAGTTTGCTAATGAAATTGTCCAGCATAATTAGACTTACGTTTTGATTCTTTAAATCTCAACTCAGTCAGAGTGGATTCAATCTGTTTATTGGTTGTAAATACACTGGTGAGTAACGTGATTACTTGATTAGGTGTTGGGAATTCTTCACGTCGACATATTCTTTCCATCGCGATTAGTTTCTCAGTTGAGTCATATTCCTCTATATGAATGAGTGCAGTTCTTAGCTGATAAAGATAATTAGCAAGGTCATCAAGTTCATCTGAACTATAAAGTATTCCTATTTTCTTATGAGCTTGGTTAAATTCATCATAATACTCTTGCAATATAATTCTGAGGCCGGTTCTTTCGTAACTGATCGATGAGAGTAATTTGTCAATATCAATCATTCTAGTAGCCTTTATTTTTTGAGTAGTTAACAGACTATAAGAAAGGACATAGTGATTGATTTTCAAGAATTTTTTTAAAAAAATACTTGGTTGTTTTGGATTTTCTCCTTTAATGCCGAACAGGAAACTCTTGAACTCTCATTAAACACGGAGGCTGAAATGGCTGAAGACAAGAACAATCCTTTGAATGATGCTGTTGAGAACATACAAACCGAAGATGCTCAGGTAGAAAAACAGAACCAACAAAACCAACAGAGCACAGTAGCAACGACTATAGCGACAGCAGGCGCTGAAGTTGAAGCTGCTGACAATGCAAACCAAGGTGCTTCGGGTAATTCTCAAAAGGGTCAGGAAGAGGACTCTGGCTCAGGAGCCGCGGCAGCAGCCAGTGAAGAGAGTGGTCAAGGTAGCGACAGTGGCGGACAAGCAGCACAGTCCAATGTTGTTGGTAGTGAAATGAGTGATGGTAAGTCGGGTGGGGGTGAAGAATCTGGCTCCTCCGCCCCTCAGTCTGTCGGAGGCTCTGTCGAAGATGGGGAATCAGGTCCTAATGAAGCTGCAAGCTCCGAGGGGCAAGAGCAGGCTTCAGCCCAAGCGAGTCAGGTAGCAAGTGGTGTTGGTGGTTCGCAAGCTCAGCCTGCAGCAGAGGATGATCAGTTTGACTCTGAAACTGTATCTGAAACTTTCCAAGTTGATGTCTTAGATGAATCTGAAGAAGCTGTCTCAGAAATTGACGATGACTTTGACTCTGAAACTGTGTCTGAAACCATAGAGATTCAAGTTACCAACGAAAATGACGCAGCGGAAATTGAAGATAAAGTCTACACCATGGAAGAGGATGGTACTTTAACCTTCACAGCTGAAGATCTGCTTGTAGGATCGACAGATGTGGATGGTGATGACCTCTCTGTTGAAAGCGTGCTTTATACTGGCGATCAAGGTGTCTTAACTGACAACGGAAACGGAACTTATTCCTTTGCTCCAAACGAAAACTTCCACGGCGAAGTTGATCTAAACTTCATCGTCAATGATGGTACTGAGTCTGTTGAAGCCAATATAGATATTACTGTTATTGAAGTGAACGATCCCCCTGTCGCGGGTTCAACTTCGTACCAGATGAATGAAGATGGCACCATCAACATCAGTCCTGAACAGCTTTTGGCGAACAGTTCGGATATTGATGGCACGGTATCACTGGATAGTGTTACTTACACCGGTACCGATGGTGTCTTGACCCAAAATAATGATGGTTCGGTGACATTTGCACCAAATGAAAACTTCAATGGTGATGTAACACTAGATATCGTTGTTATCGATGACGATGGTGCTACTGCAAGCACGACAGCTGGCATTGAGGTTATCGCGGTCAACGACCTGCCAGTTGCAGGGGATACTGCGTATACGATTAACGAAGATGAAGTGCTTACCTTTTCCGCTGAGCAATTGTTAGCAAAAGCGAGCGATATTGAGGGTGAGGTAGCAGTTGATAGCGTTAACTATACCGGCACTGATGGCATCTTGACTCAAAACGATGACGGAACATTTAGCTTTGCTCCGAATGAGAACTTCAACGGCGAGATAGCACTTGATGTGGTGGTAGTCGACGAAGAAGGGGCAACAGTAAACGCTACTGCAGATATTGACGTTCTACCTATCAACGATGCGCCAGTGGCCGGTCAAAACGCCTACACGGTCAACGAAGACGGCTCCATCACCATTAGCCAAGAGCAGCTACTTGCAGGCTCTTCTGATGTAGAAGGTGATGCCCTTACTGCTTTGAACTTGACCGTAGATGGCAACGCCGAAGTCACTCAGAACGAGGATGGCTCATTCACCATTACGCCAGATGCGGACTTCAACGGCGATATCGATATGCACTTTGATATCACCGATGGCAGTGACACTATCCAGGCAACGGCTGATTTAACCGTTAACCCAGTCAATGACCTGCCAACGGCAGAGGATGTCAGCTACACCATCAATGAAGATGGTACGTTGACCTTCACCGATGAGCAGCTTCTGGCCGGTGCGGATGACATCGATGGCGATACTTTATCCATCTCCGATGTCAGTTACACCGCTGCCGATGGTGTGTTCACCGACAACGGTGATGGCACGTACGAGTTTGCGCCAAACGCCAACTTTAACGGCGAAGTGTCATTGGGCTTCACCGTGGATGACGGTCAAGGCGGCAGTGTTGAGGCCAACATTGATGTGACGGTCGTGGATGTGAACGATCCACCGGTAGCAGGTTCGACTTCGTACCAAATGAACGAAGACGGCACCATCAACATCAGTGCGGAGCAGCTGCTTGCGAACAGTTCGGATGTGGACGGCACAGTATTGTTGGATAGCGTTTCGTACACCGGCACCGAAGGTATCCTGACTCAGAACCAAGACGGGTCAGTGACGTTTGCGCCAAACGAGAACTTCAATGGTGATGTCACACTGGATGTCGTGGTCATCGATGATGATGGCGCAACGGCGGGCACTACCGCGGGCATTGATGTCATTGCCGTGAACGATGCACCGGTAGCCGGTGAGAATGCTTACACGGTGAATGAAGATGGCTCCATTACCATCAGCCAAGAGCAGTTGCTTGCGGGCTCTTCGGATGTAGAAGGGGATGCGCTTACTGCTTCGAACCTGACTGTGGATGGCAACGCAGAAGTCACTCAGAACGAGGATGGTAGCTTTACCATTACCCCGGATGCGGACTTCAACGGCGATATCGATATGCACTTTGATATCACCGATGGCACAGACACCATCCAGGCAACGGCTGATTTAACCGTTAACCCAGTCAACGACCTGCCAACGGCAGAGGATGTGAACTACACCATCAATGAAGATGGTACGCTGACCTTCACCGATGAGCAGCTATTGGCCGGTGCGGACGACATTGATGGTGATATTTTATCTATCTCCGATGTCAGTTACACGGGTGCCGATGGTGTGTTCACCGACAACGGTGATGGCACGTATGAGTTTGCGCCAAACGCCAACTTCAATGGCGAAGTGTCATTGGACTTTACGGTGGATGATGGTCAAGGCGGCACTGTTGAGGCCAACATCGATGTGACGGTCGTGGATGTGAACGATCCACCGGTAGCAGGTTCGACTTCGTACCAAATGAACGAAGACGGCACCATTAACATCAGTGCGGAGCAGCTTCTAGCCAACAGTTCGGATGTGGACGGCACGGTATCGCTGGATAGCGTTTCGTACACCGGTACCGACGGTATTCTGACTCAGAACCAAGACGGGTCAGTGACCTTCGCGCCAAACGAGAACTTCAATGGCGATGTCACACTGGATGTCGTGGTTATCGATGATGATGGTGCCACGGCAAACACTACCGCGGGCATTGATGTCATTGCGGTGAACGATGCACCGGTAGCCGGTGAGAATGCGTACACGGTGAATGAAGATGGCTCTATTACCATCAGCCAAGAGCAGTTGTTGGCGGGTTCTTCTGATGTGGAAGGGGATGCGCTTACTGCTTCGAACCTGACGGTTGATGGTAATGCTGAGGTCACTCAGAACGAGGACGGCTCATTCACCATCACGCCGGAGGAAAACTTCAACGGCGATATCGACATGCACTTTGATATCACCGATGGCACAGACACCATCCAGGCAACGGCTGATTTAACCGTTAACCCGGTCAATGACCTGCCAACGGCAGAGGATGTCAGCTACACCGTCAATGAAGATGGCACGCTGACCTTCACCGATGAGCAGCTTCTTGCCGGTGCGGACGATATTGATGGCGATACGCTGTCAGTCAGTGACGTTTCTTATACCGGTGCAGACGGCGTCTTCACCGACAACGGTGACGGCACGTACGAGTTTGCGCCGAATGCCAACTTCAATGGCGAAGTGTCATTGGGCTTCACTGTGGATGACGGTCAAGGCGGCAGCGTCGAGGCCAACATTGATGTGATGGTCGTGGATGTGAACGATCCACCGGTGGCAGGTTCGACTTCGTACCAAATGAACGAAGATGGCACCATCAACATCAGTGCTGAGCAATTGCTGGCGAACAGTTCAGACGTAGACGGCACAGTATCGCTGGATAGCGTTTCGTACACTGGCACCGACGGTATTCTGACTCAGAACCAAGACGGGTCAGTGACCTTCGCGCCAAACGAGAACTTCAATGGTGATGTCACGCTGGATGTGGTGGTCATCGATGATGACGGGGCAACAGCAAGCACTACCGCGGGCATTGATGTCATCGCGGTGAATGATGCACCGGTAGCCGGTGAGAATGCGTACACGGTCAATGAAGATGGCTCTATTACCATCAGCCAAGAGCAGTTGCTTGCAGGCTCAAGCGATGTGGAAGGGGATGCGCTTACTGCTTCGAACCTGACGGTCGATGGCAACGCCGAAGTCACTCAGAACGAGGACGGCAGCTTTACCATTACCCCGGATGCGGACTTCAACGGCGATATCGATATGCACTTTGATATCACTGATGGCAACGACACCATCCAGGCAACGGCTGATTTAACCGTTAACCCAGTCAATGACCTGCCAACGGCAGAGGATGTCAGCTACACCATCAATGAAGATGGTACGCTGACCTTCACCGATGAGCAGCTATTGGCAGGCGCGGATGACATCGATGGCGATACGCTGTCAGTCAGTGACGTTTCATATACCGGTGCAGACGGCGTCTTCACCGACAACGGTGACGGCACGTACGAGTTTGCGCCAAACGCTAACTTCAATGGCGAAGTGTCATTGGGCTTCACCGTGGATGACGGCCAAGGCGGCAGTGTAGAGGCCAACATCGATGTGACGGTCGTGGATGTGAACGATCCACCGGTGGCCGGTTCGACTTCGTACCAAATGAACGAAGACGGCACCATTAACATCAGTGCTGAGCAATTGCTGGCGAATAGCTCGGATGTGGATGGCACGGTATCGCTGGATAGCGTCAGCTACACAGGCACCGACGGCATCTTGACTCAGAACCAAGATGGGTCATTGAAGTTCGCGCCAAACGAGAACTTCAATGGCGACGTAACCCTAGACGTTGTCGTGATAGATGATGATGGCGCGACGGCGAGCACGACTGCGGGCATTGATGTCATCGCGGTCAACGATGCACCAGTGGCCGGTGAGAATGCGTACACGGTTAACGAAGATGGCTCCATCACCATCAGCCAAGAGCAGCTACTTGCAGGCTCTTCTGATGTCGAGGGTGATGCCCTTACTGCTTCGAACCTGACTGTCGATGGCAACGCTGAGGTGACTCAGAATGAGGATGGCAGCTTTACCATTACGCCAGATGCGGACTTCAACGGCGATATCGATATGCACTTTGATATCACCGATGGCAGTGACACCATCCAGGCGACGGCTGATTTAACCGTTAATCCAGTCAACGACTTGCCAACGGCAGAGGATGTCAGCTACACCATCAATGAAGATGGTACGTTGACCTTCACCGATGAGCAGCTTCTTGCGGGTGCCGATGACATCGATGGCGACACGCTGTCAGTGTCAGATGTGAGTTACACTGGTGCGGATGGCGTGTTCACCGACAACGGTGATGGCACGTATGAGTTTGCGCCAAACGCCAACTTTAACGGCGAAGTGTCTCTAGACTTCACCGTGGATGACGGTCAAGGCGGCAGTGTTGAGGCCAACATTGATGTGACGGTCGTGGATGTGAACGATCCACCGGTAGCAGGTTCGACTTCGTACCAAATGAACGAAGACGGCACCATCAACATCAGTGCGGAGCAGCTTCTTGCGAATAGCTCGGATGTGGATGGCACGGTATCGCTGGATAGCGTTTCGTATACAGGCACCGACGGTATTCTAACTCAGAACCAAGACGGGTCAGTCACCTTCGCGCCAAACGAGAACTTCAATGGCGACGTAACTCTAGACGTTGTCGTGATAGATGATGATGGCGCCATGGCGAGCACGACTGCGGGCATTGATGTCATTGCAGTGAACGATGCGCCAGTCTCCGGCGAGAATGCCTACACGGTCAATGAAGATGGCTCCATTACCATCAGCCAAGAGCAGTTGCTAGCAGGCTCAAGTGATGTAGAAGGAGACGCGCTGACGGCAAGTAACCTAACAGTCGATGGCAACGCCGAAGTCACTCAGAACGAAGATGGTTCATTCACTATCACGCCAGATGCGGACTTCAACGGCGATATCGATATGCACTTTGATATCACCGATGGCAGCGACACCGTCCAGGCGACCGCTGACCTGACAGTCAATCCAATCAACGACCTGCCAACGGCAGAGGATGTCAGCTACACCGTCAATGAAGATGGTACACTGACCTTTACCGATGAGCAGCTTCTTGCCGGTGCCGATGACATCGATGGCGACACGCTGTCAGTGTCTGATGTGAGTTACACGGGAGCAGACGGCGTCTTCACCGACAACGGTGATGGCACCTATGAGTTTGCGCCAAACGCCAACTTCAATGGCGAAGTGTCATTAGGCTTCATTGTGGATGACGGTCAAGGCGGTAGCGTTGAGGCCAACATCGATGTGACGGTCGTGGATGTCAACGATCCACCGGTAGCAGGTTCGACTTCATACCAAATGAACGAAGACGGCACCATCAACATCAGTGCGGAGCAATTGCTGGCGAATAGCTCGGATGTGGATGGCACGGTATCGCTGGATAGCGTTTCATACACAGGCACCGACGGTATCTTGACTCAGAACCAAGACGGGTCAGTGACGTTTGCGCCAAACGAGAACTTCAATGGCGATGTCACACTGAATGTTGTGGTCATCGATGATGATGGCGCAACGGCGAGCACGACTGCGGGCATTGATGTCATTGCGGTGAACGATGCGCCAGTGGCCGGTCAAAACGCCTACACAGTGAATGAAGACGGCTCCATCACCATCAGCCAAGAGCAGTTGCTTGCGGGCTCTTCGGATGTAGAAGGAGACGCGCTGACGGCAAGTAACCTAACAGTCGATGGCAACGCCGAAGTCACTCAGAACGAAGATGGTTCATTCACTATCACGCCAGATGCGGACTTCAACGGCGATATCGATATGCACTTTGATATCACCGATGGCAGCGACACCGTCCAGGCGACGGCTGATTTAACCGTTAATCCAGTGAACGATTTGCCAACGGCAGAGGATGTCAGCTACACCATCAATGAAGATGGTACGTTGACCTTCACTGACGAGCAGCTATTGGTGGGTGCGGATGACATCGATGGTGATGCGCTCTCCATTTCAGGTGTGAGTTACACCGGTGCCGATGGCGTGTTCACCGACAACGGTGATGGCACCTACGAGTTCGCGCCGAACGCCAACTTTAACGGCGAAGTGTCTCTAGACTTCACCGTGGATGACGGTCAAGGCGGCAGTGTTGAGGCCAACATTGATGTGACGGTCGTGGATGTGAACGATCCACCGGTGGCAGGTACGACTTCGTACCAAATGAACGAAGACGGCACCATTAACATCAGTGCTGAGCAACTGCTTGCCAACAGCTCGGATGTGGATGGCACGGTATCGCTGGATAGCGTTTCGTACACCGGCACCGACGGTATCTTGACTCAAAACCAAGACGGGTCAGTGACCTTCGCGCCAAACGAGAACTTCAATGGCGATGTGACTCTAGACGTTATCGTGATAGATGATGATGGCGCAACCGCCGGTACAACAGCTGGTATCGAGGTTATTGCGGTAAATGATCCACCCGTGGCAGGGGATACTGCATACACTATCAATGAAGATGAAGTTCTGATCTTTAGTATGCAACAGCTGGTTTCTCAATCTAGCGATGCTGAGGGTACGGTGTTACTGGATAGTGTCAGTTACTCAGGTACCGATGGTATCTTGATGGATAATGGAGACGGTACCTTTAGCTTCGCACCAAATGAAAACTTCAACGGTGAGGTGTCTCTTGATGTCGTGGTTGTTGATGCAGAGGGAGCGAAAGATTCCGCAACCGCAAGTATTGACGTTCTACCGATTAATGATCCTCCAGTAGCAGGCTCTACCTCCTACACTATGGCGCAGGATGGAAGTATCACCATTAGTTCGGAGCAGTTACTAGCGAACAGCTCGGATATCGAAGGTGATGTTTACATAGACTCAGTCTCTTACGGTGGCAGCTTTGGTAACCTGACCGATAATGGAGACGGTACTTATACCTTCGAACCCCCTCAGGACTTTGCAGGCAACTTATCCCTTGATGTAACCGTTGTGGATGAAGATGGTGCGACCGCTCAGACCACTGCTGACATTGATGTGCTTGGTGCGCATCCACCGATAGATGAGAATGAAGCTCCAGAAGCAGACGTTGTTGATTACACAATGGAAGAGGATGGAAGCCTAACCTTCACCGAAGCGGACTTGTTAGCACATGTCAGTGACCCTGACGGTGATGAACTGTCGATAATGGTAGATAACTACTACGGCAACGATGGTGTATTCTCTCACAATAGTGATGGAACCTTTACTTTCTCTCCAAACGAAAACTTTAGTGGTAACTTGAGCATCAACTATGCCGTCGATGATGGCGAATTTATCTCTGAATCACAAATCAACATTGTGGTAACTGAGGTGAATGATCCGCCAGTAGCTGGTTCTACCTCTTATACGGTTCAAGAAGATAATTCCATTACCATCAGTAACGAGCAACTGCTTGCTAATGCGTCCGATATCGAGGGTGAAGTAGCGGTAGATGACGTCTCGTACTCAGGTACAGACGGTGTGTTGGTTGACAATGGTGACGGCACTTACACATTCTCACCAAACGAAAACTTCAGTGGCAACGTAAATCTAGACGTTACTGTTGTGGATGAAGATGATGCGACTGTACAAACCACCGCAAATATTGACGTAATCGAGGTAAATGATCCACCCGTTGCCGGAGACACAGCTTATACCGTCAATGAAGATGAAGTATTAGTCTTCACTGCAGAGCAACTCTTAGCGCAGGCGTCGGATATTGAAGGTGAGGTCGCGGTAGACAGCGTCGGTTATACAGGTACAGACGGTATTCTTACCGACAACGGTGATGGCACCTATAGTTTCGCACCAAACCAGAACTTTAATGGTGAGGTATCTCTTGATGTGGTGGTGGTCGATGAAGGTGGTGCGACTGCGCAAGCCAATGCCAACATTGATGTATTGCCAATTAATGATGCACCTGTTGCCGGTGATAATGCTTACACAGTTAATGAAGATGGCTCCATTACTATCAGCCAAGAGCAACTTCTTGCTGGCTCTAGTGATGTAGAAGGAGATGCACTTACTGCTTCAAATCTTACTGTTGATGGCAACGCTGAAGTCACCGCCAATGAAGATGGCAGCTTCACCATTGCGCCAGATGCGGATTGGAACGGTGATATTGATATGCACTTCGATATCACTGATGGCACCGACACCATTCAAGCAACGGCTGATCTGACAGTAAACCCAGTTAACGATCTACCGACAGCTGATGATAAGCAATTTACCATTCAAGAAGATGGTACTCTGATCTTTACTGATGCAGACCTTCTTCAAGGTGCTGCGGATATCGATGGAGATAACCTGACTATCGATAGCGTTAGTTACCAGGGAACCGACGGCATCCTCACTTATGCAGGTGATGGCACCTATGTCTTTGCGCCAAATGAGAACTTTAACGGGAATGTAGATCTGTCATTCGAGGTTAACGATGGCACCGAATCTGTTACAGCAAATATTGATATTCAGGTAACGCCTGTTGATGATGCGCCAACTGTTGACGGAAGTCTCGCATACACCATAGATGAAGATGGCCAAATAACCCTTAGTCAAGAGCAGTTGCTGACTCATGCAAATGATATTGATGGCGATGCCTTAATTGCTCAAAACCTGTCGGTAGATGGTAATGCAACGGTAACGACCAATGATGATGGTTCATTTACTATCACGCCGGACGCAGATTGGAATGGTGATATTGACATCAGTTTTGATGTCAGTGATGGCGACAATGTGGTTCAGGGCAGCGCAGACTTAACGGTTAATCCTGTGAACGACCAACCGGATGCGGGCGAAGAACTGTTCATTCAGGCAGAGGAAGATCAGACCGTTGGTGTAACGCTACGTGAAGAGCCTGCGATCCGTCTGGATCAAGCGCCGGAACACGGCATTATTGAGGCTAATCTCAATGATGAGTGGGTTGAACTAGAAGTTGGAGTAGAGATCCCAGCAGACACCGAGGTTCGATTTGTTCCAAATGACGATGTTTCAGACAGCACTCATACTACTCAAATTGGCACTTTTGACGACAACGCTAGCGTTGATGATTGGGGCACTGAGGTTGACCCGTATACCCGAGAGTTCACTGATGGCGATCTAACGGTTACCGTTCAGAGTAACGATGATCCACTAGGAGCATGGAACGGTAATACTCATATTGGTCACGGCCTTGGGGATACAGACCGTCAAGGTTTGAGCGGTGATGAGAAACTGACGGTTACCGTTGAAGGTCAAGACATCAATGAAATCAACTTCCACCTTGATGGCGTGGGTGGCTGGTTTATGGAGGAATCTCGCCACTTTACAGAGGTTGAGATTAAGGCGTTTAACGCCGATGGGGAAGTGATTGACTCACTGACTTACCACAAAGAAGATCGCAGTAGCTTTGAAACTGACTACACGTTAACCGTAAGTGAGCCGGTTTCTTACTTTGAGTTAGGGACGATTCAGGGTAACGGTACCTACGTAGTGCAGAACATGACGGTATCGCAAACTTGTCCTGATGAGGCGGTATTTACTAGTTTAGGTGTAGATGGTACTGAGGTCACCGAATCGGTCTCTCTTAATATCCACGCGGATGAGACAGAGATTGACCTTACTGCCGAACTTCCGAATATTGAATTGAATATCGAAGGAGCGGCTCAGTTCGCATCCATTGTAATTACAGAAGAGCAACTTTTGGCTCAGGCATCGGATATCGATAGCGACAATCTAGATATTCAAAACCTAGAGCTTGTAGGTGAGAACTCAGAGCATGCCACTCTGATAGATAATGGCGATGGTACTTGGACTGTCACCCCGGATGCAAACTTCTATGGTGAGATTGAACTTGGCTACCAAGTAACCGATGGCGAGTTGACCGATGACAACATCATCAACATCAATTTCGAGTCAGTGAATGATGCTCCGATTGTATCTGGACCCATTGTTCTATCTACCGATGAAGATGTGGGCATATCATTCACCGCAGACGACCTCCTTGCCAATGCCAGTGATGTCGAGGGTGATGCCATTTCTATCTCAGAAATCAGTTACTCAGGTGAAAATGGTGAACTGATAGATAACGAAGATGGCACTTATACCTTTATGCCAAATGAAAACTTCAATGGAGAAGTGGACATTGATTATAAGGTGTTTGATGGTACCGATGAAGTTGATACCCATATAGACCTTACCGTTATCCCTGTGAACGATGTGCCTGTTCCGGGTGCGCCTTTGCATACCCAGATGATGGAAAACGGCACTATGGTCATTGAGGCCAAAGACCTATTAAGTGGTGCTAGTGATGTGGATGGCGATATTCTTCATATCGAGAACCTGCTTCTTGCCGATCAAAGTCATGGTACTTTAACTGATAACGGTGATAACACCTTTACCTTTGAGCCCGCTGAAGACTTCTATGGGGAAGTAAGTCTGACCTATGATATCAGTGATGGCATGGCCAGTGCGCCGAGTACTGCCCGTATTGATGTAGAAATGGTCAACGAAGGTCCAGAGGTGTCTGCTCCAGTAGAGGCTGTAGTGGATGAGGATGGCAACATCACTATCACCCAAGAAGACTTGCTAGCCAACGCATCGGATGTGGATGGTGACGCCTTGCAAGCGGTGAATCTGCAAGCCAATGATCCAAACGCGAGCATAATAGAAAATCCAGACGGCAGCTTTACTATTACTCCGAGTGAGAACTTCTTCGGAGAAGTAGAGTTTACCTATGACGTGACCGATGCTATCGAAACGGTGTCAACAGGACTGAACCTAACAGTGAATCCTGTGAACGACCTGCCTGATGTGCCGGACCTGACCTTTAATACCTATGATGGCGAGTCTCTTGTTATTACCCAGGAGCAACTGCTCGCTCAGGCAACGGACATTGAAGGTGATGATCTTACCGCGCTGAATGTGACCAGCCAGAATGACAACGTATCTGTGGTGGATAATGGCGATGGAACCTTCACCATCAACACCGACCAAGGCTACTTTGGCAGTGCTGACCTTACATTCGATGTCAGTGATGGCACGGATATCGTTACCGCCAATATCGACCTTCAGATTGAATTTGTTAACGATGCTCCAGAAGCAGAGGCGATCTCTGCAGAAGTGGCAGAGGACGGTTCTATATTGGTGACTCAGGCCATGTTGCTTGAGAATGCCTCTGATGTGGATGGTGACGCGCTATTCGCCTCAAACCTATCCACTAATGATCCGAACGCAACTGTTGTGGACAACGGAGATGGCACCTTTACTGTAACGCCATCGGCAGACTTTAATGGTCAGATCCAGTTTGACTATGAGGTGAGTGATGGTGAGCTCAGCACGACCACACAGCTGAGCCTAGATGTCACACCAGTGAATGACGCACCTGAAGCTGATGCCATATCTTTCGATATGCTCGAAGATGGCACACTTCTGATTACAGATGAGCAGCTTCTGGCTAATGCAACAGACATAGATGGTGATGAGCTATCGGTCTCTGACGTAAGCTACTCTGGCGATCAGGGAAGTCTCGTTGATAACGGCAATGGTACCTACTCATTTACGCCGAGTGAGCACTTCAGCGGTGATCTGCAGTTGAATTTCACTGTGTCAGATGGTGAAACTTCGGTTTCTCAAGCTATCGATGTGAATGTTGAAGCAGTAGCAGATGCGCCGAATCTTAATATTACCGATGGAGAAGGCACAGACGTTGGCGATAGCACTATCGTTACTGAGCCGGGCGGTACTGTTGAGTTGAACATAGGTGCTAGCCTTGTGGATCAGGACCTTTCAGAGACCTTGACTGTAGAGGTGAATGGTATTCCTGAAGGTACTGTGATTCGTTATGACAATGAAGAAGTGCTTGGCGATCAACAAAACGGTATCACTAGCTTCAACGACACCGATATCACCGTAACCTTTGAAGGTGAAACCGCAGAATTCCAAAATGCGGCGGGCTACTACAAGGTTGATGGCGATGGCAACATCACAGGTGTTGAGATTGTTTATGAAAACGCCTCGCAAGTTGGTGGGGGCGGTGACCTAATCCCTAGTGAAAGCTCCTTCACCTTCCCAATTGAAGAGGGAGAGAGCTTTAACCTCTTCTTGGTACCAAATGGGTTCCCGCATAACGACTTTGACGCTATGGAAAACGGTAGCTTTGAGTTCCGTGCAGCCGATGGCTCGCCAGCGACCATGGATACTGTCGACCCACAACTAGTGTTTGTAGATGAAAATGGCGATACCACTGTTATTGACGGTGCCTTTGGTGATGCAATCTTCCACGGTGGTTCCAGTGTTGATTTGAACCAAGACGGCATTGAGCATACACGTACTACAGTCAATGAAGATGGTGAAATCGTTTATGGATTTGAGGATCTCTATGGAGGCGGTGACGCTGACTATACAGACTTCAACTTTACTATTGATGTGGGTGAGGTAAATAGTCAGATATATAGCGGTGAAATAACCGTGGGAGAGAGCGGTTCTGTCGTGTTGCCAACAACGGCTATCTCGCAAACCATTGAGCTAGAGATTCCACAAGGATTGGTCGACTCATTTGATATTGAGGTGTCAGCAACAGCGACTGAACTATCCAATGATGATTCCGAAACAGTCAGCCAGACCATCACTATTGATATTGAACACGCTCCAGAGGCCGAAGCTGTTACAGCCAATGTGGATGAAGATGGTTCTATCATCATTACACAGGAACAACTGCTAGCTAACGCCAGCGACTTAGATGGTGATGCACTGACTGCTTCTAACCTAGCCACTGAAGACGGCAATATCACAGTCACAGATAATGGAGACGGCACCTTCACCCTAACGCCAGATGCGGACTTCAATGGTGACATTGAGTTTACGTTTGATGTTTCGGATGGAGACCAGTTGGTATCCACCAATCTTAACTTAACGATTAACCCTATTAATGATGATCCTACAGCGGATGATGTGAACTACACCATCAATGAAGATGGTACGCTGACCTTCACCGATGAGCAGCTTCTGGCGGGTGCGGATGACATCGATGGCGATACGCTCTCCATCTCAGATGTCAGTTACACGGGTGCCGATGGTGTGTTCACCGACAACGGTGATGGCACCTACGAGTTCGCGCCGAATGCCAACTTTAACGGCGAAGTGTCTCTAGACTTCACCGTGGATGACGGTCAAGGCGGCAGTGTTGAGGCCAACATTGATGTGACGGTCGTGGATGTGAACGATCCACCAGTGGCAGGTACGACTTCGTACCAAATGAACGAAGACGGCACCATTAACATCAGCGCGGAGCAGCTTCTTGCCAACAGTTCGGATGTGGATGGCACGGTATCGCTGGATAGCGTCAGCTACACAGGCACCGATGGTATCTTGACTCAGAACCAAGATGGGTCAGTGACCTTCGCGCCAAACGAGAACTTCAATGGCGATGTGACATTAGATGTTGTTGTTATCGATGATGATGGCGCGACGGCGAGCACGACTGCGGGCATTGATGTCATTGCGGTGAACGATGCACCAGTAGCGGGCGAGAATGCCTACACGGTGAATGAAGATGGCTCCATCACCATTAGCCAAGAGCAGCTGCTTGCAGGCTCAAGTGATGTAGAAGGGGATGCGCTCACGGCTTCGAATCTGACTGTAGACGGCAACGCTGAGGTGACTCAAAACGAGGACGGCAGCTTTACTATCACGCCAGATGCGGACTTCAACGGCGATATCGATATGCACTTTGATATCATCGATGGCAGTGACACCATCCAGGCAACGGCTGATTTAACCGTTAACCCTGTGAACGATTTGCCAACGGCTGAGGATGTGAACTACACCATCAATGAAGATGGTACGCTGACCTTCACCGATGAGCAGCTATTGGCCGGTGCGGACGACATTGATGGCGATACTTTATCTATCTCCGATGTCAGTTACACCGGTGCCGATGGTGTGTTCACCGACAACGGTGATGGCACCTATGAGTTCGCGCCAAACGCCAACTTCAATGGTGAAGTCTCGCTCGGGTTTACTGTGGATGACGGTCAAGGCGGCAGTGTTGAGGCAAACATCGATGTGACGGTCGTGGATGTGAACGATCCACCGGTAGCAGGTTCGACTTCGTACCAAATGAACGAAGACGGCACCATTAACATCAGTGCTGGGCAGCTTCTAGCGAACAGCTCGGATGTGGATGGCACGGTATCGCTGGATAGCGTCAGCTACACAGGCACCGACGGTATTTTGACTCAGAACCAAGATGGGTCGATCACTTTCGCGCCAAATGAGAACTTCAATGGCGATGTCACACTGGATGTGGTGGTCATCGATGATGACGGCGCTACAGCAACCACTACCGCAGGCATCGAAGTGATAGAGGTGAATGACCCACCGGTGGCGGGTCCGACGTCTTACACTATCGATGAAGATAGTGTGCTTACCTTTAGTGAGTCTCAGATTCTGGCAAGTGCTACCGATGTAGATGGTACGCCAGAGTTACTTGAGATTACCTATAGTGGTACAGATGGTATCTTTACTGTGAATGGCGATGGTACCTGTAGCTTTGCACCTAATCAGAACTTCAATGGAGACGTACAGCTAGACGTTACTATTACTGATGACGATGGTGCGAGTGTTGATACAGTTATCAATGTGGCAGTGCTACCAATCAATGATGCACCGGTAGCCGGCGAGAATGCCTACACGGTGAATGAAGATGGCTCCATCACCATCAGCCAAGAGCAGTTGCTTGCGGGCTCAAGTGACGTGGAGGGTGATGCCCTTACTGCTTCGAACCTGACGGTCGACGGCAACGCCGAAGTCACTCAGAACGAGGATGGCAGCTTTACCATCACGCCAGATGCGGACTTCAACGGCGATATCGATATGCACTTTGATATCACCGATGGCAGCGATACTGTCCAAGCAACGGCTGATTTAACCGTTAACCCAGTCAACGACCTGCCAACGGCAGAGGATGTGAACTACACCATCAATGAAGATGGTACGCTGACCCTCACCGATGAGCAGCTATTGGCCGGTGCGGACGACATTGATGGCGATACTTTATCTATCTCCGGTGTCAGTTACACCGGTGCCGATGGTGTGTTTACCGACAACGGTGATGGCACCTACGAGTTTGCACCAAACGCTAACTTCAATGGCGAAGTGTCATTGGGCTTCACCGTAGATGATGGTCAAGGTGGCACGGTGGATGCCAACATCGATGTGACGGTCGTGGATGTTAACGATCCACCGGTGGCAGGCTCTACTTCGTACCAAATGAACGAAGACGGCACCATTAACATCAGTGCGGAGCAGCTTCTAGCCAACAGTTCGGATGTGGATGGCACGGTATCGCTGGATAGCGTTTCGTACACAGGCACCGACGGTATTCTGACTCAGAACCAAGACGGGTCAGTGACGTTTGCGCCAAACGAGAACTTCAATGGCGACGTAACTCTAGACGTTGTCGTCATCGATGATGATGGGGCAACGGCGAGCACGACTGCGGGCATTGATGTCATCGCGGTGAACGATGCGCCAGTGACAGGCGAGAATGCCTACACGGTCAACGAAGATGGCTCTATTACTATCAGCCAAGAGCAGTTGCTGGCGGGCTCTTCGGATGTAGAAGGGGATGCGCTTACTGCTTCGAACCTGACTGTGGATGGCAACGCCGAAGTCACTCAGAACGAGGATGGCAGCTTTACTATCACTCCGGATGCCGACTTCAACGGCGATATCGATATGCACTTTGATATCACCGATGGCAGTGACACCATCCAGGCGACGGCTGATTTAACCGTTAACCCAGTCAACGACTTGCCAACGGCAGAGGATGTCAGCTACACCGTCAATGAAGATGGTACGTTGACCTTCACCAATGAGCAGCTTCTTGCGGGTGCGGATGATATTGATGGCGATACTTTATCTATCTCCGATGTCAGTTACACGGGTGCGGACGGTGTGTTCACCGACAACGGTGATGGTACGTATGAATTCGCGCCAAACGCCAACTTCAATGGCGAAGTGTCATTGGGCTTCACTGTGGATGATGGTCAAGGCGGCAGTGTTGAGGCCAACATTGATGTGACGGTCGTAGATGTCAACGATCCACCGGTGGCAGGTACGACTTCGTACCAAATGAACGAAGACGGCACCATCAACATCAGTGCTGAGCAACTTCTTGCGAACAGCTCTGATGTGGACGGCACGGTATCGTTAGATAGCGTTTCGTACACCGGCACCGACGGTATCTTGACACAGAACCAAGACGGGTCAGTGACCTTCGCGCCAAACGAGAACTTCAATGGCGATGTGACCCTCGATGTCGTGGTCATCGATGATGATGGCGCCACGGCGAGTACGACTGCGGGCATTGATGTCATCGCAATCAACGATGCACCAGTGGCAGGCGAGAATGCCTACACAGTGAATGAAGATGGCTCCATCACCATCAGCCAAGAGCAGCTGCTTGCAGGCTCAAGTGATGTAGAAGGGGATGCGCTCACTGCTTCGAACCTGACGGTCGACGGCAACGCAGAAGTCACTCAGAACGAGGATGGTAGCTTTACCATTACCCCGGATGCCGACTTCAACGGCGATATCGATATGCACTTTGATATCACCGATGGCAGTGACACGGTTCAGGCGACGGCTGACCTGACGGTCAACCCAATCAACGACTTGCCAACAGCAGAGGATGTGAACTACACCATCAATGAAGATGGTACGCTGACCTTCACCGATGAGCAGCTATTGGCCGGTGCGGACGACATTGATGGCGATACTTTATCTATCTCCGGTGTCAGTTACACCGGTGCCGATGGTGTGTTTACCGACAACGGTGATGGCACCTACGAGTTTGCACCAAACGCTAACTTCAATGGCGAAGTGTCATTGGGCTTCACCGTAGATGATGGTCAAGGTGGCACGGTGGATGCCAACATCGATGTGACGGTCGTGGATGTTAACGATCCACCGGTGGCAGGCTCTACTTCGTACCAAATGAACGAAGACGGCACCATTAACATCAGTGCGGAGCAGCTTCTAGCCAACAGTTCGGATGTGGATGGCACGGTATCGCTGGATAGCGTTTCGTACACAGGCACCGACGGTATTCTGACTCAGAACCAAGACGGGTCAGTGACGTTTGCGCCAAACGAGAACTTCAATGGCGACGTAACTCTAGACGTTGTCGTTATCGATGATGATGGGGCAACGGCGAGCACGACTGCGGGCATTGATGTCATCGCGGTGAACGATGCGCCAGTGACAGGCGAGAATGCCTACACGGTCAACGAAGATGGCTCTATTACTATCAGCCAAGAGCAGTTGCTGGCGGGCTCTTCGGATGTAGAAGGGGATGCGCTTACTGCTTCGAACCTGACTGTGGATGGCAACGCCGAAGTCACTCAGAACGAGGATGGCAGCTTTACTATCACTCCGGATGCCGACTTCAACGGCGATATCGATATGCACTTTGATATCACCGATGGCAGTGACACCATCCAGGCAACGGCTGACCTAACGGTTAACCCAGTGAACGACTTGCCAACGGCAGAGGACGTCAGCTACACCATCAATGAAGATGGTACGCTGACCTTCACCGATGAGCAGCTTCTTGCGGGTGCGGACGATATTGATGGTGATACTTTATCTATCTCCGATGTCAGTTACACCGGTGCGGATGGGGTATTCACCGACAACGGTGATGGCACCTACGAGTTCGCGCCGAACGCCAACTTTAACGGCGAAGTGTCATTGGGCTTCACGGTGGATGATGGTCAAGGTGGCACGGTGGATGCCAACATCGATGTGAACGTCGTGGATGTTAACGATCCACCGGTGGCAGGCTCTACTTCGTACCAAATGAACGAAGATGGCACCATTAACATCAGTGCGGAGCAGCTTCTTGCCAACAGCTCAGATGTGGATGGCACGGTATCGCTAGATAGCGTTTCGTACACCGGTACCGACGGTATTCTGACTCAGAACCAAGATGGGTCAGTCACCTTTGCGCCAAACGAGAACTTTAATGGCGATGTGACTCTAGACGTTGTCGTGATAGATGATGATGGCGCAACGGCGAGCACAACTGCGGGCATTGATGTCATTGCGGTGAACGATGCACCGGTGGCCGGTGAGAATGCGTACACGGTGAATGAAGATGGTTCTATTACCATCAGCCAAGAGCAGTTGCTTGCAGGCTCAAGCGATGTGGAAGGGGATGCGCTCACGGCGAGTAACCTGACGGTCGACGGCAACGCCGATGTTACTCAGAACGAGGATGGCAGCTTTACTATCACTCCGGATGCCAACTTCAACGGCGATATCGATATGCACTTTGATATCACCGATGGCAGCGATACAGTTCAGGCCACTGCAGACCTAACCGTTAACCCAGTCAATGACCTGCCTGTTCCAGATGAGGTTGTACTTGGTGGCTTTGAAGATACAGTAATGAGAATTACTGACGAGCAACTGCTGGCTAATGCTCAGGACATCGATGGTGATGAACTTTCTGTTCAGAACGTGAGTTACGATGGTAATGATGGCACCCTAAGCCAAGCTGGAGCGATAAGCTTTGGCTCGGATCAAAATGCTCAGATCGAACTCAATGATGATCTTGAGTCATTCGATGCGTTTACCATTGAGTTCAACTACACCTCTACTGGCGAGCATAGTGGTTCAGTCGAAAGCATTTTTGGCGGTCCAATTAGCTCCGAGTCCAGTAATGGCTTAAACATCTATGTCAGGAATGATGATGGCGGTTTAGGTATTGATCTCAATTCTGGGGATAACACCATCTTCGAATCGCTAGATCTTAATGATGGTGAACAGCATAACATCGTGATTAGCTGGGATAGTGAAGATGGCGTATTAAAAGTGTTCGACAATGGAGAGGTTGTAGGTACAGATACTGTCTTAACTAGCACCATGATTCCTGATGGAACTCAAGCCATTATTGGTCAGGCTCAAGAACCGTTTGATGATGACTCGGCAGCATCAAACATTGAGCTAGGTGGATTTACCATGTCTTATGAGCGCGTTGACGATGCGGACATTGAGGCTGGCAAATCTATAGCTGAGGTTTCAGATGATCTAGCCTTTGACATTCAAGTTGTCGATGGTGAAATTGTCGACTTGGTTAGTGATACCACACCGAATGTCACTGGTGATGTGAGTGCATCTAATTTCTATGAGTTCCACCCGAACGAAAACTTCAATGGTGAAGTGGAGCTAGCCTATCAGGTGTTTGATGGTACCGATGCAGTCGATACTACCGCACTGCTAGACTTGGCCCCAGTTAACGATGCGCCAGAGTCAGATGCTGTTAGCATCAGTGGCGATGAAGATACTGACATCTTGATCACCCAAGAGATGCTTCTTGCCAATGCGACGGACGTTGACCATAACCTAGATGAACTAACCGCGAACAACTTAATTATCGATCCTCAATTCGGCTCATTGACCGACAATGAAGACGGTACGTGGACATTGTCGCCAACGGAGAACTTCAACGGCAATGTACCGATGACGTTTGATGTGTCGGATGGTGAGGCAACGACTTCTGTAGATGGAAGCATAGATGTAGCTGCCATCAATGACTTGCCAGATGCGCCAACGGTGCAGCTACAAGGCGAAGAAGATCAGGTCCTAACTATAGACCCGCAATACATATTGGATCAGGTTACCGATGTGGATGGTGATGATATTAGCTTGGAGAATATCTCGGTTAAGAATCCACCAAATGCAACCTTGACCTTGCAACCAGACGGTATGTACCACTTGGTTACGGCACAAGACTTCAACGGAGTCGTAGCGCTTGATTACTTAGTATCAGATGGTGAAGCGGAGGTCGAAGGTTCTATTAATGTTGATGTTATTCCAGTTAACGATGCGCCGTTTAATCAAGGTAACGCACTACTGACAACGAGCGAGGATGGCGCCTTTACCTTTGACGCTAGCGATATGCTGGATCTGTTTGGTGACATTGATACCGAGCAATTGGTCGTATCACGCATTATCACCGCTGATGGTGAAGATGGAGGTGAGATCCAAGAGAACGGCGATGGTACTTGGACATTTACACCAAATGAAGACTTTGCCGGTATCTCAGACCTGCAAGTGATTGTGAGTGACGGTGAGTTTGAAACCTTACTTGATGTGCCTGTGTTTGTTCGCCCTATAGCCGATGGCGCTGTGATTACGACAGACCATGAAGGCCCACTGGTGTTCTCTGAAGACTCAACAGGTCATCTTGGCTTGAACGTTGGTCTGATCGATGATTCCGAATCATTGAGTAATTTGGTTATGACAGGTTTCCCTGTGGGCTTTGTTGTGACTGATGGTGAACACACCATAGAGATCACCAGAGAGGGGCAGTATGTAGATATCACGGAATGGGATATCTCAGATCTGCAAATGACGCCTCCACAAGACTTTGCTGGCTCTTTCTTCGTTACCATATCAGCTACAACAGTAGATTATGGAGACGAGGCGGAAGAGCTAGATGATGGCATCATTGCTGGTGACTTCGACCTTGTTCAAGGTGACTCGATTATCCTTACAGCTGAAGATTTGATGGGTATCGCGCAGAACATCTCGCCAGAAGATGGAGATGAGGTGCAGATGGTTCACCTGGTTGACCGCAGTCAGGGTGAGATGGTAGACAATGGTGATGGAACTTGGACCTTCACACCAGCCGATGGCTTTACCGGTGAGGTTGATTTTGCTTACGTTATTGAGCGAGACGGTATCTTGCATGATGAGCAAAGTGCATTCGTAGTTCATGATGAAGCGCCAGTTGCAAATCAGGCTCCTGAGGTTGAGTCAGTCGTCACCACTGAAGTGGAAACAGGAAATAGCTTACACTTTACCGACCAAGATATGCTGTCAAATATCTCGGATGCGGAAGGTGACGCTCTGTCTATCGAGTCTATTAGCTTGATGGAGGGGGATGGCTTGCTTGAAACCTTGCCAAACGGTGAGCACCAGTTTACGCCGGCTGTAGGTTATACAGGTGATGTCCAAGTTGGCTTCATTGCAACTGATGGTGAGAACCGCATTGAAAGCTCGTTCCATGTCAATTTAGTAGAGTCTGACGATGGGGCACCGTCAAGTTCTGAGCAGTTTGTGTTATCGGACGATGGCGACCTTGTTCTGACTGAAGATACTCTGCTTTCTGAGCTGGGCCTTTCTGACGGTGAGGTGACGGATGTTGACGCTAGTGATGAGAGCGGCGTTATCATGGAATCCGGTGAGGGTGAGTGGACCTTCTGGGCTGCACCTGAGTTTGATGGTGATCTGGAGCTTCAAGTCACTACGCAGTCGGGTGATGATTATACTCAACATGACTTGAATCTTGCCGTTGAAACAGCCGTCGATACGAGTGAGCCAGAGCTGGAAGCTGATATCTCAAATGAAGAGCAAGTTGCTACTGCTCAAGAACAGACAGAGGTGGAGGTTGAGAGCGAAGCCGATGAAGTAGACATCACAGCAGCTCCGGGTGACAGCATCAATGTTTCCATTCCTAATGAGGTATCTCAAGCGGATGGTGTTGAACATGTTGAGCTTTCGGGCTTGCCAGATGGTGCGTCAGTTCAGGGTGCTATCGATAATGGCGATGGCTCTTACACCGTCAGTGGTAACTTAGAGCAATCGGTAGAGGTTACGCTAGATGAGTCGTTCTCTGGTGAGTTCTCAATGGACTTCCAAGGCTTTGATGACCTCGATAATGCATTGCCAGATGCTTCGGCCTCTTTGAGTGTTGAAGTTGATGATCAGTATGCAATGCAAGCGAGTGATAAGAGTGGGTCAGATCCTGTTGATCCTCAGAGTGATGGCGGTGCTACGGATTGGACATCAGTAGATGGTAGCGTTTCTGAGATTGACTTTACTGACGATAGTTCAAGTCATGATACTGGTAATGGTGGAAATGATAATCAATTCAATGATTTAGATAATAACCTTTAGAAGGGAGTTCGTATAAAGCAAACAGAAAGGTCTAGTGTGATGCTAGACCTTTTTTGTACTGTTTGCCCCATCCTTAATATATAGAGTCACACATTAATTGCCGTAATTAAGACGCTGATAATCGGTTAATTTCGAGCGGTTTTCGACGTGAGTATTAATACTTTATTGCGGGTTTAGGTAGTAGGGATTTCTATGTAGATTGGTGCAAGTTCGAAGAGTTATCTTTTGACAAACTTTAAGCTACAACAGATTAGATAATCCGTGTTCTGTATCACTTAAGACACTTGCTTATTTCTTCTTTTATGCGCTTCCAATTCTTAACATTATCATTTTCACTTGAGAAGTTAACTGGCACCTTGATTGTGACTGGGCAGTTGATTTCGGGGCTAATGATAGTCACTTCGATATGCGTATCGTTGGTATTTGAGACCTTCAAATAGTACCCAATAGCTAATTCAGTTTGAATAATCTTGCTAACAAATTCTAGGGCATCACTCTGAGTTGACGCACTATCGTATGTTGAAGTTGTATTTTTCATCTGACTGGTCATTTCTTATGATATCTCCTGCATCATTTTTAACAAAAATAGAATGACCACATACTATGAAGCGACAATTACTAGAATGAGTTAATTGTCGCTTTTTGTGAATAGTAATTCTTTTTAAGGGCTTCCTACTTTATGACTATTCAGATAGATGAATATATCAAAAGAAGACCAAATTTTTAGCTCAAGATATTGATTTAATGAGAATCATAACAATTTTCGTTTCGATTTTGTACTGTAAAATACTTATGCTTAGCATAAGTAGACCTAATGATATGTAAGAGATTATTACGCACTGAGTGCATAATGATTCTACTTTTATGGTTTTTGAGTCAACTAGAATACAAAATTGAGCATCACAGTATACAAGTTTGCATTATCATCGATTGGAGCAGACTCAAATCCACCTGACGCATTTTGATAAGCGGTAAAATATTGCCACTCAGCGTTAATGGATACATTGAAGTGAACGTCATACCTCAAACCCAGCAAGTAACTGTCTCCAGTCCTTTTCTCATGGTCGTCAAATTTCTGTCCAAAGATGGCGTAAGGAGTAAAACGGTTTATGCTGTAACTTCCTTGTGCATACCACGATGATGCTATGTCATTGGTTTGGCCTTCGATGGTAAGAGTAAAGTTTCCAAATTCATACTCAGTACCTAGTGAGAAGAGTTGAATACTTTGATCTTCAGCGGTGAGAATTAGGTTAGGAACAGGTACCGAGCCTATCCCTGGAATATTGGTCATTAGGCCGGTTAGTCGAGTTTCTTGATCATAATTAGAGTCTAAGTAAGTAAAATTCCAACGGTAGTAATCTCCACTTAATACAAAGTTAACTCCAAACATATTGTTGGTTGTAAATTTTAGTTCCGTATTGCTGTTCAGCTCAACAGTACTCTCATCTCGAAAACCAACGAAAGGTGTAGTGACTAGGGTGAGGCTATCGGTTAGTTCGTAATTCCATAATACAGATAAACCATTAAATGCAGTGATTCCTAGGATGCTATCGTATACTTCATTTGGTGGGCGTGCTGGTGTAAAGGCATGACCAACGTAATAGTATTCAGAAGCCAGAAAAACAGGCATACGAAGACGACCAGCCCTAAATTCAAATGGGTCGTAGTTGTAGGCGATATAAGCCCATTCTAGTTTTGGCTCACTCCAGTGATCCTGAGGCCGTTTGACAACCTGGGCTGAAGCTTTGAAATCGTTAAAGTAGAAGTCTAGCTGTAAGCCAAAGGTTGTATCACAATCAAAACAGCTTTCATCATCTATACCATGATTAACTAAAAGCGGCATCTTGTTATCCGATTTTGCCCATGACGTAGACCCAAAACCGCTTAAAGAAAAGTTATCAGAGAGTTCGATTGCAGCATGGCTGGTTGGTACAAACGTGGCTAGCGTTAGAGTAATAATTGATTTCTTCATGCTATTTCTCCGAATGTAAGATGAAAATAATATTTGCGTTGGTTGGAAGGCTATCAACAGGGGCATAACCAATGCGGTATGGTTTTTCATTCATCCATTCTAAAAGGGTGTTCATATCCGGGTTGTTGATCACTTTTGGTGGGCGTGCTTTACCAGAGAAAGAAAGACTAGCCCAATGAGCATTCATCTGAGCGACGTTTTTATTCAGTAAGACTCGATAGAACTCTGAGCGCTGAATGGAACTATCAGGCCAATCAGATAGCTCAAATCGCTTCCCTTGAAGACGTTTGGTCTTTCCTCTGTAGAGTTGACGAGCTTTAGCGATACTGAGCTCATCGAAGGTTGAATCTAGCGAGAAAATGGCATACTCATTTCCCTCATCAGCATGAGAGTTAAAAGCCGTTGTAAATATCAAAAGGGTGAGCAACCAAATAAACTTTCTTATTTCTGTTGCTCTGATTTTTGATAAATGAGTTGTAATAACAGTTAATAAAATCATCACATAACACTCTCAATTTGATCGAGCAGCTTCTCCTTTCGCACCGGCTTTGCTACATAAGCATCCATACCAGAATCAAAGCAGTGCTGGATATCATCATCGATAACACTGGCGGTAAGAGCGATAATTGGCGTTTTTATAAGACCTTCGCCTTTCTCGTAGGCTCGAATTTCCTTGGTGGCTTGAAAACCGTCCATAACCGGCATCATGCAGTCCATTAAGATCACGTCAAAAGTACGGTCTCGCTGAAACATCTCTACTGCAATTTGTCCATTTTCTGCGATTTCGTAGTCAAAGCCAGCGTTGCTCAATAAGACTGAAGCCACTTTTTGATTTACCAAGTTGTCTTCTACTAGGAGTACCCTTTCAGCCCGACTAGGGGATGAGCCTATTTCTGGCAAAGTAATATTGGATTGATTGAGTGGCACTTTCTTACTTGAGTCATCAGGAACGGTGGTAGGAATCTGTATTGCTTTCTCTATTTTTGTCTTAAGAAGTTCAAGTTTGAAAGGCTTAGGCATATAGTCATCCATACCCACATCGAAGCATTTTTGAATATCGTCATCAATGACACTTGCCGTTAATGCAATAATAGGAATGCGATATTCGGAATTATTCTCGCTTTCAATTTTCCGAATTTGCTCAGTGGCTCGGAATCCGTCCATCTCAGGCATCATGCAGTCCATCAGGATTAGCGCATATCGGTTTTTCTTGTACATCTCAACGGCTTCAGTACCACAGGAAGCCGTGTCCGACGGGAACCCTAGTCTCTGGGCATGTAAGCTAGCGATTTTTTGATTTACTTTGTTATCGTCGACAATAAGAATTTTGTGTTCAATATGTTCAGGATTGTTTTCACTGGATGCTTGTGCTTTAAAGCTATTTTCACAACTTTCAATAGCCCTAAGAAGCCGTTTGCCAAGAAGAGGTTGGGTTAAGATAGCCTTTACCTTGTCTCCGAAATTAACTCTTTCGCTCTGTAAGTGCTTAATCAGGCAAAGACGTATATTGTCGGAACCCAAATCATTGGTTTCGGCTTCAATCGTTTTGGCTTGATTAGGTGTTGTTTCAAAAAATATGAGAGTGGTATCGCCGGTAGCAACGCTAGGTGCCTCTACTAAGGTGTCGATAGTTTTGCTGACAGGGATATTATAGAAACTTAATTCATTGCGAAGTGACTCTTGCTTGGCTTTATCGTCACATATTAGCCAAACTTGGCTTGAATGAAGTGAAGATGAACCTTGATAGTATTTTTCCACCACTGGCAATTCTAAGCTGAAATAAAATCGGCTACCCCGACCTTTTTCAGACTCTAACTTTATTTCGCCACCCATGAGTTCGACTAATTGCGTACTTATAGCTAGGCCTAAGCCTGTGCCACCAAATTGACGAGTAGTGGAGTCGTCTTCCTGAGTAAAAGGTTCAAAGATATTCTCCTGTTGCTGTTTGTCGATGCCGATACCAGAATCTTGAACAGCAAACTCTATAGTTGTCGTTGTGTCAGAGAGTGCACGAGTGTTGATGATAAGATGCACGGCACCTTTTTCGGTGAATTTCACGGCATTTGAAGCAAAGTTCATGATTATTTGACGAAGTCTGTGATCGTCAACCATCAGTTGATATGGGGTGTCTGGACTTATAGATACTTCAAGGTCAATGCCTTTTTCTTTTGCTTTAGGAGAGATAACAGAAGCAATATCGTAGAGGGACTCTCTAATACAGGTCGAATGAGGGCTGATAAGAAGCATTCCTGATTCAATTTTGGAGAAATCCAGAATATCGTTAATTAGGCTCAATAGTAGTTGTGACGAGGTTTCTATAGTATCTACATAGTCTCGTTGGGTTGCATCTAATGATGTACCAGAAAGGATTTCAGAAATACCAATAACACCATTTAGGGGGGTACGGATTTCATGGGACATATTCGCTAAAAAACTACTTTTTGCTTTACTCGCTCGTATGGCGTCATCTTTAGCTTGCTCTGCATCTTCTTTAGCTCGAGTGAGCTTTTGGCGTGCCTCTTCACGCTCGCTACTTAAGTTTTGTACTTTATGTGCAAATTTACCTAGTTCATCTCTACTTCTTATTTGGTCTGTGAGCGAAGTATCGTCGCTATAGGATTCACGTCCCAAATACGCGAGCACTAGATTTAGGTCTCCAGTTACTCTTCGAGCTAAGCGTACTGCGAGAGTGACTAATATGATGGTCACGAACAGCATTAATGAAATGAACAGTAATTGCTTTTGATTTGCAGCTGTTGATTCTCTGTCTAGATCAGCGCGTAATTGTTCGCTTATTTTATCGCTGACTTGTTGTAATAGCGCGAGACGGTCTATCAGAGCTGAGAGCCCTGCACGTATCTCAGCAGGAGATAATGCGTCAAATTGTCCTTGGTCTAGTAAAGTTGACCTAAACATTTGGCTGTCAATGAATGTAGTATTAGTAAACGTACTAATTAAGAAAGATACTTGTTCTTGATTTGCATTTAGATTTACAAAGCGTTCCATGAAGAGTTGCTGGTTTTGCACCAAGGCTTCTATTTCTGCACTGATTTCATGATCGTACCCTTGTTCCCCTTCTGCGAGAAAAACTAAGTATTGACTGAGTATATTCTCCTCACGAGACCAAAACATCAGCCACTCAATTTGGGTAAGAGCAGATATATGATGCTGAATATCTGATGGTGCTTTTTCAAATGATTCGTTTTCGATTGCAAGTAGGAGTTGTTTATAAGTGTCAGCGCGCCATTCCAAGATATCGATATGCTCATACATATCCATATTGTTGATCAAAGAAAGGTTCGCCTCTTCAAAGCTCACAAAGAGCTCTTGAATTGCGGTACCACCATTTTTGAATATTAACGGTGTTTCTTTAACTAATTGTTCAGTTAAAGATTCTATCGAACTTTCTTTATCTATGTCGGCTGTGCTGTCCGGTAAAGTATAGAGATAAGAAATCTGATTAATGTAGTGTGAAAATTTCTGCCCACGCTCAAGATCTTTGGCTTGCATAGAGAGTCGGTATAACTGCTCTCCTTCTAAAAGGAGAAGCAGAATAATCGGCAACAGTACTAAGCTGAACAACTTGTACTTTACTGAGAGGTCATTCCAAGAAAACAAATTACTCACCTTGAACTTCCATATTCAATTGACTGACGGGCAGTATAGGAGTCAGAAATAGTTTTCAAAGAAAATCTTTAGGCTTTGTTTTCAGTTTAAGGGGTTTGAGTTTTTAATACAGGCTGTCATCACTATTGTAAATGGAAGTGCTCGCATCTATGAAATCTAGATTGTGCAGGGATAATGGCAGTTAAGAATGATAAGCCGCGGTTGAATGAACAGATTAAATTTAGGGCATGAGTGTATTGAGAATGTTGCCCATTGGCACTTTGTCATTGCACTCAATACGCTAATTTCATTAAGGAATACAGGTCACTAGAAAAGCAATAATGATATTTCTCTATCAAGCGACCGTAATGAGCAGTTATATATTGAAACTGAGTGAAATCAACAAATCAATTCATGCCATTAAATAATGAGCCAAAGAACTGATGCGAGTAAAGCGTCATGAGATATTCAGTGGGATGACTATAGTTCTGTGCTCTTCAGCCGACTAAACTTAAATTTAACTGGCATTTATATGGTAAATGGCTAAGTTTTTTTGCTAAGTAATAACGTGTTTTTTTAATATCTTTTGATGCTATCTGCCCCTGCTGTTCTAAATGCAGGTCTATATCTATGCGCAGTTCATTGCCTACTTTGGTGACTGAGGATACCGTTAGGTCAACTTCGTTGTTAGACGGTACTTCGGTGACACACTGCTTCACTTCTTTGCAGAGGCTTTTATCCGCTGACATGTGTAGTAGTTCAGAGACTGCCTCTTTAAGCATCACAGCAGGGACTTTTAAGAAATAACCAGCCATCAATAACATCATCACAGGGTCAGCGTACACAGCGTATGCGCTTAGTGAGGTTTGCAGCATCATCCATGCCGTAACAAAACCCAAAAGTACAGCCACACTTATTAAGGTATCCATTTGCCATTGTTTTACTTCTGCAGCGATCAGACCAGAACCGATGTCTTTATTCTTCTTAGCTACCATTGCCCAGCCAAAGGCACAGCCAATCACGTTGATTAGTCCAAACAAGGTGGCAATAGAGGTATCGATTTCTCTGCCCCCACTAAAAACGGCATTAATAGCGGAATAGATGGATATACAAACTAAGCCTAAAATAACGGTTGCTTTAATAGCGATGACGATAGGCTCTAGTGCTGCTAGGCCATGAGGAAAGCGTTTACTGCATGGACGTGCCATTAGCGTTGCTGCAAGCAGTGACAATAAAGTTAACGCTAAGCTAATAAGAGAATATGCGCCATCAAAAATAATAACCATAGAGCCGACCCAGTTACCCAAGACAATGCCACCGACGGCAAAGCCAAGTGTTAACAGGGCTGAATAAATAAGAATGCGACGCTCAGAGGTGTTTTTCCTGCCACTCATGGTGAACCTTTTAAGTTATTAAGTCTGTTTATTGTTTGTTAGTGGCAGGGCGCTTTCAATCAAAGTTTGTATCAGCAACTTTACAAGGTTCGATGTTATCTAATAATATTCTTTAATATCAGCAAGATAGGGTGATACTGTGGTGTCATGAATATTGACACCCACTGAGGTGGTTAGAAATCAAATAGATAATCGCTGAGTTTATCACAGAGCCAAACCATACCTGGATGCGCTTCCATACCCGTTGAAGAGAACATACAAAACTCTTCTTGAGTGAGGCCGTACGTATGCTTGATGACTGATAACGTCTCATCTCTAAGTAGGTGACGAATCAATGGTTCTGGCAGTACACCCCAAGCGGCTTCGGTCTGAATGGTACTGAGGATATAATCAAAACTAGAGAATCCAATATGCTTGAGGGAAAAGGGCAGTAACTCTGGGTTGTCTTTCTCATTGAGGTAAGCCAGTGTAACCTGCATAGCGTTGCGCAGTTCTTCATCAGATACGCGGCGTTTTCTGCTCAATGGATGATCTGATCTGCACACAGACATCATTCTAATTTTAGCAATGGGAGTAAACTCTATCCTAGGATCGTCTACTCGCTCATAGTCCACGCCAAATGCGAAATCCACTTGCTTAGTCTCTACCAAGTTAGAGAGATCACCACTGGAAGCCAATATGATATTAAAGGTGGTAGCGGGGTATTTGTCATTGAGTCGATGAGAGAGCGCTTGCCATATATCATCTGGAATAGCGTCATCTCGCGCTATCCATACCTCTGCAGTGAAATCACCACGTATGTGTTTACACGTTTGTTTGATACGAGATGCAGTCACCAACATAGATTCGCAGTTTTTGAAAATGGCTTTACCCGCTTCTGATAACTCAAGATTATTACCGCTACGAATATACAGTTCGGTGTCCAACTCCTTTTCTAGGGCTTTGATTGCCATAGAGAGCTTGGTACGATTGCAATCGAGTTGCCGTGCCGCTTCTGACACGGAGCCATGTTGGGCAACCTGAACAAAGGCTTCTATGTGGGAAAGGTTCATTTGTTCTCATTTATGAATGTGTAGGCTTTCAAAATTAACTGATTGGGTGATGAAAAATCAAGCGACACATGATCTAAGCCCAATATCTCTTTGTATTAAATGCAATTTTGTATCTTTTTTTACCAAGATTTGCTTTACTCAGCGTAGGCAAAAAACTTTAGGATGGATAGTCAGATGGTGCACAATTGGGATGATTATGCTGCTGAGTGGGAGAATGACCCAGCAACTGCTCAATTCTCAGATCTAGTTTTCGCAGAGCTTCAAGCGCTTCACTCACTCAAAGGCGCCAATATATTAGATTTTGGTTGTGGTACTGGCTTGTTGAGTCAAAGAGTAGCCCCGCTTGCGCGTAGTGTGGTTGCTTTGGATGCTTCTGAAGCCATGATTGAAGAGCTAGATAAGAAAACCCTAATGAATGTAGAACCAGTCGTTGACGAGCTTACTCGTGGATTAGTGGCACAGCACCCGGCATTCAGAAAACAGTTTGATCTAGTTATTGCCTCATCGGTCTGTGGCTTTCTTCCTGATTTTAAGGAAGCAGCGACGATTATTTATTCACTACTTGATGAGCAAGGAATATTTGTTCATTGGGATTGGCTGAGTGAAGACGAATCAGAAGGACTAACCCAAGAGTCAGCACACTCGATGCTTCATCAAGCTGGCTTTAGTGATATAGAAATCTCTATTCCTTTTGAGATCGAGATGAAAGATGGCACAAGTTTGCCTGTACTAATGGGTGTAGCTTACAAGTAACGGATCAGTCAGCTACGTTGTTTACATTAGCCTACTGAGAGTTCAAACCCACTGTCATACTGGAAAACACGCAAGTGTTTATCCCGTATCATAGTGTCTACGAAAGCCTGGTATGTGCACTCTCTAAGATCCTGAATCCAGTTCAGGATGACGCGTGTGAGGTCTCCTAACTATGGTGGTATTCGTAAACACAGCGCCACTACCGTCATACTGGAAAACACGTAGTGTTTATCCAGTATCTTGGTGATTACGAAAGCCCGCCATGGGCACTTTCTAAGATCCTGAACCAAGCACAGGATGACGGGTGTTAGGTCACCTAACCATCGTGGTATTCGTAAAT
The DNA here is from genome assembly GCA_024346835.1 of Vibrio comitans. Lineage (GTDB taxonomy): Bacteria > Pseudomonadota > Gammaproteobacteria > Enterobacterales > Vibrionaceae > Vibrio > Vibrio comitans. The sequence goes on from AP024867.1 coordinate 1,093,070, forward strand.
ACAGCAACGCTTTCGTCATACTGGAAAACACGTAGTGTTTATCCAGTATCTTGGTGACTACGAAAGCCTGCCATTTGCACTTTCTAAGATCCTGAATCAAGTTCAGGATGACGGGTGATAGGTCACCTAACCATTACGATAGTCGTAAACACAGTAACACTTCCGTCGTACTGGAAAACACGCAGTACTTATACAGTATCTTGGTGCTTGCGAAAGCCTGCCATGAGCACTTTCTAAGATCCTGGACCAAGTTCAGGATAACTTGTGTTGGTCCATACAATAACCAGTTTAAAACATTTCATCGTGCTCGAAAAATTACAGTGATTATCCAACTATTAATTCACTGGATGAATAGAGATATCTATATTTTCCTCCGTTACAAACGTATCAATTTCTCCTCTTAAATGATTAAAGTGTTTATTAGAATATCACTAACCTTACTTACACTGACTATCAGTTAGTTCAACGTAAAACTGAGTGTAAGACATAACTTCCTATCTATATTCCCCTATATATCAATCGCAAACATCATCAAGAATCCCATATATTACCAATTTAGATAATCACCAAAAAATGACTGTTCGAGGGCTTAATAGATCTCTTGAAAGCCAGCAATTACTGCGTTTTGAACGCTATATAACCAATAAGTTATTTATAATGTGATCTACGCACGTTTTTTATTTGGTTTATTAAAAAATCATTACTACTCTGATACAAAAGGTGATTTGTAGGACTAGACCACAAATTAGTGGTTTAAAACCAAGGGAGAGATGGAAATATAAATTCATTCTGTAAGTTGCCTTGAGCAAATGAGCGTTAAGCAATTTGCAAATAATAAAAAAAAGTCGATTGAGTCGTACGACATTTACAGTGTTTTTAGCACAACTTTTATACACATAGGTAAATGGAAAGACATTATGAAAAAGACAGTATTAGCAAGTGTAATTGCAGGTATGGCTTTTAGCGGTCAGGCTCTGGCAGTGGAATTGTATAACAACAGTGGCTCAACGTTCTCTGTAGGTGGACATATCTCAATGGGTATCGGTAACGATGCTGATGACGAGCTTGAAGTACAATCAATATCACCTCGTATCAACATTAATGCGACTCAAGAGTTAGGTCGTGGTTGGAGTGCAGATGTTAAGGGTGAGTGGAGTGTTGAAACATTAGAGGGGGGAGGTGACACCTTTTCTACTCGTCTAGGTTACATCGGCGTAACCCATGATACCTGGGGCCGCGGCGTTGGTGGTACTCAATGGTCGCCTTATTATGATATCGGCGGTATTGCAGATATGCCAATCGCTTTTGCCAATGATTTTTTATACGCGAATGGTTACGAGTTAGGTACCGGACGTGCGGAGCGAATGATCTCCTATCGAAAAACTTTTAATTTTGGTGACAACATTGACTTCAATCTGGGTGCTGGTTGGCAGGGTGATAATACCCAAGGCCTCACTAACTACGGCAACCGAGGGCAACTAGGATTGTCTTTTGATTTAGGCGGTATCTTCGTAGGCTACGCATTTACTACTGGTTCAGTTAGCGGTTCAGACGATGACGCTATGGGTAATCTAATTTCAGCGAAATATGGCTCTTACGGTGATGGCTTATTTGTAGCCGCTGTTTATGAGATGGGTGATTCGTTCCGAAATGCAGACGGTGGAGCTGGCGTATATGATTCGACTAGTATTGAATTAATTGCAGCGTTCGCGTTAGCGAATAGCCTTAACTTCTCTTTAAACTATGAGTCTCATGAAAATGATGATGATAGCCGAACAGTATTTAGTCAAATGGCTCTACAGGTGGAATACAATATTACTCCAACATTTGTTGGCTATGCGGGTTACCAGTTAGATTTGGGTAACGACTACGCAGATGACGATGATGATAAGTATGCTCTAGGTGTTCGATACTATCTATAACTTTCTTTTATAGAATACCTATCGGAGGCAGAGCGAAAGCTCTGCCTTTTCTTTTGCTTGCAACTTCAGTTTTCGTTGGGGGTTTGGGCTAAACTTGCTACAATCCGTGCCTTTCTCTTTTAGGTCCGTTTAGACCCAGCTTATAGAAGATCACTATGACTACCGAAATCTACAAAGAATTTATGTTTGAAGCCGCCCATAAATTGCCTCATGTTCCTGAGGGACATAAATGCGGTCGCCTACATGGACACTCATTCTTGGTTCGCCTTTACCTGAAAGGTGAAGTGGATGCCCATACGGGTTGGATTATCGATTTTAGTGATGTGAAAGAGAAGTTTAAACCAATCTACGATCGCCTTGACCATCATTACCTCAATGATATTGAAGGTCTTGAAAACCCAACTAGTGAAGTGTTGGCGAAATGGGTATATGAGCAAACAAAACCGTTACTGCCGCTTCTAAGCAAGGTAGAAATTAAAGAAACTTGCACTGCTGGTTGCATCTACACGGGTGAATAACGTGCTTAAAATCAATGAAATGTTTGAAACCATACAAGGTGAAGGCTTCTTTACAGGGGTGCCTTCAATCTTTATTCGCTTGCAGGGATGTCCAGTAGGGTGCGCTTGGTGTGATACCAAACAAACCTGGGATGTAAACCTTGAAGATGAGACGGATTTCAAAACTGTTTTATTAAAAAAAGGTGATGATGAGCGTTGGTGCAGTACGAGTGAAGCTGAGTTAGTAGCATACTGCCTTGACCACTACTCAGCAAAACATGTTGTTATTACTGGCGGAGAGCCATGTCAGTATGATCTGTTCCCTTTGACTACAGAGCTTGAAGCAAAAGGCTTTCGCTGCCAAATAGAAACGAGTGGTACATTTGAAGTGCAGGCAACGGCCAACACTTGGGTAACGGTTTCACCAAAGATTGGTATGAAGGGTAAGCTTCCAATTGAGCCGAGTGCAATGTCTCGTGCTAATGAGGTTAAGCATCCAGTAGGTAAAGAATCAGATATTGATGATCTGAAGGCTTTGCTTAAAGTGAGCGAGCTTCAAGATGGAGTTGAGGTTCTGCTGCAACCTATCAGCCAAAAGCCAAGAGCCACAAAGCTGTGTATTGACACGTGTATAGCCAATAATTGGCGCTTGTCGGTACAAACACATAAATACTTAGATATAGCTTAGAATGTAACGCTGGTTGTTAGAAGCTTTCAGCCCTAAGCGCAAATGTAGCCATCCCCGAGCAGTTTAATCGGGGATCTCAAGTTTGTGGATATTCCCGCTTACAGCATGCGGGAATGACGTTGATATTCAGTCTAGCTAATAGCTGAACTTTACCAATTCCTATATCCACAGGTATCTATATGGAAGCGGACTCCAGAATATAGACCCATCCCCATGTTGTTGGCTTTTCCTTTCTCTTTATAGATTGACCATAATTTCTTATGAAGTTCTTCTCGGCTTAAGTCGTTAATTGGGACTAAATCAAGCGCACAAAAATTCAGGTGCTGGCTACGTGAAGCGCCTCCAGAAGTTTCGTTGTAGTACTGATCTCTATCCCCAGAAACAGGCACTAGGGGGCCAAGTACCGGTTCAACATGTTCTTGGATGAACTTCACCGTTCTAACCATATTAGGGACTTGCTTGTTATCAGGTAGGGTAAATACAGAAGTGCCATTCATGGCCCAGTTTGTTCCTTGCAATAGTACTAGGTGCATTGGCATTGTTTTCATTGGTACTTCGGTAATACCCGAAGCTAACATTTGGTCAGCTATCTCTTTAACGGGTTTTTGAGCTTGATTCATCAGTATCCAACCCCTAAATGCAGCTCGAGTTGGTACTTTGTAACCTTTGACAGAAACAACCAGATCGTTGTATTCCCAATCTTCTTCCGAGATATAAAGCTTCATTAGTTCATTGGCTGAGGCTGTGAAGGTTAGTGTCGATAACAATAGGCAGACAAATCGAATCATGATAGTGCTCCGTTGTATGGAATGTTCACATTATAGACACAAAATGAAAATTGGATCTGAATCACGAAATCTTAACTAGTCTAGTTGTTGAATGAAAATATAAGAGTGCAGTGCGATAACTCCGCTAAGTTTACAGGGGAGATTTTTGTTGAGCGGTGAGGCATCATGTCGGAGTATATTTCGTATCGATCGGGTTATAAGTATCAATTAGCAGAAGACTTTATTATCAAGATTGATATTTTCCCAGACCAAACAGTAGATATGGAATTTATTGGTTTGAGTCTTGATGGATGGCTTACTGTTCGCTCTGGTTATGCTTGGGATGGCCCATCTGGCCCTGTTGTCGATACGACTAGAAACATGAGAGCATCGCTGGTTCATGATGCTTTATATCAGATATTGCGCTGTCAGCTCCTACCAGCAAACAAGAAAGAAGCGGCGGATCAATTATTCAAGAAGATATGCATAAATGATGGCGTTGATGAGCTTACTGCCCAGATGTTCTATCTCGGCTTAAAAATTGGAGGTAAACCGGCTACCGAGCCTCGTAATAAGAAACCGACCCTGAAAGCCCCTTGGCGTTAACGCAACTCTCCCCATATGAGAGCGAAGTCAAACCCCAGCAAACATGTTTGTTACTTAACGTTATTTCCTCAACATATCATTGTCATAATACTGCGATATCATCATCTGACTTGCAGAGGGTACACTGAATTTTAATGTTCAAGATTAGTTGATAAACAGATTTTTATACTAACTAAGCCTTTATCTCATACTTAGTGAGCTATTACCTAATTGTAGCTCCACCCCGCAATATCATTCATTCACCCCATGATTACTTGTATTGGGATGATTCTAGATATGGCACGTATCTTGTAGTGTATGGGTATCGGCTGAAACAGCAGCCTAAGTTGTAAAAGGTGTTTCATGATAAACCCCATCACTCAAAACAAGAGTTCAACACTAGCCACTGATGTCATTTTGCATGCATTTGATTGGCCATATCAACAGATTGCTGAGCAGGCTCAGCAGATCAGCCAATTAGGCTATAAAACAGTTTTAGTTTCACCGCCGATGAAGTCGTTGAAACATGAAAAAGGCACTGCTTGGTGGCAGCGTTACCAACCGCAAGACTATCGCATTATAGATAACGAACTTGGTAATACGCAGGACTTTCAGACCATGATGTCTTGCTTAAATGACTACGGCATTCTTGTCTACATTGACGTTGTGTTTAATCACATGGCAAATGAGTCATACTTGCGTTCAGACTTGCAATACCCTAGCCAGAAAGAGCTTGAAGACTACGCGAAAGACCCAGAATATTACGAATCTTTAAAACTATTTGGTGATCTTCGTGAACCTCTATTTACGGAGAATGACTTTGTAGAGGCGTTTGGTATCGAGGACTGGCAGGACAAATGGCAAGTACAGAACGGGCGCATAACAGGCGGTGCTAACGATCCTGGTTTACCTACGCTGCGTGATTGTGAGCATGTCATTGAGCAGCAGCAAGCTTACCTACTCGCTATGAAGGCGATGGGAGTAAAGGGTTTCCGGATTGACGCAGCAAAACATATCTCTATTGAGCAGTTGCGTAAAGTATGGACAAAAGAGATTACAGCAGGCGTGCACATTTTTGGTGAGATCATTACTGATGGTGGTGCAACCAAGCAAGAGTATGAGCTGTTTCTTAAGCCGTATCTGAAGAAGACTAAGCTTGGCGCTTACGATTTCCCTTTGTTCAACACGGTATTGCAAGCGTTTCAGCCAAAAGGACGTATGTCTGCGCTGATAGATCCCTATAACTTTGGTGAAGCTTTGAAGCGTCAGCGGGCAATTACCTTCGCCATTACCCACGATATTCCAAACAATGACGTGTTCCAAGGTTTGATTATGCCTGAAGAACATGAGTGGTTGGCGTATTGCTACGTACTTTGCCGAGATGGTGGCGTGCCATTGGTCTATACCGACCTCAATACCAGTGGCATCCTTGATTGTGAAGGGAACCCTCGTTGGATGAATGCGTGGCAAGATCCGCGTATGAAAACGCTTATCGATTTCCACAATTACGTTCATAGTGCTCGTATGGTGGTATTGGAAGCCAGTGATGACCACTTGCTATTTAGCCGTGGAGAGCGTGGCTTAGTCGCCATCAACAAGGCTGACGAGATTAAGGCGATTCGTATCCGTTGGGATGAGCCAATGTTTGATATCGTGCAAGAACTGGGCATACTTCCGGTTGATGGCTATTTAGAGTTGGATATACCAGCTAAAGGTTATTGCTGTTTAGTCGGTGAATAACCACCGTCATCCTGAACTCGATTCAGGACCTTAGATAGTGCCTATGACCAGCTTTCGTAAACTCCAAGATACTGGATAAACACTGCGTGTTTTCCGGTATGACGGCTGGGATTTAATTTGCTGGTGGATGGTTATGCACGCGTCATCCTGAACTTGATTCAGGATCTTAGAGAGTGCCTATGGTCGGCTTTCGTAGACGCCAAGGTACTGGATAAACACGGTGTGTTTTCCAGTATGACGATGGGGTTTTAGCTTGTAGTTAGGTAGCCAAAAACGTGTCACCCTGAACTTGATTCAGGATCTTAGAAAGTGTCTATGGTTGGCTTTTATAGACTCCAAGATACTGGATAAACACGGTGTGTTTTCCAGTATGACGATGAGATTTGAGTTTGCAGTTAGGTGGCCCAAAACGCGTCATCCTGAACTCGATTCAGGATCTTAAAAAGTGCCTTTGGTTGGCTTTCGTAGGCTCCAAGATACTGGATAAACACTGCGTTTTTCCCAGTATGATGCGTTCGAAACAACAGTAAATAATGCTTACTTGTTCTTCCTAGCTCGGCTCTCATTCTGCACTGACCGGTACATTTTACCCAGTTGCTTATCATGGGAGCGTAATTCAGCGAGAGAAGCACTGTTGCGAGCTTGCTCTCGTTGTAATTTCAGGTAATTGTTCAAACGACGATCGTCTAACACACCTGACTGTAGCGCCTTTTGAATTGCGCAACCTGGTTCGTTTTGATGAGAGCAATCAGAGAAACGGCATTGCGAGGCAATTTCTTCCACATCAGCGAAGGTTTCGCTTATCCCTTGGGCTACATTGGCGAGTTGCAACTCTCGCATTCCAGGGGTATCGAGAAGTACACCACCACTTGGCATAGGATGAATAGTTCGTCCTGTCGTAGTGTGTCGTCCTTTACTATCGTCTTCACGAATGGAGCCGGTTTTCTGGGCCTCGGTTTGAAGCAAAGTGTTCACGAGAGTGGACTTGCCCACACCCGAAGAGCCGAGAAAGGCGACCGTTTTCCCTGTTTTACACCACGCAGTAAGTGACTGAGCGCTATCAAACTCCAGCGCATTGACGGTTTCAATCATAAGCATGGGATCTAGAGATTGAACTTGTTGCTTTAGTGCCTCGGCATCGTCACACAGGTCTGCTTTGGTTAATACAATAACGGCCTCAACTTGCGCCTCGTTGGTTAACGCGAGGTAGCGTTCAACGCGGCTGAGATTAAAGTCGTCATTTAAAGACATTACGATAAATACAGTGTCGATATTGGCTGCGATGTATTGCTCTGCAAGCTTTGTGCCTGCAGCCTTTCTAGAAAACAAAGAGCTTCTTTCTAAACGGCGTTGGAACTGCTGTTCATGATCCAGCAGCACCCAATCACCTACTGTCATTGATGGCAGAGATTCGTGCATTGGCAAAGACACTTCACCTTGCTCTGTAATTAGTTGATAACCAGAGCGATGGTGAGCAGAAATGCGAGCAACAACTGAGTCTTCATAATCATCAAGGGTCAGCTGCTGCTGAAAAAAGGGTTGCCAGCCGAGGTTTTGTAGGTTCATTTAGTGCATCATCATCTTTTTGACAGGTACTGATAGGTTTAGCATACGACCTGTATCAAAAGTAAGTGTTAGAGGAATGATCATGCCTTCTTTTAATGGCTCTTTGATGCCAAACAACATGATATGTAAGCCATGTGGCTTAAGTTCCGTGTCAGTTTTACCAGGTAGCTCTATCTTGTCTAATTTTCGCATTTTCATCACGCCGTCTTGCATAGCATGAGTGTGTAATTCTGTAACTTCAGCAGCAGGAGTTTTTGCCGAAACAAGAGCGCGCCCCTCTGCAGCTGGGTTAGTGATTGTTAAGAATATTGCACTGGTGGTGGAAGTAGGAGGTGTTTCTTTCGCGTATGCACCTGAAACTGAAACTACATTGCTAGCGTACGTAAAGGGTGAAAGTAGCACTAGGATGAAAGTAAGAAAGCGAGTTGTCATGGTTGCATCTCCATTGTGATGTCATTAATAGCTTTAACAAGTGGGGCCGGAGTGAGGGTATGTTGCACCTTGGTCATTTCAGTGCCATCAGGTGCGAGAAAGTAAAAGTAGGAGCTGTGGTCAACGGTATATTCCAGAGCGGAATCTTCCAGCTCCGTTTTGATATAGATAACACCGTACTTATTTGCCAAAGCTTCGAGTGTTTCTGGTGCTGCTCGGTATCCCTCAAAATTCTCGTGAAAGTACTGAGCGTATTGATGAACATCATCACCAGAGTCTCGTTCTGGATCTAAAGTGATTAGGATAGGACGTATCTTAGCTAATGATTCCTCTGATACTTGGTGTAACGCAGCGCTTAGCATAGCAAGAGAAGTAGGGCAGACATCAGGGCAGCGAGTAAAGCCAAAATAAACCACATTGATCCGAGGATCGTCAGGGTTAAACAGAGGTTTTTCCTCTCCGTTGACCCCTGTCACTAAAGGGGGATCAGCACGTTCTGTTTGTGTTTGGACTTGCTTCTGGTCTTGGGCATCTAAATATGATTTAACGCCGAAACCTAATGCAATAGCGACAATCATAGTGAGCGTCCAACTTTTGCTCATCTTTGCATCCTTACTGAGATGGGAAGTGTTTCGGTTGAAGACTGAATTGAACCAATCCATGTCATTGAATCACTGTGGCAAACGGGCAGTAACAAAGAGCCCGAAAAGGTGCCATTGCCTTGATTGCTGAGTACAAACTTAGCCACACCCATGGACATTTCTTTGCCCTCAAGTTCTATCCACAGCTGCTCATCACTGTTTTCTGGCCAATTTACCTCGATTGAAGTTGGTTGCATCGGCGAAACAACGTCTTGCTCCAGTACTATTCTTGCGTTATTTATCGAACAAGCAGCAGTCGAGAGATGGCAATATTCAATATCAGATTTTGGTTTTGCATTTGCTAAGGAATTTTGAGTAGTTTGATAGATATCCTTAGCAAAAAAGCCTAGCCCAAGAGCAAGTATGAAAGCTAGGCCTTTGAAAATGTTGTTCATTATTTGTCTTCAGCAAATTTCTCTAAAGCCAATACTAGACCAATCGCAGCCAACATCATTACCACTGCCAGCGCAGTTTGTGACGGTGTACCAGTAATCGATTCAAAATTGTGAGGCATGAGGTTTTCTTGCAAGAGCGGGACTTGCTCACCACTTGAGTTAGTGCGCCAGGTCAGAGTCTCTTTCCATGGCCAAATCTTTGGCAGTGTACCGACCATAAGGCCAACCAAGAACATCAGGGTAATATCTCTAAAGCGCTTTAAAAGCCATGATAGTAGATGAGAGAAGCTCAGCAGACCACACAAGCAGCCGCCCATAAATAGCATTAGAAAGCCAATATCAAAGCCTTTTACGGCACCAATGACAGGGCCATACATACCGATCAACAGCAAAATAAAGCTGCCAGAGATGCCAGGCAAAATCATTGCACAGATAGCGATAGAACCTGATAGAACAATGTTGATTGCTGTTGGTTCGAGATTGAGTGGGTTGAGTACTGTAATTGCAAATGCAAGCGCAATCCCCATTGCAAAGCCGACCCATTTCATAAGGTCAAAGGATGTAATCTGGCGCATGATATGCCAGACCGATACTAATATCAGACCAAAGAAAAAGGACCATAGTGGAACTGGGTGGGTGACCAGCAACCACGAAATAAGCTTAGCTAGCGTTAATATACTAGTGAAGATACCAGCGAAAAGAGACAGCAAGAAGAAGCCGTTGATGTGCTCGAATGCGCCTTTGATGCCTTTTGAGCGCAGTATGCCAAGAAGTGACGGGTTCACGCGGCGAATACTCTCTAATAAGGTATCGTAGATGCCAGTGATAAACGCGATGGTGCCGCCAGAAACACCGGGTACAACGTCCGCTGCGCCCATAGCCATTCCCTTGAGGAAATTGGTGAAGTAATTCATAAAGTTAGTTTTGAAGCCAAGTCCGTTAATGGTTGTTATTGTAAGGGAAATGACGGGTAGGGGAAATGGAATTATTTGGTTCTAGGAGGTGACAATTTGTTAGCGGATAGCTTTGAGCATCAAGTTAGAAGTAAAAGCCTAGACCCTAGGGTCTAGGCTAAAAATATTATTTTGCTAAGTAGCTCATCAGGAACTGAGAAATCTTGCGCATATCTTCGATAGCGATGTACTCCTCGGTTGTGTGTACCTTGGCCATACCCGTAGATAGGTTAACGATAGTTAGGCCTTTTTCAGCAAAGATGTTGGCATCACTACCACCACCGGTTGAAGTCACGATTGGCTCGATATCCAACTGAGTGAAGACTTCTTTTACCGTTTGGATGTGAGGGTGTGATTCAGGGATCTGGAACGGGTTGTATGCGCGAGTTGAAACGATCTCAACTTCAGCGCCATGCTTGTTTGCCGCTGCTTCAAAGGTTTCAACCATATGAGCGACTTGCTTTGCTAATTTCTCTTCATCAAGAGAGCGTGCTTCTGCTTCGATGTAAAGGCTTGGCATTACGATGTTTGTAGCTTGCCCGCCTTTTACGACACCGATATTGGCAGTGGTTTCTTCGTCGATACGTGACAGGTTCATGTTGGCGATAGCATCAGCGGCAACAGTCAGGGCATTGATGCCTTGCTCTGGTGCTAAACCAGCATGTGCTGGCTTACCAGTGATGTTTACCTTCAGGTTTTGCTGACCTGGAGCTACGGCAATGATAGTACCGATAGGGCCGCCTGAATCTAGAACAATACCCATCTCTGATTCAATTTTGCTGCAATCAAATTGCTTCGAGCCATGTAGACCACCTTCTTCAAAAACAGTGAACGCAATCTCGATGGTTTTGTGCTCGACATTGTTCTCTTGAAGGGTTTTGATAGCTTCGATGATAGCCGCAATACCTGACTTATCGTCACCACCAAGAATAGTGTCACCTGCAGAGCTAATGATGCCGTCTTTGATTACTGGCTCAATGCCATTACCTGGAGTTACCGTATCCATATGACAGCTTAGTACGATGCTACCGTCTAGTTTGCCTGGTAATTTGGCATAGATGTTAAAGCCATTGGACAGAGTTTCAGGCACGGCAAGGCGCTCTACGTCAAAGCCAAGTTGCTGAAGCTGAGATTCGATTTCAATAGCAACTTCTTTCTCGTTGCCTGATTCGCTGTCAATTTTTACCAGTTGTAGAAAGTTATCTACGAGACGATTTTGATCTACTTGTGTCATGGAATTACTTCTTTATCTATTCATGAAGCGGATAGTTACACATATTGCGTGCTACACGCCCTTGATGCAGATCAATTTTGCGTCCGATTTCAGAATAGATGGCCATTAACCCATAGGTGAGTGGCGATACTTGCAGCATAACCAAGGGCAATGATCGGCATCCATTTTAGGTGCCCAAAGAAGGTATACTTACCATGAGCGGCTCCCATTAATGCAACACCAGCGGCTGAGCCGATAGACAATAAACTACCACCCACACCTGCGGTTAAGGTGACCAATAACCAGTTGCCCATTGAAAGCTCTGGCTGCATGGTCAAAATCGCAAACATCACCGGAATGTTATCGACAATTGCTGAGAGTATTCCAACCATGACGTTAGCCCAAATAGGATCCCATTGGGTGTACATGATCTCTGAAACTAACCCAAGATAACCAAGTAGACTTAAGCCTCCTACACACATTACCACGCCATAGAAGAACAGCAGGGTGTCCCATTCGGCATGGGAAACTCGTCTAAATACATCGAAAGGAACTACAGAGCCAAGTCGCTTTAATGCGGCTTTATCGTGATGAGCTTCGGCAACCGCACGCTTTTTAGCAAGAGAGCGAGGAAGTGTTTTTCGAAGATAGAAGCCAAAAAATTGTAGATAGGCCAGTCCCATCATCATGCCAATCACCGGCGGGAAATGCAGTAAGCCGTGGAAAGCGACAGCAGTCGCGATGGTTAAGATGAATAATGCGACGATGCGTCTAGCCCCACGTTTGAGTTCAACGTATTCATGCACGGCATCTGGGCTTGTTTTCGGTACGAAGAAAGACATGATCACTGCAGGCACTATGTAGTTGACCACAGAAGGTGCAAACAGCGTCAGAAACTGCATAAACTCAACGTGGCCTGCTTGCCATACCATCAGGGTCGTAATATCGCCAAATGGGCTAAACGCACCTCCTGCGTTTGCGGCAATAACAATATTGACACAGGCTATGTTAATGAACTTGTAGTTGGTGCCTCCGACTTTCATAACCACTGCGCACATCAATAAAGCAGTAGTCAGGTTATCGGCGATTGGTGAGATAAAGAATGAAAGGATGCCGGTTAGCCAGAATAAAGAGCGTAAATTAAAGCCTTTTCCAACCATCCAAGCTTGCAGGGCATCAAACAACCGGCGCTCTTCCATAGCACTGATGTAAGTCATCGCAACCAGCAAGAAAAGCAGTAATTCAGAGTACTCAAGTAGGTTATGGTCCAGAGCAGATTTAGCCACATCCATCTGGCCTAAGCGCTGGAAGGTAAAGCCAATTAATATCCAGATTAGTCCGGCAGCAAGTAATACCGGTTTCGATTTTCTGAGCTTGAGGACCTCCTCTCCCATCACGAGGCAGTAAGCCAGTGCAAAGATAACGAGAGCGGCATATCCTACACCTGATTGAGTCAGGTCTGGCATAGCATGAGTGGTGGAAGAAATGGCGACAGGGGAGACTAAAAGAGAAACGAGCGCCAAGCACAACATAGACGAGAAAGACTTCACTGCGACTCCTTGCAGATGATTAATTAACGTAAACAGTATTCCTTGTTGATTGACTAGACTTAACGGACGTTTAAACAAAGCCAAGTAACAAAGAGAACCAGACCCACCTAGCCTAAACCTGAAATGAAAACAATAGCTTGAATTAGATCACCCTTTAGCAAGGCAGATGAAATAACTTTGTTAATTTGAAGGGTGGTTTGGGTTGCGCAAATGCATCTTGTAAGGCGCTATTTGTTTGTTCCAGTCACTTGTGTAACCGATGTTTTGCTATTAGTTTTAACAGGCTAACTGCAAGAAACTTAAAGGATTAATAATGAGTGAACAAACAAGCGGTCAAGACTCCCCATTGACTAGCAAAAGGGTATTGTTGTTATTTGCCCATCCTTCTCAGTCTCGTTCAGAGGTCAATGTTGCGTTATACAAAGCGGCAAAAAAGATCCCCGGTATCACCTGTGTTGACCTTTATAGTGAGTACCCAAAGTACGATATTGATATTGAACGCGAACAGCAGCGTTTGTTGGATCATGACATCATTATTTTCCAGTTTCCTTTGTACTGGTATTCCACACCTTCGATCCTCAAAGAGTGGCAGGATTTAGTACTCGAGTATGGCTTTGCCTACGGACATGAAGGTACTGCGATTCAAGGCAAGCAATTTTTCTGCGCTATCACAGCAGGAGGTAAGGAAGATGCGTACCAAACGGATGGCTACAACCACTATACCATTCGAGAATTACTGCATCCGATAGAGCAAACTGCGGCATTAACGGGCATGAATTACTGGGCTCCGTTTGTTTTATTTGGTTCACGAACAGCGCTGGAAGAAGGCAGAGTTACAGAACATGTCAAAAACTGGAAGCAATTGTTAGAAGCGTTAGTGGCAGGAAAGGTTGATGAAAACCTCGCAGCGTCTTTACCTCAAATTAGCGGTAACTTGGACGCAGTGATTAAAGGAGCGCAGTTATGACAGGTTACTTTTTGCAGGCATTTATCTATCTGATCGCGGCTGTTATTGCTGTTCCTATTGCCAAGCGTCTAGGGCTTGGCTCTGTACTGGGGTACTTAATTGCAGGGGTGGTTATTGGCCCCATCGCAGGTCTTGTTGGCGAAGAAACTACGACGATTCAGCACTTTGCTGAATTTGGTGTAGTGATGATGTTGTTCCTAGTGGGTTTGGAGCTTGAGCCTAAGATGCTGTGGAATATGCGTAATCGCCTTATGGGGCTCGGCGGTATTCAAGTTGTCGGAACTGCTGGCATAGTCATGGGGATTGCGTTAGTTCTTGATATGCAGTGGCAAATAGCCTTAGCGATCGGTCTTATCTTCTCACTTTCATCTACCGCTATTGTTTTGCAGACCTTTAATGAAAAGGGGCTGACCAAAACCGAAGGTGGTCAAAATGCCTTCTCTGTGCTGCTATTCCAAGACATCGCAGTGATCCCGATGTTGGCCTTCATACCTCTGCTCGCTTTACCTGAATTAGTAGAATTGGCTCAGACGGCAGTGGGTGAAAGTGCGGATCATCACCCTGAGTTAAGTTTGGTTGCAGGGCTACCTGGCTGGGCTTATGGGTTAGTGATAACAGCATCGATAGCCGTTGTTGTGGTCGGCGGTCACTTTGCTAGCCGCCCTTTGTTTAGGTTTGTGGCGGCATCAGGGCTTCGCGAAATATTTACCGCAACGGCTTTAATGTTGGTGATTGGTATTGCAGCGCTAATGGGACTGGTGGGGCTTTCTCCTGCTCTAGGCACCTTCCTTGCGGGCGTTGTATTGGCTAACAGCGAATTCAGGCACGAACTGGAATCGAATATTGAACCTTTCAAGGGTTTGTTACTTGGTTTGTTCTTTATCACTGTAGGTGCAGGTATCGATTTTACTGTTCTATTCAGTGATTTCTTTGTCATTATCGGTCTGACACTTGGACTGATGTTGCTTAAAGGCCTTGTACTTTGGACGCTGGCTATCGCCTTTAAGATCAAAGGGGTTAATCGTTGGCTATTCGCCTTGAGCTTGGCGCAAGCGGGTGAATTTGGCTTTGTACTGCTCAGCTTTACCATGCAAAACAACGTTCTACCAACCGATATTGCGACCACATTGTCGCTGGTGGTTGCGCTTTCAATGTTCCTGACTCCTGGACTGTTTATTTTCTACGATAAGGTCATTCTTCCTAAGTATGAGAAAGCGAGCAACCAAGATGAAGAAGCTGATGTTATTGACGAGCACGGTACGGTGATCATTGCTGGCGTGGGTCGTTTTGGTCAGATCGTTAATCGCTTACTGGTCAATAATGGTGTTGAAACCGTTGTCCTTGATCATCAGGCCACTCAGGTCGCTAACTTAAGAAAAATTGGTACAAAAACCTACTTTGGTGATGCTACCAAGCCCGATCTATTACACACCGCTGGTATTGAACATGCTAAAGCGGTTGTGGTTGCGATAGATAATGAAGAGGCTTCTTTAGAGTTGGTGAAGTATGTGAGACACACCTATCCGCATGTGAAAGTTATTGCTCGTGCCTTTGACCGAGGACATTCTTATCAACTCCGACAAGCGGGTGCTAGTCACATAGAAAGTGAGACTTTCCATTCTGCATTAGAAGTCGGGACGGTAGCGCTTCGCTGTATGGGGTTCCATCCATTCCAAATAGAGCAGCAACGGAACTCCTATATCAAGGTAGAGAAAGAAAGCTCAGATAACTTATATCATGCTTGGCTCGATGATGCTGAAGGCGAGCGCTTTGATAACAACTTCATCAAACTTTTTGTTGAGTTGGAAGATAAAATACGTGACGCTATGGGTTCAGATCGCAGTGATAACCATACTCGCTCTGAACGAGGGTGGACACCGCCACCAAAAGGATATGCAGATAAATTTGAGGACTCGTCGGAGTGACACAACATAAATCGTGGCAAACACCACAAAACTTTCTAATCTTGATTTCGATTGTGGTGCCCGTCGCTTTCTCAAGTTGGATGGCGCTCTTGAATAACTTTGTTATCGAGCGCGCGAACTTTGATGGCGCGGATATCGGTTTATTGCAAAGCGTTCGGGAAATTCCAGGGTTCTTGGCATTTACCGTGGTGTTTGTGCTTTTGTTTATCAGAGAACAAAAGTTCATGCTGGTATCGCTGTTCATGTTAAGCCTAGGCACGTTCCTTACGGGGTTCTTCCCTAGTGTAACGGGCTTATTGTTGACCACGCTATTGATGTCGACAGGATTTCACTACTTTGAAACCTTGAAACAATCGCTCTCATTACAATGGCTGTCCAAAGATGAGGCGCCGGAAATGTTGGGGAAGATGATCTCCATTGGCGCACTAGCCTCACTACTTACCTATGGCGCATTGTGGGTAATGCTAGAGGTGTTAAAGCTCGATTATATTGTGGTGTATGCCATTACGGGCGGTGCAGCTCTAGTGTTAGTGGCTCTGATGACCATAGGTTTTCCCCAATTCAAAACTGATACCGTTCAAAATAAAAAATTGGTGCTAAGAAAGCGCTACTGGCTTTACTACGCTCTTACCTTCATGAGTGGGGCTCGTAGGCAAATATTTACGGTATTTGCTGGCTTCCTGATGGTTGAGAAGTTTGGTTATTCAGCGGCCGATGTCACCTTACTGTTTTTGGTCAACTACTTATTTAACTTTTTGTTCGCGAAGAAAATTGGCCGTTTTATTGGAGTCGTAGGTGAGCGCAAGGCCTTGGTATTTGAATACATTGGTTTAATTGGGGTTTTCCTTGGCTATGCTTTCGTTCAGTCCGCGGAATGGGCAGCAGCACTTTATGTTATTGATCACTTGTTTTTTGCCTTAGCACTGGCAATAAAAACCTACTTCCAAAAAATTGCGGATCCCGCCGATATGGCCTCTACAGCGGGTGTAAGTTTTACTATCAACCATATCGCCGCAGTAGTCATTCCTGTGACCTTTGGTGTGATTTGGTTAACTTCTCCTGCGCTCGTTTTTGTTATCGGGGCGATGATGGCTGCGGTTTCTCTCATTCTGTCTCTGAATATCCCAGCGAAACCAACAGAAGGTAATGAAGTTAGATTCTTTAGTTGGGGTAGGGTTTAACTTTAGTTGTAGTCAATATAAAGGAAGGCAATCAACTTAGTAGCGGATAGCTTTATGCTCTGAGGGCGTTACCTTCCTTCGTTCCATCCTTCTTTTAAATGTATTCTCCTACCTAGCATCTGAATTTTCGATACATTCTAATTCTGTCAATCAGTATTCCAATGACATTATGCGCCTTAATTAACTGGAGGCGTGTTATGTATAACGAAACAACTTGTAGATTGATAAAGGCCAATCAATTACTAACATGTCACGGAACGACAGACATTCAATTACCCAACTGTGATAGAGATTTATTGGAGTTGGCAAAATGAAACAGATAATAGTTTTATTCGCTTTTTTTCTTGCAGCTTGTACAACGATTGTAGAGCCGACACCAGAGAATGGCTGTGACACATCTTCAATCGAAGCAAGTGAGAATGAAGCTGCTGCTCTTGCGACCTTCTCGCTGATTAGATCTTTGTCGGGAGAGCGCTCAAGCCTAGCAGCACACGCAACGAATGCTGAGCAACGTGCAGAGATTTTGAGAATCAAAGCTGAGCTATGTAAGCAAAAAATGTGATTTTTCTTAAGTTGCTCAACCTATGTTTAGTCAAGAGCTAAAAAAATGCCGACCGTATATGGTCGGGATTTGTGGTTTTTAAGGGCCTAGAGTTTGAAACCCTTAAAACACCGTCTGTTTATGATCCAAATACAGATAGTTTTGCCAACTCTTCATACCAATCAAAATCTTACGCATGATAGAGACATGGTGGAAGCTATTGGAATATCAGATTGTGCCGTTTTGTACATTTGCCAATGTATGACTCAATTTTACCAATCACCAATCTATACCACGTTAACTAACCTGATTGCTTTTATGCTGTTCGGCTAGAAAAATTGGAAATCTTTGATTTTAAACAACTTAGACACATATTCTTACCCCGCATCAAGCTTTGTTGAGCTATTTTTGTACAAGATTAAGTATTTTTAATGCGAGGATATTCTATGGACTCAAACGAAGTATTCAGCTCAAGTTATCAACGATGTTGTATAGACCAGGAATTTCTCACTTATTTTCTGCAACACTTTTGCAGAACTAACCCTAGATTCTCAGAGCGCTTTGGTGGTGTGGATATTGATCAACAAACGAAAATGCTTAAAGCTTCAATCATTCTTATACACAACGCATCAGAAAATGCATATGTACGTAATAATGTTAAAAACCTAGCAATACAGCATAAAAACTTGGGGCTAAATATCAAAGGCGAAGAGCTGGTCGCTTGGCGAGAAAGTCTACTCGTAACAGTCAAAGCATTTGACCCGCATTACAATGATGACATTGATGATGCATGGAGATCTGCACTTAAAGTCGGTATGGAGCTAATGAAGGAACACGCTACTTATTCTTAGCTCTAGGGTTCAATAATAATTAATCCATCATAACCGACTTAATTAGGACTTAGAGAGAAACTCCAACTATATAATCACTACCCGCTTCGCCTGATTTACCAGTCTACTTGGGCCTACAGCGAAAAATTGGATGATTCTCTCTTAGATTGCTTTACTTAACCGCTAGTGATCCAAATACAGATAGTTCTGCCAACTCTTCATACGAATCAATATCTTACGCATGATAGAGACATGGTGGAAGCTATCGGAATATACGGCAATCTGCACGGATGTACCAAGCGGTAGGCGATACTGTGAAACATCATCAGTTAGGCGTAGCTTCACCAAAGCACGACCATCTGCATTGAGTGACTGTGTCCCTAGCAATCTGCCGGAGGCTTGTACTTCACCCTCTGCCATAGCAGGAATGACGTTGACAACCTCTCCCTTGAAAACCTTACCAGGTAGGCTAGGAAATAAGAATTCAGCTTCAAAGCCTGGTTTTAGTCGTTGTAACGAGTTTTGACGAAATGCACCAATGTAGTCGTATTCTTCAGCATGGATAAACACCATCGATGGAGCTAGAGGCAAAGGTACCGCCATTTGTCCTGGGCGAAGGATCAACTGCGTCACATAGCCATTGGTTGGGGCCCTGACCACAGTTTCATCAAGATTGAATTGCGCTTGAGCCACCTCCGCTTTTAGACGTGCTACCGTAGTGTTTTCACCATCGACTTCAGACTCGTAGGCGACACGGGCACTATTTTCCATTGCAATTTCTGCTTCTAGATCAGCTTCTGCACCTTTGAGGTTTTGTCGGCGAGTATCAACTTGTTGAGCTGTAAATGCCCCTTTTTTAAAGCCCGCGTTGTAGCGATTAAACTCTCTTTTTACTCTATCTCGTTCTGCTCGTGCTCGATGAACCTCAGATTGTGCCGCTTTGTACTCAGACTCTAGCTGAAATACCGCTTGCTCAGCAGCTGCTAAGTCGGCTTTCTTACCTAAAAGTGCTGCTTCATAAGGTTCTGATTCGATAGTGAATAAAGGCTCGTCTTTCACTATGAAAGTATCGGGCTTAACATTCACCTCAACTACGTGACCACGAACCGTCGGAACGATAGGGGTGGTGTTATAGACTTGTCGGCCAACTTGCGTGAAAGGATGGTTGTAATTCATGAGTAGAATTAGAGTACCAATCAATATCACTCCCCCAAGCACAGCGGTAGGAACAGACCATTTATTTAGGGGAATGTTGAATATTTTGAATACAGCGACACATATAGCGGTGTAGGTGAGTATCAGTAGTAAATCCATTACGCATCTCCCTCACTTTGAGCCGGCTTAGTACTTGCTTGCTGTTGAGGCAGCGACTGTTTAAGCTGTTCGACTTGTTCCGTCAAGTCCTGAACCTTTTGATTGAGTTGAGTAATATCATGGTGAAGGTCAGATTGTTCTTGTTTTATTTGAGTCATACCCCAACCTCTGTCCTCGCGCCATAACGTGGCCCATATCCAGAGAAATGGCCATAAAGCATGTAGGGTGAAAAGGCTGATCCACCCCGTGACATGGATGGCATCTTGGTGAGGGTGATTTCGTTTCTTTGCTATTTCATACGGAATATCGTGGATAACGATAATGCCGTAGAAAATCACAAGAGCAACGAATACCAATAGCCCGAGAGCAATGTAATCGAGAAACATGTTTCATCCTTGTAATGCTTGTTCGAATATTGTTATTTCATTTTCAACGTTAATGTGTGTAAATACAACTAGTTTATTGATTACATGGACTTTTTTCATGTGATGTGTGGTTAATTTTGTAAAGGTAGTGAGCTGTTTAGTTATCTAAACAAGCAATTATCTAATTAGAGGCGAAGCATTGAATTTCATTGGAGAGGTAGCTGCCATTAGCGCAGCTATTGTATGGGCAGTTGCAACTTGGATTTATGGTCAGTTTAGCCATCGGTTTAGTGCTTTACAGCTCAATATAATAAAGGGAGTAGTAGCTTCAGCCATGATGCTGGTGGTTTTGCCACTGCTGCCGCAAGCGAGCATAGAAATCTCCAAGCAGCACGCCTTGATACTGGGTATTTCAGGTGTCATCGGCATCGCCATTGGGGATAGTGCTTATTTTGCATCATTAAAACGAATTGGACCGAACAATACATTGCTACTGGAGTCATTGGCGCCACCATTGTCAGGATTGTTAGCCTTAATGTTCTTGGGACTAGGTCTGAGTGTATTTAACTGGCTTGGCGTCATTGTGACAACGGTTGCAGTGACCTCTGTCGTACTTCAGCCTTCTGCAAATAAAAGAGGCGTTTCTAAATCTGGTATCGGCTTTGGCCTTTTGGCGAGTGTGTGTCAAGCCAGTGGCGTTGTAATTTCACATTTTGCATTGGTAGCCGGGGATATAGACCCGCTTGTCGGTGCCTTACTCCGTCTATCTATTGGTGTATTAGCCGTCGTGATGATTATTCCGTTTGCGGAATCAAAGCCGTTTTCTAGTCTGTTTAAATTAGGAAAAGGCATGCCAAAAACGGACAAGTACTACCTGTTAGCGGCAATTGCCGTGGGTACGTTCTTCGCGCTTTGGTTGCAACAGGTAGCCCTAAAACACGCCAACCCAGCAATAGCCCAGACACTTATCGCAACCAGTCCGTTGTTTATGCTGGTCATTTACAAGATCAAGGGACTAGCTATCTCTAGGCGCTCAATCATTGGCACCCTAGTGGCTATTGGCGGTATTGCATTGTTGCTGATGGGATAGGGCTTACTGCAGCAATTGATCAAGAGACAACGGCTTTTCTGATATGCCAGCGTTCACCGCTGGTGTTTCCCCTGGATTCTCTTGGTGGCACAAATTATTCCAAGCGCGATAGATATCAAGTAGTGGGAGTAACCCTTCAGGACGCCTTTTTCTTCTTGGCTCATTAACACTACTTTTAAACATGGCATGAAAACGATCCATGTAGTGGGTAATGGAAGACAACTTAGGGAGTTGGTGTGCTTGTTTTTGGGTAAGGTTACTCTCTACTAATTGACAGATTGCTCGTTGATCCGCTTTTCCTCTCAGGTGCCATTGCTCTGAGAGCGACCAAGGCGGTGCAGAGTCTTCGAATCGAAGAAGTTGCGGTTTATTACCTGTTTTACCCTCAGTCCAACTCTCATCTTCAACTTGATAGAGAAGATCAAGTGATTGCTTTTGACGCATGGCGTTAAAACTCAGCATGGCTGCGTCGGCGAGCATGGGTTCAAAACTCATACTAAGCATCACTTGCTCTTTGTTTCCAAGGGCTTGGTTCAACTGCAGGTAATGCGCCGCAGTGCAATAGATGGGAGAAACCAAGCTCGATTTAGCTGGATAGTTAAGCTGCGTTTGGTTGTGCAAAGGATTATTGAGATGAGTGCGCTCTTGGTGAGCAACATTTAACGACTCGATAATGTCTTTCAAGGCTTCAGTTTTAGGTGCTGGTGGTGCTGTATTAATACTTGCCAGGAAGTCACTGCCTATGAAGCGATGGTTGATCGTGATTTTTTGCTCACTTAGATTTAAAGACTGCTGAGCAATGTAGTGAGAATCAAGATCACCAGTACATACCCAAAGCACGCCATTTTGGCTTTTAGGTTGTAAGAAGGTCCAGTCACTACCTAGCAGGAACTTTTGCCCCTTGTTTTTCCAATGATGATCAAATACCGACGATTTTTGACGACAAATTGTCGCCATAACCTTGATGTGATCATTCAACGTTTTGGCTTGAATCTTCAATTTAGCGGCAATTTCTTTGAGGCTAAATCCGGTCAACAATAACGCTAATATCGTTACGTGGGTCTTCAAGTTTGGGTTTTCTACGGAAAATCGGTCGACGATGGTTTTCTGGCAATTTTTACAACGATAGCGCTGTTTATCTCCGCTAAAACCAAACGCATAGTAACGATTAGGGTGTAATTGAACGTTTAGCCCTACATTGACACACTGCTCACTGGTGCATGCCGTAAGCCCTGCATGGTTGTGCTCAAGTTGCGCGGTTACTTCATGGTTTAATTCTGTTGGCCAAATAATGGGAGAAATAGAGTGGCAGTTAATACACGCTATTTGCGGGTTGTTGGTAGCTGATGATAGTGAATAATTTGCTGCGTTAAGAGAACCAAAATCTGCACACAAAGGGTTTTTGCAAAAATTGAGAGCAAGTAATTGTGGCGATAAGTTTTCAGACACGGGAAATACTATATTCAGGAAATTAAACTGATTTTACCTAATTTTGGGTAAACAGACATTTTTTTAAATAGATTTGCTCGTTTGCTCTATTTGTTGCGTAACATTTAATGATAAGTTAACAATTCACTTCTCAGTCAGTACTCAAGGAATGATGATGACAGATGCATTCATAGAATCAGCAGAAAATACACATATTCAAATTGGCATAAGTGCTTGTGTATTAGGAGAAAAAGTCCGTTTTGATAGCGGTCACAAGATCAGTAAGTTCGTAACAAAAGAGCTCGCTCCTTTCTTCGACTTTATCCCAGTTTGTCCCGAGGTAGGGATGGGAATGAGCGTTCCTCGCCCGACCATTCGCCTTGTCAGCAACCAAGAGCGTATTGCGCTGGTAGAAACCAAGGACGATACAAAAGATTATACCGATGAGATGCTCGCTTATTCAAACAACAAGGTAGAGGAGCTTAAAGGACAAGAACTGTGCGGCTATATCG
Source organism: Vibrio comitans (assembly GCA_024346835.1). GTDB lineage: Bacteria > Pseudomonadota > Gammaproteobacteria > Enterobacterales > Vibrionaceae > Vibrio > Vibrio comitans. Next base: position 1,116,172 of record AP024867.1, read on the forward strand.
TGTGTGCTAAGTCTCCTACCTGCGGTATGGAGCGTGTTAAAGTGTATTCAAAAGGAGGCGCCTCTAAAGAAGGTATTGGTATGTACACTGATATTTTAATGAGGGAGATGCCTTGGTTACCAGTAGAGGAAGATGGGCGTCTCAACGATCCTGTACTCAAAGAAAACTTTATTTCAAGAATTTTTAGTTTGAGAGACTTCTACGACTGTATGGGCGACCAACCCACTTCGGGTAAAATTGTTGCTTTTCACTCTCGCTACAAGCTAACCCTCATGGCCCATCACCCCAATTCTTATAAAGAGCTAGGCCAGTTGGTGGCGCGCGTCGCTGAATATGACTCTGAAGAATTTTATCAGCTCTATCGTTTAAAATTTATGGAGGCGTTGACCAATCGCGCTAGCCGTAAAAACAACTCCAATGTGTTGATGCACATTCAGGGTTATTTCAAAAAATGGTTATCTTCTCAAGAGAAACAAGAACTACGAAAGGTGATTGACGAGTATCGCGAAGGCCTACTGCCACTGCTGAGCCCGTTAACCTTGATCAAGCACTACTTATCGTTATACCCAGATGAATATTTGCAAAACCAAAAATTCCTAGACCCACACCCTCAGGAACTTCGCTTACGTTATAGCTTGTAATGGGAGGGATTTATGAGAGGTTTGATTTGGTTTCGTAGAGATCTACGCACACTGGATAACACCGCATTAATTGAAGCTATTCGAGCGGTTAGCGACTCTCAGAACAATGAACAGGGCCTTTTGGCCCTGTTTATTGTGACGCCGGCGCAGTGGAAAGAGCATTGCTTATCCCCGATGCAGGCAGATTTGATACGCCAGCGTTTATTGACCTTAACGACCGAGCTTAAAGCGTTAAATATCTCTCTAGCAGTAGAGACGGTGGACAGCTTTAGGGATTGCCCTTCTCTAATCACAGAGCTGTGCCAGCGTTTTGATATTGAGCGGGTGTTCGCTAACGCTGAATATGAGTTGAATGAAACCTCTCGCGATGCGCTTGTAGAAGAGGCGTTAGCTGAACATGATATACCGTTTACTTTATGCTCTGACAAATGTGTATTTATGCCGGGTTCGCTACTTAACAAGCAAGGAAGCTATTTCAAAGTATTTACTCCGTTTAAAAAAACGTGGTTGCAGAATTTTTCAGTAGAACAAAGTGTGGTGTACAAGCCTAATTTACTGGATTTCAATGCGTTATATGATCCCGAATTCGAGTATAACGGTATATTGGACTACCCCACGGTGGATAGTGTGCAGTGGCACGACAACACCAAGGACGTAATCACAGAGTTAAGACGCTTTGCGATTGAACGAGCTCCTGATTATCAACAGGACCGAGACTTCCCTGCACTGGATGGTACAAGCCAACTTTCTCCCTATCTTGCCATTGGGATGCTGTCAGTAAGACAGTGCATTGCACGATTATTGAACGGTCGTCATCCCGAGCAATTAAACGAAGGTGAGCAAACTTGGCTTAGCGAGTTGATATGGAGAGAGTTCTACCAACATCTGATTTATTTTGAACCTAAGCTGTGCAAGGGCAGGGCGTTTGTCCCTTGGAGTGAGAATATCTGCTGGCAAGGCGAGAACGCACATTTAGAAAAGTGGCAAAAAGGTGAAACAGGCTATCCCATTGTGGACGCGGCGATGAAGCAACTTAATCAAACGGGCTGGATGCACAATCGACTTCGTATGGTTGTCGCAAGCTTTCTTACCAAAGACTTATTGCTCGATTGGCATGATGGTGAAGCCTATTTCATGAGTAAATTGGTGGATGGAGACTTTGCTGCGAATAATGGAGGTTGGCAATGGTCTGCGTCAACGGGATGTGATGCTCAGCCGTATTTTCGTATTTTCAATCCTATCGCTCAGGGACAGAGATTTGATCCTGATGGCAGCTTTGTAAAGCAGTGGCTACCTGAGTTGCAAACTGTGCCTACAAAATATGTTCATTCTCCTTGGTTGTGGGCTGATTTCCCTAGTTTGGACTATCCTGATCCTATAGTTGAGCATAAACAGCAAAGAGAACAAGCTTTGCAGATGTACAAGGATGCTAAGGCCAGTGGTAGTTAGATATGTCGTTCACTTTGCGTTACTAATGTTGTTCTGTTTGACAGGAGCACAAGCTGCGACGTTTAAGTTACCGGAGGATGGGAGCCACGTAGTTGGTAAGTTACAACGTCACCAAGTGGAGAAGGGGGAAACCTTTGCTCGCTTAGCCAACGACTATGATGTGGGCCTGCTTAGTCTGATTGCCGCCAATCGGGGCGTTGATCCTTTCCTTCCAGAAGAGGGAGAGGTGCTGACTATCCCTAATCGCTTTATCTTGCCAACCGCAAAACGCGAAGGCATTGTCATTAATCTTGCTGAACTCCGTCTTTATTATTACGACCCTGATGGAGTACATGTGCATGTATTTCCTGTGGGCATTGGTCGTATTGGTAGAGAGACGCCACAAATGGTGACTTCTATTAGTGCGATGATCGAAGGTCCTACTTGGACGCCTCCTCAGTCTATAAGAATGGCTTATGAAGAAGAAGGCATAGAACTTCCTGAGAAAGTACCTGCTGGGCCCGATAACCCTTTGGGTGAATATGCGATGCGCCTTAGCTATGGTTCTGGACAGTATTTAATCCATGGCACTAACAAAGACTTCGGTATTGGTTTGAGGGTCAGTAGCGGCTGTATTCGTATGGAACCTTCAGATATAGAGTGGTTGTTTGGTCAAGTTAAGCGAAGAACTCGCGTGGAGATTGTTAATCAGCCTATCAAGATGGCTGTAGAACCAGATCACAGTGTATTTGTCGAATCTCATGAGCCTTTAACAGCCCGTAATGGCAGCAAGCAGTCTTTTGATTGGCCGCTCGAGCTTCAGGTATGGTTAGATAGCTATCAAGAAGCCTATTCAAGAGTTAATGGCGTTATTCAAATTCAAACCGGAATGCCCACTATGGTGCACGATGGTTCTTTCGAATAATGATGTTATTTTTAGTTTTGGGTTTAGTTGGAATAGTTTCCGCAATAAAAAAGCCAGCAATCAAGCTGGCTTTATAAATTTAGTGTGTAGTGAGACTACTTAGTGTAAGACTGAGCGATATTGTCTAGGCGTTCGTTTGCACGAGCAGCTTCGTCTTGAGCAGCCATTGCGGCTTCTTTCGCTTCCATTGCAGATTGGTCATGCATTGCTGCGTCTTTTTCATGAGCGGCTTTAAGCGCTGCCACATCTTGTTCAAGCTGAGATACTCTAGCGTCTTGGTCTGCCATTTTTGCAGTGGTTTCTTCATCTGGACCTGAAGCACAACCGGCCAATAATAAAACCGAGCTAACCCCTGCTACGAGTAAAAATTTATTATTCATACGAACTCCCTGATTTCTTTTTTAGTAAAGCCATAATTACCTATGACTTTGTTAGTGTAGACGTTGAACAAAATATGTTCGAATAATTTATAAAAATTAGGTAATTATCTTCAAAAGGCGAATTAATAGTCTTGCGATAGAGAGATATTTTTGTGATCTAAGTCGCCAAGTAAGGTATTATTAGCCGGATTTTTATATAGCATGCTTTCTCTATTACTAACCTAGGGCAGGTGAGAAGCATACTAACCCAGTTTAGGAGAGTACTTTGAAGTTTAGAGAATTAGGTTTAGACAATCGTTTAATGAAGAATTTGGATCACTACTCATTTAAGAGTGCGACCGAAATTCAGCAGCAGGCCATCCCTGTTGCCTTGGCAGGCAAAGACCTGTTGGCATCGTCTAAGACCGGTTCTGGTAAAACATTAGCGTTTGTTTTGCCAATGCTACACAAGGCTCTAAAAAGCAAAGCATTCTCAGCAAAAGATCCACGCGGTGTTATCTTAGCGCCAACACGTGAATTGGCGCGACAAGTGTACGGCGAGTTGCGCACTATGCTAGGCGGTCTATCGTATACCGCTACGCTTATTGTTGGCGGTGAAAACTTCAATGATCAAGTAAAAGCACTACGTAAATACCCTCGTTTCATCGTTGCTACTCCAGGGCGTCTTGCAGATCACCTTGAACATCGTTCTCTATTTCTCGATGGATTAGATACTTTAGTATTGGATGAAGCGGACAGAATGCTAGATCTCGGTTTCGCGCCAGAGCTGCGCAAAATTCACAACCTTGCTAAGCACCGTCGTCGTCAGACCCTGATGTTCTCGGCTACGTTAGATCATGCTGAAGTGCATGATATGGCAATGGAAATGTTAGATAACCCAAAACGTATCTCCATTGATAGCGCAAATGCTCATCACACGGACATCGATCAGAAATTTTACCTTTGTGATCACCTTGATCATAAAGAAGCGATTCTTCATCGCATTATTGAAGAAGCCGATTACAACCAGATAATGATCTTTACTGCAACGCGTTCAGATACAGAGCGTTTAACGGCAGAGCTCAATAAGAATAACCTTAAAGCGGTAGCGCTAAGTGGCGGATTAACTCAGACTCAGCGTAATACGATTATGAGCCAGTTTGAACGTACGGTTTATAAAATATTGGTAACTACCGATATTGCATCACGTGGCATCGATATCGCTAATGTGTCGCACGTTATTAACTTTGATATGCCAAAACATACTGAAGAATACGTGCACCGTGTGGGTCGTACTGGACGTGCCGGTAACAAAGGTATTGCTCACTCTCTTGTAGGTCCTAAAGACTGGGACAGCTTTAAGCGTGTAGAAAGCTTCCTTCAGCAAGATCTTTCTTTCGATGTACTTGAAGGCTTAAAAGGCAAGTTCAAAGGGTTAAAACCCAAGAAGCCAGCCTTTAAAGGCAAGGGTGGTAAGCCTGTTAAGAAAGCAACAGCGCAAAAGAAAGTGGCGAAGAAGTCAGTTAAGCGCGATAAAACGTTCCATACCAATGTGGCAGTGGGAGACGCAGTCTTTATTCCTAAGAAGAAAACCCCGCCTAAAGTCGATAGTGACGATTAATTCAGCATAATTATTGAAAAGCGAAGCCATAGAGCTTCGCTTTTTTTATGGCTTGGATTTCATAAATAGGGCGCTAAATATCAAAGTGTAGGGTTGCTGAAAAAACTGTACGGTAAATTTTCGCAAATTTGTATTTAATTGTGACAGTTTCATGACGCGTAACTGATGGCTATTCGCCCAATATCTTTACTGATCTTCGTTCTTTTTGAAGAGTCGCCCTTTCAATTTTATAAATTTAAAGCTGTGAATCTCACTAGGTATTAAGTGGTTTTTCACGGTTAACTTGTTGGTATTTAAGACTTTATATTGTCAGATGTAGGTCAGGGCGTCTCTGCTTTTAGTTAGCTGACTCAAATTTAAAACTCCGCTCATGTCTCCATTTTGTGTATCTAAGTCATTGCATATGTACCTTGTGAACTCGCGATAATTGTCATTTACCTTTCAAGGTTCTGAAACATAAGTGTCATAAAAGACGCTTAAAGTGTCCCTCGTCGATTAAACAAACCCACGACAACATGAATGTCGTGAAATTGATTTCCATTAAGGACAAACAGATGAAAAAGACAGTTATCGGTGCAGTAGCACTTCTAGGCGCACTATCTATGAACACTGCAACAGCAAAAGAAACTATTTCTGTTGTTGGCTCTAACAGTGCTGCTCCACTGGTTGAAGTTTTTGCTGAAACCTACATGAACAAGGGTGAACCAGTATTTATCGAAATCCAAGCGCCAGGCTCCTCTGCAGGCGTTCGTGCTGCTAAAGATGGTTCTGCTGATTTGGGTATCTCTTCTCGTGACCTGAAAGATGAAGAAAAATCTGATGAGTTGAAAGAATTGGTTATCGCTCGTGACGGTATCGCAGTTGTAGTTAACCCTAACAACTCGGTTCAAGCACTTACTGCTGACCAAATCTCTGCAATCTACAAAGGCGAAATCACTAACTGGAACCAAGTTGGTGGTGATGACAAGCCTATCGTAGCTATCACTCGTGACACAGCTTCTGGTACTCGTGGTGCATTTGAAGACATCCTGAGCCTTAAGATGGAAGTATCTGGTATGAGCGTATCAGCGATTTCTCAACGCGCTCAAGTAGCAAATGGTAACGGTGCTCTTAAAGTATCTGTAGCAAACAACCCATACGCTATCGGTTACATCTCTCTAGGTACTGTTGATGAGACTGTTCAACCTCTAGCTATCGATGGCGCTGCTGCAACTGTAGCAAACGTACAAAACGGTTCTTACAAAGTTGCACGTCCATTCCTAGTACTTTACAAAGATGGCGCTCCAACAGCTGAAACTCAACAATTCCTAGACTGGATGGTTGGCGACGAAGCTCAAGGTATCGCAGCTAAGAAAGGTTACATCACTGTAAACTAATTCGAACGACTTTAATATTTGCTCAGCCTGTGAAGGCTGAGCTTTTCCACGCACCCCGCTAAGTGAATTGGGTTTAGTGCGTATTAGATTTTACCATCGCAATTAATAGTGAATTTTTCTATGAAAAATCAGAATGTTCAGACTTCTGCTATCGCTGGCGCTCCTTCAATAAGAGAAGATCGCGGCGTAGATTGGAGAGAACGAATCTTCCATGGCTTGTTCTTATCCAGTGCCATTATCGGTATCGTTTCACTTGCCATCATTGCCTACTTTATCTTTAAAGAAAGTATCCCTGCATTTCAGCAAGCAGGTGTTTCTGGCATCGTTTTAGGCCAGAACTGGTTGCCACCTGCACTTTATGGTGTTGCAACAATGATTGTTGCCTCGTTGGTGTCAACGCTAGGCGCAGTTTTGTTTGGTGTGCCAGTTGGCGTACTAACGGCTATCTTTATTGCTGAGATTGCACCAAAGCGAGTAGCAGACCTTATTCGTCCTGCCATCGAGCTGTTGGCGGGTATCCCATCTGTTGTTTATGGCTTCTTTGGTCTAGTTATCATCGTTCCGCTTATCCAAGACATCTTCAATGTTCCAGCAGGTAACACTATTCTTGCGGGTATCATTGTTTTGGGCGTAATGATTCTTCCAACAGTAATTACTGTATCTGAAACGTCTATTCGCGCTGTGCCTCGCACTTACAAAGAAGGCTCTCTTGCGCTAGGCGCTTCAAAGATATACACCATCTTCAAGCTTCTCGTACCAGCGGCTCGCTCAGGCATTATGACAGGTGTCATTCTGGGTATTGGTCGTGCTCTTGGTGAGACAATGGCAATCATCATGGTTATGGGTAACGCACCTGCAATGCCGGAAGGCCTGCTAGATGCAGCACGTACTCTAACGGCGAACATTGCTATCGAAATGTCTTATGCAAGTGGTGTTCACGCTAATGCGCTTTATGCAACTGGTGTGGTACTTCTGGTCTTCATCATGATGTTAAACGGTGCGCTTTTGTACCTTAACCGTCAAAAAGCGAGATAAGAATAATGGATACAGTAAAACTAAAACAAGCTCGCCAGCGCAAAGACAACATGCTTAAAACGTTTGTATGGTTGTCTGCTGGTCTAACTGTAGGCTTCTTGTTCTGGGTTATCTGGTACATCCTGTCCAATGGACTGCAGTTTGTTAACTGGGACTTCGTGACTGGCGATTATTCTCGTACAGGTGACTCTCAGGGTATTTTCCCAATGATCGTTTCTACGATCTATATGGTTATTGCTTCAATTGCTGTAGCAGCACCATTGGGTATCATGACGGCTATCTACCTCACTGAATATGCAAAAGTGGGTAGTAAGTTCGTTAAAGTGATTCGTTTTTGTACTGAATCACTGGCGGGTATCCCGTCAATTATCTTTGGTCTATTTGGTATGACCTTCTTTGTTACCATTTTGGGATTGGGTTTCTCAATTCTATCTGGTGCACTAACGCTAAGTATTCTGATTTTGCCGGTAATTATCCGTGCTACTGAAGAAGCATTGATGGCTGTGCCACAAACTTACCGTGAAGGTTCTTATGCATTAGGTTCGTCAAAAATCTACACCATTTGGCGCTTGATTTTGCCAAGTGCTACACCAGGTATTTTGACGTCTGTTATCTTGAGTATTGGTCGTGTTATCGGTGAATCAGCACCGGTATTCTTGACCGCTGGTATGGTTGCACGTATTCCTGAGTCACTATTCGATTCAGGCCGTACGCTGACCGTTCACCTATACAAGTTAACAACTGAGCTATTTACTATCGACGAGTGGAACCAAGCATACGGTACAGCGACTGTACTTATCGTAGTGGTACTACTGATCAACATGTTAACCAAGCTAATCGCTAGCCGCTTCAACAAAGCTACTTACTAATTGTTGCTAGATAGACTGAAAAGAATTTAAGAGATACTGAAAATGAACAAATTTACTATCGAAAACCTAGATCTGTACTACGGCGACAATAAAGCGCTAAAAAGCATTAACCTACCAATTCCGTTGCGCCAAGTAACGGCTCTGATTGGTCCATCAGGCTGTGGTAAGTCGACACTATTACGTTGTCTAAACCGTATGAACGACTTGATTGAAGGTGTGAAAATCACCGGTCTTGTTGAGATGGATGGCCAAGATATCTACGGTAACATTGATGTAGCAGACCTTCGTATTAAAGTGGGTATGGTATTCCAAAAGCCAAACCCATTCCCAATGAGCATCTACGAGAACGTTGCTTACGGTCTTCGCGCTCAAGGTATTAAAGATAAGAAACACATCGATATGGTGGTGGAAAAGTCACTGCGTGGCGCAGCGCTTTGGGATGAAGTAAAAGATCGCCTAAAATCACACGCATTTGGCTTATCTGGTGGTCAGCAACAACGTCTGTGTATTGCTCGTACCATTGCAATGGAACCAGATGTCATCCTTATGGATGAGCCAACATCTGCACTTGACCCAATCGCAACTCATAAAATCGAAGAACTAATGGAAGATCTTAAGAAAGATTACACCATTGTTATCGTAACGCACTCGATGCAACAAGCACGTCGTATCTCTGACCGCACCGCTTTCTTCTTAATGGGCGAATTGGTTGAGCACGACGAAACACAAGTAATCTTCAGTAACCCACGTGATGATCGCACACAGGGTTATGTAAACGGTGACTTCGGTTAACAGCACTGTTTAGAAACGGAATTAACTATAATAATAAGCGATGGAACTTTGCCCCTCTTTGTTAGAGGGGCTTTTTTACGTTGTATAGGTTCCATTGTTGGATTGACCTGAGAATCTCAGCTGAGTACACTCAGGTCAGGTTAGATATGAGGTAATTAATATGAGTGATTTCGAGAAAGAGCTAGAGGCTATGGCGCAACAAGCCGAGGATCAGCCAGAAGAGAAGCTTCCTTCGATTGAAGAACAAAAACAGGTTGTAGCAGAGCTGAAAAAACTAGAAGAAGCGGGAGAGCTGACACCAGAAGTGCTAGAGAAGCATTTTGGTAAGTTTTATGCGAAGTCGGACACGCCAATTCATTAACATAGTCCAATATTTTGAAAACCGAGCTCAATTAGCTCGGTTTTTTTGTGCGCTAAATCATGAAAATCCACCCTGAATGGTCGCAAAACAGGCACAACGCTGTTTTGAACTTCAATAAAGTTTGATGTGGATCAAGTTGTAACAAAGTGTTTCAAATTATGTTCTGAAGGTCTGCAAAGGAATGTAAGGACGAAATATGATGCATAAATATGCTTGTGGCCACGTAGTTACACGCTCAAAGGAATTTGCTAATGCGACTTTGGCAATCTTACAGCACGCTTTCCCAAGGATTGAATTCACATCCAGTACTCATCTATCAGAATGCTATTGCGCCCATCAAGGTGGCGGTAAACGATGCTTGTATCTTATTGATATAAAAACCGTTTCCAACCCAATCAGAGAAGGTATCAATCCTGTTCATGAAACTAGTGATTGGGTTGCCTTGAATGTTGATGAAGTGGGTTATGATTGCGCAACCTGGATTCTTGGTGGTTTTGCTGGCGTTATCATGAAAAAGTACTGTCTAGAGCAGTTAGTAAGCGCTGTGGTTATGATAGAACAAGGGGAGTTGTGGTATAGCCGTAGAGATTTAAGTCGTCTTGCCAAGGCCTACGTTGCCGATGAGTTTGACCCTCATGCTGCAGCTGATGACTTTGCTGAGAGCCATGCTTTGACCCCAAAAGAAAAGCGAGTTTGTGTTATGATGCTTAAAGGGTTGAATAACCCTCAGATCGCGGAATCAGCAAACGTCAGTGTCAACACAGTCAAAACTCATGCCTCGAATATCTTAAGAAAAATCAATGTGCATTCCCGAGCAGAATTAATTGCGATAGCGGTCAAGCAAACCACAAATTCACCCCAAAATCGTCCTGTTTTTGAATCCTAATTGGTCTTGTTAGGTGAAGAGAAAAAAACGCTCCCACGCTAAGCTAAATCTGCAACGTAATCGTATGTTGTTGTTTTTAATCGAGGGATTGAATATGAAAAAGTTAGTGTTGGCGAGTGTAGTAGGGGCATTGATGTTAGGGTCTCCGGCGATGGCAAATACATTTAATCTACAGAAGCACGGTGGGGGTAACTGGAAAGACTGTAGTGATCCTAAGGATGATGCTTGCTCAGTCGAAGCAACCTTGGAGTTAACAGGCGAAGTGGATTGTGTTTGTGCGATAGGTCTCACCAGTAACATGGTTGATGTATTTGAGTCCGGATATGCGAGTTTTAACGGCAAAGTAATCGGCTCGATCGAAGGGGGCTGTAATACTCCTAAAGGTATTGACGTTACGTTAGCTTCTGATAACGGCGGTATGATGAATGCTGATACCAATACGGTTTATCCATATACCGTCTATTTGGGGACTGCGATGACTTATACAACCGCAGGTGTAGCAAACCAGTCAGCGACTCAATCCAGTGTCTCGGCAACAGCATTTGCTAGCGCAACTGATGTGAAGATTGATATGACATTAAGCGGAGTACCTGAGTACGGCTCTTACAGTGATACTTTAACAGTGACCATTGCTGGCATTATGTAGTTGCTTGTTGGGGAATTGATAAAAGAAGCTAATCGTAATCAGTGGCAAAAAGTGCGGAGGCGTAAGCGAATCCGCACTTTTCTTAAAGGATAATATTATGAATGGAATCAGGTGGTTAGTATTTATTCTTACTATGTTATTAAGCTCAATGTGCATGGCTTATCAGGTTAATCCCATGTTTCAACTGATGGAGGTGGTTGGGTCTCAATCTCAATCCAGTTACCAAATCTCCAATGATTCACCCACGGCGGTTTTACTTGAAATTCGAGCTTACAAGGTCGAATTTGATGCGGATTCACAAGAAGCGTTGACACCAGCAGATGAAGACTTCTTAATTTTACCGCCACAAATGCGTATTGAAGCGGGCGGAAATCAACGTTTTCGAATCCGATATTTGGGAAGCAATCAAATTAACCAAACCGCTGTCTATCGAGTTATTTTTGAACAGATTAAAACAACCGAAATAGAAACAGAAACGTCCCAAGTCAAGTTTATGTTTAATTTTTCAACAATTGCCTTCGTCTCTCCGACTGAGTGTGAACCCATTCTCAAGTCGTCACTGAAAGACGACACCCTAGAAGTAATGAACACTGGAAATTGTGTACTGGATCTTAATAAGGCTCGTTTTGAGTTGTCGAACGCTTACAGTAAGACGCACCTAAAATGGCCACAATTTCAAGCAGTAGACACATCTGAGTATTTATTACCAGGCCGTCCTAAGTTGGTCAAGATACCTGAGAAATATCAAGAATTCGATAGTGTGGAATCTACGCTAAACAAATAAGGGTGTTCATGGATGAATAGCCAGTGGATATGGATATTCACACTAGTATTACCGGCAATGGTATTTGCACAATCATGGGTTTTTCCTTTACCTATCTACCGTAGTGATATTTTGCTTGGTGAACTGAATGTGTATTCTGATGGTACGCACTTTGAAGGCGTCGTTGCTTTGGAACTTATTCCTGTTATCGAGCGGATGGTGACCGATTCAGTATTAGAGCGATTAGAGGACTACGGGAAGACACAAATCACCAATACAGAGCTTGCTCCATTAGGACTGGAAATTGTCTTCGATCCCTATGACTTAAGCCTCGATCTTGAGATCTTAGCTGACTCTAGTCAAGAGTTTGATCTTAGCTACGGTGATGAGTATTCCCTGCCTATATACAGTCAAGCAGGGACCTTATCGTGGCACAACATCTTAAACCTATCTGATTATGTTGATATAGATAGTGGTGAGACAGTCAATTATTGGCTTGCTGAATGGGTGTCGCGGGGAAACCTATTTGGTCCAAATGGACTTAATTTTGATTTTACTGGTTACGCCTCTGATTATCAGGGTGATAATACCACTGAAGAAATTGAGTTGTATCGAGGTGATGCCTCAATTTTTATAGACCGCTCTGAATACCCCTTTCGGTTCACAGCTGGTGATATACAGAGTTTATCTATCGGTCATCAACCCTCATTGACGTTGGGTGGTGTTGCATTTGAGCGGCTATATGGATCACTGCAACCAACTCGAAACATTCAAAACGGTGGCACACAAAGCGTCCAGCTATCAGAAAGCGCACGGGTCATAGTCTATATCAATGATTCATATATTGATGAAATTCGATTGCCCCCCGGACGCTATCAACTCGATAACCTGCCGTTGTCTAACGGGGACAATGATATTCGTTTAGAGATTAATTATCAGTCTGGCCGAAGGGAAACTCTTAATTATAGTCAGTTCTACAATATGCGCTTATTAAAAGCAGGGCTGAGCGATTTTGGTTTGTATGCTGGGGTAGATTCTGACGTGCAAGAGCGCGTTTATCATTACGACACTGAGCAATATATGCTGCAAGGTTACTATGAGTATGGTTTTACGGGCGATCTGACTATGGGGCTCAATGGCACTTATCACCCCCTTGGACAAATAGTAGGGCTCACGGCCATTGGTAGCACACAGCTAGGCAATATAGGCGGTAGATTGAGCGCGTTAAACTATGATGACCAAGGCAATATAGGGGGGATAGTGAGCGTTGATTATTCCACAACGGTATGGGGAAATTTGGACTTTAGCAGCCCAAATTTAAGAGCATCAGTCGAAGCGTACACTGATTACCGCTCATTACCGTGGGAAACAGAGGCCGACCTATATACAGGAACACAAGTCTTGCTCGCGTATACGTATCGAATCAGTCCCGAATTGTATGGGGACACAGGTGTTAGCTGGATGATGATAGAGGATCCTGAAGAGATCGAGTATACAGGAAATATCAGCCTCACATGGCGTCCTGATATTCGAGAGTATGGATACGGCTCAATTGAATTTACTGCAGAAGCTGAGTATACCGATAATTCGTTAGAAGCAGAGCAAGAGATGGAATACAGCCTTTATATTAGTTGGGAGTGGTATTCGGATGATGGTAATTATGATGCTTTTATTAACTATGACTCTGGCGCTGAGCGGTTACGTGCTGGATTTTCTAGAGATACGGAATATACGCCATATAGCTTTGGTTATGATTTAGAGACTGATCTTTATTTGGACTATCAAAATTACCTTGCTCGCGGAACCTATATTGGTAACCGTATCTCTGGAGAGATAGAAGCGCAACATGCACAGTACTCAGACACGGAGTTTAATTCGCAACAGGCGTCCGCTAGGCTGAGTACAGCGCTACTTCTGGTAGATACGGATGTCTCTTGGAGTAGAAGTTATTCTGGACCTGCCGTACTTGTTAAGGTCCACGAAACATTGGATGATCCTGTACTAATCAATAGTTACCAAGGTGAATCTCCTGAGTCGATCGCCACAAGCAGTTTAAGTAACACTGCGCCTCTATATACCCCCCATTCTAGAGGAAGTATCGATATTGCTGTACCGGATGCTCCTATGGGATATGACTATGGCAACAGTATCCATCAAGTTACTCCTGGTGCTTATACCGGTCATATTGTTCAAGTCGGATCTGATGCGACTAAAACAGTGATTGGAACCTTGTTTAAACCCACAGGACAGCCTTTGATATTAAGAAATGGTGTTATTACTGGCGAAGGGTTGAGAAAGGTAATTTTCACTAATCGAGGTGGACGCTTTGCTTTAGATGGCGTCAAGAGTGGCCGTTATTTGCTGGAAATCACTGGTGAGCCAGCATACGTTGTGGAATTGGTGATTGAAAAGACTGAGAGTAACCTAATCTACTTGGACCCTATTACTTTGTTGAACAAAGGAAATAAACTATGATTCGTGCAGTCCTGCTTTTGTGCTTACTCACATTAAATGTCAATGCTCAAGAATGTAAAGGGCATTGGAATATGAAAGTGGACACCTCTAGAGTTGAGTTTGATCAGCAAAAAGCTCGTATTCCTCTGGTTTTCAATGTTGATGCGTTCTATCGCAATTGCGGTGCAACGTCTGTTTTCTTGCAAACCTATAGTGGCCAACAGTTAGTTATCAGAAATGGGGCATTAGAACTGAGAGGAACCGTTACCAATGAGTATGGAAGTACTGTTGGAATTGAGTTAAATCAGGGGATTTTATTGCCTGTAGACAGCCGTAGTAATACGACGACTTACTGGATTGAATTTAAAAACTCTCAGCATGCCTATCCAGGCACATATTTAGCTAAAGTAAACGCGGAGTTATACGAAGTGGCAGGGAGTCGCTCAAAAACTGAAACGATCCGCCTGAAAGTCCCCGCTTATCTCGTTATGAAGTTTATACACCCATTGAGTCAACACGCCACTATGGACTTTGGACACTTAAAAACAGGTCAGACAAAGTCCAAGGAGATGCGCTTTGTGAGTAATACAACGATAGAAGTAGAATTTGATTCTAAGTATGGTGCCTTGCGCCACACAGAGTATCCTGAGAAGTTAATTGAATACGAGGTTCTTTTCTCTGGCAATCTTATCGATGTTGACAACGGAAAAGTTACGATTCCAAAAACCAAAGAAAATGGCACAACCAAACGCTTAACAGTAAAAATTGTTGATGATTTAAAAGGTGCCTATGCCGGGTTTTATTCCGATACTATTACTATTACCGCAAAAGTTCAGCCTTAATACGATGGCAAAATACTTCGCTTTGGGTCACTTCGTTACAACAAGAGTTGAGTTTAACTGGCTGAACAAAAATTGGTATATTTCGCTTTGCAATATAAAACTCTTTTTATATCGATCAATCGTATATAGAGGTAATTAATAAGGAGTTAATGAATTTCAACAACTTACAATGCCTCTTTCCCCAGCACATTCGGTTCCTCTTTTGTCCACGTTGATTTACATCAATTTACTCCTACCTTTAAAAGGCATTTAAAAGAATTTTGGATTTAATGTTCAGGTCGGAGTGGGATTTCAAACTCACCAAACAAATGTTCCTTAGGCTTAAATCTGAAACGAAGTGGAATAGTTAACGGAGGAACTATGCCTTTTCCCTATGCCAGTGGGTTCGTAGTGACACGCTCGGATGAATTTGCAGCCGCCTCTATTGCCATCCTCAAACAGCATTTTTCCTCAGCTCGATTTTCTGCCTGCCCTTGTGTACGTGACTGTTTTCAAACCGAAAAAAGAAAAGGTCTTAGAAGTATCTATCTCATCGATACGCAAACAGTCAGCAACCCGGTTAGAAATGGCATTAATCCTGTGCATGAAGATGGAGACTGGATAGCGGTAAATGTAGAAGAACAAGGTTTCCAATTAGGAGATTGGATACTGACGGGGTTTTCTGGCGTGATTACGAAAAAGCGCTGTTTGGAACAACTGGCATCAGCAGTAGAGGCCGTTGGCAATGGAGAGCTTTGGTATAGTCGCCAGGACCTGAGCAGATTGGCCAAGGCTTATCTGTCCGATGAATTTGATCCTCATGTAGCGGCAGATGATTTTGCTCTCGTACATTCTCTAACTCCACGAGAAAAGCACATTTGTTTAATGATATTGAAAGGGCTTAATAATCCGCAGATTGCAGAGTCAGTTAACGTGAGCATCAACACAGTGAAAACTCATGCACTAAGCGTCATGAGAAAAGTCAATGTCCATTCCAGAGCCGAGTTGATAGCTCTTGCCGTTCAGCAAACTACGACCTCACCCAAAAATCACCCTATGAATGGAGCATAAATCACTAGATCGGGTGACGTGTAAAACAGACAGCAACACTATGCTTTCCTCGCAACGTGGTTAAAAAGAAAAACTTAGCGAGGGATTGATGATGAAAAAGTTAATGTTGGCTAGCTCTATTGGAGGGGCTGTAGCATCGTTTGGGTTGATAGCGGCTATGGGGACTGCTGGGGTATTGTACAGCCCTACGTCATTTGCGGGTGGTTGTGGCGATAATGATGACACTAAGTGTGATTCAAGCAGTTTAAGAGTGGAAGTTGAAGGTACTTTGCCGTGTATTTGTCGTTTTTATGTGAAAGGTAGGGGCATGAGAGGAAGAGATGTCGACCTTGGAAAATTCAGTTTGTTTGACTTAGCGAGAACAGATTTTAGTCCTGATGGATATAACGGTAACGATCTCAGCGTAGATGGCATTGGTAAAAATATAAGCTTCTATTGTAATGCAGACTCTGTGAAATATTCTCTGAAGTCGACAAATGGCGGTCTAGAGCATGATACTGATCCAAGTCAAGTGATCCTTTATAGTGTGGGGTTAACCAACTTTATGGGTGGAGCGATGGTGAGCTCTGCTAGCCTAGATGGTGCCGAGAAAACGTTGAATAACGCACAGAATTACAGCTTTGTAGATAGCAAACTTAAATTCCATGTAGACAAAGCGCAGCTTAGTGGAAAGAAAGCTGGTAAATATAGTGATACCTTGACTCTAGAGGTGACCGGCGTTGTTTTATAAAGGTTTAGGGTTCCTTTCAAAAATGTGAGCGGTCTAGGTTGACTTGGTTAGACTCTGCGGGTGGTTTGTGTTTGCAAACCACTTTTTGATCAATGGAGATGATGATGAAACAGACAGTCACTGGCCTTTGTTTATTGCTTATTGCTCATTGTGTATGGGCTATCCAACTCTCCCCGATGTTTCATCTACTTGATGCTGCGGGCGCAGGCTCAATGAATAGCTATCAGGTTTTCAATCCTAGTGACACAGATGTTTTTATAGATATAAGCATTACCAAAATTAACGGTTCAGAACAACTCCCTTCAGACGATGACTTCCTCATTTTACCTCCTCAAGGAAGAATACCCCCCAATTCTGCACAGAGATTCAGGATTCGTTACTTAGGGGATATGCCGACGCAAACTACTTTGTATCGTGTGACCTTTGAGCAAGTTAACCCGGTCGAACTATCAGATGACCAATCATCATCCGTCGCACTACTGTTTAAGTTTTCTACCTCTGTGATGGTTTCACCTCTTGATTGTAACTCAAACATCAACGTTGATGTTGAATCAAAAAGCGTCAAATTTCTAAACACGGGCAACTGTGTTTTCGATATGTCAGAAACACAGTTTGAATTATCTGGTGAAGCTGGCAGTGAAGTGATTGGTTGGGAAGACTTTCAGTCGGGTGCTGGTGGTTACTTGATGCCTGGACGCAATGTTTTTCTAAAACTCCCAGATAGCTTGGCTAAGTATAAGGAGGTGAGAGTCATAGGCCAGTAGCACAGTGATGAAACAAATTTTCTTGCTGCTTTTTTCTATTATGACTTGGCCCATTCTTGCGAGCCAGGATTGGGTGTTTCCGATGCCAGCTTATCTTTATGGGTTGTATCTTGGTGATATCAATGTTTTCACAGATGGTGAGCAGTTCTATGGCGTACCAGCAAATGAGCTTAAAGGCATACTAGTCCCATATTTGACCGAAGATGCCCTAGAGAGCCTCTCAGAACTTGGTAGTAACAAGTTAGATCGAAATGAATTAGCTAAGCTAGATATTGAGGTAGAAATGGATATCAGAAGGCTTGTTCTAAACGTCGAACCGGGTTCTAAAGCGCTAGTAGAACAGCACTTTGCGATGTCTGGTGATTATTCTCCACCCAAGTATACCCAACATGCTTTTTTTGCTTGGCACAACAACTTTAATTTTACCTACAGCCACAATCTAAGCGCAGGTTTCGACTTAGATGCCTTTTGGCTAGGAGAGTGGTTGATTGGGGCTAATATGGGTGGCGGGAACGGACTAAATCTAGAATCTTCCTTGTACGTACTTGGCAATGAATCGAGTTTCGACAGTGACACTACTGCATATCGAGGAGATACATTTTTCTTCGTTGACCGAGCTTCTATTCCTTTGAGAGTATCAGCGGGTGACCTGAATACTAATATTGCTGGGCACTTGCCCTCGTTGAGTTTAGGCGGACTTGGTATCGAGCGTTTGTGGTCAGAGTTACAGCCAAATCGCACCATTCAGAATGGCGGTTCACAAACGGTAAACCTGAGAGAAAGTGCTGATATCGCAATATTTGTCAATGATATATATATTCGGCAGATTAGGTTACCACCAGGCAAGTATCAGATCGACGATCTTCCTCTCTCTCAAGGAGCCAACGATATTCGGTTGGTAATTCGCTACCAATCGGGTGAAAGAGACGTATTAAATTACAGCCAGTTTTATAACGGTCGTCTATTAAGAGAAGGGCTTAGTGACTTTGCTCTATACATGGGTGTTGCTTCAAACATTATTGACCGAGAGTATGTGTACGATGAAGAGCAATATGTTGTGCATGGCTATTATGAGTATGGCTTAACCTCACTGCTAACTCTTGGCCTTAACGGAGCGTACCACCCTTTGGGTAGTATTTCTGGTGCTGTAGTTAACTTTGGTACCCCGTTAGGTAACTTTGGTACCCGTTTTAGTGGTTTGCTGTACGATGATAGCGATGATATTGGCTATATCTCAAGCTTGGATTACGAACATCAAATCTGGGGCTCTTTTGCGTCTCCAAACCTTAGGATCGCTTTAGAGAGGTATGAGAGCTATCGAGCCATACCTTGGGCCGACGGGCAGGCATTGAATGATGGTACCTCTGCTCGGGCTGACTACACATTCTACTTTAACGCTGACTGGGACCTGAATCTTTCTGCAAATTGGTTAGATTTACAGAGTAATCCATTTGATCAATATTCTGCTTCGGCCCAACTTAGCTGGCGTGGAGAGGATATCACCATTAATGTTGGTAGCAATTATTTTCGGGATGGGACGAATGAAGACGATGATCTGACCGTCTTTGCAAACTTTAGTTGGACCTGGTTCTCTGAGCAAGGTGGTTATGTCGTCGACATTTCTTCGTTGTACGCACATGAGGTGAGTGAGGATATCGCTTTTGATGAAACTCGATTGCGACTAGAAAAAAGCTCAGACGACAGGCCCGGTGATTTTGAGTACGAATTAGAGGCTATTTATTCATTCGAGCAATCTGATCGTTATCGCGCAAGAGCTGGTTACACTGCTAATCGTTTTGCAACGGAGCTGGAGTATAATTATGTTGATTTTGATGGTTTAAGTAGCCAAAGGATCACCTCAAGAAGTAGTACCGCCCTCTCTTTTATTGGTGGTGATGTAGCTTGGGGTAGAAGCTATTTTGGGCCCGCAGCCATAGTGAAAGTACACGATAGCTTGGATGTGCCTGTGAATATTAATACTCAAGAAGAACGACCGGATCATGTTGCAACCCGCTCACTGAATGCCTTAGTAGGATTAAATAGCTCTCATTCTGAGAGTTTGCTAATAGTTGATATTCCAGAAGCACCAATAGGATATGATTATGGTTCGGGATATAACACCATTGTCGCTGGCAGTTATACAGGCCATATTATTACAGTAGGTTCGAATGCCTCCAAGACCGTGATTGGTAGGTTGATTGATGAGAACGGTGATTATATTGCACTGCGCAACGGTGTAATTATCCTTGCGTCAGGTGAGGAAAGGTTGTTCTTCACTAATAGTGGAGGCCGGTTTGCGTTGGAGCGGATGGTAAGTGGAACTTTTACTGTTGAGCTCAGAGGGAATCCACACCTATTCGGGGAGGTAACCATAGCAGATAATGATGACAACTTAGTTTATCTCGAGCCCGTCGTTGTGTCGGTAAAGGATGAATAGTATGGGCAGATTACTCCTACTCTTGCTACTAGTTGCCTCTAGTAGCCTACAGGCAGACATTTGTGTTCCTAGATGGGCTGTGGTTGTCGATAACAATAGTGCTCGCTATGACGGCGATCGAGTTCGTATTCCAATAATTCTCCAAACATTGGGTGCGGATGCGCTATGTGGAGCTTCTGGTATCAGTATTAGCGTACAAAACAATGCACGGATTTTCGTTAAGAGCAATAAAGGCGAGCTTGAGGGATTTATTACTTCGGAAAGTGGCAGTCTATCGGTAAATGTTAAGTCCAGAGAAATTACTGTCTTGTTTAATAGAGCGCTAAGGCAGGTGACACTATGGCTGAACTTTACTGCTTTAGATACCGCACCGGCGGGTAATTACTCTAACTATATTGATTTTTCTTTGCTTGGTCGCCGAAGTTCATCTCCAGTGCGAAAGCAAGTGCGGTTAAATATCCCTGAATTTGTGAGTTTAAGCTTACAGGGGTACGAGGGGCGTAACCCTGTATTGAAGCTTGGAGACCTAGAAACAGGCCAAACTCACCAGTTTAACTTGCAGTTAGAGACCAATGCGGCCGTTGAAATTTCTGTGGATTCAAAAAACGGTAAGCTCAAGCACAACAAAGGAATGAGTACGATTCACTATCAGGTATTTTTGGATAATAAGTTGGTGAAATTTGGTGAGAAATGGCAGGTTGATTTTTCTCAAAGGCAGAGAGTTCGGCAAACGCAAAACTTAAGATTAAAAATAGGTGACACCTCTCGTTCAGCGGCGGGCGATTATTCCGATACGCTTATTATTCACGCCACAGCCCGGCCATAAAAAAAATCCCTTGATACTATCAAGGGATTTTCAACTCTATAAACCTAAAAGTAATTACGCCTCAGGGATATCCGCACCCACTTCTTGATGTAGACGGCGACATGCGCGGCCATCATCGTGGAATAGGTGACAACGTTTAGGGTCGATACCGATAGCGTATTTATCGCCTGGTTCTACTTCTAGTGTGTCTGGCTGACGGAAGTTGATGTCAGTGTCAGCGCTTTCTACAGATAGGTAAACTTGAGTTTCTTGACCTAGTTTTTCAACGATGGTCACTTCACCTTCGATAGTTGCTTCAGAAGAATCTGACATTAGCAGATGCTCAGGGCGGATACCAAGAGACATACGGTCGCCAACGTTAACCGTTGTTCCGTCTACTGGAATATTGAATGCGGTCTTGTTTTCTAGCTCTACTTTAACGTGCTCTGCGGATGCTTCAATCGCGTGTACGCTGATAAAGTTCATCTTTGGTGAGCCGATGAAACCTGCTACAAAGCGGTTTTGCGGGTAGTGGTATAGATCTAGAGGCTTACCTACCTGAGATACGTAACCACCGTCAAGAACCACAATCTTGTCAGCCATAGTCATTGCTTCAACCTGATCGTGTGTTACGTAGATCATGGTACAGCCAAGTTGGCGCTGAAGTTTGGTGATTTCGCTACGCATTTGTACGCGAAGTGCAGCATCAAGGTTAGATAGAGGCTCATCAAGTAAGAATACTTGAGGCTGAGATACTAGTGTACGACCGATAGCAACACGCTGACGCTGACCACCAGAAAGCGCCTTTGGTTGGCGATCTAGTAGGTGAGTGAGCTGAAGAATGTCTGCTGCGTGCTTAACGCGCTTTTCAGTTTCAGCTTTGTCTGCTTTGGCCAGCTTCATCCCAAATGACATGTTGTCATATAGGTTAAGGTGAGGATAAAGAGCGTATGACTGGAATACCATGCCTACGCCGCGCTTTGACGGTTCAATGTCATTCATGCGCTGCTCACCAATGTAAAGATCACCTGAAGTGATGTCCTCTAGACCCGCAATACAGCGTAGAAGGGTAGATTTACCACAACCTGATGGCCCTACGAATACTACAAATTCGCCTTCTTTAATGTCTAGATCGACGTTCTTAGAGATTTTTACGTCACCATAGGATTTACAAACATTTTTTAACGTGACACTAGTCATTTGAGTTGATCCTCAATTTTAATTTTTACAACTTAGCGCTCATTTATGGTTATCGATTATTCCATGAGCACTAAAAATAGGAAACAGAAGTAATTTTGCAAAATTTTCTATTAGAGAAAAGGAAAGAAAAAAGGTGGCGAACACAAAACTCTAATACCAGAAGCTCCCCCCAGAGCTCTTAGACATCAGACTATTTTGGTAACACCACCTGCCCATTTCGAAATTCCGCTAATATCCCCCGTACTTTGGGTGTGTTCCCCGTTATGAATTTCATCACGCACATCACCAAAGTAACTACTAGCTTATCCTGAAATGCAAATCTAACAAATCTCGTTAGAAAAGGGTTCTTACCATCCATATCTCGGATGTTGTTAGTTTGTGCAATTTTATACCTGGCTACATCCTCCTGATGAGAATTTTTGTAGGGGGAGTAGCGGGGGAGGAGGGGGAGGGGTGGAGTAGAAAGGCAATCGGATCAATATCACTTTTATCGCCCTCTTTCTGGTGACCCAAATCACAGGAAATGACGTTCTGTGATTTGGGTCACTCATGATGAGCGAGCGAGATCACGAAAATGCGCTAGTTTGTATAGGGCGTAGTACTCAGGATGATGATGAGTGAAGGGGACTAGCGGATGATAGATGATGAAATTTGGCTCTCAGGAATAATAGTTGATAGCCCTACGTCAATAATAAAAAAGGATTAAACTCATGAAAAAAGCCCTAAGCACAGTGGCACTTGGCACGCTTGTTGCTCTTGGTTCGTTTGGTGCACATGCAGCAATCGAAGAAGGTCAACTTACTATCTGGATCAATGGTGATAAAGGTTACAACGGTCTTGCTGAAGTAGGTAAACGCTTTGAAGAAGACACAGGCATTAAAGTAACTGTTGCTCACCCAGATGGCTTAGAGTCTCGTTTCCCACAAGTAGCTGCTACAGGTGACGGTCCAGACATCATCTTCTGGGCACACGACCGTTTTGGTGGTTACGCTGAAGCAGGTCTTCTTGCAGAGATCAAACCTTCAAAAGAAATTAAAGAAGGCATCGTAGACTTCGCATGGGACGCAGTAAGCTTTGAAGGCAAGACTATTGGTTACCCAGTAGCTATCGAAGCACTAGCGCTTATCTATAACAAAGACATCGTTCCTAACCCACCAAAAACTTGGGAAGAGATCGAAGCGCTTGACGCTAAGCTTGCTAAAGAAGGCAAGAAAGCAATCATGTGGAACCTAAAAGAACCGTACTTCACATGGCCTCTAATGGCTGCTGATGGTGGTTACGCGTTCAAATACACTGGCAACGGCTACGATGTTAAAGATGTAGGTATTGACACTAAAGGCGTACAAAGTGCGATGAACTTCATCAAGTCACTAGTAGATAAGAAAGTTATCTCTGCTGACATGGACTACTCTATCGCTGACGCATCTTTTGCTAAAGGCGAAGTAGCGATGACGATCAACGGTCCTTGGTCTTGGGGCGGTTACGACAACAAAGTTGATTACGGTGTAACTACTATCCCAACATACAACGGTCAAGCTTCTAAGCCATTCGTTGGTGTTCTAACAGCGGGTATCAGCACTGCTTCACCAAACAAAGATCTAGCAGTTGAGTTCCTAGAGAGCTACCTACTGACTAACGAAGGTCTACGTTCAGTAAACGACGACAAGCCACTAGGCGCAGTTGCACTTAAATCTTTCCAAGAAGAGCTAGCATCTGATCCTCGTATTGCTGCAACAATGGCAAGTGCTGAAAATGGCGAAATCATGCCTAACATCCCTCAGATGAACACTTACTGGGGCTCAGCGAAAAACGTTATCGTTAACGTAGTTGACGGTCGTCAAGACGTTGATTCAGCTCTAGCTGACGCTAAGAAGCAAATGCTTAAGTAACACCCTTTTAGGAGGGGGCAACCCCTCCTTACTTTTTTGTATTTTATTTATTCGCTAGTAGGTTCTTTTTATGCAGACAGTTCAATCTTCTGGTTCTGTTGAGACGCCTTCCGTTGCCAACAATACGAAGTCAGTATTGAAATGGGCAACTCTTGGCTTAGTCGGAATTGTAAACGGTTATGCAACCGTTCTAATGTATGCTCGTGGAGAAACGGCATTTGCCCTTCTTACACTGATTTTAACTGCGTTAGCGCTATACATCTTTGGTAGCAAGAAAACCTACGCACACCGTTATATTTACCCAGGTGTTGCGGGGATGATTCTGTTCATTCTTTTCCCGCTGGCCTATACCGTAAACTTAGCATTTACGAACTACAGTGCAAAAAACCAACTTACATTGGAACGAGCTCAATCAGTATTGGAAAATCGCACTTTCCAAAGTGGTGATAGCTATCCGTTCAAATTAATTAAAACTGCTGGTGGTCATATCATCAGTATCACAGACGGTGATCTAACCTTAGCAACGCGTGAATTTACTCTAACTAAAGACGTTGAAGGTAAAGATCTAGAACTGACCGCAGTCGATGAAAATTCTATTGTTGGCGACGTTGAAGCAATCCGAGCTATTATCGCTGCTCGCCCAACGCTGAGTAAGATAGATCTTATTAAGCCTGATGGCGATGCCGTACGCATGAGTGGTTTGCGTAAGTTTGCAGGCGTTGAACAGTTGTTTGAGCTGCAAGACGATGGCAAAACCATGCTTAACAATGAGACTGGTGAAACGTACATGCCAAACATGGATGTGGGTTTCTATCAACCGGTTGATGCAAACGGCGAGTTTGTGGGTAACACTGTCTCACCTGGCTTTGTGGTTGGAATTGGTACTCATAACTTTGAACGAGTATGGAAAGACGACGGTATTAAAGAACCGTTTATCTCCATCTTTATTTGGACCGTTGTTTTCGCTGTCCTAACCGTTGTTTTCACTCTGGTTATCGGCTTGGTACTAGCAAGTGTTGTTCAGTGGGAAGAGTTGAAAGGTCGTGGGCTATATCGTGTTCTTTTGATACTCCCATATGCGGTACCCGCGTTCATCTCAATCTTGATCTTTAAGGGTCTATTTAACCAAAGCTTTGGTGAAATAAACTTAGTGCTCAACCAAATCTTCGGCATCTCACCTAACTGGTTCTCAGACCCGTTCTTGGCGAAGAGCATGGTAATGATAGTTAACACCTGGTTGGGCTTCCCTTACATGATGATCCTATGTATGGGTCTACTTAAGGCGATTCCAGACGATCTATACGAAGCATCAGCAATTGACGGAGCAGGTCCATTTAAGAACTTCTTCCACATTACTGTGCCGCTAATGATTAAACCAATGACACCGCTACTCATCGCGAGCTTTGCGTTTAACTTCAACAACTTTGTAATGATTCAGCTATTGACCAACGGTGGTCCAAACATGATTGGCACTTCTGAGCCAGCAGGTTATACGGATCTACTAGTAAGCTACACCTACCGCATCGCGTTTGAAGGTAGTGGCGGTCAAGACTTCGGTCTAGCAAGTGCAATTGCAACACTTATCTTCCTACTGGTAGGTGGTATGGCACTACTAAACCTTCGTTTCACTAAGCTGTCTCAAGATTAAGGAGCAATACAATGGCAATGGTACAAGGTAAAAACCTTAAATACCGTGTTTGGGCAACACATATTGCTCTATGGGCATTCTTGTCCCTAATTATCTTCCCACTATTGATGATCATTGCGATCTCATTTCGTGAGGGTAACTTTGCAACGGGTAGTCTTATTCCAGACAACCCATCGCTTGAGCACTGGAAACTGGCATTAGGTTTCTCTGTAACGCATGCTGATGGCACGGTGACGCCGCCTCCATTCCCAGTATTAACTTGGTTGTGGAACTCAGTGAAGGTAGCGGGTATTTCTTCGATTCTTATCGTGATTTTGTCTACTACTTCAGCTTACGCGTTTGCTCGCATGCGCTTTAAAGGTAAGAGCACTATCTTGAAAGCGATGATGATCTTCCAGATGTTCCCAGCAGTACTTGCGTTGGTGGCTATCTACGCATTGTTCGACAAACTAGGTCAGTACATTCCGTTCCTAGGCTTGAATACGCATGGTGGCTTGATCTTCTCTTACCTAGGGGGTATCGCACTACACGTATGGACTATCAAAGGTTACTTTGAAACCATTGATAACTCGCTTGAAGAAGCAGCAGCCCTAGATGGCGCAACACCTTGGCAGGCATTCCGTCTAGTTCTGTTGCCACTATCAGTGCCAATCCTAGCGGTTGTATTCATTCTGTCGTTCATCGCAGTAGTGGGTGAAGTGCCGGTAGCGTCTCTACTTCTATCTGACGTTAACTCGTACACGCTAGCAGTAGGTATGCAGCAATATCTATACCCTCAGAACTATCTGTGGGGCGACTTCGCAGCGGCAGCAGTACTATCTGCATTGCCAATTACCATCGTATTCCTACTAGCGCAGCGCTGGTTGGTTGGCGGTCTAACTGCCGGTGGTGTTAAAGGCTAACCTAATTAGAGCGATTAAATGATTAGGGGAGCTTTTTGCTCCCCTTTTTATGTTCACGGCTTATCTTGAAGGCATTGATAAGCCTCTTGTTGAGGGGAACGTCAGGACTCTGACTTTTCCACCATATGCAAGTGCACATCTTGTTGCGGAAAGGGGATAGAAATCCCTTCCCGATCAAAGGTCAATTTTACCTCTTTTGTTATATCCCAATAGACATCCCAGTAATCATCAGTTTTTACCCAAGGTCGTACGATGAAATCTACTGATGAAGTGTTAAGGGTATGAACGCGAATGTTTGGCTCTGGATTTTTTAAAGTAGCAGGGTGTGAAGTAACTATGTCAGTTAGGATTCTTTCAGCCTTAAGCAAATCATCGGCATAACCAATACCAAAGACCATGTCTACTCTGCGTAAGCGTTCGTGTGTGACATTTTTGATAACATCTCCCCAGATTTTTCCATTTGGGATAATGATGATTTGGTTGTCGAAAGTTTTGATGGTGGTATTGACCAAACTCATATGGCTCACTTTGCCGTCTACACCCCCAGCGAATACAAAATCTCCGACATCGAAAGGTCGATAGATAAGCAACATCATACCTGCGGCAAAATTTGATAACGTATCTTGAAGAGCAAAACCAATAATGACTCCGGCGATACCAAACCCAGTTAGCACGGGGGCTAGGTTAAGACCTAGCTGTGACAGAGCGATCATAATACCAATGATCCACACTATGTTACCGGATATGCCAATAAAGAAGTCTTGCATTAAATGTGAAATATTTAAGTTTTTGGTTGATACCGTTTTCTTGATGACTTGCCGGACTAACTTCACCACGATTCTAGTTATGAATAAAAGTAGAACGAAGATAAACAGTTGGAACAGGTGTTGTGGAGCGGTGGTACTAAACCACTCGAACGCAGAGTTAGACCAGTGAGACAGAATGGTAAGGATCACTTTGGCGTCAAGTAGGTCTTGGGTAATGCTGCCGGTCACTTCAAATAGTAGACGTTTGTGCTCTGAGGTATCGATGCCAAGTTGGTCTGCAACAAATATTAGAGTGCTTAAACTCTCTATTGCGATAGCCATGCGCTGCCTTACCACGAGTTGGCTGAGCTGCAAACCGGCCTTTTCTGATTCAGGGCTCACAGAGAGTTGATTGCCAATGACTCCAATTTGTTGACTAAAATACTCCACTGAAGCAGAGGTAAGACGCAGGCGGTGTATGACACTCACTCTAAATTGTTCTTCAAGGTCACTTTCATCCAGCCCTAAGCTTTTGAGCCAGTTGATATTTTGCCAACTGGATTTGATCACTGTGTTGAGGTAGTGCTGCAGTTCTTGAGACTCATTGATCAAAGACAAACGCTCTTCATTCTTTGCAGCGTCAATCTTGGTGTTCAGTTCTTTAATTTTATTTTCTAGATAATCTGTCGCGCCCTTTGAATATTTCTTTTGTAGCTCGATTTGGCTGATCAGTTCTTGTTCAGGGAGAGAGTTTTGGCTTACTGCAGTCGCTAATAATGCGCGTAATTGCTCGTTCTTTTGAAACAGCTTAAGTTGTATTGCATCGGTTGTTTCGCCGCTCGATACAGCCAGAGTATCGGTAAGCTCATTGAGCTCGGTATTGATTTTTTTTAGCTCTTGCTCAGAGCGTGTTAGCGTATTAGCTGGGTCTTGTGCAAAGCTAAACGAACTCAAGGCGAAGTTCATCGCAAGCAGTGATAGCGTGACTAAGATTCGGTGTCGGTATGAAAAGATGCCCATAAGTTCTCTCGTAAAGACCTAAGCAAGTCTTTGTTAAAGCGGCTGTTATAGATGAGTGTAATACATAACTCGGCATCAAACGGGCAAAACCGTTAGGTAGGGTAGATAACTAAGGGAGCGCGTGGCTCCCTATTTTTATGCGCATAGCTTTAGTTGAGACTAGCTTAGTTGATAACGTTTTGTTGGTAGATATCTGGCTCATTGATAGGTGTAAATGCTTCGGCAATATTGCCTTGCAAACCTTGCTGTGCATATCGATCAATACGGGGTATTACAGCTACTTTCTGCTGTGCACTCCAATCCATACTGTTGAGATCTAAGTATACATCTGCAGGTGCCAGTAGAGACTTGAAGCGATAGTGACGGTTGGTCAGATCAGAGATAGATTGTAAGTAAGTTGCAACGCCATACGAGTCTTCAGGCTTAGTATGCTTAAGGATTTTTTCACCTACGGCTTTGTCTTCTTCGGGAAGAGGAATACCCGGGACAAAGGCTGTTGTTCCAAGGGCTGAGTACATAAATCCATAGGCCGCATTCATGCCGTCGCTGGGTTTAATATTTGGCATGTTATTGAGCCAGTATTGCGCTTTTTGAAAGCGATCTTCTGCTCCCCAAGTACTTGGAAAACTGCCGTCATTGGCATCAATAGCGCGGTTATGGGCATCTTCCATTTGTGTTTGTATGTTTGGCGGATTAGTCATTACTGTGTATTGCTTTCCGTGGAAGATCTTTAACTCACCATTTTGGATCTCTATGATGGCTGAGTCGCCACTTGCATCCGCCATTGATAGGTGTTTCGGGCTTTCTACATAGCTGTATCCACCGTGTATTGCGGTTAAACGCAGTTGTTTTAACGCATTTACCGCATCTTCTATGTTGGAGAAGTTATCGAGTATATAGCTGACCCAATGGTCCGCTTGTAACACAGGCTTGCTAGTATCCGTAGCAGCGTGTTGGTCGATGTCTCCCTCGTTGAAATATAAGGTACGCGCCGTTAGCCCTTTCTCGTTCATACCATCCATAGGAAAGCGATTGTTTGCGTAGGCTACTACGCTTCCGTATTTAACGGTCCAGCTAATGGTAGGTGTATTAGATTCATTACTTCCCTTGCGCGATACTCCGTGAGGCGTTTTCACCAATGTAGGAGCTGATGCAGAGAAGTAATCTTCGTTTCTACCAACGATTACAAAGTCGTTATTGGTGTTCCACAGCATACGCGTGCAGGCATCTGCCGTGTTAGGCAGTAATGATGTAGCGGCCACCGTTGCCGCAATGCTTAGGGTGATGATGTTCTTTATCATGGGATTTTGCTCTATTCTTAAAAAGTACGAGGGCATATTAATGGTTCTGTTAGAATGAGCTTCCCGCGTTTCGGGGGGATACCCCCTAAATTAAACTTTTGAAGATGGGTGTCTTTTGAACAACCTTACCCTTGCTCAACTTAATGCTTTTGTCACTGTGGCTAGAGTAAATAGCTTTAGTAAAGCGGCGGCTGCACTGCGAAAAGATCGTAAAACGGTTAGCGAACATATCGAGAACTTCGAGATAGATCTCGGCTATCCAGTGTTTACTAAAACGGGGAAAGTACTGAGCTTAACCGATAAAGGTGAAATGCTTTATCGAAGAGCACAGTTGTTATGGGCGGATGTTTCAGCGTTTGAACGGTTTGCTACCAGCCTACACTCTATGAGTAGTGAGCGGATCTCGATATGTTTTGATGAGTCTATTCCTGCATTTTGGTTGAAGCGCATACAAGCTTCATGTCACGACATAGGGGTATCGGTTGATTTGCTCAAAATATCGAGAGAGCACGGTGAGACACTATTGAGGTCAGGAGCTTGTCAGTTTGGTTTGTTTTTGGCTAAAGGGCAGGTCATTAACGCAGAGTTTTATTGGAAAGCCCTTCCACACATTTCGATGTCCGCATTTGCTCGCAGTGGCATTAGCATTGCTGCTTCAAAATTATGTACCTTACGAGATCTGGCTAAATATAAACAGCGGGTTTTTAGTACTGCACTCTCTGCTCAGTACCAATATCCGCTAATGGTCTCGGATGATTTTGTTATAGAGAATGATCTGGATATCTTATTGGATGGACTCGCTAGTGGCGATAGTTGGGCTTTCTTACCTAATCATCTTTCACAACGTATTCCTGAACATATAAGCAGAATAAACCTTGATATTGCAGAGGGCAGTCAAGCTCTTCAACTGCAGCCCGTACTCATCTGGGCGTCAAGCAAGCCACCGCTTTATGATCAAGTGTTTGAAATCGTTAATAGCCTACACAGCGATGGTGCAGAGAAGTTAAGGAGTAAATGAGGAGTGAGGGCGATAGAGGTGCCTTGATGGTGAGCACCTCCACTGAAGCGGATTAAATGTTTTCAAGATTGGATGGGGCGTGGCCTAGGTGTTGCATCAACACGTAGACACTTTCTTGATGTAACGCGACTTTTCTGAATAGGTGTGCGAATACAGAATCACCACCAAAACATTGATTGATATAGTGATCGATTTGTTGTTCAGAATAGCCTTCCACATACATTGTTCTAACCCAGTGATATTCGACCGATTTTTGGTCTCTAATGACATCAATTCCCAGTTTTAGATCTTCCATTTTTTCTCTTAGTTTTGCATTAGCTTGCAGGTTTTCCCCACAATCACAGCTATGAATTGGCAATTTCGCCGATAAATTTAACCAGAACTAAATGAATAAATGATTACAGTTAGGTTTCAGAAATATTTAAATCATTTCAAATGATGAATAGCGAGGAGTGATCAGAAGAAGTCAGTGACAAGGAAATACTATTGCGCAAAAAAGAGTAATTCACTGCGTGACAATAACTTAGAGAGACTAGACAGGCCAAGCATTTAGGCGCGAATTGTTATGCAATCAAAGATTGACAAAAGTCAGTTATAAAACCTGGTATAGCCTGATAGAATACGCGGCTCACAGCGATGTGCACATGTGAGTAGCTTAGAACAGGGATTAGGTTAGTTTAGTTATATGCCGAACATTATGAAGTTTGTTACGGTTTGCTCGGTGTTAGCAGCGAGTTTATCAGTAGGCGCATCAAATGCTCATGCCAAGCGTCATCACAGAGACGTGATTGATTTTGGTCAGCCAGAATATGTCGTTTTGGAAAGTCAGTGTGATCAGACAGGTTTTAATTTGCCTAGAACCATATTGGTCAAGCCAGGTTCAATGGTGGATGTGAGCATTCGCTCTAGCCTGGTATTTCGTCGTGGTTCTCAGGACCCTTATTTGTATCAGTCTGATTACTCCTACAACCAAGTTTATGGGAAGTTGTTACTTGATACTCATTGGGTATGCGAGGTCAAGCAAGATGGGTTACACCCGACACTTTGGCTCGTACCTTCAATAGTAACGACTTCGGGTAGTGGTGCATTTTATTACCTTGGTGTTTATCAAAAACAAGATAAACATTTCTCAGTGATACAAGAGCTGTTCCTTGGCGATCGAATTGATATTGAATCTTTATCCCTTGATGGGGATGTGGTGAACCTGAGCTTCAAGCAACATGGTTTGGAGCAAGCTTTGTCAGATAAGCCGAATCAACTGATAAATAAAAAATTCTCCATCATTGGAACGCAACTGTTCGAACAAAGAGATTGAACTTTTGCTAGTGATTGCTGTTTAACTATCTACGGAATGGATTCATCAGAACACGATTACCAAGGCCGTGCTACTTACCATTTAGGAAGATAGACATTTAGTTTGAGCTTTATAGCTCGTCATTTATAGAGAATGAGCATGCGAACACTTTCAATGTTTTCGTGTTCATGCAGATTATTTTAGTAGGTAACTTGGTGTTCAAGCTTAATCAACTCAATCAACAATCTCGGTCAAGACTCAAGAAGGCCCTGTTGATTTTGCCATTAATTTTTGGCGTTAGTGCAGTATGGTCACATACACAAAATGAGCGTAAATTTGTAGAGCTCAATATAGAAAGCTCAGTATTGCCTACAGCTATATCCGCTCAAAACAGCGATGTTATAGAGGCGAGACCTACCTACAGTTACATCATCAAAAAAGGTGATAACTTAAGTGTTATCTTTGCAAAGTTAGGTGTTTCATATAAGAGTCTTCTTAGCATTATGGAAGAAGATTTGAATCACTTGTCCCTCGATACTTTGCGCCCTGGTGACAAATTAACGTTCTGGATAGACGAAGCCTCTGGTGTTCTATCTAAGATGGAGCTGGAATTTAACCCTGCCGATAAGGTGCAGTTTACTCGTGTAGATGATGATGCCTACACATTTAAAGATGTCTCTATTGAAGGTGAATGGGAAACGACGGCTTTAGTTGGCAATGTTCATGGCAGCTTTTCTCAATCAGCGAATAAGCTGGGAATGAACATTAATGAGATACGTGAAATCACCGATCTTTTGAAAGATAAGATGAACTTTACGCGCGACCTGCGTGCGGGTGACAAATTTTCTGTTGTTCATAAAGTGCAAACGGTAGACGGCAAAGAAACGGGTAGTCGTGAAATAGAGGCGATCAATATCTTTAACCAAGGCCGTGTGATCAGTGCTTACCTTCATACCGATGGGCAATATTACGACGAAAAGGGTGAGAGTCTACAGCGTGCATTTATGCGCTATCCCGTTAAGAACCACAGAATTACTTCGAGTTTTAATCCCAATAGGCTTCACCCTGTAACAGGTAGAGTATCACCACATAATGGTACTGATTTTGGAGTGGGTGTCGGCACACCAGTGATGGCCGCAGGTGATGGCAAAGTGATTATGGTTCGTAATCACCCTTATGCAGGTAAATACATTGTACTTGAGCATGGCTCAACGTATAAAACACGTTACCTTCATCTAAGCCGTATTCAAGTTAAGAAAGGACAACAGGTTAAAAGAGGCCAGCAAATTGGTTTATCTGGTTCGACAGGTCGAGTTACAGGGCCGCATCTGCATTATGAATTGCTGATTCGCAATCGCCCAGTGAATGCAATGACAGCGAACATCCCAATGGCTGAATCTGTGCCGAAGGCGGAAATGACCAAATTTGCAGCAAACCGAGATGCATTGCTGCAAATGATGAAGGAACAAGAAGTATTGCTTGCGAGTCAAAATGATCCGCAGAATAATAAGCAACAAGAATCACTTTAAATCTAGGTAAATTTGAATGAACCAGAATGAGTTTGAGCAACTTGTAAAATCAGCCAGCCAGTGTGCTGATCTTCCTTCTGCACTTTTGTTATTGCAAGAGTGTGAGTATGAAGAAGTCTCTGAGGTTGCGCTATCACTTAAGGGGCAATTTGCAGTTGCTGAGGTTGACGGTGAGCAACGTGTATATCATGTTACTACACAACAAGAAGGCGATGACCTGCAAGAATTTGTAGAGCACATCATGAACACAGATGAGCATGTTATTCGTTTTGTTGCTTGGTTTTTTGATGCTTACTTTGATGTTAAGCAGCGCGACAGTTATAAGCTTGCTGGTAAGACGTATCAGCAACCAAAACGAAGCTAACTAATTACCTCGTGAATAGCACAGAATAGAATCCGCCTGATGGCGGATTTTTTTGGTTGCGATATTGCAACCTGTGTAATTTTCATACACTTTGTTGAGTAAAGCTATTCTGTATTTAAACTTATGATTTTAAAGAATTTAGCTAAATAGTTACTGTATTCATCTCGGCTGTCGTCTTTATATTCAGTACTTTTATGGAATTTATTTTCATATTAATGTGACCTATATCTTGTTTTTCTTCCATTCAGCGCTACAATTAATGCATAAAATGAAATTTAATTACAAAATAGAAATTGGAGTACATCATGGGCAACGATTTAGGTGCATTGATTATTGGTCAACAATCAGCAATCAAATTGATGGAGCAAAAATTCGATGGAAAAATCGAGCGTCGCAAGCCTTCAGTGTTTAAGAAACTGATGAAGAAGCTAACGAAGTAAGCGTTACAGAAAACGCAAATGGAATTGAAAAAAGGCGCTGATAGTACTCTATCAGCGCCTTTTTAGTTTTACTAATCACTACCTGTACGTGCGGGTATGTCGACAACATTATTAGGGATGGTGGTATTTTCTTTACTGGTAAGCCATTTTTCTAGGTTGTCCGCTCCACCAATATATTCACTGTTCATCCAGATTTGAGGCACAGTCACAGGGGTCTTCTGACCAATATGAGCCTTAACCTCAGGTATCATTCGATAGAGTGCTGCACTGTCTTTTACGACATCGTAGTAGGTATAGGGGATCCCAGCTTGATCTAGGGCTTTTTTCGCTTTTACACAGTAGGGGCAGGTCGCTTTACCAAATACAATATTGCCTTGTAAATCGTCACGCTTGGTCCACTCAGCAATAACCGATTGTACTAAAACGCCTCGGTTTAACGCTTCACCTTGACTGATAACCTTGCCTTCGACGACTAAAATAGGGGCGTGCCATGCGCCAAGCTTCAATGGTTCCCACCAATGCGAAAGCCAATCCTTGACTTCAAGCTCCACGTCTACACCGGCAAGCTCACTTTCAAAGGTGTCTTTTAAGATGTCTTTGGTTAATGTGCATTCACCACAAGGGATATTGACTTTAAAGGGTCCCCAACTTCCAGCCCAGCGATATAGAGTGATTTTGATTGGTTTGCTCATGATGCGTTTCCTTGTGCGATATGCGTCTCTTGTTACAGTAGAACATATTGCAGAGGAAAATCTTTCATAAGAAGAAAAATTTTTAACATAAACAAAAAGACCGAGCATAAAAGCTCGGTCAAAGGACTTATCAGACAGGACTAAATGTCGGATTAGAAATCGTAACGGATACCCGCTTGGATTTGGTCGTCTTGGTTGTCAACTTGCTCGAACTTGTAACCTGCGTAAGTGCGTAGGTTGCCGTTGAACTTGTAAACTGCTTCGATTGCGAAGTTATCAACTTCATCTAGACCTGTTACTAGTTGCTTGGCAGCTGTGTCTACATCGTTGTAGTTGTAAACAGCAACGAACGTCCACTTGTTTAGCTTGTATAGAGCTGAGATTTCAAATGCATTTACATCTTCGTCTGCTACTGAACCTAGAGCGTAGTAACCACCTAGAGTGAAGTCAGCAATAGAGTACTGAGCTGCAAAGTTGATCTGGTTGTCATCGTCGTCACCGTTAGTTTGACCAACGTAACCTAGACCTAGGTCAAGACCGAAGTCAAAGCCGTACATTGCCGCAATGCCGTAGCTGTCAGCGTCTTTCGCATCATTTGCAAGGTAGTTAGCTTGAACGTTGAAGCCACCGAACTCACCAGAGTATAGGAAGTTGTTTGAGCGTTTGTCTTTGTTACCAGCTACGATGTCGGCAGCATCTGCACCGAATGTTGCCATTGTATCCGTGATGTCAGTTAGCATTACCTGAGCAGAGTCTTGTTTACCGTAAGAGAACTCGCCAAAGTTAGTGCCAAGACCCGCAAATGCGTAACGGTTAGTGATTGAAGCATCAGTATCGAATTCTGCTTCGTACTTACCAAAGCCGTATAGAGCTTCAGAGATTTGAGATTTACCAACGATGTTCAGACGAGCACGAGATTTGTCAGCAAAAGTACTGTCTGCATCTGTTTTTTCGTTGTTGTCAGAGATATTGAAACGAGCTTCTGCACGACCGCCAATCTTCAGCTCTGAAGTGTCATCTTTGTAAACTGTTGCTGCTGCCGCAGAACCAGAAGCCATTACAGCTAGAATCGCAGTAGTTAGTGCTGCCTTTTTCATCTTCAAATTTCCTATTTTGTAAAATATGAGTTCGCACTCTGGAGTATTTACTTGGGCTGTTGCCCGTTTGATTTGCGACTAATTTAGATTCCAAATATGAATGTCTAATGACTCAAAAATGACGGATAGATTACGAATCTATGGCAGATTTATTAATTGCACATAATTTAACCTGTTGTTTTTACGAGGAAAAACACGAGATCAACGCAGAGATATGGGATGGTGTAAAGTTAAGTCTTTGAAAGTAAACAATTAGAGGATTTGAAGCTCATTAATAATCTCAAACTATGGACACTGCTTAAGCGAAAATCTATTACGGTTTATCTTCGATAGAAAAAGTTGTTGTAGTTCAAATAATTGAGGTGCTTTGTGATCTTGGTCACGATCTGGTTTTTGCCTAATGTACACTTCATGAGCGGGGTCAGAGCGTAGTCAACGAAATTGGTATTTACTTTAACCATGAACTTTAGGGAGCTAGGAACAAGGAAATGCTTTTTAGGAACTCTAATTACAGAGAGTTGCTGTGGTCAGTGAGTTTATGGCTGTTACTACTGCTTCCTCTCCATTCTGTAAATGCAACAACACTGTCTGCCTCTGAGGTGGTCAGATTATCCGATCAGCAAATGCGAGGTGAATCTGGATACAGCGAGATGACCATGACTATCATTCGCCCAACCTGGTCTCGAAGCA
Organism: Vibrio comitans; assembly: GCA_024346835.1. GTDB lineage: Bacteria > Pseudomonadota > Gammaproteobacteria > Enterobacterales > Vibrionaceae > Vibrio > Vibrio comitans. Next base: position 1,152,786 of record AP024867.1, read on the forward strand.
TGAGCATGAAGTCATGGAATAAGGGTTTGGATTTATCCTTGGTACTTGTTACTGCACCAGCGAAAGATAAAGGCAGCGCCTCACTCAAGCGCCACAATGAGATGTGGAACTGGATTCCTAGCATTGAGAAAGTCATAAAGATAGCGCCATCAATGCTAGGGCAATCTTGGATGGGGTCTGACTTTACCAATGATGATTTGATCAACCAAAGTTCCATTGTGGTGGATTATCAGCATGCGTTTGTGGGCAATGAAGAGGTTGAGGGTAAAGAGTGTTATGTCATTGACGCCATCGCAAAACCAGACGCTCCCGTGGTGTGGGATAAAGTGCGCCTGTGGATTTCAAAAGATAATCTATTGCAACGCAAGATAGAGTTCTACGATGAATTTGAAGAACTGGTCAACACCATGGAGACCTTTAACATCAAATCTATGGGAGGCCGAAATGTCGCCTCAAAAATGCTAATGATGCCAGCGGACAAAGAGGGGCATCAGACTGAAATAGAGATTCATGCCGCGCAGTTTAACTTTGATATTGATGATGCGTTTTTCTCTCAGAGTCAGATGCGTGCATTGAGAGATTAACTGATGTTATTGCGATTGGCATGGCGAAATATCTGGCGTCAAAAGCGAAGGACTATCCTAACGGCCTCAGCGATTGCGCTAACGCTATTTTTGTCGCTGATTATGCGAGCCTTTCAAGAGGGACAATATGCTCACAACATCTTAAACAGCGCCAAGATGGGAACGGGAGTTGTTCAGCTCCAGAACCCTGAATACAAAGAAAACAATAGCATTGATGAACTGTTGCCCGCCTCGGAGGAGTTTATCTCTGATACGCGTGAAATTGACACGATTGATTATCTATTGCCACGGATAGATAGCTTCATATTGGCAGCGAGTGACCAACGTTCAAAAGGTGTATTGTTATCAGGAATTTCCCCAAGTTTAGAAGATGATTATTCCAACATTAGTGCGCGAATTACCAAGGGGCAGTATTTGTCGGACGATGCTACTGGCGTGGTTGTTGGAGAAGGGGTAGCCCACTACCTTGGACTCACAGTAGGGGATGACATTTTTTTTTATGGACAAGGTTATCGCGGACAAATGGCAGCGGGTCTATTTGAGATCAAAGGCATTGTCCATTACCCCATCAAGGAGATGAATAATCAGTTGGTATATCTTTCTCTGCATGATGCTCAACAGCTATTTGGGACAGGAAATCAGGTAACCTCATGGGTTATCGGGTTCAACAACCTTGCAGAACTTCCTTTTGTTAAACAGCAACTAAATAGTGCCTACGCTGAAGGAGTATCTATACGAGATTGGCGAGATTTATCCCCGGAACTAGAACAAAGCATTGTCTTAGATAGGGTAGGAGGCCTCATTATGATGTACCTACTTTATATTGTTGTGGGCTTTGCTCTATTTGCCACCTTACTAATGATGACTTTAGAGCGGCTGCGAGAGTTTTCGGTAATGCTGGCTACTGGAATGTCTCGGGCTCAATTACTACGGTTAATCGCCATTGAATCGGGTTTAATTGGCGTGTTGGGTATCGGCGTAGGAGTATTGATGGCATCGCCTCTGCTCTTTTATTTCTACCACCAACCTATTCGTTTAGCCGGAGAGATGGCTCAGGCAATGTTGGACATGGGGTATGAACCCGTGATGCCAGTCTCTCTAGATCCAGCTTTGTTTTATGAGCAAATTGTCATAGTGGCGGCCATTACTGCAGTGAGTCTTGTGTACCCGATTTGGAGAGTTATGAGGCTTGATGCAGTTTCAGGGCTCAAGGGAGGCTTTCATGCTCGTTAAGTTAGCTTGGAGGAATCTCTGGCGAACCCCACTTCGTACTTCGACCATATTATTGGCCATTGTCGTTGGTGTGCTTAGTGTGATCTTAATGATCGGCTTCATGTCAGGTTTGATGGCTAATATGCTGGTCAATGCGATTCAATGGCAAACCAATGCAATTCAACTTCATCACCGAGATTACTCTCTAGAACCTGATGTTAATCTCGTCATACCGGATACAGAATCTATACAGGTGCTTATGCAAGGTGAGACTTCAATCACTGGCTACAGCTCACGACATATCGTAACAGGAATGATTGCATCTGCCAGAGCCAATCGAGGGGTGAAGATATTAGGCGTATCTCCTGAGCAAGAAGCGAAAGTAACACCCATAAAAGGCAAGCTTATCGCAGGGGAGTGGCTAAGCTCGGATGGGCGCAACCCCATAGTGTTGTCAAATAAGCTTGCGCAGAGATTGAAGTTGAAGCTTGGGTCTAAGGTGGTACTGACATTTAGTGATACTCATGGTGAGGTAACTGGCGCTGCGTTTAGAGTTAGAGGTATTTTTATTAGCCCTAGTGCCTCGTTTGATGACAACAGTGTGTTTGTCCAAAAACCGGATTTGATTGAGCTGACAGGTATTTATGGCAGTCATGAAATAGCGATTGCCATGAATGACTATGAACTAGCCCCTGCGTTGGCAATTAGACTGTCTGAACAGCTAGAACCAGAGTTGAGTGTGGAAGATTGGCAGACATTACAGCCGTATCTAAAGACGCTTATATCCAGTATGCAATCCTTTAACTATTTACTTCTGGTTATCTTTGTAGCGGCAATGGGGTTAGGGATCATTAATATCATGCTGATGTCGGTATTTGAGCGTACACAGGAGTTTGGCGTGTTGATGGCGGTCGGAATGGCGCCAGACAAAGTAAGAAAGCTGATTGTATTGGAAGCGAGCTTTTTAGGATTAACTGGCGCGTGCGTGGGTGTTGTTTTTGCTTTAGTTGTCATGGCCATTTTAGGTGCCACCGGCATTGACCTCAGTATTGCCTCTGAAGGGCTTGCTGAATTTGGTATTGATACTGTTTTCTACCCAGAAGTGACCTCGTCTGAATATCTTATGCTGGCACTTTCCGTTGTGTTGGTGAGTGTGCTTTCAGCCTTATATCCAGCCAGACAAATTATCAAACAAAGCACAATCCAAGCAATGAATGATAAACATTGAGCGAGCAAATCATGACTATCAAAGTGAGTAAGCTGACTAAGACCTACAATCTGAACACAGATTTTCCTGTGGATGCACTCAAGCAGGTAGATTTATCCATAGAGCAAGGAGAGTTTGTCGCAGTGATGGGGCCTTCAGGATCAGGTAAGACAACATTGCTTAACATGCTTGGTGGGTTAGATACGCCAACGCAAGGAGAGGTGACAATAGATGATCTCGTGATCAGTGGTTTGAATGAAAAAGAGAAGATTAAGTTTCGCCGTGACCAAGTGGGATTCATTTTTCAGGATTACAGTTTATTACCTGTGCTTACTGCTTTAGAGAACGTCGAGTTCATTATGCAATTGCAAGGCGTAACAGAGAAAGAGAGCCGAGCACGCGCCAGCAAACTACTAGAGCGAGTCGGTTTGGGTGATCACTTACATAAAAGACCCTCGCAGTTATCTGGTGGACAACAGCAGAGAGTCGCTGTGGCGAGGGCATTGGCACCTAACCCTAAATTTGTAATGGCAGATGAGCCCACAGCCAACCTCGATGCGAAAAGCACTTCCGACCTACTTGATATCATGCAGCAATTAAATGAGTCAGAGGGCACTACGTTTATCTTCTCAACTCACGACCCAAGGGTTATCTCGCGTGCTGCCAGGGTGATAGTCATTGACGATGGCGCAGTGTCTGAAGACAGACTAAACCCCGAATATAGGCCACATTTGAGCCCAGTGGCAGGATGAGCGAAGCCATGCGTGCTTTCATATCCTCTTTAGCTTTGGTACCACTGGTTTTGCAGGCGCAGATTCCGGGGCTAGAGCCTGAAAAACAGTGGGAGTTATCCGGTTATATCAACTATATGCTGACGGGTACCCTTGTGGATGATGGGGAGGACTTCTTTGATAACCAAGTACATAATCGACTCGATTTTGAATATCGTTTTAACAGCAACTTGCGCTTCAATACTGGTGTTCGAAATCGCTTGTTCTGGGGAGACTCAGCAAAGAATGAATTATATAGAGAAGTGATTGGGGTCGACCCAGGGTATCTCGACCTCACCTTTAATTGGGGGGAGGGTAGCGACTTTTTTGCCAACACTCAATTTGACCGACTCTATTTGGATTGGCATGGCGAACATTATCAAGCACGAGCGGGGCGATTTCGCATTAATTGGGGGATGAACACGATTTGGAATCCCAACGATATCTTTAATTCATACTCTATATACGATGTGGATTACCCAGAACGACCGGGTACAGATGCCCTCTATCTAACAAGAAAGCTAGGTTATGCCAGTGAGTTAAACCTTGCATTTAGCCCTTCACAAGACAGCGAGTTAAACAGTTATTCTGCACGCTATTTGTTTAATGTGGCGAACTGGGATGCCCAATTCATTATCGGGAAATCTAACCTTGACTTTGTGATAGGCGGAGGACTGGCGACTGACCTTGCTGGTGCTTCGTTAAAGGTAGAAAGTACTTTGTTTAGCCCGACTAAGGATGACTGGCAAACCGCGGAGGGCAATGTTCAGGAGTTAAACACATCTGTGGTTTCTAGTTTTGAGCTTGGATATAGCTTTTCTGGAACAAGAAACTGGATGAGCACAGTAGCGCTGCTACATATCACTGAGCCTCAAGAAGTGCAAAACGCTATCGCTTATCTTAATCTGCCGTTAACCGCACGAACGTTGAGCTTTACCGAGTTTACCGCTTATGCAGACCTAGGGTTTGATATTACGCCTTTGAATCGTATCGTGTTCTCGGGTTCTTACTACAATGATGACTCTTTTTATCTTGGCGTCTCTAGCACTTATTCGCTGTCAAATGATTGGCAGTTAGTCATGTTAGCGCAACGTTTTGACGGTGCCAGTGATAGCTTATTTGGCCAAACGCCGAATACCCTGATCTTTGTTAATCTAGGGTGGAACTTTTAACTTGCAATTAGTGTGTCTACCCTTTAGGGTCGTCACCCTTGAAATAGCGCTACTTACCTAATCCATATAAGGAATCTCCTTTGAGCGACAATAAATTTTCTAAGTTACCTTTATCTAAGTCTTTACTCGATAATTTGGCGTCGATGGAGTATTCCGAGATGACTCCGATACAGGCACAAAGCTTGCCGTTGATGCTAGATGGCAAAGATGTCATTGGCCAGGGTAAAACTGGATCAGGTAAAACAGCGGCATTTGGTCTAAGTCTTTTGACCAATCTTAATGTGAAGCGATTTCGCGTGCAGTCACTGGTATTGTGCCCAACTCGTGAGTTGGCTGACCAAGTGGCAAAAGAGATCCGCAAGCTGGCTCGTACCATCCACAATATCAAAGTGCTTACTTTATGTGGCGGCATGCCTATGGGGCCTCAAATTGGTTCTTTGGAGCACGGAGCCCACATTTTAGTAGGTACACCTGGTCGTATTCTTGATCACTTGGAAAGAGGTCGTATTAATCTTGCTGAGTTGAATACTTTGGTATTGGATGAAGCGGACAGAATGCTAGACATGGGCTTTCAAGATGCATTAGATGCGATTGTTGCTGAAGCGCCGACACAACGCCAAACCTTGCTATTTAGTGCCACGTTCCCTGAAAAAATTCAGCAGGTTGCGGCTCGCATTATGAAGCAGCCACAATTGGTCAAGGTTGAGTCGACCCATGAACAAAGTACGATTTCTCAACACTTCTACAAAGTAGACAGTAATGAGCAGCGTATGCAGGCACTAGAAACATTGTTGCTGACACATCAGCCAGAATCGGCAGTGATCTTCTGTAATACCAAGCGAGAAGTTCAAGAAGTCGCGGATGATCTTCACTATAAGGGCTTTAGTGTTATTGACCTTCACGGTGATCTTGAGCAACGTGAGCGTAATCAAACACTAGTGCAGTTCTCTAATAAGAGTATCTCGATCTTGGTTGCTACTGATGTAGCAGCACGTGGTCTAGATGTTGAAAACCTAGATGCCGTGATTAACTACGAGTTGTCTCGTGATCCAGAAGTACATGTTCACCGCATTGGCCGTACTGGCCGAGCTGGCAGCAAGGGTGTTGCATGTAGCTTGTACAATGACAAAGAACATCATCGCGTTGCGATGATTGATGAGTACATGGACATCGCAATAGAACCAGAAACACTGCCTCAGACTTCTAACAACAAACCACTTCAGCCATCAATGGTGACCATCGAGATTTCAGGTGGTAAAAAGCAGAAGGTAAGGGCAGGGGACATTCTTGGTGCCTTGACCGGACAAAACGGTATTGATGGTAAAAAAGTAGGTAAGATCAACCTATTTGACATGCGAGCTTATGTTGCGGTTGATAAATCAGTGGCTAAGGTCGCTCATAAGAAGCTAGAGAATGGTAAAATGAAAGGTCGTAAATTTAGAGCTCGAATCCTTTCTTAATCATATTGTTACCCCCTATTGGTTTGTGAAGAGCCAATAGGGGCACTTCCTTTCCAAGAAAAGCAACCCGTTGCTTTTAGAACTCACCAAACTCCCTCTTATTCCTCAGGTTTAACAGATTACGAATAATGCTATCAAAACCCTTTAAACCTATATGCGTACCAAGTACTTACAATGGAATTGGAACTGTTTGGACTACATAAAGGCACCTCGGCGATGCATAAGCAATTCAATGAATGTTTCTGTACATAAATCCGACATTGTTAATAGATGCATACTATTGTCTAAATTTTTACCGAATATTGTACTAAAAGTGCTAATGGTATGATTTTATTAATATATTATTACCTTTTTTTATAGGGTTAAGCGTTCTGTAAACTGTTTTTTAATAAAAATTTAAGATAGATTCCGTATCGTTATATTCATGGAATCTATTAAAGGCTATATCAATGCTGCATCGTTGTAAGAACTGCGACACCCAACTCCCATACTTCAGAGAAAAACGGAGCTTTCTAGAGAAGTATTTTCTAAAGAGAAATAAGCGTAAGTACATTTGCTGTGAATGCGGCGAAACTAACTTCTTAATGTAGAGTTGCAGCAAAATCTTCACTTATTATTCGAATGTGTTCAAAAGTAGATGGTTATGTTTTCTAGATGATAGAAAGATGACTTTTGGCTAGCTTAACTTAAAGTCTATGGCTGGGCTTCATTTCAACAGATCAATTTAGACTATCAAGTGCGGTAATTTGATTTCGCTAATTGATATTGAGTTGGATGATATCCATATAGAGAATAACTGGTATTTGGTAGAGTCATTTCAGTGTGTTGCTTGTTTAGGTTAATTTACTAGAGTCTAGGGCTTTCTCTTCGAAAGACCTCGACCATTAAAACCCTACATCAACACTAGCATGGATGCTTTTATAAGGAGCACTTATGCCTGCAACCAATGGCTTTACTAATAAGATTGAAACCGATGAAATGAGTACCCCTCAAGAGGTAACTAGTATCAATGGTGCGCAATCAGAGCCAAAGCAATTGTTAAAGCTGTTACCCTACCGAAAGACCCCAGATTATTGTCGAGGATTATTTGCTCGCAAAGGAGCGGTGTATAAATTCCTATCGACCACAGGTAATCAATATGTTCCTGGAAAGGTGACGGTTAAGTGCGCTATTAATGATGCACCAATTGACCTACCCGATAGTGAAATTACTCAGTTGAGAACACTGTTGAAGCAGTAAAAAATTTAGAGCAGGGATGTCAATGACATCCCTGCTCTATGGTATTGAATCTTTAATCGCCGCCGTTATTTATTGCAGTAAAAAAGGAAATAGCTTCGCTTTTTCTTCCTGTGTTAAAGCTTCCACTCTAGCGATGTTGGTATCGGGAATGGCTTCCGGATTTGGATAGTGCTTTAGCACTCTTTCCATGGATTCTTCTCGAATTAAGTGGATAGTTGGATAAGGCGAGCGGTTGGTGAGGTTTTCTGCATCTTCTGGCTCAGTACCACCAAAACAGTAATCAGGATGAAAACTCGCTACTTGATAAATCCCTTCGTAATCTTCTTGCTTCAATAAAGCATCAACCCAATCTAAGAAGAAGTTATAGTCCATAAAATCCTCAAGCATGTGTGGTGCAACCACCAATGTGGTTTCAAGCTCTTTAGGGTCTTTGCTGTCCAATTCTCGCAATTCTAATAAGATAAACTCCAACAGTGCCTCTTCTGATGTGGCTTCTGTCACCGCTATCTTTATTTGCTTGTTTTTATTTGGCTTATGAGCAAAAGGGCACAGGTTCAGGCCGATCACGACTTGCTCAAGCCAATCCTGCGTTACTTTCTCAACCTGCTGTATATTCATTCTCATATTATTTAATGTTGAACCCTTGCTTCTGCAAAAAGTCATGCATAAATGGGCGCGCTTCTTTACTGAGTGTTTGGGTGATCTGTGTTGACCAAGAGCCTGACTTCTTGTTGTCTGTGCGAGTCGCGTAATAGTCTTCAATTTGCACATCATACTGCGCCAACTCATCCATGCTTATAGGATTGTATTGCTCTTGATGTACGACGATTGACTTAGGTAAGCGCGGTTTGGTTTCTGGGTTTTGATTTGGGTAGCCTAAGCAAAGCCCAAATAACGGTATGACGTGTTTGGGAAGCGATAGAAGATCCGCTACCTTTTGAGGGTTGTTTCGCAGACCACCAATATAAACCCCACCAAGACCAAGTGATTCTGCCGCCGTTAAGCAGTTTTGAGCCACCATCGCAGCGTCAATCGAACCAATCAATGTCTGTTCGGTAAACCCTAACTGGGCTTCAGGATGAATTTGTTGGTGGCGATTGTAATCTGCACAAAAAACTAAAAACTCAGCACAGCTCTGCACATAGGATTGTCCTCCGGCATACTCTGCGAGCATTGCTCTATTTTCTGCGGTAGAAACGCGTACAACGGAAACACATTGAATAAAGCTAGAGCTGGATGCTGCTAGGCCGCAGTCCAGAATAGTATTAAGTAGATCAGAGTCTATTGTCTGTTCGGTAAATGAACGGATAGAGCGGTGGCTGAGTAGGGTTTTGATGGTGCTATTCATCTTGCTTTCCATGCGAAATTATTAGATTTCAGAGTAACAATAATGAGTAGTAGAGAAAAGTAACTTATTGGGGAGTGGGAGGCAGAGTTGTAAGAGAATAAAAAGAAGCCCCACACAGCAAGCTGGTGGGGCAAATTTTATAACGCAGCAATCCCGCTACAAACACATTCCCTAATACTATCCTTGCTCAGGCTAAATCCGTTAACCCAATCCTTTTGCATCGTCGTCCTGACGGTGTCCTTAAACTCAACGTCCAATGTTGAATCTTGCGCCTATCCTAAGGCTCCACTTCCATGTTGACTACTTCCTAGTAATCGACTCTTCATCCTGAAGATACTCAATCCTTTGAGTTTTCCATTCCTGCCAACTCCCTGTCGACAAGAAACATATTACTGTACTGGTGATTCTTATCAACGGTGTAGGAATATATACGATAAGAAATAACTGTACGATCATTAATCAAATCAATTTAAGTTCTTTAAATACAACAGGTTAACCTAGTTGGTGGAAAGGCGTCTGTATCAAAAAACACTTTATTCCCACACTGCTGTGAGAGATCTCTTACAGAGCATATAGTTAATAGGGATCATCTCTATTTTTACAGTAAATAGATTGATAATGCAGGCTTTATTGTCCATGTCTTGTATCCATATCTTTTCTATATGGTTACACTAATTTTAATAAAAACTACCTTTAATGATCACTCAAGGGAATGAAAACACTTATGCATCCACAACAGTATCTAGACTCGTTGAATAAAGAGTATTTGTCGGTTCACCGTCAAAAAGAGGATCTATTTTGGGAAACCTATATGGGCATCTCGAACGATCAAGCAGGTTCGGCTCAAGCAGAAACTCACTGGAACCAGTTTTTAAGCAATGCAGACAGACTCTCAGAAATAGAACTGCAGCTAGAGAAACTTAAATCGGCGCCGTCAAACAACGAGTTGGATACGGTTAAGTCTGGGCTTGAAGGTTGGCTTGCCACGTTTAAAGCGCACGCTTTACCTACTCAAGAAGCACGGGAGTTGAAGGCGGATTTGATTCAGTTTGAGTCTGAGCTATTTGAAAAGAAGCAGCAGTACACTCAGATTTTTGTTGATGCACAAGGCAAGGAGCAAGAAGGTTCGCTTCCTGTGTTGGCTGCTAATATCCGTACCAGCGATAATGAGTCCGTCAGGAAGTCTTCTCATCAGGCGATGTTAGATCTTGAGCAATGGCTGTTGGTGAATGGGCTATTAGACCTGGTTAAGCTGCGCAATCAGTTTGCTCGCTCACTGGGCTATGACAATTTCTTTGATTATTCGATTGTGAAGACAGAGCAAATGACCACAGCCGAATTGTTCACCATACTGGACGATTTTGAGCAGCGAACTCGAGAAAGTAACTTGAATAGCCTTAACAAATTGGCCAATGACAAGGGGCAACAAGCGCTTGAAGGGCACAATTTTGTGTTCTCTTTTTCTGGAGACGCAATGCGCGACCTAGATCCGTATGTGCCATTTTCACAATCGTTGCGCCGATGGATTGAATCTTTTGGTCGATTAAACATTAACTATTCAAATGCGGAGTTGACGCTCGATTTACTCGATCGCAAAGGTAAGTACCCGAATGGATTTTGCCACGGGCCTATTCCCTCGTTTTACGATAACTCACAATGGGTGCCCGCCAAGGTTAACTTTACGAGTAACGCCAAACCCGATCAGGTAGGTAGTGGCTACGATGGCATCAATACCTTATTTCATGAAGGAGGACACGCGGCTCACTTTGCCAATGTGAAGATGAATGCGCCATGCTTTTCTCAAGAATTCGCGCCCACTTCCATGGCCTATGCAGAAACACAATCCATGTTCTGTGACAGCCTGTTAGAAGATGGCGACTGGCTCAAGTTATATGCACTGGATGAAAATGGAGTAGCTATTCCCGATTCAGTAATAAAAGCGATGATTGAGAGTAAACAGCCTTTCAAAGCCTATACCGAGCGCAGTATTCTAGTGGTGCCATATTTTGAGCGCGCCTTATACCAATTAGCAGACGAAGAACTGACGCCTAAAAATGTCACTCGATTGGCGCGCGAAATGGAGAAAACCATTCTAGGTCTTGAATGCAGTCCTAGACCGCTAATGGCAATCCCTCACTTAATATCAGATGAGTCAGCTTGCGCTTATCAAGGCTACCTGTTGGCACATATGGCGGTGTATCAAACGAGAGCCTACTTCCTTAATAAGTTTGGTTATCTAACGGATAACCCTGAGATAGGCCCTTTGCTAGAAGAGCACTACTGGCATCAAGGTAATGCAGTTAACCATAACCAAACCATCGTTCAGTTAACGGGTGAAGGGTTTAATGCTAAATACCTTGCTGATGAATGTAACTTAACCTCCGAACAAGCATGGCAGATAGAGCAAGATAAAATCTCTACGCTTGCAAACAGGCCTCGAGCTTGCGTTCATTCTCTCAATGCGAAAATTAGCATTGTTGATGGCGATAAAGAACTTGCCAACAACGAGTTAAGTGATGAGCAGATGTGTCATGATTTTGAGCAGTATATTGTTGAAAACTATGGGCGTTAATGGATAGCCAGGCATCCCTGCGTAGTAGTGGTTCTTGCACATGAGTGAGTCATATATCGATATCTCAATCCCGAGCTAATGCTTCTGTTTATCTATACTTGTCAGTATTAGGGTAAACAGGAGTCTCTCATGAGCCAAGTTTTTCGAATACACTGGCTATCATCGCTTTTGATAGCGATTGCTATGGCTTTTAAGGTAACGGCCTTTGGCGCATTAGCAAATGACGAGAGAACATTAAACTGTAAGCTTAATTCGACCCCAGACTACTTCATTTACTACTCAAGTCAGTTGGTGTTCGTCAGCGACGAGTTTGCGTTGCTGCAGAACTTTCAGGGTAGGGTCAGTACTCATATTAAACTGTCGACGGGGAAAATGATCCGCACAACCTTTATAGGTCAACCCTTTGAAGCTCATACACAAACGTTACAGGGGGAGTGCTTTGGGGCTAAAGAGGTAATAGCGAGTTGGCTTGAAACTAATGAGTAGAACGACACTAACGGAAAAGTAAAAAAGCCCAGATTCGCTAGCAGATCTGGGCTTTTATTATTTTAAGGAGTTTACGCAGACGCTAATACTTGTTGGTCTCGTTTTTTCAAGAACGCATAGCTAAATCCAGTCACTGCTGTACCTGCAGCAATCGCAACCAAATACATCAATACAGGTGAGATGGCATTAGGGATAAGCAGAACAAACAATCCGCCGTGAGGAGCTAAGAGCTCGGCACCGAACAGCATAGAGAGCGCACCCGTTAAAGCGCCACCCGCCATACAAGAAGGGATCACGCGCATAGGATCTTTGGCTGCAAATGGAATTGCACCTTCAGATATAAAGCACAGGCCTAGTACGAATGACGCTTTACCTGCTTCACGAGCACTAGCTTCAAATTTGCTCTTAGCTAGAAAGGTTGCCAGCCCCATTCCTAATGCAGGTACCATGCCTGCCGCCATGATAGCTGCCATTGGCGCGTACTGTTGTGAGGCGAGTAAGCCAACACCAAATGCATAAGCGGCTTTGTTGACTGGGCCTCCAAGATCGAAGCACATCATTGCGCCTAGCAGAATACCGAGCATGACTGCGTTACCAGCTCCCATGGTATTAAGGAAGTTTTCAAGACCGCTCATAGTGGCTGCAACTGGACTACCGACCACATAGATCATGACCAAGCCAGTAAATAGAGTAGCAACAAAGGGAATGATCAAGATCGGTTTAAGTGCTTCCATAGATTGCGGTAATGACAGCTTATCGGCAATAAACTTGGCACTGTAACCCGCTATAAAACCAGCAGCGATACCACCAAGGAAGCCGGCACCAAGGGTGCTTGCTAACATACCGCCAACAAGACCCGGAGCCAGCCCTGGGCGATCGGCAATTGAGAAGGCGATATAGCCAGCAAGAACCGGGATCATCAGAGCAAACGCAGAGCCGCCGCCGATACTCATTAATGCCGCTGCTAATGTTCCTTCTTGTTTAAATGCCTCGATGCCAAACACGAAACTCAGCGCTATGATCAAACCACCTGCAACCACTACCGGTAGCATGTGCGATACGCCTGTCATAAGGTGCTGATATACACCTTTGCTTTCTGTCGACACTTCGGATGATGCGCTGCTTGTGGCTTGATAAGGTGTTGCTTCTAAGAGGGCTTTATCTATTTCTTGCTTGGTTTTCTTAAGTGCAGGGCCTGTCTTGGTGCGGTATAGCAATTTACCGTTAAAGCGATCCAGTGGCACATCAATATCAGCGGCAATGATCACTAGATCAGCTTGCTCAATGTCTTGTTCTGTTAGCTGATTCTTAGCACCAACTGAACCTCGGGTTTCGACCTTGATCTGATGGCCTTGACGAGTGGCTTCTTCTTCTAGGGCTTCCGCTGCCATAAAGGTATGAGCGACACCTGTAGGGCAGGCGGTAATTGCGACAATCTTCTTGCTATCAGAAGATGGTTCACTGGCATTGAATACGGCGTCGTGGGTCAGTGTTACTGCTTCTATTTGCGCATTTTCGATAAATGCGTTGGCATTTTTTATCGCATCTTTGATGCGACCTTGGCAGACCTTTTTGTCCGTGAAGCGTGACGTATCAATTGATGTATCTGAAGCGATAATGACAAGCTCTGCAGAATCAATATCGTGCTGATCAAGCACATAGCCTTCAATAACTTTTGATTGGCACTCTATTTTTGCATCAAGATTAAGTTCTTTTGCTGCTTTGTCTAAAAGTCCTGCAGCAATGATGCTGTTCGCGACACCACTAGGGCAGGCTGTGATAATGGCAATGTTCATAGGGCAGTCCTTTATTTCGACATAATTGTAGGTTGTACTTCGACCTGGCTAATGGTCTGTTCAAGAAGTGCTTGGCTTGGAACGCCAACACCGACTTGCGATACTGCTAACGCAGATAAGGCGGTAGAGAAGCGCAGCAATTTATCTTTATCCATACCTTGCATATGACCCCAGCAGAGGCCAGCAACTAAGGTGTCACCCGCACCTACAGTGCTAACCACTTTCATTGTTGGTGGCTTTGCGAATAACCACTGGCCTTTGTTCAGCCACATCACACCTTGTTCGCCCATAGAGACGACAATGTTCTCTATGCTTTTATTAGCCAGCTCATGTGCTGCTTGTTGGCATTCATTCGCGTTATTTAGTGGTCTTCCAACAAACTCCGCTAATTCTTCATCGTTTGGCTTGATCAGCCAAGGCTGTGCTTCGAGCCCAGCCGCCAAGGCTGCACGACTGCTATCGAATAACACTTTCTTGTCTAAAGCGTGAAGCTTCTTAATCCAAGTTGCGCATAGCTGAGGGCTGACACCTTGAGGTAAGCTACCTGCTATCACAAAGTAATCGTGGTGCTTGGCTAGCTCAAATAGAGTCCCTTCAAAGCGCTCTATATCGTTTTGCGTAACTTGAACGCCTGGGAAGTTGATATCACTTACTTTGCCATTACCCTCAACGAGTTTAACGTTGATGCGGGTTGCGCCTTCTACTTCTACAAAGGCATTGTGGGCATCGATGTCATCGAAAAGCTGGCTGAAAAGTTCTGGGTTATCTTTTCCAAGAAAGCCGGTAACGGTAACTTCTGCGCCAAGTTCACTCAGCACTTTTGCTACGTTTACGCCCTTACCTGCGGCATGTAGTGAGCCTGATTTTACTAGGCTTACCGAGCCTTGATTTAGGCTATCTAAGCTTCCCGTGAGATCCAATGCAGGGTTGAGAGTTATGGTTACTACTTTTTTAGTCGTCATGCTGTCTCCTTACCCTTCACCAAGGCCAGATTCAATCGCTTTACCTATGCCAGCAAGGGCTTCTTTGGCATCGCTGCCTTCTGCACTAAACTGCAATTGATGTCCATGTTTAACGCCCATAGCAATCACTTTCATTAGGCTTTTTGCGTTAACTGGTTTTGCTTCACCGTCTAGATTGAAAACCGTGATCTTTGAGTCAAATTTCTTGGCTTCGGCCACTAACATTGCCCCTGGGCGAGCATGTAAACCATGAGCGTTTTTGATAGTGAACACGGCGCTATTGTCAGAAGCCTCCACCGGCGAAGAAACGAGTGACTCTTCTCCAGTAAACAAAGCAATCAAGCTTTCTTGGTTTGATTGTAAAAGCTTATTTTGTTCACCAGATGAGACAGTGTCGGTGAGGATGTTAAGCATGGATTGATGCAGATTACTGTTGGCAGAAAAGGCAACTAATCCTTTTACCGTTTCACCTTCAAACTCACACTGATTTGATGTGGTGACAAACGACATCGCTGTGCGTTTAGCACCTGTATCACTTGCTACTAACCATAAGCCTTGACCTAGGTGGGTAGGGGATTTGGTAACCAGATCGGCGACAAATTGGTTTTCAACACATCCGGTGTTTTTTAGTAAGCCACCTGCCACTGCTGTCATTTGTAGCATGTCACTTGCAGGAAAATTCAACTGAATTAGCGAGGCATCGAAATCTGCTTTTAACTGAGCTTCACCGTTCAGCAGGGAAACGATTTGCTGAGCGCTGTGAGCCTGCTTAAGCTTGTCTTCAACACTGTCAGCAGAGAGAACCTTAGTTAATTGTTTAAGAATACCAAGGTGTTCGTCAGATTTAGCTGCGATGCCAATGGCTAAGTAAACCGTGTTGCCGTCACCCCAATCAACCCCTTCAGGGAAATGATGCACAGCGACACCGGTATTGTTGACCAGTGAACGAGTATCAACAGTGCCGTGGGGAATAGCGATGCCATTGCCTAAAAATGTAGAGTTTTGGGATTCACGGTTAAGCATTCCTTGTACATACCCTGACTCGACAAGGTTTTTACTTGTTAGGCTTTTAGCAATGTCTTGAATAGCTACCGCTTTATCCGCTGCACTTTGCTGTAACCTAATATCGTCTTCATTTATTGTGAGCATATCCGCCTCAGTTCTTTAAAATCGCACTGCTTAAGCTGTGCTTTATATTAATGCTAAATCGGTTCAGCAAATCAGCAAATAAAAATTTCAATCGATTGTGTATCCGATGAAATTCTCGTGTTTAGCTCTATACATCTGCGCAAATACTTTAAAATAGTGATAGTCATCAGCAATTTTAATTATGCTTAACCGTTTCAGCTTTTATAGTTAACCGATTCAGCTTATCATTCAATAAAAAGTAAGCTTTGATCTGGATAACTATGATCAACCGCACAAATCATTAGGATCATGAATGACTTTAGAAGAGATAGCTAAACTGGCTGGAGTATCAAAAACGACAGCTAGCTATGTGATAAATGGTAAGGCAAAAAAGTATCGCATTAGTGAGAAAACGCAGCAGAAAGTAATGGCTGTGGTTGACGAACATAAGTTCCGTCCGGATCTCGCTGCTTCTTCGTTGAGAGCTGGTAGTAGTCGCTCTTTTGGCTTGATCATCCCTGATTTGGAGAACACAAGTTATGCAAGGCTCGCCAAATTGCTAGAACAGAACTCAAGGCAAGCGGGTTATCAGATATTGATAGGATGCTCTGATGACGAACCTGAAACAGAGCAGGCGCTTGCCCAAGCGCTGGTGAGTCGCAGAATCGATGCCTTATTTGTGGCGACTTCAATGGCGGATGCCAATGAGTATTATCAAGTATTGCTGCAAAAAGGGACGCCGGTGATTGCCCTCGATAGACCTATGGATGACGAAATATTTAGTTGTGTGGTCAGTGAAGACTTTGAGGCTGCATTGCAATTGACACATTCGATTCTCGATAGCAATGTGAAGAGTGTAGGGCTTATTGGTGCTTTGCCGAATCTGCCAATCTCTCGAGATCGCCAGCTTGGTTTAGAGGCTGCCATTAAAGGGCTGAATATTGAATTGATGCTAAATTATGGCGAACATTTCTCAGCAGACGAAGGTAGACGTCTTATTCAAGAATGGGTCGACAATGATTGTATGCCTGATGCGATTGTATGCACTTCATATACATTGCTAGAGGGTGTTCTAGATGTTGTGCTACCCAGCCATGATCTCGTTGAAAGTTTGCAGGTCGCGACATTTGGTGATAATCGCTTGTTGGATTTTATTCCATTGAAGGTGAACGCAATGGCGCAGCGTTTTGAAGAGATTGCCGATAGTGCACTTGCTCTGGCGCTCAATGCTAGCGCCAAACGCTATGAACCCGGTGTTGAATTTGTAGAAAGGGCGCTTAAGGTTAGAAATAAGCGCCCTTGAGCATAGCTAATGTTTTTGCCTAAGCAAACGCTTTGTCACGCAGAGTGTTTAAAATGAGCTGCTTAAGCCATTGATGTGCCGGGCTGTTTAGTGTTCGTTTATGCTCAATGAGATACACATTGATATTCATCTTTGGCTCATTCTGCAATTCGAATATTGGAGTGAGGCGGTGCTTAAAATCATCCACTTTTCTTAGCGTATGTGTTGAGATGAGCATCTTATTAGAGTCTTGCATCGCATCCACTAAGGTATTTAACTGTCCGCTCTTAAAAACAATATCACGCTTTACGCCTTTGCTTTCTAAGTAACTATCAATAGGGTTGTGAATATCCGATACGGAGCGCAAGTCCAAGTTCAGATCAACAAACTGATATTGTAAACAATCTTCTAGAGAAACCTTCTCTTGATTGGACAGTGGATGTCCAGCCATTCCATAAAATACCGGGTAAGTTTGACCGATGAGCTCACTCGGGAACTCTAAATCGTTTCTTGGTTTCTCTATATGTATCGAGAAATCTACGGCGCGATCTTTAAGCAGTGTTGTCGCATCCCAAGCCGCAGGGTATTCAACCAAACTGGCTTTAGGGGCGTTTTTCATCAGCTCTTTGATTAAGGGAACCGACAGCTGACGGCTCATTAGTGGTGGTAATGATATCCGAAAAGTTTGGTCGCAATTTTGCGGAGAAAATTGAGTACTATCAATCAGCTTATTGATGGATAGTAATATCTCACTCAATGGCTCTTTTAATGTCAGTGCTTTTTCAGTGGGTTGTAATCCAGCAGACTCTCTATAAAACAGAGGATCATCGAAAACGTCTCGTAGCCTTTTTAGTGTTCGGCTCATTGCAGGTTGAGAGAGGTAAAGTACCTCTGCGGCCCTAGAAACATTCTTTTCTTTCAATAAAACACTTAATGAAACCAGTAGGTTCAAGTCCAGTCGAGACAACTGCTGTTCGAGAGATTTCATGTTATACACTCAAGTTATATTGGTTTAAGAGTAAAAACTTTTAGACGAATATTACTATAGATGGAAATCTCACAAAAAGCAGTCTTGGTTCGAGTTTTTGTAGCTAAAATCTTAAATTAATCATTAAGTTAGTTTTTCTTCTAGCATTGCACGGATCAAGCGCTCTTTGCTTTCACAGGGCAGGCGGCTAAAAAGTCTTTCTAGTGAATAGATGGGTAGAGTAAGTAGGGTTTGTATATCTTGAGGGTTAGGAGCTTTGATGAAGTACAAGTTTGTTACCTTCTGTTAGTCGTTGCTCCGTCCGTGGTGTTGTTTTAGTCCGTCGTTTTACCATTATTAGAGTGGCTATTTAAGCCACTCTTTCGATGTATGATTAAAAGGTGTAGCCGAGTCCAACAAAGTGAACCTTACCGGTAAAGTGACCGTTAAGGTCTTTAACTAAACCAGATTGAGCTACATCCATGTCTCCAAAGTCTGCGAATTCGTAGTAAATATCTAGAGTGTTTTCATTCCACGTTTTCGAAACGCCCAATGAGTACCTATGCTGTTCACCAACGGGTAGGTCAGGTGATTGATTGGCTTTATGATCAAGTGGAGAGGTTTCATAAGAGTAGCCCGCTTTTAGTGCCCAGTTGTTACGTAGCTTATACTCACCACCGAAACCAAAGTGCCAGACATCCTCGAACTCTCTATTGATCAGATAAGGAAGGTCACTGTTTGGGTAATCTAGTTCAACAAGTGTTTTTTGCCATTTGCTCCAATCATGCCACTGAATAGAGGTCATAAGTGTCACGTTATTGTTAACTTTATAACTAGCACTGATGTCCACTGTTGCGGGAGTCACGAGAGGCGCACCATATTGGCCGCTAGCAAGTAGTTGATCATTATCCGTGTAGAGATTAGAAGTGCCAGAAAAATCATGCTCCAGTTGAGAGCGATAGGAGATGCCAACTTTAGTTTGTTCAGAAACATCAAACATAAGTCCTAGATTGTAGCCAAATGCCAGGCTATCTTCGGTTTCTAGTTCTATGTTGTTGGTATTGGCATTAATCAATGCGTAGTCAACTTGCAGTCCAGCTGCAACAGATACATTGTCATCAATGCGATATGCCACAGATGGATTAAATTGGTAGGTCACAAGAGCAACATCGGTTAATTGGTTTGCACCTTCCCACTCATACCCATAGTCTAACGCTGCCCCTCCGCGAGATGAGAAGGCGATACCGTAGGACCATTGATCGTTTATATGATGGTTGCTGAAATAGCTTATCAGGGGCATGGTTTTATTTGAATTAGCTCCAACGCCACCATTTGCGTCTGTGTATTCCATATCGAGATTCAACACGGTCGCATTGATCGTGTGACGCTCTTCGTCCATAAAACTCATTGTTGCTGGATTCGTCCAAATTGCAGCTGCATTACCAGTATAAACACCGTCACCAGCACCACCGGTACCCATATTAGCGTAGCTAGCTTCAGCCAAGAAAATCCCGCTGGCACTTACTGTTGTAGAGCAAAGCGCAAGACCGACAACGATAGAGACATGACTGCAACGAAAACGAGCAAACGACATAACACCAACCTTGAAATAATAAACTTCTTATAGGTTAAAGGGATAGTGTTATGTTTGATAATGACAAAAATTGATTTCAGATATTACTTAAATGGATTTTGATTCGTTAATGGAGTCTTGAATTAAGGTAATAAACTGATGATATCGGCTAGGTAAAGGCCTGTCTTTTTTTGATATCAGGTACAACTCATCTTCCACATTGGTATTGGGTTCATGAATGTAGAGGTCTGGATAGAAAGGGGACGAAAGGACGGCACTCAAGGGTAAAACGGTAAAGCCAATACCTTGTGCTACAGGATACAAGATTTGACTTAGCTGATTAATGTAGGTGATGCGCTTTAGCTCGCGAATTGAAATATCTGCGAACTCCTTGTTCCCACACTCTTCCAAATATTTTGCTAAATATTGCTGGCCGTCTGGATGATCAACCAGTCCAAGCTGTTCTAATACTTCGTTATTAATACGTGTCTGTGAATGCTTCTTCGGCAATACCAAACATAGGGATTCCGTCCCAATTTTAGTGACTTCAAATTCAGCTTGATTGGGAATTTGGGTGACTAAACCGAACAGAGAATGACCTTGCTGGACGTACTCACAAATCCGTTTGTTTGGAGCTGCCTCAAACTTTACTTTTAGGTTTTGATGCTCTGCCTGCAAAGCAATAAATTTAGGGAATAACCATTGCGCCAATGCTCCGGAGCAGGCGAGTTTTATGCTACCGCTGTAAGGATCGTCAGTTTGCAGGGTATTAAGTAAATTCTGCTGTTGTTCCATGAGATCGCATGCGTATCGATAAACGATATGGCCTTGCTCTGTAAGCTCAAAGCTTTTGCCTTTCTTAATGAGTAGTGGGGTATTACAAGCCTGCTCTAGTTTTTGTATATGTTGGGTGACCCCCGGCTGAGTCATGAAAAGAGCTTCCGCAGTGCGGGTGAAATGATTCACTTCGACTAAGGTTTTGAAGGTTTTAAGCCAAGTAGGGTTTAACATATTGTTATAAATATTCGTTATAGAGTTATTTATAAATCATAATTTTACATGCAGTTAATGCAAGTTAAACTTAGTGCTAGATGGGTAATTTAAAAGGAACTTTGAATGAAAGCACTCACATACAATGCCAGCTGTGACCAATTCATCATCAAGCAACTCTCTATGCCTCAGATAGAGACTGGTTGGGACGTTGTGGTGAAGGTCGATACGGTTGCTCTTAATCCTGTGGATGCCAAGGTGCATCTATGGAAAGGGATGGTAGAGAACATGGATGATAATTTTGTGGGTGGCCTTGATGTAGCCGGAGAGATAATTGAGGTTGGCGATAAAGTTATTGAGTGGAGTGTGGGCGACAGAGTGCTGTACCACGGTAACATGCGTCGCACTCAAGGTGGATTTGCTGAATACGCAGTACAAGACTCTCGCACCTTGATTGAACATCCTGATACTGATTCAGCTGTTGCGGCTGCGACACCTTGTGCGGGTTGGACTGCATGGTGTGCGCTGGTAGATAAGCTGGATATTGCCAAGCGAGACTCTATTTTCATTGCTGGTGGATCAGGTGGCGTAGGAAGTTTTGCGATCCAATTGGCGAAACATTATAAGGTGCCAAAGGTTATCACTACTTGCTCTGCTAAGAATCACGCATTTGTAGAAGCATTAGGTGCCACACATTGTATTGATTACCTTGAATCGGATGTTGTCGCTAGGGTAGATGAAATTATGCAGGGTAAAGGCGTCGAGGTCGCACTTGATTGTGTGGGCGGAGACAATGATATCTTGTGCAGTAAAGTATTAGGCTATCAAGGGCAGATGGTAGAACTGGTGCAGGTTGTTCGTCCTGAAGCATATGAAAACGCCTTTTTGCGAGGGTTGAGCTTTCACCAGCTGAGCCTTGGCTCTGGGCATGTCAATCATCGCCGAGGTCGTAACGCCATTGTCAGCGCGGGAAATGCGTTTAATCTGCTTTTAGATCAAGGGGAGATAACGATACCTCAGCTTCAGATAATATCGTTAGATGAAGCCGGTGATGCACTGACAAAAATCAGAGAGCAGAGAACGGTAGGCAAGGTAGTAGTAACGTTTTGAATTTCTCACATGTCCAAGAAACGAGCGTCATTCTGGAAGCTGAATAGCAGCTATCCAGAACCTTAGATACTGATCATCTACCCAATTACACCTTTTCGGCTTTCATCACCACTCTTCAAATTTCTGAGCGACCTAAGATGCCCGATAAAAGACCTCGAGCATGACGCTATTTTTGAGTGTTGATTGCTGATTGAGACCTATCAATTTTTGCAATGTTATTATCGTCATTCTGGAAGCTGCGAAGCAGCTATCCAGAACCTTAGATACTCATCATCTACCCATTAACACCTTTTCAGCTTTCATCACCACTCTTCAAATTTCTGAGCGACCTAAGATGCTCGATAAAAGACCTCGGCATGACGCTGTTTTTGAGTGTTGATTGCTGATTGAGACCTATAAATTTTTGCAATGTTATCTGCGCACAATAGATTAAATGGAGGTTTAGACGTCTAGACGTTGACAATGAAACGGTATACCACTAGTCTACGCGCTCTTTTGTTTTTGTGATCTTTGTAACATGTCAGACGCTACGACCTCTTCTTCTGTTTCGCCTTCTTTTAAGGCGTTATTACCCCTCTTTTTATTCCTAGCACTTTTCATCGGTACGGGTGTCTATATGACACTTCAAGAAGTGGAGATGGCGTTTTATCAACTGCCGGCGCCGGTAGCTGCTCTACCAGCGGTAGTGTTGGGTATTGTGCTAAGCAAAGATAAGCTGAATACCGCGATCGAACAGTTCCTGCGCGGTGTTGGGCATACAGACATTATTGCCATGTGTGTTATCTACTTGCTAGCAGGTGCTTTTGCCGCAGCAGCAAGTGCGACGGGTGGCGTAGAGGCGACGGTAAACCTGGGATTGGCGATGATCCCAACAGCGCTTATTTTACCTGGCATATTCATTATTTCTGCCTTTATTGCAACATCGATGGGAACATCGATGGGCACCATTGCCGCTGTTGCTCCAGTGGCACTTGGTATTGCGAATGCAGCTGATATGGATGTAGCACTGACTGCGGGCGTTGTGCTAAGCGGGGCGATGTTTGGTGACAACCTATCGATTATCTCTGATACCACCATTGCGGCTACACGCTCGCAAGGGTGTCAGATGCGTGACAAGTTTAAAGAAAACATCCGCATTGCGTTGCCTGCTGCGCTTTTTGCACTGGTGTTGTTTGGTATTAACAGTAAAGCTTCACAAGTGCCAAGTGTTGATGCGGTAGATTGGATTAAGGTGATCCCTTATCTGACTATCTTAGTATTGGCTGTATTGGGCGTGAATGTATTTGTGGTATTGAGTTTAGGCATAGTGCTAGCTGGTGCGATTGGTTTTGTATCTGCACCGGACTATACAGTGAGTGGCTTTGCCAATGATATCTACACTGGCTTTGGCAATATGCAGGAGATATTCCTATTGTCGATGCTGATTGGTGGAATCAGTGCGTTAATGAAGCAGCAAGGTGGCTTGGCTTATATTACAAACCGCGTGAGCCGAATGATTCGTGGTCATAAAAATAGTCAGCGTGGCGCGGAAATGGGAATAGCTTCTGTAGTGAGTTTAACCAATCTCTGCACAGCCAATAACACGGTATCCATTATCGTTGCGGGTGGCGTTGCTAAAGAGTTGGCTCAAGAGAACCAGGTACCCGCCAAGCGCAGCGCAAGTTTGTTAGATATCTATTCTTGTGTAATTCAGGGCGTGTTGCCTTACGGTGCTCAGGTTTTATTATTAGGCTCTATCTTCGGCTTATCGCCACTAGCGGTGGTGGCCAATTCATATTATTGTTTCTTCTTGGCTATTGCTGCGGCATTGACCATTATCATGGGTAAGCGCTAATCTAGAAATAGACAACAAGGAAGTCGACTAGCATTTTCATTGGAAATGATGAGGCGATGTTACGTAATTCAGTACGATGAGAGCCATGTAAACGGTGCTTCTTGTCGTAATCGAGCAATGGAGAAAGCAATGCCTCAATTAACAACTCTTGAAAAAACGCTGATAGTGAGCAGCACATTTGTCCTTATTGGTACGTTTTTTACTGAGCATATGATTGGTTTCTTCGACTTTATGATCGGAATGTTGTCTTTCTGAATCTCTTTAACCAATCTAGCTAGATCCAGGCAAGTTGGTACTCAAATTAGCGTCCATTATGGGCGCTTTTTTATAACTATTTATTAGGATTGTGACCTTATAAACCCTTTCAAATTTTACTTGCAAAGCAAACGTGGCATAACTCACAACATCGTATTTTCTTGCATTAAAACAACAACTTCTAAGATTTAAACGCGATAGACTTCGGTCACTCTCTGAATTTAATAAAGTTACTGAGGACCTTGAATGTCAACGATTAGCTTAGATGGTGTGTGGTCTCTTACTTCCCCTCAACGCCCAGAAATATCCATTCCAATTACCATACCGGGTGATAACTATCATGCATTGATGAGTGCAGGAATTATCGCGAATCCTTATGAAGGAACCAACGAAAAAGATGTGCAATGGGTTGCCGAGTGTGAGTGGATAATTGAACGTACCTTTGATATCTCAGCAGAGCAGTTGGCTAATCAGGCTTTAGATTTGCATTTGAGCAGAGTGGATACCTTAGCCTCCTTTTCAATCAATGAGGAGGTGGTATTTACTAGCAGCAATATGTTTCAGATCCATCGAATTGATCTAAAGCCCTACTTAAAGGAAGGCAAAAACCGAATACAGGTTACCTTTGCCAGAGTGGATGAAGAAGCGAAGCAAAGGGCAGGGCAACTTCCATTTCCTGTGCCATCCTCCATGGGCGCAAACAATCAACTTCCGCACATGAATTTGATCAGAAAAACTCAGTGTCATTCTGGTTGGGATTGGGGCATATGCCTAGTGGTATCGGGTATTTATGATGCCATGATGATCAAGCCCGTTAAATCAGTTCGTCTCGAGCAAGTTCAAGCGGAGCAAACCTGGTTCCCAGACGGCAGTGTAGAGGTGTTAGTTACTGTTGTTCACCAACCAATAGCTGGGGCAAAGATTAAGGTTCACTTTGGTTCTCAATGCACTGCATTAATATCTTCTTCAGCAGGAAAAACAACGGCTCGATTTCATGAGAAGTCGCCTAATTTATGGTGGCCTGTAGGCTATGGTGAGCAACCACTGTATTCGCTTGTGGTCAAAATGGATGAGCAGGAGATAACGAAAAAAATAGGACTTCGCCATCTAGAGTTGAATAATGCTCCAGATAGCGTTGGCTCTGCGATGGAGTTCAAAGTTAATGGGTTTCCTATTGTGGCTAAGGGCGCGAACTGGATTCCTGTTGATGCTATGCCCTCAAACCAAACCCTGCAACGCTACGAGAGTCTGCTTCGCAGTGCGGTTGATGCGAATATGAATATGATCCGAGTATGGGGTGGTGGCCAATATGAAGCAGATGAGTTTTATGAACTGTGTGATGAGTTAGGTCTATTGGTTTGGCAGGATATGATGTTTGCTTGCTCTTTGTATCCGTCAACACCTGAGTTCATTGCTGATGTTGAGGCTGAGATTCGAGATCAGATCCAACGACTTCGAGATCATGCGTGTATTGCACTGTGGTGCGGTGATAATGAAGTGATTGGTGCATTGAATTGGTACGAAGAATCAAGAAACAATAGAGACAAGTATGCGGTTAATTATGACCGTTTGAATCGCAGATTGAATGACATTATTTCACAGGAAGACCCATCAAGGTGTTTCTGGCCAAGTTCTCCCTGTAACGGAGGCTTAGATTTTGGTGATGCGTGGCATGAAGACAACCGAGGGGACATGCATTTTTGGGACGTATGGCACTCGGGTGGTTCTTTTGATGCTTACTTGGGGATAAAACCTCGGTTTTGCTCAGAGTTTGGGTTTCAATCATGGCCTTCGTTTGCAGAGGTTAAAACCTTTGTACCTGAGGATGACTGGAATGTCACCTCGCCAACGTTTGAAAGTCACCAAAAAAACAACAGTGGTAACAGTATTATCACTGAGATGTTTACTCGCTACTTTCGTTTTCCTAAAGGATTCGAACAGATGCTGTATCTAAGTCAGGTGCAGCAAGCTATTGCGATAAAAACGGGGTGTGAGTACTGGCGAGCACAAAGCCCCATTTGTCGCGGAATGCTGTACTGGCAACTCAATGATAATTGGCCAGTAAGTTCATGGTCGAGTATCGAGTACTCCGGGCGCTGGAAACAACTGCACTATCATGCCAAGCGTTTTTATTCTCCTGTGTATTGCCCGTTTGTAGAGACCGAAGATGCGATCACTTTGCATTTGAGTAATAACAGTCGTGAGAATAAACACGTAACCGGGCGCGTGATACGAATGGACTGGCAGGGACAAGTATTGGGTGAATGGCTGTTAAACGAAGAAGTGTTAGCGGATCAGAATTGTGTGGCGTGGCAATTGTCGAAAACCGAGTGGCAAAGTGAACACCACAACAGCTTTTTCCATGTGATAATAGAAGCGGGTGACGAAATGAATCAAAATACTTGGTTTACGTCACCTAAGTTTAAATCTCTTGATCTGCAACGAGCAAACGTAAGCTTCGAAATAGACGGAGAATCTATAGTGTTAACAACAGACAAACCGGCATTTTTTGTTCACCTAGAGCATGATGATGGTGGGCGATTCAGTGACTCCAGCTTTACCTTGCTTCCAGGTGAGGAAAAGTGCATTCACTATTTCGGTGAGGAAAATTTGATTGCGAAAAACTTGCGAGTGTATGACTTGTCAAACAGCTATTAATAAAAGGATTTGGTAGTGGAACTAATCAGTGTCTAAAGGAACTTAAGTGGGATTAATCGAACTAGTTTTACTGTTTGTGGCGGGTGTGCTGGGAGGAGTGATGAACTCTATAGCGGGAGGTGGCAGCTTTATTACCTTTCCCGCTCTCATGCTAAGCGGTGTTCCCCCTGTGATGGCTAACGCCAGTAATACGCTCGCTTCTACAGCGGGCTATTTGAGCGGGGCTTACGCGTTTAAAGAAGATATCCGCAAGGATAGGAAAAACTTACCAAAGATCATCGTATTTAGCGTGCTTGGCGGGGCACTAGGCGCATGGTCATTGATGGTCGTTGAAGAAAATACCTTCCTGCGCGTGGTTCCTTGGCTTTTATTGTTTGCAACTGTGCTGTTTATTGTGGGACCTAGATTCAATCAATTATTACAGTCAGCAGCGAGTCGGTATAAACATGCTTCATGGTTAGGGCAAATTTTTGTATGGATAGGCTTGCTAGTGGTTGCTACATATGGCGGTTTTTTTAATGCTGGTCTTGGCATTATTTCATTAAGCTTCTTAGTAATCGCCGGCTACCGAGATATCAATATTATGAACGGTGTTAAGCTTTTAATTTCATGCGGCGTATCTCTAACTGCGATTGTGATTTTTGTGTATCAGGGAGCGATAGATTGGCCAGCGACTTTGGTGGTGTTGGCAGGCACTTTAGTTGGGGGATACTATGCTGCTCACATCTCTCGCAGACTTCCACAAGTGTGGGTCAAGAATTCGGTAATAGTGATAAGTGTTTCTATAACGGTGTATTTCTTTTACAGCACTTATTGGTAGCGTATGCCGATCGTATAAAATAAAAAGGCTCGGCTATAAGACCGAGCCTTTTTGCATTGTTTACGAACGTTAACGAT
Organism: Vibrio comitans; assembly: GCA_024346835.1. Classification (GTDB taxonomy): domain Bacteria; phylum Pseudomonadota; class Gammaproteobacteria; order Enterobacterales; family Vibrionaceae; genus Vibrio; species Vibrio comitans. The sequence goes on from AP024867.1 coordinate 1,180,288, forward strand.
TAAGCTTCTGCTGTAGAAACTAGGCTGTTATCAGTACCACAATCGTTTGCTACGTAAGCGTCTGCTTTAGGGTCGTTTTCCCAAATTTCACCATCGATCAGGTAGCGAAATTGAAACTGTTGGTTCTTAGGGAAGCGAGTTTTAAAGTTGAACGTTTTCTTCGTTTTGTTGAACTTCATGGCAACAGGTTGCCAATCAGTGAAATCACCAGCAACAGAGATAGATTGCTCTTCTGTCTTTGGCCACTCAAAAGTTACTTCAACTTCGTCTTTGGTTTTGAAAAATCGTTTTTTCAGCACGGCTATATTCCTTATATGTAATCCAACGCTAATTTTATTCTCAGCGATTAAAATATGAACTTCAAGTAATTTTGTAATTTTATAACTAAATTTTAAGACGCTTATCAATAAGTTGACTTGTTTAGACAAAATTGTATGTTTTTGTAATAGGTATGAAGAATAGTATTTCTTACCGAATACATCAGAAACATCATGTAGATCAATGGTTATAGCTCTGCGTTGATATCTTTGTTTTTGTACTCATTGTATTTGTGGCACGTTAGAAAAATTCTTACTAATTGTCTTTTTACTACATAAGGAAGAGGTAAATTGAATCTCATTCAGTTGATAGCTTATAAGGGATCAATAGTGGGTTAGCGGGGTATTCCGTATTATTCACCACCTGAACTCCCGTTAGTTAGCTAATGATTATGGATTGATTACTCGGTACTAAGTGACTGAATTTACTAATGGTGGTTGGACTGTTTTCAGTCAATAACCCGCTTAAGGTTTAAAGCCTTACGGTAAGTAATTAATCAATATAGAGATATTCACTGAATGAGACGTATTTTGCTTGGTAGCTTGTTTGCTGCTGTTTCTGGCTTTTGTTCTTTAGCATTTCAAACCTTGTGGTATAAGCAACTTGCTTTGGTTATTGGTATCGATGTGTATGCGACGAGTACCGTGATCGGCGGGTTTTTAGTGGGTGTTGGTATTGGCTCGCTTGTCTTCGCAAAGAAAGTAAATCAAATCGGGAACATAAAGTCATGGTATAGCTCATTAGAAGCACTGGTTGCTTTATCAGCATTAGCCATTAGTGTCGTTCTCTACCAAGGCGTCTCACTTTATGTGCAAGTAGAGAGTATTTTGGGGCAGTCTGCTTTACTCATTTATGCCTTGCTATTGGCAATTCCTCCATTCTTTATGGGAGGCACATTACTGCTACTTATTCGATGGATAGAAGTCTCCACGGGAGCCGAAGAAAAAAGCCCAGCAGGCCTACTTTACGGTATGAACATTATGGGTGCTGTTGTGGGGGCTCTTAGTGCACCAACATTATTGTTGCCTCATTTTGGTATTTTCAATTCAATTGTCGTTGTGGTTGTTGTTAATTTGATTTTGGCGATGACGGGTTACTTGGTGATTAATGTTGTTAATGCCCCTAAAAGCAGACATGAAAATAACGGTGAACAGGAGGTTATCCTTAAGAGAGCTCTAGTGCTGCTTTACTCGGTATCAGGCTTTGTCGCTATTGGAATGGAGTTGATCTGGATACAAACGGTATTGCAGTACATGAATACGCGCTCCATTGCGTATGCGACAATTTTAGCGGTTCTCTTGTTTGGGTTAATGTCAGGTAACTTGTTTGCGAATCGCTTAAAACTGAACTCAGTAAAGAGCTACTCACTGCTATTGTCTTTGATGTGTTTTTCAATGATATCAGTGATTGCGCCGTATCTAGTTATTAGTAAGTTTGTTTGGGATACGCAAATGGTAGTCAAGGCTGCGGCTTATGGTCTATCACACAGCAGTATGTTCTCAAACCTTAGCTCGTTTGTGTTTATAGCTTTCTTTTTTGTCTTCATGGGCGCATTTGTTTTTGGGTGTATTTTCCCGCTGGCACTAAAAATTCAAAAGAACAATCAAACCCAAGCTCATTTTTCTGGAATCTTGCTTGGCTTCAATACTCTAGCTGGTGTTGTTGCTACTGCTATGGTCGGGTTTATTTTTATTCCAACTTTTGGCGCTATCAATACCATTAAGATACTGTCTGGTTTGATCATATTAGTGGTGATGTTGTTCGTTCGTCATGCTCAATTTAAACGACCTGTTTATGTGAGCTTAATGTTGTTGTTAGCTATGGTCGCAATTTTACCAAGTAGCAAACTATCAGATCTTCTTGTTGAAAAAGAGGGCGGTAATTTATTGTGGTTTGCTGAGGGCGTTGGTAACACGGTCGCTGTTATTGAACAAGGTGAGGGAGAAAGAGCATTTCACCGACTTTATATTCAAGGGGTGTCAAACACTGGTGATGTTATGGCTTCTTTGCGATACATGCGCCTACAATCCTATATACCAGCTCTAATCGCACCGGAGCCACCTAAATCAGCACTTGTTATTGGATTGGATACGGGAATAACAGCGGGCGCATTAACCAATATCGATTCACTCGACACTCGCCATGTATTTGAACTCTTGCCAGAAGTGGTAGAAGGCACAAAGAATTTTAATGGAAACTATAATGTTGCCAATAATCCTGGGGTAGATATTTTTGTAGGTGATGGTAGGCAGCAGTTGAGTAGGCCTGGCATGTCTTATGACTTAATTACTTTAGAGCCGCCACCACCAACTGCCTCAGGTGTCTCAAATCTGTATTCGGATGACTTTTATAAGCTAGCGAAAACCAGATTGACTGATAACGGCGTTATGGCTCAGTGGTGGCCTATAGCAACACAAAGTGTCGAAGCTTCGAGATCATTAGTCGCAACTATGTTGAACAATTTCAAATACGTTACGTTATGGACGACCGAAGTACATGAAATGCTGCTAGTGGGCTCAGATAAGCCTCAGAATATGGATCCTACACGTATTGCGAGCACCATTAATAGTAACCCAGACTTAAACCGGTCTTTGCAAGAGGTTGGCGTAAAAAGTGGAGACGCTCTGCTAGCAACTTATGTCGCGTCGAGAGAAGAACTTGAAGATTTCTCTGGCAGTGACACTACTTTAATTACCGATGATTACCCGTTGCTTGAATTTGATGAATGGACTAATGAGCTTGTTGTTACAGATATTATGCCGGATTTGATTAATCGCTTCACAGTGGCAACATCCGACAAAGCTCATGTAGAACAGATTAAATATGAACAAGATAATCTGGTTGCTTTTTATATCGCGACCATGGCTGCTTATGAAAATCAGCCAGATACTTGGCGCAACTATATGAACTGGACTCTGAAAAGAGATCCAAACAATGCTTACTATATGTGGTTCAAACCTTAAAAAGGCATCAACTTCAATTAAGCAAAAAGCCTCGCAATAACTAGGGCTCATTATTGCGAGGCTATTCATTTTTCAAGTGCTTGGAGAATACAGCGTTTATGTTTATTCGTAGTCAGCGTTACATTGGTATGTAGCGCGCCATATTAAGTCCCTTGAATGTTGTATGGTATTTAACAGTTCTTTCCCTGTGATCTGTGGGATAGCAAGTAACACTCTTAAATCCAACTCAGACTCGGAAGCTTGATAGGCTCTAACATGTGTGAACGTTGTACGCTCATTTTTCTTTAACATTGTGCTATTGATGCAAATGCCGAATGAGTCTTTGTTCATGTCTTAACCTCCCATTGTTGAGACATAAACATTCTATCGACTACTACTTTGGTAGTATATAGTGATTCGTTCATTTTTTGAGCTCGATCAATAGATTTAAGCAATATAATTCACTTCATATTGGATGTGGTTTGTTGCATAGCAGGTGGTGGTTTTGGGTGTTCGATACATATCAGAATATAATTCTGTTTATGGAGGGTAAATAGTGAACTGGTTAGGCTGTAAACGTTTACCCTTTCATAAAATAATTAGACGCATTTTGGTGACTATTTATGCATAAAGACTTAAAGGAGTCAAAAAGTGAAGAGGCGATTGCCTTTCTGATTTTCAGGTGATATTTGAAAGATGATTCGAGCTAGTAGGTGGTAATTAGAGCTAAAACATCCTAAAGAATTCTCAAGGGGAAGGGTAAATATGTTGATCGGTTTTACTCCCATTCTTCACTAAAGATTCGCAATGGACGACGGATGATAATTAATCATTTGCTGTTCATAGGGAAGATCATTCTGAATGTAAGTTTAGAAGGAGCAAAATCTAAATCACTCTTTGATAAAAATACTAATTTATAGACTGTCGGAATTTAAATTTGCAGTCGATAAAGCGGTTTTAGGCGTATACCACTGCTTTAATATCATTAGGTTAACACGTTTGCCTGCATAACTGCTCAGTCTGCTTTAAAGGCGAATGTCGCTACTTAAGTCTGATAATCGGGAATAATCTTATCATCTACTGATAATGGGCAAACTGGTATTCGCAGAATAATATTTTGATCGCCTAAGTACCCTCGATTTCTCTCAAAAAGCGATTTAAGAGCGCATAAACCCGTATTTCTATATCGACAATGGGCAGAAGATACAATCTAGCCATTTAATCTATTCTGCCATTTGCGTAATCTTTTAATTGTTACCAATTGTAAACTACTGGTTATTGAAGTCATTCAAACTGCTAAATCTTCCTTTTATTAACATAAGTTATTATTGATTTTCAAACTCATAATATGGTGCGCTCTTTGGCGTTGTTTAACGTACTTTTACTGCTTCTTCCCCGCATTTTACAAAATGTATAACTCATTCATTTAAATGATGTTTGATGAAAACTGGTCAAGATGTAGCAGTTTTTCGTAGAAATAAACTCGTAACACAAATTTTAGCTCCTAACATAGCCGTAAAAGGTTCCAAATCGACGGTAAGTTGCTAAAATGTTATGAAGGTGAAAAAAGAACGTATTCAAAAAGTTCTAGTGTTAGCAGTACTGTCTTGATTAAGGATCGTCGAGGCAGAAACAAGGATGTAGGCTATGGAAGAGCAAGTACTTATCACAGATGTGTCTGTGGTAGAGACTCACGGCAAGGCCGTTGTAATCAACGCGTCAAGCGCCGCAAGAGATATTAAGAAAGGCGATAGCCTTCAAAAAGGCGATGTACTCCTAATTGGTAAAGATGCCAAAGTCATGGTTCAGTATGGCGATAAGGCTGAGATTTTTGACCAAAATTGTGCGGTGTGTGTCGCTAGTGTGAGCCCAGATGAAGCTAGCCAATTAGCCTCATCCGAAACAGACGTTGCATTGCTGCTTGGGCAAGAAGAGGCGCAGTATACTGAGCAAGACATTGCCTTAGTTCAGCAGGCTATCCTAAATGGTGAAGATCCTAATGAAGCTTTAGAGGCTGCTGCTGCGGGTAAAAATGTCAACGCTGAAAATGCAGCCAATGACGGGTTTGTTACCGTCGATATGAATTACATTGAAACCCATCCAGAGACTCAATTTCAAACAGATGCCTTCACGTTAGATCTTCCGTCCGTCGATGATGATGGCTTGACGATAAGTTTTGCCGAAGGTGGAGGGAGTATTGCAACTGCTCTTGTTGAGGGCTCTCTTTCTCAAAGCACTTATCCTCAAACCACTACGGGTTCTTTTTTCATAGAGCAAGCGACCTTTCAGCTCGACGCTTCCAGTTTTGAAGTCTCGCCCGTCGACATCGATCAAGTGCTTGCGGAGCTCAACGCCAATATTACTTCCGCTGGTGACGCTGTCACATTTATTTATGATCAAGGAACCAATTCGATCATTGGTACTGTTGCTGGTGAAGAAGTTTTATCTATTACCATCACTCCTAATCAGCTAGAAAATGGCATTGATTTAGTGGTGACGACTACGGTCTCAGGCCCTATTGATCACATCGATTTTAACGGTCAATACATATCGGTTTCCAACGACCAACTCAATATTGGCTTTAACATTACAGGCAAAGATTCTAGTGGCTTTGAATTGGTTGAGCCTATTTCGTTCAGTACAGTCGTTGCCGATGGCTTTAATCCAAACTTTGACTCTGCATCCGCAACCGGGACCACCACGATTAATGAGGGTTCAGAAGTCGGCGCAAATGCCCCTGCTGTAGGGGATACCGGTTTGAACTTGGGAAGTGATGCTGCAGATTATCTCACTATCAATGAAGCTATCCTTGATGATCCGACATGGACCTCTCTAACCTCTAATGGATTGGAGACAAGTCTGAGCCTGACCTCAGATGCTCAAGTAGATGTCGACTCCAATCCTATTTTAGACAAAATTATTGTGACACTAGCCGATGACCCGAGTGTTGTAGTGTTGGAAGTGGTCGTTTCAGTCGATGGCAGTTACATTGCGACTTTAAGGCAGGCAATTGATCAGGATGTGATTAGCAATATTAATGAACTGCTTATCCCGGTGCATGTGGTTGATTATGATGGAGATAGCACGCCTTCAGTTATTACCGTGATCATTGAAGATGGTGATGATCCTACAGGCGAAGGTAGTCTACTGGATTACACTGAAATCGTCGGCGAACAAAGCGAAACACGCACCATAGAATTCACCAAGGGCAGTGACAATATTGACGACATTTCATTCGATCAGAGTGTGGTAAGTGACGCCACCTGGACGAGTATTATCAGTAATGGTCAACTTACACGAGTGACAATTTCTGATGACGGCAAAACGATTTCGGTCGATACCTTGCTTGGTGAACCTGTTCTGCAGGTAACTATTGATAACAATGGTGAATACACATTAACTCAATACCGAGCTATTGAGCAGGACAGTGAAATCCTAAGGTTGGTGATACCAACTACTGCTACTGACACCGATGGTGACTCGGTAACTGAAAATATCAATGTGGTTATCCGGGACAATATCAGCCCAGAAGGCGCGCCGAGTGAGGTGGGTTATGTTGAGACGGGCGATGTAGGGCAGACCATTGAAGGACAAATAGATTTTGCGATCTTTAGTGACGCAATAGAAACCGTGCAGTTTGCCTCATCGACTGAATCTGATCCTATCTGGAATGGACTCACCTCAAACGACACGCCTGTGACTGTCTCGCTGACAAATAACAATACCGTGCTCACGGTCACGACTACTGGTGAACCGAGTGAAGTAGTGATGACGGTGACCATTAACACTGATGGTTCATACACCGTGGTACAAAATGCTGCACTGGATCATCCGCTCGAGAACTTACTTGAGCTTCCAATTACCGTTATTGCTACTGATTTCGATGGTGATACGGGTAATGAAGTCATCAATATTAAGATAACGGACGGCACTGATCCTGAGGCACAAGATTCAAGCGTTAGCTATACAGAGTTAGACGATGGTGTTCGCAATGCCGCTGGTACTATAAAAATTGAAAAGGGCTCCGATGACATCGCTAGCGTAGTGTTTGACTCTTCTGTGTTAGACGACGCTGTATGGACCGGGATTAAATCCGATGGACTTGATACTGAGCTGCGCTTAGACGGCAATGTTCTTACTGTTTACTACCTCAATGCAGATAATCCTCCGGTAGAAGTACCTGTTCTTGAGGTCACTATTGGGTTGGGTGGTCGCTACCTGATTAGGCAGTTTGAATCCATCGACCAAGATGATGACTCTCAAGATATTGTTTTACCTTTGCCTGTGGTTGTGACTGATACTGATGATGATTTCACCAATGCCGATATCACCATCACCATTTTGGATGGCGAAAACCCATCGGCAGGGGATGCAACGGTGGAGTTTGTTGAGAAAGCGACAGAGCAAACCTTCTTAGATAGCTTCGAGATTCAGCAAGGGGCTGACGCAATCGAAAACATTGCCTTTAATAGTGCGGTGTTATCAGATCCTGATTGGACAGGTCTTATTAGTAATGATCAAGCCTTAGAGCTTTCACTTAGTGCCGATGGTACCTTGCTCTCAGTGTTTGTCGTCGGGGATTCAAATAATGTAGTACTCGAAGTTGAACTCTTAGACCTTGATGGTAACTTTCGAGTAACCCAATTCCAGGCACTTGATCACACCGTGCTTGAAGAACTTCTACTTAGCCTACAGGTTGACCTGACCGATACTGATGGCGATGTCATTAATACTCAGATCAACGTCAATATCACAGATGGTGATAATCCAAGTTTAGAGCCTAGCACTGCGCCTGACATTAATGAAACAGGAGCTGAGGTTTCAGTTGCTGGCACTGTTTCAGTCGCTATGGGTAGTGATAATGTCGATACTGTAGTTTTTGATAAGGCAACGGTTGAGGCTGATGGCATATGGACGGGGCTATTAAGTAATAACCTAGATACTGAAGTATTGGTAACGGACAATCTGGTTATTGTTCATATTGCAGGTGACCCGACCAATATCGTTCTGCAAGCGGAAGTGGGCATTGATGGTAGTTACACGATTACTCAATTCCAAGCTCTAGAGCACAATGGTAGCGATACTCTTACTCTCACACTTCCAGTGATTGTAACCGACACAGATAACGATCCAGAAACTGAAAATATCACCATCAATATCATTGATGGTAATGACCCTGTGATTTCAGATAGTGCTGTGGTCCTGTTCGATGATGCGACGGATAACCCTATTGCAGAGACAGGCTCAGTCAGTCTTGCTGTGGGCAGTGACGTTATAGAATCCATGGATGTCACCCTAACTTCAGACGAGTTGACGGGGTGGGATGCGCTTACCAGCAACGGTCAGGAGACCACACTTACTGTAACTGATGGCAGCCTAGTGTTAACGCTAGCCGATGGCACCGAGGTGCTGCGCTTTGATATTGATCTCGAAGGCAATTATTCCATTACTCAATTCTTGCCACTCGATCAACCGGTAGATAACCAAAACCTACTGTCAGCCACAATTACTGCGACCGATGCTGATGGTGACTTTGATTCATCAGTGATTAGTATCACCATCAATGACGGTATGGACCCAAGCCGTCCTGGTAATGTTGTTACGCCGTTAAACGAGAATGATATTCCATCGAATGAAATTGGTGATATTGACCTAACTCCGGGTGTGGATGCCGTTGCCACGGTTGAATTTAGTGACGATGTCTTAAGCGATACCTTATGGCTTGGATTGACCTCAGATAATCGAGCAACGGAGTTAAAGCTCAGCGACGATGGCACCGTTTTAATTGTGCACATAGCAGGTGATGAAGATGCAGTTGTGCTTCGCGCCACCATTAATTTTGACGGTTCATATTCTATTGAACAATTAATGGCTTTAGAGCAGGACACTGCAACTAACGTCAACGATCTCACCCTTCAAGTTGATGTGACCGATACCGATGGAGACGTTCTCCCAACCACGATCTCTATGCCAATCACTGATGGTGATGATCCCACTATTACTGATACAACAGCGATACTGGACGAAAATGATATCGGTGCTACGGATTACATCCCAGAGACGGGTAGCCTCAATTTAGTCAAAGGCAGTGATCTTGTTGAGTCTGTGGTAATCGATGAGAGTGTGTTACTAGACACTGACTGGACTGGCTTAACGAGTAACGGTCAACCGGTAGAGCTTGAATTGAGTTCGGTTGCGCAAAACGGCGTATCAGACACCCTAATCGTAACTCGTGCAGACAACGACGAGCCCATTCTAGAGATTCGAGTGAATCTTGATGGCACCTTTAGCATTACTCAATTAGGACCTATCGATCAGCTAACAGGCGATTCTATCGACCTAACCTTGCCAGTAACAGCGAACGATGCTGACGGTGATTTCGATAATGCCAATGTGGTCATTACGATTAACGATGGTGATGATCCAAGTGGTGTGGGCGATGAAGTTACACTGCAAGAAACAGCAGGCATTGTTCCAGGCGACGGCCAAGTGGTGTTTACTCCTGGCAGTGAAGATATTGTTGATATCTCCTTTGACCCTGAGGTTGTCAATGATCCAATTTGGCTTGGCATTGTCAGTAACGGAGAGGGAGTGAGTTTAGAATTAATCGACTCAAAAACTTTGGTTGTTACCTCTAAAGCGGACCCTAGCACTGAAGTGCTACGCGTCACTATAGACAACGAAGGTAATTATCAAGTCATCCAGTCTCAACCTATTGAGCAAGACAGCACTGACCTGACCAAGCTTATTTTGCCAGTTATTGCCAGCGATTCAGAAATGGATACAGGCACAGCTGACATCACGATCAATATTCTGGATAACGTAGCCCCAGTCGCTGAAACCAGCACTGTAGAATACACAGAAACAGGGGATGCTAACCAATCTAACGGTGGCACAATACTGTTTACGCCTGGCTCTGATGCAGTTGAGACGATTGTCATTGACTCAGTAGTATTAAACGATGCCACTTGGGGTGCATTAACCAGTAACGGTGAAGCAACGAGTCTAAATTTGGATCCTACGGGTAAGGTTTTAACTCTTGCTACCGCAACAACTGATGTGTTGGTTCTAACGCTAAACGACAATGGCACCTATACGGTTGTACAGAACGATGGGCTTGACCAATTATCAGATGATGACATCAATGATCTGTTAGTACCTGTTATTGGTACCGACTTTGATGGCGATTTCAGCTCAGCCAATATCAACATTAAGATCACTGATGGCGATAATGCCACTTTGACGGCATCTTCTATTGAATTGGATGAAGATGATGTTGATGACAACACGGCTACCGATACAGGCTCTATTGGCCTAGTTGAGGGTAGTGATGCGACCAAATCGGTTGAGTTTACCCTAACCGATGAACAGAAAGCCGAATGGGAAGCACTAACCAGTAATGGTGAGGAGACTCAGTTGGTGATCACCGCCAATGGCATAACGGTTCAACTTGCCGACGGTACTCCAGTTCTGACTCTTGCCATTGATATCTCTGGTAACTACACCCTTACACAGTTAGAAGCTCTGGATCAAACCGATGATCTGAACGAGCTTCAGGTAGGCGTGGATGTTACCGATACTGATGGCGACGTAGTGTCTACAACCATAGACATCACCATTAACGATGGCGATGAGTTTGATATTACCCCGGGGGATGAGGGCTGGAACGAGGACAACATTGGCGATGGCACCGTTCTGCCAGTTACTGGTGACCTTGGCTACCAAGGCAGTGATGCAATACAAAGCGTTCAGGTAGAGCTTTCTGATGACCAATTGGCTGTTTGGGAAGCAATTACCAGTAGTGGTGAAGAAACCGATGTAGTGGTTACCGGCAATACAGTTGCCGTGAACACCCTAACAGGTGACCCAGTTCTTGAATTAGTACTTAATCCAGACGGTACTTACAGCATCAATCAGTTTGAGGCTATCGACCAAGACGACAATGACCCTACCAACCCTGATGAGCTAGTGCTTGATGTTGGGGTGGTAATTACAGATACAGATGGAGATGAGACTCGCACTGGCGTGAGCTTCAAAGTTGAAGACGGCAGCGATCCAAGCCTGACCGACGATATCGCAGACATATTCGAGAATGATATTGGTGATCTGACTAAGCAGCCGTTCGAGGGAGACCTTGCGCTGACCGAGGGCAGCGATGCGGTTACTTCAATTGGTATCAACAACTCAGTACTTGATTTGGCAAGTCCATGGCTGAATCTAGCCAGTAACGGTGAAGATACTGATGTTGCCTTGTCATCGACTAATCAAATTGGCATCAACGACACGCTTACTGTCTCTCTTGAAGACGGCACTATCGTGATGCAGGTGATTGTAAATATTGATGGTACTTACACCATCGACTTGCGTCAGCCGCTAGACCAAGACGTCGTCAGCAATCTAAATAGCTTGTTGGTTCCAGTAGATGTGACCGACAGCGACCTAGATACCACCTCTGCCACCATCACGGTTAACGTAACCGATGGTGATGACCCAACGGGTGTAGATAGTGATGTGGAGTGGACCGAAACTACAGGTGAGGTTACAGCTGACGGCACTATCTCTTTCACTGCTGGCAGTGATGATATTCAAAGCATAGAGTTTGATCCTACAGTGCTGGGCGATAACGCTTGGACTGGATTAATGAGTGAGGGCGAGTCCGTTACTGTCGAGCTTTCTGATGACGGCAAAACACTTACCGTCACCGCTAATGACTCTGAAGCACCTGTACTAACCATCACTATCGACAACGATGGCAATTACGATATCACTCAGCACAGACCGATAGAGCAGGCGGATGGCACTGACATCAACGACCTAGTGTTGCCTGTGCTTGCTAAAGATACCGATGGTGACTCTGGCAAGGCGAACATCAACATCACTATTAATGATGCGCTTCCAGCAACGGGTGTCGATGCCAATATCAATGTTAAGGAAGAGGGCTTGCCAACCGTTACTGACGGTGAGATTGTATTTACGCCAAACAGTGACTCCATTGAGAGCTACGAGTTCTCCCCTGAAGTTGCTAACGACGCAACCTGGGGTGCGTTAACCAGCAACGATGAAGCAACCACAGTCACGGTCAATGGCAATATCATCACTGTAGCCTTAGCCACTGCTCCCAATGCAGTTGCATTAGAGCTGGTTATCAACCCTAATGGCACCTTTACTCTAACGCAAAATCTTCCTCTTGATCAGGACGTACTGACCAATATTAATGAGTTGGTTGCGGGTGTGATCGCCACTGATTTTGATGGGGATACCTCCACTGCGGATATCAAAATCAAGATCACCGATGGCGCCGATCCTCAAATTTCAGACTCGACAGTGAACTTTGTCGAAGTGACTGATGGTTCAAGCTTTACTGGCAATATGACCATCACGCAAGGCATTGATAATATTGCTAGTGTTGAGTTAGCACCATTGCCCGCTAATTCACCTTGGGACGGTATTACTAGCGATGGTGAAGAGACAGATCTGATCGTAACGTCTGATTCGATAACAGTTTATAAATCTGGGGATACTTCCCAAGTTGTTTTGACGGTTCAGATAAATCCAAACGGCAGATACACGATTACGGAAAGTGACGCCGTTGACCAGCCAGTCGATGGCCCTCTGTCACTAGAACTAGAGGTTGTTGTCACTGATACCGATGGAGACTTTGATACAGGGTCACTTAAATTAAACATATTCGATGGTGCCGACCCCATCGTTATCGACGGTAAGGTAGATATTGTTGAGATCTCTGGTGAACAGAGTTTCTATGAGAGCTTTGATATTGTTGTTGGTACCGATGAGGTCGAATCTGTAGAAATAGACCCAGAAGTGCTCAATGCAATCGAATGGACTGGTTTGGTTAGCAACGATCAAGCAACCACAGTAGCACTGTCTAACGGCAATACTTTGCTCACGGTCTATATTGGTAGCGATCCATCTAACAAGGTATTAGAGGTCGAGATTCTCGATCTAGAGGGTAACTATCGAGTTACCCAGTACCAAGCATTAGATCATGAAACACTGGAAACCTTGTTGTTAGACATCCCAGTGTTGGTTGACGACAGTGATATGACCAGTGGCCCTGTTGAGGGGAATATTGCACTGACTATTTCTGACGGTGATGATCCGACACTAGAAAATGACACTCAGGCATGGAGTGAAGACGATTTAGCATCAATATTCCCTATATTTTCAGACCTTAACCTAACGGTTGGTAGTGATGATATTGCGAGTATTCGATTCGAACTGACTGCAGAGCAACTTACTGCACTTGAGAACTTAACCAGTAATGATCAAGCAACCGACGTGTCAGTTTCAGACACCCAGATAATTGTCAGTCAATCGGGCCTAGATGTACTTGTCATTACGCTTGGTAGCGACGGCTCCTACAGCATCAATCAGACATTGCCCATAGATCAAGACGATACTGGCCAAGTCAATTTAGTGTTTGACGTTGTTGTTGAAGACACCGATGGCGATGACAATGTTGACCCTATTACAAACCGACCACCTTCCAATATTGATATTACGATTACTGACGGAACGATCATAACAACGGACCCTGCCGATGTTTCGTGGAGTGAGGATCAGATAGGTGATACAGGATATGTGTTTGATGGTGATCTGAACTATCAGGGTAGTGATGCCATTGCTACTGCAGTAATAGACCTTTCTGCAGAGCAGCTCACCGCATGGCAAAGCATCACAGTGAATGGTGAAGCAACAGCCTTTGAGCAAACCGACCAATCACTGGTGGTTCGATACAACGGTTTGGTTGCTCTGCAATTGACGTTGAATATCGACGGCACGTTTAAGCTTGAGCAATTTATTGCGGTAGACCAAGATAACGGTGGTACTGACCAGTCAAACCTAAGCGCCGGGGTTATTTTCACCGATACTGATGGTGACATTACTAACTCAAGTATCACAGTGACCATAGATGATGGTACTGATATCCAGACGACCAATCAGGTTGAAAGCTGGAATGAAGATGATGTTGGTACCATATCTCAGCCAATCACAGGTGATATTGGACTGACCCTCAGCCCAGATGAGTTGGCAAGTTTAGAGTTTGAATTAACTGCTGATCAGCGCGCCGCTTGGGAAGCGATTACCAGTAATGGAGAAGCGACTACCTTAGTCGAGGGCGAGCGTTCGCTAGAGCTTCAACTTGGCGATGGCACAGTCGTATTGTCGCTTACCATGGATATCGATGGTAACTATGTTATCGAGCAGTTTGAGTCTATCGACCAGCTAGCCAACGATGACATCTCTAGGCTTGCAACCAATGTTGTTGCTACCGATGGCGATGGTGATGTGACCACCAATAGTATCTCTCTACAAGTAGAGGATGGTACGAACATAGGTCTTGGCAACCGTCGGGTGACATTCAGTGACGATGATATTGGAACTAGCAACTTACCAGTTACAGGTGACATGAGATTGACCGATGGCAGTGATGCCTTGGCAAGCTTTGGTTTTAACCTAACTAATGGTCAAACTAATACGTTAAATTCGATTATCAGTAACGGACAAGCAACCTCGTTCACTATTACTGAAAATGGCACTCTGGTCACTGTATCACTGGATGCTGCACCAAATACACCTGTGTTAACCGTCCGCCTAAATGTAGATGGAGAGGGTAACTTTGACGGCACTTACACCGTTGAACAGCTTCAAGCGATTGATCAAACCAACAACAACGACAGAGTTGATCTGTCGTTCCGAGTTCAGCTAGAAGATACTGACGGTGATATTACCCGTGCTGCGGCTAGAGTGCGCATCAATGATGGTGAAGACCTATCATTCACCGTTGATGATATCGAATTGGCATGGAATGAAGACAACATCATAGGGGCTATAGATTTCCCTATTACCGGTGATGTTGGTTTAACCGCAGGCGTTGATGATATCGCATCTGTAGTGTTCTCTTTAACGGCAGATCAGCAAACTGCATGGGATGCAGTGACCTCCAATGGTATGGACACTAAGGTAATTATCAGCGTAGATGGCCAGACTATTACCTTAGTCACAGACGATGCAAATGAAGATGTGGTGCTGGTGGGTACTATCGATATCGATGGTAATTACAGCTTTGAACAGAAGTTGCCTCTGGATCAGTTTGCATCGGACGATACTAATCGTTTAGGCGTCACGATAGAGGCAACCGACACTGATAACGATACGGTAACTAAGGATATCAGCCTAGTTATTACTGACGGTACGGATCCGAACTCTACTGATCAAAATGAGATTGTTGACGAGAACGTCATCCTTGATATGGATTCAGCCCCAGTAAGCGGCGCTGTGGATCTTGTTAAGGGGATTGATGCTGTCTCGACCGTGCGTTTCAACCAAAGCGTGCTGACAGACCCTGCATGGACAAGTCTGGTTAGCAACAACCAAGGTGTTGAACTGCTGCTAAGTGCAGACGGCACGACCCTGACAGTGCATATCGCGGGTGACACAAGCGATGTGGTGCTTGTCGCGACTGTTAACCTTGACGGCACTTATACTGTTGAGCAGATACAGGCTTTAGAGCAGGATAACGATGCGTCAGATTTCAATGATCTCAACCTAACTGTAGATGCGACCGATAGCGATGGTGACACAACCTCTGCCAACGTGAATATCCGCATCGATGATGGCCGTGATCCTGAGGTAGATGCTGTACCGCCATTGACACTTGAAGAGAGCAACATCGATCAAGAGCAGCCTGATGTTCCACCAATCCAAGGTGGTAACGACCCAGATGGCAACCTTGAGCGTGGCAACTCAACAGTGACCTTCTTGAAGGGTACCGATGATGTTGAGGCCTTCTACCTTGATGTAAATAACATCACCGCAAGTTATGTCGACAACAGCAATCAGACTCAGGTTATCCCACTGACCTATCAAGGTGTGGCGATTACCTTTATTGCGGTTGCTGGTGGCTATATGGGCGTGGCAAACGTCAATGGTCAGCAGCTTGATATTCTATCGATTCAAATAAACAATGACCTGACGAGTACTGACTTTGGTAAGTTCGACTTTGAGCTTATCCGGGCAATAGATCATCCGATTGCAGATGCAGCGGATACCCTAAGCATCAACCTTCCAGTGTTCGTGCAAGACATGGACGGTGATGATTCAGCGACTAAGAATCTAGTGGTTAACGTCGTGGATGATGTGCCTGAGGTAGTAAGTAAATCTATCTCTGTTGTGGAAGGGGACGACCAAGCGAGCATCAATGTTCTTCGCCAGAGCGGACAAGATACCGATGGCGCCGATGATGGTCTACTTACTCAGATCACTATTGGCACTACCAATCTCACCATCGACCCTGACGGTGGTTTCCAAAGCTTCAATCTTTATAGCGATGGTAGTGACCCTGCAAATCCAGCGGATCCAAGCCTGTTAATGGGCGTACTCGAAGTGCATCCAGATGGACGTATTCGCTTTACTGCTGCTGACGACGTACAACAAAACGGTGATTCTGCCAGTATCGATATTAGTGTTACTGCAACAGACAGCGATGATGATACCGATACCAAGCCGATTACTATTACGGTTGACGATATTACTTCCGAGATCACTGTATCAGAGGCAAGCGGAACTGAGGATGCGGGGCGTACTATTGTCGATGGGGATACTAACCCACAAGACAATATTCCAGTCGGCGATGCACCAATTAAGGTGAATATCAGCGTTAATACTGGAGACTACGACAACAACGAAGAGCTTGGTGATATCACCATTAAGAATGTCGACCCAGCCGAGGGCGACTTCTACTACTTCGATGGCGCCAACTACATTCTATTGCCAATAAATGCTGGTGAGGTAGTACTAACCAAAGATCTTCTTGATACTGCGACAGCAGACAACGAGAACTGGTCAGTAGAGAATCTGTTCTTTGTGCCTGCCCGTCATCAAGGCAGTGAAGGAACTGACTACAGTTACTCGTTCGATGTTCAGGTAGTACGCAATGATTCGGTGAGTGAAACCTTAACCGGAGATCTCACTGTAGAAGTAAAAGCCATTGCTGATACCGCAACTTGGGAGCCATCAGAAGGAAACTTCGATGTCACCATCAATGAAGATGAAGAGGCGACTCTAGCTATTCTGGCGCAAACCCAAGATGCCGATGGTTCAGAGACGATTACCTATGAAGTGAGCTTTACCTCTGATGTTGGTCAAGTGCTATTGATAGATGGCGTCGAACAAACACCAGATACTAACGGCTTCTACATCATATCTTCTGATGACATTGGTAACGTCACGGTAAAACCTGCCGAGGATTGGAGTGGTTCATTGCAGCTTAAAGTGGTCGCTATTACCACTGAAAGCGATCCAAATGCTGAAGTGCGAGAAGCTCGCTCTGAGGAACGCTTCTTTACTGTTAACGTCAACCCTGTTGCTGATGAGGGTTCTTTGACAGTGACTCGTATCGTTATCGATGAAGATACGACAACCACTTTAGACCAGCATATTGAGATGACGGCCTCTAAAGATGTTGATGGCTCAGAGTCTCTATTTGTACAGATTTCAAATCTTGTTGATAGCAACGGTAATCCAGCCACTCTAAATTGGATTGGTACTGGCGACAGTGCCATCGTTGAGATTTCTACCGGAGTGTATGAGATCCCATACGATCAATTAGGGTTCGTAGAGTTTGTTCCTTTCATTCACAGTAACGTCGATTTTGAGTTCACAGTAACGGGTATTATCCGTGATACTGCGATGGTGCTCAATCCAACTGATGAAGAAAATGGTGGGGGTACCTTAGTTGAAGCCAGCAATGATCGTGTTCTAGATTCCCGTCAGGTTGTTGTTGACCTTAAAGGTGTAGCCGACATCCCATTCATTGATGTAGAAGGCGTTGGGGAGCAGTGGGAGGTTATCCGCAACGAGCAAGGCATAGGTACAGGTATAACCACGACAGTCGATGAGAACCAAGACGTCCCGCTTAGTTTTAAAGTACTTTCTGGGGAGCTTGCAGATTCGCCGTTCGATGATTCTGAATCGGTCACAGTGCTGATCTCGAATATCCCTGAGGGCGTAGAGCTTATTGATGAAGAAAACAACGCTATCGATTTGGTGTTTGTAGGGTATGACGACAACGGGCAACCTATCTACCAAGCGAACCTTACTGATGCCGGGGTTGATACGGGTATCATAGTTAGACCTGTTGAGTCATCAACAGAAAACATCAACTTAGATGTGACGGTCGTAATCACCGAAAATGACGGTGATACTGAGGTTTTTGAAGGCAATATCGAGATCAAGGTTAAACCGGTTATCGATGCAGAAATTACCTACACTGGCCGCGCGGTAGGTAATGAAGATGAATTCATCACTATAGATTGGCAACCAACGGGCTCTGATTTTCCAGATGCTGACGAAGAGATTTTGCTACTAAGACTTGAAGGAGTTCCGGAAGGCTCGATCATTCGAGTGGATGGCGAAGAGTTTATGCCATTCTTTGATAGTACCAAGGGAAAATGGATTGTAGAGATTGGCCTTGAAGAGGTTCTTAATGGCGACGGCGAGGTGATTCGCAATAGTGGTCTTTTGAAACTGCTCGCCGGCGAAACTGTACTGGAGATCAAGCCACCGGAAGATGACAGTTCCAATTTCGAATTAACGGCGACTCTTGAGATCACCGAAAAAGATTATGAACTTGAGCAAGGTGAAACGCCGAATGAAGGCATAGCGCTCAAAGAGATCACGGGTACTATTGATGTAATAGTCAAGCCTGTGGTTGAGCTAGACGCGACAATCGGTATCTTTGATCAAGACGATCTCACTACGTCTTTGGATTCTATCTCGGCGGATGCTGATGGTAGGCTGAGCTTTACCATCAACAATAGTAACAATGAAGATGGTCGCTATAGCGTTAACATGCAAGACCTCGATAGCTCAGATAACGAGGCAATCCCAGCAGACGAACCGTCAGAGATCGTCGAAGACTTGGTTATTGATTTCAATATCACAGACCAAGATATCCTTGACCAACTTATCATTCTCGGCGCGGTGAACAACGGTGATGGTACATGGGTTATTACCGATGAAGATAGCTTCGAAATACTTGCGCCAAATGGATTGGTTATTCCGAATGATGGCGACACAAGCTTCTCATCATTGACTGTGACATTTGCCGCTCGTGTTTATGATAGAGGTGATGAAGATGAAGGTAATGGCCCACGTATCATCAAAGAAACTGATGTCACTCTTACATTCCCTGAAACGGTAGATGGCAATGATAGTATTGCAGCCGAAATCATCGCAAATACTGACGCTGATGACATCGTATTAGGTGTTGAGGACCAAGGCGTTATCGATTTAGGTACGCAGATCCTAAGTAAAGGCATTATTGAAGCGCAGAATTTTGATGGGGTAATTGATGAGCTCTCGATAGTTTTCAAAACCTCCGATCTTCCTGCGGGCTTTGTTATCAATGGTGCTGACTTTGACTATGTAAATGGTGAATACATTTACTTGGCTCAAGTCAATGCTGACGGTTCCATTTCAGGTACAAGCAACCTGACTCTAACGGCTCCGGATGATTATGCTGGTGATGTAGTTTTAAAATTCACGGCTGTAACCACAGACGTTCAGTCTGGTGATGAGAAGAAGTTTGAGCTTGAAGTCCCTATTGCGATCTCTCCTGAAGTAGAAAACTCTCAGAATATCGAAGTGACCGTAGTTGGCACAAGTGGGTTAAATGATGAATTGCTACCTGTAAACGAAGCAGATTCGACCGATGAAGAAGTTTTTCAGCCAGATACAGCCTATGAAGATGGCTTGATACATCTCGACCTTAGCGTTAGTTCTACAGATAAGGACTCAGATCCAACGCGAGGAGTGGAAAGCATTCAGTCCATCACAATTACCGTTACAGACCCAACGGAAGGTTGGTTGGTCGACAGTGAAGGTAACTTGGTGACGTCACTTACGCTCACATATGATGCTAGTAACCCATCGGCGTTAGACGACTTCTTGAAAGATGTACAATTCCAACCGGCAGAGCACTTCCCTGAAGGTGATGGTGACAACACCGTTTCCTTGACGGTGTCTGGTACTATCACAGACAAGACCATCTTCGATGAAACTGATGGGTATACCAAAGGCCCAGATGAAGACCCAGGCAAACCGTTTAATGGTGAGGTTTCGTTTGAGATCATTCCTGTACTTGACCCTATCATAGTCACAGGTGGTGACCGTTCCAATCGGATTATCATTACTGGTGACGAAGATACTGAAATTAGTCTAAATCAAGTGAATGGTGACCCATTCCTACTATCCCTAATAGACCAAGATGGGTCTGAAGAATTTGTCTCAATTCGACTTTCTGGTGTGCCAGAAGGGTTCTTGGTTAAGTCTTTAGACGAAGGCCCTGACGGTTTTGTAATCAAGAATAATGGTGATGGTTTTTGGACTATTCAATTAAATGATCCAGCAGCAACTACCGTTGCTTTTGACAACATTGAAATTACACCAGCAGAGGATTTCAGTGGTACTGTGGACATTGGCATTATTGTCTTCACTCAAGAGAAACTATTAGGCGTTCCAACCGAGCACAATGCTAACTTTACATTGGTGGTAAACCCAGTCGGTGATGTAGTAGACAGTGATATTGCCCAAGCTGTCGAGGGCACAGAGAACGAAGACATCGATATCTTGCTCAATACCTATATCGTTGATAATGAATACTCATTACCTGGTGATGGAAGTGGTAGTGATTATCAAGAAAGTGCTCCTGAAACGCTGCGCATTACCGTGGAGGGTGTCCCTGAAGGGGGAGTTATCAAGCTTGCTGACGGCACCTTGTTTACGGACAACGGTGACGGCAGTTGGACGCTAGATGTTGATGCTCAAGAGTTGGATAAGCTTGTGTTTAACCCAGGCGACAATAACTCGTCTAACTGGGATCCAGCGCAGTTAACCATCAAGGTTCAGTCTGTTGATGTTGCTTCCAATAGCGGCAACGAATATCTAGGACCTGAAACTGTGCAGGTGGTGGATGTCACTATAGAAGAGGTGAACGATCAGCCTGTATTTGGTGGTGTGAATGATCTAGTGGCGCTAGAAGATAACGAGTACAACATTACCAATCTCTCCATTGCAGATCCTGATACTGCTGATGACCCTACGGCTATTTATACATTCACCATCACAGTAGACAGTGGCTTGCTCAACTTTGGCCCAGATGCAGAAACTAACTTCGGCATTACTTTGACGCCAAATACTCCGTCAACGTCAATCACGGTGACGGGTACAGTTGATCAGATAAACGCAGCTCTTGCTGATGGGGTACGCTTCAATCCGGAGGCAAACTTCAATGGTGATGTGAACGTGGATATCACGGTCAATGATGGTGGTAATTTAGGTATCGTAGGTGAGCCAAATGATAACTCAGGCAGCTTTGTTATCGATGTTGAGCCAGAGAACGATCAGCCACTTATCGACCCAATCACAGACACCACGGTATCTGAAGATGGCTCGGTGGGCATCACTGGTATTGTTGTCAGTGACGTGGATACAGCAGATGACTCTACGGCGTCATACACGGTAACCATCTCTGTTCCATCAGGTATCGGTAGCTTTAGCTTTATAGGTGACCCTGACACCTTCGGCGTGGTTATCTCGGGTGTAGGCACAGAGAACGTGACTATCGATGGTACGGTTGAGCAGGTTAACAACTTCCTAGCCTCTGGCGTTACCTTCACCCCAGCGCCCGACTACAACGGCACCGCTACTGTAACGGTCGAGGTGGATGATAATGGTAACTTAGGTGCAGTGGGCGAGCCAAACACCAATCAAACCACTTTTGATGTAGAGGTGACTCCTACCAACGATACTCCTGAGCTGTCGGGTATTAGTAACAGAAACGTTGATGAAGATAATAGTCTGTCTATAACCGATCTACAGATCTCCGATATAGATGAGTCAAATGATCCAACATCCGATTACGTACTTACTATAGCGGCTGATGCTAATGGTGATTTCGACTTTGCTCAGGTGGCGAAGGATGCTTTCCCTGGCAATATCGATATTACAGACGGCCAGGTGGTTCTCACGGGCACTATTACTGACATCAACACCTTGCTAAGCAGTGGGCTTCTGTTTACTCCAGATGCTAACTATCAAGGTGAGGTGACTGTAACTGTGACTGTCGATGACCAAGGCAATTTTGGCGCACCAGATGAGCCAGAAACCGCCAGTGACGATTTTGTGATTACGGTTGATCCGGTGAATGATGAACCAGAGATTGCGGATATCCCTACTCAAGATGCGATGGAAGACATTGATACTCTCATCACTGACATCCAGATTTCCGATGTTGATGCAGTTGATAACCCAGATGCTATTTATAACGTCACTGTTGGTGTCGACTCTGGCTTACTCAACTTCTTGAGCGACATTCTTGCAGACTTCGACGTCACTATTGAAACGGCACCTTTGCCAGCGGCGAGTATTGAGATCTCAGGCACCGTTGCCAATATTAACAGTGCACTGGCCAACGGTATCAACTTCACTCCGGCGGCAGAGTCTTTTGGCACCGTGACAGCCACGGTGACGGTTAATGACAATGGCAATTTTGATGGCGGTGACGAGACGGCAACCAAACAATTCGATATTGAGGTTTCTGCAGTCAATGATGAGCCAATCAATACTGTCCCTGCCGAGATCACAGTAGAGGAGGGAGGTAGTGTTAAGGTTGAAGGCATACAAGTAAGTGATGTTGATTATACCGGTGCAAATGCTGGAGACGATATAGAAGTCCTCCTCAGTGTGGATGTCGGTACGATTAACATTGTTACTGGCAACGGTTCTGTGACCATTACAGGCAACAGTACTGACTCGGTCACCTTGAAAGGGCCAATAGCTCAAGTCAATGCCGTGTTGGCAGAAGCTGACGCAGCTGATGGTGTGTTTTATAGCAACCCGCAGGGTACGAATAGTGCGGAGCTAACCGTCTTAACCAGTGATAATGGTGTCTTTGATGAAGACGGCACTAATGCACAAGACCAAGATACGGTTCAGATTAACATTACTCCAGTGGCGAATGCTCCAACGCTAACGATTGATACCGCAAGTCAGCGCAGTCTGAATACCATCATCTCTGATGCAGCATTGGTGTCGAGAGGTATTCCGCTTGTCGGTTTGATGGCAGCCTTGTCTGATGCCAGTGAGATTTTGACAATCGAGGTTCGAGGCTTAGACAGTGCCTTAACTGTGCAATCCGCTTCGGGAAGCGTAACTCCTGGCACTGATACTGGGACTTGGATATTGGATCAAGTTGCTTTATCGGATGCATTGGTCGTGGTTGTTGATTCAGGAGTATTGCCGGCAGCTTCGCAGTTAGCCTTTGATGTCGTTGCTGTTTCAACGGAGAGCAATCCTAATCTCACGGCAGAATCTGCCGCTGTGAGCTATTCGGTGACGGTGTTAGCTGATGGTGATGAGCTTGATGCCTCTGCTGCGTTAGACAGCAGCACTGTCGTCGATGGAGACCAAGCATCCACTCTAAGAGGTTCTGATTTTGATGATGAGCTAATTGGTGGGGATGGCAATGATACCTTAATCGGCGGTTTGGGTAGTGACATTCTTACTGGTGGTGATGGTGCTGACATGTTTGTCTGGGACGCATTGGACGATGGTGCTGAAGATGTCATTACTGACTTTAATCTTAACGATGGCGACATCATTGATCTTACCAATATTCTGGAGGAGCTAGCGACGATTGATGATGTAGATACATTGTTAGCTGCTCTCGATAGCGATGAGCTAAAAGCTTCAGTAGTAGAAAATACTGAAGATGTTCAGATTGAAGTTGCGACAGACACTGATACACAATCAATATTGGTTAAGGGATTAAACACTCAACTGGATTACGGCGGTGACCTCAATAAAGACCTGTTAACGACAATGTTTGATAATCAAGTCTTTAAACATGGTGGTGATAGCTAAAACCAGTACCCGTTAGCACGTTTTTATCGCTAAATTGTTTAACTATTGGCCGCTTGTCGGCCAATAGCATTATTTGTCACACTAACTATTTCAAATCAGTATTACACTGATAGTACTGGTTGCATCAAAAGGGATTGGATACCCATTCAGTAGGTCCCAGCAATATCACGCTCCAGAGATTCGATGGCTAGAAAATCCATCTCTCTTTTCACCATTTTTCACATTGAGGTGACTATGGCTACATCTTCTCTATCTTCAAAAGCGCTTTATCGAGAAGCTGATCTCGACGCATTTCCATGTAAATCAACCAAAGACATTCCACCCATCGATGAAATCGTAGGACAAGAGCGAGCACAATCTGCGGTTGAGTTTGCCATGTCTATCCGCGAAAAGGGTTACAACATATACGCTATTGGTCGAAATGGTTTAGGCAAGCGCACCATGATATTGCGCTACCTCAAACGGCATCCCTTTGATCTTCATGAGCTTTATGATTGGTGCTATGTCGCAAACTTTGAAGATATCCGCGTACCAAAAGTGTTAAAACTGCCACGAGGTGTAGGGCAGAGCCTTCGTGGTGATATTGAAAAACTGATGACTAAATTGTTAAAAGCCATCCCCCTAGCGTTTGACAATGAGATGTATTTTTCGAGAGCAGACCGTCTAAAGAATCAGCTCGCCAATAAACAAAATAGCGCCTTGGAGCACCTGACTAAAGAAGCGAAAGAGAAGAGCATTAGCCTCTCTATCACTACGCAAGGAGATTATCAGTTTGTTGCGCTCAATGGCGAAGAACCGTACACCGAAGAAGCATTCGAACAACTCGATAAAAAGACGCAAGCGAATTTTGAAAAGACAATTGATAATCTTGAGGTTTCATTGCGTCATATCATCCGTGACTTAACGGAATGGGAAGAGCAATACTCAGATAAAATTCAGAAGCTAAACTCGGATGTGACCCTTGATGTCTTAGGCCATTTTATTAAAGAGCTAAAAGCAAAATACAAGAAGCATCCTGAAGTAAAGCAGCACCTTGCTGAACTGCAGGCGGACATTGTTGAGAATGTAGATATCTTTCTTGAAGATAGCAATGAGCAAGGGGAAATTGCGACGGCATCGTTAGATAAAAATCTTCCTCGCCGTTACAAGGTTAACGTATTGGTTTCTCAGCCAAAAGACGACCTGCCGATTATTGTGGAAGAAAGCCCGAACTATCATTCACTGTTTGGACATGTGGAAACTGCGACGTTTAAAGGAACCGTGTTTACGGATTTCTCTCTAATTCGTCCGGGCGCTTTGCATAAAGCCAATGGTGGTGTGTTGTTGATGGATGCGGTGAAGGTATTAGAGCAACCCTATGTATGGGATGGCCTGAAACGTGCACTGAGATCCCGAGAATTGAGCTTAACTGCCTTAGAAAAACAAGTGACAATGACAGGAGCCGTTTCTCTAGATCCTGAGCCTATTCCACTGGATGTGAAAATTATCCTATTTGGTGATTACCGCACTTATCAACTTCTCCAGCACTACGATCCAGAGTTTGCCGAACTATTTAGAGTGACGGCTGATTTTGAAGATGAGATGAAGCGCGATACGGATTCTGAGCTTCATTACACTCGCTTTATCTCCAGTATTGTTCACGACAACAAGCTGCTGCATTGCGATAAAAAGGCCATCGCTCGAATTATTGAGCACAGTTCTAGACGAGCAGGTGATCAGAACAAGATTTCTTTGCACTCTGCGAATATCGCGAATCTTCTTCGCGAAGCCAACTACATTGCGAGATCCGCTAGAGCAAACATTATCCGAGCTACGCACGTTGAAAAAGCACTATTAAATCAACTGTCTAGGGTAAGTCGTTTGCAAGAGAGCGTAATGGAAACCTTCGTTAATGGCACAACATTAATTCATACCCATGGTGAAGCGGTAGGGCAGGTTAATGCTTTATCAGTGCTAAGCACTAGTGATCATATGTTTGGTGCACCAAATCGCATTACAGCAACAACTTCCTACGGCACTGGTGAGGTGATCGATATTGAGCGCAATGTTGACCTTGGGGGAAGTATTCACTCCAAGGGGGTGATGATATTAACCGCTTACCTTTCTTCAGTATTTGGTAAAACGGCTAAGATCCCACTGACGACTAATATTACGTTTGAACAGTCCTATGGTGGTGTTGATGGTGATAGCGCTAGTATGGCGGAGTTTTGCGCTGTGGTTTCAGCGTTTTCAAAACAAGCTAATCGCCAAGATATCGCTATTACAGGCTCAATGAACCAATTTGGGGAAGCA
The DNA here is from genome assembly GCA_024346835.1 of Vibrio comitans. Taxonomy (GTDB): domain Bacteria; phylum Pseudomonadota; class Gammaproteobacteria; order Enterobacterales; family Vibrionaceae; genus Vibrio; species Vibrio comitans. Next base: position 1,206,786 of record AP024867.1, read on the forward strand.
CAGCCTATCGGTGGTGTTAACGAGAAAATTGAAGGGTTCTTCGACGTTTGTAAAATTAAAGGAAGAAGTGCAACTCAAGGGGTGATCATTCCAAAATCTAACGTTCAAAACCTAATGCTGCGCTTTGACATTGTAGAAGCCGTAGAAAAAGGTGAGTTTCATATTTGGGCTATAGGGCATGTCTCTGAGGCCATCAAATTATTTACTGGCAAGGATGCGGGTATTGCTTCGGATGAAGGCAGTTATCCTATAGATACAATATATGGTATTGCACAAGCTAAGTTGAATTCTTTGAGGAAATAGTGACGTGAGTAATCCTATGTATACCAAGTTCGCAGATGAGTATGCGGACGTTGTACAGAACAATATTTATAACGCGCTTTTAGAAAGGCCTTCCATCTTAGCTATGATGGATGTCCAGTCGGGTCAAAAGGTACTCGATTTGGGTTGCGGATCTGGGGAGCATGCAAAAGATATTCAGAGTAAAGGCGGTATTGTTACTTGTATTGATTTATCCGAAGAGATGGTTGAGCTTGCTAAAGTGAATGCAATGCCTTTTCATGCCTATGCTCAAGATCTTGGTGAGGGCCTACCAAGTGAAAAAGAGGGTATGTATGATTGGGTGATTGCGCCATTAGTCATTCACTACTTAGAAGATCTAACCACTTTGTTTAAAGAAGTAAAGCGAGTACTAAAGCCCGGTGGGCAGTTCCTATTCTCTACACATCATCCAATCAATGATTTTGAGGTCTCTCCAAGTGGTAACTATTTCGCTACTGAGCGTATAACTGAAGAGTGGGACACCATAGGCGAACCGGTAGAGGTAAGTTATTATCGCAGAAGCCTGCAAGATTTGTTTGGATCTATCTTTTCTGCAAATTTATTAGTTTCTGCGGTTTCAGAAGGCAAGGCTTCACCCGCAATCGCAGAAATAAACCCGGAAACCTATGAAAGATTAAGTAAAAATCCTAGTTTCATTTACATCAAATGTGTTTCATAATTATTTCAATCCTGAGCGAAAGATGTGCATAATTAGGGGTAAATCGAAGTTTTCATTGGTATTTTACTGTCGAGTGGACAATCACTGGTTGAGTTAAAGTGTGATTTAGTTCAAAATTGGCGCGTTTTGGCTATTTAAAGCTTCACTGGAGCATGCATGAAAGTTGTTGATATTCTTAAACACAAACGTGGGAATCTTACGAGACACCATATGGAGTTTATGGATAGGATGTCCCCATCACTTCGAGAATATTGGAGTGAGTTGGTGAACCGTGCGCACGCACAGCACCTTTTCCGCTCTTGGGGTAGAGACTTTCATAAGCCTGCTGTCAATGAAGAAGTAGAAAATCCAGTCAAAGACACCATTGAAATGAAGCCTGAAGCCGAGGCTTTGTACAATGAACTGTCTGGAAAAATTGGCGAAGAGCTTCATATCGGCGAATGGTTTAGCATCGATCAAGAACGTGTTGATGCGTTTGGTAAAGTGACTGAAGACATGCAATGGATTCACACTGATCCAGAAAGAGCAGAACAAGAGTCACCTTTCAAAACGACGATTGCTCATGGCTTCTTGACCCTAGCGCTATTGCCTAGATTGTCAGATGCGGTCGATCCAGACAAGCCGCTATTTCCTACAGCAAAAGTGACTGTAAATATGGGAATGAACAGTGTTCGTTTTCCTTACCCAGTAAGAGTTGGCAGTAATATTCGCGCTCGTAGTAGCCTGGTTAAAGTGGTTCCTATTCAAAAGGGATTGGAAATAACCCGTGAATTGAAAGTAGAGATCGAAGGTGTTCGCAGACCTGCTTGTATCGCTGAATCGGTTATTCGACTGTACTTCTAATTGATACGATTTAAAAGAAGGGCCAAGCTTACGCTTGGCCCTTCTTGTTTATGAGCATTGCTTAGTCTTGCTCTTCATAGGGGGTGTAGCCTTGATTCTCAATGATTGAGCGAGCTTCTTTTGAAGTGACGTACTGAGCAAACTTAAGAGCAGTTTTGTCTTCAAGATCTTGATGGTAGAAGATCAAGAATGGACGCGCTAGGTCGTACTCTTTGTTTAGAAGGTTTATGGAGTTTGGTACTACACCATCAAAATTAAGTGGCTTAACAGAGGCATCGATAGAGCCCATGCTAATAAAGCCAATGGCTTGCTGATTGTCACTGATCAGTGTCTTCATCATGCTGTTGGTGCTTACCACAAGTGCTGAAGGGCTGATAGTCGATACTCGGCGGTCGTTCAGCACACGAGACAAACCAATTTGGTCTTCAAATGCATAACGAGAACCAGAAGAAACCTCGCGTGTGACGACTGCAATCGCTCTGTCGTCTCCACCCAACTCTTTCCAGTTAGTGATCTTTCCAGTATAGATTTTATAAAGTTGGTCTCGAGTGATGTTTTGCACAGCGTTTTGCTGATTAACCACAACTGCAAGTCCGTCGTAAGCGAACTGTTTAACAACAAGGTTATCCTGGTACTCACGCTCAGTGAGCATGCGAGAGCTCATGCCAATTTCAGCAACGTCGTTTCTCACTAAAGCAACGCCGGCAGTAGAACCCACACCTTGGACGGCAATATAGGTTTCATCGTGAGTTTTATTAAAGTTCTCAGCTAATATATCCATTACACGCGCAACTGATGTCGAACCACTGACATTGATTTGTGCTGCATTTGCTTTAACTGTACCAAGAGTCAGGCACATCAGTGCCGTGAGAATCACTCTAAACATAAGTTTCCTTCTTCAAACTATAATTGTATCTATCGCAACAGAGTAAGACGGTTGTGTTACAGAACTGTGACATAAATGGAGAATCTGTATCACTGTATGCCGTATTATCTAGTTTAGAAGATTACGATAAAAAAAGATGAGGTATTAGATGGAGTTATCTGAATTGGAGCAGCACCAATTAGTAAAATTTGCCTCTGATGCGTGCCATTCACGCAACCATAGTGTGTGTGTCGATCTAGGGAAGGCGGAATTTGAATTGGTAGACAATGGAATTCAGTTTTATCACTCTCAATTTAAACTCGACTCTCAACATGCGGACTATCGATATTTAGTTGCCAAAATACTATTACGTGATCAGCGATGGACGCTTTTGGTCGCGCATAGAGATCAATATGAGATGTTTGAAGGGTGGCATACCCACCCTTCAATAGAGCGCCTTGGAAACCAACTGCATCAGTTATTTGAAGAAGTCGAGCAAGATCCCCAAGGACTAATTTGGTAAAGCACTATTCGAAGATATAGCCTTCAGGAACGACAACAATACCTTGTTCTGAAATAGTGAATCGCTCACTGTCCAGTTGGTAATCGTAACCAATCTTCGTACCATCAGGTACCACTACGTGTTTGTCTATAATGCAGTTTTTTAACTCGCAGTGCTCACCGATTTTTACCTCATCAAACAAAATACTATTAATGATGGTTGCACCATCACCCACTTTTACATTTGACGACAGAATAGAACGCTGAACGGAACCACCACTGATCACCACGCCATTTGCCACAATAGAGTTAATGGAGATACCTTGATTACCTGTAACTGAAGGTACGGTTCTTGATGGTGGACGCTGACGCTCGTACGAACGAATTCCCCAGTCATCTTGATACAAGTCGATAGGTGGAACGGGATCCAGTAAATCCATATTGGCTTGATAGAAAGAGTCGATTGTACCCACATCTCTCCAGTACGCATCTTGAGAAACACGTCCTTCTTCAGAACCAAAGCGATATGCATAGACGCCCTCGGTATCGATAAGCTTCGGAATGATATCGTGACCAAAGTCATGGCTAGAGGCATCAATGGCAGCGTCTTGCTCTAGCGCTTCTACGAGCGCGTCCATGCTAAAGATGTAGATTCCCATAGAAGCCAAACTTTTCGTAGGGTCATCAGCCAAAGTAGGGGGATCGGCTGGCTTTTCTAAAAAGGAGATGATTTGCTTGTTAGGAGCGGTATCCATGACACCAAAGGCACTGGCTTCTTCTACAGGCACTTCCATACAAGCGATAGTAAGCGCCGCACCCGTTTCTTTGTGTTGCTTGAGCATGGGTTTGTAGTCCATACGATAGATGTGGTCGCCAGACAGCACGACAACATGTTTCGCTTCGCTTCGGGAAAGCAGCCATAGATTTTGGTAGATAGCATCAGCGGTGCCTTCGTACCAAGTCTCGCCCTTGCGCATTTGTGGGGGGACGGCGGTGATGTACTCTCCAAGTTCTGGATTAAATATCGACCATCCATCGCGCAAATGTTTTTGTAGCGAATGAGATTTGTACTGGGTGAGAACCAGAAGGCGGCGGAGTCCCGAGTGCAGACAGTTGCTCAGGGTGAAATCGATGATTCGATATTTTCCACCAAAGGGCACAGCCGGTTTTGCCCTATCTTGAGTCAACGGTGCGAGGCGGGAGCCCATTCCACCAGCCAAAATGACGGTTAATGTATCTTGCATTGCGACACTTCCTTGTTATTTTTATGGGGATGCTATTAATGTGCAATAACCAAGCCACATTACAAGCCTTTGTTTGTTATAGCTTTTGATGGGTGAAATTCAAGTAATGCACCATTATGAATAGCTATTTAGTGCATACGATCAATTTTGGTGCATTAAGCGGTGGGTTTGCCTTCATTAGGTGCTCTCAATAGGAAACAGTGTCATACGCATGCAATGATTGGATCATACTATCTTTGGCTCGCTTTTTAGGAGTCATAGTGAAACGTCAGCATTACTATCGTTACAGCATTTTTTCCTTACTGATTTTTACTTTAGTGGGGGTTCTGATCTACTTTTCGTCCCAGCATACAGTCTCTTCCGTACCACTTGAGCATCGGTTTAATTATAAATGTGATGTCTCACAGCCTACCGGGACTAGGGTGTTTCAAATTTATACTCCTGTAGCTATGGATACAGAACGTTTTAACGCCTATTTATGTGATGTATTGCTTATTGATAGTCAATACTCGCAGGTTGTTACGAGTCACTTACCAAGAAGCAATATTAGCGCAAATCACTTATCTACCGAGCCTTTCTCGCTGGTATTCTCACGTGATTATTTGATGAGCAGCGCTTTACCGGGCTTTCAAAGCTTTTACACAGAGTTATTAACGCTTCCCACTTACTATATTTATTGGGTGAGTTCACAACCCATAAGTCCTTCTCTGTTTCAGACAGTTTCTATTGGCTTGCTCAATGATGAAAAAAGTCAATCAGGGTATCTAGAGCCAGTTAGTTATCTGCTTCACTTGGGGCTCGATCCTAAAACTTTAGACATTCAACTCTTCAGTAATCGAGGAACAATGCAGCAAGCTTTTGATAGGGGCGACATTACAATAATGCCTTTTGCTTCTCTTAATTCAATTGAGAACTATGAGCATACGCAGCTTATCAATGATCGTGCGTTATTAGGTTCTTGGTATGTACATAGGTCAGTTCCTGCGGGGGTCGCTTATAGGCTCAATGCCATGTTAAAACAGCAGTTAAGAGAAATGAGAAGTTATGATTCGACCAAACAGTAGTGCCTTCACTCCGTTTGCTTTGGGATTACTTGCTTCATTATTGATTGTCTTTCTAATAGGCTATTTTTCTTCCCAAAGCGTTGAGACGCAGATTATTGAGCAATTAGCTACTTATTCCAATGATCTTGTCTTGATTTCTAAGTCGTACCAAAGTGTTTCCGACTTACTATTCCATATCCGAAATTCATTGGAGCAAGACCCACTGGTGTTCGAGCATACAGCTTGGTTAATCGGTGTTATTACACAAAGTATTGTCGTCGTTGAGGCGATTGACTACCCTGCAATTTCAGGGCGTCATTACAATCTAGTTTTTACTTTGGATAATATAGACATCGGCTTTCATTTCGTCTTTTTGCACCAATTTCAAGCTAAAACTTTATTCTGTTATTTCTTATTTTCGGCAACATCTATTGGGTTAATTTGGCGAGCGACTTGCCTTTTACCGTCGGTTACCTCTTGTGAGGAAAAACTCATGAATGTTAAGCCTGATAGTTTAAGTAAAGAACTTAAGCAGCAACTATCCAAGATGGATCCTAACCAATTAGCGTGGTTTGAACTAGCTTATGGAAGGTATGACTCCTTCGAGATAGCCCTTCAAATCAGTCAGCGAGAAGACAGCTTAGAGTTTGATCTAAAGAATCGTAGGCTATTTGTGAAAGGAATAGAAATACCTATGGCGAAAACACCTTTGTTTTATTATTACTGGTATGCCAAGCGAAAACAGATGGGCGATGAGCCTTATATCAACCCCTCTAAGATGCGTCCTGACACAATAGCTGGCGCCCAATTGGCCGATATCATGCATCGATATAACGGTACAGATAGAACCATAGAAGAATTGAAAAAACATGGTTTAAAGGCAAAGAGCTTAGATCTCAATCGAAACAAAGTGAAAGAGATTCTCATAGACGAGCTTGGTGAACTCGCACAAGCCTACCTATTTGATTCTCAACGAGACGCTCGAGATGCAAGGTCTCGTTATCAACTTAAGCTAGCCTCTTCATCTATTTCGTTTAGGCCATGATTTAGGTTTTTTTAGAGCAAAGAGAGATATCTCAATGAAGTAGTGAGAGGACTATTTCACATATCTGACATCCAGCATTTCTAGATTATGCGCATCGCTCAAGTTGTTTAGAGCGTACATAATCAACAACATCTAAGGTTATAGAAATGCTAAAAATCAAGGGGCTCACCCTCTCTATTTCGCTTGCATTAGCCGCTACCACGGTTAGTGCATCCTTGTTGCCGGACAATCAAGTTAATAGCGATTGGTATCAAAGTGCCGAACAACAACTCGATCAACAATTAGTGCAGTCTCCAACGTACGCTGCTAAAAATGTCGTTGTATTTTTTGCCAATGGAATGGGGCCGACGACACTAACGGCTGCTCGAATTCATGAGGGACAACTGCGCGGCGATCATGGTGAAGAAAATATTCTTTCTTTCGAACGATTTTCCGACACTGGCCTTTTAAAAACTTACAACACCAACCAACAAATCGCAGATACTGCAGCGAGCATGACTGCCATGACCACTGGTGTTAAGACTAAAGCTGGAGTTATGGGTTTAACCGATAACGTCGAACGTGGTGATTGTGATATCGATAATGAACAGTTGCACACACTTATCGAGTTAGCCACGCACAAAGGAATGGCGACAGGTTTGGTCTCTACTGGTCGTGTGACTCATGCTAGCGCTGCACCTCTTTACGCACACACTTCTAACCGCGATTGGGAGTCTGCGGTGTCAGGAGAGTGCAATGGTAAAGTTTCAGACATTGCTTATCAGTTAGTTCATGAAGCTGCACCTATCAACGTTGTTTTAGGCGGTGGTAGTCGAGAGTTCTTACCAAAACCACAAGGTGGTGTTCGAGCTAATACCGATTTAACCAAAGATTGGGTAGAGCGATTTGGCGAAGATGCAGCTTATATAGACTCGAAGCAAGCATTCCTAGATACGGACTTTTCTAATTCAGATCGCATACTTGGGTTGTTCAACGAAAGCCACTTAAATTATGAGTTTGATAAGGACACGAGTCTCGAACCTACATTGTCAGAGATGACTGAGGCGGCGCTAGAGTTGTTGGCTAATAACGAACGTAGCCAAGATAATGGTTTCTTGTTAAGCGTTTCCGCTAGTCGCATTGCGCATGGGCATCAAACAGGAACAGCGGCTAGGGCTCTAACTGAGACTATAGCTTTAGGTGATGCCGTTCAGAGCACAATTACTTATCTGTCTGACCATGGCATTCTCGAAGACACTCTTGTGGTTGTAGCTGCAGATCATTCTTATACGCTTTCTTTTGCAGGCTATCCTCAACGAGGCAATCCTATTTTAGGCATTTCTGAAAGCTATGATGGGCAAGGGTTAGATGGGATCGTCGACACTATTGATGGTCCAGGATATACCACGCTTGGTTATGCTAATGGTCCAGGAGCTTTTGTTTCTAGAGATGAAAATGGCGATCGTTTAAACCCAGAGTTTTCCGATACTGAAGCGCTTGACTATCAACAGCAAGCAACGGTACCACTCCAAGAATCCACTTCGGCAGGCGAAGACGTCCCTGTTTTTGCGACCGGCCCAAGAAGTTATCTCGTGCGCGGTACCTCAGAGCAACAATCAATCTTCCACGCGATTAATCAAGCTGCAGAGCTTGGTGCACAACAATATAGATCCAATTAAGGGCAACACTATGAAATATAAAACTCTTGCTTTGGCCATGACTTCTGCACTAATTCTAGCAGGTTGTAAATCGTCTAATTCCTCCAACTCTCCTGATGATGGGAAGGGAGATGGTCCTGATTACGGTTGGACCCTTGGAGAGCCAGTTGTATCTGATACAGCAAAGGTAAATTCTTGGTTTACACCAGAAGCTGAGCGCATTTCTAATATCCATACAGAAATGGAAACTGCACAAAACTCTCAACTAGGTAAAGCCAAAAACATCATCCTATTTGTTGGTGACGGAATGGGAATCTCAACGGTTACCGCGGGTCGTATTTTAGAGGGTCAAGTACAAGGAGGGCTTGGTGAAGACCATAAAGTTATCTTTGAAACATTCCCGCATACTGCTTTTTCCAAAACCTACAATGCAGATGCTCAAACTCCTGACTCTGCTGGAACGATGACAGCAATGATGACGGGGGTAAAAAACCGTCAAGCTGTATTGGGCATGGATGAGGAGGTTCATTATGTTGGAGGTGATGATTACTGTGACGATTATCAGAATAACCAACTTGTTACCGCCCTTGATCTTGCAAAAATGGCTGGCAAATCCACTGGCGTAGTAACGACCACTACTGTGACTCATGCAACACCAGCAGGGACCTATGGCGCTGTGCCAAATCGAAATTGGGAATATGATACTGCTGCTGACAATATCTGTGGTGATGATCTCGCAAAACAGCTGATTAATTATCAAAGCAAATACTCAGAGGGTTTTGCAGGTATTCAAACAGAACTGCCATCTGGTATGGATGTAATATTAGGCGGTGGGCTCAATTACTTTATTGAGAATGAAGGCGGCCTATTTCCAGAAGGAAAGCGTGAAGATGAAGATTTAACGGCTCTTTGGTTGGAGAACAATCCAACTGGTCAATTTATTGAAAACAAGAACGAACTGGCAGGGATTGATTTCACTAAAACTGATAGTTTGTTAGGGCTATTTAGTGGTGACTATCATGCATTTGACCTGCATCGAGAAGAGGATACAGAAGAGCCGTCACTGTCGGACATGACTGAAGCGGCGCTTAAAGTTCTGCAAAAGAATACCGAGGAAGGCTTCTTCTTAATGGTAGAAGGTGGACGTATTGACCATGGACACCACTTCGGCAGCACTAAAAACTCCCTCTACGACTTCATGGCATTTACCAAAGCAGTAGAGAAAGCCATTGAAATGACGGAAAGCCAAGCGGATGAAACCCTAATTATCGTTACAGCGGACCACTCACATACGTTTACCTTAGGCGGTCAACCTAAACGTGGCAACCATATCCTGGGCTTAGTCCATGACGTTAATGATGAACTGGTATTGGCGGACGATGGTTATCCATTTACCTCTGTTCATTACGCGAACAGTATCAATGGCGGCAAAGGATTAGATATACCCCTTGTAGGTAGCAAAGGTACATTTGACGAAAATGGCAGAAAACATCCAGGTACTCAAGAGGATGTGACTGCAGATAAGTATCTTCAACAAGCGACCGTTCCAATGTTTGTAGAAACTCACGCAGGGGAAGATGTGGGTATTTGGGCTACAGGTCCGGGTGCGGAACAAGTGCGTGGCGTACTAGAGCAAAATACTATCTTCAACATAATGGAAAGAGCCGGCAATCTTATAGAGAATGCTGAAATCGCTCTGAAACAATAAATAGTTCCGGAGCTTAGGCTCCGGACTTTTTCAAACAGTCTTCCTTGGAAATTACCGTGCAATATCTTATTACTTTATTCCTTTTTCTTTCATTCAGTGTTTGCGCTGAATTGCATACGCCAAATCTTTCTGCAAAATATGAGATTAGAGATCAGTTGGGCTTTCAAGTGAATCGTTCTGAGCTGATATTCTCAATTTTCGAAGGCCATGTAGTGAGAGAAGTACCCGAACAGAATATCATTGAGCATTGGGTACAAAGAAAAGATGGCAGGCATGTCTTTTATCGACATTTCCCTAGCCACAGAAAAAGCCTTTATTACAATCGAGGAGATCTCAGAGCGTTAAGCCTTGCTAGCAGTTGGGAGCAGGTATCGGAAGTCATTCCTTCTGTTTGGTTACAAAGTCTCAACTTGAAGGAGTTGAAGGACTCTGAGTTTGGGGAAGTAGAAGTATATCAAGGAACAATCGGAGAGTTTGAAGTGGAAATTGACTGGCTGAAATCGCAGTCGATTCCATACCGCTATAGTATTCGTAAACAGTATCAAAGGTTAACTTTGCAACTCACGGAGTTCGACTCTTCATCGAACATTAGTCAGAAGTTATCCGAGTGGGATAGTTATCAAAGTATTGATTTTTCAGATGCTATGGACATGGAAAGAGATACCTTTGTGCAGTATTTGATGTCATCAGGTCAACTCAATACCAATGGTTTGGGATTGCATCAGCACTGATAGCGCATATCGATTCCTTAACTTAATGTTGAATTAAGACCAGGCTAACAAAGTGATCAATAAAGACGGATAGGTGTACCAATTACACTCCAGTTTCGAAGGAAACAGTAGCTCCTAGTGAGCTGCTGGTTCATTTTGTACTAGTTATTGGAATTAAAAGTGAACTCACTATTGAAACATGGAAGGCTACAAATGACTGCGTGCTTTCTGTTTTAATTTTAAATAAAGTATTGATAAATAAGGAGTATGTGTTTTCTTTAGATTTCTAATATGAATCACACCAACATTTCTTTTTTTGTGCCAACCTATCTATAGTTAATTTGATTCCACACAATTAGTACTGATAGGAATACCCATGGCCACAGGCTCTTACATTGTTGCCCTCGACCAAGGCACTACTAGCTCAAGAGCAGTAGTCTTTGATGCTCAAGCAAATATCATAGCCACCTCTCAACGTGAGTTTACTCAGTATTACCCAGAAGCGGGTTGGGTAGAGCATGACCCTCTAGAAATCTATTCATCACAGCGCTCTACTCTCATTGATGTTCTCGATAAGCTTTCTATCAAAGCGGAACAAGTGGCTGCGATTGGTATTACCAACCAGCGTGAAACCACCGTAGTCTGGAATAAAGAAACAGGTAAACCCGTTTATAACGCTATTGTTTGGCAATGCCGCCGAACGAGCCAAATGTGTGAACAACTTAAAGGGCAAGGCTGGGAGGAGTACATACAAAAAGCGACCGGCTTAGTATTAGACCCTTACTTTTCTGCGACCAAGATAAAATGGATTCTAGATAACGTCCCTGGAGCGAGAGACCTTGCAGATAAGGGGAAACTGCTGTTTGGGACAGTCGACACTTGGCTACTATGGAAGTTGACTCACGGCAAGGTACACGCAACCGATCATACCAACGCCTCACGTACCATGATGTTTAACATCAACAATCTCGAGTGGGATGAGAAAATTTTAGAGTTGTTGGATATTCCTAGATCCATGCTACCTGAGGTAAAACCTTCTTCGGGCCTATTCGGTGAGACCTGTATTGGCGAAGATGGAGGATTGAAGATCCCGGTGGCGGGCATCGCAGGTGATCAGCAAGCCGCACTTTTTGGCCATTGTAGCGTTGATCCAGGGCAAGCGAAAAATACCTATGGCACGGGGTGCTTTCTTTTGATGAATACTGGCCAAACCAAAGTAACGTCAAAACATGGTTTGCTTACCACGCTTGCATGCAATGCAAAAGGGGAACCTTGTTATGCATTGGAAGGCGCTGTGTTTATGGCGGGTGCTTCGGTACAGTGGCTTAGAGATGAACTCAGGCTGCTAAACGAATCAAAAGACTCTGAGTATTTTGCCAATAAAGTGGACTCCTCCGATGGCGTTTATGTGGTACCTGCATTTACTGGTCTCGGAGCACCCTATTGGGATCCATATGCGCGAGGGACTATGGTGGGCTTAACTCGCGGTACCAGTGCTGAACATATAGTAAGGGCAACATTAGAAAGTATTGCCTATCAAGCCTGCGATGTAATACAGGCGATGCAAGCTGACGCCAATATTAAAATGCATGAACTTCGCGTTGATGGTGGGGCTTCAAAAAACAACTTCTTGATGCAGTTTCAATCGGACATTTTAGATTGTGAGGTACAAAGACCGAAAATTACTGAGGTCACCGCATTAGGTGCCGCATTTTTAGCAGGGCTTGCAGTAGGGTATTGGAAAGATCTGTCTGAGCTTGAGGCGAGATCTAAGATTGAAACTCGATACAATCCAGTATGTGACAGTGAAAAAAGAAATAAGCGTTATGCTGGCTGGAAGCGCGCCATTAAGTGTGCGCAAATGTGGAGTGATCTTCATGATGAAGATGATTAGCGCTTAATTAGCTAGTCAAAAAAATAGGGTCGCTTCAATCCAATTGACGCAACCCTATTTCAAATTAGTACGGAAAGAGGAGATTAAGCCTCGACTTTCCAAGTCATCATTTCGCCACCTTTGATAGGCACAACGATGTCGTCACCAAACGGCATGGTTTCTGCTACAGGCCATTCAGTTTTAGTTAGAGTCACAGTATCGCTGTTGCGCGGTAGGTTGTAGAAGTCTGGGCCGTTGTGGCTAGCAAATGCTTCTAGGTTCTTAATCTTACCTTCAGCTTCAAATACCTCAGCGTAAAGCTCAAGCGCTGCGTGCGCGGTGTAAGAGCCTGCACAGCCACATGCTGTTTCTTTACGGCCTTTTGCATGAGGTGCAGAGTCAGTACCGATGAAAAACTTCTTGTTTCCGCTTGTTGCAGCTTCAACTAGCGCTTTTTGATGCGTATTGCGCTTTAGGATTGGCAGACAGTAAAAGTGTGGACGGATACCACCAACCAGCATGTGGTTACGGTTGTACATCAAGTGATGCGCTGTAATCGTTGCCGCTACGTTGTCGTTGGCGTTTTTCACAAACTCGACTGCATCGGCTGTTGTGATGTGCTCTAGAACAATCTTCAGGTTAGGGAAGTCATTAACGATAGGCGCTAGTACGGTATCTAGGAACTCTTTTTCACGGTCGAAGATATCAACATCGTGCGTAGTTACCTCGCCATGGATAAGAAGCAGAATGCCTTGCTTCTCCATTTCTTCTAGAACAGGGTAAATCTTTTTCGCGTCTGTAACGCCAGAGTCTGAGTTCGTTGTGGCACCAGCAGGGTAAAGCTTACATGCAACCACTTGACCAGAAGCTTTTGCTTCTTGGATGTCTTCTTTAGTCGTGTTGTCTGTCAGGTAAAGAGACATCAAAGGCTGGAAGGTATCGCTATGATTGTGCTCGTTGATACGAGCTTGGTAAGCAATTGCTTGCGCAGTATTGATTGTTGGTGGAATGGTATTTGGCATAACCAAGGCACGACCATTGTAGCGGCTAATGTCGCGCACGGTATCTTTTAGTACATCGCCATCACGAAGGTGAACATGCCAGTCATCAGGACGTGTAATAGTTAAGTTGGTCATCGTTTTGCTCCCGCCAAAATATTCCTAAAGGTGTTAGAAGAAACCGAGCTTGTGGTATGGTATTCATGCCACGCAAACGGTTACTTGAATGCGGGCGCATAATAGCGAAAATGCAGACGGATTGCATTAACAATGAGACTGTTAGGGGTATAAAGTGAAGGATAAGGCAAAATTAGCGGGCATTAGTATATTTCCTGTGAAATCAACATCGGGCATTGCCCAATCTAGAGCCTGGGTTGGATTAGAAGGAATCAGTTTTGATCGTCGCTTCGTGGTCACAGATCTTGCAGGTCGAATGATGACGGCGCGTAAATTTCCCAAGATGGTGACCATCAAGAGTACCTTGGTCGAAAATGGCATTGTATTGAGCGCTCCTGGTGCCAAGAATTTGCACCTTGCAATTGAAGAATTTGACCGTGATGAATTCGAATGCAAAATTTGGAGTGACCGCTTCTTTGCTTATACCACTACAGAGAAAGCGAATGCTTGGTTCACCGAAGTAATTGGTCGCGATGCGCAACTGCTGTTTTGTGGTGAAGAATCGAATCGCTTCCGAGAAAAGCTAGGAACAAAAGTGAGCTTTGCCGATGCCTATCCGCTATTGGTCATTTCTCAAGGTTCACTGGATGAACTTAACCGCCGCGCCTCACATCCACAAACCATGTCCCAATTTAGAACCAACATCGTGGTAGACGGTGTCGAACCGTTTGCAGAAGACGGTTGGGAGCGTATTGCTATTGGCGAGGTTGAGTTTCAGGTTGGCTCAACGTGTCAGCGCTGCATTCTCACCTCTATAGATCCAGTCACGGGTGAAAAAATGGCCGAAAAAGAGCCTACCGCGACATTATCTCGATTCCGCGCTGATGAAAAAGGTGCAATCTACTTTGGTATGAACCTTGTTGCCCTGAACGAAGGGGTTATTGAGGTCGGGGATGAGGTACGTGTGTTAGAAACCCGTTCTCCTGTGTTGTATCGTGACGCCGATGCATGATCAATAAAGGCACCTTGCGGTGCCTTTTTCTTTTGTAGTATGTGCTATCAATCGTAGATCGTCGGGATTGGGTCGCGTTTGTGCTGTGTGCGTTTGTAAATATCAATAAGCGTTTGTTTTGCTTCTTCAGCTAAAGGCTTACCTTCCAAGAAGTTATCGATGTCATCGTAGCTTACGCTTAGTGCATCTTCATCGGCTTTTTGCGGGTCTAGCTCTTCTAGATCAGCGGTTGGGGTCTTAGTGACGAGCAACTCAGGTGCGCCTAAAGTATTAGCTAATTGGCGAACTTGACGCTTACTTAAACCAAACAGAGGGGCTAGGTCACAAGCACCATCACCAAATTTAGTGTAGAAACCTGTGATGTTTTCAGCTGAGTGGTCAGTGCCTAGCACTAGGCCGCCAACGTATCCCGCGATTTGGTACTGAGCGATCATGCGAGCACGTGCTTTCACGTTACCTTTTACGAAATCGATCTTCTCAGCCGAGTCTGGCATTAGACCTGTTCCTTGAAGCGCTACGCCCGTAGCTGCGTGTAAACCATCTACGCCGTCGGCAATATTAACCGATACTGAGTGTGTCGGTTTGATGAAAGAGAGCGCGAGTTGAGCTTCATCTTCATCTTTTTGAGTGCCATAAGGCAGGCGAACGGCGATAAATTGGTAGTTGTCGTTGGTTTCTTGGTTGAGCTGATCAACAGCAAGCTGGGCTAGACGACCACAGGTAGTGGAGTCAACGCCGCCACTGATGCCGAGAACGACAGATTTGCATCCTGATTCCAGCAATTTACGTTTGATAAAGTTAACGCGTCGTTCAATCTCAAAGTCAACGTCGATGCTTGGCAGTACGCGCATCTCTTGGCGAATTTCTTGTTCCATGAGCTAAATGTCCTAAATATCGAAAGGCAACTTTTGGTATCATATTGCAAATTCAACTTTGTCTCAATTTCCAAACCCTTAGAGAAACGCGATCATGAAAAAAATAGCGGTATTTGGTAGTGCCTTTAATCCACCAAGCTTTGGTCATTTGAGTGTGATTGAGCGTTTAGCGCATTTTGACCAAGTGCTATTGGTGCCTAGTATTGCCCATGCGTGGGGTAAGCAAATGCTCGATTATTCAGTCCGATGTTCCATGATAGAGGCTTTCATTGGAGATATTCCCTGTAACAACGTCGCCCTGTCACGTATTGAGGAAGGGTTAGACTCAGAGCAGGGTGGGGTTACCACTTTTCAGGTGTTAAGCGCGATACAGCAAGAGAATCCGCAAGCTGAGTTAACCTTTGTTATGGGGCCGGACAACCTGTTTAGTTTCGCAAAATTTTATAAAGCGGATGAAATAATGAAGCGTTGGAATGTGCTTGCTTGCCCGGAAACAGTGGCTATTCGTAGTACAGAAATACGAGAAAAGCTTGCACAAGGTCAAGAAATCAAACACTTAACAAGTAAAAATGTTGTCAAAATATTGCAAAATGAGGAGTTATACCGCAATATTTAACGTTGCGATGACAGAAACTATTTTTTACAAGGATTGATAACGCAGTGACGCGATTACATACAACACTAGCACTAGTATGTGGCACTTTTATGGCAGGAACTTCTGAAGCCTGTGTGTCAGATCGCGATCCTACCCGCTCTCTCGTCCTTGTTGACTCTACGCTTACCCTTTGTGAAAACCTAATCGAGACCGTTGACGAATTGGTTGATGATTTATTAGTTTCAACCAATATCAAAGAAGAACCATCAACCTTGGGCTACTGGTCTGATTGGATGATGGACAATGTAGATGACCCGTTGTTAACTCAGCAGGTCAGTCAGAGCTTCTTTGGTTTGGGCGTTTTTCGTCCACATGAAATGACCACTAACGATGATGAACTCTCTTATGAAGAGTGGATCAAAACGCACGGTGTTCAACTAAGTGTGGGTATCGGTGAGAAAAACGAGCCACGAGTTCGACTCGATTATCAATGGCATGAACGTCACGAAGATGTTTTCCACGTACAAGTGGAAGTGCCATTCTAGAGAGATTTTTAAAGCGCCTATCGAAGGCGCTTTTTAGTTTATTAACGGTGAAGCGTTTCGCCGAGCACCGCCAGTCGAGCCATTTTGTATCCTTGTTCGTTCCCTGCAAACAAAGCTTTAGCAATATCAGTGTCTTTTTTACCCGATAGTCGCAATTTCTCTGCTTCTTTGATTCTCATAACCATCTGGTATTCAGCGGATAGGTCTTTACCAGCGCTGTCCCACTGACTCAATTTATGACTTAGTGCGGTGGTTTGCAGGTTAGGGTGCATTTCTAGCAGTTCGTACTGCAAGGCAGTCAGCAAAACCTGCTGATGCTCAGAAAGACTCGATACCTCAGACAATTTATCTAGTAGCGATAACACCAGAGAGTTGGGCTTCACGTAGCCTGCTTGATGCGGAAAGGGTTTGCTTAAGCGTTGTGACGCTTCTACGACCTTACAGCGGCTATTAGGAAAGTAGCTCAACGCTGATAAGCAGTTAGCAGGAAGCCAAAAGGTATCTCCAGCGGCGATAGCGTATTCAATTTTACCTAATCTAACGCTGACTAAGCCTTCAACAACGTAAATGAGTTGGTGCTTTAGTGTGGGTTTTCTTGAGGTAAGAGATAGGTATTCGAACTGTTTATCTTCAAATTGTATAGCGTAATGCATGTCGTTCAGCATCTGTTGAGCAGGGTTTTCATTAGGTTAGCGCTTTCTGGAGCCCTAATAAAGTAATAAAACCGACAAGATGGTATGGTTATATGGTCTGACCTTACAAAATCATCAATGATCTAGCTGTAAATTGTCGCGTAAGTGCGTAAAATCGGCGTGATTTTTAGAGAATGAAGAAGAATATGTCTACCGAGAACGATATTTACCAAGAGATTCGCCCTTACAACGATGAAGAGATTGCTCCAGCAATCCAGCGATTGATTAACGACGAAGAATTTATCTCAGCAATATTGAACCAAAAGTTCAGCAATCACGCGAAGTGGTTTCAGGCACTCATGTCTCCTTTGGTGAAGCTGTATCTAAAAAATCGTTGGGGAAAACTCAACTCCATCGACGCTGTGCAAGTGGAAGTCGAAAAATACCTTAAGAAAGCGCTTGATAGCACGACCGATGATGTCACCTTTGAAGGGCTAGATAAGCTTGACCAAAATACGCCGTATTTATTTATCTCGAACCACCGTGATATTGCGATGGATCCAGCATTGGTGAACTATGGTCTGCACCATACCAAGCATCAGACCATGCGTATTGCGATTGGTGACAATCTATTGAGTAAGCCGTGTGCGACAGAGCTAATGAAGATCAATAAGAGCTTCATTGTTAAGCGCTCAGCAAAAGCACCACGTGAAATGATGAAGGTACTGGGGCTTTTGTCTTCTTACATTAAGCACTCATTGGAAACAGGAAACTCTATCTGGATCGCACAAAAAGAAGGGCGCGCTAAAGATGGTAATGATTTCACTGATCCGGCAATTATTAAGATGATTCAATTAGAGGGACGCAAGCGCAAGCTATCCTTCTCAGAATACGTTAAAACTCTTAAAATTGTACCCGTTGCTATCTCTTATGAGATTGACCCGTGTGACATTGCAAAAGCTAATGAACTGCATCAAAAAGCCACAAAGGGTGAATACAAAAAATCAGAATTTGAGGACATTGATAGCATTGTTAAAGGGATCACGGGATACAAAGGTCGCATTAACGTGAGCTTTGGTGATGTGATAGATAGCGATATTGATAATGCCGATGCACTGGCCAATGAGATCGATCGCCAAATTCACGACAACTACAAACTGTTCCCAATCAATCTGCTTGCTGCGGGTGTTGAGGACAGTAGTATCGACCAAGTAACACGAGACAAGCTTGAGGCGAAATTGGCTCAACTAGAGGAAGGCGCTAAAGCATACCTTATTGATGGCTATGCAAACCCAGTAAGAAACTTATCGAAAGATAAATCTGAGCAGGTCGCATAAGACTAGTTTGATAGTGTAAGAATAAAAAAAGGTCGAACTTAGTTCGACCTTTTTGATCTTTGAAAGAATCTATCGAGAAAGAGTACGGCTCTTGAGATCGTAGATCAGTTTTTCCGCACTTACTTCAAACTTAAGTTTAGCGTGAAGTTCAAATTGCTCTTTTTCTTCAATCTTGATTTCATGCTCAACCGCACTGTTCACTTGTTTTGCAAGCTCAAGGTACTTAGCAAATTCAGCTTCTACTGCTTCTTTCGTTGACGCAAAAAGCGATACTTCTGAAACTTCATCACCAACATTGATGACAAATCCCATCTCGCCTGCAACGCCACACGCTTCACACACTTCAGGTTCTTTTATTAGTTTTGACATAGCCATTCTCCTAAAACGATTTGCTTCAGTTTACATAGCTATGTGAGCGACATCTACAAAAATTCATAGACGTGTAACTATTAATTACAGGAATTGAAACTGGTTACTAAGTTATGTCATTAGATTGTCAGAATAAGGTTCCGTATATTGAATCTAGGTTACAACTATATGAGTATTAACTTATTCAAGATAAGTCAATTCACAAAGGTCGGTGTAATGCCAAAACGCAGTAGAGAAGATACAGAAATCACCATCAATAAGATCATGGATGCAGTCGTTGAGCAATTATTGACCGTTGGTTATGACAAGATGTCATATACCACATTGAGTCATGCGACTGGTGTATCTCGCACAGGTATTAGCCATCACTTTCCGAAGAAAACTGACTTTACAACCGCGTTAGATGGTCGAATTTACAAATTATTTTTAGAGCATTTGAATTTAGAGTCGGGCTTGCAAGGGTTTTCAAAAAGCTGGATGAGTTCTCTTGAAAAACCGCAGTTCTTGGCGATATTGCGCTTGATGTTCCATCATATTGTTACCTCTGATAGTGCGCAAGAGTTTGCGAAGCAGGGCATCGATAGACTGTTCGTTTTGCTAAAAGAATTGTATGGCGAAGATAGCGAGAAAGAACTTGAATGGTTATTTGGTCGCACCATTATTCAATTAGCTAAATAATCTTGATTTAATTAAACGCTGAGCCATTTGCTCAGCGTTTTTGATCGAGTGTTCCCAAGATTATCGTTATAACTACTAATGATGTCATTGGCGAACAAGGGGCTAACAAGTCTCTCGATATTTTGTATAATGCGTCCAAATTGAACTATAGAGATTCCACCATGGCACGCACTGCGCACGCACTACACATCTTGGTTAAACATAAAGACCAAGCTGAAGATATCATCAAACAGCTAAAGAAGGGCGCTAAGTTTCAAACCCTTGCGCGCAAATACTCTAATTGCCCATCAGGCAAGAAAGGTGGTGATCTTGGTGAGTTTAAAAAAGGCCAGATGGTTCCTCAGTTTGATAAGATCTGTTTTAGTGGTGAAACCTTGGTGCCGCATCTAGTCAAAACTAAGTTTGGCTGGCACGTAGTGAAGGTTCTCTATAGAACTTAGCGTTAAATATTTCTTTTTAAACGGCAGGGCATTGGCTCTGCCGTTTTTGTTTTTCAAGTGTGCGAATCTTCTCATAGCCTAAAGGTTGAACATTTAATCCAGCCTCGATTACATGTGTAGAAGTGTGCTTTGGGATAAAGGAATCAAAGAATCCAAATTTAGGTAGGGAAAGTTACTTCAGAAATGAATATAAATATTCAAAACTTTGCTTCTATGTATGCTCCGTAAATTCAGGTAAAGAGAGTAACTTTTTGAACTCCGATTGTTATGATTATCATCTAATGCAGAATCGTAACAAGGATGTTTATGTCTTATCTCCTGCGAAATATCGCGATATCTACAGTGTGCTGCTCTATGGTGATGACAGTTGCCAGCGCATCCAGCACTCACAACTACCCTGTAGTATCCATAGAGCACGGCCAATATAAAGATAACAACAACGACACCATTACCGATGAGGTCACAGGGTTAATGTGGCAGAAAGGTTATCAGGTGATGAGTTATGATGAAGCCGTTCAATATGCAAAATCTGCAGAACTCGGCGGATATAATGATTGGCGTCTACCGAACATCAAAGAGTTGTATTCATTGATCTTATTTACCGGCGTCGATGCTAGTAATAGAGATATGTACACCGTTCCTGAGGGCTCTAAACCTTTTATTGATACAGGTACCTTCGATTTTGCATACGGTACAAATGGCAAGCGCGTTATTGATTCTCAATACCTTTCTACGTCTATTTACTCAGGCAAAGTGATGGGTAAAGACAAGGCAGTATTTGGTGTAAATTTCGCAGATGGTCGCATCAAAGGTTATCCGTTAGTCCAACCTCGTACCAAACAAGACAATCAATTTACCGTTCGCTTGGTTCGTGGAAATTCGGACTACAGTAACAATCACTTTATAGATAACAACAATGGCACAGTGAGTGATGCAGCTACGCAGTTAATGTGGTCTAAACAAGATAGTCAAACAGCGATGGACTGGTCTGATTCTAAAGACTGGATAGCTACACTTAATAAAGAGGAATACCTAGGCTACAACGACTGGCGCTTACCTGATATTAAAGAGCTGCAAACTATCGTTGATTATAGTCGTTCACCTCAAGCCACTGACTCGGCTGCTATCGATTCTGTATTTTCAATATCGGCTATCAAAGACGAACAGGGCAACGAAAACTACCCTGCATTTTGGAGCTCAACCACCCATCAAAAAGTGGGTCGTAACTCTCAATCACAAGCCGCTTATTTTTGCTTTGGTGAATGCCTTGGTTATATGAAGAAACCAGGGTCTAGCGAGCGAAGATTACTCGATGTCCATGGCGCGGGTGCTCAAAGGGCTGAGCCTAAGGCAGGCGATGCTAAGGATTACCCAAATGGTTTCGGCCCACAAGGGGACGTAATCCGCATTAAAAATTATGTGAGAGCGGTTCGTGATATGCCATAACGCTGTTAATAAGTTCGTGTTCAGCGGAGCGTCGCAGCTGACTATGACCTAACAGAATTGTTGCAACATGATTTAAGCGACATTTAAGATAAATTAGCCAGTATCTTGAGTGAAATAGAACTTAAGTTTTGCCCAGCTTGTTGTTTTTGTTGATGATAAAAAACGTCGAATAGATGCTGTTTAGAGCCATCGTCGGCTATAATCACAAGAGTCGGTCGTTTTATATTCAAGTCTCTGGCTCTAAGGAATACTTAGTGTGAGCAATAACTCTTTAGGAGCTTGCTTTATCTTTATTTAATTGACTTTGACTGGGTTAATGGTTTAAATCTGCGTTTGTAGTGGGCCTTGTATATTAGCAATGAAGATTACTAGTAAGTTGAGAACATCGATAACTCTTCTTCTAGCACTGATATTTACGTTATCAGTGCAGCTTGCTAGTGCTACCTCGTTTTCAAAAGCGCACCCTATGGAAGATACTCGCATGGAACATCATTCTATGATGACAGATTGTGATTCCTCTGGTGGTTCGCCCCTCAAGGCCTCCGACACAGTCCACAAGTCGGTTGACTGCTTTGGACAAGAACATTGTGGGTATACCTGTTGCCAGTCTGCAGGGGGGAACCCGCTATCTTTTAGTGGCTCTGAGGCGCGAGAAGCGACTCACTCTGCTAGCCTATCTCCATTCAATACTTATCAAAATGAGCCTCAAAGAGGAGTATCCAACTCCCTCTACAGGCCACCGATCTCTTAATTTCATTATCTAACACGGTATCGCATTTGAGTATGCGGTTCTTTTAATGCGTGTGCATTTAATCACGCGTTGCAGTTAATGGAATTCTCATGTTTATCAAACATTCTATAGCGGGCTCTCTGTTGGGTGCCTTGCTAATCAGTACTTCGGTAAGTGCAAGCAGTGAGCTAAATAGGCTTATTGAGCAAGCATTGGACGCCGATAAAAACCGGATGCAATTCAGCGCTCAGTCTCGAGCAATGCAAGAGCAGGGTATTGCTAGTTCAAGCTTAATGGATCCCAAGCTTAAGTTTGGGGTCGGCGGATTGCCCGTGGATAGCTTCCGCTTTGACGAAGACCCGATGACCAATATCTCCGTCGGGTTAATGCAACAGTTTGAGCGAGGCGCTAGTCAGTCACTCAAACAAAAAAAATCCAATCAACAAGCGGAAGGCGCTCAATTTCAAATAAGGGCAAGAGAGCTAGAGGTTGCAAAGGCGATGACAACCTTGTGGTTAGAGTTGGGTTATCTGCAATTTATGCAGGAGAATCTCAAAGAAAATCATCAACTCCAAGCTCAACTGCTGCGCTACATGGAGAGTAATTACTCTCTAGGTAACATTGATACACAAGATTTGTTAGATGCTGAGCTTTCTTTGAGCAAGCTCGATGACAAACTCCAAGCAAACACTCAGAACCAACAGCGCATTCAATACCAGTTATCTGAGTGGCTAGGTGATGAGTGGCTACAGCAACAGCATCAATTACAGGCTGCAAACAACCTAAATTGGCCAAATGTCGATAGTAAGTTGTCGGGCTCTACTGGGGTTAAACATTACCCGCTGTTGCAAGGGCACCCTATGGTGCAGCTGTCAGAAACCCAAATTAAAACCAGCCAGATTGAGGTAGATATCAGCGAGGAAGCGTATGCGCCTCAGTTTGGTGTCGAAGTGATGTACGCTTATCGTCAGGCTGACAATATGCGTGGTGAACCAGCTTCAGACTTGTTGAGCGCTTATGTCACAGTGGATATCCCTTTATTTACTGGTAATCGACAAGACCGAGTGAGCAATGCCGCTCAACATAAGCTTGGCGCTTCAAGGCTTCAAAAAGACCTTTTGCTTCAACAATTAAATGCCAAGCTCAATACCTTAATCGTCGAAAAAGATAACTTTGAACAGCGAATCGAGCGCTATGAAGGTGCCTTATTGCCTCGCTCCAAAGAGCGAGTAGATGCTGTTAATCGAGGTTATGACAACAATACTTTGGCGTTTGAACAGGTGATCAAAGCGCAAGCTGAGGATTTATCGTTGCACTTAGAATATGAACGCCTTATCACCGACCTCAATCTTACAATCTCCGACATCGCTTACTTGATAAATGGCTACGGTTATCAGGTCAGTGCTCCAACGTATTCAACAGCTCAGTCTCACGGGGCAAATTCTCAGGAGTCCAAAAAATGAATAAGCCAACTTTAGCTATTTTATCTCTGATCATCGGTGGGGTGATTGGAGGCATTGTGGGCCCTTATGTTACTCACCTGTCTCATGACAAGGATATGGGTGAAGCAAGCTCTAGTAACGAGCCTCTATATTGGGTAGCGCCTATGGACCCAAATTATCAAAGGGATAAACCAGGGAAATCCCCAATGGGCATGGACTTAGTTCCTGTATATGCCGAGGACTTATCTGGTGAGAAAGACAAGCCTGGTACCGTGAAGATCGACCCAGCGGTAGAAAACAATTTAGGTGTAAAAACCACACTGGTGGTGAAACAAAAATTGAGTCCGCAATTAGATACAGTCGGGTATGTGGGCTTTGATGAAAGTCAGCTATGGCAAACTAATGTCAGAGTCAATGGGTGGGTTCAGCGCCTTAACGTTAATGTGGTTGGCCAGCGTGTCAAAAAGGGTGAAGTCCTGTTCACTCTCTACTCACCAGACCTTGTGAAAGCGCAAGAGGAGCTACTGAACGCTTACAGAACTAATCGTAAGGGCTTGATTAAGGGCGCTACTGAGAGATTACGTACTTTGGGTATGGACTCAGCTCAAATTAACTACGTGAGAAAGCGTGGTGTAGCGGTGCAAAATATGGCAATTAAAGCGCCATCAGATGGTGTTGTTGCCAGCCTAAACATTCGCGAAGGCAGCTATGTGACACCTGCGACCACAGCCATTTCAGCAGGACCTTTGGATAAAGTTTGGGTAGATGCTGAAGTATTTGAGAGAGAATCGCACTGGCTAAAGCAAGGCACACCAACACATATGACTTTGGACGCATTGCCAGGAGAAAACTGGCTGGGTGAACTTGATTATATCTACCCCATTCTCGATGCAAGCTCGAGAACCTTGAGAGTGAGATTGGTGTTTGATAATCCAGATCTACGACTGAAGCCGAATATGTTTGCTAATTTAACGATCCAACCTACCAGTGACGACGAAGCCTTGGTGATCCCGCGTTCATCGGTCATTCGCTCTGGCGGTATGGCTCGAGTGGTACTTGCTGAAGGTAATGGGAAATATCGTTCAGGACGTATTGAGTTAGGGCGTGAAGATACGGATAGCATAGAGGTCCTTCAGGGTTTAGAAGAGGGAGATAAGATTGTTACCTCCGCTCACTTTATGCTGGATTCTGAGTCGAGTATCAACGCAGACTTCTCTCGAATTAATGGTGTTGAAGCTCCGAAACCAAGCGTATGGACCAAAGGTGAAATCACCGATGTGATGCTAGATCATGGGATGTTGACCATCAACCATGAACCTGTGCCAGAGTGGGATTGGCCGAGTATGAACATGAACTTTAACCTTTCTGACGAGGCTGAAGTTGCCCCAATGCAGGTAGGGCAGAGCATTGAGTTTGAGATGCGAAAAGGCGCTGGTGGTCAGTACGAGATAGTGGATTATAATCTCGGTGAAGTGGCCGCTGTATCTGAGGTATGGATGCGCGGAGAGATCACTATGCTGATGGCTGATTTTGGGATGATCACCCTCGAACATAAAGCATCGGAGGCGCTTGCTTGGGAAGCTGGTGAAATGAACTTTACCGCAGGTGAGTCAGTCGATTTAAATGGCTATAGCGAAGGACAAGAAGTCGAGTTTTTAGTTCAGCAACAGGGTAATGATTACCTTCTTCTTCAATTGAAAATGAAGGAGGACTAGCAGTGATCAACGCAATTATACGATGGTCGATTCATAACCGATTTCTGGTTCTAGTATTGACTGTATTTCTCACTCTAGGTGGTTTATACAGTATTAAAAATACGCCTGTGGATGCCATTCCTGATCTATCTGATGTCCAAGTCATCATAAAAACCAGTTATCCAGGGCAAGCACCGCAAGTTGTTGAAGATCAGGTCACTTATCCTTTGACTACAGCGATGTTAGCAGTGCCCGGTGCAGAAACCGTTCGAGGTTATTCTTTTTTCGGTGACTCCTACGTCTATATCATCTTCAACGATGATACTGATATGTACTGGGCAAGATCCCGCGTACTGGAATATTTGAGCCAAGTCGCCCCTAATTTGCCAGTGAATGCTAAGCCGACTTTGGGGCCTGATGCCACTGGGGTAGGTTGGATTTACTCTTATGTATTACAGGATAAAACAGGGCAACACGATCTTGCTGAGCTAAGGACTCTTCAAGATTGGTTTTTGAAGTTTGAGTTGCAAACCGTTGAGGGTGTATCTGAAATTGCCACGGTAGGTGGGATGGTGAAGCAGTATCAAATCCAAATTGATCCTGCAAAACTTCGCGCTTATGACCTTACCTTGCAGCAGGTTAATCAGGCTATATCAGCGGGGAACCAAGAAACTGGTGCGTCTGTGGTTGAGGTTGCTGAAGCTGAGCACATGGTTCGAACAACCGGCTACCTTTCTAGCATAGAAGATATTGCTTCTCTGCCCCTAAAGGTGAACGCACAAGGCACTCCCTTGCTTCTTGGTGACATAGCCGAGATCAATTTAGGACCTCAAATGCGACGAGGTATTTCCGAGTTTAATGGGGAAGGCGAGGCCGTTGGTGGCGTGGTCGTGATGCGCTTTGGCGAAAACGCCAGTGAGGTGATAGAGCGTGTAAAAGAAAAATTGGAGGAGCTAAAACACAGCCTACCAGACGGAGTAGAGATAGTTCCAACCTATGATCGCTCCACCCTGATTGATACCGCCGTTGAAAATTTGTGGCAAAAGTTGCTTGAAGAGTTTTTGGTAGTGGCAATAGTGTGTGCCATGTTCTTATTCCATATTCGCTCTTCTCTAGTTATTGCTCTTAGCCTACCTGTGGGAATATTAAGTGCATTTATAGTCATGTATTGGCAGGGAATTAACGCCAATATCATGTCTTTAGGTGGAATTGCCATAGCGATAGGTGCCATGGTAGATGGCGCCATTGTGATGATTGAAAACGTGCATAAACACGTAGAGAGAACGTCTTTAACCGATGAAAACCGCTGGCAAGTGATAGGTAAGGCTGCGGAAGAGGTAGGTGCGCCACTGTTCTTCTCTCTGATGATCATCACTTTAAGTTTTGTACCGGTTTTTGCTCTCGAAGGCCAAGAGGGCAAGATGTTTTCCCCTTTGGCTTTCACTAAGACTTACGCGATGGCAGCAGCCGCTGGCCTTGCAATCACTCTTGTACCGGTTTTGATGGGCTACTTTGTGCGAGGAAATATACTTCCAGAGCATAAGAACCCAGTAAACCGAGGTTTGATAGGTTTGTATAAACCGCTCCTCAACCTCAGTCTCAATTATCCAAAGAGCACCATACTGGTAGCCATAGCTTTGATGGGATCCGCGTATTACCCATTAACCAAGGTGGGCAGTGAATTTATACCGCCTCTGGATGAGGGGGATCTTATGTATATGCCAACCACTTATCCGGGTATTTCTATTGGTAAAGCACGAGAACTTCTACAACAAACCAACAAGCTCATTCGAACTGTTCCAGAGGTAGAGTCAGTATGGGGCAAGGTAGGGCGTGCGGAAACCGCTACCGACCCCGCACCTTTGACCATGATAGAGACGACGATCCAACTAAAACCTCGTTCTGAATGGCGTGAGGGTGTAACTACCGAATCTTTGCGCAAGGAGTTTGATGATTTAGTGAAATTCCCAGGACTGACCAACGCTTGGGTGATGCCAATCAAAACGCGTATCGACATGCTAGCAACGGGTATCAAAACACCGATAGGTATCAAGGTGGCAGGTGCTGATTTGTCAGTGATAGAGCAAATTGGTGCGGATATCGAACGTATATTGTCCGAAGTGCCGGGAACGGCATCGGCCTATGCAGAGCGAGTAGCAGGTGGTCGGTATGTCACCATAGATATCAATAGGCCCAAAGCTGCGCGATATGGGCTCAATATACAGCAAGTACAACAGGTCATTTCAACTGCAATTGGGGGAATGAATGTAGGTGAAACCGTAGAAGGGCTAGAGCGATATCCGATAAACGTACGTTATCCACAAAAGTATCGTGATTCAGTTGAGAACTTAAAGGTTTTGCCACTTGTCACTCCAAATGGTGCGCGTATTGCTCTTGGTGATGTTGCAGATATTCGATATGAAGATGGTCCTCCAATGATCAAAACAGAGAACGCCAGACCTAACGGTTGGATCTTTGTGGATATTGAGGGGCGAGATTTAGGTTCTTATGTAGCCGATGCGCAGCAAGCGGTACGCGAACAACTTGAACTACCAGCAGGCTATTCACTGGCATGGTCAGGGCAGTACGAGTATATGGAAAGAGCAAAAGAGCGACTGATGGTGGTAGTGCCTATCACGATTGCCATCATCATGCTACTGCTCTATTTCAGTTTCAAGCGTATCACTGAGGTATTGGTGATCATGGCTACTTTGCCACTGGCTATGGTTGGTGGCATTTGGCTTTTGTACGCACTCGGTTTCAACTTCTCTATCGCTGTTGGTGTCGGGTTTATTGCACTTGCTGGTGTCGCGGTTGAGATTGGAGTGATTATGTTGGTGTACCTCAATCAAGCGTGGCATCACACTAAGCTAGATGCACAGGAAAGCGATCGTTCGCTTTGTTTGAAGGACCTTTCCAACTCCATTCGAGAAGGGGCGGGACTTCGCGTACGTCCTGTAATGATGACAGTAAGTACTATCATCATTGGTCTTATCCCAATAATGTACGGTGCTGGCACCGGCTCTGAGGTGATGCAACGTATCGCCGCTCCTATGATAGGCGGTATGACTTCTGCCTTGATATTAACCCTAGTAGTTCTTCCTGCAGTATTTAAACTGCTGAAATCACGAGAAATCAAAAGATAAGGAATCATATTATGAAAAAATCGACTCTACTGTTTGCTACTTTGTTGGCGACAAATGTGGCTATTGCTAGTAGCGAGCACCACAATATGGATCATTCTCAGATGGATCACTCAGAGATGGACCATAGCAAAATGGACCACTCGACCATGCACGGTTCAAGTAGTGTTGGCATGCCTGCAAAAGGCGCTAAACCTGACAAGGTAGTACATGTACTTTTAGGGGATGACATGAGTATCAAGTTTAAGCGCGACGTCACAATAGAAGCTGATGACGTAGTGCAGTTTGTCGTGCTCAATACCGGAAAGATGGAGCACGAGTTTGTGATCGGCACAAATGCCGAGCATGCCGAGCACCGAGAAATGATGGAAACAATGAGTACCCACGACATGGAGAATTCCGTGGTGGTAGCTCCAGGCAAAGCAAAGCAAATCCTATGGCACTTTCATGGGGACTCAGAAGTAGAGCTAGCATGTAATATGCCGGGTCATTATGAGGCGGGAATGGTTAAAAAACTCAGCTTGTAGCTGATGTTTTATAAGGAGTTATATTCAAGGGCTACGACGATAAGCTAAGTGTGCGCAGTTCAGGCTGTAGCTTCTTGATTTAGTTCTTTTGATCTAAACAACACAAGAGTCAGTTGGTCGATAACGACCAACTGATGCCCACACGGTGTGTTTTATAGTGTACTTTTCAACGCTAAGTAGTAGGGGAAAATAGCCCTATAACTTTGTTTTGGATTTATGTGAATCTAGCCAGGTTTGCAATGGGATTTCTCCCTTCTTCAATTTTGGTCCACGATATCTTTTCAATTTTCCAAGTTCTAGATCTATTCGGGGGACATAAGTGCGGTCGGGTCTGGAGCCTTTACGACGTGTGCTCTTATGAACGATCAACGATTCAACGGTTAAGTTTTCCACTTTAGCGTACCTCAGAGTGCAAATTTTAAATGTGGGAATGTCATTATTTGTCTAAGTTACGACTGCTTAATCGTCGACGAATCCAAGCTGTCTAGCCTGCCTCAGCGCTGAACGAGGACTAGTGCTAGAACCGGATTGGAGAAGGTGGGTACATTTTAATAACTGACGACTATCCAAGCGCCAGTCATGATCAACCAACTTGTTGATCTCTTGCGCCTCTGGCTTGGCGTCATTTTCTGTGTAGCGATCGAATAAATAGATGTAATAGATTGCTTTTGCCGTACGAATCTTGTGTTGGCAGTAAATAAAACTAATCAATAACACTAAGGAGAGATATATAAAAAGAATTAACATTTTAAAATCCTATATAAGATGTAGCCGCATGACTGAAGTTTGCAGGTCAGCCTCGGCTTGAATAATCAACAGAAGTTTTTCAGCTTTGTTCTTTAAAGTTACAGAGCAAACAGCTTTGGTATTTTTGTTGTCACGTTACTCAAACATTAAGATGATGTAGGCGATGAATAGAATTAGATGAACAGTACCTGTGAGAGCGTTAGTCTTTCCGCTACTAAAGCTAATACCAGTCATTACTAAAGTAGTTACCAATAACACTGCTTCTGCTGGCTCAAGGCCTAGTACTATAGGCTCTGCAAGGACCTGTGAGATCAGCAAAACAGCAGGAACGGTTAGCGCGATAGTGGCGAGTACCGAACCAAAATACAGATTCATCGCACGCTGTAATTGATTATTTAAGGCTGCTTTTCCGGCACCGACGGCTTCAGGAGCCAGTATTAAGATGGCAACAATTAAGCCCCCAAGAGCTTGTGGTGCACCTAATTTGGCAATTGCTCCATCGATAGGAATCGCTATGCTCTTCGCCATCAAGATCACGACACCTAAGTGCGCAACTAGCATGATTGAGTGGTAGAGGTTGCTACGCATAGGTCCATGAAACTCATGCTCATCATGATGACGGTCATCAACAAAGAAATGCGTATGGCTTTTGGTTTGAATGTATAAAAATACGGAGTACACCACGACGGACGCAAACACTAAGGTAATAGTCAAAGCTAATGACATTGCCCCTGAGTGATCGACTGCGGTGAAGTTGGGTAGTACTAAACACAAAATTGCTAATGGAGTGATCACTACAAGGTATGATTTAAGCCCATCTAGATTGTAGTCTTGAGTGTGGTGCTTCATGCCTCCAATTAATAATGTGATTCCAACTAGGCCATTTAGGACCGCCATAACAACAGCAAACATGGTGTCTCTGGCTAACAATGGGTTTGCGTCCCCTGTTAACATGACCGAAGAAATCATCACGACTTCAAGTGAAATGACCGATAGTGTAAGGATTAAGGTACCGTAAGGGTCACCTAATTTAATTGCGAGTGCGTCTGAGTGGCGAACAACAGCAAAAATTGCTGCCATTGCTACGACAAACAAAATCACCGTTAGGCTGATCCCTTCGAAGGAAGATAGTTCGGTAGCCAAAACTGAGTCACCGCCGCTTTTGAAAAATACAACCGTAAGCGCAGCGATAAACAAGACATACTCTTGCTTTATGAAATTTCTCATATTGTCGCCCCTTGTTTAAATAATGGAGCAACACAAGTCGGCCGTCTTTTGTCGCCATGATTAAGGTGACAATGTGAAATAGAGTGGGGTAGTGGATTCATTAGAAATCCTGATATCTAGTTTGATATGTCTGACTAACAACCCAAAACTTATACTGACGTACTGACGTACTGACGTACTGACGTACTGACGTACTGACGTATTAGAGTACAGTTGTATCGTTTTGGGGGTTTATCAGAGTGAAGACGCGAAACGTCGCTCAGAGAAACTCTGAGTTATCAAACTCAAGCAGACAGAGGTAATCTCTGCGAGTAGAGGGTATTCCCGTCCTTCCAGCCGGAAATACGAGACTTGGATGAGGAAACTTGTCCGCTCCAGTGCAGGTAGGCAGGAATGAGGGCGAATACTAGGGTTGCTAGCAGGAGTAAAGGTGGCGCAGCAAATGCGACCAAAAGGTGGTATGACGCAGTGAAATCTCGTTCAGCCCCATCGATATGGCATATACCGCGTCGCGGAGTAGTACAGTAATTGGCACTATACTCATCGTTGAAAAAGGTCGTGCCACTGTCATTGTTTTGTTCAAGACTAGAGACTTGCGACTGGCTTTGAATTTCTGCGATGGAGTGTGTTTGACTGACTGTAGTGAGTTTATCTTGATCTGGATATGCGTGAGCAACAACGGTGTGCAGGCACACAGTCACAAAGGCGACAACAATAAATGTAATGCAGCGCTTTAACACTCAACGTCCCATGATTGGTTAGATAAATAAAAACTCTTCGCGAGTATACAAGAACAGTGGTCTGATGTGCTGGTCATCCCCCTACGAATTGTTAGTAAATATTTCACGACCAATTAAAGAAAAACCCTAGCCTTGCGACTAGGGTTGTGAGCGTCTTAGACGAAGAATATTAAGACTGAGAAGCTAACTTTTGATGTCCTTTGTTAGCAGCGGTTACCAACAGCACACCGACAATCAGTACTAGTGAACCACACAGTAAGAACAACATACGGCCCATAGGCTCGTTGGGAATAAGCGCCATTGCAAGGATACCGAAACCAGCGACACAGATTAAATTACCTAGCATGCTGCGTTGTTTAGTATCAAGGTTTTGTTGCTCTTCAGATTCTGCAACCACCGGAGTGTTCCAGTTTTCAAACAGTTGAGCGACTTGCTCTTCGCGTTCCGCGCTGCGGCATTTTTTACCTCGATAAGCGTAAGCGATAGTGAGGAAGAAACCACCAGTAAAGACGACGTGTGCAGCCAGGCTCAAGGTCACCTTCAAATCAGCCCATTCACGTACCGTCAATGCTTGCTCCATATTAAGCATATTCTCAATATGATGTGCTTCTAGCGAAATACCAAAAATAAACGAAACTATGCCACCAACGATTAGTGTTGCCCATGCAGACCAATCTGGCGTGTTACGAATCATCATTCCCAACAAAATCGGGATAAGCATTGGGAAGCCAATCAGCGCACCTACATTAAGCACGATGTCGAATAGGCTCAGATCACGAAGGGAATTAATAAAGAGGCCAATTCCAATAATAATAAAGCTCATTAGTACCGTGGTTAATTTACTAACCAACATCAACTCTTTTTCAGATGCCTTTGGTCTAAGGATTGGATTGTAGAAGTTAATCACGAAGATGCCTGCATTACGGTTTAAACCAGAATCCATTGAAGACATGGTCGCCGCGAACATTGCCGACATAAGCAAACCAACCATTCCAGCAGGCATTAGCTTTTGTACAAAGGCTAGATAGGCAGCATCACTTCCTACGTCGTAACTTGATGCAAAATCAGGCATAAATGCAGCTACATACCAAGGAGGTAGGAACCAAATTACTGGGCCGATTAGCATCAGAGCACATGCTAAGCCCGCAGCCTTACGGGCGTTGTGGCTATCTTTAGCACATAAGTAGCGGTAGGCGTTTATGCTGTTATTCATGACTCCAAATTGCTTGATGAAGATAAAGACAACCCAAAGTATGAAAATACTCATGTAGTTGAGGTTATTGCCGACAAAGAATTCACCTTCAAAGTTTGAGACAATATTACCGATCCCACCACCGTAGAAGTAAGCTGCAATCGCACAGGTAATGGTTACCGCCATAATGACCAGCATTTGCATAAAGTCTGAGG
Organism: Vibrio comitans; assembly: GCA_024346835.1. GTDB lineage: Bacteria > Pseudomonadota > Gammaproteobacteria > Enterobacterales > Vibrionaceae > Vibrio > Vibrio comitans. The sequence goes on from AP024867.1 coordinate 1,239,956, forward strand.
CGACAACAGCCCAAGAACCACCAGTCACTGCCATAAGCATCAGTACGATACCGGTTACAACAATGGTTGCTTCCATTGGAATATTGAACACAGCAGCAACAAAGATCGCCAGACCATTTAGCCAAATGCCTGATGAAATCATGCTATCAGGTAAGCCTGCCCAGGTAAAAAACTGCTCGGAAGTCTTGCCAAATCGAATCCGCACTGCATCAATGGCTGTTACAACACGCAACTGTCTGAACTTTGGGGCAAAGTAAAGGTAGTTGCAGAAATAGCCAAAAGCATTGGCTAAGAAGAGTATGACCACCACAAAGCCATCTTCAAATGCACGACCTGCGGCACCCGTAAATGTCCAGGCGGAGAACTGAGTCATGAATGCTGTTGCACCCACCATCCACCATAGCATCTTGCCACCACCACGGAAGTAATCACTCGTTGAAGTCGTGAATTTTCGGAACATCCACCCTATTGCTATTAAGAATAAAAAATAAGCAAGAACTACGATTGTATCAATAGTCACAATTAACACCTCTGTGTATCAGTTACATTCGACAGCAAAGGCTACGCTTCAGTTTGGTGCTTTAATACTACAAAATAAACGTATCGTGACTATTAACACGCAATTATTTAACTTGTTGTTTTTAAAGGGTATATGGCGTTAATTTAGGTGTTGATGCTGTAAATTTAGGTTAATTTATCTTGATTGGTATAGTTATTTATATTTTTGCTTTACTAGGCGTTTGCTAACGGTGTTTTGCTATTATCAGCGGCACAGATAAAGCAAGGCCAACAGTTATAATAAGAAGGGGGAGCAGTTATTCAGGACGGGATAATAAAAGCGCTTGGGCTGTTACAGTTGCCTTGTAGTGCAAAGTTAAAAGTCACAAGCATGTCTGTAGTTTGGTAATGCTTCACTATCAAAGGGACAATCGATAATCTATTAGTAAAAGTGCTGTTACTCCAACTATCTATGTTCACTCTTGTTGTACTGTAGTGGGCAATGCGCTTCTATCTCTTGCTCGTTTTTGTCTTAGCTATGCTGTGATTGATGCTGTTAATTATTCTGGCTCATTATTTACTCAGAATTCATTTGTTGTATATATGTTGCGGTTGTTTTTCTTGTTTGATGCAAAAAAGATGAAGGGTTATGTCTGCGTAACCTGTAGAATCATCTAAACTACCTTTAGTAGATTGTATTACAAGGACTTTTCATGAACTCTTCACAAGATTTTTCTAGGCAAGCAATAGATGCTTTTATCAAAATAATCATCGTCGGTATGCTTCTTTTTTGGTGTGCGCAAATTTTAAAGCCTTTTGCTTTGTTGGTTATTTGGGGCGCAATTATTGCGACGGCACTATTTCCTTTAGTTAAGGGAGTCCAGAATAAAACCGGCTTATCTCAAGGTAAAGCCAGTTGGTTATTATCTTTAACGGGTGTGCTCTTATTAGTTGTTCCCGCTTATCTTATTGGTGATAGCTTATTTAGTAGCGCTGGTGATGTGTATCAGCAAATTCAAGAGGGTACCTTAGAGCTTAGACCGCCATCGGAAAGTATTAAGTCATGGCCATTAGTCGGTGAGAAGCTTTATTCTACCTTGCTAAGCTTTTCATCAAACCTCGCTAACGCAATGCTAGAGCATTCCGATCAGGTTAAAAGCGTTCTGGGTTCAGTAGCGTCGGCAATTGGTAGTGTTGGTGGTAGTGTATTGCAGTTTGTGATTTCACTATTAATCGCGGGCATCTTTATGAGTAATGCTCAAGCCTGTGAGAAGTCTTTTCAGCAAATTTCGGTGCGTCTAGCAGGTGAGTATGGTGCTCAATTTACCAAATTGTCAGTAGCGACTGTACGCAGTGTTGTGCAAGGTGTTATCGGCGTCGCGGTGACTCAGTCAATCATGGCGGGTATCGGTCTTTATTTCGCGGATATTCCTTTTGCCGGTCTATGGATGCTAGCTGTATTGATCGTTGCCATTATCCAACTTCCGCCAATCTTGGCTTTAATTCCCGCCTTAATCTTTGCTTGGACGACTGATTCAACGTTAGTGGCCGGTGTATTTACCGTTTGGTGTGTGCTAGTTAGTGCTAGTGATGCAGTGCTCAAGCCTATGCTAATGGGGCGCGGTACTGATATCCCTATGCTCGTTATTCTTTTGGGCGCAATCGGTGGTATGGCGATGTCAGGTATAGTCGGACTGTTTGTAGGTGCAGTTGTACTTGCAGTTACTCATAGATTGTTTGTAGCTTGGTTAGCTCAATCTGAGGTGGATATTGAGCAACTAGAAGTAGAACCAGTGGAAGAAGAGAGTAAGTAATGGCGAAGATGTCCGAGCGCGATAACTTTTTACACTTGTTTGTCGCTTTGATTGTACTGTTATTTGGCTGTGCAATTCTCGAACAGTTTTTCGAGACAGGGCAGGGAATTGTTTTAATAGGCCTACTCTTTTGTATGTCGGCATCGACTCTTGGGATTGAGAAAAAGAAATCAGGAGTTCGAGGCTGGTTTGGCTTTTTGATTGTGCTTGTATTGCTGTCTTCTCTTGCCTCTATTCTTGAAGCAGCAAATCTCGCGGTCGTTTCACTGTCTGCCTTGATCTTATTTATAGGCCAGTACTTAAAGCATGCGACGAAATTAGTATTAACTGCTCCAAAAATAGATAAAAATCAGATTGTTGGCTCAATTTGCATCTATTTGATGATGGGGCTGTGGTTTGCGTTTGTACAGCTACTCCTATTAGAGATCCTTAAAGGGGGCTTTAATGGAATCGATCATGGACCTTGGTTAGATAACTTATCTAGAATGATCTATTTCAGCTTTATTACTATGACTTCTGTCGGGTATGGCGTTATAGCGCCTACCGAGCCGTTGACTCGCTTTGTAGCGTATTTTGAGGCTATCGCAGGTGTATTTTACTTGGCAATCCTGGTATCAAGCCTAGTGAGTGCTGGTTTAACTCAGGTGGCTGAAAAGAAATAGTGACCAATACTTGAAGGTGTAAGGGCCTGCAAACGCATTGCGATTGCAGGCCCTTTTTATATTTATCAGGCTAGTGCTTTAAAGAGTTAAGATTTAACCTGAAGTTCTGTGATCGTGATTTCGGTGTTTACATCGCCAAGTGTGGCAAACATGCTGTTACCTGAGATCATCAGACTCAAATCATTGGTTCGCTCAAGTCCCGCCACTAACTCTTCAATAGGAGCAAAGTCGAACTGAGTAATGCTGGCATCATATTCGCGAAGAACATTTTGATTTTTGTTAAACCACACATCAGATTTATTTTCATTAAAGGTATAAAAGTGGGTTTGCTTTGACTTACGAGCCGCTTTTTTAACTCTATCAGCTGAAGGTTCGCCAACCTCTATCCAAGTTAAAATGTCGCCAATATCTGACAGTTCCCAAATATCAGGCTCTTCTTGCTCAGACAATCCTTTGGTAAAGGTTAGGTTTGGGGTGTTATTGAGACAAAACGCAAAGATTCTAACCAGCATTCGCACTTCGTTCTCAGAAGGGTGCTTAGCTACAGTGAGGTTAATATCATCAAATTGATTGCGATTAGTGTCGGCAAGATTTACGCGAAACTTATAAATAGTGGGTTTGAGCGCCAAAGTGGGAATTCCAGAAAATAGGATTTAGGCGTTAGATTATATAGAGTTGAGAGGAGAAAAGTAAGCCAGTGAAGCACTGGCTTACTTGGCGCAATTATACAGCGCGAATTTGTTCTGCTTGTGGGCCTTTTTGACCTGTAGTAACAACAAATTCTACTTTTTGGCCTTCAGCAAGAGTGCGGAAACCGTCGCCTTGGATAGCAGAGAAGTGAGCGAATACGTCTGGACCGTTTTCTTGTTGAATAAAACCGAAACCTTTAGTTTCGTTGAACCATTTTACGGTACCAGTAACTGTGTTTGACATTGTCAATTTTCCTTTGCGATATAACTAAACTTGGTCAAATCCGACCATACTAAGTGCTTGAAAACAGATTGCATTGACCGATGGTGAATACAACGGTGACGAGTCTCCAGCTGTATTGCACAACTTCAAAAACAAAACTTTCTCTTGCTTGAATCAGTGTATCGAGGCAAGTCTATAAGTCAATGATATCAATAGCATAGTTGTCCCTACATTGTTCAAAATTGTTAGGTATATTCAAGTTTTTCATACTGAAACTTAAACTTGCATGACATGTCATGACATCGTCATGATTTCGATTGTTGAGTTCGAACTATGAGTGTGTAAAATGAGGCGAAATTAAAAGAGGATTTGATCATGCAAGCAACCGTATCTTGGGTAGATAATTTTAAGTTTATCGGTGAGTCTCAATCTGGCCATTCAGTCGTTTTAGATGGTAGTGGTGGCAAAACAGCACCAAGCCCAATGGAAATGGTATTGATCGCAGCTGGCGGTTGTAGTTCTGTAGACGTAGTAGATGGTCTAAAAAGTGCAGAGCAAAAGGTAACGGGCTGCGTAGCAAAATTAAGTAGCACTCGTCGCGACGAAGCGCCTAAGTTTTTCACTAGCATTAACATTCATTTTGAAGTGTCTGGAGAAGATCTTGACTCCGAGGTGGTTGCTAAAGTTGCGAAAGACTCTTTAGAAAAGTACTGCTCTGTATGCCTGATGCTAGATAAGGGTGTTGAAATGACGCACTCTTGGGAAATTGTTTAAACGCATAAATTAAAAAATGCCCCGTTAATGTAAATTAGCGGGGCATTTTTATAACTGAAAATAGAGAAATTAATTTGAGGCTTTTCTCATTTCGTCTTCACTTTTCTTTTGATTCTCGGGACGTTCATCTTCATGGTTCATGTAGTAGTACTCCCAGATCTCATGCTTCTCTTCATCAGAGATCTCACAGTAAGTAACTCGTTTACCTTCCTCTGAGGCACGCACGATCTCATGGTCTTGCTGTACACAGTACATGGACGCTTTACTTGTAATTGGATCCCAGTCCTCTACCGTGTATTCGTCTGGTTCGCTTGCACAACCTGCTAGCAACACAGCGCCACTCATTGCAGATAAAAGAAGGATTTTCTTCATTATTGGCTCCAAAGAACTATTTGTTTTGACTTATCTTTTTCAGTGTACGAGATATCCTAATTAATTCAATAGTTAACCTCTGGTTACATGTTAAAATATCGGGAAATTCAATTTAGCCGTTATTTACATGCGCCATTTAAAAACCACTATACATCCCGATTTAAGCGAACTCGACCAAAAGACCATCATACAACGCCGAGCTACCAGAGCGATTGCACTCATGGGCGATCAAATTCTGTTGTTATACACTGAGCGCTATCATGACTATTCACTACCCGGCGGTGGTATTGATGAGGGAGAGGATGTAATTGCAGGGCTAGTACGTGAACTCGAAGAAGAAACAGGCGCGCAAAATATTCGAAATATTAAACCATTTGGCATATTTGAAGAGTTTCGCCCCTGGTATAAAGACGATGCAGATGTCATGCACATGCATTCCTACTGCTACACCTGCCACGTTGACCCCGAGTTAGGTACGCCTAACTTTGAAGACTATGAGATCAAAAATGGTATGCAGGCAAAGTGGGTTAATATCCATGAGGCTATCGCTCACAATGAACATACCATAGCCAATAGTGCGAAGAAGGGTTTGAGCATTGAACGAGAAACCTTCTTACTGCACCTTATCGCTAAAGAACTAGTGTGACTTTTGATCCTTGATGAGCTCTTTTAGCTCATCAATCTTCATATGAAGGGCTTTAATTTCTGCTTTAACGGCCGTGCGCTCAGTGTTATCCGCTTGCTCTGTCTCGGTCATAAACCAGTTGGCAACTAAACCGGTGAAGGTACCAAATAGCCCCACACCTGCAGTCATTAAAATAGCCGCGACTAATCTGCCTTGTGTTGTCACAGGGTAGAAATCACCATAGCCAACAGTGGTAATGGTGACAAATGACCACCAAAGAGCGTCTCCTGCAGAATGAATGTTGGAGCCTTCCAATCCTTTTTCAAACTGTAGAATCCCGATAGCACCAAAGATGACCACCAATACCGAGACACTTGCTACTATTGAGAAGGTGCCAGAACGCCTGTTTCGAAAGAGATAGTACAAGATGAGTTTGGTAGAGCGCACCGCTTTTAGAATTCGCAAGAATCGAACTAAATGAACAAAGCGCCCGTAACGCAGGGAATCCACTAGAGGAATACTCGAAAGCAGATCGATCCAACCCCATTTCATGTATTGCAGTTTATTGGGGGCACGGTAAAAACGTTGAAAGAAGTCCACCAAGAACACCATGCACACCATGGTATCTATCATGGCTAATAATTCAGAGGTGTCTGAATCTAGGGTAAAGGCATTCTCCACAAATAGGGCAATGAGCACGTACACCGATAGGATTAAGGTAACGAATTGCAGTGGCCCTAATTCGTGTTTAGCGTCGTGTCTTTCTGAACTTGGCATAGTGTATTAGCCGATGGTGACGGCAGTGCCACTCGCGCTGACCATTAACATTCCGTTGTCTTTACCAAGCACTTCGTAGTCAATATCGATACCAATCACAGCATTGGCACCTATTTCATGGGCTTTATCTTCCAGCTCTTGCACCGCAATGGTGCGAGCACGTTCGAGTTCTTTCTCATAAGTCCCAGAACGACCACCGACCATGTCACGAATGCCAGCGAACATATCCTTGAATAAGTTAGCCCCTAAGATAGCTTCACCGGCAATAACGCCGTGGTAGCTGAGGACGCGTTTGCCTTCAACGGTTTGTGTTGTGGTCATTAGCATAATTGATTCCTTCGGGGTATTAATTGCTCTCTGAGTGTAGCAGTGAAGTTGAGTCCATTGTTTTACTACGAGTTGTTAATCTTATCAATAACTTAAATTAATGGTTTCAATATCGAAGTCTTTAAGACTATCTATAATCGACATGGAAAGTCCTTTTAAAATTAAGAATAGAAGTATTCTTGACGTTTAAAGAAAGAGTTCTGAATAGCCATGTCGATTATATCTTGTCACGAGTGTGGTATTCGGAGTGAAGTTGAAAACTTTTAAGCAGGGGAGTCGGCTCGAAGTCACAGCCATCTTTTAACATTCAAGGGATTACTCAACAGAGTGGTCTGTATCAAGCAGCAAAAGAGCTGGCTAATTTAAACAATGATGCATTGAACTCATTGTTGATTGGCGTTCTAGTGAGCTCGATTTAGATATCCGCAAGGGTGGAGTTAGCAATGGGCGGATCTTTTGGGGCGTTTGTTACTTTTGCATATTTGATGGCAAAGAGCATTATGACGACCGATCTTTATTGGGTATGGCAATCAACCTTAGGGATAAACCACTCATCTGAGCTTTAGAAAACTACCCCTGAAACCTCACAGTTACCTTACCCCCATATAAAGATTATTTCCTGACAATATTTCTGCGTAGACGCTTTTACTGTCTCATCTGGAAACAAGTCCAGCATTAACACGGGTAGCGACTAAAAGTCACCCACCTCCCCGGGTATCCATACCTATCTACTTAAGTACCCTACCAATCCTTTAGATATGTTTTGAAAGTTTTTATTGCATACTTAGTACGAATATATATAATGCGCTTCATTCCAAAGAAGGAAACTACTGAGGTATTGAGTAGCAGCTCAACGTTCTTTGAAAACTGAATGGAGCATTACGGGAAATCTTTAAATCCAGATAATGAGAGAGTCAATCTTGAAATACATATTAACCCTAATGGCACTTGTACTTGTAGGCTGTGGTGGTGGATCATCAGACACACCTGACCCAATCGAACCACCTAAAGAAGAATACCCAGCTCCACCTAAGTACTGTGAAGACTTAGATAACTGTGACATCTTCGTTATCCCATTACCGCCTGAAGATATTGCTATTGATCCAATCGATGTAGTTATCGATCCAATCACTGACTTACCTGAAGGTAATGACCCTATCTTTATCGTTGATCCAATCATCGATATTGGTTTACCTAAAGATGAAACATATTGGGAAGTTAACGAGACCTCTGATTCATGGAAATCTACACACATTCGTGCATGTCTGACCCATGGTTCTAGTGAGATGGATTACGCAAAATGTAACGTTGCACCATTCAATCTGCCTGATGGTAAGTTCGATCTGTTGAACGTTACTGACCTACATATTGATCAGTATTTCGACATTGACTTTGATACAGGTGAAACATACATGAAGTCACAGAATGTAACCTTGAGAGAGGGTGCTATGACTGTTAATGGTTACTCATACGCAATGGATGAGCTACGTACATCATTTGGTACAGATGATCGTGGTAACCCATACTTCAGTCAATCAGCATCAACAATGGCTTATAAGAATGCAGTTCATGGTGATGAGTTCTACTACTTGGATATGCAGTATCTAACTAATATGTCTGCATCATTCGATGGCCAGTACATAACTATATTCATCAACCAATCAAGATCAGTGTACGGGAACCAAGTAATGCGTGACCAACAACTAGTTAACGCTACTTGTTACGTCATGAAGGGCTGGGTTGGTGACACCATTCACTGTAACGACTATGCAGACAACAGCAGTGGTAGAGACTTCTATATCCCTGTGCATGAACTAGAAGCATGGTTAACCTATGACGCAGACATGGTAACTACCGACCTAGTAACACACTTAGTTGATACATACATCCTTCCTAACTAACACCAATGGGTGAGTCCTTGTGGCTCACTCACTCAACCTAATTAGAGACAGGAATCAAATAAATGAAATATGTAATTCTATTAGCACTACTAACATTCAACGCAACTGCAGTTGAAGTACCTCACACATTTAAAGATGGTCAACGTACCTCTGCTGAGCAAATGAACCAGAGCTTCCAAGCATTGGAAGAAAGTGTTAATCGTCTGGAAGTTGCTGCTGACGAAAGCGGTTATGACCACATCTACGGGAACTACGAAACCAATGAGTTCCAGGGTGACTTTATTGCACACATTAGTGAGTATCCTAGTGACATCACTACTACATACTACACGGTTAAGGAAGTGAAAATCCCTAACTGTGGTACATACCGTATGCCTGTACGTCACGATAGAGTGGAGTTCAAGGATGATTACATGCTACGTTCAGGTGAGTCTTGATCTTGTAGAGAATAACCATTTCACTGCAACAGGTGTGACAGGCGAACTACCGTTAAACTTTAGTTCTAATAACTACATGTCTTTCGGTAAATCATACAATCTCTATAACGATCCTAACGAGACTATCTACGCCTCTCAGTATATGCGTTACAAAGTAACCGTACACTTCCCTGAGTGTGGTGTATCTCGTACCAGCGAGTTCCAAGTTAATCTATCAACTAACCCTAACTGGAATGACAGCATAGTTGAACTGACACTAGAAGACATTGAATCATTCATCAGCTCTTACTCTAAGGTCAACTAATGAAATACATCACAGCTGTCTTACTATCCCTCATGCTTATTGGCTGTGGTGGTAGTGACAATGAACAACCTCAACCGACTCCAAGTGAACCACACAAAGAGGATGTATTCTTCGGTGAGTCATCTTGGGGTGAAGGTACTTGGTAAACAAATAAGGAAGGGTCTTCGGACTCATCCACCTCTTGTACTTAGATAGTCTCTTACGCTCATTGAGCAAATATCAGAAATGAACCATAAAACCAGTACACACAACAGGTAGATCGAGCTAATGAGATTAGATGAAATGAACAACAAAGTAGTAGAGTTATTCTTTACCGATAGTAAGAACAAGAGAAGATTAGATATCATTTCTGGACTACTTGAAGGTAAGACTCCAATAGAACTAGCAGAGCAATATGGTGTTAGTAGGCAAGCAGTAACAGACATCAGGAAGAAGTATTTAAGCAACTAACCACCTTAGAATACAAGACATCATCATTCATGTTTGACCAAGGCGTAGCATACGCATGGCGTACAGCTTTACAAGTAACAGAACTAAAGCGTGACATGGATAGACGCAACGTAACATTCAACTGTAAATAACAACCTATGGGAGTCTACGGACTCCTTTTTAGTGCCCAAATCAAAGAGAGAATAAACCATGAAATACTTAGTAATCCTAATAACATTAATCCTTGTCGGCTGTGGTTCTGGTGGTGGTAGCAGTGAACAACCTAAACCACAAACAGGTGAAATCACATATGCATGGAATACAGGACTTAACCCTAACACTGTATTTGCAGTAGGTGATAAGACTCAAACCTACTACGAAACAACACCTCTAACAGTTGAATCAGGTAACACAGCTTTTACCGTTTACAACAGTGGAAGTAACCATGTTCATTGTGAGGGTGTTGTTAATGTACGAGTTGATGATCCTGTCACCATTAAGTGCAATGGGAATAACCCATCAACAGGGTTTACCGCTACATATGAGAGTGATGAACCAGTAACATCATGGACTGATGTATTTGAGAATGATGATTATATTCAGTGGGAGAAACTAATTGATGGTGAATTTGCTGAAGAAACAAGTTCATTGATTACGGATGAAATGACCTTAGAGATTGCTCACAAGGTTAGGCACTACAAGTTAAACAATGCAGTAGAGCTGAATACAAAGAATATCCGAATGGTTACTACTGTTTCAGAAAACCGATATATGGCATTCCAGAAGTTTGAAGATCGTGATGAAGAATATATTTCTGTGTTAATAGAGGGGAATGAAATCAACATCAATTACAAACCTGTAGAGGGTGGAATAGTATTCTGTCACTCATATGATTATATCAATGAGAATGGTGTTACGTGCATGAACAGTGATCGCTTCATTGATGTTGAGGTAATCAACAATCTACGTACTGCATTTGAGTTGAGAGAGGATTCATTCTTTACAACCGATTGGTTATATCAACTAACAAAGTAATCAACAATATGAAGCCTTAGAGCTTCCCTTTTAATAGAGACAATTGAACCAATGAATAATTACATTTTAAACAACTGTAGAAACTACAACTATTACGCACAGTATGGTGTAAAGAAGATTGCCTATGACTACACCTTAGGTAAGTCAATTAACACATTGATAGCTGACATTGTTAAGGGTGACACAATCACAGTATTAAGTTACTCAGTAGATGGTAAGAGAGTAAAGGCACTTACTTACTCAGTGTTAGATAAGGGTGTTCTTAATGGTCGTGATGATAATGCTGAGTATGGGGTTATCTTTGGTGACCTAATGAAGTCTGATGTTATCCCCAAGGTTAAAGCATCAAACCAGTATCCAGAAATGTTTGATAAGAATGGTAACTTCAAGCAAGGCGTTAATGTTAAAGTAACAGCGTAAACCGATAGGATTTGAAACAATGAACAACAAAGCATTAGAGCTATTCTTTACCGATAGTAAGCACAAGAGAACGTTAGATATCATCACTGGACTATTAGAAGGTAAGACTCCAATAGAGTTATCAAAGTAGCATGGTATTACTCGTAGAGCAGCAACAGACGTTAGAACCAAGTATATAGGTAACGAATAATGAGACTTTTAATTCTATTAACCCTGTTATGTTCATCTATGGTTCAAGCAAATATATTGGTTACTTGTGATGATAGGGGAGAGGGTTATTACTCTCAGTGGTATATCAAAGATGGTTACATCAAAGTGTCTGACCGTAGGGAATGGTTTGAATCAAGTAAAGTAACCAAGATGCAAGTTTCTGATGAGTCTTTAATTGTGTCTTGGAGGATTGGAACAACAGACTACGGTTTGAACTTCAATCATAAGTCTTCAAATTACCACTATATGAATGTTTGGTGGTATGGGGGAATGATGCGATCAGCAACTACAACAAAACTACAGGGTTGTACTTGGACTAAACTTTAAGATAACCACCTTCGGGTGGTTTTTTATACCTGTAATATGTGAGGGTATAAGGAAGGGTATTTATAGAACTAATGTGAATAGGTCTGTGGGTAAGTAGGATTATTATATTCACATACTCCACTATGGGACTTTAGTTCTGACCATTAACATACCGTTGTCTTTACCAAGCACTTCGTAGTCAATATCGATACCAATTACGCCATTGGCACCTATTTCATGGGCGTTATCTTCCTATTCCTGCATAGCAATGGTACGAGCACTCTCGAGTTCTTTCTCATAAGTACCAAGATAGCCTCACCGGCAATAACGCCGTGGTAACTGAGGACGCGTTTGCCTTCAACAGTTTGTGTTGTGGTCATTAGCATAATTGATTCCTTGAGTTGTTAATCTTATCAATAACTTAAATTAATGGTTTCAATATCGAAGTCTTTAAGTACCTTTAGCTATCGCAAAGACCTCTATTAATGATTTAGCATTAGTAGAATCTATAACCTATACCGATTAAAAGTTGTTGATTATCAGTAAATAAGGCTATCTTTAATCGATGTGGAATGCGTTTTGAACAACCAAGAATAAAAGTAATATTAACGTTTAGGAAAGGAGTCCTGAATAGTCGTGTCGATTATATCGTGTCACGAGTGTGGAATTGCGAGTGATGTTGATAGCCTAAAGGCAGGAGAACAGGCTCGATGCCCTCGTTGTCATTGCCACTTGTTGGGCGCAGATAGAGATCCTGTACAGGGACCTATTTGTTATGCGTTAGCTAGCCTAATCGCGTTTATAGCGAGCCTTGCTTATCCCTTTATGTCTTTCAGCATTCAAGGGCTTTCACAACAGATTAGTCTTTATCAAGCGGCGGAAGTCCTGGCAAATTTTAACAACAATACTCTTAGTGTATTGCTGATATTCTCTGTATTAGTCCTCCCTGCTATTTATCTGGTTTGCCTCCTCTATCTATATAGTTGTATATCAAACACAGTTCTAAAAAATCGCACTCAAAATCTACAAAAACGAATTTTGAAGATACTGTCGCGCATTAAGCCTTGGTTGATGGTGGACGTGTTTTTGATCGGGGTTTTGGTGAGTTTAGTGAAGATTGCCGCTTTGGCGGACGTATCGATGGGAATTTCATTTTGGGCATTCGCCATCTTTACTTGTCTAATGGTTAAGACAGTTTCAACCGCAGATCTCTATTGGGTTTGGCAGCAACTGTTTCCGGTCAGTGCAGACGATAACGATAAGATAAGTGGTCAGTGCTTCCAAGATAATACTCATCTAGCGTGTCATGTTTGTGGCTTAGTACATACCTATTCGGAACACACACATGATTGCAATCGTTGCTCAGCAAAGCTACACCGATTTGAACCAGGACAGAACTTACAGGTGGTTTGGGCGCTGTTGTTCGCCTCGGTGGTTTTTTATCTCCCCGCTAACCTTTATCCGATGATGTATACATCTTCACTGGGAAACAGCCAAGGTTCGACTATTTTAGGTGGAGTGATTGAGTTGTGGGAGTTAGGGGATTATCCAGTCGCTTTGGTTATTCTGTTTGCCAGTATCATGATTCCCATCGCTAAGATGATATCTCTGTCTTACCTCTATTGGCATGCACAAAGAGTTCATAGTATGCCTGTCGCGGAATCTTATCGTTTTCTTAAATTGTATCGAATTACTGAGTTCATTGGTCGTTGGTCGATGATTGATATTTTTGTGGTTGCCATCTTAGTCGCATTGGTTCAAATAGACGGATTGATGGCGATCTATCCTGGCCCGGCAGCACTGTATTTTGCTGCAGTAGTCATATTTACAATGCTGTCGGCGATGACCTTCGATTCGCGGATGATGTGGCGCTAATTAATGATGGTGGAAAAGTAATCCATGGATAAAAGTAGTCGTTCTCACGCAAACATTAGCCAAAGAAAAGGGATTTCCCCGGTGTGGATAATCCCGTTAATCGCTTTTGCTATGGGAATGTGGATGTTATTCCAGTATGTAAATAGTCGAGGGCCAGAGGTAACCTTAATGCTGCCCGATGCAGCAGGTATAGAGGCGGGAAAAACCGCGATAAAAGCCCGAAACGTGAAAGTAGGGACTATTACAGAAATAGAGCTTAGTGAGAACTATGAGTACATCGTTGCAAAAGCTCAAATGGATAAACAAGCGGCTCGTATGCTTAGAGAAGACTCGCTGTTTTGGGTTGTAGAACCTCATATCGGCGCGGATGGAATATCGGGTTTGGATACGTTACTTTCAGGATCCTATATCGAACTGAAGCCAGGGCGTTCTGATAAGCAAGAGAGAAAGTTTAAAGTCTTAGAACTGCCACCAGTCGCTGGCCCCGATGCAAAGGGGATACGCGTCATACTTACCCACAATGAGGCGAATAAATTGGGCATAGGTGAGCCAGTATTGCATCATGGGTTTACTGTAGGGCGAGTAGAAAAGACCAGCTACAACTATGAAAAACAAACTGCTGAATACCAACTATTCATCTTTGCACCTTATGACAGCTTAGTGTTTGAACATTCGCAGTTTTGGCTCGATTCTGGTGTAGAAGTAAAACTGGATACCAGTGGTATTGATCTTAAAGTGGGATCGCTTGAAACCATTTTGACTGGAGGGGTCAGCTTTGATGTGCCAGAGAATATACAGCCTGGTTCTCAAGTGACGACAAGCCTGCAACAATTTGAGCTCTTTAATGACTACAACAGTGTCTTAGAAAACAAATATTCAGAGTATCTTCATTACGCACTACTGTTTAGTGAGTCTGTCCGTGGCCTAGAAACAGGCGCTCCAGTAGAGTATCGAGGTATAAGAATAGGTACCGTTGAAACTGTCCCATTAGCTGTTCCAATGCAAGATGACGGCACATTGAGTAATCGTATACCCGTATTGATTCGCATAGAAATAGAGCGCGTTTCTGAGGTTCTTCGAGAAACCACAATAGACGAATTTAAGCAAAGATTGGAATATCAGGTTCAACGAGGGTTACGGGGAGCATTAAGAGTGGGGAACTTGCTCACTGGTGCTCTGTACATAGATGTGGATTTTTATGAAAAACCAGATCCGGTAGAAATAGTGCGATTTGCAGGATATGAGACATTTCCAGTGATATCGGGTGGATTTTCTGAAATACAAAAGCAAGCCGTGGAATTTTTGCACAGGGTTAATAATCTTCCTTTGGAAGAAACGGTAACAAGCCTGAATAAAACCTTACATTCAGCTCAAGTAACGCTGAACTCCGCAAGCAAAGTCGCCAATGATATTGACGTGCTCTTATCTGATAACCAAACAAAGCAACTACCTGGTCAACTAAATCAAAGCTTAGAACAGTTGCAAACGACTTTAGAGGGTTTTGATGTCAATTCCCAGATGTACCAACAATTACAAAGCGCTATTTCTGAAGTTGAACAAGTCATGCAACAGTTAAAACCGATACTGCAAGAAGTCAACGAAAAACCGAATGCGTTGGTGTTTGGGGATGACTCCAAACCTGACCCTGTTCCAGTAAGAGGAAACCAATAATGAAAAAGTGGTCAATATTGATTTTTGCTCTCTTCGTCGGCTGTACTAGCAGCGAGTCAATCGAAACAAAGACATATTTATTGCCGCGGGTTGAGTCAGACCATATGCTCGAGTTTGATAGGGTAAGTGTCAAAATGCCCAGCTATTTAGAAGGGCCCGGAATCGTTTATAGGCTGTCAGAAACAGAGGTAGAGGTAGCAAGCCATAACGTTTGGGCTGAAAATGTAAGAAATATGCTCATCAATCAATTGCAGCAGTATCGAATGCCAGACGTAAATGGGCCCCCTAATTTGAGCGTTCACTTTGAGCGTTTTAACGGATCGTACACAGGAAATGCTGAGCTAAAAGGGGACTGGAAGTTAGGAGTTCACAGCGGTGACTTTGATATTAAGCAACCTTTAGATGATGAAGGTTACGATGCGTTGGTACAGGCTCTAAACCAAGGGTTGGACTCGTTGATGCAGGATATTTATTCGAAGGTGAAAACGCCGTAGGCTGGAAACAGTTAGCTTGTTCGAATTCTAAAGCTCAGTCTATTCGCCCGAACGCAAAATGACGACAGACAAGTAAAACTAGTGAACGGAAAGCACTTCTTCCATTCTAGCTAGACTTTCGTCAAAGTAAGGGTTGTAAGTGAGGCGAGCATGTATCTTTCCTGTCTCTACATACCCGTAAGAAGAGTACCAAACCTCGGCGCCTGCTAGGCATTGAGCCTCTAGTTCTGCTCCCTGACCATTGTTGCAAAGACGATTCTTACCATTTACGCCATACTCTGGGTTGTTGGGAGAAAATAGCCCACCCATATGAGAACCCTCACTGATTTTTAGTTCAGGTAACTTCATGTTGTAGGCAACAGTTCGCTCTTTAAGTGGAGGGTTATTGCCTAGCCAAACTAATTGAGAACTAGGGTGACTAAAACGAGTGGCAAATTGATCTACTGCGAAGTCTTTATCGACTACGGTATCGCCCTCGCTAATAAGCATGAACACAGGTTTATTGTAGCTGGGAGTGGATGCTAGTTTCTGTTGTACTCTCTGCGTGGTTTCGTAATAACTCGCGGCGGCGGTCATAGGGAGTGAATCATAGCGCAGGTAATTGGTTTCTGGATCTTGGTCTGCCCATTCCATTACGTATTGCGCATACTTAGCCATTGGTAGTAATTCAGAACTGCCATTAAAGGCAGGAGAATAGAGAATAAGCCCTTTGATGCTGTCGTCGGTCAGGGCGTAGCTAGTGACTAGATTCGCTCCGGTTGAATAGCCACCAAGCCAAACCTGATCAGATTGTTGCTGCAATAACTTTATCTGGTGTTCAACACTCTCTTGCCAGATGTCAGCTGTGACTAATTTTAAATCGCCCACTTTAGACCCGTGACCTGGGAGCAACATGGTTCTGACCAAATAGCCTTTGTCGCTTAAATGAGTGGCAATATCATTAAAAGAGTAAGGCGAGTCGCCTAATCCATGCACTAGAAGAATAGCCTCTCCATTGCTCTGTTGCGGCTGGTATTCTTGGGGAGAGTTTAAGGCTATTTCTAGTTCTTGGTTATCGGTGAGAAAGTTTCGCTCTGCTTTCATCCAGTTTTGAGTCTCTACTACGTACTGCTCAAAGCTCGCTTGAGCGTATGGGCTCAACGCCTCAGCCTGTTGGAAATGATAGGGCTCTTCGTGACTCGTACAACTACTCGTCAGGAATAAGATAAAGGCTGGAAGTAGGGTTTTCATTTTTCTCATAAATCTAAATACGCAACAAACTCAACTAAATAGCAATTAACAGAAATAGAAGTTAACAGAAACAGCGACAACAAGGTTTGCCCTTGCATGTCTAGTGTTATGCAAGGGAGATTCACTTTATGGTTTAAGTGTCGCGCCTCGACTGGCTATCACATCTTTATACCAATAAAAGCTTTTCTTTTTCGTGCGGGCAAGAGTACCTTCGCCATTATTATCTCTGTCTACATAAATATAACCGTAGCGCTTACTCATCTCTGCGGTTGAGTTGGCGACTAAGTCGATAGGTCCCCAAGAGGTAAAGCCCATAAGTTCAACACCATCCAGTATCGCTTCATAGGCTTGAATCAAATGGTCATTCAGGTAAGAGATTCGATAGTCATCAATGATCTCACCCTCTAAGGTAGGAGTATCTATAGCCCCAAGACCATTTTCCACAATAAACAACGGCTTTTGATATCTATCGTAAAGCAGGTTTAGAAGAATACGTAATCCCTTAGGGTCAATGAGCCAGCCCCATTCGCTTTTTTTAAGGTGAGGATTCGGCACACTATCGACGATATTGCCGACTTCTTTTTGCATAGGGTCTGCAGAGGCGCAACCACTGGCGTAATAACTAAAGGAGATGAAGTCGACACTAGCAGAGGAAATGATATCGAGATCGTCTGCCTGCATCTTTATCTCAATGCTGTTTTCTCTAAAGTAACGAAGCATGTAGCCGGGGTACTTGCCACGAGTTTGTACGTCTCCGAAGAATAGCCACTGATTATTTTCCTGCATGGCGGCAATCACATCATCTGGATTACAGGTATAGGGATAATTGATCGCACCTAAAAGCATGTTACCTATTTGCGCATCTGGAATAATCTCATGACACAGATTTACAGCTTTTGCGTTTGCGACTAGTTGATGATGGATTGCTTGATAAATCTCTTGTTTAGACGCTTCCTCTTGAAGACCCACACCGGTAAATGGCGCGTGCAGTGACATGTTGATCTCATTGAAGGTCAGCCATAGCTTCACTTTAGAGCCAAAGCGCTCGAAAACCGTGCGAGCATACTTCTCAAAGAATGCGATGACACGACGATCGCTCCAACCGTTGTACTTTTCCACCAAATGGTAAGGCATTTCATAGTGTGACAATGTCACAAATGGAGTCATGTTGTGTTTGCCTAACTCGTCAAAAAGTCGGTCATAATAGGCGAGACCTTCTTCGCTTGGCTCTACATCGTCACCGTTTGGGAAAATACGTGTCCATGCGATGGATAAACGCAGGCAGGTAAAGCCCATTTCTTTAAAGAGGCTGATATCTTCTGGATAGCGGTTGTAAAAGTCGATCGCAAGATCTTTGATTCCAGGCTCTCGCTCTTCTCTTGTTTGATGAGGGCTAAGAATGCCATTGGGCAGCATGTCCGCAGTAGATAGGCCTTTGCCATCTTCTAAGTAAGACCCTTCTACTTGGTTAGCAGCAATGGCGCCGCCCCACAGAAAATGCTCGGGAAACTGAATCATGATGTGCTCCAATGAGTATGGTTACTGTAATTTTAGCTGTAGATAGTCAATCGTATTCGAATATAGCCTTTATTTGCTCTGTTCATATCAAAAGATTCTAATCCTTTGATCTCATTGCAAATTAATTGATTATTTGTTCGCAAGTGCCTGGCTGATAAAATCGATAAACAGGCGAAGGCGCTCTGGCATGTATTTGGTTTGCGCATATTGCATCAACACGTTGCCATGGTGGTTACTGGTAAGAGTCCAGTCCTCTAGCACTTGTACCACTTCTCCTGTTGCTACGGCGTTGGCAACAACAAAATCATGAAACAGTCCAATGCCTAAATGGCTTTTCACCCCTTCAAATCTTAGATTAGCTTGGTTCACTGCATAGCGACCAGATACGGTAACTGACTGAGATTTATCGTCTTTATGGAAGGTCCAAACGTTGTCGTGTTCGGTTTCGGCTAAATAGAGACAGTTGTGTTCTAACAGTTCGTTGGGCTGTTTTGGCGTGCCATGTTTCATCAAGTAGGGCTTAGAAGCGCACAGAATCAAGTGAGTCTCGCCCAGTTCTTTTAGCACTAAGTGTTCGTCCGGCTGCTCTGACAACCTAAAGGCAACATCGATACCTTGTTTTTGAATATCTACCGCTCCGTCAATCGCTCGTGCCTTTATCTGAATATCGGGATACTTCTTTAAAAAATCGATGATTAACGGCTGTAATACAACGCTGAGAAATGCTTCTGGGGCTGAGACTAAAAGGCTTCCCCGGGCTTGAGAGTGGCTATTTGTAGAAAGCTCAATCGCTTGTTCGGCAGCCTTAAGCATCTGAATCGCTTGTTCGTAGACCTTTTGGCCTTCTTCTGTAATGCGGAAATTGCGAGTGGTACGTTCAATCAGCTTAACTGTCAGTGCGCTTTCAAGCCGAGTTATCGTTTTGGACACGGCGGAAGGAGTCATCGCTAAGCTATTGGCTGCATTAGTAAAATTACCTTGCTGAACCACTAGGGTATAGGTAGCAAGGTCGGGCAAAAGAGCGACGAGTTGATTGGTTTTCATTATATGTGCCTAGGATTCACAAATGATTTTCCGTAGATGGCATTATACTCCCAAGATCTTTGAACTAGAATCTCTTTACACTGTAAATCAGGAAAAGATTTTGTTCCGAGCAAGCTTGTTAGCTTGCTTGGCATTCCCCCTTAATGAAAGGATCAAAGAATCATGTCTTCTGCGTTTTATAACCAAATCCAACAACAAATCGAAGATGTAAAAACCGAAGGTTTGTACAAGTCTGAGCGCGTTATTACTTCTCAACAACAAGCGTCTGTGTCTATTTCGACTGGTGAAGATGTACTTAACTTCTGTGCAAACAACTACTTAGGTTTGGCTAACCACCCAGAGCTAATCAAAGCAGCTCAGCAAGGTATGGATAAATACGGTTTTGGTATGGCGTCTGTACGCTTTATTTGTGGTACTCAAGACATCCACAAACAATTAGAAGACAAGCTATCTGCTTTCCTTGGTATGGAAGATACCATTCTTTACACTTCTTGCTTTGATGCAAACACAGGCCTGTTTGAAACAATCCTAGGTAAAGAAGATGCGATTATCTCAGATGCATTGAACCACGCGTCTATCATTGATGGCGTTCGTCTGTGTAAAGCAATGCGTTTCCGCTATTCAAACAACAACATGCAAGAGCTAGAGCAGCAACTTATTGCAGCTAAAGAAGCGGGTGCGCGTAATACTCTGATTGTTACCGACGGCGTGTTCTCTATGGACGGTGTGGTAGCAAATCTTCCTGCTATTTGTGACCTTGCAGACAAGTATGAAGCACTAGTGATGGTTGATGACTCTCACGCTGTTGGCTTTATGGGTGAAACCGGCGCAGGTACACACGATTACCACAATGTAATGGATCGTATCGATATTATTACCGGTACTCTAGGTAAGGCTATGGGCGGTGCATCAGGCGGCTACACTTCAGGTAAGAAAGAAGTGATTGACTGGCTTCGTCAGCGTTCACGTCCATATCTGTTCTCAAACTCAGTTGCGCCAGCGATTGTTTCGGCTTCTCTACGTGTTCTAGATCTTCTTCAAGAAAGTGGCGATCTTCGCAGCCATCTTTGGGATAACGCAGCGCATTTCCGTGCTCGTATGGAAGGTGCTGGCTTCACTATGGGTGGCGCTGACCACGCTATCATTCCAATTATGTTGGGTGATGCAAAGGTTGCTGCTGAATTTGCTGAGCGCGCGCTAGCAAAAGGCATTTACGTTATTGGCTTCTCTTTCCCTGTCGTACCGAAAGGCCAAGCTCGTATTCGTACGCAAATGTCTGCGGCGCATACTCGTAAACAACTAGACCGCGCTATTGATGCATTCATCGAAGTAGGTCGTGACATGGGATTGATCAAATAATGAAGATTAAAGCGCTTTCTAAACTCAAGCCTGAACAAGGTATTTGGATGAATGAAGTCGATATGCCAGAAATGGGGCATAACGACCTTCTCATCAAGATCAAGAAAACGGCTATCTGCGGTACTGATGTACACATCTACAATTGGGATGAGTGGTCACAAAACACTATCCCTGTTCCTATGGTTGTAGGTCACGAATACGTGGGTGAAGTTGTTGCAATTGGCCAAGAAGTACGTGGCTTTGAAGTAGGTGACCGCGTTTCTGGCGAAGGTCACATTACTTGTGGTCATTGTCGTAACTGCCGTGGTGGACGTACGCATCTATGTCGTAACACGATTGGTGTGGGTGTTAACCGCACAGGCTCTTTCTCTGAGTATCTTGTGATCCCAGCGTTCAACGCATTTAAGATCCCAGAAGGCATCTCGGATGAGCTGGCGTCAATCTTTGACCCGTTTGGTAATGCGGTACACACAGCGCTGTCTTTCGATCTAGTAGGTGAAGACGTACTGATCACAGGTGCTGGACCAATCGGCATCATGGCGGCCGCTGTTGCTAAGCACGTAGGTGCCCGTCACGTTGTCATTACTGATGTAAACGAATACCGTCTGGATCTTGCTCGTCAAATGGGTGTAACTCGCGCCGTTAACGTTGCACACGAAGATCTTAAAGATGTAATGGCTGAACTGGGCATGACCGAGGGCTTCGATGTCGGTCTTGAAATGTCAGGCGTTCAAGCAGCATTTAGCACTATGTTAGAAACGATGAACCATGGTGGTCGTTTAGCGCTACTGGGTATTCCACCATCAGACATGGGTATCGACTGGAACCAGGTGATCTTTAAAGGCTTGGTTATCAAGGGTATCTATGGCCGAGAGATGTTTGAAACTTGGTACAAAATGGCTTCATTGATTCAATCTGGCCTAGATCTATCGCCAATCATTACTCACCACTACAAGGTTGACGACTTCCAGGAAGGCTTTGACGTTATGCGTAGCGGTCAGTCTGGTAAGGTTATCCTTGACTGGGAGTAGGCTGTTTTAGCACTCTAGAACAGTGTTTCAAATGACCCTCATTTTAAAGCCCTAAGTTATTCTTAGGGCTTTTTCGCATTATTTTGTCAAACATGGTTTTCACGCCTAGCGATACCTCTAGCCTTAATGTAAACATATCGTCATTGAAGAGTCACAAAGGCGAGTTAGACTTCGCCTTTTCCCGAATTACATAGAGTAATGGGCCCACGAGTAATATAGACAATCTGTTTATTTAGGAAGCGCTTTGAGTATTATTGCTATTGTTTTGGTTGTTTTTTCAGCGCTGCTTCATGCTGGTTGGAACGTACTCGGTAAGTCTGGTTCTGGCTCGGGTTATTCGTTTGCTTTAGTCGCATCATTTACTCCCTTCGTTTTACTGTCTCCCTACCTCGTATGGTGCGTTTCTATAATTGGTCTTACCAATATTCATGCTGACTTTTTAGGGCTACTGCTTTTCAGTTGTATAGGTCAGGCTATTTATCTGGTGAGTGTTATTAAAGCCTATGAGCATGGCGACGTTGGCATGATGTATCCGATTGTGCGCGCCTTACCTGTTCTTATGGTAGGACTCGGGACCCTAATGATAGGGCAGGCGATATCTGTCAACGCTTGGGTAGGCTTTGTTATATTGACGATGGGTTGCTTATTGGTTCCCCTCACAACACTTCGAGAATTGAAACTATCGGCGTATGCAAATATAGGCGTACTGTGGGCTGTAATTGCCGCGATGGGAACGACTCTGTACTCTATTCTGGATAAAGAAGCGCTTAACTGGTTAGTGCTAGAAACATCGGGACTAAGCTCGCAGCATATTGCGATATTTTATCTTGGCATGCAGTTTCTTGGCACATACACTGTGTTGTTGTGTTGGCTTCTTATCACCAAAAATAAGTCGGAACTAGTTAATGCAAAACGCTATTGGAAGGGGTCATCGATAGCTGGAATAATGATGGGGCTGACCTATGGAATCGTATTGTATTCAATGACTTTGGTCGAAAATGTCAGCTATATTGTTGCCCTTCGACAGGTCAGTATTGTTTTTGGGTTAGTACTAGGAATTACTATCCTAAAAGAGCGTTGGTATTTCATACGAGGACTTGGAGTTTCATTCATTGTTGCAGGTTTAGTGGTTGCTCTTGTCTAGGGTTATTCACTGAACGCTTAGTTTTTTAAAAGTAGTCTAACGTTCTTCCGGAACAATATCCTTGTATCGACGGACAAAATCACTCATTTCTTTCCTCGAGTATTTGCTAGGGCCTGTTGACCTTTTGAGTTGATTTTTGTAGCGATTTGTTGGGTATTGATACAAGGCAGTCACTTTTAGGTGTGGTGGTTCCACATGAAAAGGGACTAACGCCGTAGAAATGCCCAACAAAGCGCTACCCGAAGGGCTCGGCCAGAAGCCATTTACTCATCGTTGAGCGTCTTTTGCTTAGATGACTAGGCGGCAAGACACTTGCCTTGATTAAATGGCTTCTGGTCGAGCAAAATTTAATCACAAAAGGTCAACAGGCCCTAAGCACTCTTGTCGTTGACGCTGGTTGATAATAAGAGCTGACCTTAGTTCTTCTTTCCTTGGCAGGCCTAATGGGCCTTGAGCAAAACCCACCACCACAATTTGGGCAGACATTGAACAAAACGTCCTCTACACATCTTTTGCAAAAGGTACATTCGTAACTACATATCATCGCGTGCTTTGAATCTACGGGTAAGTTCGTGTCACAGCATTCGCAGTTGGGCCTTATCTCAAGCATCAATTCATCCTCGTTCTCATCTTTGCCAGTATAGGTGACTAGATCTCTGTTGATTAAAACTGTTTAAGAACTTGTGAGAGTTTTATGAGATTTTAGAGATTCTACTGAAAGATCTGCGGTTCATCCTTATTACTACCAACACAAGGTCATTACAGGATGGACTCAAAATGAAAAAACGTACTCAACTTGGATTAGCTATTTCTTCTGTGTTATTTGCATTCGGCTCTGCTAGTGCAAATGCCGCTGAACTTGAAATTACCGTAACCAATGCCACCAAGGGCATTTACTTTACGCCTCTTATTGTGGCGGCACATAACTCTGACTTATTCATGTTTAGGACAGGCCAATCTGCGTCAGCTGAATTGGAAAGCATGGCTGAAGGAGGAGACATCTCTGGTTTATCAACTGTCATTGGTAATGCGGGTGGTGTGGTGGTTGAAAACCCCGCTGCAGGCATTTTAGACCCTGGGGTAGGCACTACCTTCACTTTAGATAGCGGCGATCTAGAGTATTTATCCTTGTCGGCAATGCTTTTACCAACCAATGACGGGTTTGTAGGCTTGGATAGTTGGAAGATCCCAACTACGCCCGGCACATATAAAGCAACGTTAAACGGGTATGACGCAGGTACAGAAGCTAATGACGAGATAGCCAGCAGTATGCCTAACCCTCCATTTATCACTTTCGGCTCAGGCGCTACGGGTGTTGAGACTGTGGTTACCAATGCGGTTGTTCATGTGCATCCGGGTAATCTAGGTGACGCCGATGCTACGGGCGGCAATAGCGATCTCGATAGCAGTGCACACCGTTGGTTAAACCCAGTAGCAACCATCACTATTGTTGTGAAGTAAGGAGGCGAAAATGAAAAATCGAATCTTATTAGCGGCATTTTCTATCGGCGTGCTGGCAGGATGTTCAGATGATGACAACGATGTCGCTGCAATTAGTGCCAGCGATTCTTCAACTCAAAGCTATCGCTATACGTTATCTGTGGTCAATCTAACGGCCAATCAGCCCATGTCACCGCTGGTGGTGCTGACACACAACAGTGATTATTCGTTGTTTGAAGTAGGTCAAAGCGCATCGGTGCCTTTGGAACAGCTAGCAGAGGCGGGAAGTAATGGTGATCTCATCGCCTTAATGGATAGCAACGACAATGTTGAACAGGGGCTATCAGGAAATGGCTTAGTTATGCCAGGAATGTCAGATGAGGTGACTATCACCATAGACCCTGGATTTTCCGGATATGTGTCGGTAGCGTCAATGCTCGTCAATACCAATGATGCGTTTGTAGGTGAAACAGGACTATCTGTACAAAGCTTAGCGGTAGGAGATAGTTTTGAGATGAATATGAACGTTTGGGATGCCGGCACTGAGCTCAATGACGAGTTAGCATCCACCATTCCTGGTCCTGCAGGAGGAGGTGAAGGATTTAATGCTGCGCGCAATGACGATGATGTGGTGACGTTTCATTCTGGTGTAATTAGCAGTGATGATGGTCTGGTAACCTCTGCTCTTTTAGCTACTCATCGCTTCCTCAACCCTGGAGCTAAAATCACTATCACTCGCATAGAGTGAAATTAATCCTTCCTTGCTGCGGTCTAGTGCTCTGGGGCGATAGAAAAGAGCAAGGAAGGATTCATGGAACAACAAGCGACGAACCTGATGGCTAACATTCTATTAGTCGAAGACGATGATGATCTGGCCGAATTAGTGCTAATGCATTTGAAGTTTCAAGGTCACAAGGTGACTAGAGTCGCTCGTTGTGATGATGCGCTAACCATTTATCAACAGCAAGCCTTTGATTTATTGGTTCTAGATAGGGGTCTGCCCGATGGAGATGGTTTAGATATCTGTCATCATCTGAGACAAGAACAAAATTGGACCCCGGTTTTGGTGCTGACCGCTAGAGACAGCGAAATGGATAAAGTTGATGGTTTAGAAGCGGGTGTCGATGACTACATAACTAAGCCTTTTAGTGTTCTAGAGTTCCAAGCCAGAGTGCGCAATATCTTGCGTCGAGTCAATCAAGTCTCTGGGAGTCCTACAGCAGACGCTGAAACTAATGAGACATCTATGAATTTTGGTTTATTAAAAATAACGCCAGAACTACACCAAGTCTCGCTAGACGATAGGGACGTTACATTAACAGCGACTGAGTTCACTTTACTGAAGTTTCTCGCCTCAAGGCCCGGCAGGGTTTATAGCAAGGACGAACTACTGGGGCATGTGTGGAATACCGAACACTCGGGCTATCATCATACTGTTTGTAGCACTATCAATCGCCTTCGCACTAAGCTCAAGCACCCTAGTTCTGAACATCGTTTTATTCAAACGGTTTGGGGTGTCGGGTACAAGTTTCAGCCATATCAATAACCAATAGCCACAAATAAGGTTAGGTGCAGTCTAATGATAAGCTTTAAGTCACGTTTGATAGTATTTACCACTGTTTGGTTTTGTTTGGCTGTTGCCCTGATTGCGGTTACATACAACTGGCAAAAGCAGACGATAGAGCTTCGTACTAAGCAGAGTTTGCACAAGCAACTTGCCACGCATATGCGAGAAGACAATCCTCTGATGATTGGCTCGGACTATAATCCCGTCGCGCTTAAATCCATCTTCCATACCTTAATGTTGCTCGGCCCGGACTTCGAGATTTATTTCTTAGACTCTAAAGGGAATATCACAACTCATGCTTCCCCTGAAGGCACTAAGTTGCAAAGTTCCGTTGACCTTAACCCCATCACTCAATTCCTCAATGGTGAACCGTTTCCTATTTTAGGCGACGACCCGCGGAACCCAGAACAAAGCAAAGTTTTCTCGGTTTCTGCCCTCAGGGAGGGGGATGTCATCATGGGGTATCTCTACGTAGTCATTGGTAGCACTCAGCACAGTGCTATAGCAGCGGCACAGGTTGACCCTCCATACCTTGCTCTCGCCGGCCTTGTACTCGTTTCGATTATTTGCTTTGCTCTTGGTGTATATCTATTAGTAGAAAAAAGTCTATTGTGCCCGATTCAAAGAGTGACTAACCAACTTCAACATCAGGCAGAGCATGATTTTCAATTGACGCCAGACTTTAAGCATCCAGTGAAAGAGCTTGCGCCTATTGCTGACTCTTATCATTTGATGGCAAAGCATATTCAGCAGCAGTTTTTGCAATTGGAATATCAATCGTCTCATCAACGGCAAACGCTTTTGCAATTAAGTCATGATCTCAAGACACCGCTTTCCAGTGTCCTTGGCTACTTGGAAACGTGGAAACTGCAAAACAAACAAGATCCGTTGATTGAGGTTGCGTACCGCAACTGCGACAAGCTCTCGAATCAATTGCATTCCATGTTGCAATTGGCAAAGCAAGAAACGCCATTGCTCAGCTACGAATATCACCCTGTTGATATTGCCGCGATGATTGCCGAGAGCGCAGAGTCGATGAATAGTCAATTCAAGCGCAAACAAGTGACATTAAAATTAGATCTAGCACCCGAACTGCATACCATAGGGGATAAAGTGCTGTTAGAACGCCTTGTCGCTAACTTGCTTGAAAATGCACTAAGGCACAGCCCTAGAAACTCAACAGTATGTTGTCAGGCAGAGCTAACGAGTAACAAGGCTGATATCAGATTTAGATTTACTAACCTAGTTGAACCTAACGCTAAAGGAGGCTCATTAGGTATTGGTATTAAGATAGTGCAGTCAATCTTAATGCTTCATCATAGCTATCTTGAAACCAAGCAAACAGACAATGAATATCAACAGAGCTTTACTTTGCCATCGACGGGATTGGTGCCTTTGGTGTAAGAGAGGCTAAACTTTATACAACGGCGAAACGTATAAAATGTTTTTTCGGTGCAGTTTCAGCGGTACTGACACCTGAAAACCCTTGATATGCATTGTAAGGATCAAATGACTCAAGATGCGAAAGTTAAGCCGCTGTACGAAAGTGACCATCGTCGACAGCCTTTATTATTAGGTTTTGCTTTACTTCCTTTTTTCATACTGTGCGTAGCGTTCATGCTGTTCAGTCCAGAGCAAGGAAGGCTTTTTAGTGTTCCTTGGGTTCCTAGCCTTGGAGTCAACCTTTCATTTTATCTCGACGGCTTATCGTTTCTGTTTGTTTTGCTTATCTGTGGAGTCGGAGTACTCATTCAAATATATGCGTGGTCATATATGCGAGGCAAGAGCTCTCGATTTACGTTCCATCTTTACCTGACGCTATTCATGCTGGCGATGCTAGGCGTTGTGGTCAGTGACAATGTTTTGTTGCTGTTTGTATTTTGGGAGCTGACCACACTTACTTCATATCTATTGATAGGTTTTAATCACGAGAATCCAAAGTCACGCAAAAATGCGTTTCAGTCTTTGTTGGTGACTGGTGCTGGTGGGCTCGCCTTACTTGCTGGTTTGATCTTGCTTGGCAAGATGGCAGGTAGCTACGAGTTAAACGTTATCATCGCACAATCTGATGATTTGCAGAGTCATTCGCTGTTTCTACCCTCCTTAGTTTTAGTGCTGTTAGGTGCTTTCACCAAATCTGCGCAGTTTCCCTTTCATTTTTGGTTACCCAACGCGATGGCAGCCCCAACACCCGTTAGTGCCTATCTTCATTCTGCAACCATGGTCAAAGCGGGCATATATCTATTAGCACGATTATCACCTGTTTATAGCGACAGTGAGGTTTGGTTTTACACGTTAGGCGTTTTTGGGGGCGTTACAGCAATATGGTGTGCATTACTTGCGTTAAAGCAAACGGATCTCAAGTTGATGCTCGCCTATAGCACCAATGTAGCTTTAGGCAAGCTTACTTTATTGCTTGCGATAGGAACTGAGTTCGCATTAGCAGCTGCTGTTTTGTTTGTGGCTGCGCATTCTTTTTATAAAGCGGCGTTGTTTATGGTGGTCGGCAATATAGATAAAGCGACGGGTATACGAGATATGACAATACTGAGCGGGCTAAAAGCGATGCTAGGTGTGAGTCTTGTTGCTGCCTGTTTGGCTGCGTTTTCTAAAGCTGGCATGCCACCCTTTATAGGCTTTTTGAGCAAGGAGTACATGTATAAAGCGGGTTTAGAAATTGGTGTACCTATCGTTTTGTTTCTGCTGGTTATTAATGCACTCATGGTGGCATTGGCGCTAGCGTTGATCATAAAGCCCTTCATGGGAGCGCAGAGTAAAGAGATTCAAACTAAGTCGGTAGAAAAGGACGCTGGTTTATGGATCCCGCCATTGCTGTTGGCGTTGGCAAGCCTATTGATTCCATTAGTTGGGTTGGAGTGGTTAAACACTCAACTCATTGTGCCGACAAGTTATTCGATTTCGCTGGTTACAGAAGTGCAAGAGGTAAAACTTTGGCAGGGCTTCAATCTGCCCTTATTGTTGAGCGCGGTAACCTTAGCGTTAGGTTTTGTTATTTATAGAAGCATTACACCTGTTTCAAGTCGGCTCAATAAGATGCCGTTTCCAGATGCAAACAAGGTCTTTGACAGTTTGCTCAATCGGATGCTGAAACTTGCGGCACTGCAAACCTCTTGGCTTCAGCACAAACAACTGGGTGGCTATGTGTTGTTGTCTTTCTCTGTATTGGCTGCACTGCTTATAGTTAATCCTTTACCGCTAGTGCAAAGCCTAAAAAGTGGTTTACTAGAGGTTAAATACTATGAATTTGGTTTGGCTATAGCGCTAGTAGTTTCAGCCTTGCTCTGCGCCATTTCAACCTCAAGGTTACTCTCAGTTGCCGCTCTAGGGATTGTTGGCTTTATGACAACCCTAGTGTTCATGCTTTATAGCGCGCCGGATGTGGCCAAGACCTTGCTTTTAGTCGAAACGCTCATCGTGATCTTTGTGGTTTTGCTAATCAAGCATATGCCTACTTTTGGCTCGGTAAAGAAACACAGCCATCGTAGAAAAGCAGTGCATATAGCGATAGCCAGTATTATCGGCGTTTCCGTAACGGCATTATTGGTTGGAATAACCTCGATGCCACTGGATACTACAGTGTCCAATTTTTACGCAAACAATAGCCTGTTGGGAGGATTTGGGCGAAACGTCGTCAATGTGATTTTGGTGGACTTTCGCGCGATTGATACATTAGGAGAGGTCGTAGTGGTTGTTACTGCAGGTCTTGCAGCCGTAAGTCTTTTGAAGAAAAGCACGTATCAATCTCATCGTATTCACTCTTTGATCTTTGCTACCACCTCGCACATTGTGGCGGCGTTGATGTTGGTCTTTTCGATCTACTTGCTTCTTCGCGGGCACAATGCGCCTGGTGGTGGTTTTATAGGGGCGCTCATTGCAGTCATTGGTTTTGCGCTGCTCATGTTTGCAGAGTCACCTAAATACGTTCTAGGACGTCTACATTATCCACCGTTTGGGATCGCGGTGTTTGGTATCGCGGTCAGCATAGGGGCAGGGGCGGTAGCCTTGGTGTTAGGGCAACCTTTCTTAACGGGTCTATGGTGGAAAGAGATCATCCCTCTAGGCACCCCCCTTGTTTTCGATATTGGCATTTATCTAGCCGTAATTGGCGGAGTAATGGGTATGTTGTTACGTGTGAATGAGGAGCTCGACTAATGGAGGTATTGTGGAGCATCGTCGTTGGGATTTTTGTAGCGATTGGCATTTATTTAATGCTGGAAAGACATCTATTAAGAATTCTCTTTG
The DNA here is from genome assembly GCA_024346835.1 of Vibrio comitans. Lineage (GTDB taxonomy): Bacteria > Pseudomonadota > Gammaproteobacteria > Enterobacterales > Vibrionaceae > Vibrio > Vibrio comitans. The sequence goes on from AP024867.1 coordinate 1,270,395, forward strand.
GTCTGATATTACTGAGCAGCGCCGTTAATCTCGCAATTATTACTGCTGGCCGCCTAACGCCGGGGGAACTTCCATTAATTGAGACTGATAAGTTAGTTCTTGCCGATGGCTTTGCCAATCCGCTGCCTCAAGCATTAATTCTAACCGCTATCGTTATCGGTTTTGGCTTATTGGTATTCGCACTTTTACTTTTCTACCGAGCTTATCTAGAAACAGGATCTGCCGATGTCGACAAAATGACAGCGTCGGAGGAAGAGCAGTGACTTCTTTGTGGCTTACTCTGCCTGTTGTTGGCTCTTTGCTGGTGGCCGTGTTGCTGTTTTTCTTCAAGACTAGCACGAATCTGGTGAATACAATCAGCGTGACAGCAGGCGGTGCCCAGTTGGCCATCGCTGGTCTATTGGTGTTTGATATCATAAATCTTGGACCCCAATCGGTGGCTTTTGGCCAATGGATGGCTCCTTTTGGCATTGTTTTTGTTGCTGACTTTTTGTCGGTGGCATTGGTGTTGATTACTGCCATCATTGGAATGGTTATAATTGTTTACGCAATAGCGGACTTAAATAAAAAGCCTTCGTATGGCCTGTATCACTGTTTAATCCATATACTTTTATCCGGAGTGTATGGTGCGTTTTTAACTGGCGATATCTTTAACCTTTACGTTTGGTTTGAGGTTATGTTGATCGCGTCTTTTGGTCTTATGGTGCTGGATGGCTCAAAACAGCAGATAGATGGAGCGGTGAAGTATGTACTCCTCAACTTAATCTCTACTTTAGTATTCTTACTGGCAATCGGCCTCATTTACGGCGCGACAGGCACTTTGAATTTGGCCGATCTTCACTTCAAGATGACAGAGGTCTCGCCAGATTTGCAACGCGTTCTTGCCGTTCTTTTGTTATTTTCTTTCGCAATCAAATCAGCGCTTTTCCCGCTATTTTCTTGGCTGCCTGCGTCATACCATACGTTACCTAGTGCAGTAGTCGCTCTGTTCGCGGCACTGCTCACTAAGGTTGGTGTTTATGTATTTTTGCGCATCTATACCTTGGTATTTCCGCTTGTGGACAGTGGCTTACAACCTTTATTAATTTGGGTTGCTGGATTGACTATGTTAACTGGCGTTTTAGGCGCTGCAAGCCAGTTTGATATAAAGAAAATTCTCTCTTTTCATATCATTAGCCAGATAGGGTACATGCTAATGGGCTTGGCTATTTTCACACCTTTAGCGCTGGCAGGTGCTATTTTTTATGTCATTCACCACATCATTGTTAAAGCGAACTTGTTCTTAATTGGTGGGCTCTTAGAGTACAAATACGGAACTAGTGATCTCAGTAGACTGGGAGGGGTTTATAAAAACTCACCCTTGCTATCGTTTCTATTTATTGTGCCTGCATTTTCATTAGCCGGTTTTCCTCCGTTGTCCGGATTTTGGGGGAAGCTCTTGGTCATTAAAGCGAGTATTGACGTCGAATTTTACCTACTGGCGAGTGTTGCATTGATAGTGGGGCTACTGACCATTTACTCGATGACTAAAATTTGGAGTGAAGCATTTTGGAAGCCTCGTGTAAATACACCTGGAAATTCCACTAAACCATTTAAAATTCCGCCGGCTTACTTGCTCCCGATCACAACGCTTACCTCTTTGAGCCTTGTTATTGGCTTATTTGCTGAGCCATTTTTCCTGTTTGCAATGCAAGCATCAGAGCAACTGTTACAACCGACAAAGTATCTAAAAGCAGTGCTTGAGGGGGGAGTATGATTTACTTTTTCCTTAATTTTTTCTTGGCAATTGCATGGATGTTGCTAAACGGTAGTTACAATGTCACTGATTTTATGCTCGGGTTTATTGTGGGCTTCTTTGCTTTGGCGCTAAGCCAGCCATTTGGCTTAAAAACGAGCTATTTTAAGCGATTTCGAGCTGGGTTAAATCTACTCCTGTTCTTTTTGTTTGAAATGTTTGTCTCGGTAATTCGCGTAACTTGGGATGTGATCACCCCGACTCATCTGAGTGATCCCGATATAGTGTACGTACCCCTAGATGTCTCTACGGATCTTGAAATAACGCTATTAGCGAATATGGTTTCTTTGACGCCAGGTAGCTTAAGCCTTGACGTTTCCGCCGATAGAAAATACCTCATTGTCCATGCGATGTTCACACCTGATCACGATAAGGTGGCTCGTGACATTAAGCAGGGATTAGAGAAAAGAATATTGGAGATGACACGTGGATAATTGGCTGATGATAAGCATCCTTGTATGTAGTGTATGCCTGTTTCTAAGTCTGGTAATGGCTGTGATTCGTTTGATTATCGGGCCTACGTTAGCGGATCGTGTTGTCGCATTGGATCTGATCTCCTTCATTACCATTGGGTACATTGCTTTGTACACCCTATACAGTGGTCAGATGGCACTTCTAGATATTGCCGTGACACTCGGATTGGTGGCATTTCTCGGAACGATAGCCTTTGCTCGGCTTATCGCCAAGCAAAGTAGGGAAGGATAAGCTTATGGAGCGCTTGATATGGAGTGGCTAATTGGTGCATTTCTCTGCATGGGTGGCTTGTTTGTGTTAGTTGCTAGCCTTGGAGTACTTAGGATGCCCGACTTATTTACTAGAATGCACGCTGCGACTAAGGCGGGAACAGTAGGGTTAGGATTACTTTTGTTGGCAGTCGCGTTTGCGATCCCTGATATCACTGTGATTTCTAGAGTGATTGGCACCATGTTATTTATCTTTTTAACTGCGCCAGTGGCGGCGCATTTACTCGGCAAGGCAATGAGGCAAAGTGGTTATAAAATTTGGCAAAACAAAGAGTAGCAGCTATCTAGAAACTACTCTTTGTAAGAACTGTTAAAGCCATTAAACAAAAGGCGAAACGAAACCTTTTGGTTTTAATGCCACGAGAGAGCAGGTTACAGAGCGAACAATGTTCTCTGCGGTGTTACCAATCACAAATCCAGGAATACCGGTTCGTGCCAGCGTTCCCATAACAAGAATATCGATTTCATGCTCGTCCACCCAGTGTGGAATAACATCATCTGGAAGACCATGTAGGTGATGAACAATGATCTCACCGCTCACACCTGACTCAGTGATAAGTTGATCAAGCGCCTGCCTATGTTCCACTTGCGCTTTCTCTATTTCTGCATTGAGCTCTTTGTCTTCAATCTTGATCCAAGCATGGCTGTCCAAGTAGCGTTCTAATTGATATTCCCAGCAGGATAAAACGTGCAATCGGCTGTCACAACTGTCTGCAATTGAGCGAGACAGTTCCATCAGACGCATACAGAGCCCATGGTGCTCTTCGCTTGCGATAATCGGGTCAATAGCAACGGCTACTCTTCGCTTGTTTCTAGGCTTGTTGCTAGCGCGATTTAACCACACGGGGGAAGGGCACTTCCTGAGCAAGGTCATATCTATTGCTTTGAACCCTTCCTCGTCATCGTCTAATGGCTCGGCATCTTTTATAAGTAAATCATGTTCGCCTCTATGAACCGCACGAATTATGTTGATCGCGGGCTTATCTCCACTGACGACTTCTAAAGGAAAAGAGACATGGGCTTCAGAGATATCATGAAGGTCTCTACTGTCTTTAATGTGCTCACTCACATTATGAATAAGAGAGCTTTCATAACTGGATTGGTATTGAGAAAGATAATCGGGAAGTGGAGGACAAAAGATCATGCCTTTCACAGGAGCTTGATTATTGTAAGAAAGTCTCAACGCTTGGCCGATAGAATCACTGTGATTAGACAATCCCTGGCTAACAAATAGAATATTCTTAAACTTTTTCATATATACCTCCGTGGGCATAAGGCAATGGTGTTTAAACTGCCGAGTTTTGTATTGTCCTAAGTGCTTATCAATATGTTGATAGTAAAGTTTAAAGTCGTTTGTTGCCCTATTCAAATTTGGATTTAGGTATAGAAAACCCGATCGCTTTTGATTTTGTTTTACTTGCTGATAACTATGGGTTTATTCCTTTTTGGACTTCAATACTTCTTTTATCGAAAAGCTTTTCGTGATCCGCTTGCGTCGACATTCGTATACCTAAAAAGTAGTAGTTACTCAATGCGAAAGCTAGTAATTCACACGAGTAAAAGTACGAGAATTATTGAGTTTATCGTGTTCGAGTGTTCTTGAGTTGAAGCAAGGAGGAAGTATGAAAGTATGTCCATCATGTTACAGTGAGATGGTTTCCAGAAGCGGCATATATGTGTGCCCTCGAAATGAAATAGGCGATTGTAGATTCAATGGTTACGACAAAGTTGGCAATGGCTCGGAGATAAAAGCAATGAGCTTAAATAAGCGTCAAGATAGTCAATCTTATCAGACGTCAAAGCCATGATTTAGTACGACCTGTTAAACTGGCTCACTAGAAGTTTTCAAAGCGAATTTCTAGCCTTAAGCGAATGCTGGCTTCTTCTTCGAATCCTTCATCGTATTCACGATACCAGTTGTACTCTGGGGTGACTTCGTAATAAAACCACTCAAAGAAAACATTATGACGATAGGTCATCCCTATTAACGTATTGTCAATGAATGAGCGAGGGTAGTCTGTACCTGTGGTGCTTACGGTGTAGTTGATAGCCTGAGTTTTTGATAGATATTGGTATAACACAAAGGCCGTACCTAGGTCCCAAATACTCGTATCGTCGGCGTGGTCACGATTGAATTCGGCAAATGATGTCCAACGCAGTAAGAAGTTTTTTGATAAAGCTTGGTCGATATCAAACTGGGTAGACTCTCCAGTTAGCTCTGTTTCTTGGTAAACCCTTTGTGTTATACGACTGACGGTGTTGATTCCAAGAGGATAGGTGAAGCGATAGCGCGCCTCGATCTTGGGCTTAAATGTCGCCTTTATATTAAAACTACTGTATCCCTTGGCATAAATGTCATACCTCAGGCCAATACTGTTTTCTATCTCTTCGGCGTTACGTGGAAAAAGGTCAAATAAGTCATCTTCTCCATCTGATTCAATGATCAACTTTAAGCGGTTGGTCACTTTAGGGAGGTTAAACTTGGCATCGACTCTGGTATTGTATTTAAAGCCATCATTTTCAAACTGGGTAAAATCGTTTTTCCAGCGCACGGAGGTACCGGCTCTTGCATCCTCAGTCACGCGCTCATCAGCAAAGAAATCATCGAACCACACCGCAGGCTGACAAAACTTGGTGTTTAGATAGTGATAAGCTCTGGAGATGGCTCTATCGTCCTCAGGTTTGCTCAAGCATTTTTCTTCAGTATGTTCGGCCCAAGAAGGGGCTGATAATGCTGTGGTTATGAGTGTGATGAAAATGGCTGTGCGCAAACTGGTTCCTTTAGTTTGTGTTTCTCAATCTATTATTGTAGATGTAACAAAAAATGTCATGAAGTGTTTGATTTGGTTTTAAAAAATGTTAGAAAAAGAAAATATAGTTAAGCTTGCCCGAATGAAAATGCCGTTTGGTAAGTTTGCTGGCAGGGTGCTCATTGACCTGCCGGAAGAGTACCTGTTGTGGTTCCAAAATAAATCCGAATGGCCGTCCGGTGAACTAGGGCAGTTACTGCAATTGTGTTTGGCACTAAAGGTTGAAGGATTGGACTCAGTGGTGAAACCATTGAAAGAAAATCAGGACAGGTATTAGAGTGTGAAAGGCCTTGCCTTCTTAATGGCGTAGGCATAATATAATTTTAATTGAGCAATCGTTCATTTAAGTAATTAAGCCAAATTCAAGGAGTTATTATGAGTGAGCAGTATGTACCGCCGAAAGTCTGGGTCAACGATGCAGAAGGTGGCAATAAGTGGGCGAATATTAACAGTCCGGAATCTGGGGCACGATTTGAACGAGAACTGCCAGTAGGAGAGCATGCATTTCAGTTGTATTCGCTTGGGACACCTAATGGCCAGAAAGTTACCATATTGTTTGAAGAGCTTTTAGCTGCGGGAATTAAACAAGCGGAATACGATGCTTATTTGATTAACATCGGTGAGCTTGACCAATTCTCATCAGGTTTTGTTGGGGTGAATCCAAACTCAAAAATTCCTGCCTTAGTCGACAAAACCGGCTCAGAATCAGTCAACGTGTTTGAATCGGCGTCGATTCTTGTCCATTTGGCAGAGAAGTTTGACCGCTTTTTACCGAAATCGGGTCCAGAGAGGACTCAAACCTTTAATTGGCTATTCTGGGCACAAGGCTCGGCACCGTTTTTAGGTGGAGGTTTTGGACACTTCTATGCTTACGCTGATGAAAAGCAAGAATACCCAATTAACCGTTTTGCAATGGAAGCCAAGCGTCAGTTGGATGTTTTGGATAAACAATTGGCTGGAAGTACTTTTGTTGCTGGTGAAGAGATCACCATTGCCGATATGGCGATTTGGCCATGGTATGGCAATTTGGTTCTGGGTAAATTATACGACGCAGCAGAGTTCTTGCAGGTAGAGACTTATACCAATGTTGTGCGCTGGGCAAAACAACTTGAGCAGCGCGAAGGTTTTCAGCGTGGTCGTGTTGTAAACCGCTCATTTGGCGAAGAGTGGGAGCAAGTACCCGAGCGTCATAGTGCAGAAGACATTGATAAAGTGCTGAAACTACGACCTTAGAGCGTAATGTCTTAGAAAACGAATGCCATTAGAGCCTGTGGATTATCACGGGCTCTTTTTCGTTTTTGAAGATCCAACTCATCAATTGGCGGCTTAGAAAATCTAGAGATATTCGAGGTGTTTCGCATGTATGAACAAAATGACGTATCTCGACGTTAACAGAAAACGCTAGTAGTGGACGTGACTGCCTAGATAATGAACAGGCAGAGCAGCAAACGAAAGTTACGAATGAAAAACGTTTGTATTAAGCTGATATATGGCTAGACTGTAGCAGAAGGCAATCTCCGTTAAGTTATCGGAGATTTTTTTTGCCCATTTTTTACAATCTGTCGCCTTATGAAAGTGACAGGTTATTTTAATTCAGCCCATTCGGTGTAGAATTCTTTTCATAGTGCATTTTTACCCATTCGGACGCGGTTCCCCCGACGACGTGATGGATGTATGCAACCCTTAAAGGTACTTAAGGACACATGATGGTAATACCTGATAAAAGCAGCATAGTCATTTTTGGTGCTTCTGGAGATTTAACTTACCGTAAGTTAATTCCAGCGTTATATCGACTGTACCAGAGCGGTCAACTTCCCCAATCTTTCTATATTCTTGGTGTAAGTCGCACTGAATACAGTGATGAAACTTATCGAGAAAAGATTAAGAAATCTCTTCAAGAGTTCGAGAAAACAGAGCAAACGGTATTAGATGCGTTTATGAACCATCTGCATTACCAAGCGATTAATACCTCCGACACTGCCGATTACGCCAAGCTAGTAGCTCGACAAGATGAACTTGCTGCTCACTACCAACTAGATCAACGTAATGTGCTTTACTACTTGGCAACCCCTCCGAGCCTCTATTCCGTTATTCCTGCTAGCCTTGCGGCACATGGCCTGAATAAAGAAGACGATGGTTGGAAGCGCCTGATCGTAGAAAAGCCTTTTGGCTATGACTTGGCTTCTGCAAAAGAGTTGGACAAAAAGATCCATACTCATTTTGAAGAGACTCAACTTTATCGAATTGACCACTACCTTGGAAAAGAAACTGTTCAAAACCTATTGGTGTTTCGCTTTTCAAATATCATGTTTGAGCCACTTTGGAACAGAAACTTCATCGAGTATGTAGAAATTACCGGTGCTGAGTTCTTAGGTGTTGAAGAGCGTGGTGGCTATTACGATGGATCTGGTGCTGTACGTGATATGTTCCAAAACCACTTGCTACAAGTATTAGCAATGGTGGGCATGGAGTCGCCTCCTCGAATAGATGCAGACGCTATCCGTGATGAGGTGGTTAAGGTATTAAGAAGCCTGAAACCGCTTGATGAGCATGACCTAACTAATAACTTAGTTCTTGGTCAATACACTGAATCTGAAGTGCGAGGCGAGTTCTTGCCTAGCTATCGTGATGAAAACGGTGTTGCCGATGACTCACGCACTGAGACCTACATAGGACTGAAGGCTTACATCAACAACAGTCGTTGGAATGGTGTTCCTTTTTACGTGCGTACCGGAAAACGATTGCCGACACGCGTAACAGAAGTGGTTATCCACTTTAAAGACACGCCTCATCCAGTGTTTGGTCAAGATGCCCCTGAGAATAAGCTTATTATCCGAATTCAACCGGATGAGGGCATTCAAATCAGCTTTGGTTTGAAAGAGCCTGGTGCAGGCTTCCATGCCAAAGAAGTGAAAATGAACTTCCACTACAAGACGCTGAACGAAGCCCATATGCTAACGGCGTATGAGCGCTTGTTACTAGATGCATTGAATGGCGATGCAACCTTGTTTGCCCGTTCAGATGCAGTAGAAACATGTTGGGAATATGTTCAGCCGATTTTGGACTTTAAAGAGCGTCCACAAGCATTGTTTGGGTACGCTAGTGGTACATGGGGACCAAAAGAGTCTCATGATCTGCTAGAGCGTGACGGTAAAGCTTGGCGCTTCCCGTGCAAGAATTTAACGGATACAGATTATTGCGAGTTATGATGAATACTAAAATTTTTGATACTCCGGCACAGGTAGTAGAGCAGCTTGCACAGGAGCTAAAAGCATTTAGCTTGCAAGGTAGAGCTGTTCATATCTCTTTGTCTGGCGGCAGCACCCCAAAAATGTTGTTTAAATTGTTAGCAACACAGCCTTACGCTAGTGATATCCAGTGGCAAAATCTGCACTTCTGGTGGGGTGACGAGCGATGTGTAGCGCCAGATGATGCAGAGAGTAATTTTGGTGAAGCCAACGCGTTGTTATTTCAACCGGTAGGCGTTCCTGCTCAAAATATTCACCGTATTCTTGGTGAAAATGAGCCAGAGCAAGAAGCGGTTCGCTTCGCGAGCGAAATGCTGGACGTTATCCCTTCAGAAAATGGTGTTCCAGTGTTTGATTGGATCTTACTGGGTGTAGGCGCGGATGGACATACCGCTTCTTTATTCCCTGGCCAAACTAACTACAGTGAAGAAAAACTGGCTATCGTTGCTGCACACCCAGAATCGGGTCAGCTACGTATTTCTAAGTCAGCTCAAGTACTAGAAGCGGCAAAACGCATTAGCTACTTGGTGCTTGGCGCAGGTAAAACAGACATCGTCAATGAGATCTACCACACTCCTGCACAGGAGTTGCCATATCCAGCGGCAAAGATTCACTCTACTACGGGTGAAACAGAGTGGTTTTTAGATTCAGATGCAGCAAGCAAGATTGCTTAAGATAAGAATATTAGGAGAGATAGAATGAAAGGTGATATTGGTGTAGTTGGACTCGCAGTAATGGGTCAAAACCTTATCTTAAACATGAACGATCACGGTTTTAAAGTTGTTGCACACAACCGTACTGCCGCAAAGGTAGATCAGTTCCTTGAAGGCCCAGCGAAAGGCACTAACATCGTTGGCGCATACTCACTACAAGAGATGGTAGATAAGCTAGAATCGCCACGTAAGGTCATGCTTATGGTTCGTGCGGGTGATGTTGTTGATAGCTTCATTGACCAACTGATTCCTCTGCTAGACAAGGGTGATATCATCATCGATGGTGGTAACACTAACTACCCTGACACTAACCGTCGCGTTGCTTACCTTCGTGAGAAAGGCATTCACTTTATCGGTACTGGTGTATCTGGTGGTGAAGAGGGCGCTCGTTTCGGTCCTTCTATCATGCCAGGTGGCTCTCCAGAAGCTTGGGAAGCGGTGAAACCTATCCTTCAAGGCATCTCTGCGAAAACAGATAAAGGTGAGCCTTGCTGTGATTGGGTGGGCAACGATGGCGCTGGTCACTTTGTTAAAATGGTACACAATGGTATCGAATACGGTGACATGCAGCTTATCTGTGAAGCCTACCAGTTCATGCAAGATGGCCTTGGTATGTCTGCTGACGAGATGCAGAAGGTATTTGCTGAGTGGAACACGACTGAGCTAGACAGCTACCTAGTTGAAATCACGGCTGATATTCTTAAGTACCGCGACGAAGATGGCGAGCCATTAGTGGACAAGATCCTAGATACGGCTGGTCAAAAAGGCACTGGTAAGTGGACGGGTATCAATGCTCTAGATTTGGGTATCCCGCTAACGCTAATCTCTGAATCAGTATTCTCTCGTTGCCTATCTTCACTGAAAGATCAGCGTGTAGCAGCGCAGCAGCTATTTGGTAAGACAGTTGAACCTGTTGCAGGTGATAAGCAAGAGTGGGTTGATGCACTTCGTCAAGCGCTTCTAGCTTCAAAGATCATCTCTTACGCACAAGGTTTCATGCTGATGCGTGAAGCATCAAATGAGAACGGCTGGGATCTAAACTACGGTAACGTAGCACTAATGTGGCGTGGTGGTTGTATCATCCGCTCTGCGTTCCTTGGCAATATTCGTGACGCATTTGATACTGATCCTGAGATTGCATTCCTAGGTTCTGACCCTTACTTCAAAGCTATCCTAGAGAACTGCCTAGGTGCATGGCGTAAGGTTGCAGCTAAGTCTCTAGAAGTAGGTATTCCAATGCCTTGTACGACTTCTGCATTGTCTTTCCTAGATGGTTACACGACAGCACGTCTGCCAGCTAACCTTCTGCAAGCTCAGCGTGACTACTTCGGTGCTCACACTTATGAGCGTATCGACCGTGAGCGTGGCGAATTCTTCCACACTAACTGGACCGGTACAGGCGGCGACACTGCTTCTACAACGTACGACGTTTAAACTTTAATCTCTAGCGCTTTGTTTTAAGGGCGCACAATTTGAGATTGATGCTTAGAAGGTGACTTGTTTGCAAGTCACCTTTTTTCTTTCTGAAAGCCTAACAGGGCATAGGTAGCCTATTCAGAGCACCTGATTTCCTATATCATTAATTAAAACAATAAACAGGTAATACAATATGACTAACTTTTTTAATGACGCTGCCTCTGAGCTTCTAGGTCGTCGCGTAGCGGGCACTAAAGCTCCACGTCTAGCTGAAAACATTCGTCCAACTTCTCTTGAAGACGCACTGCAAGTTCAGGCTGCAATGGTTGAAGCTAAGAACGGTCAAGTAGGCGGTTGGAAGTGTTTAAACCCTCTATCTGAAGACAAGTACATCGTAGCGCCTATCTTTTCTGATAGCGTGAAAAAAGGCGACACTTGTGAGCTGTTTGCTGACAACGGTGTAGCGCGTATTGAACCTGAGATTGGCTTTACCCTAGGTAAAAACCTACCAGCAAACCCAGAAGGTTACACTGAAGAGCAAATCAACGACGCAATCGGTTCTTGCCACATGGCACTAGAGCTTATGCAAGCGCGTTTTGCTGCAGATAGCGATGCTGAATTCTACGAGAAACTAGCAGACTGCATGGTTAACCAAGGCCTATTTATTGGTCCAGAAATCGCACGTGAAAAAGCATTCAACGCAGCTAAAGTAGCCGTAACTGTTGCTCAAGGCGATAATGTTCAAACGTTTGATGGCGAGCATCCAAACCAATCAGCACAAAGCCCAATCTACTGGCTAATTAACTTCATGACTCGTCGTGGTGTTGAATTCAAAGCGGGCGAAACCATTATTACTGGTTCTTACTGTGGCATCGTAGAAGTTGAGTTCGATAAACCAACGACGATCAAGTATGACGGTATTGGTGAATACGAAGTGGTATTTAACGCTAAAGCGTAAGTTCTGACTTTGCTCTGCGAAATAAAAAGCAGAAGCTCTGGGGCTTCTGCTTTTTTTATGCTTGTTTGTTTAGCCCGGATTTACTGGGGATGGTTTACAGGGTAACCGCTAACTCTTTCTTTTGATGATCCAGGTACTCATCGTAAGTGCCTTGGAAGTTCACTAGCTTTTTATCTTTAATATCGATGATAGAGGTTGCTAGGGAAGAAACAAACTCACGGTCGTGGCTGACAAAGATCAGCGTGCCTTGGTACTCTTTTAGTGCAGAGTTCAACGCTTCAATAGCTTCCATGTCCATGTGGTTTGTTGGTTCATCCATGACTAGCACATTGATATCTTGCATCATCAATTTACCAAATAGCAGGCGGTTTTTCTCACCACCAGAACAGTTTCTGGCTTTCTTATTAGCATCATCAGCGGTAAAAAGAAGACGGCCTAAAATGCCACGCACCATAAGGTCATCGTGCTTAACAGTACGCCACTGAGAGATCCAATCAAAGATACTTAGATCATTGTCAAAATCTGCGGTGCTATCCTGCGGGCAGTAACCGATTGAGGCATTCTCCGACCATTTTACTACGCCGTGTTTTTGCTCTAACTCATTGACTAAACAACGCAAGAAGGTTGTCTTACCGACGCCGTTTTCACCAATTACAGCAAGACGACTGCCTGCTTCTAAAAGTAGATTACCGCCTTCAAACAGAAGCTCGTCATCAAAAGCGTGCCCTAAATCTTGTAATTCTAGGGCTTGACGGTGCAGCTTCTTACCTTCGCCAAAATCAATGGATGGGCTAATACGGCTTGATGACTTAACCTCGTCAAGCTTGATCTTGTCCATTTTCTTCGCGCGAGAGCTCGCTTGCTTTGCTTTAGAAGCGTTGGCACCAAAGCGGTTTACGAAGTCTTGCAGTTCGCTTATTTCTGCCGCTTTCTTAGCATTACTTGATAACAGTTGCTCACGGATAAGGCCAGAAGCTTCAAGGAAGTACTCGTAGTTGCCAGGGTAGATACGCAATTCACCATAGTCGATGTCGGCCATGTGGGTACATACAGAGTTCAGGAAGTGACGATCGTGCGAGATGATGATCATTGTACACTTACGCTGGTTTAGTTCTTCACCTAACCAGTTGATGGTGTGAATATCCAGGTTGTTGGTTGGTTCATCAAGTAGCAAGATATCAGGGTTGGCAAATAGTGCCTGTGCCAGTAGTACTCGAAGTTTCCAACCAGGGGCAACTTGTTGCATTAAACCAAAGTGAAACTCTTCTTCGATACCTGCTTGAAGAAGGATGTCACCAGCACGGCTTTCTGCGGTATAGCCATCCATCTCCGCAAATTCGCTTTCAAGCTCCGCAACTTTCATGCCGTCTTCTTCGCTCATTTCTGGAAGAGAGTAGATGCGGTCACGCTCTTGCTTAATTTCCCAAAGCTTACGGTCACCCATGATAACCACATCGATTACATTGTATTGCTCAAATGCAAACTGGTCTTGACTCAAAACGCCCAGCTTCAATCCAGGTGTAATAGAGACATTGCCGGAGCTAGGGGTTAACGCGCCACTCAGGATCTTCATGAAGGTTGATTTACCACATCCATTAGCACCAATAAGGCCATAACGGTTGCCGTTACCAAATTTAGCAGAGATGTTTTCAAATAACGGCTCTGCGCCAAATTGCATTGTGATGTTTGCGGTAGATATCAAAGAACTATTCCTGAGAATTAAAGTTAGGATCTGCTTAATCCAAAGACTAAACAGTGAGATGCGAGGCGCGGAATTATACAGACTTATTTTATAAAAGACAGTTATGAGATGATTGTCACATAAATGATTTCATTAAGCTGATGAATAAAACGGGAAGGTTAGAGATAAGCACCGTTTTACGAAGATAAAAAAGCCAGCTTATTAAGCTGGCTCTAGGTGAAAAATTGTTAAAGTCACTTTAACCAAGGAAGGCAATGTAACCTTGTAGTACTAACAAGTTCACGATATCGATAAAGAAGGCACCAACGATAGGCACGACCATGAAGGCCTGTGGAGAAGGGCCGTAGTGGTTTACTAGAGAACCCATGTTCATTACGGCTGTAGGTGTGGCACCCATACCGAAACCACAGTGTCCACCTGTAATTATGGCAGCATCGTAGTTACTACCCATGACCCTAAAGGTGATGTTGTAGGCAAATACCGCTAACACACAGGTTTGCACGCCAAGAATAACCAACAATGGCATTGCAAGATCAAAGATCTCCCAAAGTTTTAGGCTCATTAAAGCCATGGCGAGGAACAGTGCTAATGAAACGGTACCTATGATATCAACGGTGTCGGTATTGAACTTGTATGCTCCCGTAAACTCGTAGATGTTAGTTAGAATAACACCAAGGAACAGAGCAAATACAAAGTCAGGGATACCCTTCAGCCAGCCGATACCTAACTCAGAGGTATACTCTTTGATGTAGGTCGCACCTACTACACATACCAAAACCATAAACATGGTTTCAATGACGCGACGAGGAGTTACCTTATCTTCTTCGGTTTCGTTATAGGTCACGACATCTGGGAATTTTTCGTGGTGCTGTGAGCCGTCACCGTATTCAGAAATAAGGTTGTGCTTATTGATCCTGCGCTGAGCAACAGGTCCACCAATCAAACCACCTACGATCAAACCAAAGGTCGCAGAAGCCATTGCAAACTCAAGCGTTTTTAGCCCGTATAGCTCCTCGAAGGTTGCAGCCCAAGCTGCGCCAGTACCGTGACCGCCGGAGAGGGTGATTGAACCTGCTACCAAACCCATCAATGGATTTAAGTCCATCATGCTGGCAAGGCTAACACCTATAGCATTCTGGATGATGATATAAACGGAAGCCACCCCTAAAAAGATGAATACTTTCTTACCGCCTTTGAGCAGTTGAGAGTAGCTTGCGGATAGACCCACGGTAGTAAAGAACATAAGCATCAGAATTTTTTCTAGAGGTAGTGTGAAATCTAGATTGATGCCGTTGAAGTGCAAAACAGTGATGATGACAGCAATGATAAGGCCACCAACAATCGGTTCAGGCACTTTGTATTTTTTTAAGAAGGGAACCCTTCTGTTAATGAACTGGCCTAGAAAGAGTACAAAAATCGCGATTAGAAACGACTCTAAGCTGCCAATAGTATAAGTAGTAGTCATAAAGCTCCTTTAATGCACGGCGAAAAACCGCTGTGGAGATGAGTATTGGATAACTATAGACGAAAGTTGAAAGGCCATCGTAACTAGTTAGTCCAAAATTAGGAGGGCGGATTATACGCCAGAAACTCCAAATTTCAATTACCACTTTCCGCCACTGGCAAATAAAATGGTTATGACTGTTTGATTTTTAAACTATTTTTCTCTTCTATCAATGCAGCTTGGTACAGTTTTGGTGTTAAACCACTGAAGCGCTTGAAGGCTCTAGAGAAATGAGAAATATCCGCATAACCTAGCTGAACTGACACTTGAGTAAGGCTCAAATTTCGACTCATTAACTCGCAGGCAGTATCAAACATTAGGCTGTTTTTGATTGCTCTAAATGAATTTTTTTCTTGCTGTAGTCGACGCTGCAAGGTGCGAGTACTCATATCAAAGAGTTTTGCTGCCAATTCAATATCGAGATGCTGTTCGTGTACATAAGGTAGCAAGGCGGTATATATGGTATCAGTAAAGGTACTGTGCCAAACAATTTCTCTGGGTGCAGGCTCAGGGTAGGGAGTGTTGATTGGTTGATCGAGTAGCTCCAATTCGACACTGATCTTTGTGACTTTTTGTGAGAAAAGTAATTGAACATCTTTAGGGATATTTTTCGCAAAATCGCCACTTATCCCTTGTTGCAATGAAACCATTTTAGGCATCCAAGTCTCATTATTGATGAGGGATCTAATTAACTGAGTAGCGTAAAGGATATTAAAGACTTCCTGCCAATGCCCGATGGTTTTGTGTTTGTATGCTGAGCAGAACCAAGCTGTATCTTTGTCAATATCGAGATATTGAGACGCGGCCGGGATGGATTCTCTGATCAGCAGGTTGAATTTCGTTAGGACATCACGAACGGTTAAGCTGTGCGGTAGTGTCTTAACAAATTCAGGGATAAGGTGGGTTCGTATTGTTTGGCTTATGCTGTGAGCTAATGGAAAAATCCCATTTTCGTTATAAACGACTTCTAAAATGTTTCGAACTGAATCATTCATGATCATGTTTTCTGAGTTTAGTAGCATTTCGCGAGTGATATTCGCGTGCTTCAAAGCCTCTTCTAAATCAATACCATTCTTTTCGAAAGCGCTCAGCAGTGCACTGACAACATCGGCTCTAACCAGTGGAATAGTTTCGTTATGCGACTCAACAACGCCTTCAGGTATAGCGGCTTTAAATGCTTTTGATTTCAATTCGATAGCTCTCAACTGCGTGAATAAATGATAAGTATGTTGTTTTCCACTGCACAATTAACTTGGACGTGTTCAATGCTTTTGTCCACTTATCAATGATATACGAATTCACTAACATTTTTGAAAAGAATCTTAGTTGTTTTAGTGATTTTTAGTAACACCATGAAAGACTTACTGCGTTGAAGAAGGAAGGGTTTAGAAACGAAATTGAACGCAAAGGTAAGTATGACTTGTTCGTGCCCTAGAATGTCATGTTAAAGACAGTAGGTTAATAATTCATACTAGGTAGCTCATTCTTTTGGATAGAAATGTCTATACCTCTGATTTTAAACTAGGTTTTTATTCCAAATACGAATTCAAATTATCCCTATTGCTAAAAATTACGTACTACACTCTATTGACTCATTAAGGAAGGAGAGAGTGTCATGCGTCATTTTTTAACTGCAGCGTTATTAGTCGGTTCTTTTAGTGCTGTAGCCGGTGAAGATGTGGTTTATGAAGTAGATGGAGAAGCGTATCAGGGCTATTGGTCCAAAGTTTCAGATTCAGCACCGTTAGTCGTGTTGGTTCACGACTGGGATGGTCTAACTGATTACGAGATCAAGCGTGCTGAGATGCTTAACGAGCAAGGCTACAATGTGTTTGCGGCAGATCTGTTCGGGCAGGGAGTGCGCCCAACTGAGGTAAAAGATAAGAAGCAGCATACAGGTGAGCTTTATAAAGATCGCGCTAAATTGCAGAAATTGATGGCAGAAAGCCAGCGCAAGGGTGAAATGCTTAATGGCAGTGGTGATAACACTGTCGTAATGGGCTATTGCTTTGGCGGTGCAGCAGTACTTGAAGCCGCTCGTGCCGGTGCAGATGCCAAAGCCTTCGTTACCTTCCATGGCGGACTCACTACACCAAAAGGTCAAAGCTATAAAATGACCAAAGCACCTGTTGTTGTCTTCCACGGCACAGCCGATACCGCTATCACTATGAAAGACTTTGCCATGCTTGCTGATGAGCTAGAAAAAACAGGCATCAAGCATGAAATGGTTTCTTATGGCGGTGCACCGCATGCCTTTACCGTATTTGGATCAGAGCGATACCGCGAAGACGCAGATATGAAGTCGTGGACTAGATTTAATGAGGTTTTGGCTGAAGTGACCAAGTAGAAGCTGTCATTTACACTCGAATATTGCGTAAAGCTGGACGTATCTTTTCACCGAAGATCCGTCCTCTTCTTTTTTAAGAGGATGAGCGTGAGCTTTATAGCAAGGTTGAAGACCGAGAGACTCCATCACATCATCAAGCTTTGGCGTCGAAGATTGGGCCAGCAGGATCCCTTGCTGAGCATACATCGCAAAATCATCAGGTAATTGATTGTGCCACCAGTCAAGAAGTTGTTGGCTAGTGTTAATTCGATTTAGCCAATGATCACACACCAACACTACACAATCATTCGGTTGAATGGCATAGGCATATTCCTCTCTCCATAAGCCAAGGGTATTTGAAAGTTGCCCCTTGAAGACCTTATTTGCCGTTTTTATAGAATGAGGAAAAAGCCATACGCTGCCATAGGGGAGAGTAATACGCCGGTAGACACTATTTTCAACGTCTTCACCTGCTTCTAATTCAATCGAATGACTTGATATCGAAGTGCCAAATTGCGTCGCGATTACCTGAAGGCGACGCTCTACCATTGAGGTTAAGTGTTTGTTACTTATTCCTCGGTTGTGCACGGTTGGGTAGTGCTGCTTTGACAGGGAAAGACAGTCGTTTTGAACTGCGTTTAGCGCCTGAATAACGATGTCTTTGAGCAAATTCTCGTCCAATAAATAGATAATATGTCAATGATTTTACTATAGTTTAAATTGTAAGATTAAGTAAAACGCCGAGTTCCTTCAAATTCTTTGAATAAGTTAGTCAAATTCACCTAATCGTAGTTTTTTTTAGTTCGCGCATACTAACTCTATCTTGTAGTCTAGTTGTTAAGTAAAGGAAACAATTAAGTGACTGAGTTACTCATGGAGCAAAGGAGTAGTACGTTGAAAACCTATAACCGCACCGCTCGCGTTATCCACTGGATTTCTGCCATAACAGTTATTGGCATGTTTGCTGTGGGCTGGTGGATGGTGGACCTAAACTACTATAGTGAATGGTATCAAACGGCGCCGTTTTGGCACAAATCAATAGGGATTATTCTCGCAGGTTTAACCATTTTTCGCGTCGTTTGGAAAGCTATAACAGGCTCTCCAAAAGTTGAAGGCAATGCCTTTGAGGTCAAAGCAGCCAAATCAGCTCACCACCTTATGTATCTTTTGCTGTTCGTTTTGTTTGCTTCGGGCTACTTGATATCAACGGAAGACGGTAGAGGTATCTCGGTATTTGACTGGTTCGAAGTACCCGGGCTAGGGAAATTGTTTGAAGGACAAGCCGACCTTGCAGGTACGGTTCATTATTATGTGGCATTTGCCCTGATTGGATTGGCAGCTATTCATGCTTTAGCTGCACTTAAGCATCACTTTATCGATAAAGACGATACGCTACGCAAAATGATAGGAGGTTCAAAATGAAAAAATTAACGGCTGCTCTAGGATTGGCACTTGCGATGGCTACACCCCTGTACGCTAATGCGGCAGATTACGTGATTGATACCCAAGGTGCGCATGCATCAATTAACTTTAAGGTAAGCCACCTTGGTTATAGCTACATTAAGGGACGTTTTAACCGTTTCTCAGGTGAATTTAGTTATGATCCTGCCAACGTTGAAGCCTCTTCGGTTGAAGTAAAGGTTGATACTACGAGCCTAGACTCCAACCATGCAGAACGTGACAAGCACATTAGAAGCAGCGACTTTATCGACGCTTCAAAGTACAGTGACGCCGTATTTAACAGTACGAAAGTTGTTGATAAGGGTGATGGTAATCTTGAGATTATGGGCGATTTGACGCTACATGGCCAAACCAAGCCAATTACCATAGAAGCGAACTTTATTGGTCAAGGTAAAGACCCGTGGGGTGGTGAACGTGCTGGCTTTATGGGAACAACTCGCCTAGAACTGGCGGACTTTAATATCCCAGTAATGGGAACTTCAAGCTATGTAGATATGGAACTGCATGTTGAAGGAAAGAAAAAGTAAGTTCTAACAGCTAAATCTTTTTTCTTTATCTCGCTTGAGTTTTTCAAGCGAGATTTTTTTATCTCTACTATTTACGTTTACATGTTTAATAATAATGCTTCGCTACGAAAACTATCTGAGCGCTACTAGAAAATATAACTGAGTTCGACCGCTGATTACTCTTCATGACCTAATGTGCGTTTGTCGCTCAAAGCTTTATGGCTGTCTTTAACATAGAATACGCTACCTACAGTAACGGCTGCACCTGCAGCTACAAGGCCCGGATTACCAATAGCTGCAATGGTAGCCGCACCTGCAAGAATAAATCCGGCAGCTCCGCGCGTGGCTTTCTTTTCGAGATCGTCATAATTAGTGTTCTCTAAGTAGTCGATACGCTGTTCGTAATCAGACTTGGCTTTAGTCACTGATTCAGCATAGTCGCTTTCAACGTGAGCTGGCTTAGATTGTGTCCCGACAACGCTTTCTTTGGGCTGAACTTCTAGAGTTTGCTCGGGCTGATCAGAACCTACGCCATTGACGCTGTTAGCAAGAGCCGGAGAGGTGACAAACAGTAATACGAACAGTGTAAATAGATTTTTCATAGAAGAATTCCAACATCAGTGACTAAGTTAGGTGTCATAAATCTATTTGAGTCTGCCTTGATTCAGAAATGATTTATTGTATGAACGCTATATAACTTACGTCGGTCATATAGTTGGCTGTATTTTATACGATGAGGGGATGCGATCTATATCGTCGCTTTTAGTTAATCTATAAACGCTGCTTATGGTTCTGGTTGGTTACACATTCACTGTGCTTTGTTATTCACTGCACAAGTTCGAAGGTTACGTATTCCCATTTGCCATGCTTATGACTCGCTTCAATGTCCAGCGAATGAGCAGAGGAACTACGCCATCTCCATGAGTTTCACAGTACTCAACAATTGCTAGGGCAACATCGGGCTTAGCGTGCTTCTTCAGAGCGCGTACAATCACTTTCTTCGCAGGAATAGGGTGATCATAAGGAATTTTTACCATATCCCTAAAGAACTTTTCAAAGCCATTATTATAGAGGTAGTGCTCTATATCTTTATCCGGCAGTTCAGTGAGTCTGTGTCTTTCTTGTTCTCCGTGAAGCATTGCTCTTACTGAGGCGGCGTACTTTTTACCCGCGGCATCACCATCTGTCACTACATGCCAGTCTATATCGAAAGCGCGAGCCACTTTAAGAAGCGACTTTAGTCCTGATTGGGCAAACTCAACGATCTGTACACCCTCAGCGGCAAGATCGTAGCCACACAACTTGGCTAGCTCATTGAAGAGCCAAACTTCTGTTTCACCTTCTACTAATAACCAACATCTAGCAAACAAAGCACTAGAACGATGAAAACGTATGTGGAACCCCACACGCCTAAGCTCGTCAGACGAAAGCATCTCTGGACGAATGTATTTTGCTTCAGTGCGATCAGACTTTCGAACTAATCGTTTGATACTTCGAAGGGGTACAGCGCCTAATAAAACGGCGGAGTTGGTGGTGAGTATTTTCTGCATCGGCATCATTTGCAATAACGCCCACGCTCGAGCGAGGTGAGTGGGGTGAAGCCTTCCTTCAGGATCTTCAACAATCAACAATGGCCTTGCACAGCGTCTGAGTTCTGTGTTTCCTTTTGCTTGCAGGTAATTATTTAATAATCCCATCAATAACAAGCGAGTTTGCCGATCTTGAGTTTGGTCGACAAACTGTTTAAGCGACATCTTGCTACCCGAACTTGAGGTAAAGATCCCATCTCGCAACGCTCTAGGGTCGTGCCTAGAGTGTGTTTTATAGGAAAAGTAGTGATCGACAAGGTCGTGCATGGTTTTAACACTACTTTTCATTTCCTCTTTGCTGACAAGACCTGGGTGGGAAATGAGCCTACGACAGGTATTTTTAATACGACGTTCGATCTTAGAGTTGGGCTCAGGGGACTCATTGAGGCGTTGGAAGCGCCTCGAGTCTCGTAACCGAATTACCGGGTGTAGAATCATTAATTCTTGTGCGAGTTTCGCAGTATGATGCAGCTGTTTGGGGATACCTTCGCGGTCTAAAAAGGCGTAATGGGTAGTGACTTTAGTTCCTTCAAGTGTGGCGCTGAGTCGATATATTATTTCAGAGCGACCGTTGGAGCGTTCATTCCACGCAGGCTTTATCTTGCGATAGCGACCCGATCTTGGCTCATTGTTAGTGCTCGCACGCAGTTTAAGCACTATCTGAAGATGCTGAGTTTGAGGATGTGATATGGAGTAATCTACGTGAAAATCACGCATTTCAAATTGATAGGGCTCAGCGTTAGTGGGTAAAGCTACTGATAGGGCGTCAAGTAGAGAGGATTTACCCCATGTGTTCTCGCCAATTAACGTTGTCAGTTGTTCAAAAGGTAAAGACAGACGCTTTATACCCCGAAAGCCAGAGATTTCGATCCGCTCTAATTGCATAATCTACCCCTTTTCCTTTCATTATAGAAAACAGACCGGATTTACACTGAGAAGCTTCGCAAGTTTCTAACTAATTGATATTTTGCGTTCTTATAAGGAATTGCGACCCTTAATTTTGCTGTTAGATGCCTGGTTAAACGAGGTTTTATACGCTCCTAAAAATAATTCATTGGTTTGTCATATTCGCCCGACTACAATGGCCTTGAAACTAGAGATGAATGAATGAAGAAAAGAATGAAAAAAGTGACAAGGATACGGGTCGCTCACATCAACGATACCCACTCATATTTTGAGCCAACCACGCTACAGCTGTCTTTAAATATAGATAATCAAGTGTTGAACCCTTACGTCAGTGTAGGGGGATTTGCACGCATAAAAACACGCTCGCAACAACTTAGACAGAAAGCCGAACAATCAGGGCGAGAGTTTCTGTTTTTGCATGCAGGTGATTGCTTTCAAGGGACACTGTATTTTTCCCTATTCAAGGGAGAAGCCAACTCAAGGCTGCTCAATCAACTTGACCTAACCGCGATGACGTTAGGAAATCACGAACTAGACATGGGCAACGGACCTCTTGCAACGTTTGCCAATGAAATCAACTTTCCTCTGCTGTGTGGCAACTGGGATCTCTCAAATGAATTGGAGAGCAAACAGCTAAAGCTTAGCGAAACACCGAGTGTACACTCATATCAGCCACACATTAAAAGTGCGAAGTGGTTGATCCATGAAGTAGACGGTGAGCAGATTGCTATCTTCGGCTTATCCATTGATAAAATGATGGACATCGCAAACCCTGATCCTGATACTCCGTTCGTGAATGCTACTCAAACCGCCATAAACACAGTTGAACAAATTCGAGAATCAGGGATTAACAAGATCATCTTGTTGAGTCATCTAGGCTATGATGCCGACCTTAAATTGGCAGAGAGCGTTGATGGCATTAGTCTCATTATTGGCGGGCACTCGCACGTGCTACAAGGAGAATTCGGCGAATTAGGCTTACCGTGTAGAGATGAGTATGGCAAACGCGTCAATGACACTCATGTAGTACAAGCGGGTTTGCACGCACAAGCCATAGGTCACTGTGATATTGATTTTGATGAATCCGGCAAGGTAATTGCGTTTGCTGGCCGTAATGAGCTTCTGATTGGTCGTCGGTTGTGTCTTGATGCGACCATGAGCGATTGTGACTGTGATGGCGAATATAGTCAGGTCTTCGACTATTTACAGTCTCATCCTAATATCGTGCGTTGTAAAAAAGACCCGGCTATACATCAACTTTTAACTGATACCTATAAGCCTGAGGTGCATGCCTTGCAAACGAGTGTAGTAGGGCATCTTAAATCAGGGCTTAGGCACGTAAGGATCCCTGATGAAAAAGGCCCAAGTGAGATTTGCTCATTAGTCGCAGAGTCTTTCTATCATGCGATGTGTCATCGTGGATACAACATAGACTTTGCAATACATAATGCTGGTGGTGTTCGCTGCTCATTAAATTCAGGGCCAATCAGTAAGGCCGATATCGCGGGTAAATTACTGCCATTTATTGTACCTATTGGCGTTTATTCGATTGAAGGACGTCATATTAAAGACGTGTTGGAAGGTGCGATTGATAATGCAGTGGATGAGAGTGGCACGGGCTCTGGGAGCTATCCGTACTCCTATCAACTGGACTACCAAGTAGTGTTAGATGCGAATAAAGGTCAGCGTGTAAAAAACCTGAGGATCTATGATGAGGTTCGCGGCTGGACGGAAATCCGTGACGATCAGGTCTATTGGGGAACGTCTTCAGCCTACACAATGAAGGGTAAGGAAGGGTATTCGGCGATACTGAATTGTCGAGATGATTGGACGGTGACTGAGATGTCGATGGCTGATTGTTTTCTAGAATTTGTATCCAGAGAGGCGTTGCGCTTTGAAACACAAATTAAATTAGGTCTAACTACTTAATTTTAAACTTTTTTATTGTAATGATTTTGTAAATAAAACAGCGCTTAATTTGTCTATAGAATTTATATTCATTTGAATGTGGGTAAAGTGATGCTTTATGCATCTATTCTGTAGGTTGATTTTTGCGCTTGTTACCGCCTTGTAAAATTAGAAAAACTAATCCGAAAGCTGAATTTTACTCGTTTTATTCTTAGGCGTATTTTGCCTATATTTGCGCCATAACTTGTTGAAACTTACAGAAATTAAAGAGGCACTCATGGCGCAAGTAATGAATATTAACACCGTCGCAGTACCATGCTCTCAGGAAGCAAAGAGCTATTCTATTGATTTCAAAGGATTGATGATGCACCTTGTTGATATTCTATTCGGCAAAGGTCAGACTACCACAACTTACTATGCATCTGATCTTTCAGACCACATGCAAAAAGATTTGGGTATGATGCGCTAATAGATTAGCCATACTGCACGTTATTCGAAAGCCCTGCTCTCTATGAGAGCGGGGCTTTTTTATTTGGAAAGAAGCAAAAGATAAATTGATGCCATCAATGTCATTGTTAGCAAATATCGATAAAAATTAGTCTATATCTACTTTGTGTCTTCGTTAGCCCTTACATACCCTCAATTTAATTCTTAAATTAGAGTGAGGATCGGTATAAGCCTGGGTGATAGGTCGGCGATCTTCATCATGATAATCTTCGCGCACTTTATAACCAGTTGGCTTATGACACTATGCGCACCCCCCTCTTATTTACCAGTTGTATTGCATTTTTTATCACGGCTTGTAGTTCTTCGATCCCATATGAAGAGAGAGAAGAGATCCGTCAATCAATCGATGACGAAAGTGAACAGCTAATAGAAGAGTTGGCTGAGGTTTACCCAGAAATTCACGCCCAGCTTGAAGAGGCAGAAGGGTACGCAACCGGTGTAATGTCTAACATCAAAGTGCCGTTAGTGGGCGGAGGCACAGGCATAGGCGCTGTGTATAGCAATGTTGATGACTCGACCACTTATATTGACTTATATCGCTACGACGTTGGAGCAGGACTTGGCCTCAGCAGCTATAGGATGATTTCAATTCTTGATACCCCTGAGAACTTAGAAAAGTTTAGTAAGGGCTTTAGCGAGCCTTCTTGGGGAACAGATTGGAATATTAGTACTAGCGGTATCGAGACGGAGAAGTTGTATTACCTTGAAGATAGCGAAATTCCAACTTATTTAGTGTTTGAGTCCAGTGCCTCGGCAGTAGGTAGCGCGCGCTTGATGTCAGTATCTGTAAATGAAGAGCTAACAGAAACAGGGGTGGGTAATGCCAAGTTTGCCAACCATGAATCCACGACAGAAAAATCAAGTCCACAGTGGGATAGGCCATTACCATTTTTTGCTCAAGATGTAGTCGATAAAGGCTTCAGCCTTCCTTTGCCGTTTGGTATCAGCATTCTTTATGCTGAAACTAAGCAGGATATGACGATAACAAACCTAGAAGCAGGAATGAGTTTTATTGATAGTGAACAAACTACTGTACCTATAAATTCTGTCACATTTGACAACAATTACTCTCACAGTAAAACTCCACAGTTGAAGATCGACGCTTGGATC
Source organism: Vibrio comitans (assembly GCA_024346835.1). Taxonomy (GTDB): domain Bacteria; phylum Pseudomonadota; class Gammaproteobacteria; order Enterobacterales; family Vibrionaceae; genus Vibrio; species Vibrio comitans. The sequence goes on from AP024867.1 coordinate 1,295,597, forward strand.
TTTCCTTTCATGAATGTGTTCGCCACTGTAGGTAAAGTAAACGGAATGGCTCACGTAGAATTTGAGTCTGATGGGTCTGTCGCTAACCATATAGCGGATAATAGTCTACGTTGTAATCCACTATTTCCGGGGGCAGAGCCAGGTAAGAATTGTGATGCGTTAAGTAAAGCAACAGGATGGGGACCAAAAGGGTTAGATGTGGACCTTGACGGCTGGAACTACACGATAGGTGCTACATTTGCTGCTGGTTGGAATGACTACTTTTTAGCGATACCAGCTTCAGTAAGTTATGTAGATATGAAAAATGCGAGAGCAGAAGAACTGGTGATAAGCGTGTCTCCGCGAATTGGTAAGCAGATACCGCTGAAAGGCATGAGCAGTGTAGATGTTTATGTAGGTGTGAGTTACTTGGATAGTAACTTAACTATAAATGGGGAGCATTACATCAACAACATACCTAGTTTGGAAGGCGAACACATTGACTACAAAATTGAGCAAGAGAACATCGATAAATGGATGGGCTTAGTAGGCGCAAGCTATAACTTTAACCGCTCGTGGGCAATCCAAGCTGAATATGGGCAAAATGGCTCTGACAAGCGCCAGTTTGTGTCATCTCTCACTCACCGCTTCTAGTGACAAATGCCAGATATAAAAAGGCCCAACATAGCGTTGGGCCATAATATTCCAGTTTATAAAGTGCTTGTTAGCAAAGCACCTTAATCGCTAATCCACCTTGAGAGGTCTCTCGGTATTTAGCATTCATATCTTTGCCTGTTTCGAGCATAGTTTCGATAACCTTATCAAGAGATACTCTAGCAGAAGAAGTACGTCCTAGTGCCATGCGTGCAGAGTTAACCGCTTTGACCGCCGCAATACCATTTCTCTCAATACATGGAACTTGAACTTGGCCAGCAACTGGGTCACATGTGAGTCCAAGATTGTGCTCCATGCCGATTTCTGCAGCCATGCAAACTTGTTCAGGGCTACCGCCCATCAGCTCGGCTAAACCTGCTGCGGCCATAGAACATGCAACGCCAACTTCGCCTTGGCATCCTACTTCTGCTCCTGAGATAGAAGCATTGCGCTTGTATAGACTACCAATTGCGCCAGAAGCTGCAAAGTAACGGGTATATTCCTTTGCCGTCACAGGTTGAATGAATTTGTCGTAGTAAGCCAGCACTGCAGGGACAATGCCACAAGCACCATTGGTTGGGGCTGTTACAACTCGGCCTCCCGCTGCATTTTCTTCATTGACGGCAAATGCAAACAAGTTAATCCAATCTACCACAGCCATAGGGTCAGCATTAGTCCCTGCCGAAGTAGACAGCTTTTTGTATAGACAAGGTGCACGACGGTAAACGCGAAGTGGACCAGGTAGCACGCCCTCTGTGTTCATGCCTCTTTCAATGCCATCTGACATGGTCTGCCAAATAGACGCAAGGTAGTTCGAAATAGCGTCATCAGAATGCAGCGCTTTCTCATTCTTAAGCACTAAAGTGCTAATTGAAAGCCCGCTTTCTACTGCTTGTTCAACAAGAGAGGTAGCCGAGTCAAAAGGGTAAGGAACTTCAACGGTGAGCGCTTCAGATTGACCAAAAGAGGCTTCGTCGACAATAAACCCCCCACCGATAGAGTAGTAAGTCTTGCTGTGTACCAACTCATCATTAGCCCACGCATGGATCTGCATGCCGTTCTCGTGCAGAGCTAGGTTTTCTGAATGGAAGTTCATACCGCCCGATACAGGGAAATCAACGGTGTGACTGCCTGCATCTAAAGCTAGGGTACCCGTTTGCTCCACATGCTTGATAAATCCATCTATCGAATCAATATCAACAGTTTGAGGAAGATTACCTGCAAGACCCATGATAATAGCGATGTCGGTATGGTGTCCTTTACCTGTTAATGATAGAGAACCGTAGACATCGACCGTTACCTTGGTGACTGATTGCAAGAACGCCATGTGCTTGAGTTCTTCAACAAATTCATAGCCAGCTTTCATAGGACCTACAGTGTGAGAACTTGAAGGGCCAACGCCAATTTTGTAAATATCAAAAATACTGATCATGATTATTCATGCCTTATGATGAAATAAAGGGGGAGAGCAGAATAAAAAGCCCCTAGCCATTAGCTAAGGGCCAATAAGCACTATGGTTTGTTAGAAGATGCCGTAAGTTGCTGAAGTAATCGCTGCGATACCACAGATAAGCGTGAAGATTCGAGCTGGCTTAGAGGTAGCTAGCTTCTTCATTGCTGGAACTTTGTACATCGCAAAGATAGGCATAATGAATAGAATTGCAGCAATCATTGGTGCGCCAATCGCTTCAATCATGCCAAGGATGCTTGGGTTAACAATCGCTACAATCCAAGTCGTCAGTACGATGAAACCTAAAGCAATCTTATCAATTTTACTCGCAGAAGCATTTGAGCGTGATTTAGCTAAGCCAACCAGACCTTCATGTGCACCTAGGAAGTGACCAAAGTAGCTTGAGGTAATAGCTGCGAACGCGATTACTGGGCCCAAAATTGAGATGATTGGCGAAGCGTGAACGTTCGCTAGGTAAGAAAGCACAGAGATGTTTTCAGCTTGCGCTTGCGCCAATTGCTCCGGAGATAGAGACAATACTACCGAGAATACGAAGAACATAACGAAGCCCATCAGCATTGCTGAAGCACCACCAGTGATCATGTCCGTTTTCTTGTGTGCATCTTCGCCGTATGTTTTACGCTGTTCTTTAGTGAATTGGCTAATGATTGGGCTGTGGTTGAAAGAGAATACGATGATTGGAATCGCCAACCAAATAGTTGAAGGCAGTGTGTTCCATTCAGGAGTCACCGACATCATTGACGTATTCCAGTCTGGAATTAGGTAAACCGATAGCGCAAGCAAGATCAGAACTAGTGGGTACACCATTGCAGACGTCGCTTTTAGCATCAGTTCCTTACCGAATACTACGCCACCTGTCATTAAGGCAATTAATCCACCAGAAAGTAACCAGCGTGGAATGGATTCCATACCTAGCTGATTTACCATGAAAGAATCGACAGTATTAGTGATACCTACACCATAGATTAGAACGATAGGGTAGATGGCAAAGAAGTAAGCAAAGGTAATAATGTTTGCGCCAGTCTTTCCAAAGTGTTCCTCAACTACGTCCGTAATATCTGCATTTTCGTTCTTAGATGATAGAACAAAACGCGCCAAGCTCTTGTGAGCAAACCAAGTCATAGGTGCTGCAATTAGGGCTAGAATAACTAATGGCCAAAAACCACCAGCACCAGCTTTAATTGGTAGAAATAATACACCTGCACCTACAGCTGTACCAAAAAGAGAAAGACACCATGTGATGTCTTGATAAGTCCATTTACGTGTTTTCCCTGATACTTGTTCTGCGATAATCGTTGTTGTCATTATATAATTCTCGTAAAAAAGGGATGTGATTGATTTCGGGGCGCATTGTGTTGCAACAGCGACATATTTAATGTGATCAAAATCAATCCTTGAGGAAGTACCGTAAGTAGGGAAGATATATTTGGATTGGATCACGAAATTCGCGTGCTACACGATAGATTATTTTCATATAACCATTAAAAATTCTAATGGTAAATTGATTTTGATTTATGCAATCGTTTGCGGGAAAACAGAGTGAATACTGAGGGGATAGACAGTTGAACTAAAAGGGATAGTAAATAGTATGCATAAAAAAGGAGCTCTGATTGAGAGCTCCAAGATATGACTAAAGTATAATCAATCGTACTTAAATCTTAGAAAGTGACTTTTGCACCTACCATGCCTTTAAGCTCTTCGTCTTGAGTGAATTTCTTGCTCACACCAGCATAAGTTAGGAAGTAGTTAGTGAATTGGTAACCTAGATCTACTGTTGCAGTGTTGCGATCTTCTTTTTCTTGATCAAAATCCGCACTTGTGAACGTAGACGCTAGAGTTAACTTATCAGTAAAGTCATAAGAACCCGCTAACTCATAGCCTTGGAAATCTTTACCAAACTGAGAACCACCTACATATAGAGCGCCAAGGTATAGCTCATCAGTTACGTCGGCACCAAGACCTACAAGTAGGTTATCGCTATCTTTTGCTGTACCGTCATGGGTTTCTTTAGCGTAACCTGCACCCGCTTTCAGCATGCCGAAGTCATAGCTTGCTGCAACGCCGTACCCTTTGTCGATTGCTACGCTGTTTCCTGTTGTTACGTCATCGACGGTTGCGCCGCCACCATTCACGTTTGCTTTGACTGTTAAGTCACCGTAAGTACCGACATAAAGCAGTTGATTGTCAGCGCGGTCAGCAGTTACTGATTTGCTAGATGCTTCTGAACCATAGGTATTTAGGATATCAGTGTAATCTGTGATTAAACCCAAAGAGCCATCGGTTTTACCATATTGAAGTTCAGTATTGTCTGTACCAATTCCCACATAAAGATAACGAGTGTCGTTGTCAGCATCCCCATCTTTTCTAAACTCTTTCTCGAAAAAGCCACGAGCATGAACATCATCATTGATTTGAGTTTTTGCCTCTAAGTTCAAACGCATGCGAGAGATATCGTCCTGCTTTTGCTTGTCTTTCAACTGGTTGTCTTTACCTTGGTCAGAGAACTCGCTACGAGCCTCAACGCGGCCGCCTAGAGATAGAGCTAAGTTGTCTGCTTTATATACTTCAGCAGCGTTAGCTGATGCAGCGAATGCTGAGGCAACTGCGATAGCAGTCAGAGTCAATTTTTTCATTTCTATATCCTTTAGTGTCCAGCACAAAAATTCTGAATTGGTGCTGGAACTAAATCCTATATAGTTTGTCTGGCGGGCATAAGATGAATAATTAGAAACTTATTTTGTAGAAGGAATAGGGAATTGATGGCAGGTGATTTAAGTGGCATATCTTCTTTGGTCGGTTTTAAATTATTGATATCACGTTATATATCCGCATTTAGTGAATATTAATCCTAGTGTGGAAACTGGTTTTATATATCAATGCTACTGCAGGTTATATTCATTAATTATGTATTTTTATTCTGAAGAGGCCACACAGACAATAGCGTCTCATTAAAATTTGCAGCGAGCTAATGAGTTAATGAATATGTTGGTTAATATCTTGATGCTCAAATGTTGCAGTTTGTGTATAATTAAACGGACAATGTGAGGAAATCAATGATTTGGTTAAGTCTTAAACTACTTCAGATTGGATTTGTCATTGTCTATAAGGAATATAGAAAACGTAAACAAGCTCGCGCCTTGTGTGGTGTCGCTTGAACCAATAAACCATCAGCCTTTAACGTTAAGCTGGTGGTTTATTTTTTTAGAGCTCTGGCGTGTTTGAAAAATTTGACTTTGTTTATCGCCGAGAGGTTAGTGCTTGATGGTAGTACATGTCTTGCGCTTTGCTATATGGCTATAAACGCATTGAGTTAAATCTCCGTTCTTATGTACTTTATACGAAGCGAATGCTGGAGCGCTCAGCACGCTTATTAATGCTATTAAAACTACTGTTCTCATGTGTGCCTCTGCTTGTTTTAAGCGTATTGTTCGCGAGGCGTTAAATATACGAGGATTTATAAGGAAAAACATGTGCAAGAAAAAGGTGAAATGTTCACCTTTTAATTTTGTATATCCGACTATAGAGCATTTTTATCTCTAGTCATTTTCACTACGCACTCTCTATCTATCGCCAATTTTGCATCTGTAAAGCCTGAACTAGGGAAGGTTGCTACCATACCAATATCAGACTTTATGACTACAGGTTTGCCCTTACCGAACTCATCTAACATAAATGCCAGTCCTGCCGGGTTTTTGGGGCGATATAAACGCGTGTTGTCATTGATTTTATCAACATATTTAAAGTGAACATCTTGTCCATTAACGTTGAAGATTCCACTGATTCTATTGCTGTAAAAAGCTCCAGTAACAAACAGCTCTCCCTCGCAATTGCTCGGATTCGTGCTGTATCCGGCAGCGAAGTCTAAGTCGCCTTTGTGTGTTTGATCATTCCAGCCGACGTTTTTCGCTAATCCATTGCCATGATAGTTCCATTCTTCGCTTGCGAGCCATGCCTGCTTTTCATCAGAAAAGGTATTTTGTAGTGAGGCTGCTTCAGTCGTAACTTGAGTTTGTTGGCTCTCTGATTGTGCAGAAGTGGTGGTGTTTTCTTCTGATGTAATTGCAGTGCTACTGCAACCTTGGGTGACAGCGAGTAAAGAGCCGAGCAACAGCGTGATTTTGTGCATAATGTCTTCCTTGAAACTAAGAGGAGCTTTAATAACACAATGATATCGCTAGATTTGTTGCTATAAGTTAGCAGAGTGTCTGATTTGCTTTAGACAACTGTTGTTTTACTGTCAGCGTATTGAAAGGTGTGTTAGTGATTCCTTTCGGTAAAGCAAACTAACCAAAGCTATAAAGGTAGGGATTGCTCAACTACTACTCTGTTGTCATAGAGACTGAACAGGATTTCTTGAGCGTTAGGCTGGCTTTGTCTACAATGACGCACACTATTATTATTTCAGGTCATGAAAATGAGCGACACTAACGAAAAGCCAACTCTTCCGGATCACCTTTCAGGTAACCCTCGTAGCCCTCATTATGTAGAAGAGTGCTTTCACCACCGCATCGGTATTCGCCTTAACGGTAAAGAGCGTAACGATGTTGAAGAATATTGCATCAGTGAAGGATGGGTAAAAATTCCTTCACCTAAAGCGCTAGATCGTCGTGGTCAACCGATCCTTATTACGCTTAAAGGCACAGTAGAAGCTTACTACGTGTAACGCTCTGTCTTATGGTATTAAACGGCTCATGAATTCGTTCATGGGCCGTTTTTTTATCTCTTCTTCCAGTCATCTTCATTGTCTTCTTTTTAGAGGCTCACCAAAAGCAAATAACTTAACCTAGATTAAGGTTTTGATTGTGATTCACCAGTAAAGTCAGCCCTCCGATCTAGATCACACTTTCAGCACTGTCTCCAAAGCAGTTTCAAATAGAGGAATCGACGTGAGCATTTTGTTTTCACCAGCCCAGATTGGCAATATGACCCTAAAAAACCGTTTTGTGCGTAGCGCAACATGGGAAAACATGGCAACAGAAGAAGGTTATATGACCGAGAAGCTGTATGACATTTATGAAGAATTGGCTAAGGGTGATGTGGGCCTTATCGTAACGGGCTATGCAAATATCGTAGAAGACGAAAAGCCAAATGCTGGAATGATGGGGATCTACAACGACTCGTTTATTGAGGGTTACAAGAAATTAACGGATCTTGTTCATCAATATGATGCAAAAATCGTAAAACAGATTGCTTATGGTGGTACCAAGACTACCTACAATTTGGGTGATCGAGTGATCTTTGCGCCAAGTGAAATCCCAGAGCGTGGTACTAACACTCAGGGTAAGGCGATGAGCATCGAGGATATTGCTCTTATCACTGACGCGTTCGCTCAAGCGAGTTTACGAGCAAAAAAATCTGGTTTCGATGGGGTTGAGATTCATGCCGCACATACTTACTTGATCAACCAGTTCCTGAGCCCGTATTACAATCGCCGTGATGATGAATACGGTGGAAGTCTAGAAAATCGCATGCGATTCTTGGTTGAGATTTACCAAAAAACACGTGCTCTGGTAGGGGAAGACTTCCCAATCCTGATAAAGCTGACTGCAACTGAGTTCTTTGAAGGTGGTCAAACGTTCGAGCAAACACGCGTCATTTGTAAGAAACTGGAACAGCTTGGTGTTGATGCCATTATTGTCTCTGGGAACATTCATGGTAAAGCGAGTGAGATGGTTGGCGAGTCGTTCGACGGCTATACCTTGCAACAAGAAGGTTACTTTCACGAATATGGACACGCCATTAGCCAAGACGTCAAAGTACCGATTATTACTGTGGGTGGCTTAAGTGATTTTGATGCTATTGAAAACATAGCAAATACTACTGGCATCGACTTCTTTGCAGTTTCTAGGCCTTTACTAGCAGAACCTCAACTCATAAAGCGCTGGAAGGAGGGCGATCGTGCTCCTGTGGACTGCGAACGTTGCTCTAAGTGTCGTACTAAACGTGGCAACTTTTGTGTTGTGTTTAAGCGTAGAAAGAAACAGTAATAACTTTATTGTAGAAGCATGAATTAACGGCTTGTAGCTTACTCACTACAAGCCGTTTTTTGTGCCTTGTGATTAAACAAGCTGGATTATTTTGTTGTTTCTGATGCCAAAATAGTGGGTTAGATCAATGTTTATTCAGGTATTGGGATAGATGCACTTTTGGCTCTTTAGCGAGCGTTTTCCTTTGCTAAATTTAAAGTGACGGTGCATTAGGGAATATTAATAAACGAAATGCTTAAGTACATTTATTAGCCTTAACTTGGCTGTTGATACAAGCAGAGTAACCGCTAGATGCTTCATAGAAACAGCTTAGTTAAATGTTGTAGTTAATGCATTTATCGCTTGATGGGGTGTCCCCATTTGAAATTATAAAAAGCCTTTCCTTTCGCACCATAGACGATTATCTGGCTAGCGATAGTGGAGATTATTATGAACATGGAAAGGATTGGGCGAAGCACTTTTGGTGTAATAGGCTTAACGTTCTCAAGTCTATTTTTCGTTGTAAATGCCCATGCAGCGATAATAGAAAACTCTAATGCTGACACCTCATCGGATGCCTTTATTGGTGACTGTGGTGTGCCTGGTGTATCGACTGCTTGTGTCGGTGGCTGGAACCTAGACAATGTAGATGTCATTTTAAAATATGAAGATGGTTTAGAGTTTGGGTCATTTGATGAAGCTTCCGGAAATTATAGTTTGATGACCTATGGAGATTACTTTGAGAGCCTACTCAGTGGAGATGAAGGTCAGGTTATGGCTCGCATCACAGGGAAAGACTGGCCAGTAGGGGAGCCAAACGCGATAAAAATTGTGACCGGTGATTCTGAAGTGTCTCACGGTAAGCCTCAGAACTGCATTATAGGCTCTTCCTTTTTGAGTCCAGATAACTCTGAAATACTCGATGCTAATTTCTTGGATTCCGCACATCCGCAACCTGTCATCTGTTCAAGTCCATTTCAGACCCACAAGCGCTTTAAAGTCGCGATGCTTCCTGCCTCTGTAGATGATATTAGCTCGGGAGATGGGCATGGGATAGATCTAGTGTTTAATGTAAACGATGACCCCGTAGACCCCGAAGCTGAAGATCAAATAGCGCTTCGTTCTTATCAAGTATTTAGCAAAATCAATAACTATACGGGCAGACGTTTGAGCGGCTACAAGGTCGTGGTAGGCACAGGTCGAGGTAGTGAATTTAAGTCCGCAAGTGAGAGCAACATAGAAGACAAGCTGCACATATCTTTGGGAATAGGCGAGGGAGCTTCTGGGGGACATGACAACCTAGCCTATGATGGTTCTGATATCTTTGAAAGTGATAGTCTAGCGACTTTTTCCCATGGATTATTTGGGGCGCCAGATAAGCATTTTATCAGTAATGGTTTCTTTGATATGCGTACAGCAGGATTTGATGTTCTACAAGGTTGCGTATCCACAGCTATAGATGCCTGCGCTAGCTATAGTAATCCCATGACAGAAACTGGCACTCCTGAACTTATGGCTTCGGATATGATTTATTCGACCAGTGCGTTAGCCAGCCATTATCATGAAACCCTAGGTCTTATCGAAGGGCTTCCTTTGGGTGAATGGCTTCCATCTAAATGGCAACCAAAGGCGGTATTTTTTGATGATGATAATGACCCAGAAACCGATGCTAGCTTAATTGCGTGGTGGGACGGAACTAATTGGCGTGGAAGCTATGATGAAGGATTTCCTATCATCGACCAAGCAGAAATAGATTGGCTAGCAGCGAATCCAAATGGATTGTATGAGATGGGTGATATTGAGGATGTACTCAATCTAGGCATTAACTACATCATTAAAGTGGGTAACGGGATACCTGGAGGCACATTTACGGTAAGAATTATTCCTGTTGTTTCTGAAAATCAAGCCGCTCCAGCTTGGTGCACTGGATTCTTTGGCAGTTGTCATGAACCGCCTTATGGTGCAACTACCCAAGCTGAGGATGTGATAGAAGATGTTGCTGAGGAAAGCGAGGTAGATGGCTTTGCTGAGGCATTAGGTTTAACCGAAGCTGATGGTGGCGGTGGCTGTACCTTAAGTAAAAACGGACGTATCGATCCAATACTATTGCTACTATTAGTCATTGCACTGGTCCAAGTATTCTGGCGCCAACATCGTTCGCGAGCTAGCTAGTTGTTCATTCAACATCGTGATGTGCAATGGACTTCCAGAAACTAACTACGACTAAGCCGACATCGTTTAACCTGATGTCGGCCTTTTTCAACAACAGTGAGTAATAGCAACCATGCAGTACCTAAAATCTCTCACGCTAGGGGCGCTAGATGAGTTTGCTCTAAGGGGGGATGCTCGATGGATCTTAGATCGTCAGTTTAAAGTTGCTTGTCTATTTGGGTTAGCGGTAGGCTTGGTGTTACTTTCAAGCAAGGTTTCGACTCTAAACGCAGGACAATCTTGGCAGGCATTAGTATTAGTGGTGTTAGTATCGCCTTTGCTTGAAGAGTTGCTGTTTCGCGGCATGTTGCAGGGAAGATTGTTAAGCCTTAATTGGGGCTCCCTGTCTCTTTTGGGGTTTACCTCAGCAAATCTTTGCTGCTCTTTAGTGTTTACTGCGTTTCATTTTACTAGTCACGAGCCAATCTGGGCATTAAGCGTGTTAGTTCCTTCCTTGCTGTTTGGTTATTTCCGAGACAGACATAACAGCGTCTATCCATCGATCGCTTTGCATATCTTTTATAACGCCGTGTATTTTATCTTGCCAATGTTGCTTGGTATTCGATTTTAAATTTATTGGTTGTTCAAATTTCAAGCCATTGGTATCACTAGTTTGATTGTCTTGTGTACCTCACTCCCATTATACCTGCTAGATTATGAGTAATACTGATGACTAAGTAGTGGTTAACAATTTGATTCGATTGATACTTAATGGAAAGAAAGCAGGGCTAGATAGCGTTAGAGAGGCGGTCTTTTCGATCCGAGATAAAGGGTATGAACTTCAAGTTCGTTCTACTTGGGAGGAAGGTGATGTTGACCGTTTGGTGAGAGAGGCTGCTGAGCAAGGCGTTACGCGGATAGTTGCAGGTGGCGGGGATGGTACTGTCAACGAAGTGGTCAGCGCTATTCTCAAGCATGATCTTAACCATATTGAACTATCTGTCTTGCCGTTAGGGACTGCCAATGACTTTGCTACGGCATGTGAAATTCCTTCAGAACCTTTCGATGCCTTAAATTTAGCAGTTTCTGGTGAGAGTTATTGGGTAGATGCAGGCTCAGCTAATGAAAAATTCTTTATGAATATAGCCACATCGGGATTTGGTGCTCAGGTAACAGCAACGACCCCAGTAGCGCTTAAGAACTTTCTAGGGGGAGGGGCTTATACACTTTCAGGTCTAGTTCAGGCTATTAACTTTCAACCCTTTCCAGGCACAGTCATTCATGATGATAAAGTTAAATTGGCTAATGTGGTGGTTGGCGCTATATGCAATGGTAGAACTGCGGGAGGTGGGCAACCATTGGCCCCTGAAGCGTATATTGATGATGGAGTGTTCGAACTGTTTTATATCGAGGATTTTAGTGCTGGGGATATTCCTACTGTCCTTGAAGAGCTTCAAGAGTTACACGAAACTCCCGACACGCAATTTGTCCATCGACACAACATTAAAACCATTGAGTGGCACTCAGAAGAATCTATGCCGGTGAATCTAGATGGTGAACCTATGTTGCCGCAAAATATGACGATAAAAGTACTACCTAGCAGTATTAAATTAGTGCTACCTGTCGATACACCTATATTGCTTAATCGTAATAAGGCCAGTAGCTAACAACTCGCTAAGTATTAGAATGACAACAAAGTTTCTTATAGAGATTGCAAGATGAAATGGCTGAGCACTAAGCGGAAAGCCATTTCATCAAAGGGGAAGGTTAAGACTGTTCGGCTAGTTGCACCAAGTAGTCTGCAATAGCTTGCATGCCAGATTTGGGCACCCCAGCTTTTATCTCAGCTTTAGAGTTATAGTTAGTATTGGTGTTCACATCGTAGGAGTACCATTTCCCACTTTCATCACAAATGACCTCTATACCTGCGATATCGATTTGGTTATCAGCTAAGAACTGCTCGTGAAGCTTAATTAGCGGTGAATTATCAAGGATATCGGTGATTTCAAACTTGTCTTTTTCTTGAGCTGATTTGTCGTCCTCAAAAGCAGGACAAAACGCATTTTCAATTGAACAACCATCTGCTGGGCACAACTCAAAACCACCCTCAGTTGAAACCTTAACAGCGTATAGAAACTTACCACCGACGTATTCACAGCGAACGATGTAAGGTTCTGTGGATTTCACGTACTCTTGCAGTAACCAAATTCCATCGAGAGGACTATCGGCTTTTAGTCGTCTTAAGCCTAATTTAACATCGTCGAGTGAATCAAACTTTTCAACACCTAGGCCTTTACCTCCGCGATTTGGCTTAATAATCAGAGGCCAAGTGTTAAATTTCTCTGCAGCAGAAATGATAAAATCTGCTCCGACTACCGCCTGTGTTTTTGGTGTCGCAATGCCTACTTTTTGCAACGCAGCATATTGCGAAATTTTGCACACTTCTAGATCGATGACACCCTTGCCGTTAACTAGGGTTGCGTTATTGAGGCCGAGCCATTTATCGATAACACGCGTTAACTCAGGAGCATACCTGTGATCACGAGTGTGCGATGATGCACTCATTCGATTGTAATAAACCGCATCTTCTGGAACGGTATCAAACTCAATATGACCCTCGTTCACAAACCATTCCTTGGCAGGTACATTCAACTTATCGAATGCTTCACGAAGAGGCACTATCCATTCCTCATTTTCGTGCAATATATAGATTGATTTCATACCTGTTCCTTGTCGTTACTTGATTTTGTTTCTAATCAAATAACTATTGCCAACTCTGGGATTGAAAGCTAGAGATAAAACCACGTTCGCTATAAGAAATCGGACTAGCTTATAACCTATAGATTCTAGGAGAAAGTCAGAAAGGTGGGTGCTCATGCAGGTGTTGTTAGTGAGCAAACAACTATACTTATAGTGTTAGGAAAAACTGTAGAGGTGGCGACTATGGACTTTACAGAAAAACTACGCTTACACGGGCAAGCAGATGAGAATCGATATTTCGCCGAGCTCGATCGCAAGTTGATAGATGCTATGCATGAAAAGCAGAAGCACGAAGATGAAGTATTGAAGCGCATTCAGGCTGAAAATTTTGATTTGAACAACACGGCTGACGCTAAGTAGTATCCCTTTACACAACAGGCACCTTCAAATTGCTGAGATGCCTGCGGGGTAACCTCGTGTGTACGGATCAATGAATCCTAGAAACCTTACTTGTTATTCCCTTCCTCTTTGTTTATAGCTTTAGCGATGTCATTGACCGCTTCAACTAGATTAATTGGCATTGGAAACACTATGGTTGACGTTTTATCCGTCGTGATTTCCGTTAGGGTTTGCATGTAACGAAGCTGCAATGCATTAGGTGCTTGATTGAGCATCTGTGCGGCTTCTTTGAGTTTGTTGGATGCTTCTAACTCACCCGTAGCATGGATGACTTTTGCACGGCGGTTTCGCTCAGCCTCCGCTTGGCGGGCAAGGGCACGCACCATGCTTTCATTCAGATCCACATGCTTGACCTCAACGGTCGCAATCTTAATTCCCCAATCATCGGTTTGCTGGTCAAGTATGGCTTGAAGATCTTTGTTAAGTCTCTCCCTTTCCGAAAGAAGCTCATCCAACTCATGCTGGCCTAAAACGGAGCGAAGCGTCGTTTGGGAAAGCTGGCTGGTGGCATCGCTGTAGCTTTCGATATTGTTTATGGCCATCTGCGGGTCAACGACACGGAAATAGACCACGGCATTCACTCGCACCGACACGTTGTCTTTAGTGATAAGATCCTGTGTGGGAACATCCAGCACGATAGTACGTAAATCCACGCGTACCATCTGTTGAACTATTGGAATTAGAATGATTAATCCAGGCCCTTTAACTTCTTGGAATCGACCTAGAAAAAAGACCACTCCTCGCTCGTACTCTCTTAATACCTTGAAGATCTGTGTAGCTAAGGCAATAACGAGAACGACAATGACTGCTGTTGTGTAAAGCATATGCGCCTCCTATTTTTTGACACTTGGGCTTACCGTTAAGGTCAGTCCCTTGATCGATTCGATGGTAACTTTATCTCCATTTTTTAGCTCAGATGTGGCTACGGCATGCCAAAGTGCACCGTTCAATTGGACTCTGCCTTTGCCGTTGGTAAAGTCTTCGCTGACAATGGCTGTTTTTCCTGGGTAGGTTTCAAGACCAGTGGTTACACGGCGATTTCTCACCTTCATTAACATGCCAAGGGTGATGACGATCAGAGCTGCTGAAAAAATGGCGACGCCAAGAATAAGTGGTATGGCTATCTGGAAGTTAGGTAGGTCACTGTCCATTAGGAAAATGGAACCCAGTACAAATGCTACCACTCCACCAAGGCCCAGTATTCCGAAGCTAGGGTTAAATGCCTCAGCAATCATCAGTGCTATGCCAAGAAGCAGCAAAGCGAGACCTGCGTAGTTCACAGGCATCATTTGCAGTGCATACATTGCTAACAGCAGGCAGATCCCGCCAAGAACGCCGGGTAAACCAATACCGGGGTTGTAAAATTCTAATAATAAGCCGTAGATACCAATCAACATCAAGATATACGCCACATTGGGATTAGTGATAACGGCTAACATTTCGGCTCGCCAATCTGGGGTTCTTTCTACTAAGCTAGCTGTGGTTAGTGACAATGTCACTTGCTGGTTATTTACGGTAAGTGTCGTGCCTTCGATTGCGGATATTAACGCTTCGGGGCTGTTTACCACATAATCAATAACATTGAGTTCTAATGCTTCAATCGCATCGAGACTCGCGGCTTCGCTGACGGCTTTTTCTGCCCATTGGGCGTTGCGACCATGGAGTTTTGCAAGACCTTTGATATAGGCCTTGGCGTCATTAATGACTTTCTTTTCCATCGCAGTCTTGGCAGGGACTTGCTCCGCTCTATCGCTGGAGCTTTCGTCTGCTTTGTCAGAAGCTGAATTGTCCGATTCGTCAGTGGTGCTCGGTGGTTTGGGTGAGCCGCCTAAGGCTACCGGAGTCGCAGCGCCGAGATTCGTGGCTTCAGCCATGGCTGCCACGTGGCTAGCCAATAGAATATAGGTCCCCGCACTGGCAGCTCTAGCACCGGAAGGGCCTACCCAAGTAGCGATGGGTACAGTCGATGTGGTGATTGAGTGGATGATATCTCGCATAGCGCTATCTAGCCCGCCAGGGGTATCCATTTTTAATATCACCAGGCTGACATCGTCAACTTGGGCTTGCTGGATTTCTCGAGAGAGGTAGTCGCTGACAGCAGGGCCTATAGGGCCTTTGATAGGAACGACCCAAACGGTGCTTGCAAGAGTTTGATTGGCAAACAGCAGCAATGACATAAGGCATAGTAGAAGCAATCTCATTCAGTCCTCCTTTTACAGGGATCTGATGAACATCTAACTTAAGTATAGTCTGGGCGGGATAAGCCTTGATGTTAATGATGAAGAGTTTGATTCACTACATAGATTTCGTTAGTAATCTATTGAAGTCGCCAATAGAACTGTTAAAAGATGTGTCATAGCAGAATATAACTAAGAGCTATTAAAATTACTTTGATATAATTTTTACTTAATGAATTGTAACGAGAAGTGAGGATCAATTGGACGTAAATATGATCGATAACCTGTTCTTAACAGGGGCGGTTCTTATCCTAGTCAGTGTATTGCTGAGTAGGGCATCTTCTAAGCTAGGTGTTCCGATTTTATTTATTTTTCTGGTTGTCGGTATGCTTGCTGGCGAAGATGGACCAGGGCAAATTGATTTCAATGATCACTCCTTAACTTATTTAATTAGTAACCTGGCATTGGCCGTCATCCTTCTTGATGGAGGCATGAGAACCAAAGTATCCAGCTTTAAGGTCGCCTTCTGGCCATCATTGTCTCTTGCAACGATAGGCGTAGCGCTCACCTCTAGTTTTACGGGTTTGATGGCTGCGTGGCTGTTCGATTTAACACTATTGCAAGGTATCTTAGTCGGGGCCATTGTTGGTTCGACAGATGCTGCTGCGGTTTTCTCTATGCTGAAGGGGCAAAGCTTAAACGAGCGAGTAGGGTCTACCTTAGAAATTGAGTCTGGTACCAACGACCCAATGGCGGTCTTTCTAACCGTCACTTTGATTGCTGTTTTAGGCAACCCTGAGGCGGATCTCGGTTTGTCATTTCTAGCCACTAGTTTTGGGATGCAATTTGGCGTGGGGGCGGCCGTGGGGCTTGGCGGTGGTTGGCTACTATGGTCACTAATAAACCGTGTAGAACTACATGAAGGCTTGTACTCCGTTTTAGTGGTAGCGGGTGGTATTTCCTTGTTTGCGCTGTCAAACAAGCTCGGCGGCAGTGGAATTTTGTCAATTTATCTAGTGGGATTGTTGATAGGTAACAAACCTACAAGCTTCCGTCATTCAATACTAAACGTGCTTGATGGTATGACTTGGATGAGTCAGATCGTGATGTTCTTGTTGTTAGGTTTACTCGTGAAACCGGCAACACTGATTGAGATCATGATTCCAGCCTTGGTACTTGCGTTTGGCATGATTTTGGTCGCCAGACCGCTGGCGGTATGGATTGGTTTACTGCCATTTAAGAGTTTTACCACCAAAGAGCGCAAATTCATTTCTTGGGTAGGGCTAAGGGGAGCAGTGCCTATTATCTTGGCCGTCTTCCCAATGGTAGCAGGGCTTCCAAATGCAGAACTGTATTTTAATATCGCCTTTTTCGTCGTAATGGTATCTCTGTTAGTGCAAGGGGGAACCCTAATGAAAGCCGCTCGAATGGCTGATGTTACCTTGCCCCCTAAGCCAACTCCTATCTCAAGAAGCGGTATCGAAATTTTCCGTGCCAGCGAGTGGGAGATGTTTGTCTATCGATTAAAAGAAGAAAAGTGGTGTGTGGGTGAACCTTTGAAACGGCTTGCTATGCCTGAAGGCACGCGGATCACGGCTGTATTTCGTGGTGAGGAACTACTCCACCCATCAGGAAGTACGGTTTTACAAGCTAATGATACCCTCTGTGTACTGGGACAAGATAAAGATCTTGATGCGTTGAGCTTTCTGTTTAGTGAAGCTCCGGAAGATGAAGTCGTCCCCCGTTTCTTTGGTGACTTCTTCTTAGACATCAATTGTCGCGTGAGCGATGTGACCAGCTACTATGGTATTTCGGT
Organism: Vibrio comitans; assembly: GCA_024346835.1. Lineage (GTDB taxonomy): Bacteria > Pseudomonadota > Gammaproteobacteria > Enterobacterales > Vibrionaceae > Vibrio > Vibrio comitans. The sequence goes on from AP024867.1 coordinate 1,312,970, forward strand.
GCTGGAAGAAGAGGGCGATATGCCACTCAAGGAGCTAGTAGAGCTCAAGCTAGGAGTATGTCCAGTGCTTGGTGATAGCTTTGATTGGTATGGATTGCATTGGGTAGTAGCCGATGTAAAAGATCACAAAGTGACTAAGTTAGGCTTAGCGTTACCCGATAACGATGAAGGGGATTCAGAATAGTTATTTTGAGTTCAATAGTTTAGATTGTGGTAAGGGTAACTAATTGATTTAATGTTACAAATTTATTTATAGCATCGTTAATGAGCAGCAATAATGAGTTCTTACACAGTTTATACTGGTTCAGATTGCTATAAATTATTACTTTCGTTAGTGTGCGGCAAAATTCGTCGGCAGAAAAAGGTTTTTGAGTTGTCTTCCATGTTAAAGCGTTATGGCTTCAAATTAAGTATATGCATTCTTGGTTTTTCACTGCTCTCAGCATGTGGCGGAGAAAGCAGTAGCGATTCGGGAGATGGTGGTGTTACACCTCCTCCTATTATACCTCCTCCTATTACACCTGAGCCCATACCCCTGACACAGGATCAGCGATATGACCTGCTCTATCGGTCGACATTTGGTCCTCAACCGGACTCCTACCAAGAATTGAGAGACTTAGGCTATGTTACTTGGCTAGATGAGCAGTTTTCTATGGCTCCAAGTTTGCATTCGACACGCCTGAAAGAGTATCCATTAGAAGCGGACAGAGACAGTTACAACCAAGCTGATCGAGCGGCAGTTTGGTGGGATCTAAGCCTTAATGCGCCTGATCAGCTGCGACAACGTGTAGCGTTTGCATTAAGTGAAATTTTCGTGATTTCACGATATGGATCTAACTTGGGTGGCCGTACACTAGAGATGACCGACTACTACGACATGCTCGTCACACATGCTTTTGGTAACTATCGTGATCTGATTGAATCAGTGACGCTTCATGCCGCGATGGGTGACTACTTATCAATGATGGCTAATCAAAAGGCTGATCCAGAGAGTAATCGCTACCCTGATGAAAACTATGCACGTGAAGTGATGCAATTATTTAGTATCGGGCTCTATGAATTGAATCCAGATGGCACGGAGAAGCTAGATAGCCAAGGGCAGTTGATACCAACTTACACGCAAGATGACATTGAAAACCTAGCACGCGTATTTACCGGTTGGCATATCGCAGAAAAAAGCCAACCAGGGTGGGGCTCTAAGAATGGAAATTGGTTTGTGCCGATGATCGCTTACCCTGAGTACCATGACGATGAGGAAAAAGTGGTGATGGGGGAGGTATTTGCACAAGGGCAAACCGCCGAACAAGATATGGCACAGGCGATGGATATGCTGCTCAATCATCCGAACACCGCTCCGTTAATCAGTAAGCATCTTATCCAAAGGTTGGTGACGTCGAATCCTTCTCCAGCGTATGTTGCCCGAGTGAGTGCGTTATTCGTTGATAATGGTGAGGGAGTGAGAGGCGACCTTGAAGCTGTGATCCGTGGGGTTCTCACCGACAGCGAAGCGCTTAGCGGCGGTGACCGTTCGCCCGTTAAGATGAAAGAGCCGTTGATAGCGATGACCAATTTTTTCCGCGCCTTTGAGGCAAAATCAGCCGATCCTTCGGGGCGCTTTCACAACTCTATAGGAACTTTTGGGTCGTATGGGCAATCTCCGCTTGGCTCTCCAAGTGTGTTCAATTTCTTCTCACCAGATTACGCCCCAAATGGCGAGATCGCTGACGCGAATGACGTAGCGCCAGAGTTTGAGATACTGAGCTGGAATAACTTTATCCTCACCAATAATCAGCTTTGGTCAGCAACTGGCCGAACAGATTACGAGGGAGAAGAGAACCCGAATCGCATTGTTATTAATACAGCGTCTTTGGAAGCGATCGCCAATGATCACTTGGCATTGATCGAAGAAATTGATAGGCGTCTGCTTTCTCAAAGAATGAGTGAGCCGCTTAAAGACATCGTGTTAGAAGCATTAGAAGATCTTCGCGATACACAGCAAAGTTTAAAGGTTCGCAATGCACTCTATATTGTCGTGACTAGCCAAGAGTTTCATATTGAGGAGTTAGCCCAATGATTTCACGTCGTCAACTCTTAGCGGCTATGGCCTCGACACCGATTATCTCGATGATGGGTACCGGTTCTGCACAAGCGTTACCAAACAATGATTATAAAGCCCTTGTCTGTGTGTTTTTGTTTGGCGGGAATGATGGCTTTAATATGTTGGTGCCTAACGATAACGAACACTATGATGAGTACGCTAGCGCTCGTCCAGATATTGCCATTCCTCAAGCTTCATTATTGCCTTTGTCATTGAATACGGGATCCAATCTGACACTGGGTTTACACCCATCAATGGCTGACGTTCAAAGTCTTTTCGACAGTAATAAAATGGTCGCCATTGCAAACAGTGGTGTATTGATAGAACCTTCAACGAAAGCGGGTTTAGAGGATGGAACGCACGCGATGCCACCTTTTTTATTCTCTCACAATTCACAACAAGCTGAATGGCAACGAGGTTGGTCTGGCAGTACTACAACATTAGGCTGGGCAGGGCGATTGATGGACGTACTCAGTAGCGATAATGAGGCAATTAGCCCAACATTTAGTCTTAATGGGTATGCTCAGCTACTGAATGGCAGCACTCATAGCGCTAACCTTATTAATGCATCATCACTGCCTCAAGTGAATGCCATTAATAACGATCAGCGCCGCAAGAGCTTTGATCAGGTGATGAATCTATCCCCATTGACGGCGTTTGGGCGAGAGTTTGATCGGGTGAAGGATGATTCGATTTCAATACGAAATACGCTAGCCACGGCGATTGATTCGGTGCCGGAAGAAGGGCATTTTCCTGATAATTCATTGAGTGATCAGCTACATACAGTCGCACGATTAATCAAGTCGAGCGATCAACTTGGACACCAGAAGCAAGTCTATTTTGTTGGCTTAGGTGGCTTTGATACACACGCCAACCAATTGGATGTCCATGCGGGACTGATGAGCACTTTGAGTCAGTCGCTTGCTGCGTTTAATCAATCAATGGAAGCATCAGGATTAAGCGATAAAGTCACAACAATGACGATGTCTGATTTTGGTCGACGCTTAGCGAGCAATGGCACCGGAACAGACCATGGCTGGGCCAGTAATCATCTTGTTATGGGCGGCGCGTTAAATGCTGGACAGTTATACGGGCAGTGGCCATCGTTAATCCTAGATGGAGAAAACGATTTTAATAAAGGTCGAATGATTCCAACAACTTCCGTTGAGCAAATCGGTGCGACAATCGCAAAATGGATGGGAGTAAGCAGTGATAGCGCAATGGCCTATATATTTCCAAACTTAGCTAATTTCTCGGTACAAGATTTAGGGTTCTTGAAATAATTGACTTTGAATGTTCATCAGAAACGCTAATACCAAAGCTCTGTAGATTTATCTATGGGGCTTGACTTTTTTGATGGGATATTTAACAAAGTTCAATTTGGTGGTCATCTAGTTACTAATGTTTGAATCAAACATTAGTAACTATCCAGGCTATGTTTGCTTGTAAATTGAAACCATTATGGAGTTTAGCTCCTTGAAGTATAAAAAGGGCGGTGAGTAAAATATATGGCTCCAGTGATATCACTCTAAGTGAATTTTATTTATACAAAGTATTTTGCTATAGCTTAAGTTGTTCATAATTTTCCTAAATGAACAAGGGTGTACGTAACTTAGAAATGCCCCAAAGTGTGTTACGAAAATTTTGGGGCTTCATATGCTCAGGATACATAATCAATAGGTAAAGAGGCCCTCGATAAGCCTCGAACAGATAGCTAAAGCGGCAAATCAAATACAAATTGTGCGCTGACAATTTGTACATCATCAGACACCTTTTCCCACAACAAATCGATTTTCCCGTAGTCATTTCGGTTAAGGTTAATACCTATCCCGTAATTGAAATGAGTGTTTTCATCTACATCGATAAGCTCAGACTCACCGTCGATACTCGGCTCTATATAGCTAATCCCTAGTACTACAAAAGGGGCAAAGTTGTCTCCCCAGAGCTGATTGATACGGTATTTTGCATTCACTCTAAACAGGTGATAATGAACATCAGTATTAGGGTAGCCTACAGCGTCTGATTCTAGTTTGGCCTCGTTTAACCAGTTGTAGCTGACATAAGTAGACCAGTTGGAATCGAATTGGTAGCCAAAACCGATACCAAAAGCAGGCTGGTACTTATCATCTTGTTTCCATTGTGTATCGTCTAAATCAGGAGATAAGTAAGACATTCCTAGATCGGCGTTAACGAAAAAACCCTTATCCTCACTGTTATTGTCAATAGTCGATGCATTGGTGGATAACGCAACTGACGACAACGCTACTGCTAATAGACCTCTCCTAACTAAAGTTAGACGTCTATAGATGAGCAATAGTAAAACTATCAAGCCAGAGTAACCTACTGAACCACCTACAATGGCCTGTCCTGAGCTATCTTCGTCAGTTTCAGTGATTAAAGGCTCACCCGCCTTGACTTGCAAAGTCACTCTTTGGGGAAAACTGTGTGCGAGGTTTAGATCGACTGCATCATAGTAAAATTCGTCAATACCTACAAAATCAGCTTCTGGTGTGTATGTAAAACTTCCATCAGAGTTAAATTGAAGCTGTCCATTAGAAACATCACTAAAAAGCCTTGATGTGAGTCCTTGATAAAATGGCTCTGAACTATTTTGATCGTCTCTGTCATTTGCAAGAACCCCCGGACCATGAATGGTCAGCACTTCTGTTGTATGAAGGCTATAAGTGTCTTGCTGAGTCGTTGGTCGAGAGTTGGTTGGAATAGAAATCCAATTAGTTGATTGTATATCGATGTTTACCGTTGCCGTTTTCCCTCCTAGATCGTATTCGAAAGAATCGTGACCATAGTAACCGTCGTTGGGTGTATATAAAAATGAGCCGTCTACCTCAAGAGTTAGAGAACCGTGTAGGACATCTTTAGTAAGGGTTGCATCTAAACCTCCAGGCGTTGTGTCATTAGCTAGGACGCCCTCTGCGCTATTTTTGAGAACAGAAACACCCTCTTCAGTGGTATAGCTATCGTTATGAGGATATAGCGATTCGTGTTTTTCATATGCCCCAATATCAATGGCAGCGCCTTGTGGGCGAAACTCCTTAAGGTAATCGCTAGCAATTGAGGTACCATCCGAATACTTCGCGGCTTCATCGTTACCCATGTCAACAAGTGGTAACGATAGTTCATTGGGAACAAAGCAGCGATTGCGATTAAAGCAGCCAAGTGCATTTAAGTTCAACGCAGTATCAGCCGCGCCATTAGTAGAAAGGTAGTTATTTTTATTTGCAGCCCTTGGGTAAATTGTCGTATCGTCCCAATTTGATGGGGAGATCAATGGCAGTGTGTTTTTTTCTGGGTCCGTAGAAAAAATTAAGTTATTGCTTGCGATAAGTTGTGCCGAGCCCACAAGATCGATATGTGTCGCATTGAAGAGAGGGGGAAAGCCACCTGAAGTTTGTGGTGTAAAGTACAAAGTGCTATTGGTCAGTGTCAGGTCGCCATCATCGACTCGTAAGCTGCGGGTGGCAACAGAGTTTCTGCCATCGAAAAGTGAGTTTGCTATTTCAACATCCGCTCGTTTAAAAGAAAAGCCAGCATCTCGAAAACCCGCGAAATACGAATCCTTTATCGTTGCTGTGCTTTGTTGCAACGATACATGAGAAAGGACTCGAGACGAGCTTATCCCTGCTGGTCCAGTAGAGTTATCTGCTATGGCTGTGTTGGAGATGGTTAGATCGGTATTGAAAGTTAAAATAATCTCTTTGCCGTTATTAACTCGGTTTTCAAAAATAAGACTATCGTTGATGGTAAGGCTACCAACGTTTGGTCCAGACAAGTCTGCTGAGCCTTGTAAAATCATGTTATAAGATCTTTCTTGGACTACGTTGTTAAACAATGCCACGTTGTTCAATGTTACGTTTGCATTATCAGCATTGAGCACACTGCCTGTATGAGTCACTGCAATATTTTCGATAGTGACATCAATAACTCTTCCTGCAACATTCTTCGGATTTACTCTAAAAAGTAATGAAGATGGCTTAAGTATGGTCACGCCAGAATCAAACGGGTAACCAGCATTGAGAAGGCCGCCGGATGTTATCCACCTTTGCTTGTCATCTATGACAACTCTGTCATTGCCAAGTCCGCGAATAATTACATCATCTTCAATTGTGATAGGGTTAGAAGATACACTATGACCTGCTAGACCTGGGTAAATAGGTTCGTTACTGCCAAAGACAGCTGGAATTTCAACAATGTCTGGACCTGGGTTTTTATTCGCTTGTTCAATCGCCCATCGCAAAGTCCCATCGCCCGAAGAGGCACTACTAGTTACTTGATAGGTAGCTGAATAAACGGAATTTGAAGCGAGTAAGGTTGCCATTAAAGCGAGTAATTTATTCATACGACTCTCATCCTTGAGTGAATAGTTTACGCATACGCTTTCAATGTAACAGAGTTGTTTGAAATGTAAATTAGATTGGCATTGTTGCAACCAGAACGATTACCTGATTCAGCGTCGATGCGCCTAAATTATACGGATATGAAACAATACATATTGATAGTCCAATTGGGTAGATTGGATTCAATGAACCTTAACTCACAATATAAATAGCTGTTGTTAGATCTAAAGGAAAAGAATGGAAACTATCATTAAATAAGCAACCGAACTGCGAAAAGAAGCCAAGTACAGAGAATCTAGAGCCTTGCTAGCCTCGTTGTTGAACAATGACAAGTATTCTGCGAGGGCTTATTTGCAGATTGCATGGTCTTACGACAACGAGGGCAAAGAGAAAGAGGCTATCACTCATTATTTGTCATCTCTCTCGGGCATTCTCAGTTCAACAGAAAGGTTTGATGCCTTGTTTGGTTTGGCGAGTACTTATCGAAGCCTTGGTATGTACGCTGAGGCATTAAGCTATTTTGAACAAACTCTTAATGAGTATCCTAGCTCAATTGAGGTTCAGCCTTTTCATGCGATGTGCCTTTACAATTTAGGACGTCATAAAGAAGCGACTTCATTGCTGCTCGAACTTCTGATATCAACTACGAACAGCGAAGCAATTAAAACCTATCAGAGAGCGATTTCTTTATATGCACAAGATTTGGATAAAACGTGGTAAAAGGAAAATATACGAAACGTACATCTAACACTTGTAGATTGTTTTTGAATATGACATCTAACTCGTTTATGTCCAAATACGTGTTACATGAACAGTAATTAGTGTGTCATTAAATTTGTGTATTATTTGCCGTAAGCCTGACTGTAGGTTTAATCGAGATTGGATTAGAGAGAGTGCAAGTTTAGTTCGAACAATAATCATTGTATTACCCCATACTCAATTTTTGACGCTGAAAAACAGGCATAAAAAAAAGGCTCAAAATGAGCCTCTTTTTTGAAGTGAAATTCGCCTTATTTCTTACGGCAAAACTCACAACGTAACCACATGGATTGACCTTCGACTTTACCCGAAAATAACTCAGGGTCATCTTGCGCAAGCCCAATGTTTCTAACCATTGTGCCGATTTTAACGACCATAGACGACCCCTTAACAGGTAGGTCTTTTATGATAGTAACTGTGTCACCTTTTGCTAGTGGCGCACCATGACAATCAACGTGCTTTTTACCGTCATTTTCCATGCCAGTTTCAGCCCAGTTTTTGGTCTCTTCTTCCATGTACATCATGTCTAGAAGGTCTTGTGACCAAGCTTCGCCTTTACGAGTAAGACGAGTTAGTTGACGCCATGCTAGAACTTGTACTGGTGGCTCTTGGCTCCACATGCTGTCGTTCAGACAACGCCAGTGGTTCACATCCATCTGATCTGCATCTTCAACTTGTGTGCGGCATGTGTCACATAGTAGTGCGCCGTGGTCTACAGTTGCTTGAGAGTGAGGAGCAACAGCAAAGGGTTGAAGATCATTCGTTGCGCCACATAGCTCGCATTTGTCGCCGCTGCGTTGACGTAGTGTTGATTCAATAGACATGTATTAACCTTGTTATATCTTGTAATTTGGCGACATTATCCATATTTCGCCACCCTAATGAAAGCAGTTCGCGATCAATGTTGATTTAGAATAAGTTTTCTATGTCATCGCGTTCATATCTGATTACTTTAGAACAATAAACTCAGCTTGGCATCGGGCAGTTAGGCTTTTCTCCTGTGAATTTAGGTACCGATGCCGCTTTTGTGGTTAGGTCTTTGATTCGAGTGTCGTGAGAGGGGTGAGTGGAAAGCAGTTCAGGTGGCTGATTGCCGCCGGATGCCTTGGCCATGTTCTTCCACAAATCGACACTTTGATAAGGGTCAAACCCTGCTTTTGCCATCAACTCTAACCCTACGATGTCCGCTTCACTTTCTTGGGTTCTTCCGTAGGGTAGCAAGACGCCATATTGAACGCCCACACCCATTAGCGCCATGATTTCGTTTCTATAGTCTTGGTTGGCCAACGCAATATTGCTCAGCTGCATACCGGTATTGGCAAGTTGTGCTTGTGACATGCGCTCATTACTGTGATCGGCAAGTACATGGGCGATTTCATGCCCTATAACCGTGGCGAGCTGATCTTGATTAACCGCAACGTTAAGTAATCCGGTATACACACCAATTTTGCCGCCAGGTAGTGCAAAGGCGTTCACCTGCTCACTGTCAAATATAACGACTTCCCACTGGGTAAAACTACCTTGAATAGGGACGTATTCTAAAATGGCATTGGTGACACACTGTACGTAAGCATTGGTTTTAGTGTCTTGACTAATGGTCAGCTCTGTTTTCATTTCTTCAAATGATTGACTGCCAAGATCGGACATTTGATTATCTGAAAACAAAATAACCTGATTGCGCCCTGTTGGAGAGGTGGCGCAAGCAGTAACGATAGCTACTGATGCTAGCGAGAGTATGAGTGTTTTTAGTCGCATAGAAGGGGTCCTTTTCTATCTTTGCGCTAACCCTTAACGTTGGTTTAGTACAAGTGTGGTCGATGCCGTAAGATTTTCCCACAAATCAGGAAAAATTAGACACTAAAGTGTTTAAAAAGAATAAGATAACAGAACCTAGCAAAAACAAAGGAAAAGACATCGATGACGATATGGAAACGCGACATCAGTCTAGAATCTCTCAATACCCAATCCAAAAACACGCTAATCGAGCACTTAGGTATTGTTTATACAGAGGTTTCTGATAATTCGTTAACCGCGACTATGCCCGTTGGCCCAAGTACACACCAGCCATTTGGTCTATTGCATGGTGGCGCCTCCGTAGTCTTAGCCGAATCGCTAGGTTCTTATGCGGCGTATCATTGTTGTGAGGGCGACAGACATTGTGTGGGCCTTGAAATCAATGCAAATCACCTGAAGGCGGTTCGTAGTGGTATTGTTACCGGAGTTGCAACACCCATTCACTTAGGTCGCACGACTCACATTTGGTCAATCGAAGTTCGAGATGAGCAGGGTAATCTGGTGTGTATTTCGCGTCATACTGTGATGATTAGAAATGCAACTAAGAAGGTAAAAGTATGACTCTAGATTTTGAATTGGGGAAGATCATCGTTAATGCGCATGAGATTATGATTAGACTAGATGGAGAACATCGACTGACGTATCAAGCGCAAACAGACGCTGTGCAACTGATGGGTCAGGTATTGGTGATTTTAGATGCTCAAAGTCGCTTTTCTATTAAGCTTCCCCCTGAAATCATTGAAGAAATTTCGCAAGTTACTGGTATTGCTATAGCGTAAAAGTCTCTCACTTCATGCTAAAATGAGGAAACTGACACTTTTTCAAAAAATTGGAATTTCCTCTTTATGAGCAGCCCTCGACTTCGAACACAGTTTGAAACCCTATTTGAGCACTTTAATGGTGAAGATAGCGAAACGCGTATAGAAGACATTACAGAAATTTTGTTTTGTACCAGACGAAATGCTCGTATCGTGCTGAATAAACTCAGTGAAGAAGGGTGGATCGAGTGGCATCCTTCGGCGGGTCGGGGAAAACAATCGCATCTTATCTTTAAGCAAAATCGTCAAGATGTCGGTGAAGGCTTAGCGAAGCGATATCTAGAAGAAGGGCGCATTGGTCAGGCATTGCAAGTGCTTAATCAAGATGCCAATCGTCTGACTCAAGTGATTCAGGATTACCTTGGGGTTCAACATAGACAAGGACAGCAAGTTCTTAGTCTGCCTTATTATCGTCAGCTTTCTATGCTAAATCCGAGAAAGCCTCATCGACGCTCAGAGCAAAACATCATCCATCAAGTTTTTAGTGGCCTTACGCAATTGGATGAGAACGACAATTTGACGCAAGATCTTGCTCATTCGTGGGACAATGTTGAAGGAAGTCATTGGCGCTTTTATCTCAGAGCTAAGGTGCGATTTCACAACGGGCAATTACTTGAAACTGAGCATGTAGTTGAGCACTTAAGGTCGTTAGCAAACATGCCCCTGTTTTCTCATATTAAAACGGTGACCACGCCATCTCCCTTGGTCATTGATATAGAACTTAGCCGGCCGGATTACCATTTTGATGTGTTACTTGCTGAAACGGTTGCTAAAGTACTCCCGCATAACTGCAACGAGATTGAAGATTTTGATCGCCTGCCTACTGGAACAGGGCCATATCGAGTTTCCGTAAATGATGATAAGCGGTTGATTCTTGAGGCATTTGATAGCTATTTTGGATTTAGACCCTTGGTGGATAAGGTTGAAGTTTGGGTAATTGATGAGATTCACTCTAGTATTGTCTACCCAAGTTTGTCGCAACCGAATATGCCTACACAGCGCACCGACGACGATGTAGCTTTAGATCCAGGTTGTACTTATATTTCAGTGAACCAACGCAGTGGACTGGGTCGAGATAAACGGTGGCAAGAGTATTTCGCCTCTAAACTCACCAGTTTTAATCTGTTTGCCCAGCTTTCTGAAGAATCTATTGTCGAGCTTGGGTTATTGCCTGCACATGGCCTTAAACCGGGTTGGTACCATAGCAAACCGCTAAGGCAATTAGAGCCGCCTCAAATAGAGACTGTCAGTATTGCTTACCATAGTGAACACCCTGTATTCCCAACGCTATCTAAAGCGATAGCATCGCTGCTTAAGCAAGATGGATTGGCGGTGCAGTTCATACGCTATGATCATGTTCCAGACGACATTGATTCGGTTGATCTATGGATAAAACCAATGGGGCTTGGAACTCATAGAGACGATACCTTACTGGGTTGGCTTCTTGACTACAGTAATCTGGATCATTTAAGCACCGATAGTCAATTTCACTATATCCATCAAGTAGTTGAAGAATGGCAGGGGCAACCCAATGCAAGATTTCCAGCAAGGGAGCTTGGTCGCTATTTGGTAGAGAATCACCTGATAGTCCCGATGTTTCACTGTTGGTTAGGGGTGAGCAAAGACCATTGCGGCGCGCTACAAAATGCGAAGTGTAATGCTTTAGGTTGGTTTGACTTTTCGAGGGTGTGGGTGAAATTAAATCAGCCACATGAGATACAGCGAGTTTAGGTGTTTGATTTAGAAAACCGAGCTTGCTACTAGTTTTACTAACCGAGAGAGTGGAAGTTCTCTCGGTTATTTTGTTTGTGAGTTTGATTTTTCACAACAGTTCATTCAAATGACTGTGGTCGTAATATGTTGATACTCATTTGTTAATAGTTGTGCAACTCTTTCATAGGGCTACGTAGTTTTCCGAGTAGTAGACTGTAGGCTTTTTCCATTCCCATAATGAGAAAGATAATACCAAAGAAAGCGATAACACCACCAAGCCAACCGGTAAATGCTACAGATTCGAACAGTACCGCGATAATGCCCATGGTGACAAACTTACCGCCAACTAAAGAAAGGTAAGAAGTGACACCGCGACCTACTTTGTATTTCTTGGCATCGCCTTTTTGTTTCCACTTGCTGGCACTCCATGCTTCTAGCCCGATGAAAAAGCTTAGGCACAACTGCATCAATACGCCTACTAGGGCTATTTCTATTGCGCTGTGAATATGAACCCAAGCCCACTGACTCGCGATAGCAACAGACAGAATACCGATTAGACTTTTTTCAATAGCATTAACTTTCATTTTGATTCCTATTACGATGAATATTGCGCAGAGCGTGTAATTCATGGTGTTTTCATCAAATGAGACTTATGCAATTTCATCATCCCGGATTAAATGTGCAATTTACTCATCTCTATTAGCTCGCTTTGAGCTTTCACCACTTGGTTGATGTGATGAAGTATAGAGACTGGCAGTGGGTAATGATGCCCATATTGCGCCATGGCTCGTGATTGGGTTGAAGTCGAGGTTAAGACTGAAATGCCAAGTCTGTAGTTGGTTACTCTCGAAGCGATTCAGCCTTTTGGAATGGTCAAGTTCTACAGAAGGAGCGCGCTTCCATTAGACTAGAGAAGCAGCCAGAGTTACTACGAGCCTAACTTTTTATCATTGTGGGCCTGGTAATACTTAAGCGGGGTAACACCTCGGTACTTTTTAAATTGTCTCGCGAAACTTCCTTCATGGGTATAGCCAAGTTTAGCGGAGACGTCTTTAGGATGGACGCCTTTAATTAACAAGTTTACCGCAGCGTTAGTCGTGATGTAGGCACTGAGATCCGTGAAGTTCAAATTCAATTTTTGTTGGAGCTTCCGACGCAAGGTTTGTGTGGATATGTTTAAGATTTCCGCCACTTTATCGGCTTTAGGTAGCCCAAAGTGCAGTGTGTAATAGGTTAATTCATATAACTCTTTTATTTCGTCGTTTGGCCTAGGCATATTAAGCAGCTTGTCGATATTCTCCAACAAATTTTGCCCGAGCAATGGACAAGAGCTATCGCTTATAATGTCGAAATGATGTGCCGTAGCCAATAAGTCTGTTGTACGAAACCAGACTTCTGTTGTTGGGCTATTCCACTCAACGTCACAGTTAAATTCTTTTTTGTATTTATCGGGATCATCTGAAGATCCTGATATGCGAATAAGCTGCAGTTCAAACTGATTTTGTGTGGCCTTTTTAAGAAAATCGAGCATCAGCAGTACGTTGTAAACCGATTCATGAAAACGAGCACGCTTAGTGAGTGAATAACTTTTGTGCATCCACTTCACTATGTTTCTATTTCCCGTGTACATGGCGTAAAAGCTACCGCCTGATTGCATATAAGGCATGCCGTAGTTGAACCTGCGAAACGCCAGTATGTTATCTGGCGCAGAAAGCAACCATTCGCCAAACCACCCAATGCTGTCTATTCCAATAAGATGTTTAAACTCCAACATGTAGTCTGCATTCCCCGATAAACGTTCAACATCGTTATACCAACGCGTGATTTCTTGATAAGGAATCAGGGTGTTTGCATCGGAAAATACAGTAGCCGGAATCGGGCACTGTGCAGGATCTACATCAAGAACTGATTTTAGACTGTTGTGTAACCTGACGAAAAAAGCACTTCGCGTGAAATAGACAGACATTATTTACAACCGTTTTAATCACAGAGTTAGGTATATTGATTTTATATGTTGAAATTATTGGAGTAAACAGGAGAAATACTCAAACTACGCAAAATTAATTTTCTCGAGTATTTTCATGAGTTTATTTGCTGTTCCGTTCGTGGAGACCACGGCTGACACCGTGTTACATGTTGTGGCTTTTGTTGTTCTTATCGGTACTGTCGCGGCTGGCCTATATGGTTTTTGGCGTTTCCACGAATTGCCTATCGATAAAGCCCATAAGCGAGATCATAATCAAGTCGCTCTAATCACTGTACTCACATGGATTGGTTTTCTTTGGCATTGGGTTTGGGTGATAGCGGTGTTCATTGCGTTCGTTGATCTGGAAACGTCATTGGCTCGACTCCGTGATATCTGGAATGCCCCTGTTGGAACGCCTGTTTCAAGCAAATCTAAACAAGCAGAGGAGAGCGAAGCATGCTAGAGGGCTTAGCAGTATGGGCATTGTTTATCTATCTTCTTCGACTAATAGGCATGCCATGGAACAAGGGGACGAAAGCTTTCTCATATCTTGGGGGGAGCGCATGGTTGGTGTTCGTTTGGATAGGTTTAATCAACTATACGCCAATGGATCTCTCTGGTGGCTCGGTTGTGCAATCCCCTCACGTTCAGTTAAGGCCAGGTAGTACCCAAATTAAGGGGAAGGTGACTAAGATTCATGTGAGCCCTAACCAGCAGGTTTCTAAAGGCGATTTGATCTATGAGATCGACCCTGAGCCTTATCAAATTGCGCTTAATCAAGCGAAGGTGACACTTGATAGCACTAAGGTGGCTTATGAGTTGGCTAAAGAAGATATCGCTATCGCCCAGTCGAATCTAAAAGCATCACAAAAAGTCATCGTAATAGAACAAAGTAAGCTAAAAGCAGCCTATGCTGACCTGAAACTAAAACAAAGCACTTTAAAGCGATACGTTGTGCAGGAAGCGGTAGTAAAACACTCGGTTACAGAAGCTCAATTGGAGGAGCAGCAAACGCTAGTGACGTTAGCTCTTCAACAGATTGAAACCAGTAAAGCTGAAATCTCCAAATACGAAGTCGATGCAGGAAAATCGAAACTTGAGATAGAAAAATCAGCGCTCACACTTTCAAACAAGAAAAACGATATTCATCAAGCAATGGAAGCTTTGAATATGGCGCAATGGGATTTAGAGCAAACCAAGGTGTACGCACCGTTAGATGGCTACCTAACTAACTTCATACTTCGTGAAGGACAACTGATAAGCACAATGCCGCGTCTGCACATGTATACCAATGAGAAGTACGTGCTGATGCGCGTAAATCATCAAGCGATACGTAATGTTGAGGCAGGGCAGTTTGCCGAGTTTTCTTCACCTGTATTCCCTGGCAAGGTATTTGCGGCAGAAGTTGAGGGCATTGTTGAAGCGACGGGTGAGTCGCAAGGGAGTTTGCTATCGTTTGACCCAAGTGTTCGTACGACAACCGGCAAAAACGTGAACAACAAGCACCACTTTGTGCGCTTAAAGATTCATGAGAGTGAAAATTATGACATTCCGGTAGGCTCGGTAGGCTTGGCGTGGATTAGCGGAGATAAACCTGCCTCATTTATGAACTTTTTGGACGCAATTCGCGGTATCATCATTCGTATGAAATCGCAGATTTACTTCTTGTATTCAATGTAAGGCTTCATTTATAAGCCCTGTGAATATATAAACCAAAGCTTGCTTTATATATACAACACTGAGTTTGCCACACAATATGTATCATCTTTTGTGTGGCAAATTGAGTAGCATTTGATATGAAAAAACTTCGAGCAACCCTGTTAGTTGGTGTACTTAGCACAGCGTTTACTCTTCCTGTTAGTGCCCATGGATTGGTTTATGATCAAGGACAATACGATTCAGATCAGTTCAGCGAAGACATGGTGTACTGTGAAGGATTGGGACTACAAGCCCCTCAAGAAGAGGCTGATAACGTCGTGCAAGAAACCGCTAAACGAGGTGCTAGAGGCGCAACTGCTGGTGCAGTAGCGGGCAGTGTATCAGGTAATTCTGGATCAGATGCGGCGAAAACCGGTGCAGCTATTGGTATGACCCTTGGGATACTAGGAAACAGAGGTAAGCGTAATGCGGTAGAAGCGAGTAACCAAGAGGCTTACTCTGAGGTGGTGCGTAACTGCATGTCAGGCAGAGGCTATGTCGCTCTAAACTAAGCGCTTAGCTTACCCAAAATGGCTATAAATAATTAATGGCAATACTCCAGTATCGTTTGTCTATTGAAGATGAATGAGCACCGACACCAAGGTATCTCTTGTTATGAAAAAATCAGTTATGTTTAGCTTTACTGCTTCTGTTTTGGCTTTGTTTACCGCTACGCAAGCAATGGCACTAACGGTTAACCCACCTCCAACGACAGAAACATTTATTCAGCAAGCGCGATGTGGCGGCTATGCAGCGTTCTTGGCGAAAGAGGCCAATATTTCTCAATACCATGACAGGATGTTTAAACATATTGAACAAGCTGCTGTAACGACGTTGGCATTGAATCCAGGCATCACTGAGGGGGAAGCGTTAGTATCCGCAGCTTCAGAAACCGCTCGTCAATTAGGCTGGGAGCAAGCAAACGCGTTTCATTCTGGTGACATGCAAACCCACCAAAAGATGATCATGAATCAATATCTTGAGCAATGTAGCTAACGCAAGATGAGCTGAATGCGCTTTTCATAGACACTATTGTGGCTGATTATTATTGTGACTCAATAGAAAGCCAAGTTATGAAGAGCAGCTAAGGCAAATGCCTTTTTGGTCATTGCGTGGTGGCAGTGACCAATGAGATGGGCATGCGTGTTCAACAAATGGGTTCGCTAACACCTTAAGCCACGTCTCCAAAATATCAAACTCTCCATTTTCAACCTGTTCGATCGCTTCTTGTGCTAGGTGCGTACGTAAAATGTATTTGGGGTTTACCCTTTGCATTAACGTCTGACGTTCCTGATCATTACTGTAATCCAGTAGAACACGTTTCTTATAACCGGCAAGCCAAGTGATGAATTCAGGCTTGTTCAGTGTGCTATCAAGCGTTGTTTCAGCCCAATCATTCGGGCTAGTTTCAGATAAAACTCGCAGCGTGTAATGAAAATCGAGCCCTAACTTTTCCATCAATTCTAAGCAAGAGTTGATAAGCTCAGGGTCGTTTTCGTGCTTACTTTGCAATCCAAAGCGTGCCCGCATTAATCGTCGATATTGAGCTTGAATCTGCGGGGCATAGCCCTGTAAAGATGTCTCTATTTGTTTGCTATCAATCAAAGATGACAGCGCATAACCTAGCGCGGATAGATTCCATTGCCCAATACCAGGCTGCTGGTGGAACGCATAGCGTCCACTGTAGTCGCTATGATTACAAATATGCTTTGATAAATAAGTATCGAGGAAGGCAAAGGGACCATAGTCAAAGGTGAGGCCCAATATCGACATGTTATCGGTATTCATTACGCCGTGACAAAACCCATAGGCTTGCCAATGAGCGATCATACTTGCTGTACGCTTGGTAACTTCTTGAAAAAATGCCGCATACTTGTCGTGAGAATCTTCTAAATCAGGCATGTGCCAGTGAATAATGTAATCCGCTAACGCTTTTAATTCGGCGGGTTGTCCGCTGTAAAAGAGGTATTCAAAGTGACCAAAACGAACATGGCTAGGAGCTATACGCAGTAGAGTTGCCGCAGATTCTATTTCTTCTCTTTGTATTGGCGTTTTTGCACCTGAGAGTGCTAAGGCGCAGGTGGTAGGTATCCCCAATCCGTCCATAGCAGCGCTGATTAGGTACTCTCTGACGCTTGAACGAATAACCGCTCGTCCATCAGCTCCTCGTGAGTAGGGAGTCTGACCACTGCCTTTAAGATGAAAATCCCACTTTTCGCCTTTGTCATCCACAAACTCGGTGAGTAAGAGTCCTCTACCATCACCAAGATCTGGGTTGTATTGACCAAACTGATGACCTGTGTACTTCATCGCAATCGGTGACCAAGAATCGAGAATGCCTTGGCCTGAAAGAAGCTGTGTGAGTATTTCATCGCCTACAGACTCTATATCAATGCCTAGGGTTTTTGCTAAGCGATGATTAGCATGGATAAGGTAAGGATCATCCAGTGGTGTCGGATTGACTCTGCTTGACAGTGAAGCGCCAAGATCGGCATAAGTGTGGCAGTAATCTAGCTGATCTAAGCGTTTCATAGATAGAGTTAACCTTAGGTTGTGAAATGACGGCTACATTTGTGACAATGTAACTAATTGCTGTGTGTAATCGTGTTTAGGTGCATTAAATACTTGCTCTGTTGCTCCGTATTCCACTACTTCGCCAGCCTTTAGTACCATAGTGTCATGGCACAGTGAACGGACAACGTTAAGATCGTGGCTAATAAACAGGTAGGTCAAGCCGTACTTACGCTGTAACTGTTTGAGAAGTTCTAATACCTGTGCCTGTACAGTGCGATCTAAAGAGGATGTTGGTTCATCAAGCAGGATAAACTCAGGCTTAAGGATTAACGCTCTAGCAATCGCTATACGCTGTCTTTGCCCACCAGAAAACTCGTTGGGATATCGATGACGGGTTTCTGGGTCGAGATCCACTTCTTGCATTACCCGGCAGATTTCAGCGTCGATTTCGCTATCTGTTAGGTCCTGATGCACACGTAAACCCTCACCAATGATCTGGGCAACTGACATTCTCGGGTTTAGAGCAGAGAAGGGGTCTTGAAAGACTACCTGCATACGGCTTCTAAGGGGCAACATCTGTTTTCGATCTAATGACGAAAGCTGTTTGCTATCAAAGACAATCCCGCCATTACTGTCTACCAATCGAAGGATAGCCATGCCTGTTGTGGATTTACCTGAACCACTTTCACCCACCAAGCCGAGAGTGTGACCCTTTTTGAGGGTGAAGTTAACACCTGTTACCGCTTTAGTATGGTCGATAACACGTTTAAATATTCCGCCTGTAATGGGGAACCAAACCTTTAAATCATGCGCCTCAACTAAGCTTGCATTGGTATCGGCGACTTCTACCGGCGATCCAGAAGGGTCAGCATCAATCAGCATCTTTGTATAAGGATGTTTTGGGTCTTTAAAAAGCGATTGGCATTCACCGGTTTCGACGAGCTTACCTTCTTTCATTACGCATACGCGATTAGCGATACGCCTAACAATACTTAAATCGTGAGTGATGAAGAGCATTGCCATACCAAGCTCTTGCTGAAGATCCACCAGCAAATCCAGTATTTGTGCTTGAACGGATACGTCTAGAGCCGTAGTGGGCTCATCGGCAATAAGTAGCTCTGGCTCATTAATCAGCGCAAGTGCAATCATCACTCGCTGCCTTTCACCTCCGCTAAGTTCATGGGGGTAGGCGTTAATCTTTTGCTCTGGATTTCGAATACCGACCTTGTTTAGCCAGGTTAGGGCGAGAGCTTTCGCTTTATTTGCACGAAGGCCGCGATGTATCTCGACAGTTTCAACTAATTGACGACCAATTTTATGAAGAGGATTGAGAGACACCATAGGTTCTTGGAATATCATGCCGATACGACCACCACGTACGCCACGCATACGGCGTTCAGACAGAGTGAGTAGCTCTTCTTTGTCGAAGTGTATGGTTCCAGTTTGATAGACAGTACTGGCTTTAGGAAGCAGGCGCAAAATTGCGTTGGCAGTAACTGACTTACCTGAGCCACTTTCACCCACTAAGGCGAGGGTTTCACCTTTGTTCACCGATAAACTCACGTTGTGCGTTACCGTCCTTGGGTTATTTTTACCACCAAAGGCAACCGATAGATTATCAATGTGTAGTAGCGCTTGCGTCATGTCATTCCTTGTTGTGGTGTTATTAGCTCAACCAATAAATCAGATGAATGGGGTTTGGTTGAGTAAATAGTGTCTGCAAATAGATGTACAGATACTAATCAAAAGTTGCGTCATGGCTCTCATTTTCTCAAATAAAATGTAGCCCATTCAAATAAATTAATATATCTTATTTGTAGTATTTAAATACAATACGGTTTCGAAAACTCTGTCTTGTACCCCCCTAAATTGACTCAGGAGGCTAATATGCCAAAAGAAATCTATAGATCAGCTTACAGCCTCGCAAAAGAAGCGGAACTGCACCTTCAATTGGCGCAAAAATGTCTACGCTCTCTAGATGCGACCGTTAACGAAGCACTTCAGCAAGCAACTACAATGGTTGATACTATTGCTGGCCAAAACGAATCTAGCCTATCGGCTACAACGGATCTTGCTAACGAGCTGAAACAATCTATCGAACGTCTTAAGCTTTCAGAGCAAACAAGCTAATAAGCAATCCAGTGTTGTTATTCAATTTTACTTAAGAGGCGTTTAACGCCTCTTTTTTTATACCTTACGCTTGTGCGTGAGGGTCAAACGCGTCTCGCACCGCCTCTCCAATAAACACCAACAGACTAAGCATTATCGACAAAACGATAAATGCAGAAAATCCGAGCCATGGTGCTTGAAGATTAGCCTTACCTTGAGCAAGTAACTCGCCCAACGAGGGAGAGCCACTAGGCAAGCCAAACCCCAAGAAATCTAACGAGGTTAGGGTGGTCACTGACCCAGAAAGAATAAAAGGGATCATGGTAAGTGTTGCTACCATAGCGTTTGGTAGCATGTGTCTACTGATGATGCGCTTATCACTGACGCCTAGTGCGTGAGCAGCCTTTACATAGTCAAAGTTACGGCATCTTAAAAACTCGGCACGTACCACACCTACCAAGCTCATCCAGCTAAATAGCACCATAATGCCAAGTAGCCACCAAAAGCTCGGCTCCACAAAACTGGATAAAATAATAAGCAAGAATAGGGTAGGCATGCCTGACCAAACCTCAATAAAACGTTGGCCTATAAGATCAAGTTTTCCGCCGTAATAGCCCTGAGTTGCCCCCACAACGACCCCTATGATGCTACTGACAATAGTGAGTACAAAGCCAAATAAAACTGAGATACGAAATCCGTAAATAATACGCGCAAGCACATCTCGACCTCTATCGTCAGTGCCTAACCAGTTCACTGAATCTGGCGCGGAAGGTGCAGGGCCTGGTAGGTTGTAGTTAATGGTGTCGTAGCTAAAGCGAATGATTGGCCAAAGCATGTAGCCTTTTTCATTAATTAGGTCTTGTACATAGGGATCGGTATAGTCCGCTTCGGCTGCAAACTCACCACCGAACTCTATCTCGGAGTATTGCTTGGCAATAGGGAAGTACCAACCTTCGTCAAAGCTGATAAATAGCGGTTTGTCATTGGCAACCAGTTCAGCAAACAAACTGACCGTAAACAACAGAGTGAAAATCCACAGAGACCAGAAGCCTCGTCTATTGGATTTGAATCGTTCAATTCGAAGTTTGAGTAATGGGTTCATTTATCTGGCCTCAAAATCAATGCGGGGATCAACCCATGAATAGGTGAGATCAGAAATAATGCTGAGCAATAGCCCAAGTAAGGTCATGATATATAAAGAGCTAAATACCACTGGATAGTCTCTTTGAATGGTGGACTCAAAGCCGAGAAGCCCGATGCCTTCGAGAGAAAACATGACTTCAATCAGCATCGAGCCGGTGAAGAAGATACTGATAAACGCGCTTGGGAAGCCCGCAATAATAATCAGCATCGCGTTGCGAAACACGTGCTTGTAGAGAATGCTGTTTTCATCCAACCCTTTAGCCCTTGCCGTGACAACATACTGCTTATTGATTTCGTCGAGGAAGGAGTTTTTGGTTAGCATGGTTAGGGTCGCAAAACCACCAATCACCATAGCTAGCGTCGGTAGGGTGAGATGCCAGAAGTAATCGATGACTTTTTGATACCATTTAAGCTGATCAAAGTCGGATGAGACTAAACCTCGCAGAGGGAACCAGTCTAGGTAGTTACCACTAGCAAAAACGATGATAAGTAATATCGCAAATAAGAAGCCTGGTATCGCATAGCCCACAATTACCAATGCGCTGGTCCAAATATCGAAACGAGAGCCGTGATGAATCGCTTTTACTATGCCTAGAGGAATGGAGATCAGGTAGATGATCAAAGTACTCCAGAGCCCTAGAGATATTGATACGGGTAAGCGTTCGACAATGAGGTCGATGACATCGCCTCCTTTAAATAGGCTTTGGCCAAAATCAAAGGTGATGTAGTTCTTCAGCATTTCAAAGTAACGAACGTGTATGGGTTTATCGAAGCCAAATTGTTTTTTTATCGCTTCAATTACCTCGGGATCCATCCCTCTTGAGCCACGATAACCGGTAGTTTGTGCATCGGCATTCGCCGCGCTCAGTTCGACTTCTTGTCCACCACCGGTAAAACGCTCCATTACGCCAGAGTCTAGCCCTTCCATTTGAGCAATAGCTTGCTCCACTGGGCCGCCAGGTGCTATCTGGATGACAAAAAAGTTGATGGTGATAATAGCCCATAGGGTGGGGATGACCAGCAACAGGCGTCTTATTATATAAGCTGACATAACTCTCTATGTTTAGAAGGGTAATACTAAATGTATACCAACCTAGACTTGCAAATCGCAGTTACAATGTAACAAAACTGAGCCTAAGTTGGTATGAAACAAATGATTAACGACGTTTTGGTGGCAATTTTTGTGCCTTTTCGGTATCAACCCACCAAGTATCTAATCCTAGGTCGTACTCTGGACGAATCTCTGGACGGGCAAATTTATCCCAAGTAGCGACCCGAAATGCTCCAGTATGCCATGCTGGAATGGCGTAGAAGTTCCATGTCAGCACGCGATCTAGGGCAGGTCCCAAGGCTTTTAATTTTTCGGGATCTTGCTGGTGGGTATCGATTTCTTCTGTGAGGTAGTCGATAGCCTTGTTTCGCACACCCGCTTGGTTGTAGGTACTATCAATGAAGTTGCTGTTCCACACAATTTTAAGGTTTGTGCTTGGATAAGCGTTGGCAGAATATGATGAAAAGATCATGTCGTAATCGCGCTCATGCCAGCGCTTAAGGTATTGAGTTGTATCAACCGTACGAATCTTCATGTTGATGCCTATATTGCTCAGATTCTTTTTCAAAGGATCGGCAATACGTTCTGTTGTAGGGCTGTATACCATTAACTCAAATTCAAACGGCTTACCTGTTTTACTGTTGGTCAGTACGCCATTTTTGGTTTCCCAACCTGCTTCTTTGAGTAATTTAATCGCTGTACGCATTTGTGTGCGGATTCTTCCCGAAGCATCACTTTTCGGTGGAGCGTATGACTCACCAAACACGCGCTCTGGTACTTGATCTTTAATAGGTTCTAGTACCTCAAGCTCCGCAGCACTTGGCTTACCTTGAGCTTGATACTCAGTATTCTGGAAGTAGCTACTGGTGCGAGCGTACTGCTGGTAGAACATGTTCTTATTCATCCACTCGAAATCCAATGCGTAGGTGAGGGCTTCACGTACTTTGGGGTCTTTGAATATGTCGCTTTCCGTATTGTAGATAAAGCCTTGCATGCTCTGAGGGATTTGGTGGGCGATCTCTTCTTTGATTATGTAGCCTTTATCAAAATTGGTGCCTGTGTATGAAGTAGCCCAAAACTTAGCCGTACCCTCTTGCCTTAGGTCATATTCCCCTGCTTTAAATGCTTCAAGCATCACGGTGTCATCGCGGTAATAATCGTACTGGATAGTATCGAAGTTATTTCTGCCGATATTTACTGGTAAGGATTCAGCCCAGTAATCTTTGACGCGTGTATAGGTAATGCTTTGCCCTGATTTGAATGAATCAATCTTATAAGGTCCACTACCTACCGGAGGTTGGGCCAAAGGCTGGCTCAGGTCTTTGTCTTTCCAGAAATGTTCTGGGAGGACAGCCATTCCTTGGGCTAAAGCAAACAGTACATCTCTGTCAGGCTCTGCCATCTCAATTCTTGCGGTTTTGTCGTTAAGCGCCTTAACGGATTTGATCTTCTTAAAGTAGGTTTTATATTGTGGAACACCTTGGTCTAGAAACTTTTGAAAAGTGAACTCGACGTCTTTAGCGGTGATCGGCACGCCATCTTGAAACTTAGCGTTAGGGTTAATGTCGACTTCCATCCAAGAAAAATCATCTTCATAGCGCACCTTCTCTGCAATCAGAGGGTAAGAAGTATTGATTTCATCGGTAGGAGAAAACATCAAAGTATCGTAGATTTCCCCTGTCATAGCGCCAGGCTTACCGCGAGAACCATAGCGGTTAAAGCTATCATAGGTACCAATAGCGCCATAGGTGACATGGCCACCTTTAGGTGCTGAAGGGTTTACGTAGTCTAGATGTTCAAAACCCGAAGGATGTTTGGCTTCACCAAAACCGGATAAATAGGTAGATTCGATCACCTCTGCGTGAAGCCATGGTGAACAAAGAATAGCGCCTGTGAGCAGCGTCCTTTTAAGCATGTAACTCTCCGTTTCCCTATCGAAATATTGCCCATTGATGTAGTTGTGTGGGGCAAAGTGCTCTTGCTAATCATTCTATTATCTTAGCTAAAACAAAGCTAAGTATTTCAATAATAGTGATAAATCTTGGTTTTATTTTGAGTACCTGCTCAGAAGTTAGTTCCATTGGGTGGATTGACTGGCGCTGTTTTGTACATATTAAGAAGAATAAAGAGACTTGGTGCTAAATCGAGACAGATGGAATGGAAGAATGGGCTTTATAAGTTATATACTGGATGTATCTTATTGGTCATGAGAAATGGTTTTGCAAAGTCAGCGACAACTAGACGAAATATTAAGTGGTGAACTGCTTAAAGAATATAAGACTGTGCACGCAATGATTAAGATCTATTGTGCGAAGCACCATGGGGTTTTACATGGTTTATGTGAGGAGTGCGCCGAACTAAGTGAATACGCGAAGACTAAGTTAGATCGCTGCGTATTTGGTCAAAATAAGCCGACGTGTAATCGATGCCCTGTGCATTGCTATCGACCAAAGCCAAAAGAAACTATGCGTGCAGTAATGCGATTTTCTGGGCCAAGAATGTTATTTAAGCACCCTTTATTGGCGATACGCCATTTGCGTCATGAAAAGAAAGGGGTGCCAGAAGTGCCGAAACAGAACGTCTCCAATCGACACCTCAGAAAGCAAGCAAAAAGCGAAAAGCAGTAAGCTTTCCGCTGTTAATGCTAAGTATTGCTGTTATTAGCATTACTGCTGCGCTGCGGGCGACGTCTTGGTCTTGGTTTAGCGCCATCGCGAGAGGTTGCAGGTTTGTTTTGTTGGTTTCCTTTGGATTCACTGCCTTGGCCTGAACCACGCCTTGTTGAATGGCGTTTGTTCTTGTTGGCTGGTTTATGTCCTTGAGCATTTTCAGCTGAACGTTGACCATCTTTGTGTTCAACCCGCGGCTTTTTAGGTTTCTTTGGCTTGATAGGGCGTGTATCAAGCTTTGATTCAGGAATGGCGTTAACAGGCTTAAAGCCTTCCATTTCATGACGCTCTAGTACTTTGCCAATCAGTCTCTCGATTGCAAATAATTCTTTGGTTTCATCAGCGCATACCAAAGAGTAAGCCTTGCCTGTTTCCCCCGCGCGGCCGGTACGACCAATGCGGTGTACATAGTCTTCAGATACATGGGGCAGATCAAAGTTAACCACTTGAGGAAGCTGCGGGATATCAAGGCCACGCGCGGCGATATCTGTTGCCACCAAGACGCGAATTTTACCTGTTTTGAACTCTTCTAGAGCTTTAGTACGTGCGCCTTGGCTTTTGTTTCCGTGAATAGGCAGAGCAGATATTTTCTCTGCTTCTAGGAAGCGAGCTAAGCGGTTCGCGCCATGTTTAGTTTTGCTGAATACGAGCACTTGCTGCCAATCACCTTGCTTAATAAGTTTGGCAAGGATGGCTGATTTTTGGCGCTTATCGGATACGTAAACGCTCTGCTCAACCAGTTGAGTGGTCGAGTTTGGTGGATTTACCGACACTTCTACTGGATTGTTTACAAGGCCGCGAGCAAGCTCTCTGATTTCTGGAGAGAAGGTCGCTGAGAACAAAAGGTTCTGGCGCTGTTTAGGTAACAGATTAAGGATACGTTTAATATCGCGGAAAAAGCCCATGTCTAGCATGCGATCGGCTTCATCGAGTACCAACACTTCTAATTCAGAGAACTTCACTGCATTTTGGCTGTGTAAATCTAACAGGCGGCCTGGGGTCGCAACTAATACATCGCACCCTTTGCGTAGGTTAAGCATCTGTGGGTTGATCTTAACGCCACCAAAAACAACAGTAGAAGTTGTTTCTAGGTGTGCGCCGTATTTTACAACGCTGTCATGAACCTGCGCTGCAAGTTCACGTGTTGGTGTTAAGACAAGCGCGCGAACATGGTTTCCTTTTGGTCTTGGCCCTGAACTCAGTCTCTCTAGCAGTGGCAGAGTAAAGCCTGCTGTTTTACCTGTACCTGTTTGAGCTGCGGCCATAACGTCCTTGCCTTCAATAATGGCAGGGATGGCTTTTTCTTGGATAGGAGAAGCCTTTGTATAGCCTAATTCGTCAATAGCACGAAGGATAGGGGCTGATAGACCAAGGGAGTCAAAACTCATAGATGTTCTCGATGTGAAAGTAGTGAAGGCGGATTTGCCTGCAAATAAGCTAGTAGGAGCGTAGTTGAATAATGTGAAAAACGCTCACCTTCTAGGGCCTGTTGATCTTTTGCGATTAAATTTTGCTCGACCAGAAGCCATTTAATCAAGGCGAGTGTCTTGCCGCCTAGTCATCTAAGCAAAAGACGCTCAACGATGAGTAAATGGCTTCTGGCCGAGCCCTTCGGGTAGCGGTTTGTTGGGCATTTCTACGGCGTTAGTCCCTTTTCATGTGGAACCACCACACCTAAAAGTGGCTGCCTTGTATAAATACCCAACAAAAATCAACTCAAAAGGTCAACAGGCCCTAAGAAGGGGCGCCATTTTGCTTTCTTTTGTGAGATACATCAATAAGAATATACAGACCTTGGTAAAACAAAACGTTAGATGCTTCCATTAATTTATCACCCTATCTATTCAGATCTGCCGCTTCCTGAAGGGCACCGCTACCCGATCATGAAATATAAGCTGCTGTATGACGCAGTGAATATTGAGATTCACCTAAGGGAATTAGACCTAAAGCGCGTGCGCTTTTTCCAACCACAGGCGATGCCTTTGGAGGGTATAGCACAGTGCCACGACTCAGATTATATAAATCAGCTCTCTACTGGCGACTTGCCTGCACCTAAAATGCGTCGAATAGGTTTTCCTTGGAGCGAGCAGTTAATTAAAAGAACGCTTACCTCGACATCAGGCACTGTGATGACGGTCCAAAAAGCCATTGAACAGGGAATTGCGATACATCTTAGCGGTGGATACCATCATGCACATGCAAACTATGGTAGTGGTTTTTGCTTGTTTAACGATTTGGTAGTTGCCGCTAATGAAGCGCTAAAACATAGTGATGTGGACTCAGTCATGATCATAGATAGCGATGTGCATCATGGGGATGGTACTGCTACGTTATGTGCTGAAAACTCAGATATTACGACTGTATCATTTCATTGTGACAAGAATTTCCCTGCGCGAAAGCCCAACTCTGATATTGATGTGCCCTTGGCGAAAGGAACAACCGGCGAAGAGTTTTTAGCTTCGTTTACTTCAGTGGTAGAAATGGCGGTGAATCTCTATCGCCCCGATCTTATTTTATATGATGCAGGTGTGGATATTCACGAAGGCGATGAGCTAGGATTTCTGGCGGTAAGTACAGAGGCGATCTACCAAAGAGATAGATTCATGCTTGAGTTCGCGATACAGCGCAATATCCCTATCGCTGCGGTAGTGGGTGGCGGCTACCGCAGTGATCATCGAGATCTTGTGCCTATTCACATGCAGCTTTTTAAGGCCGCATTTGATCTAATATGAATAAGCCTAGTTAGAATGATGGTCGGCTTGATTGGGAGCAGGTATCAATGCCGCGATAATGGCGACGACAATGCTAGAGCCAATCAGGTCTTCTGGGCGATGCATACCCAGCCACAACCTGCTGAATCCCACAGCGAGACCCCAAGTGAAAACAATGCCTAGCATTAGGTATTGCTTTCGTTTCAGGAATAAACCGCCAAAGAAGAATACACACAGAGCAACAAATACAGTGTGACCAGATGGAAAAGAGTAGTCGGTTTCTCCCTGCCAGTGAATGGTTCTCCAGTGAGACACCTTTTGAGATGCGCTTTCTATGACACTGTTTTGAGTAGGAAGATCGAGCTCGTAAAAGCTACTCGGAGAATCAACGAGATGCAGTTGAGTTAATGTTTCTGTATACGGACGAGGGCTTTTCGTTATCTCTTTCATTGCTGTTTTTGCTGCAAATGAGAGAACTAATAGGACACCTAACTGAGTCATCAGCAAAAAGAGTTGCTTCTTATTGGTTGTGCGAAATGCGGTGATGGCGACAAAGAACGCCAGAGTAATAAGGAAACCTTGGGAACCAGCAGAGTAGGTGAGATAGGTAAGGATAGCCCCGGTAGAGCTTGATGCAGGGCTGAGCAAGTCGATATTCGGTATAACGCTTGATAATAAACCTACCGCTAATAAGAATCCGCCTATAGTGAGAAGTCCAGCCCCATTATTTTTCCAGTATTGCATTTGCATTGTCTAGCTTCGCTCCTAATTAATGGGCCGGTATTGTAGCGCGCTTCGGCTAGACGTCATAAAATTGAAACTTATATTGCGTTTACTTGCCTGATAGTTGAACGATTATATGTGGAAACGTTAGATTTAACTCGCTAAATCAACGCTTTGGCGACTAATGGCGACCAGATGATTATCTTCATTCCAGATGTTCGCTTCCACGTGGGCATAACCACCGGCCATCTTTCTGATATCAGATTGGTAGGCAAACCACTGTGTACCTAAATCTTCATGGTTGGCTGCGGGGAACTCTAAATTCCACATCATGATGGTTCCAGCGTTTCGCGTGTTTACCTCTGTGCTTACGTCTTTTGGCCACGCGTCGATAAGGCAAATAAGATGAGCGCCGGTTGTTCGTACTGGAGAGGCTTTCAACTTCATCCATCCATGATTATGAGAGACATCTTGAGTTGTGTTGGGCTGAGGCGTTTTGGCTATGGCGAAATCAACTTGTTGTGTATAAGAAGCGTTGTTGTCTGTTGGTCTATCTGCCGCGGTGGCATGAAGCTTTGGTAATAATTCAAAAGAGGGTAGCTGTGGTGTTTGCTGAGGGGGATTCACTAATGAGGCACTTGACGCTATAGCCACACCGAAACAAGAGTGTTGAACCACTACCACTTCGTCATTTTGCACAATCCGACCTGTTACTTTAGAGTGCCTGCTGTCTTCGTGTAACAGCTCTATTTCAAACGTAAACGGCGTATCGATCAACAGTGAACTGATAAAGTTTGTTTTGACTGAATAAAGCGGTCTACCCAGAGTGGCAAGTGGAGAGGTTACGTGAAACAAAAGTGCTGCTGTTAGCCCGCCAAACACAGTATCTCCTTGAGACCAATGTTCTGGCACGACCATGCTCGTGTTGTTTGAAGCGCACCGCTCGGCTGTTTTTAAAAGCTCATCTATGTGCATATATAACACCTATATGTTACATGGTTGTAACGAACAATATACTGGTCTAATCAGGTTGATCAATACACTATCTTGTGGAGTGTGACTCAGGTTGCACAGATGTTAACGCGAAGGTGTTTTGCTGTAACATTTAAAAGGTGGGAAATTGACTCTTACAAGGATGTGGAGTGAAAGAAAACTTGACTCAAAAGCGGTTTCGCTCTTAGCTCTAGTTAGGGTTAATTCGACAAAGAGAGCTCGAGTTCATGTTAAAAAGATGGTTGCAAGGATGCATTGTTGGTTTGGGGCTGCTTGTGAGTGGCTGCGCTAGTTATAGTATTACCGAAAAAGAAATGACCGACTATTTACAGGATAACGTGAGTTTTGAGCAGTCTGTAGGCGTTGAGAACCTGCTTTATGCCCAGGTATCTGTCGATGATCTAGAAGTAAGAATAGGGCGAGCAGATGTGGATCGCGTGTCTGTTTTTGCAAGTACACTGGCAAAAATTCAAATGTGGGGAAATCAAAATCAAAGCTTAGATCTAGACTTAGAATTTAGCGCAATCCCTGAGTATGATGCGCAGAGCGGTGAGGTTTTTCTAAAGTCGATACGCCTAGAGCAGTTCAACGAGAAAGGTGATCAGCGCTTAGCTCCAGAAATCAAACAATTGCTAAAGCCTGCGGTATCTATGATTGGCTATGGATTATCTCAGCAACCGGTTTACAAGTTGGATAGTAATGTCGTTCAAGAGGCGTTAATTAAATCTGCTGAGCCTAGCTTAGCGATACAGGACAATAAGTTGGTGATCGAGTTGTTTGATTAGGGCTATGTAGCAGCTCCCATTTAAAATGCCCGCCTTTTACGGTGGGCATTTTTGCATCTACATTATGCTGGTGATAGCGTCAGGTTCTTGATCCATGTTCGCTTCAAGTATCGATGGAAACACAGTGCTAGCTTAACTATTTCTTCTGTAAGCATTAATGCGTACACGTATTCAAAGCTCCATCCTGCGATAAAGGCCCCCCACGCAAGGCATGGGATCCCCACCATCCACATTGCGATAAAATCCATTCGTAGACAGAATGAGTTTTCTCCACCTGCTTTTAAGATCCCGACAATAATCACCATGTTCAGCATACGAATGCCGAGTAGCACTGTGAACACCATAATCGCGGGAGAGGCTAGGGTATAAAGCTCTGGTTGGTTTAGGTTTAAACCAACTAAAATAGATTCTCTAAACAGAAAGACCATCACGGCAAGTACGATGGAACAGCCAAAAATCGTCTTAATGAACCAATTTGCCATGTTTCTTGCTTCAACGAATTCGTCATTGCCTAATGACTGGCCAATAAGAACAGCGCAAGCAATCGCCACTCCAAAGAAGGCGGAGTAGCACAAGCCTTCGAAGGGCCCTAGCATGCTAAATACGGCTAGTTCTGTGGTGCCCATATGCCCAAATATCACCTGATAAGATAGGGTGCCCATCCCCCAAATAATTGTATTAGCCGTTGATGGAATCGCTAATTTTCGAAATGAATTTGCGAGCCTTTGTGGGTTTGGTAGGACTTCTGACTTTATTAACCAGTGGTTTATCTTAAACAGTGCATAAATGATAGCGACTACTTGGAATACCCGTGCAATGGAGGTCGCTAAAGCCGCTCCGGCAACGCCCATAGGTTCAAGGCCCATGCCTCCTTTTATCAACCAAAAATTTAAGCCGATATTTAAAAAGACGGTTGCTGCGCCCAAGTAAAGTGGGAGCATCGCATTGCCTGAGCTACGAAGGCTCGATTCGGCGACAATAATCCAGTGCGTCAGCACAAGTACTGGTATGCTGTACCACAAATAGGTTGAACCTAGGCCTATTACATCAGGATCACTGGTTTGCAGTAACATGATGTAGCCAGAGAAAACAGTAATGATGAATGTTAGGGGTACCATCAGCCAAGTGCCATATTTTAGAGCAAGCATGTTCACCGTTTTGGCTGAGATTGCATCTCTACGTCCCCAATATTGAGCAACAAGGATACCGTTGGCCGTCGCGATCCCCGCAGACACCATGATGATGACAAAGTGCCATTTAGTGGCGATACCAACAGCAGCAGGTGCTTCTTTACCTAAATCACTCACCATCAACACGTCTGCAAGCTGCAACATAGCCACTAGAGCACTTTGCAAAGCTACAGGTACGGCGAGGCGTGCAACCTTAGAAAAAAATCCATTTGGCATGGAATTCACAGTTGCAACATTTTGCTTTTGACTTGACATAATAACCTCCCCGAAAATCAGGGTAACTATAGCCACACTGAATGGATAAAGGCATGTTCAAAGAAAGCCAAAACCTGTGCAAATCTGTCATGCAACAGTTTACACCTAAAAATGAGTGGTCAGACAGAGTCTATTTGAGCGATGAGTGTAAAGAACGATTCCTCACTAACACGGATATCCCAGAGTTAGGCGAAAGTGGCTATTTTATGGCAGGACTTGCGGAACTCGAGGCAGGCTATGAAATTGAGCGTGAAGGTATTGGTATTCATACTTTGCTAGTGACTCTAGAGGGCAGTGGTGTGCTTATCACGCCTGAGTTTGTCAAAGAGTTAAAGCCTTACAGTTTAACCGTGTTACCTGCAGGTTTGCCTTATCGTTTTGAGCTACATCCTGATTTCAGTCATTGGAAGATGGTGTGGATATTATTAGATCAGCTTCCAAAGTGGGATGATCTAATATCGGGTGGGCAAGCGGTTTTACCGTTTGAATCTAGCGAACAGGTGTGGTCGTTAATGAACTTACTTCATTTAGAGATCAATGGCAGACCTGCGTATCGACGTTTGTTGATCAGTGAGGTCAGTCGTATCTTGGCAAAGTTCGAGGCACAACCGTACAGCTCTGCTATCCGAGTGCAAACGACATTTAACGAAATAGAAGCGCAGTTGCACCATGACTGGACAGTCAAAAGCATTGCGAAGAAGTGTTTCATTAGTCAAGAACAGCTTAATCGAGTGTGTAAATCGCTTTATGGAATGTCGCCGAGAAGTAAGCTCATTCAATTGCGTATGGACAAAGCAACAGACTTATTGCGTTACGAAGATTGGGCAATAGCCTTAATTGCCCAACGACTGGGCTACAATGATCCCTATAACTTTACGCACAGGTTCAGAAAATATTTTGGATGCTCACCACGCGAATATCGAAAAGGGTTTAGAGAAGCAGACTCAAAGACCTCTAAGGGTTAAATCATGAACTTCTTAGGTCATTTACATCTTGCTGATGCGAGCAATAGTAGCCTGCTTGGAAACCTTCTTGGTGATTTTGTTCGAGGAAACCCTGAGGGTAAATATCCACAAGAGATAACCAGAGGCATTCGCGTACACCGGTTTGTTGATAGCTTTACCGATCGCCACCCGTTAATTACAGAGATAAAGCCGCTATTTGGCACGACGAGGCGCTTTTCACCTATTGCGCTGGATGTGTTTTGGGATCATTGCCTAGCTAATCATTGGCGGGATTTTCACTCAATCTCCTTGGAGACCTTTTGCGAACGG
This sequence comes from Vibrio comitans, assembly GCA_024346835.1. Taxonomy (GTDB): domain Bacteria; phylum Pseudomonadota; class Gammaproteobacteria; order Enterobacterales; family Vibrionaceae; genus Vibrio; species Vibrio comitans. The sequence continues at coordinate 1,345,588 of AP024867.1, forward strand.
GCCAAACAAGCCACTCATCCGCAGTTAATTGAGGCGCCTTTGCCTGAACCGTACCAGCGAGTGATTAGCTCAATGTGGGATAACCGTTGGATCGACTCATACAGAGATCTGGATAATATTGGTTATGCATTGATGCGTATGTCTAATAGAAGTCCGCGAATGGGGCCGCTAGCCGATTGCTTTGAAACCTTACAGAAGCATTATAAAGAGCTTGATCAGGTGTTTATCGAATTTTATCCAGATGTAATTGAGGCTGTAACTGAGACTAATTTCGAGTAGACTCACGCCCTAAAACGTCCAAACAGTACGGAACCACCTATGTCTTCATCACAATTTGCTGCACTTGGCCTTGATGCTATTTTGGTTGAGCAACTAGATAAGCTGAATTTTGTCACCCCAACACCTGTTCAACTTGAGGGAATCCCTCATGTTTTTGAGGGGCGAGATGTACTCGCAGCAGCGCAGACAGGCACAGGTAAAACCGCCGCTTTTGGTCTTCCTATTATTCAAAAACTGATGGGTCAGGTGAGCGTTCATAACACCCAATCGCCTTGTAAGGTAAAGGCATTGGTTCTAGTACCGACTCGTGAATTGGCGCAACAGGTTTTTGATGCCATTACTCAGTATGCCGAGCCAACAGAAGTCAAAACAGTGGTGGTGTACGGTGGTACTAGTTTTAATGTTCAAGCGAGTAATTTAAACAAAGGCTGCGACATCTTAATCGCAACGCCGGGGCGTTTACTTGATCATTTGTTTAATAAAACACTGACGCTACAACATACGAAGTATCTAGTGCTGGATGAAGCTGATCGCATGTTAGATATGGGCTTTATGCCAGATATTAAGCGTATTTTGCAAAAACTCAGCGATGATCGCCAAACGCTATTTTTCTCGGCTACGTTCAAAAAAGGCGTAAAAAATCTTGCCTATAAGATCCTAGATAATCCTGTTGAAGTCGAAGTTAGCCCTGCAAACTCAACCGCTGAAGCTGTAGAGCAAATCGTCTACCCGGTAGACAAGAAGCGTAAGCGAGAGTTACTTTCGTACCTAATTGGTTCTAGGAATTGGCAGCAGGTGCTGGTATTTACCCGCACCAAGGAAGGCGCTGAGTCTGTTGCAAATGAGCTTAAACTAGACGGAATTCAGGCTGCATCACTACATGGAGATAAAAGCCAAGGCGCAAGACAGCGAGCATTAGATGATTTTAAAATAGGCAAGGTAAGGGCGCTGGTGGCAACAGATGTTGCGGCACGTGGTATTGATGTGAAAGAGCTTGAGCACGTGATTAACTTTGATATGCCGTATAAAGCTGAAGATTACATACACAGAATTGGCCGTAGTGGGCGTGCTGGCAATAAAGGCCATGCCGTATCCTTGATGAGTCACAATGAACAATACTTACTTGAAGCAATTGAAAGGCTGCTCGATGCCAAGCTTCCTCAAGAGTGGTTAGAGGGTTTTGAGCCAAGCCCTGAATCTGAGATCCTTGAAGAAACTGGCGGTCATCGCCGCAGTCGTAGTGCCGAGAAGCGCAAAATGAAAGCGAAAATGGGCGTGCATAAAAACCGAGGCAAGAAGCGTGGTAGGTAACGTTTGTTAGAGTCGGCTTTGGTTGTTTCTAAGATACTGGATAGCCACTTTGCGGCTTCCAGTATGACGAACCTCAGTGAGTTCTTGTTTCTATCATCGAGCAAATAAGCGGTGGATGACGTTGATTAGATTCAGCTTAGGTTGTTTCTAAGATACTGGATAGCCACGTTGTGGCTTCCAGTATGACCAATATTGTCGAACATGGGTGACTATACCGTCATACTGGCGAAGGCCAGTATCTTAGAGCGTACTAACCTAGCTTTTCAGCTAACTTCTGTAGCAACACATCAATATCATCTGCACTCACATCCTTATGCGTCACAAAGCGAATAGGGTTGCTTGGCGTGATTATAATGTCTTCCTTTGCTAGTTCTTTCGCAATCTTGTCAATATCAACACTCTGATCCAACTTAGCAAATACAATGTTGGTTTGTACTAGCTCCGGTTTTACTGAAAAACCAGGCAGCTTAGCTAAACCTTGAACCAATTTTTGTGCGTTGTCGTGGTCAATCTTTAGTTGCGCTACTTGCTCTGTTAGGGCGAACTTGCCTGCTGCTGCAAGTAAACCGACTTGGCGCATGCCTCCACCAAGCATCTTACGAATGCGGCGAGCCTTGTTTATCGTGACGGTGTCACCTAAAAGTAATGAGCCGATTGGTGCAGACAAGCCTTTTGACAAGCAAATGGTCATGCTATCAAAGTGCTTTGAAATCTCGTTAATATCAACATCTAAAGCTACAGCCGCGTTATAGACACGTGCGCCATCTAAATGAAGTTTAAGGCCGTGCTTGTTGACGAACTCACGAGCTTCGGCGAGATAGGATAGAGGCAAAACCTTGCCATTGATGGTGTTTTCTAGGCTAAGCAGTTTGGTGCGCGCGAAGTGAAAATCTTCTGGCTTTATCACGGCTTCTAGTTTTTTGAAGCAAAGCGTGCCGTCGGGTTCATTCATCACAGGTTGCGGTTGGATTGACCCCAGTACTGCTGCGCCACCGGCTTCATATTTGTAGTTATGAGCTTGCTGACCACATAGATACTCATCACCACGCTCACAGTGCGCCATAAGCCCTAAAAGGTTTGCTTGTGTTCCTGAAGAGGTGAATAGGGCTGCTTCAAAGCCATGGGTATCAGCGGCCCATGCTTCTAGTTCATTTACCGTAGGATCATCTCCGTAGACATCATCTCCAACTGGAGCATTTGCTATTGCTTCTCGCATAGCTTGAGTCGGGCGTGTAACTGTATCGGATCGAAAATCCATGTTTATTCCTTATTAACCTAGTGTTCCGCTAAGTAGCGCTTTTGATACCGCCGCTATCGTTTTAGCGTCGCTGATCTTGTCTTGTTGTATCCACAGAAGCAATTCATCGATTGAGACTTCAAGCACCTCAATGACTTCATCTGTATCCGCTTGCAGCCTTTGAGTAAGCTCTAAATCTTCTGCGTAGTAGAGATATTGGATTTCATTACAAAACCCTGCCATAGGTGTCAGTTTGCCAAGGCTTTGCCATTTTTTAGCGCTATAGCCGGTTTCTTCTTCCAATTCTCGTTTTGCTGCGGCAAAAGGGTCTTCGTTTTTTTCTAACGTTCCGGCCGGGATTTCGAGTAACCATTCTTTTAGCGAAGGGCGATACTGATTGAGCAGCAATAGCTTACCAGTTGAAGTTTTAGCCAAGACTACAACTGCACCTGGGTGAATAATAGACGTATGGTTTGCAACGACTCCATTTGGCAAAGTGAGGGTTTCTTCAACTAATGAAAGATTTTTCCAGCTATGGAGGGTTTTTTGCATTCTTTGTTACTCTTTTTGCCTTTATTTTTAGGTCGTTTCTGTACAAGATCACACTTTTTGTGTTGACCTTTAATCACATCTTAAAACTCAAATTAACGTATTGATTGAAATGGTTAAATACCATATTTGCAATCTTAGTTTGCAGTGTGAGTAAGATCTCGTTAAGTTGTTATAACAGCTAGAGTTAACTTGTGTTTGTAACATATAATTAACCTGACTATAAGAATAATTAACAGCCGCTGTATTATGGAGCATTTTAATAATGGAAACGACTCGTGTTTCTCACGCGCAACGTGCATTGCGTTCTGAACGTATCAATAAACTAGTAAAGGTGCTTTCAGAAGGCGTTTATGAACGCGAACACACCATTAAACTCTGCCTATTATCTGCATTATCTGGAGAAAGTGTTTTCCTTTTAGGCCCTCCAGGTATTGCAAAAAGTCTCATCGCTAAACGCCTTATTTCTGCATTTGAAAGTAGCAGTTACTTTGAGTACCTGATGACGCGCTTTTCTACACCTGAAGAAGTGTTTGGTCCGCTTAGTATTCAAGAATTGAAAGACCATGGTCGTTATGTTCGTTTAACCAAGGGCTATTTGCCTACTGCGAATGTCGTATTCCTGGATGAAATCTGGAAAGCAGGTCCTGCTATATTGAATACGCTTCTTACGGTAGTCAACGAGAAAACCTTTAAAAATGGCAGTGAGATCGAAAAGGTGCCGATGCGCCTGCTTATTTCTGCTTCAAATGAATTACCCGATCAAGACAGCGGGCTAGAAGCTTTGTATGACCGCATGTTGGTTCGTATTTTCGTCAACCGTATCCAAGACAAGCAAAACTTTCATAGCATGTTAACAGTGGGAACACCTCAAGAAGCTGAGGTACCAGAAGAGCTTACTATTTCTAATGAAGAGTACGCTCAATGGCTGAAAGAGCTTGATAGCATGCCACTGTCCGACGAAGTGTTTGATAAGCTCTATCAGCTCAAGACAATGCTTGAAGCTCGTCATAAAGATGCCGAAGAAGTCCTCAGTGCTGATGAACTGTATGTGTCTGACCGTCGTTGGAAGAAAGCGGTGAAATTGCTAAAGGCGAGCGCTTTCTTTAATGGTCGTCAAAAGATTAATGCTCTAGACCTTATTCTGATTCAAGATTGTTTATGGAATAGCCCTGAGTCTCGCTTGATTGTGCGAGACGTGATGCGAGAGTTTGCTCTGAAGCACGCCTTTAATCAAAGTGAAATACTACAAACTATCGAAGACAGTAATCAGGTGCTTGAGGATATTCAGTCAGAGATAGAAATCAGCAATGTCATGAAGGTAGAATCAGAGCCTGGTTCTGGTTTACTACGCAAAGGCAAAGAAGGCTTTAAGGCTAACTTTGATGATTGGCGTTCTCATAGCGTTGGTAATGCACGTAACCTAGTCAAACTGGTGTTGTTGCAAAGCAATCAGTCTGTATCAGAGCACGATAAAGGCGATACCCGCTATGTATTTGTGCCACAGACTGACCTTGTCAATGCCATTAGCCATGGCGGCGGTGATGTGTATGGCTACGTCAATCAAAACCCAAATCTAATGTCACTAAAGTTTGCCCTAGATGCAGATAACAATTTGGTGATTAAAGACATTGCTAATCGTTCTGTTTTGTTGAGCCTAGTTACCAATGATGGCCTATCCCCTGATCAGCACCAATTGTGGCACGCACAAGCAAACGACGCAGTGAAAAACCTTAAGAATGCTGAACTGTTGTTAACAAAGGTACGCTCTGACTTTCACGGCGCACTGCCGCATAACTTCATTGAGCCTGAGCTGCCAACAGCAATGGAGTCGAGCTTACAGCAACTAGCAGAAGCACTTAGCTCAGCTCAAGTGACCTCACAGAAAACAGCACAAAGAATCGGTTTTTTAGCTGATTTCTTTGCGGAATAGGAGCGCGAGATGTTAGGTGCTGATGCATTAAATCTCGCAATGTCCGTTGCAGACTCTGGAATGGTAGAAACAGCGGTCAATGATCTCATTGGCCGTAGTCAGGTTCTTTTATCTTCTGAAAAACCTGGGATGCAGGCCTCGGTTAAAAACCACTTGAGAAAGTGGAAGGGAACAGTCAAAAAGCGCATTAGTAAAGTATCTGAGTCTGAACAAGTCCAAGCTGAACTTGCCCTTTATCAAAAGGTAATTCATTGGGATGAAGAGCAGTTTCATAAAGATATAAAATCGGTGGTTAGCGAGCTCAAAGGAAAGAGCGCGTTTTGTGGACCAGCAAAAAAGCTGCTTGAGCGTCAAAAGCACACACCTAATCCAATGTTTGCACATTACTTCTGTGATCAGTGGTATCAATCGATATACAACACCATTAAACAGATGCAATTGGATGAACTGGAGCAGGACAAGCAGAGGTTCTTAGAAGATCTGTACAATCGTATGGAAAACATGAAGAACATGCGACAGATAGGCGAGGCTGGAGACGAAGCACAACTTGGTCGTTTATGGGACATGGCTGCTGCGCGATTGAGCCGAACCGATGTCAGCACTATGGCTAAATACGCCAGTTTTTTGCGTAAGCACAGTGGCTTGAAAGAGATTGCGAGCGAGCTTGGTCGTATGGCTAGCCAGGTGGATGATCCTTCATTAAGGAAAGCGCCAGTGGCTGAATTGCAGTTTGTGGAAGAACAATCCAATGAAGCGACCGATGACATCGTGGGTATCCATGAAAGTGACGATCTCAGCAAGATGCTGCCTAACGAAACCATGTTTTTGGCATACCCTGAACTCGAAACCATTTTTTATAAGCACTTAGTCGATAAGCGCTTGATGAACTATCGCACGGAAGGAAAGTCACGAAAACTTCGAAAAATAAATGCGCACTTGCCTAACTCTAGTGAACTAGAGTTGGAAAAAGGACCGTTTATTGTCTGTGTGGATGCCTCTGGTTCGATGAGCGGATTCCCCGAGCAGTGTGCGAAAGCCATCGCTTTTGCTCTGATGCAGATAGCACTTGCAGAGCAGCGTGACTGCTTTGTGATTATGTTTTCTACTGAGCAAATCACCTATGAGTTAACCAAAAAAGATGGACTCAGAGAGGCGAGTGACTTTTTGTCTTATACCTTCCATGGTGGCACTGACTTTGAGCCGGTACTGCAGAAGTGTATTGACCTTATGCACACCGATAAGTTCTTGAATGCCGATATGGTGGTTTTATCAGATTTCATCGCACCTAGACAATCTGACGATATGGTCAATAAGGTAGAGGAACTCAAGGCCAGACACAATCGCTTCCATGCGGTCAGCTTATCTAAATATGGTAACCCAGAATTGTTAGATATATTCAGCCACAACTGGAGTTATCACCCAGGTTTGGTAGGACGATTCGTTAAGAAGTTCTAGGCTGTATATCGTTTAGAATTAAGTAACTTAGCCTCGCTGATGCGGGGCTTTTTATTAGCCTTTAATCTACTAATTAGCCGTATCGATATTCAACAAGAATAATCAAAGTTAGTTTTTAGTAATGTTATGTGGTTTTGGGTTGGGAAAGGTAGGGTATGAGCGTGAATATGCGCCACCTACAGTCTAGTAGATGGCGCTAATGTTATTGAGTTACTTGGCGGGTTTGAACTGAGCCTTACGCAGACGGTTTAGTGTCGCCAGTAAATCTAGAATTCTCGGCTTCGCAATGTCGCCATTGTTTGGCATTAGTGAATGCCAATCATCTTTGTCGAGGAGGTTTTCGAATTCAAGTTGCAGGTCTTGGCTCCATCCAGGAACTTGTGCCACCTGAAACCATGCCCACCCCATGGCGTTAACTTCATTTGACGTTTGTAGCTGCTCTAGTGCAGTGATGTCGATAAACTCTTTACCAAAGCGCAGAGAGGTTACACCTTTGGCACCAACACGAAACTTGCCTTCTGCGAGCAATGTCTGCAAACATGCGCGATTAAACGAGCGAGGTTTACTTTCTTGTAACGGCTGTTCGCGTTCATGCGTTCGCTCAGTTGGGTGTTGTTGTATCACCTGCTTTGCTTTCTCTGATACGTCGACAGGTTGATACTCGTGCATTTGAATCACGCAGTCAGCCTCGTCTAGGTAGTCGCCTGAACCGCCCATAACGATGATTGAACTAATGCCTTCACTGTCACGAAGCTCAGCAATGCGGTCAACGAGTGGGGTGATAGGCTCAGCCTCTTTTACAACCAAGGCTTGCATGCGCTCATCACGAATCATGAAGTTTGTGGCTGAGGTATCCTCATCGATTAGCAGGCTCTTAGCTCCAGATTCGATGGATTCCTGAAGCCAAGCGGCTTGTGAGGTGGAGCCTGACGCATCTTGTGTAGAGAAATCAGTCGTTGATTTGCCCATTGGCAGGTGATTGATGAAATTCGCGATATTTAAGTTGTGTACGCATCGGCCATCTTCAGCGCGGATCTTCATGCTCAGAGGGTCAGTGACACAATATTCACGCCCATCTCCAGGGATATGGTCATAAATAGATTTTTCTATAGCATTAAGCAGGGTAGATTTACCGTGAAAACCACCGCCGACGATTAGCGTAATGCCTTTCTTGATGCCTAACCCAGTAATATCACCTCGGTTTGGAGTAGAAAGGGTGATAGCAAGCTCCGCAGGAGACTGCAATGCCAATGCATCTTTCATTGGCATATCACTTTCACCCGATAGGCGAGGTAAAACGCTATCATTGGCGATAAAACTGACGAGATCATGTTCTTGTAGTTGCTCACGAAGGGCAAACTGATCTTCAATCACCTCACAGTGCTGGGTGAAACGCTCCTGTGGCAATTCTCTCCACAGCGTGGCTTTACGCAGGTACTTTGGAAGGTAGAAGGTAATGATATTGAGTGCTTTCTTGGCCAATATGGAACGGCCATCCGCAGGAAGGTTTATACGAAAACGCAGCTCAATGCCTTCATCGGTAAACAGTACGGCGGTATTATCCAGTACAACCTGTCCAGTTGTCGCGACCGATATCGCGTTATCTTGTTTTGCGTATTCCGCAAGATTTCGCGCGATGAAATCACGTGCCGCTAATTGATACGCCGGCGACTTTTCTTTAATGAAATCTAAGCCAGTAACTGACCAAGGTCTTACTGCTCTAAAGCGCGACGCAGAGGCGTAAGGGTCGCCTTGAATTTGGTCGATGTGTAGAGTGAAGTCCGTGAAGTCGTAGCTACCTTTGATCTGTTGGTAGGCGCGGTAATTTTGTTTTTCGAGTTTTTTCAGTTTAGCGGTGAGCAGATCCATTTTGGAACCCTAGATTTCAAGCATTTAGCGATTATAACAATCCTAGGCTTTAGATGTTCATAAAATTACATCGGCTATGCATCTAATGAAGATTAATCTCAATCTGTCTGCATAAAGATTGTTCAAAGTCTTTACGAGTCATTGGTCCGTAGTACATTTTTCCCTCAGCATAAGGGGTGTCAAACTGCATTAACCATTGTTCTTGCTCTTTTGTTTCAACGCCAGTCAGTACAGTATCAAGGCCGAGCTTTGTTGTGATCTGCATTAGTGAATGTAAAAAGGCTCGATCCTCGGAGCTGTGCTGCAAATTGTCGGTAAAGGACTTATCAATTTTGATGCGTTTAAAAGGACTATGTTTTAGATAGCTAAAGGAGGCGTGACCGTGTCCAAAGTCACACAGAGTGAGGCGAACACCCAGGGCAGAAAGCTGCTCTAGAGTTGATTGCAAGGTGCCCTCATTGGCGAACAGTTGTTTCTCAGACACTTCAATTTCAAGGCAATCGCCCGATAAGTGTGCCGATTTGAGCCACTTGCCAAGAAGGTCAGGTAAGTCGTGCGATGCCAATTGACACGCATTCAGCTTCACAGCAATACGAAAGGACGATTTTATGGCGCGCCACTGCTGCGCAATGTCTATTGATTTCTTGATGATGAAATGACACATGGCATCAGCGATTTCGGGCTGATCGCAGAGTTGGTTAATAGACAGCTCAGATACATTACCCAAGATAGGGTGGTCCCACCGTACGGATGTGCTTGCGCTATTCCATTGGCGGTTATCTAACGCTATCTGTGGTTGATAGAACAGCTTAATCGCATCATCACGGATGGACTCCATAAAATAGCTTTCTAAACGATTTAAACGGGTGCTGCTGTCGATTTGATTGTCATCGTAAAATAGGATTCGCTTGCCCGATTCACGTGCGTTTTGCATGGCTTGGAATGATTGAACAGTTAACGCCAGGTTTTGTTGGCTATGGTGAGGATGGCTCAACGAAACTCCAACATACACTTGCAAGCGAACTTTTCCTGATGGGACATCGAAATCCTGCGAGGTGATGTCCATGATTCTTTGAATGATGGTGTCGTAGTTTTTGCTACTGCTGTTAGACAGTAGCGTGTAGGCAATATCATTTGAGCGAGGCCGCGCACACAGTTGCTTGTGAGGGCTTAGTTGTCCGAGTTTATCTTTCAGCTGCTTTATGATTTGGTCGAGAGCTTCCGCTCCCATATCGATCTGAATGCGGTGTCCGTTACTAATACCTAAGTAGAACACGGCAACTTCTTGATTGTAGAGATCGGAATGGTTCACTATTCGGTTTGTCTCTAACTCCCATGTCTTTGCGTTCAACAGGCCACTACCAGCGTCATGGTGTTGTTGATAGTGAACCTCACGCTCGAGCTGCTTACGCTTGGTGGCCTCTTTATCCAGTTGGTAACTGAGATTAGCCAGTTCTACAGTTCGGTTTTGGATTCTCGATTGTAGATCCCTGTTGATGAGCTGAAGTTTTTGATTTTGAAAAATAACAGTGAGTTGGGCTTCGACAGAGTCCTTGAACACTGATAGCAACTCGCGCACAGAAATCTTAAAATTATTGGGTTTACTGTCTAGGATCGATAGGGTGCCAAAGGGCGTACCATTAGGCCAATGTAAGGGAATGCCGAGATACGACACCATATTGTCGTCCAAAGGCTCTGTAATGTTTTGCCATGTAGGGTCTTTATATCTGTCGTTAACCACTAAGATAGAATCGGTTTTGAGTGTGGTTTCACAAAAGTGATGCCCGCCAAGAGCAAAAGAGTCGCCCACTTTAAAAGGGTTATCGACATGATGGTTACTGCAGAAGATGTCTAAGTGACTTAGGTTGAGTCTGTTGATCATGGCAACAGGTACTTGAGCGTATTGAGCAAGGATCTCCAGCATATCTTGCCAAGAGGCATAGATCTTGTCGGGCACCTCTAGTTTCTGTGTGTTGACTCTGGCCATGATGTAATCCGTTACTTAGCTCTTTCATGATAAGCGAGTACGTAAAACATCGATCTGATAGAGCCCGCTTTCCTTATATAAGGATAGTCTGATTTGCTCAATTCGCTGTACGGATAAAACGGCTATCGCAGAGATAGCCGTAAGTACTTGATGTGTATTTAAAGTGTGATTACGGAGTAAGGGATTTTAGCTCCTCAAGGGTATATTCTTGGTCGTAATCCACGCCTTCAATATCAAAACCATTGAGTTGCATAAACTCTGCTTTAAACCCTTGGTAATCCCCCAATTGTTTAAAGTTAGCTTCATTAAGTATTGGAAGTATCTGCTCAACTTGTTGCTGAACGGAAGGCTTTAGCTCCCAGTCATCCATGCGAATCAAGCGCTCACCATCAACGATAGGCGATGGGTAAAGCTTAGAGTTAAATAAGCGCTGCATTTGCTCAATGCAGGTTTCGTGAAGTCCTTGCTCCTTCATCGACTGGTAGAGTGCGAGAACGTAGGGAGCGAATGTAGGGATAAATACACTCGCCTTAGTGACTAATGCCTTACAAACGCACGCATATGCACCGCCATCAAAGGCTGCAAGCTTAAGGTTTAATGCATGGCTAGTTTGGTGGAGGTCGACTTTAGCTCTGCCTAATGTCCCTTGATGATAGATAGCATGGGTACATTTAGGTCCAATATAAGAAAAAGCGATCGTTTGGCAGTGTGGGGCGACAGCATTATGATTAATAAGGAAATCAACCCAACTCTCCCAATCTTCGCCCCCCATAACCTTTTGGGTGTCTATTATCTCTTGTTCTGTAGCGGACGGAAGCTCCGACTCATGCCATGAGTCATCTTCAAAGCTGACGCTAGCGCCTTTTAAGGTTTCACCGATGGGCTTAATCGCAGAGTGCCACATTTCATCAGAATTAGGCTTTGGGCGAACGCCGGTTGCCAGGCTATACACAATCAAATCGACCTTGCCATCAAACTCTTGTTGTATTGTATTGATGACTTGTTGCCTAACGTCATCGGAGAACGCATCACCGATAATGTTAATGGCCTTAGAACCTACAGCGTCGGCTTGTTGCTTAAAGTAGATATTGTTGTACCAACCCGCGCTACCCACGCCTTTTTCTGAAGGACCGCGTTCATACGATACAGCTATGGTATCCGCTTTTGCTCCGCCAAAGGTCAGTGCAATACGCGACGCCAGTCCAAATCCGGATGAACCGCCTAGAATTAACACCCTTTTAGGGCCTTGGACTATGGCTTTTGAGTGAGAAACAAGTGCTATCTGATTCTTAATAGCCTGTTCGCACCCTGCTGGGTGTGCCGAGCGAGCAACGACGCCTTTGATGATAGGTTCTATTTTCATCTGATCATTTCTCTCTATGTCAGGTGTTACAATAAAGTCTGAGATTACAGTAGTGGTGATAGTTGCTGAGCAACAAATTCTGCAATCCATGGCTGAGCATTGGCCTTAGGGTGCAGACCATCTTGCATCATCAAATCAGGGTCGGTAATGATCTCAGCTAGAAAAAATGGAATTAAATCAACGTCTTTTTCCTCGGTTACGCTAGGATAGACTTGTTCAAATGCTTGCGTATAACGCTTACCATAATTAGGTGGGACTTGGATCTGCATTACAATAACTTTAGCGCCACTTTCTTCACTGAGATCAATAAGTTTCGTTAGGTTATCTTTGATCAGTTTAGGGGCAAAGCCTCGTAAACCATCATTAGCACCCAGTTCGATGAGAACATAATCGGGGCGATGTTCTTCTAGTAGGGCAGGTAGCCTTGTTAAACCATTACCAGTGGTATCGCCAGATATGCTACCGTTAATGATTATCATTTGATGACCGCGCTCAGCAAGCTCTTCAGGCAACAGAGTGGGCCACGCCTTTTCAATGGGCATTTGGTAACCAGCACTAAGGCTATCGCCAAGCACCAATAGATTCGCAGCGTTGGCATTTATGGATAAAAATAGAAAAACAAAGGAAAGCACACGTATCATGACTACATCCGTAATTAAGGCTCAATCGGTAACTAAAACAGTCTCTACCAAACAAGAGCATTTAACAATCCTGCAGAATGTAAATTTGGATATTCATTCAGGAGAAAGTGTGGCTATTGTTGGTGCCTCAGGCGCAGGTAAATCCACACTCATGACGCTCTTAGCTGGTTTAGATGTGCCTAGTGAGGGCGAAGTCGAGTTGTTAGGACACGCACTATCTGAGCTTGATGATGAGCAACGTGCCGATTTGCGCAGTCAATACATTGGGTTTGTTTTCCAGAGCTTTCTTTTGATCCCAAGCCTCAGCGCATTAGAAAATGTGACTCTGCCTTGTCTGCTAAGGGGTGAAGCCGAAGACGAGCTACGTGCTAAAGAGCTACTGAGTTCTGTTGGACTCGAAAACCGTTTAGACCATCTTCCGTCCCAACTTTCAGGTGGAGAGCAGCAACGCGTAGCTTTAGCTAGAGCCTTTATGTTACGTCCTCAAATACTGTTTGCTGATGAACCTACTGGTAACCTTGATCAACACACCGCACAAAATATTGTTGAGCAATTGTTTGCGTTGAATAAGCAACATGGAACTACTTTGATTATGGTCACCCACGACAATACGTTGGCCTCTCGTTGTGACAGAGTCTTTAGTATGCAGTCAGGGCATCTAGAAGGTGGCACTAAGCACGATGAAGTTACCGACACTAAGCAGTTGGTGTAGGAGGGACTATGGAACAATCACAAGTCGCTTCACTGCCCCAAGCAAATGCAAAGCTAAACAGACGCTTGCTCGCTTGGAGCTTTAAAGAAATTCGCCATGGACAGTTGTGGCCTATCTCTGTTGCACTCACTCTTATCATTGCATGTGTTTTCGCTTTGTCAGCCTTGGCTGAGAGAATGGAGCAAGTCATCGTCAAGCAAGGCCAAGACGCTTTGACCGCTGATTTAGTCTATCGCTCTGCAAACCCAGTTCCTGAAGCGTTAAATACTGAGTCATTATCACCGGACATTGATGTCGCTTCTATGGTCAGTTTTGCCACTATGGCATTTGGCGATGAAGAGATGTTATTGGTTTCAGTAAAGGCCGTTGATGATGCGTATCCACTGCGTGGTGATCTAGTGTTAGCATCGAGTGAGGGAAGCGCTTCTCATCTTGGCAAGGGTGAGTTGTGGTTAGAAGAACGGGCTATGTTAGCACTCGATGTCAAGCAAGGTGACACCGTCACTATTGGCGATGCTGACTTTACACTAAACGGAATGATAGAGCAGCAACCTGGTCTCAGTTTTAATCCTTTCCAACAAATGCCAACTGCCCTTATACACTCCAGCGATATAGAGCGAACAGGAGCACTACAACTGGGCTCTAGGGTACGTTATCAGCAGTTCTTCACGGGACCTGAAGCCCAACTGAAAGCTCTAAAAGATAAAGTGGAATTATCTCCTAGCGATCGCTGGAGAGACCAAAACAGCCGTAGCCGCACCAATGATATGTTTACGCGAACTACTCAATATCTTTCTTTGACTGTGGCGATAGTCGTCATCATGGCTGCAACCACTTTAGTGCTGACCTGTCAGCATTATGTAGCAGGACGTCGTCAAACCATTGCAATGCTAAAGAGCATAGGGGCGAGCAAGAAGTGGATTGGGCGCTGGCTCATGATTCAGGTGTTGCTTCTGTTCGTTACAGGGGTCGTGTTTGGCGTGGCTATTGGTTATGTTTTAGAAGTTTTGTTGCGCGTGCCGTTAGCTGATTTGCTACCTGATCCACTGCCAAGTTACGGCGTCACACCAATGCTGGTTGCCATTTCTAGCTGTTTCTTGATTGGTGTACCGGCTCTAGGTATCCCAATGATCAACTTGTTGAATACCTCGGCAACGAATGTCTTGCAACCTGTTAAGCAACGCAACGGTAAAAGCTGGTGGTTAGTGTTGGTGCCAGTTATCCCTATGTTAGTGGCGTATGCTTCCAATACTCTGGTTTGGATAGTGCTTGCTGGGATGGCTGTACTCTTTATTGTGTTGGCCGGTGTCGCAATGATGATTTCAAAGCTCATAGGAAAGCTCAAATTGAGCCCTGCTATGGCGCTTGCAGTAAGCCGCCTTAACCGTTCATCATTGGCCAGTGGGCTACAATTTGGTGCTCTAGCATTATCCCTGATGCTACTTGCTATTGTGTGGTTGGTTCGCACTGACCTTTTACAAGATTGGCGAAGTACGCTTCCTGAGAATGCTCCGAATGCATTTGCCATCAACATAGCCCCTTATGAAATAGATGAGTATCTGCGCCAATTAGATGCTGAAAATATTGAACGCTCTCAAGCCTTTCCTATTATCCGTGGCCGGTTAGCCAAAATTAATGATGTAGACGCTAAGCAGGTGTCAGAAGATAATCAAGACACTGATGCTGTACGTAGAGAGCTCAACCTGACTTGGGCTAACGAGCTACCGGATTACAATGAGTTACTTGAGGGTACTTGGGGCAGTGATAATGGTGTCTCTGTCGAATCAGAAGTGGCATCTGCTCTTAATCTCACCATTGGTGACGAACTTGGGTTTGTGATTAATGGTCAAGAGGTAAAGGCGGTAGTGAATAGTATCCGCAAGGTGGAATGGCGTGAAATGAAGCCAAACTTCTATTTTATTTTCGCGCCTCAATACGCACAGCAAATGCCGGGCGCATTTATGGTGTCATACCGAATTGAGCCGGAACATGACCCCATGATACAAACTCTATCATCTCAGCATCCAACGGTGAGCTTGCTTGACATCAGAAAGATGGGAGACAAGATCCAATCGCTTTTGTCTCAAATAATTTGGTCTATTACTGTGTTGGCGGCACTAGGTGTAGTTGCAGGGCTGCTCTTGATATTCACGCTTCTGCGCCTGAGTATTTCACAAAGACAGCTGGAAATACGTTTGTATCGTACGCTGGGTGCCAGCAAAAAACGCATTTCAACCACACTATGGTGCGAGTATGGACTAATGGCACTCATCGCTGGACTAGTTGCCAGCTTAGGAGCTGAAGCCAGCGTGAGTGGGTTGCTATACTGGGGCTTTGACTTATCCGTGCGAATGCATCCACAGCTGTGGTTTGCACTTCCAGTCCTAACATTTGTGATTTTAGCCTTGGTTGTAAATAGCTTGATTAAGCAGTTATTGCTACCGGTGAAAAATGGCGCTCTGTAGGCAGTATGGCGCAGGTTTACATTCTGCGCCTTTTGCTTCAAACAACAATAAGCCTTAACCCCTTTGCCTCATTAGGCTATGAAAATTTGTTTTGTAAGAAAGTTAACAAAATTAGGTAATATTTATCCACTAATGTTATTGCAAATCACTAGCATTCTATGCGTATCAAGCATTTGCACCAAAATGGTTATCCACACGAATTGTGGATAACTAGTTGGATAACTCTTCGCAATCATTCCTTCCATTTCGCCTTAACCTATAGCAATTCAAGGTTTGGCAAACTTCGTTATTCACAATGCCGTAAGATCGGTTTTTTCGTGGAAATAGGTCAAGTATTTTTTTGATTATTTTGCGCTTTTTTATGGTGCTTTTATTTGGAAAAATTTTAACCAATTTTTGTATTCGCGAAGGCAAGAGTTCGCATCTGTTGCGATGAATTGAATTTTTGTTCCAGGTTTTGCTTGCGAAAGCTTTGCAAGGTCAAGCCTAGCGACAGTCCCAAGCTTATGGTATCCACCAATCGTTTGTCGTTCGCACAGCATGACAATAGGGTGACCGCTTGGCGGAACCTGAACAGCGCCATGGGCAATGGGTTCTGATATCAGATGTTGAAGGGGAGTTGTAATCGGTGTACCGGTTAGCTGATAGCCCATTTTGTTACTTTGGCTGGACACGCTATAGATTGTTTTATAGAGGGTTTGTGTAGCATTTTGATCAAATAACGAATATTGAGAGCCGGGCAAAAGTCGAAGTTGTATGATCGATGATGGTGCAAAGTCAGGGACAAATTGAGGAGAAACGCTGACTTGCCTAAATTGTGTTGGCGAAGGGGTTACGCAATAGAGATCGTCGCCTGCTTTTAGCCCTTGTCCATCTCGGTGTAACCCTCCCAACCTGTCTTTTGCTACCGTCGATGTGCTTCCATGATGTAAAGGGGCTTTCACACCTGATGGAAGGGCAATGTAATTCCTTAAGCCACTTCGCGGCATTCTAACGCTAAGACGTTGGCCGCGCTTTGCCCATACACGGCTCCAGTTAGACACTTTAATGTCATCTAAATAGACGTTATCCAGTGCCCCAGTTACGGCAAACCAAGAACCTTGCTGAAATTCGGCTTCAAAGCCTCCAAGGCTGGTTTCGATGGTAGGGCTTGAAAAGGGGTTTTCGAGTAGCTTGTTTGCCCAATGAAACGAATATTCATCGGCCGCGCCGCCTTGGGTAATACCCAAATGAGCGTATCCAAAGCGTCCATTATCTTGAATGCTTGTGAGTGTATTGGTTTTGAGTAACGTGAGCACTTTATTCACAGCACGCCTCCAAGCTCAATAAATTGACGTTTAGAGATAGCGATGAAGCGAACCTTGTCTCCTGGAGACAACAGCGTCATAGGCTCATTTTGAGGTTGATACAGTTCTATTGGGGTTTTGCCAATGATATTCCAGCCTCCTGGGCTTTGTTCTGGATATACAGCGGTTTGTGGGCCTGCAATCGCGACACTGCCTTTTTCAACCACTGGCCGTGGCGCATCAAGTCGTGGCAATTGTAGTGAGTCTGGAATTTCAGCCATAAAGGCAAACCCTGGGGCAAAACCTAGAGCGTGCACTTGATACTCGACCGAGGTATGCAGTTCTTGTAACTGTTGCAGTGACAATCCCTTTTCATTGCGATAACGAGCAGCATCTAGCGCAACTTCCTCGCCATAATAAACGGGTATCTCAATGGTTTCAGTTGCGGGATGGCTCTGGTTTTTATTTGAAATCAGTATTAAAGAGTTAAGCTCACTACATAGGGCTTGGTAATCAAACTCCAACGCAGAAAATTCAAGAAGCAAGCTAGTATAGGACGGCACACAGTTAATGGGTTTGATGGTTAGATTATCGCGGATGATCTTCGATAAATGTGCGATGTAAGAGGGCAGTGACTCATTTATTTTATCGGCAAGTCGAAGCAGTAGAGCACATTCTCCCACAGGCTCGATACGTAATTTATAACTATTGATTGTTCTCACTTGGCTTGCTCACCAATTACATTTCGAAGATGCTGGGCAAAGGCGAGGGCATCACTGCCGTCACCATGAATACACAACGTATCGACATCGATTTGAATCGGTACATTATCAATGCTGTTAAATCGGTTGCCGCTAATCAATGACAATGCTTGGTTGTTTAATTCATCAATGTCCTCAATAACAGCACCTTTCAAAGAGCGTGCAGCAAGCTGCTTATCATTGGTATAACGTCTATCGACAAAGCCTTCGTGAATGAGAGTAACGTTCGCTTGTTGTGCAATGTGCAAATAATCTGAATTGTTCGTGGCCAATACCATTAAAGGCAATTGAAGCTGCTTAGCTGCCTCAATTACAGCCGTGAATAGCTCAATATCCTTCATCATGTCGTTATACAGTGCTCCATGTGGCTTTATATAGTCGACATTGACCTCATGTAACCTACATATGCCCTGCAACGCCCCTACTTGGTAGAGAATAAGGTGAGTGATCTGTGCATTGGTATGGGGAATAGAGCGTCTGCCAAAACCCTGTAAATCGGCATATCCAGGATGAGCACCGACAGAGACATCATGTTGCTTAGCGAGTGCAACCGTATTTGACATAATGTCAGGATCTGAGGCATGAAACCCACAGGCGATATTCGCCATATCGATGTAGGGCATGATCTCGGCATCATTACCCATTGTCCATGAACCTAGGCTTTCACCCATATCACAATTCAGTTTCATCTCTTCCTCTTAGGCGCAGCTCGATATTAAGGTACTGACAGCAACTCTCTGATGTTGTTGCGGTTTATTCTATTCCCTATGTTTCTCGTAAAGAATAACAATAAACAAGAGCGTTTGACCAATCTAGGGTTTGAATGCTGTTTTTTTAAGTACTTCTAACGTAATGAAAATTCAAAACTTAACAAAAATGAAGTACTCTTATGTATAAATCAATCAGTTGGTAAAACTCATGAATGTACTTGTTACTGGCGGTATGGGCTATATTGGCAGCCATACCTGTATACAGCTTTTAGAAGCAGGGATGACACCTGTAATTTTTGACAACTTATATAACAGTAAGGCGAGCGTAAATCAGCGCATCAGCCTTGTTTCTGGCCAAAATGTTGAGTTTGTTGAAGGTGATATCAGAGATAAAGCATTGCTCGTTAAAACAATGCAGCAACACAATATTGATGCGGTTATTCATTTTGCAGGCTTGAAGGCCGTTGGTGAATCAGTGGCTAAACCGCTTGAGTATTACGACAATAACGTCAACGGCACCCTTGTGCTGGTGGATGCGGTGCGAGAGGCGGGTGTTAAGACACTAGTGTTCTCTTCTTCTGCGACGGTTTATGGCGATCCTGCATCTGTGCCGATTACCGAAGATTTCCCTACAAGCGCTACCAACCCATACGGTCGTAGTAAGCTAATGGTTGAAGAGTGTCTAACCGACTTTCAAGCAGCGAATCCAGATTGGAGTATTACGCTGTTACGCTATTTCAACCCTGTAGGCTCTCACCCAACAGGACATTTAGGTGAAGATCCTCAAGGCATCCCAAATAACCTAATGCCATTCGTATCTCAGGTTGCTGTTGGCCGTCGTGAATATCTTTCTGTATTTGGTGATGACTACCCAACACCAGATGGCACAGGTGTGCGTGATTATATTCATGTTATGGATCTGTCAGATGGACATATTGCAGCGCTGCAAAAAGTAGGCAATGAATCAGGACTGCACATCTTTAACCTAGGCACAGGTAATGGTTCGAGTGTACTAGATATGGTGAAGGCCTTTGAACAAGCAAGCGGTACAACCATTGCGTACAAGATTGCACCTCGTAGACCCGGTGATATTGCCGAGTGTTGGGCGGATCCTGCTAAGGCTGAAGCTGTTCTTGGTTGGAAAGCAACACGCACTTTACAAGAAATGACCGAAGATACTTGGCGTTGGCAATCGGAAAATCCGAAGGGTTACCCCGAATAATTCCGAATAAATAGATATTTTTTTCGCCACAGAGTGTTACAATTGTTTTTAGAATTTAACGAATCTTAATAACTCTTTGATATCAGGTGGTGAAACATTATGGAATTAGCGCTAATCGTGACATTTATCGCAACTTCAGTAGTAATGGTTACTAAAGAAATAAAAGCAAACAAATAAGCTCGGTTTATTTTGCAATAATCCAACTTTTTGTTTTTCTTTTATCGATTGCAAAATTCCAAAGCCAACTCCTTGTGAGTTGGCTTTCTCGTTTTTGTTACACTTTCATTTTACGTAAAGTCAAATGCTTATAGTGGTTTCTTCTCTAACCATTTCTTCGCGTTCTTTGTCTTGCTTCAATATATTTAATGAAATTCAGTGACTTTATGCGTCATGGTGATTAAATAGCATAAAATAAGCTTTGATAAGGACGTCAATGATCTCGCCAATCACTCTTGAAGCCATGCATATCTTAGATGCAATCGATCGTCGTGGCAGTTTTTCAGCAGCGGCAGAAGAATTAAATCGAGCACCATCATCTCTTAGTTACCAGATACAAAAACTTGAACAAGAGTTAGATCTGTTTATCTTTGATCGCTCTGGGCACAGGGCCGAACTAACTCCAGCCGGTAAGATACTGTTAGAGCAGGGCAGAGTCATACTCGCGGCTACTGCAGATATGATTAATGATGCCACCAGTCTGGCAAATGGTTGGGAGCTAGACCTAACGATAGCGTTTGATGGTGTTATTCCGGTGGGACATTTCTTCCCGCTTGTTGAAAAGCTGGCAAAACAAAGCAAAACACGCTTGAAACTTCAAGAAGAGATACTCGCAGGGGGGTGGGAAGCTTTGGCTTATGATCGCGCAGATATTCTTGTCGCTCCAATGACGGATATTTCCCTGCCTGAAGCAAAAATTGAAACAATAGGCACCATTGGCTTAACTTGGGTTGCCGCTCCTGGTCATTTTGTGCATAAACGCGCGGGTGAGTTCGATCAAGAGGCGCAATCGAACTATCGCGTCATTGCTATCGCAGACTCCGCAAGAACTAAACCTACTCGCAGTATCAATGTATTTGAGAAACAGCCGCGCCTTACGGTGACCAATTTCGCCTCCAAGATAGAGGCATTAGAAAGTGGTCTAGGTATTGGAACAATACCGTCACATATTGCAAAAGCCAAAATAGAGGCTGGCCTTCTTAAGCAGATCAATGGCAGTAAAGAACATGAGCTACCTATCATCATGGCGTGGAAGCGAAATCAAATGGGCAAGGCAAAAAGCTGGATGATTCGTAACCTGCCCAAACAATGGAGCCTTAAGTGATGGTAGGCATCGCTTAAGGCGCTATCTGGTGAGAAACATTTAAAGGGGTAGCGCCATCTCTACAACGCCTTCTTCAAAGTCTACATGAGCGGAGAAGCCTAGTTTTTGTGCAAGTGTCACCATGCCTTTATTCGATGGCATGGTCATACCTTCTATCCGAGCGATCCCCTTATCCTTGCAGTAATCAATGATAGCCTGCATCAGTATACGACCCAATCCTTGTCCTTTCATGTCTGAGCGGATAAGGACAGCGAACTCTGCGCTGTTACTTCTAATATCGGTAATAGCTCGTACGACACCGATAATTTGTGATTCTTTTTCTAAGACCAGTGCCATCTCTCTGTCGTAATCAATCTGCGTTAAGTTGGCGAGTGCCTGATGGTCAAACTCACCGACATCACTAAAGAATCGCTTATACAGATCCTCTTTACTGACATTATTAATAAACTGGGCATGTAGTGGTTCATCCTCAGGTCGTATTGGACGTAGCAAAGCTTCACTAGCGTCTTTGAGGGTCACTATAGATTCAAGCTCAATAGGGTATGGCCTTATGGCTAAGACGCGATTGTGGTTTTCGCCAAGCTCAATGGATTGCGGTTCAAGTTTGAGATGCCCGGATTCATCAAACGTGCCGCTAAGGTGTATGGATTGGATCTCTGTCAAATCCACAATAAGCTGAGAAAATCTCACCAGTGTCTGTGTTAGGGAGGCAAATTGTCCTGTGCTGACAGGCGCTAGAGCTGAGCGCCTCAATGCTTTTTTAATGAGAGTTTCTGCCAGTTTTTGGTTTAATGGGGGAAACCCTGCGACAAATTGTTTATCACAGACTTCCCCCTTGCGACCTAACAGTATCACTGGCCCAAAGGTGGCGTCGCATTGAAGATGCAAGGTGACATCGGTAGCTAGTGCCTGATCTGTTTCAATTTGATAGCAATTCAACAGCTGTGCAGTCTTATCGGTTGAAAGTGTATCAGTGGGGCTTAACGTTAATATTTGCTTAGCTTTAAGTACGGCTTCTGCCTCGTGTTCGATAGAAAGCGGAGTCTCCATCAACTGAACTTGGCTCGCTCGGTAACGAACAAGGTGCATAAACGCCATTACACTACTTTCTGGAGTGCGGTAGGTAGGCACACCATGCTTTGAAAATAGACTTCTTGCTTCTTTAGCCGACGTTTCACCAAGCCAATTAGTCAGGAGGTTAACCCGCCTTTTATTGGGATGCTTCTGATAGATCTCGAGTATCTTAGTTGCAGTGTTCAGTGGATCAGCAATGGCAGAAGGGCTAAACATGATAAGGATTGCGTCCATGTCTTTGCTATCTAATAACTGACTAAATGCCCTCAGCAATTTACTGCTTTGCATGTCCCCTGAGAGATCTATAGGGTTAATGGTGCACTCGTTTGAAATCTTACCGAGCGCAGTTATTGTTTCCTCTGAAAACTCAGCCAGTTTCCCGCCTAAGTGGTTCAGAACATCACTGGCAATAACAGCAGGCCCAGAGCCGTTGCTTATCATCGCCAGGCGCTTGCCTTTAAGTGGAATAGAGTGAGTTAGAGTTTCTGCTGCGGCAAATAATTCATGAGTGGAATGCACGCGTAAAAGACCACAGCGATCGAAGGCAGAGTCATACACTATGTTAAGAGACTTGCTCCCGCCATGGTGCAACATAGAGAGTTCTTTACCCACTTGAGAGCGTGCCCCTTTGAGAACTAATACTCTTTTATTACGAGCAGCAGCACGAGCTGCTGACATAAAGCGTCTCGCATCTTGAATATGCTCGACATATAAGAGAATCGCTTCTGTTTTACTGTGCATGGACAAATAGTCTATGACTTCAGAAACATTTACATCCGCCATACTGCCGATAGAGACAAACGCAGAAAAGCCAATTTCCTTATCATTAGCCCAATCGAGAACCGTAGTTGCAATTGCACCGGACTGAGAAATAAAGGCGATTTTACCTGGCTGCACACTTACCGGTGAAAGAGAGGCGTTTAGGTTAGTCCAAGGCATACAGATGCCTAAACTGTTTGGTCCTATCATTCTTATGTTGTGTTGCTTGGAAAGGCGCTTGATATCAATTGCGTGCGCTTCATCAAATAGAGCATTTGCGATTAAAATAGCGGCTCTAATTCCTTTACTATCAAGCTCGCTAAATAAAGTAGAAAGTTCTTGATGATCGATACACACAATGGCCAGTTCTGGAATCAAGGGCAGAGATTCAAGGTTGGGATAACACAGCACCCCGGAAACAGAGGTGTGGTTTGGATTCACGGGCAACACGGTCCCGTTGAAGCCAGAATGGAGTAGGTTATCAACAATGACCTTACCTGGAGACATAGGTCGATTTGACGCACCGATAACGGCAATTGCATTTGGGTTAAACAGCGAATCCATCGGGCTCATACTTGTCATTCCTCTGTATCGTATCTGTTTAATTTTAAAGCTGTTTCAGCAACTAGTGTGACATTTTTAAGCGCTTCGTCGGTTAAAGGCTGAAAACTGAGCCGTTGATCACGTCAAATTGCATTTAGGTACCCCCTTACCCTTGATTATGCAACCGATGATGGGCATGATTTTCAGAACTAAGTGCGTAAGAGAATTAAAAATGAAAAAAACCGCAATTGTATCATTGGCGTTATTATTGGCTGCATGTAGCTCAAGCGACTACGAATCTGATGTTCAATCAGAAAGCTATCAAGAGAATTATCAGAGCAATCAAACAGAGGTTGATGAGAGCAAAGCTGAGATCGTTGAAGAAGATGTTACTGTTGTTGAAGAACAAGCTTCTGATATCGAAGAGCAAGAAGTAATGGACACTGAAGACGCAGCTTCGGATTCAGAAGTTCAACAAGAGACATCTGCATCAGCACCAACAGAAGGTTTCTCTATTCAGCTAGCGACGATCTCCGATGAAGAGAAAGCAAAAGCTTTTGCTAAAGCACTAAATACAGAATCAGCTTTATGGCTACAGGCAAAAGAGATCAATGATAAGCCTGTTTACTCTGTTTTGATGGGTGACTTTGGCGATTATGATGAAGCTAAAGCAGCGGTAGCTGCACTTCCTGAGGGACTGCAAAAACTTCAGCCATTCGTTAAAAACTTTACTGATAAAGAATTAGCAGCAACAGACAGCTTCCAGCTGTTAAAATAACTATTACTAAGATTGATTGGGTTTATCTAGATGTCGAACATTAATATTCTTTTGCTTTGTGGCGGCGGTTCCTCAGAGCATGAGGTGTCTTTGATTTCAGCTGACTATGTACAACAGCAACTGGAAACTACAACCGGTTTTAACGTTATCCGCGTTGAAATCACTAGTGAGAACTGGCGCAACCAACAAGGCCAGGATTGCTATCTAGACATACACTCAGCTGAGCTAGTGGAAGGGGACGATCGCTGTAAGATTGATTATATCGTCCCTTGTATTCATGGCTACCCTGGAGAAACTGGCGATATACAGTCAATGTTTGAGCTATCAGGAATCCCATACTTTGGATGTGGTCCTGAAGCGAGCAGCAACAGCTTTAATAAAATCACTTCTAAGCTTTGGTATGACGCGATCGGTGTTAAAAACACGCCTTATTTGTTCTTAACAGAGAACAATCAAGACAGTGTTCAGAAAACAGCAGAAGCCTTTAACGACTGGGGTGGTTTGTTTGTTAAGGCGGCTCGTCAAGGTTCATCGGTTGGCTGTTACAAGGTCACGGATGTTCAAGGCGTTGAGCGAGCGGTTAGCGATGCATTTAACTATTCCGAGCAGGTTTTGGTAGAAAAAGCAGTAAAACCAAGAGAACTCGAGGTTGCTGCGTATGAATATCAGGGTGAACTATTCATCACGCCACCAGGAGAGGTCATTGCCCCTTCTGATACCTTCTATTCTTACGAAGAGAAGTACAGCTCAGATAGTCACTCTACGACTGAGATTGTGGCAAAGGATTTAACCCAAGAGCAGCTTGAACTGATAGCGCAATACTCGCGAAAAGTGTTTGTACAGATGGGTCTTAAAGACCTGTCTCGAATCGACTTCTTCTTGACCGAAGAGGGCGAGATATACCTCAATGAAGTAAATACCTTTCCAGGCATGACACCAATCTCAATGTTCCCTAAAATGCTGAGCAACAACGGTCATAGTTTTTCAGACTACCTAGCACAAGCGGTGAAAACCGCTCTTTAGAGCGCGAATCAATCCCAAGGTTTTATCACCTTGAATTTAAGCCTTTCACTGTCTGCCAATACCTGTTTACCCAAGTATTGAGCAGGCATTGCAGGGCTTATCCATCGTCCAAAGTCGGTAATATCTTTTACCCCATATCCTTGTTTAGCCAGCTCTTTTGCAGCACCCACGCGTGCTGACTGCCCTGATAGCTTAAGAGATAATCCTAGCTGAGTTTCTGTGGATCTAAATACACGATAAATCGACGATGCATCGAGCGCGTCATCGCCTATATTGCCATGACGGTCGATACGCCTGAATAGTGGACCAAGGTGGTTGGGGATCATTAGCAACCAACGCTTGACGATTTCACTGCTTGCTGACGAAAGCTGATAGGTGTTGTCGTTGATGTTGATATTGATTGGGCTGTCATCAAGTAATTCAAACTGAACTTGATGAAACAGAAGGGCTCTTAGTTCACTTCGCTTCATAGCACATTCAAACATCACCGACAAAATGGCTGCATCTCTTAGTTGCTTGAGACTACTTTCAGCATCCAGTTGCTGGTGAATCTCTTTTAGATGCTGCGAGTTAAACGCCTCTGCTTGCTTGGCGTCTCCTTTTTTATCTAAACGAAGTTGAGCCAGTAACATCTTCACTTGTCGATGATTGCAGGGATCAGGGAACTCGTGAAAGCGGTGTACAAGACCGAGTGTTATAACCATTCTTTTTAGCGTGGCGTATTTTCTGCTTTCACTTTGTTTCTCTAGAAAAAGGCGAACGGCAGTCGTAGAAGCGGGAAGTGTCGAAACCTTACGTTGACCACAGAATTCAACAAAGTGGTTCCAGTCGTTAAACATAGAAAGCAAAGAGTTACGACTATATTGTTGTTGAGTAAGGTTGTCGAAGTCATCGAGCGTTACTCGCTTATTAAACAAGGCACAGCTTTGCCTTTTGACCTGTGGATCGGTAATTGGAATACACTTCTTTCTCATTATGATGCACTATAACTAATTTGTGTTTGATAGTTATAATAGCTATTAACACACTGATTGGAAACACTAATTAAGCGTTATTCTTTCAAGGCAATAGATATCGGTGTTTAACCTTCTGCCTAATCAATGGTAAAATTGCTTCATAACTTCACAGATAAGGCATGTTATGTCTCTTGTATATTCAACCGAAGTCGGGCGCATCAAGCCTGAAGAAGAAAAAGTAGAGCGCCCAAAGGGCGATGGTGTAGTGCGCATTCAACGTCAAACTAAAGGCCGAAAAGGCAAGGGCGTTTGCCTAGTCACTGGTTTAGATATGGACGATGTAGGCCTTAAGCTAATGGCGGCAGAACTTAAAAAAGTGTGTGGCTGTGGCGGTTCAGTAAAAGACGGTGTTATCGAAATCCAGGGTGACAGTCGAGACAAGATCAAAGCGCACCTAGAGAAAAAAGGCCATACCGTTAAACTGGCTGGCGGCTAAATTAGTGAATTGAAATCAAAAAGGCCGACACTAATAAATAGTGTCGGCCTTTTTATTACTTATCAGGTAGTTACTTGAGTGACAATGTCACTTAAAATCACATCATTACTAAGTAAGCAAGGAAAATCACCGATAATCCGTAGATGATTGGATGTACTTCTTTACCTTTACCTGCAACTAGCATGGAGAACGAGTAGCTGACAAAGCCCATCGCCATGCCATTCGCTGGCGAGAAGCTAAGAATGGTAAACATGATGGTAAAGAAAGCTGCGATACGAGATTCTTTCTTTTCCCACTGAATACTTCCCAGCCTACCAACCATATAGATTCCCACTACCACCATTGCTGGCGCAACTATAGCTGTTGAGAAAATAGAGAATAGGGGGAACAAGAACAGAGATATAAGGAATAAACCCGATACAACCACTGCAGCAAGTCCAGTTCTTGCACCTTGAGAAGACGCAATACCTGACTCTGAGAAAGCAGTAATTGACGTTGTACCTAATACCGTGCCAATTACCGTACCGCCAGCATCAGCTACCAGGGCAGATTTAGCGTTAGGTACTTTACCGTCTTTATCAATGATACCTGCATCACGCCCAACACCAACGATGGTGCTTAACCCGTCAAAGAAGTCGACGATAAAGAAGATGATTACAATAAATAGCAGGTCAAATAGCTTTTCTGGCGTAAAGGCAGAAAAATTAAAGATTGCACCAAAACTTGGCGCTAAGCTCGGCGGCATAGAAACTAATGAATCAGGAATTGGCGCATTAGAAGTGCCCATAAATGCATCAGCTGCAATGGTAAGTACAATCGACGTGACAAACGAGATAAATGTCGCAAGTTTAATGTCTCTAATCATACAAGCTAGAGCAACAAAGATACTGATGAAGGCAATCAATACTTGAGGCTCTTTGATGTCGCCCATGCTCACTAGGATTATAGGGTTTGATACAATAATTCCTGCGTTTTTAAGACCAAGAAACGCAATGAAAAGGCCAAGAGAGACCGTAATTGCCAGTTTGAGATCTTCTGGAATAGACTCAATCATGGTCTTTCTTATCTTAGTTAACGAGAAGATAAGATAGATGATTCCTGAGAGGAAGATTCCAAACAAAGCCTCATGCCAAAGAAGTGCAACTGAGCCGCTAAACAACACTCCTTTAAAAAAGCCGTTCATGCTCATACCAGGAGCAAGCATTACAGGGTAATTACCAAACACGCCCATGATTAGTGTTGCAATTGCTGCTGCTATGGCGGTTGCTGTAAACACTGCACCGCGATCCATACCAGGAATATCTCCTAATATCGCAGGGTTAACAGCAAGGATGTAGCTCATCGCCAAGAAGGTAATGAAACCTGCGTACAACTCTGTACCAATACTAGATTTGCGCTCGCTGATCTTGAACTGTCGGTCGATAACCGAAGTACTACTTGGGCTTGGCTGAATGAGGGTTTCTTGACTCACAATATAACCTTAATTAACTAAAACAATTAGGTAGTTGAACCATCTGAATAAGGAAGGTTCAAGACATCGAAGCCCATGTGAGTGGTGGGTGCACAATGAATAATTGAGCACCGGAAAACTGTAGTCCCAGAGTTAGGTTCTAGGGTAGAAACGATTGGTCCAAATCACCAAACATATACAGCTTCGATATAATAAATTTGGCGCGTATAGTAAACGTTTGCGTAAGTAATTCAACCTATATTTTGGACTGTCTATGATGTTATTGATCTGAGTGTTCTAAAACCTCAGTTTTAATGATTTTTATCGGGCGATAACCAAAGCGAAGGATTAAAGGATTTCGTAATAACTAAGCTAAGACGTAGAGGTTTAATCTGATAATATCTTAAGGGCTCCTCAAACAAAGATTCTTCGATTGAGCAAAGCTGCATTTTAGTTCTATAACATCAAGCGTCCTAAAAGCATCAATAAAAATCTTGCTGCTCACAGCCTCTTTTCATTCAAAGATTTTGAAGCACCTTGTCAATTCTTTCCGATATTTTTTAGAAACAGCCTATTTATACTTACTAAAAATGTCGCAAACGCGTTATTAAGCCTGATTTGAGTAAGTCGAGAAAACTTAGGCTCGCTTTGATAGTAATCTTGAAAAAGGAGACATTATGATTAATTTACGCCGTTCAAATGAAAGAGGCAGTGTAGATCTTGGTTGGCTACAGACCAAGCATACATTTTCATTTGCTAACTACTACGATCCTGAGCAGATAGGATTTTCCGCACTTCGCGTTATCAATGACGACCTTGTACATCCTGGTTCGGGTTTTGATACTCATGGGCATAAGGATATGGAAATTATCAGTGTTGTCCTAGAAGGTACTATTGCACATAAAGACAGTGAAGGTAATGTCGAGCAATTACCAGCAGGTGAGTTTCAACTAATGTCTGCGGGAAAAGGGATTTTTCATAGTGAGTTTAATCCTTCAAAGACTGAAAATCTAAAGCTCTTGCAGATATGGATCGAGCCAAACACCTTTGGTGGTAAACCCGGTTATCAACAAAAACACTTTGGTAAAAAGTTTGGTATTACTACTATCGCGTCACCTGACGGCAGAGAGAATTCTTTTACTATTAAGCAAGATGCAAGTCTGCATCAGTTAGTGTTGGAAGCTAACAGTGAGTTAAAATTCGATATAGAGCCGGGGCGAAAACTGTATGTGCATCAAGTTGAAGGGTCATTGAAGGTTAATGATGTCACTTTGTCGCAGGGGGATGGCGCTAAAGTTTCAAATGAGCCTAGCGTTTTGCTTGCTAATCATTCTGACAAGCAAATAGTAGCACTTGTATTTGACCTTCCTTAAGCTGACCTAGAACTAAAGAAATTACGGAGTACTGTATTTATGCACAGTATTATGGGTGCAGTGTTGTCTCACTTTAAGTTAGACATGATTAATTTTAAGGTTAATCATGTCTTTACGTTGAAGCGAAAGAGAGGGTTCAAACTCCGAGCTCTTGTCAAACGAGAACCAAGAGATTTGAAAACCTCTTTAACCATCAACCAGATCAAAGGATTTTAGACTAACAGTGTTACTTTTTAGCGCGTTTCTTAAGTGCTTGCATCACACGCAGACGGCTCTCAGCGCTACTTTGGTCATTAGCGTTATTTGTGCGACTTTGGCGGTTTTTAAATGCTGGCTTACTGTGCATTTTGGCTAGCAGAGCGTCACGGCTATCTACTTCGTAGCCTTCCAGTGGAACACGTCTGATGCGGTGTTGAATCAGCTTTTCAACCTGAACCAAGGTGAGTTCTTCTTTACGGCTAACAAATGAAACTGCATGACCTTGTTGACCCGCTCGGCCGGTTCTGCCGATTCGGTGTACATAGTCCTCAGCAAGGAAAGGCATGTCGTAGTTTACAACATGTGGTAAGCCTTGAATGTCTAGGCCCCGAGCTGCGACATCAGTTGCAACTAATACGCGAGCCTTACCTGATTTAAACTCGTCTAACGCGCGTCTACGTGCACTCTGTTTTTTATCACCGTGACAAAGCACAGCGTTAATTCCATCAAGCTTTAGCTCATTAACAACATCATTAGCCGTTTCTTTATAGTTAACAAAAACAAGAACTTGCTTCCAGTTTTTCTTACCGATTAACTCTGAAAGTAGTTCACGCTTGCGCTCTTCTTCAACTGGATAGACAACATGAGCGACAGTAGATGCAGTGGAGTTCTCAGCGTTAACAATGATGCGTTTAGGCTTACGTAAATACTCTTGTGCTAGTGCGTTCATTTGCGCAGATGAGGTAGCAGAAAACATCATAGTTTGAGGGTGTGTTGAAACACCTGCCATAATAGTACGAATTGCACTAATGAAACCCATATCGAGCATTCGATCGGCTTCATCAAAGATCAAAGCCTCTAAGTGAGTTAAGTTCACATTACCTAACTCAAGATGCTCATTCAGACGTCCAGGTGTTGCAACAAGGATATCAACACCTGCTTGTAGTTTACGTTCTTGAGATGACATTTTTGCGCCACCGTAAACAGCAGCAATTGAAATGCTCGTGTATTTAGAGAAACTCTTAATGTTATTTGCAATCTGATCGGCCAATTCGCGAGTAGGCGCTAAAACAAGGGCTCGAACACTGCCTCGGCTATGAGGTTTTGGATTGTCGATGATCTGCTGAATGATAGGTAAAGAGAACGCTGCTGTTTTACCTGTCCCGGTCTGAGCATGTGCAAGAATGTCGTTACCGCGACGGATCTGCGGAATAGCTTGCTGTTGAATAGGGGTCAGCTTTTCATAATTGCACTCAGTCAGTGCGCGAACGATATCAGAAGAAAAACCTTGTGATGAAAATGACATTCTTTGTTCCTATTAGATGTTGGTTGGCTTGAAGACTTTCACTGAGGGACACAGGCAATCATAGCAGACCAAAAATACGGTCGACGATTATAGATGAATATGAAGCGTTGTGGGGACATATTTTAGTAGTGAATGCGTTTTTCTATTAAAAGACATTAGGAGATAACTTTGTATTGCAGTTTTTGCGGGCAACATACTGAGGATAGTAGTGTATAAAAAAGCAGACGCAGCTGTGCATGACGCAAAAAGTTTCTTTGTGTGAAAGAGAACTAAGGAAGGATAAGGGAGGGACGAGTTATAGGGGCATTTACTTAATCATAAAACCGTATTTAACATAACATTGATTATGCGCATTTAATTATTGGTTGTTAACATATGATTGTACTGGTGTTTTCATTTCTTACCGATCTTGCTTATAAGCTAGTTTTCTTGGTTTTGATTCATCGCCCGTGCTCTTAGATGTCTGCTACGTCAAATCTAGCGAGTTTCGTGAAGCTCTGTCTACAAAATTTAATCTAGTACGTCTTCGCAGAACCGAAACAGATAACCGTCCGGTGTTTGGACTATAAATTGGTTTTGTGTAGCCATTTGAGAACCGCAGAGATATGACTTAGTTTCTAGCTCTAGATAGATGGAATCTTTCGCAACACTCGTTACGTGCGTATATAAAGTTTTAATGTCTGTTACATCCCACTGAAAATTAACCCCTCGGCCAAATGGAAATTCTGTGGCTGCAACTAGCCATTTGCGACTATTGCTATCAATACCTTCTAGCATCAAGTCAACACCATCTTTAGTTAGATACAAAAACTGTTCGCTTAATCGCTCATACTTTACGGAGAAATTGAGCACCTCAACGAAAAAGTGTTTGTTTTCCTCTATGTCACGACAGTAAAGCTCAGGTACGACTCTTAAGCTCATTAATTACTCCAGTAATATAATTCGTATATACCACAGAGATTAGACCATTATTGCTTTGTTTTGAGAACACCAGTTTTCACGAGAAACAACGTGGTACACACACTTAATTACACTGTAACTTAAGCGTTATGGAAAGAATTGCCAGTTAGCCCAAGCATGAACCATACATTTAAAGAAACACTCTTAACGCTCCCCATCTCATAGCAAATCTACATAAGCAAATACTGAGTAAAATGCTCAATTGGTTAACTCATAACCTGTATTAATAGTAACCAAAACGAAAGTAAGTACAAACTCATGTAACGTTTAATATTCGAACAGAATAATATTCTGGTCCATTTTTAGCCAGTGTAAGTTAATTACACCAACCTGATGACAGCACAATAACAATGTTAGTAAGTTATTGATATAAATAGAAAATACGAAAATCACATATAACCTAGCCCATACTGAATTATTGTTACGTCGCGTTTGGTGGTTAATGATCGGTATACATTTAACTGCACCTAGTTAGTTATAGTGCATTAGTGGGTATTAAAAAAACCAAGAGCATTACTGCTCTTGATCCTTTTTAAACTCAGCGCGGATGTCTTCAGCCACTTGCTTAATTGCTTGCGCTGTACTCATTCCACTTGCCATTAACTCTTGAATACGTTCAACAGCTTTCTGCTGTTCTTCATGACTG
The DNA here is from genome assembly GCA_024346835.1 of Vibrio comitans. Classification (GTDB taxonomy): domain Bacteria; phylum Pseudomonadota; class Gammaproteobacteria; order Enterobacterales; family Vibrionaceae; genus Vibrio; species Vibrio comitans. The sequence goes on from AP024867.1 coordinate 1,378,251, forward strand.
AGTGGTGGTAAATCATCTAACATAATTACTCCGAATTGCTCTACCCTACTCTTCTGTGTAGTCGATAGTCTTACTGATGGTTCGTTTATCTTTAAACAGTATCGGCCCTTGCCATTGTGATTGAGTCATAGACACGCTCACAACATAACGCTCAGGCTCTACGGCGTTGCGAGGCAGTTTAACAGGATAATTAGACTCATACGACTTATTCCATACAGATGAATACTGTCCATCTTTATAGTCATAAACCGTTACCTCTTGCACTGGCAACGGACAATAACGATTCAGCAAACGCTTCTTGTCTACCGCCCAACTGTCTTTCGAATCCCAGCGCACGACATGTACAGGATCCGCTTCAGTGATAACTATCCAATGAGACCATTTATTTTGTGCTTTATCTTCAATAGACAACTGATACAAACCAGATTTAAGTGGTTTATTTAAACTGTAAGTCGCTTCAGTCTGCTGCAAGGTTCTCTTTTCGTCGGTGAGTGTTTCAAAGGCATCTTGGTCGATAACTTCTTTAGAGATGCTGGTATTCGGCCACAAAGTTAATCTAACCTGCGCTAATGACTCTTCTGAGATGATTTGAAGTCTAAGTTTATTCGATAATCGACCAGGGCGCTGCACTGACACCTTTTCTATGGTGATTGAGTCTAACCAGGTAGGCAATCCCTCTGAGATAAGACTCTTACCACAATCTTTTTCAGTTGCCTGTTTCAGCAAAGCCTCAAGATGTGGCTCTAGGTTATCCGTTGATTCTTGTTGCCATACCTGCACCATAAGATCGAACATACCGCTCAAATCATCTTCAAGCAGCTTTTTGTGCATACGTGTGACAGCGTTGTTTTCTTCAAACCATTGCGCATTGGTAGTTACAGGAACTACCGCAGGCAAAAGTAACAACGCAGATAACAGCGGTTTCATTAGCTTTTCATCTTGTAACCAACGCCACGCAATGTCTCGATATCAATACCAGGCAATTTTTGACGAAGCTGTAGAACATGTGTATCAACCGTTCGAGTTGTTGGGAAATGATTGTAGCCCCACACATGGTCAAGAAGTTCATCACGTGTGAACACTCGACCTAGGTTACTGGCCAAGAACATCAACAAATCAAACTCTGTTCGCGTCAAAGAAATGCTGTCGCCTTTATAATGTACTTCGCGAGTCGCTTTATCTATAACAAGATTGTCGGTGATAACCTTAGAATCGTCTGTTCCTGCTTCACTTCCTGGACTTCTTAAGTTGGCACGGATGCGAGCAAATAGCTCAGCTTCAGCAAAAGGCTTGGTTAGGTAATCATCTGCACCAGCATCTAGGCCTGAAACCTTATCCTTCACAGTCACCAAGGCTGTTAAAAGAATAACCGGCACAGATTTAATTTCCTTCCACTCTGCGAGCTTAGAAATTGAATCACCATCTGGCAATTGTCTGTCCAGAATGACTAGATCCGCTTTTTCCCACAGTGCTGCTGTATCTGCAATAGTTTCAGAATGTAGGCAGTTATAGCCTGCTTGTTCAAGGCTAACTAACAAACCATCAGCAAGGTTTTTATCATCTTCAACGAGTAGTAGTGTTTGTTCCACAAGGGATCTCCATTACAAATTTAGTTGGGGGACCAACAAGTTTCATGCATCCCCCCATTCGTCCCACCATTGATTCAACAATAGTCAATCCAAGCCCAAGACCAGCTTCGCTGACAAAGGGCTTTCTCAATTGTTTCCAATCTTTAGCACTTAAATTGCCTTCGTCTTGCACTTCAATGATGAGCGTGTTGTCATTTCGATGTACGCAAAGTTCAACCTTGCCCACACCATACTTAATTGCATTGTTAACCAAATTATCTATACAGGTGCCAAGCCAATAAATGTTGACCTGTACTTCAATGTCTTTTTCTATATTCAGCGAGACATCGCCGGAATAGTTTTCAACTTTATACTCAAGCCATTCTTGCATCGATGGCAGGTGTTCTGTTGCTAACGGTCGATTATCTGATTGCAGATAATCCTTACTCGCCTCAGCAAGTTGTCGAAGTCGTCTTGAATCTTCACATAACCGTCTAAATTCATCGTAAACCGTTTCTGGTAAATGCTCGAATTCGCGCCTAAACCCTTCAACAGTCATAGACAAACTCGCTATCGGCGTACGCAGTTCATGGGTCAGGATCTGAAGGATGAGCATTCTACTGCGCATCTCTTCCCGCTTACTGTTCCATCGGTAAACCGACCAGCCAATAATCAAGGCAAGGTTTAGTAGCACTAAGGCATACAGTAAGTTCTTGATAAGGTGGCTGTTGTCTTGTTGCTGCCAACAAATGTTGCCGCGCTCAAAGAAACACTCGTTTACTTGAGAAACAAGAGTGAAACTTAATTCAGCTTCTTTGGCATTGTGCTCCAATGTTTCCAGATCAAATACAAAATAACTATCACCCTTACGTAGCCAATATTCGTTACCTTGTAACAACATGGGCGCACCTGAAAGCAGTGCGACAATCGAGTCGCTATGCATCAGTTGCAATCGACCGAGCAAACTGTCCGGCTCTGCCAATTGTCTCTCGTTGATGTGCATGTACTGTTGCAACTCATCAAAACGTTCTGGATGAGCTTTCACGTAGCGAGCCGCATAAGTGCCCCCGCCCGGATGAATATGATTTGAACGAGCAAACCACTTCAAAGGTAATTCAGTGCCTCTACACATTGCCCGTGTAAACACTAGGGGCTCAGTAACTGTTGGGCTAAGTGGTAGTTTACCTTTACAGTTTTGCTCTAGTTGATACAGAAGCTGTATATCTTTTAAGGGATATTTACTGGTCTGTGGCAACATGGAATTTGGGTTGATTAGTGCTGTCGGAAAGTCAGCCTGAATCACTTGCATGTCATACACATCTTTTGCATCTTCAAACACAAATAAGCTCACCAAAGAATCTAGTCTTTGGGGAAGTGTTTTCGCTGCTAGCATTGGGCTAACAGTCACTAAGCTTATGAATAGGAGTAAAGTTCTCAAAGAGTACAACATGTTTTAACCGGAATGTGCTAACTATACGCGTAAACAGTCTGGCATTCCAAACCGTACGCCATTATTGACAATGAAATGACACTTTACTGTATGAAAGTACACAAATGAAAAAAGGGAGCCGAAGCTCCCTTTTGCGCTAACTAATAGCCTTAAAGATGCTCAATGATCTTCAAGCAAGAGTCTTTCGCATCACCAAACAGCATTGATGAATTTTCTTTGAAGAACAACGGGTTTTGAACGCCAGCGTAGCCGGTATTCATTGAACGCTTAAACACAACTACGTTTTGTGCATTCCATACCTCAAGTACTGGCATACCAGCAATTGGGCTTGTTGGATCTTCAAGTGCTGCTGGGTTTACCGTATCGTTCGCGCCGATAACAAGAACCGTATCAGTTTCAGTGAAATCATCATTAATTTCGTCCATTTCTAATACGATGTCATAAGGTACCTTAGCTTCTGCTAGTAGTACGTTCATATGACCAGGTAGACGACCCGCTACAGGGTGGATACCAAAGCGCACTTCAACACCTTGAGCACGAAGTTTATCTGTAATTTCGTGTACTGGATACTGAGCTTGAGCTACTGCCATGCCGTATCCAGGGGTAATGATGACAGACTTAGAGTTCTTAAGCATTTCAGCCACTTCTTCAGCGGTTGATTCGCGATGCTCTCCTTGCTCCTCATCACCTGAAGATACTGATACTTCTTGACCAAAGCCACCTGCAATAACGCTGATGAACGAACGGTTCATTGCTTTACACATGATGTACGACAGAATCGCACCTGACGAACCTACTAGCGCACCAGTAACAATCAAAAGATCGTTTGCTAGCATGAAACCTGCCGCTGCTGCTGCCCAACCAGAGTATGAGTTAAGCATTGAAACAACCACTGGCATATCCGCACCGCCGATTGACGCTACCAAGTGGTAACCAAACGCAAATGCAATCAGAGTCATTAGGAACAATGGGAATAGAGCACCATCACCACCTAGGTACCATTTCATCAATAGTGCTGAAACCACAATAGCAGCAAGGTTTAGCTTATGCTTGTGTGGAAGGTTCAGTGGAGATGACGAAATAATGCCACGCAACTTACCAAAGGCAACGATAGAACCGGTAAAGGTTACAGCACCAATGAATACGCCAAGGTACACCTCAACAAGGTGAATCATATGTTCGGCATGAGTTGCCGTTTCTGGCGCGTCCAGTAGGCTGTTGTAACCAACTAATACCGCAGCCATACCTACAAAACTGTGTAGGATCGCAACCAACTCAGGCATTTCGGTCATTTCAACTTTCTTGGCATAATGAATACCAATACCGCCACCAACAACCATAGCGACGAGAATCCAAGCGATACCGCTTGAATGTGGGCCAAAGATAGTCGCAAGCAAGGCGATAGCCATACCTGCAATACCGTAATAGTTGCCCGAACGTGCCGTTTCTTGTTTAGAAAGACCCGCCAAGCTCATAATAAAGAACACAGCAGCAATAATATATGCGGCTTGAACTAATCCTGCAGACATTTGTTACTCCTTAGTCTTTACGGAACATTTCTAGCATACGCTTAGTGACCGTAAAGCCACCGAAGATATTGATGCTAGCAATTAACACGGCAATAAATGCAAGGAAGGTGACGACACCATTACCTTGTCCTATTTGTAGCAATGCGCCCACAATAATGATGCCTGAGATGGCATTTGTTACAGACATTAATGGGGTGTGCAAAGCGTGCGTTACGTTCCAAACTACGTAGTAACCTACGATACAAGCCAGTACGAATACAGTGAAGTGAGCAAGGAATGCAGCAGGGGCTACCGAAGCTACCCATGCAAATGCACCTAAACCAATTGCAAGGCCCGCAAGCTTCTTAACTGGAGATACAGGTTCATCTTTTTTAGGCTCAGGTTTTACTGGTGCGGCTTTAGGCGCTGCTTGGGGTTGTGCAGAAACCTGAATCGGTGGCGCTGGCCAAGTGACTTCACCTTCTTTAACAACTGTGACACCACGAAGCACTACATCTTCAAAGTCGATATCGATGTTGCCATCTTTTTCTTTGCAAAGCAGTTTAAGCAGGTTAACTATGTTAGTACCGTAAAGTTGAGAAGACTGTGTTGGTAGGCGACCTACCATATCGGTATAACCTATTACTTTAACGCCGTTTGCAGTAGTGACTACCTTGTCTGCTTCGGTGTAAGCACAGTTACCGCCATTCGCAGCTGCAAGGTCAACAATCACACTACCCGACTTCATGCTATCTACCATTTCTTTGGTAATTAGCTTAGGTGCTGGGCGGCCCGGGATAAGAGCTGTAGTGATGATGATATCAACGTCTTTAGCTTGCTCAGCGTAAAGCTCTTCAGCTTTCTTGTTGAATTCGTCTGACATTTCTTTTGCATAGCCGTCACCAGCGCCAGTATCTTCTTGGAAGTCTACTTCCAAGAACTCTGCACCCATAGATTCAACTTGCTCTTTTACTTCAGGACGAACATCAAATGAGCGTACGATAGCGCCAAGGCTACCTGCAGCGCCGATAGCAGCAAGACCTGCTACACCCGCACCTGCGACCAAGACTTTGGCAGGCGGAACTTTACCCGCTGCCGTAATTTGGCCAGTGAAGAAACGACCAAATTCATGGGCAGCTTCAACCACAGCTCGGTAACCTGCGATGTTTGCCATTGAGCTCAGTGCATCTAATGCTTGAGCACGTGAAATACGAGGAACCGCATCCATCGCCATCACATTGATATTCTTGCTCGAAAGCTTTTCCATCAACTCAGGATTTTGCGCTGGCCATACAAAGCTAATCAGGCTTGCTCCATCCTTGATAAGCGCTATTTCTTCATCAGAAGGCGCATTTACTTTCAGAATAAGATCTGCGTTCCAAACAGTAGCATGATCAACAATTGTCGCTCCTGCACTTTCAAACGCTTGATTGTCGAAGCTGGCTAACGCCCCTGCTTCCCCTTCTATTGAGACGTCAAATCCCAGTTTTATCAGCTGCTCTACCGTTTTAGGCGTTGCAGCTACGCGTGTTTCACCCGCGAGGCTTTCTCTAGGCACACCAATTTGCATAGCTATTCCCTACTATTGGCACAAAATAAAAAAACAAAAATAAAAAAATCTTCCTTGGATCACCAGTGAAAGGTTTCAAGCTGAATAACCAATTTAGAAAAAATATCATCAATATCTGTAAAAAAACAACACATCATTGCCTTACAGAGCACTCATCAGACTAGCTAGTCTGAAATTAGTTGTTGAAGATGCTTTCACCCATTTGATCGATGAACATCTGAGCTTTCTTAAGCATCAACTCGTTGGCATCACCTTCACTGCCAAGCAAGTCTGAACGAATAAAGCGGTGGGTCTTGAGCGAGTCACCCTCACCCGTTGTTATGCGACCAGCAATACGATATTGACCCCCCTCTGCAATAGACTCTGCGTAGATCAAATACCCTTTGTATTCTACTGGCTCGACAACTGCCTGTTTTGGACTCTCAGATGAACCAAACAGACGACTAAACCATCCCATAAACTCTCCATAAATCTTAGACTTACTGATACTAAATCTATGTTAAACGTGGTTTAAAGGCGAGCATTAATCTCAATAATTTGAAGCTGATACTACTCGTACCTGATTTAGAAGTGTTGTTAACTTACCGAACAAATACATGAAAGATATAAGTCACAGGTATGCAACATAAAGCCTACATAAAACAGACTCACAAAGAAGAGTTAAACGAGAGGGTTATTTCTCGTTAAAGAGGAGTACGATGGTTCCTCCCTTTAGGGTACTGCCATAATTTAAGTTGATACCAATACCAACATTATCAAAATAATCTTTCCAAAAAGGCGGTGACACAAGCCAACCTAGACTCCACTCATAGTAGTTGGTCGTCCCTAGGGGTTGTTGAAGGTCCGCACCTAAATCAATACGACGAAGGCTGCTGTATAACGTCTGCCCGTAGCCACCCCAATGGGTAATGTCATAAAAACCTTTAACGCCGTTTATCCAATACCAACCTTCCGGGTTACCCACATTGCCGTCGTTTGCTTCTCCCCAACCGACTCCGTTAAAATATTTCATCTCGGTAAATGCCTCCCAATGCCCCCACTCTTTATGTTGGGCATAGTGAAGCTCAACGCTTGGTTTGATGGTTAGCGCCCAAGCATCCGTATTAACAGCGTTACCATCCAGAGCTTCTCTTAAAAAAAGCGTAAAGCTGTTCCTATAGGTATAGTCATTTCGGAAATACATCAAGTTCGCCCCCAGACCAGTGTTAATACTCCAATTTTCATTTAGGGGGTAACTTACCCAATACTTTGTAGCAAAAGTGAAGGTTTCATCTTTCGATGAATCTTGTGGTTCCAGAGGGTCATCGCCAATGGCAACATCGCGTTTTGTCGACAAATAAGAACCGATAAAAGTAATATTTTGCTTTAGAATGTTGTTGTTAGAAACAGAGAGATCGGGCAGTTCATAGGTGTAGGGAATGGTGTAAATACTGATGGTTTTTCGCAACTCTAGAGCTTCTTCGCTTCCTATATTGTCATTGTCAGTGATGAACCGATTGGGATCAAAATCCTGAAAACCGAATGTAATCGCATCACTATCACTCAACAAAACAGCTGTTGCAAAATTCTGCTCAAGTACTTTTTGTAAGGTATCGCTAGCACACACATGCCCACTGCCTAGCAACACTAACGTTATGAGTGCGTACTGTTTCAAATCAACTCCATTTGATTGTGTTTAGTTGCTCCATAACTCTGGAAAATTGGTTATCTTTGCAGCTTTATTCATTAACCTATGCAGAAATGAGTTTTCGTTAACCAATACAGAGAATTACTTTACAGACTAGTATATTACGTCCCGAGTTCAATCACTTCAAAGGTAAACATAAAAGCCAAAAGTAAATTATTTTCTAAACGTTCAATTAATCAACACCTAGGACCTCAAACCCCTTATTTATTGAGCATTCATCACCCAATACGTGTTTTTAGTTTGACATTTTTAGGTAACTTTTTACGATAGCCTTACCATTAAAACAAGGTATGCCCTTATGTCAGAAATAATTGAAGATCAAACCATCGATCTAAGTGAAGTATCAGCGGAATTGCGTCAGGTCATCGAGTTTGATGAAGTGCCTGAGCAAATGTTCCAAATGGTTGTTTCTATACATGAGGCCGGTGAAGCAGAAGTACGCAAAGCGTGGGAAGAACTGCCAGCCAGTGCACAAAATGTAGTAGACAACTTTGAGCAGTTTCATGCTCTAACTTCAGTTAGCCAAGCTTTTGCTGGTGTTGGACTCCTAGAGGAGTTCCCTACTCTTAACATCCCTGAAAACATGACAGAAGAACAAACTAACGCTTACAAAGCACAATTGTTAGACCAAGTTCTTTTCAACTGTATCAAGGACATGGTCAAGCAAATGAAGAAAGCTCGCCGTGACCCTATCCTTAAGCGTGATTTCAATAGCGTCTTTCTAAAAGACTAATAACCTATCGCTTAAAATGAACTCGAGTAGTTAAGTCTGCTCGAGTTTTTTTATTGCTTAAAATAGTTCATTAATGAGCATGACTGCAGGGTTAATGCGTTGCCAGATTCTGCTGTGTAAAACTCACCCCTTTGATCTGAGCATAAACTTTACTGCCTTGGTGCAATTTCAACTCCTCGGTAGCCCATCGAGTGAGTATAGATTTCAAGGCTAACTCTTCATTCAATGCTAAAGTTAACAGGCTCGAATGATCATTTAATTCTTCAATATCAATAACTTCAACCGGAATCACATTTCGAATTGAACTACCAACAACAGGTGACAGCGTCACTGATACATCTTTTGCATCAATCCTTATGCGCATACATTCATTCTGTTTGTCATTAAACTCTTGGTCTGGAACCCACAGTGTATGCCCCGCTACCTTCATTTTTCTCATGGCATAATCGGGGTGCCTTTCCGACACTTTGGCAGTCAACAACGCACTGTGCTGTTCGCCCTCTTGCCATAAGCTAAGGGAATCCCCATTCCACACTTTTTCTACCGTACCAAAATCAGCCACCTTTCCTGATTCTAGAACCAGTAAATAATCGGCTAAGTGCATGACCTCTTCGAGGCTATGGGTTACATAAACGATTGGAATGTCGATTTTATCTGTCAACTGATTGAGATACTGCATCACCTCCCTTTTACGAGGTAAATCTAGACTCGCCAAGGGTTCATCCATCAGCAGTAAGTCAGGCTCACTTAACAATGCCCGTGCAATGGCTACCCGCTGCCTTTCTCCACCACTGAGCTTGTTTGGTTTAGAATCTAACAAATGTTCGATACCAAGCAGCGTCGTTAGCTCTTTAAATCGCCCATTTTGTAACTTGTTAGGCGAACCAAAAAATAGATTATCAAGGATAGAGAGATGCGGGAACAAGCGCGCGTCTTGAAAGACAACGGCTATTTTTCGTTTCCAGACAGGCACATTGATACTGCGCTTTGTATCTAGCAAGCGCGACTCTCTAAATCTAACTTCACCTGTTTTTGGCGTTAACAGCCCGCATAACACGTTGAGGAGAGTAGATTTACCGCTGCCGGAGCGGCCAAATACGGCGGTAACCCCCGAAGACGGTATATTTCCCTGTATATCAAAGGATTGATTATCAAACTGATGTTGAAATGAGAATAGTAATGTCATCCAGCTAAGCCCAATTTCTGTTGAGATCGGCGAGACATCCATTCACTAATAAATAACGAAACCAGTGCAATCACCACAGCTAAAATACACAGTCTCATTGCTTCAAATTCAGCACCTGGCGTTTCAAGAAAGCTAAACATAGCAAGGGGAATAGTCTGCGTTTCACCGGGGATATTAGACACAAAAGTAATGGTTGCACCAAACTCACCTAAGCTGCGCGCAAAGGCTAATACAAATCCAGAAATTACGCCTGGCATGATCAAAGGAAGCGTGACTCGCTGGAATACCTTCCATGGATTTGCCCCTAATGTCATTGCAGCGTCTTCAAGCTTGCTGTCAACCGACAAAATACTTAGTCGAATCGCCCTTACCATTAAAGGCAGAGCAACCACCGCCGATGCTAAAGCAGCACCTCTCCAGCTGAACGAGAAGTCCAGTCCAAGATAATGTTCGAGCCATTTGCCCAAAGGGCCTTGCTTACCAAACAAGATCAGCAACACATACCCAATGACCACAGGAGGAAGAACTAATGGCAAGTGAATCAGCCCATCGATGAGGCTTTTTCCATAGAACTCTTTCTTAGCCAATAGCCAGGCCAGCGCAATTCCAATGGGCAAAATACCAATACTAGCCACCAAAGCGACTTTCAGACTAAGTGCTAGGGCTGTAATTTCTAACTCGGTGAGCATCACACCTTCCCTAATGAGTTAACGGGGTAAACCCTAACTCTAGCAAATACTGACTCATGTCTTTGCTATAAAGGGCCTTATATACCTGCTTGGCGTTACTTTTATCAGACAGCAACAATGCAGGGTATTGAATAGGCTCGTAGAGTTCTGTGGGTATATCCGAGACTATATGAACCTGCTGTGACTGGTTTGCATCAGTGAGATAGACAATGCCCGCGGGTACTTGTTGTCTCTCCACCATAGCAAGCACAGCTCGAGTATTTTTCATTGGCGCTGTGTGTTTTGATAATGACTGCCATACATCTAGATTTTGTAAGGCTTGTTTTGCGTAGATCCCTACAGGCACGGTATTCGTTTCACCGATGGCTAAACGCTGACCATCTAGTACCTGATTCCAATTAGACAGCTCGTCTAACTTATCCAATGTGACGCCTTCTTTTCCTGATACTAGAACAAGCTGGTTACCTGCAATGGTAATCGAGGGTTTAACACCTTCAATCTGCTCTTCTAAATAACTCATCCATTGTGTATTGGCGGATATAAAGATATCAGCAGGTGCGCCTCTAGAGATCTGTCTTGCCAGTGAAGACGACGAGCCATAAACCCCTTTTACTTTTATCCCTTGTGTTGAGGCAGTACTAGCAAGCCTTTCAACAACCTGCGTCATAGACGATGCTGCATAGACATACACGGTTTGGTTTGAGCTTGCGAATGACAATGAAGAAAAAAGCAGTAAAAGTGGTAATAGAATACGGGGCATAAGGTTCTTAATAAATAGGTGCCCGACAAAGGGCACCTAATAGTGCCTGTTATTTAGTGATTTTTGGTTGTACGTATTTACGGCTGACATCAACAATGGCGACATCGCGTACGAAACTACGTCCAAGTAACACAGGAAAATCTAAGTGCGAGCGGTCCACCAAAGTAAACTCTGTTTTTTCCTTCAGCTCTGAAAGCTGAATCCAAACCGCGACAACCGGACGTTTGTCTGCTTCGTCTGAGTTTGACTGCTTCACCTGAGCAAAACGTTCGATTGGTAGACTGATCTCTTTACCTACCTTACCATCGTGGGCTGGTTTGAATTTCACCCACTTTTTGCCGTCACGCTCAAACTGTTTAACTTCAACCGCTGACAGAGAAGATGTGGTAGCACCTGAATCAACACGTGCTTTCACGGTTGCTTTGAATTCAGGGAAGAACAACCACTCTTGTTCACCAAGAATAAGTTTACCATCCGCTGTTTTGGTCGGAGCTGGTGCCGGTTCGGCCTCTTTCTCTTCTTCAACCGCTTCCGGTTCTTCTTTTTCTATGACTTCTTCTACTGCTTCTTCTGTCTCTTGCTCCATGACTGGCTGTTCAAACTTTATTTCTTCTTCACCACTTTCTTGTGGTGTGCTTGAACATGCGACCAAAGAGCCAGCAAACAAAGCAACACTTAAAATTTTCCAATGTTTCATCCAATCCACCCTGTTAATTTAAGTTACTTATTATTATCGAACCGCAGCAATAGCTGATGCTACGTAGGTTAAATCTTGTTCCCGCAAACCGGCAATGTTGATGCGGCCATCATTCACACCATACACAGCAAACTCTTCACGAAGTCTGGTCATCTGCTGCGCGGAAAAACCAAGTACGCTGAACATACCTTTGTGCTGTTTAATAAACTCAAAGTCATCAGAATTCGTTTTCTCGACAAGGTCTAAACACAGCTGCTCTCTTAGGCTAACAAGTCGTAAGCGCATCTGTTCAAGTTCGCTTATCCAAGACGACTTTAACTCATTGTCTAACAACACAGTTTTAACTATAGACGCGCCATGCGCAGGAGGCATAGTATAAGTTGATCTTGCCATCTGTAATAGCTTACCGCGCGCATTCGTCGCATGGCTTTGCTGATCTGCTACCACGATCGCACTACCCGTGCGCTCTCGATACAAACCAAAGTTTTTAGAGCAAGAACTTGTCACTAGCAACTCAGGAAGATTAGCTGCCATATGTTGAACACCGAACGCATCTTGCTCTAAACCGTCACCAAAACCTTGGTACGCAATATCAATAAATGGCAGGAAGCCATTCTTTTGAGCAAGTAACGTCACTTGTTTCCACGCTTCTTGAGTTAAATCTGCACCCGTTGGGTTGTGACAACAGCCATGAAGAAGCACAACGTCTTTAGCACCAGCTTTGCTTAAGTCATCTAGCATGGCATTCACATCGACTTGCTTAGTGCTTGGATCAAAGTAGCGGTAATGCTTCACTTTAAGACCAGCGGCTTCCATTACTGGTTGATGGTTCACATAACTTGGATTACTTAACCAAACAGTCGCACCCGGATTTGAGAAGGCAATAAGCTCTGCCAACATGCGCAGGCCACCACTTGCCCCCGGAGTTTGTACTGATATCGCGCGTTCTGCGATAGCGGCATCAGGCAGAACAAGATTTAATGCAGCAGCATTAAATTCTTCATCACCCGCCATACCGACGTATGCCTTGGTACCTTGACTATTTAGAACGATCTGTTCAGCCTTTTGTATCGACTCCATGATTGGTGTTACACCGTCACTATTTCGATAAACACCGATACCTAAATCGATTTTTTTATCACGTTGGTCTTGTCTGTAAGCTAAAGATAAAGACAGGATTGGATCCTGTTGAGGTGTTGGTAGATTGGAGAACATGAAAGTCACAACCCTTTGAAATTCATTTGGATACACTCACGTTATCACTTGCCGAAAGAAATCGAAACAGTTATTAAACGGCAATGCTGTTTCGTGATTATTTTTTACACAACTAGAAGTGAAGACGCAGGAGATACGCCTCAAAAGGGGATTACTTTAGATCGAAACGATGAATCACTTGATTAGAACTGCCACGCCATTCTAGACGCACATCAGCAAAGTCTTTCTCGTATTTTCCATCGATTAGCACATCGACGAAATCAACGACCTGCTGTTGCTCAGGGGAAAGCTCTGACAGCAAATAACCTGTCCAAAGCCAAATATCCTTTCCTGGACATTCCTCTTTAACGCGCTTAACCAAATTAAACACAGACTCTACATTGCCTGGAAATAGTGGATCGCCTCCAGAAAGAGACAACCCTCTGCGTTTAATTCTCGTGTCATTAAGATCAGTAATAATCTGATCCTCCATCTCCTTGGTATAGAGATGGCCAGAGCTTGGAGACCATGTCGATTGGTTGTAACAACCACGGCACTGATGAATGCAACCAGAAACAAACAAGGTACAGCGCGTACCCGGTCCGTTCACTACATCTACAGGATAATAGTTATGGTAATTCATCAATGCCCTACTCTTTGTCCAATCAATCTCGTTAATTATAGGTGTTTCACGCGTCGCTTAACTTCTTCTTGTTTACCGAAGTTGAACGGACGTGCATCAGGACTACCCAAGTAACCACACACGCGGCGTGTTACTGACACCTTTGAAGAATCGTGATTGCCACAAGATGGGCAGGTAAAACCCTTACTCGTACATTCGAACTCACCGGTATAACCGCACTCATAGCACTCATCGATAGGTGTATTAGTGCCGTAATATGGAACTCGGCTGTACGAGTAATCCCAAACATTTTCTAGCGCTTCAATATTGCGCTGCATGTTCGGAAATTCACCGTAACAAATAAAGCCACCCGTAGAAATCAGCGGGTATGGCATCTCAAAATCAATCTTGTCGTATGGGTTTACTTTCTTTTCGACATCTAGGTGGAAACTATTGGTGTAGTAACCCTTGTCTGTTACGCCTTTAATCACACCAAATTCTTTGGTATCCACGCGGCAGAAACGGCTACATAAGTTTTCACTAGGCGTGCCGTACAAGCTAAAGCCATAACCTGTTTCTTCTGTCCAACGCTCTACGTTCTCTTTTAGGTAAGCCACGATGTTTAACGCTTTCTCACGTAAGCGAGACTCATCAAATACATGCTCTTCAGTACCGAACAATGCATTAATGGTTTCGTGGATACCAATGTAACCTAGAGAAATTGATGCACGGCCATTTTTGAAGATTTCAGCGACTGAATCATCTGGATTTAGTCGAACACCACACGCTCCTTCCATATACAAAATTGGCGCTACACGAGCTTTAACGTTTTCTAGTCGAGTGATACGAGTTTCTAAAGCGCGACGTGCTGTTACTAGTTTCTCGTCTAGTAACTCATAGAATCGCTCTTCACTGCCACCAGCTTGCAATGCAATACGTGGCAAGTTAAGGCTAACAACACCTAGGTTGTTACGACCTTCATGGATCATCTCGCCGTTTTCTTCGTAAACGTTCAAGAAACTACGACAGCCCATAGGCGTTTTGAATGAACCTGTTACTTCTACTACTTTGTCGTAGTTTAAGATATCTGGGTACATGCGCTTAGACGCACATTCAAGAGCTAATTGTTTAATATCGTAGTTAGGATCAGAAGGCTTGTGGTTTAGGCCATCTTGAATCGCGAACACCAATTTAGGGAAGACCGCGGTCTTTTTGTTCTTACCAAGGCCAGCAATACGGTTTTTCAAAATAGACGTTTGAATCAGCTTTGATGCCCACGTAGAGCCAAGACCAAAGCCGAAAGTAACAAAAGGAGTTTGACCGTTTGCTGTATGCAACGTATTGACCTCGTACTCTAGAGATTGAAAAGCGTCGTAACACTCTTTCTCTGTACGAGAGCGTGCAAATTCTTCAGGGTTGTGAATATCCCACTCTTTAGCAACTGCAAGATGTTTTTCATAGCTACAAGTTACATAAGGCTCTAAGACTTCATCAATACGGTTAATGGTTGTACCACCGTAAATATGGCTAGCAACCTGTGCAATAATTTGAGCTGTCACCGCGGTTGCTGTCGAGATTGATTTAGGTGTATCAATCTCTGCATTACCCATTTTAAAGCCGTGTGTTAGCATGCCTTTAAGGTCGATTAGCATGCAGTTAAACATTGGGAAAAACGGTGCATAATCAAGATCGTGGTAGTGAATATCACCATCTTCGTGTGCTTGAACGATGTCACGAGGTAAAATGTGCGTTTTTGCGTAGTGTTTAGCTACAATACCAGCTAGGAGATCGCGCTGAGTTGGGATCACCTTACCGTCTTTGTTAGCGTTTTCGTTAAGAAGATCAGCATTTGACTGCTCGATTAGGCCCTGAATCTCTTGGTTCAAGACACTCTTCTTCTCACGAGCCATATCGCGGTCATGACGGTATTCGATGTACGAACGTGCCAGTCCTTTATAAGGCCCCTGCATGAGTTCGTTCTCGATTAGGGTTTGGATTTGTTGGATATCCACTTCTTGGCTATCTACCAGTTGTTGCTCAACAGATACAGCTACGCCCTCGGCATAGTTCGCTAAGTCTTCATCTGTGTGAGATGCAGCGCTTTTTATTGCTGCAACAATACGATCCTTGGTAAATGGGGCGAGAGATCCGTCTCTTTTTAGCACAACTGGTTTCACATTTTCTCCTTACCCACAGCATATACACAGATACACTATATAGGGTAGTTATATTTATTTTACACACTACATATTGTGGGCGTATTTAACGAGAACCGCCACTCAATGTTTTTGATCTGGATCAATATAAGGGTTGAGTGAGCGATTTTGAGACCGATCTTTTTTGAATAAATGATCTTGTCCTCATAACAAAAAAAATCGCATAATTTTTTCAGAATAACTTGCAATTTTTGAAGTGCCTTTGGAATGGGCAATGGAAAGGAATAACGGATTTAGATGATAAAAAAACTAAAAAAATCACTTGCATTTGCATGGGCAATATTGCTGTTTGTCGTGTTGCCAAGCGTTGCATATGCAACCCCTATAAACCTCACAACATGGAACATCGCCTGGTTGTCTACGCAGAGTTATCCACAATACTCTGAAAGTGACAGAAGCCTCGATGACTTTTCACGCTTGTCTCGCTACTTTCATAAAACCGATGCAGACATTCTTGCTTTTCAAGAAGTTGATAGTGCTAAAGCTATCAAGCAAGTTGTAGGGGAAGATTACCAGATTATTTTATCTGATCGTGCGCTTGCTAAAAATGCTCATCGACAGTTTAACGATATCAACCAATACACTGGGTTTGCTATACGCAATACAGTTCAAGTTCATAACCACCCAGATATAGATTTAAACACGACTCACAATGGTAAGCTTCGTTTTGCTAGCTATATCGAGATTAAAAGAAGTGCTAACAAACCAAATGTGCATGTACTTTCTGTCCATCTTAAAGCCGGCTGTCAGGGAGCCAAACGCAACAATCGGTCGTGTAAGCTCCTAGAGCAGCAAGGAGCAAAGCTCAATCAGTGGATTAAACAAAGACAAAGTAACGGAGATTCTTTTATCATCATGGGTGACTTCAACCATAACCTTGCATACAGGGGCGATTGGTTATGGGAGATACTGACACACGGTACAAACAGTGCAGCCCTCGCATCTGCATACACCAATGCTAAGTGTGTAGTTCGTTCCAATAAGAACCCTAGGCAAACGCATAAATTCCGTAACCTTATTGATCATGTCGTTGTAAGTTCGGATTTGGCATTCTCTCAGCCAACTCAAGGCATTTTCTCAAAAAACGATGTCATTAATTATCAGCTAAGTGATCACTGTCCCGTGTCGTTCTCCATTAAATAGTTATTATAAAAACGCCCTCAATCGAGGGCGCTTTTATCTATCGATACCAATAGAAAATTAATGATTCAATTAGAAGTGCGAGTAACGCGTCCGCCAATGTAGAAACCAGCAAGCATTGCAACTAAAAATAACCAGGCTTGAAAATTACCAGCACCTAGTGATGAAACAACGGGCCCAGGGCAAATACCAACTAAACCCCAGCCGATACCGAACAATCCTGCACCTATTAGCAAACGTCTATCGATAAGTTGATTTTTCGATACTGAAAATGTCTCAGCGGATATGGGTTTTGGTTGCTTTTTTATCACCAAAAAGTAAACCGGCAGGAAGACACCTAATCCGCCGCCCATTACGAATGCAAGACTAGGATCCCAGTTGCCTGCGACATCTAAGAATCCAATTACCTTTACCGGATCGACCATTCCTGAAACCGCCATACCCAGACCAAACAGGATACCCGCAACAATCGAGATAAACTTGAACATGCCTCTACCCCACTAAATGCAAACGAACAAACACAGTAATACCGGAAACCAGCATGAATACACACGTTGCGATGATTGAGCGCTTAGATAACCGACCAATTCCGCAGATGCCATGACCTGATGTGCATCCATTACCCACTTTAGTGCCTATACCGACAAACAACCCGCCGAGTAGTAACAGCAGTACGTTAGTGTCGTACTGCGTAGGAATGTACGCGCCAAATGCATTAGCGCCCAAAACGCCACCAGCTATCATGCCAATGACAAACAACCAGCGCCAGCCTCTATCTCCTGACTCATTCTTCATAAGACCAGAGACAATGCCGCTAATACCGGCAATCTTGCCGTTAAAGAGCAGTAATAACGATGCAGAAACGCCTAAAAGCATTCCCCCAAATAACGAGGACCAAGGAATTGTAAACTCCATAATCTTCTCCCTCAATTAACAGTAAATTTGATATAACGACTGAATTAGTTGCTCTACTTGCTTGTTTTTAAGCGAATAAAACACCTTTTGCGATTCTTTTCTTACTTGCACAAGTTCGTTGTCTCTCAACACCTTTAGATGCTGAGACAATGCCGATTGATTGAGTAGAGAGCCTTTCTGGAGTTCTGATACCCCTCTTTCGCCCTCAATAAGTTGGCACACAACCATCAAACGTTCAGCATGGGACAATACCTTCAAAACAGACGCTACATTATCCGCTTTGGCTTTTATCTCATGAAGATCTGATTCATTTGACGGCACATTGCTTTGGTTAATTTCTATCAAGCTTCATACCTATCAATCATTCATTCATATGACTGCAGATAGTTTAAATTACTTTATTTATTAGTCAATACTAAATTAGCACTTGCAAATTTAGATGCGATAATATTAGAATTTACTTATTGAAGTGGTAAAGTAATCACAGCCAACAAATTGAATACATATTTGGAGTAACAACAATGACTAAGATCCTAATCGTAGGCGGTGTTGCTGGTGGCGCATCTGCTGCTGCGAGAGCACGTCGATTAAGCGAAGATGCAGAAATCATCATGTTTGAACGAGGCGAATTTGTTTCTTTTGCCAACTGTGGACTTCCTTATCACATCGGTGGCGACATCACCGACCGAAGCAAGCTTCTATTGCAAACTCCAGAAAGTTTCCTAGCTCGATTTAACGTTGATGTACGAGTGATGAACGAAGTTGTTGCTATTCAGCGTCAAGAAAAAACCGTCACCGTAAAGAATTTGCTTGATGGCACCGAGTACATAGAAAGTTATGATTTCTTGCTCCTAAGCCCTGGCGCCGGCCCTATTGTTCCCCCTATCGAAGGACTGAATAATCCGTTAACCCACTCTTTGCGAAATATTCCTGATATGGACCGCATCATCAATACCCTAAAGATGAACAAAGCAGAGCATGCAACCGTTGTTGGCGGTGGTTTTATAGGTCTGGAGATGATGGAAGCCTTTCATCAACTCGGCATCAAAACCACGCTGATAGAAATGGCAGATCAAGTCATGACGCCCGTAGATCGTGAAATGGCAGGCTTTGTACATACAGAAATTTTAGACAAAGGCATTGACCTAAAGCTAGGCGTTGCACTTCAGTCTGTTGAGCACATACCTAATCAACATATTGCAAACACAGAAGCAGGTGAAGCTGAGCACCACCAACATCTACAAGGTTCGTTGAAACTAAAACTTAACAGTGGTGAAGAGCTCGCAACAGACATTCTCATTATGGCGATTGGCGTTAAACCTGAAACCAGACTCGCTGAACAAGCGAGACTTAAGATCGGCCAGCTAGGTGGTATCCATACCAATGAATCGATGCAAACTAGTGACCCTTATATTTATGCTGTAGGTGACGCAATAGAAGAGACAGATTTTGTTACGGGCAACCAAACACTGGTACCTCTAGCGGGCCCTGCCAATAGGCAAGGCAGAATGGCTGCGGACAATATGTTGGGTAGACAAGAAACCTATCAAGGAACACAAGGCACAGCAATTTGTAAAGTTTTTGACCTAGCCATCGCTTCTACAGGTAAAAATGAGAAGCAGCTTTTACGTGAGGGAATCAATTACGAAAAAGTGTATGTACATACCGCTAGCCACGCAAGTTACTACCCAGGAGCTGAGATTGTCTCCTTCAAAATGCTATTTGATCCTACGACAGGAAAGATCTTAGGTGCGCAAGCGACCGGTAAAGACGGCGTTGATAAACGAATTGATGTGATGGCTGTTGCTCAACGTGCGGGCATGACAGTTGACCAACTTCAACATCTTGAACTGACTTATGCTCCCCCTTACGGAAGTGCTAAAGACGTCATCAACCAAGCCGCATTTGTTGCCAACAACATAGTTAAGGGTGATTCGACTCCAATTCACTTTGATCAGGTCGATAACCTATCGGATGATCAAGTCTTACTCGATGTTAGAAATCCAGCAGAGCGAAAAGATGGCAACCACATACAAGGTGATATCAATATTCCAGTAGATCAGCTTCGCCATAGAATGCATGAATTGCCAAAAGACAAAGAGATCGTGGTTTACTGCCAAGTTGGTTTACGCGGCAACGTTGCCTATCGCCAACTGGTTAACAATGGGTTCAAAGCCAGAAACCTGATTGGAGGGTTCAAAACCTATACGACAGCAAACGCGTAGTCATCTTTGACGACAGCCAAACGCTAACGTTTGTTTCTCTACGTTCGTTTCTCTAGGATCCAAAGCGCTTCATCTTGTGACAATACGAGTAGAAGCGCTTTTCAATGCTGCTTTTAAGCTTCTTTGATTGCCAATTTATTCATCGCTCCAATAAACACCCCTTTTCTCATGGTTTTATTCGTTGATGAGTTAAGAATAAATTCCACTTTTATCTGAGTAATTACGAGAGCAAGATCCCCTTATCAGTACGCATAATGAGAATGATTTCACACTATTGATATTTCTTACGCACAAGCTCAGTTTTGTTATTTACACTGCCAACAAATCAACAAAACCTTCCAGATAATTCATCATGGGGGGAAATATTAACGTGGAACATTTTCTTTTCATGCAAAAAGAAAGCGCTTTCTTTCTAGGTTGCACCAATTCAAAGTGTTCTAAAATTTGGCCCATTAATAGGTTTATCGGATAACTTTATGCAAACAGAACAAATACGCATTGCACAGAAAAACTTAGTTCCAGTCAGTCGTCAGGCTGCTGGTGAAGGCATTGTATTACTAGAGAATCGTCAAAATACGCTTCCCCTATCCTCGGAAGATACCGTTTCTCTATTTGGTCGTTGTCAGATTGACACCTATAGAAGTGGCACAGGTTCCGGTGGCGCCGTAAACGTACCTTACGCAGTAAACGCGTTAGAAGGCTTACGTACAAATAAAAGCGTTACCATCAATGAAGAACTGGTCACTGTTTACCAAGACTGGATTGCAGAAAACCCATTTGACGATGGCGGCGGCGGTTGGGCAGCAGAACCGTGGTTCCAACATGAAATGCCTCTGTCAGACGACATTGTTAAGGCTGCAGCAGCTAAATCAAACAAAGCCGTAGTCTTTATCGGCCGTACCGCTGGTGAAGACCAAGACAACGCAAACGAAGCAGGAAGCTATAAGCTAACTGACCTTGAACTTGCCATGGTAAACAAGGTTAATGCGTTCTTTGATAACGTGATCATTGTAATGAACGTTACCAACATTATGGACATGTCTTGGTTAGAAACCGTTGATCACAAAGATTCAATCACTGCAGTTCTGTATAGCTGGGCTGCAGGTATGGAAGGTGGACACGCACTTGCTGACGTATTATCGGGCGACATCTCTCCAAGCGGGCGCCTAACCAATACTATCGCCTACAAATTATCAGACTACCCTTCTGATGCTAATTTCGGCAGCAAGGTATGTAACCAATATCAAGAAGACATCTATGTAGGTTACCGCTACTTTGAAACCTTCAACAAAGAAGCTGTTCAATATCCGTTTGGTCATGGCCTTTCTTACACTAGCTTTGAGCGTGAGTGCACCTCTTTCAAAGTTGAAGGTGAAGGCATCGAGCAAATCTTAACGTTTGACGTTAAGGTCACCAACACGGGCTCACAACACAAAGCTAAGGAAGTCATTCAGCTTTATGTCGAAGCGCCTCAAGGTAAGCTAGGCAAACCTGCTCGCGTACTAGCTGGTTTTGGTAAAACTTGCGAGTTGGATGCTGGAGAAAGTGACACTGTGACCATCTCGGTTGCATTGAGCGCACTGGCTTCATTTGATGACAATGGTATTTCAGGCAATGCTCACGCATACGTACTTGAAGCTGGCACATACCAGTTCTACCTAGGTGAAAGTGTCCGTCAAGCAACACCTATTGATGCGAAAGTTGAGCTAACAGAACTGTTAGTTGTTGAGCAACTTGAAGAAGCGATGGCGGCGATCCAAGAGTTTGATCGCCTTAAGCCTGGTGCACTCGCGGGCAACGGTCTTTACGAGAAAGCCTATGAAGGCGTGCCACAACGTACTGTGTCTCTAGCTGAACGCATTGAAGCAAACATGCCTACCACCTATGAAATTACGGGTGACAAAGGCATACGCTTAGCTGATGTTAAAGAAGGCCGAGTAACTCTAGAAGAGTTCATTGCACAGCTTAGCCTTGAGCAGCTAGCAACTATCGTGCGCGGCGAAGGTATGTGTAGCCCTAAGGTAACTCCGGGAACAGCGGCTGCATTTGGCGGCGTAAGCGATAGCTTGTTTGAATTGGGTATCCCAACGGCAGCTGCTGCAGATGGTCCTTCTGGTATCCGTATGGATAGCGGACATAAAGCCTCTCAGGTTCCAATCGGTACTTTGCTAGCTTGTACATGGAATACACCTCTTAACCATGAACTGTTTAAGCTTGTGGGCGAAGAGATGCAAGCAAACCTTATCGACACCCTGCTTGGCCCTGGCATCAACATTCATCGCCATCCGCTCAATGGCCGTAATTTTGAGTACTTCTCAGAAGATCCGTTCATGACGGGTATCATGGCAGCTGCGCAAACTCGTGGTCTTAAGGTTGCTGGTGTTTCAGGTACTATCAAGCACTTTGCAGCAAACGACCAGGAAACAGCGCGCGTAGATTCAGACAGCGCAATGTCTCAGCGTGCACTGCGTGAAATCCACCTTAAGCCATTTGAAATGGCAGTTAAGCTTGGTGATGCAACCACTATCATGACGTCTTATAACCCAATCAATGGTCACTGGGCAGCGTCAAACTACGACCTAAATACTACCATCCTCCGCGGCGAGTGGGGTTACAGTGGTATTGTTATGACCGATTGGTGGGCGAAGATGAATGACTGTGTTCTTGCAGGAGAAGAGTCTAAAACCTTTACTTCGTTCATGGTTCGAGCTCAAAACGATCTATACATGGTTGTTGAGAACGACACAGCTGAAACAAATGGTATGGGTGACAATACTATTCAAGCGGTAGAAGACGGTACTCTGACCATAGGTGAGTTGCAGCGTAGCGCGATGAACATTTGTCGCTTCATTATGGATGCGCCGGTGATGTCTCGTCCGCTTAAGAAGTACGAGCCTATCAAGCCGTTTGCTCCACAAGCACAGATCAGTGAAGGTGCAATTTCTGTTGAACAGCCAATTGAGCTAAACACAGCTGAAAACGTGACCAAGATTATCAAGATCGAAACTGCAGGTGAATATCACTGTTCAGCAGTCGCGCATTACGATAGAAATTCATTGGCTCAGTCATCTTGTAGCATGCACTTAAATGGCTTGTTCAGCATGTCGTTCCCTGTGAATGGTACAGATGGCAAGAGTGTAGACGTTGACGGTTTGACCGTTAAGCTTGAAGCAGGAACTTATGAAGTTCACATTAACTTTGTTAAACGTGGACTGATGCTTGAAACGCTAAGCTTCACAAAACTATAACTGACAGCGTAAGCTGACAGTTATCAGAAGATAAAGGCCGAGCGCTCCCCCGTGTGTCTCGGTCTTATTCTATCTAAGCCTGCAGCTTTCACAGCGAGAAGAACCGGTCAGCAAGCGGGATATTGAATAGCGGTTTTTGGCAAACCATAGATAGACTTTGTCACACAAAGGACGCAAGAGTCTCCAACGCGTAGGCGCGTACAACCATCCCTTTCCTACTCTACTCCACGCCTGATAGGTTACATCCAAACCAAGTAACAGTTTGCCTTCTTCATTCAATGCATGCAGCATTACAGACGCTTGTTTGGCATCTATATAGGGATAATCGGTGAAGTGTTGATCGTGTATATCGACCAACAGTAGTTGATTTGACTTGTCGTGTTTTTTAAGAGACGTCATTTCCTTAACGCACAATGGACACGTACCATCGTAGAACAGCGTAAATTGACCCATATTTTCCTCTACCACCAGTGAGCAACAATACTCTTCATACGCAATAGCTAAAAATATAGGTCATAGAAACTAACCGCGAGTTGGGTTGTTCTTGCAATGTTCTATAGCCTGCTCAAGAAGCTCTAGAGCGGTTTTATCACTTGCTGGCAACGCAGCTTCACTTTCTCTTATTGGCGTGACACGCTGACCCCAACGAATTCTACCTGCTCCCCAAGTAAGTCCAGCACCGAAGGCAGCCGTTAAGATCTCAGCCCCTGGCTTGATTGCGCCCTGCTCTGCCGCCTCGCAGATAGCAATAGGCACAGTTGCAGCCGATGTATTGCCGTAGTTTTGGATATTAATAAAGGCTTTTTCTTGTTCAATACCCGCCAAATCACAAAGCGTTTGAATAATTCGAACATTCGCTTGGTGAGGAATCACAAGATCAATCTTCGAGGTGGGTAATTGAGCTTCCGTCAAAACGTGTTGAGCAGCACTTCCCATGCCTTTTACTGCTCGTTTAAATATTTCACGCCCTACAAAGTTAAACTCAAAATAACCATTGTCGGTGGCAAACCTTTCCATTGAGGTACCAAAGCTTGGTACTGCTAGAATGTCTCTCCCCTCAGAGTCACAGCCTAACTTACTTTGCAGTAAACCGACTTCTTGCTCTGTTTCGGAAAGCACCACGGCACCAGCACCATCACCAAATAGCACGGCCGTATCACGTTGAGTCCAGTCGATGAAAAAACTGAGTCGTTCTGCACCAATGACCAATACATGCTTGTAGGCACCAGCTTGAATCATACGTGTTGCAGTTTCTAGACCGTATACAAATCCAGTACAGGCAGCATTTAAGTCAAACGCAGCGGCTTGGAAGGCTCTGAGATTGTTTTGTACCTTTGATGCGATGTTAGGGATTAAGGTATCAGGTGAGCATGTCGCGACAATGATAAGATCAAGGTCGCTTGCTTGAATACCCGCGCAATCAATCGCTTGCTGAGCAGCAACTGTCGCAAGATCTGAGGTTTGTACATGACTGATTCGTCTTGCTGATATACCCGTTCGTGGCTTGATCCACTCATCTGAGGTATCAAGAAACGTACTAAGATCATCGTTAGTCAATACGGTTGGTGGAAGACACTTTCCCCAACCAGAGATTTCTGCAAACTTGTTCGCCATACACCCTGCTTTGTTACAAATCATTATTGGTCCAATGAGTATACTTCATTCAAAGGGCACAAATAACGGTTAGCTATAGTTAATTCCCCGCTTTACATCACCAAAATCGATAGAATGTGATAGTCTTAGCCCCGTTAAGCTAAGCAAGGTTAAAAAATGAACCGCAAGAAGAAAATCAATCAGATCCTTAAGAAGAAAATTAAGAAGCAAAACTCTAAGCTTCATAGCTCTAATAAGCCAAAGTACATTTCAAAGGCAGAGCGTGCAAAGATGGAACTTGAAGCGGAGCAAGCAGAAGTTTCTATCGAGCAAGAGCTAAAAGACCAAGAGTCTTCAGCAAGCTAGAACCCTCTCACAAATCGGTTTTGACTCTTGAAGTGTTGGCGATTGTCCAGCACTTCCCTTTGTCGTTTTCCAAAGATATTTAACCAGGAATTAGATTGTGATTTCTCGATTACCAAAATGGGTGGAAGTGGGTGCTTTCATTCTGGCGTTGGTAGCAGGCTTTGTTAATTCAATTGGCTTACTAGGCTTTGAGCACCAGTCTGTTTCACACTTGTCTGGAACGGCAACACTGCTCGGTATTAGCTTTATCAATAGCTCTTTTAGTCATGTACTAAATTTGTTAGCTGTGTTGCTTTCGTTTATGTTCGGCTCATCAATCGCTGGATACTTGCTTCATGGCTCTACGTTGAAGCTAGGAAGGCATTATGACTCGGTACTTTTTATAGAGTCTCTGTTCTTGTTTATCGCACTTGGGCTTCTTTCATCTGACAACTTCTCTGGATTGTACTTTGCTTCAGCGGCCTGTGGATTGCAAAACGCTATGGCGACTACCTACAGCGGTGCCATAGTTAGAACCACTCACGTTACTGGTATTTTTACCGACTTGGGGATAATGCTAGGTAAGCTGTTTAGAGGGGAACCGCTGGATAAACGAAAAGCAAAACTGTTTATCTACATAATATTGGGCTTTATATCTGGCGGAACAGCAGGTGTGCTGTTGTACGCGAAGTATCAATTTATGTCTCTATTAGTTCCTGCTACCGCCTGTTTTGTTATTGCGGTTATTTATAAGTTTTATTCAAGGCAACACAAGCCTTTAGCCTAAAAGAAATTAAAGCCCCATAGCGGTTTCACTATGAGGCTTTGTTTCTTGGTTGTACTAGGTCTAGCTTATAGTAGGTCGAACCTGTCCGCATTCATGACTTTGACCCAAGCCGCTACGAAATCTTCTACAAACCTCTCTTTACTGTCGTCTTGCGCGTACACCTCAGCATAAGATCTCAGTACGGAGTTAGAGCCAAACACTAAATCAACTCGTGTTGCTGTCCACTTAGTATCGCCACTACTTCTATCACGAAGCTCATAGAGCCCATCTTGTCTCGGTTTCCAAACATAGTTCATGTCAGTGAGATTGACAAAAAAGTCGTTACTTAACGCGCCCACATTGTCAGTGAATACGCCGTGAGAACTGTTCGCATAGTTTGTACCAATAACGCGCAGGCCGCCCACTAATACTGTCATTTCAGGAGCCGTTAGACCCATTAGCTGGGCTCTATCAAGCAATAGCTCTTCTGATGTCACAACATACTCTTGTTTTTGCCAGTTTCTGAAACCATCGGCAACAGGCTCAAGCACTGCAAAAGACTCTGTATCAGTCATCTCACTACTCGCATCACCACGACCCGGTGTAAATGGCACCTTGATGTCGAAACCCGCAGATTTTGCTGCTTGTTCAACGCCTACATTACCCGCGATAACGATAGTATCGGCTATACTGACACCGGAGTCACTGGCGATTTTCTCAAGTTCAGCCAATACCTTAGCAAGCTTACTAGGCTCATTGCCTTGCCAATCCTTTTGTGGTGCTAAACGAATTCGAGCGCCATTTGCTCCACCTCGTTTATCTGAGCCTCTAAAGGTTCTTGCGCTGTCCCAGGCTGTGGTCACTAATTCAGAGACACTTAACCCACTCTCTAAGATCTTCGATTTTACAGACTCCACATCATAGTCAGTCGAACCACTTGGGATGGGATCTTGCCAAATCAAATCGTCGGATGGGACATCCGGGCCTAAATAACAACTCTTAGGCCCCATATCTCTATGCGTTAGCTTAAACCAAGCTCGCGCGAATACCTCATTGAAGTACTCTGGATCCTTATGAAAACGCTCTGAAATTTTTCGATACTCTGGATCGATTTTCAGTGCCATATCTGCATCGGTCATCATCGGGTTGTAGCGAATAGTGTCATCTTCAACATCGACTGGTTTATCCGCTTCATCAATATTCACAGGCTCCCACTGCCAAGCACCTGCTGGACTCTTCGTCAGCTCCCAGTCATAAGTGAATAACAGGTGGAAATACCCGTTGTCCCACTGAGTCGGATGCGTTGTCCATGCACCCTCAATGCCGCTAGTGACGGTGTCACGACCAACACTGCGAGATTGATGATTCATCCAACCAAGTCCCTGCTCTACCACATCAGCACCTTCAGGGTCTGCACCTATTAGCGAGGCGTCTCCATTACCATGAGCCTTACCCACAGTATGACCACCAGCGGTTAGAGCCACCGTTTCTTCATCATCCATTGCCATTCGTGCAAACGTCACTCGCATATCTTGTGCGGTTTTCAATGGATCGGGATTGCCATCTACCCCCTCTGGATTCACATAGATAAGGCCCATCATTACCGCAGCAAGTGGGTTTTCTAGATCGCGCTCTCCTGAATAACGGCTACTCTCGGCGCCACTTGGCGCAAGCCACTCTTTCTCTGATCCCCAATAAATATCCTTCTCTGGGTGCCAGATGTCTTCTCGACCAAACGCAAAACCATAGGTTTTAAAGCCCATAGATTCATAGGCCATATTACCGGCAAGGATCATTAAATCAGCCCAACTTATTTTATTGCCGTACTTTTGTTTAATCGGCCACAGCAAGCGACGAGCTTTATCAAGGTTGGCATTATCTGGCCAAGAGTTGAGAGGAGCAAAACGCTGATTACCAGTACTCGCACCACCGCGCCCATCAGCGATTCGATAGGTACCTGCCGAGTGCCAAGCCATGCGAATCATCAGACCGCCATAGTGTCCCCAATCTGACGGCCACCAATCCTGACTTGTAGTCATTAGAGCCTTCACGTCATTTTTTAAAGCGGTTACATCGAGGGACTTGAGTTGCTCTCGGTAGCTAAAGTCTTGACCAAGAGGGTTGGTTTTGGAATCGTGTTGATGAAGAATATCGAGATTAAGAGCCTTGGGCCACCACTGCTTCTCTGACCTTTGCTGAGAAGTAACCGCTCCATGCATTACGGGACATTTACCTTGTTTACCTGTCATACCTAACTCCTTGATTTTACGTTTTATAATGGCAATAGGAATTAGATTGACGGCTTAGGTCTTTCCACCTTTAAAACATCAACACTAGGTTCTATTGCGCTTTGATATAAAGGTAGGATCAAACCCAAAAATATACTAATACTTAAGGGCTATATATTTGATAGGTAAAAACAATGACGTTATGATCTGGGTTATCGTAGCAAGGAATCTTGTATGGCAATGAATTCTTGAGCTGACTCTTTTAAAGCGTTTGCGGTCAGTTGAGGCACACCCAACACAACAACATGGCAGTTGTAACGTTCTGCCACATGCCTAACTAACAATTCAAAGTCTCCGTCACCAGAGAGCAGAATTATAGTATCCACCTCAGACGCTTTTTCCATGATATCAATGGTAATCCCCACATCCCAATCGCCTTTAGCACTGCCGTCCGAGCGTTGAATGTAAGGTTTCAGCTTAACCTCAAAGCCTATGCCTCGGAGGATATGATGAAACTGTCGCTGTTTTGGATCATGACTTGCTATTGCATAGGCTTGAGCTGAAGCGATATCGCCATATTCCATCGCCAATGCCCAAAAGGCGTTGTAATCAAAATTACGACGATACGCATCTCGAGTTGTGTAATAGATGTTTTGTACATCGGCGAAAATAGCAACGCGGCTTTTAGACATGGCTTGATTCATATTTAGTCGTTATCTCAATAGATTAAGTCGAAGAGTATACGTGACTTGTGGCCGTTGCCTAAGCCTAAATATGATATTCGAGAGGAGGAACATCCGCGCAATATTGCAGAACCTCACTAAGGTCACTGATACTCATCGCCCCCTCTGCGCTCCATTTCGGAGATAAAGGATTAGGCCGGTAATGAAGGGTAGTAATGTTCGCTGCGACACCTGCGCGAATACCTTGCAATGTATCATCGACAAACAAGCACTCTTTAGCACGAAATCCCATTCGCATTGCTGCATACTGGATTAGGTCCGGTTCGGGCTTCCAGCTATTTGCGTCAAAAGCACTGAACATCGCACCTTTGAAATAATCAGATAAACCACTGATTTCAAGAGTGTATTCTAACTTACTACGAGGGCCATTTGACACAACACAAACTTCGATACCATGTTGTTTTAGGGTATCCAACACTTTTACTGCATTCTTGCACGGCCTAAGTTGGTCTTGAAATAAGATCCGAGTCTTTTCCCTATACAGAGGCTCAAGTTCGTCTATATCGACTTTAACGCCAAGACGTTGGCTGGTTTCCACTAGAATATCCGCAAGCTTTCCGCCATTAAAATGGCTAAGCGCTTCATCCATACTAAGCTGTGCGCCATAGCTATTGAAGACACTGACTAACGCCTGACAACATAACTTCTCGCTATCAACCAACGTACCTTCGCAGTCAAATATCACACACTTCATTAATTTGCTTTCCATAGCATCTGCTTGATTATATTTATGTTTATAACCAAGAACTGCTAGCAATGGGAAAGCAGTACTACTTACTGTTAACTATGCCCTTGTTTGTTTGTGATTTAACGACTTAGATCACTAAACGTAGTCAAATACTTGTACGAATAATTGGCAGTTTTGTTCGGCTTGATTTATTTCTGTGGCAAAAAGGTTCAAGATCGAACGGATCTCTAGGTCTTTTGATAGGCTATTTTTCAGTAACAGGTCAGACACTAATAAAGTATCCGACGTATTTGATACGATGCATACTCCAACAACCTCAGAACCTTCAAACCCTATACATAATGAGTGAGGCCCCTGGTCATCAAGAATAATCTGAGCTAAAAACTCCTGTAAATACTCTCTTGACGCATCAGGTATATCGCTATGCGTTGCCATAAAGTGCGCAAACAGAACAGTGAGTTTATGAAAATCAGCTCTTAGCCACTCAGTATTATTCGCCACTGGGGTAGATTCTGAAGATGGGCATTCTAGCGAAGCAATCTTGCTAAATTTCTCAATGAGGTCCAGATAGCACGCCTTACCTAAGACACTTTCTCTCGTTGGGTAAGCCACCTCTATCTGAGACAAAAGCCATTGGGTCTTCTGCTGCTGTAAATGCTCAACATTGGGGGTAGGCGCTAGGTTACTCATAGTCATGCTCAATTTTTGATTTTGTATAAGGATACACACGGATCTATGTATGAACAATTCTTTATCAAACAATCGCTTATTTAAACAAGATTGCCTGTATGTGTTAGACTCTACTCTATTCAATACGCTGTAAATTCTCTTGGAAATCGCAATGAAGAAAATCGCCCTATTGGTTCCACTCCTAGCCCTGACTCTTTCAGGGTGTGGCAAAAATGAAGTCGGTGATGTATCACTTGGTTTTTTTACACTTAAAGATATAAAAATATCGAATTTGGATGACGAGAAAGTTCCAGGGGTAACGTGTCATATTGCCTCAGTTGAAGCAAATCTGAGCTTATCTGACCCTAGTGATAGCTCTATCTCGTGTCGTCAAACTGGCGATATTACACCTGAAATGATCGCCACAATCGACAAAAGTAAATCTGGCGAAGTGGTGTTTAAGCAATCGAAAAGTGTTTTCTTCAAAACGATGAAAGTCAGACGCATTTATGACGCTGAAAACCAGACCCTACTCTACTTGTCTTATACAACTAAAGAGACGGATGGCAGTTTCAAGCATAGCCTGTCTACAGTCCCGCTATGGGGTACATTGGCGTATCAGTCTGCTGACGGCGTTCCAGTTAACTTGCCAGCATCCGATTCATCAGCATCTGATGACGTAACAAAGCCTCAAACTGTAGGCGATGCTGCTTCGAAAAACAGTGAAGTTGTTTTTTAAATCGTCAGTTAGGGTTTAAGTGCCTAGAAATTAAGCGCCCTCACTCATATGCAGAGTAAACCCTGTGGTATACTCTGCTCATCTTCCTTTTACATTACCCCATTATGAAGTTTCCTGGTCAAAGAAAGTCTAAACACTACTTCCCAACCCATTCTCGCGACCCATTGGTCAATCAGATCCGCCAAACACCAAAGCTATCAAGGCCAACGGTTGTCGGCGTGGGACAAACCATTGTTGATATTGAAGCTCGAGTCGATGATGAATTCTTGACAAAATATTCTTTGAGTAAGGGACACTCATTAGTTGTAGAACAGGAAGTTGCAGACGAACTCTACCAAGAGCTTGTTGAAAAAGGCTTGATCACCCACGAACATCCTGGTGATACCATTGGCAACACCTTACACAACTACTCTGTCCTAGCCGACAGCAAGTCAGTGTTACTGGGCGTGATGTCTAAAAATATCGATGTAGGTAGCTATGCTTATCGTTACCTCTGCCGTACCTCATCGCGCGTTAACCTGAATCATCTTCAGCGTGTTGACGGCCCTATTGGTCGTTGCTACACATTGATCACCGATGACGGCGAACGTACCTTTGCTATCAACGAAGGTCACATGAATCAGCTGCTTCCTGAAAGTGTGCCTGAAAACGTATTCGAGAAAGCCAGTGCCCTAGTGGTCTCTTCTTATCTAATGCGCGGTAAACCAGAAGACCCAATGCCTAAAGCAGTGCAACGAGCGGTCGAGTTAGCAAAAGAAAACAATGTACCTGTAGTGCTTACTCTAGGCACCAAATACGTTATCGAAGGTAACGAAGATTGGTGGCAAAATTTCATCAAGGCCAACGTGACTATTGTCGCGATGAACGAAGAAGAAGGTGAAGCACTTACCGGTGAAAAAGACCCACTTTTGGCTGCTGACAAAGCACTAGAGTGGGTAGACCTAGTACTTTGTACTGCTGGTCCTGTCGGTCTATACATGGCCGGTTATACCGAGAACGATAAAAAGCGCGAGACAGAGTTCGCCTTGCTACCTGGCAATATTCCAGAGTTCAACAAGTATGAATACAGCCGTGTGATGCGCTTTACCGACTGTAAGGACCCTATCCGCGTCTACTCTCATATTGCGCCTTACCTAGGTGGGCCTCTTGAGATCAAAAACACTAATGGTGCGGGTGACGGAGCATTATCAGCTCTGCTTCATGATATTGCTGCCAATGGTTACCACAAGAAAAATGTTCCAGCGTCTGAAAAACACAGCGCGACGTTCCTCACATATTCATCGCTTTCTCAAATTTGTAAATATGCAAACCGAGTAAGCTACGAACTCCTGACTCAGCACTCTCCTCGCTTGTCGCGCTCTCTTCCAGAACGTGAAGATAGCCTTGAAGAAGCCTACTGGGACAGATAGCATAAAGTTCAGAGGGTGATGCATAACCATCACCCTTCCTCTGCCTACTACAAGACGTAAGGGACTATGAAAAAAATAACTCAAATACTTAGCCTAGTTTTCGCATCTTTACTACTACTGACCGCATGTAGCGAAAACCCAGAGCCTCAATTGAACACTCACTACTCTCAATTGCCAAACGATATTAGTGATCTTGTACAGCAGCCAGTGGTTGAAGTTTTTTCTCTAACTTGTGGGCACTGCCTGCAAATGGAAAAGTTCATTCCTGAAATTGAAGAAGGCATTGGTCAGCCTGTTGGTAAGGTGCACGTCACCTTCAATGAGAGTGCTCAAGCAGCAGCTATGTTTTACTACGCTGCCGCAATGCAATCTGACGCAGGCAAGCCAGACGTGGGTATGATGACGGCGCTATTTAATGCGTATCATGCCAACGCTGAATTACCGGCAGAAGAAAGAACACAATTACTCGTTGATGCTTATAAAGAACGCGGACTGGTTTCTCCGTATGATCTCGATGATGAGCAAAAACAACAATTGTTTGAAGAAGTGACTAAAGCGGTCGATATTACTGGCAAAGGTATGATCAACTCTGTGCCTACCTTTGTGGTCAACGGTAAATATATGGTCATCACTTCAGCTCACAACGACCTGCCATCTATTGTTAACACTATTAAATACTTAATTGCAAAAGGATAATGACACTAATGTCTAAGTTTTTATTCCCTGCCATCATAGCTGTTTTGGCTGCATTCATGATCTACACCATTTGGTCAAAACATAAAACGGGGCAAGAAAACTTCGCTCTAGGCCAAGCATTCTTACAAGAAAATGGTCAACGTGATGAAGTGATTACCACTGAAAGCGGTCTTCAATATGAAGTGTTAGTTAAGGGTGAAGGCGAAACGCACCCAACGCCAACTAATACTGTTAAAGTTCACTATCACGGTACACTAATTGACGGCACAGTGTTTGATAGCTCTGTTGATCGCGGTGAGCCGATTGAGTTCCCGCTTAACCGCGTAATTCACGGCTGGCAAGAAGGTCTGCAACTGATGGTTGCGGGTGACAAGTTCCGCTTATACATCCCGAGCACTCTTGCTTATGGCAAAGACGGTACAGGCCCTATCCCAGCATCTGCAACGCTAATCTTCGACGTAGAACTGCTTGAAGTAAAATAGAAACTAAAAAGGACTGTCCACGGACAGTCCTTTAACTTTCTAATTCTATTTTTTGCGGTATTTAAAACTCAACAACCTACTCTGTAAAAGCTGCCTCGTTCACCGGTTTAAATACAAAACCAGAATCCGTCACTAGGTAACAATCCATACCCGCTGCATGCGCGGCTTGCAAACCCAAAAGAGTATCCTCAAACACGACACATTCCGTCGGTTGGCACTGCATATTTTCAGCCGCCTGCAAGAAGGTATCAGGGAATGGCTTGTGGTTATTGACCTCCGTAGCCGTCACTACCGTGTCGAAATAGTCAAATACGCCCCTAGCCTTCAATAGATCATGAGCACTTTCACGCTGTGCCCCTGTGCCTATTGCCACTTTCTTAAATTGCATCTGATCTAACAATATCTGATGGGTAATGTCGATCAGCTCACCTTTAGCTTCATTGCTCGCGAACTGAGACATTTTAAAGCTAGAGACCAGCAATGGATCGAGTTCTAAGCCAAAGCGTCTGTTTACTTCCAAAACAATCTTTGGGCTTGGCATACCGCCTAGGCTATGAAGCCATTTAGGGTCGAAATCAAATCCAAACTCTTTAGCTGTCTGTTCCCATGCTGCAACATGTGCTGGCATGGTATCAATCAGGGTGCCATCCATATCAAATATAATACCCTGATATTGTTCAAGTTTTGGCTGCATCCTTGGTCTCTCTTGGTCTGTTAACAGTAAATATCTTCTCACCATAACAGACTAAAATGACAAAACAATGCCATTTACTTGACCAACCTATACTCTCTTTAATTTTCTATCAATTACGGCTTATTTAACCAACCCGCAACGGTTTGTACAGGAACAAAATCTTTAGGTTTGGTTAACCAGACTGCTACAGCATCTACTTCTGCCGCCGGTTGACGACTATTAAAAGCGAAGCCCCAATTTTCTGTACCACTCTTTTGCTGCTTCTCTACAACAACAAAGTCATGCTTGAGGGTTTTACCACGATTTTCACCACGCTTAACTGGCGTTGTTTCATCCATAGCGAGCCAGACAATATGCGCTGTATATTGGCCTTCGCCCTTAAAAGTGACGGTGTAATTATTGTTATCACGTTCTAATTGGAGTTGTTTGGTGTTAGGCGCTTCAATATCAGGTAGCGTTCGAGTTCGATAACTGAAAAATCCTTTCCACTCAGCACCATTGACCACAAAGCCTGGAGTATAAACGCTGTCTACCACACCATAGCTTCTATATAGCCTCTGTTTTTGACTATAAGACGGATGAGCAAAGCGGTCTTTCCAACCTATGTAGTCCCAATAGTCAACGTGGTAAGCAAGAGGAATATACTCTTCCCACAATTTGTCAGTTTCTGCATATTGGGAAAGATACTGATCAGCAGGAGGGCAACTTGAGCATCCTTCTGACGTAAAGAGCTCTATCACATAGGCAGGTTTTCCTTCGTGAGTCCAAACCTGAGCTTGCAACACACTTGGGACTATCAAGGCGACTAATATTGAAAAACGCATCCGTGTACTCCTAATAAAAGGCTTATCAAGTAAAGACCTGAACAAACGTATTTCTCTTTCACATTACTCTTACACGGCAGTAAATATGCTAACTTAACAACATGGCCTTCAGGAGAAAGAGACAATCAATGTGTGGACGATTAAACATCACAGACGATCCTTTAGCACAGTGGATATCAGAGTCTCTGGGTCTTGAATTTCACCCCTCGACAAATCAGGATGTGCGACCTACCCAATCTGTAGCTGTGATTTCATCCAAGCAATCGCAGCTTCTCCAACAACAAATGCAGTGGGGAGTGAAACCAGAATGGTCAAAACAGCTCATTATTAATGCGCGCTCTGAAACAATCGACTCCAAGCCGACATTTAGAGACGCCTTTAATCAGCATAGAATTATCGTGCCCTGCAGTGGTTGGTATGAATGGGTCACCACGGAATCAGGCAAGCAGAAATTCCAATTCACTCCAGCCAACATCTCTCAAGGTTTCTTAATGGCAGCCCTTTCAATGGGAAACGATGAATTTGTTACCCTTACCACTGCGCCCAATGATGAGTACGCCTCTTATCATCATCGAATGCCACTATTATTTAACGAAAAGGAAGCTCTGCAATGGGTGGTTGACCCAGAACAGGCGTTAAAGCTGATCAGCAAAAGCACACAAGTCCCCTTCGTTGCCAAAGCGCAACCTATCGAACCTATGCAAAACCTTTCGCTTTTTTAAGGTCAGCACAAAAACAACAGAACTAATTGTTTTTTAAGCGAGTTTGTACAAGAATCGTTAATACAAATGCGCAATTGTTAAGAGAGAGCAAATGAAGGGAATCATTTTCACCGAATTTCTGAATCTAGTAGAGAATCATTTCGGACTTGAGGTTTTAGACCAAGTACTGGAAATGTCGGAAGACCAAGGAATTTACACCTCTGTCGGCAGTTATGATCACAAAGACCTTGTAAAGCTTATCGTCAATCTGAGCAAGACCTCCGATGTACCAGCAGATCAGTTACAAGAAGTGTTTGGAGAATCAGTATTCATGAAGCTATTAGCGACTATGCCGCCAGAGGCCGCTCTTGCCCATAGTACTAACAGCTTTGAGTTTATTCGCCACGTAGAAGATTATATTCATGTCGAGGTTAAGAAGCTCTATCCTGACGCTACGCCACCCTCCTTTGAATTCATATCCGAGAGCGAAACTGAACTGGTTTTGAACTACAAGAGTGCTAGATGCATGTCTCATGTTTGTCTTGGTTTGATAAAAGGCTGCGCTAATCACTTTGGACAAAAGCTCGATATTAAAATGAAACCCTTAAATGATACCGGTAGCGAAGTTCGCTTTAATATCACGCTTGTTGATTAACCTTGATTTGGTGGATACCTGTTCATGACTGAGCAAAACGTGGATATTAAATTGATAGAACGTAAGCTTGCCCGGGAGATGGCCTCTCGAAAGCAAGCTGAGACTTTGCTAGAACAGAAAAGTCTGGAGTTATTTGAATCAAATCAAAAACTTGAGTTAGCCGTTGCGCAGTTGGAAAAATCCTCTGCGCAAGACATTCTGAAACTCGAATTTCAACAGCAAATAGACTCCCTACTTATCTATTTTGGTCGCGCTTTTCTAGACCATCACTTGGATGACGTATTGTTATCAAATCTTGTGGGTAAGGTATGCGATACCACCTTGGTGAGAGCCTGCTATCTCGAATTAAACTCCGACCTTAATTTAGGATTAAAAAAACCGTTTTATGGCTCTGAAATTAAAGTTGATCCCAATAGCCTCAAGTTACAATGGAGGGGCTCTGAGCTCGATATCCCACTAATTGTAAACAGAGAAAGAATAGGGCTACTCAGTCTAAAAATACAAGACACCGAACAAGATAATCAGTTTATCGAGCAGCCTTTGCGGTTAATTGCCGACTTATTGTGCAGAGCGGTTAACCGACAACAAATTATTTATCGAAACATAGAATCTAGAAAGAAAGCAGAACAGTCAGAGCGCGCTACGCGTGACTTTCTCGCCATGATAAACCATGAACTGCGCACTCCTCTTAACGGTTTACTCGGCAGTTCTGAGCTCCTGCAAGATACCAAGCTTGATAACCATCAAAAGGAATTAGTTGAAAATCTCTCTCAATCTGGTGAGTTTTTAAGGGTGATTATTAACGATCTGCTCGACTACAGTAAGATCAACGCGGATATGTTTTCATTGCTCCCGCGTAAGTTTGAAATTCAATCGCTACTCAAAACGATATCTAGCATATTTGAGTCTAAGGCTCGGGAAAAGTCACTCAGCTTTACAATTAATGTCTCCGACAAGGTTCCTAAAGCTGTAGAAGGAGATATGGAGCGAATTACACAAATCTTCGTAAACCTCATTGGTAATGCCGTAAAGTTTACCGACAAAGGTTCAGTGTCTTTGAGTTTGGACTGGGAAGATAACAAACTGCTATTTCAGGTTAAAGATACAGGAATTGGTATCAGCTCAAATGCACAAGAGAAACTGTTTCAACCTTTCACTCAAGTGGATCGTTCCAGCAAAAGAAACTTCGAGGGAACTGGCCTTGGGCTCGCGATATGCAGTCAATTAATCCAATTGATGGGGGGTTCAATAAAGTTAGAGAGCACGATTAATGTTGGCACCACGTTTATTGGCAATATCCCTCTAATAAAGATAGAGAAATTGGCCAGTGCCGCCAAAGACCCCGCAAAACAACTCAACAAGCTTCTACCCCAACACTTATCTGTGCTAGTCGTTGATGATATTCGTATGAACCAAATAATCATCAATGAGATGCTCTCTAAACTCAATATCAAACCGGATATTGCCAATAATGGTGTAGAAGCGGTCACAGCTTCTCAAAGCAAATCCTATGACATGATACTGATGGATTGCCGCATGCCTGAAATGGACGGCTTTGAGGCTACAGAAAAGATTCGCGCTTTGGGAATGAAAATGCCCGTCATCGCTTTGACTGCCAGTACTACTCTTACAGAAAGAGAAATGTGCTTCAAATGTGGAATGGATGACGTGCTGACCAAGCCCTATCGCTCAGCGGACATTCAAAACATGCTCGTCAAATGGTGTCATAACTAAACAATCTTCACCCATCAAGATTTGCTCACCAAGGCTCACTATACGTGAGCCTTTTTTCATTCTGCATTCAATTTAACTGAATCAATTTCCTTTCTCATTTTAAGAAAAACCATTTCTCATTTTGACACGGGGAGATAAATGATTGTTTTTAATGCATTTATATTTTGGCACGGTTCCTGCTATCTACTAAGTACGCTCACTGAAGCGATTCTTAAACGGAGAGAAAATCATGGAACTACGCAAAATTGAATCAAGTGAAAACCTACTTACTCTAGCGGTATTTGGCGACTTTAATGCTCAATCAAGCAAGGAAGCACAACTTTGCATTGACGATGTACTAACCGACGATAACCACCCTCAAATTGAAATTGATTTAGAGCACGTGGATTTCATGGATACGTCAGGCATTGGCGCGATTGTTTACCTATACAAGCGCCTAGTAGAAAGCGATCGCAACATGAGCATCAAGAATGTTCATGGCCAACCGCAAAAAATGATGGAACTACTGCGCATTGGACAAGCCATTCCACTAACAACTCAAACAGCAGAACTTGAGCACTAATCGCTATTCACATGGACGTGAACAGTTATTACATGGGAATCAGGAGAGAAAAAATGAAATGGACTAACCAACTAAAAGCAAGCACTACATTACTAGCAGCATTAGTAATGGCTGGTTGTTCAAGTTACCCAGACGAGGGCCAAGGCGGTATGGGTGAATACACCGCTATGTCTGATTTCTCTCCCGTATTTCCTGAAGAACCATTAGGCCCGGAACACGGTCTACGCTTTGACTTTCATTTAGCACGTTTGCAACTTGATAGCCTTATCAATCAAGGTGCTGAGTGGTGTTTTCCCGCATCGGTAGTACAGGCTGAAACAAAAGAGAAGCGCATTGCAAGAGAGCTGGAGGGCGGTCTTCTTCTTGATGCAGCCAATGACATCGTCATCTTGAGAAAGAACCTTAATAAACTGGAACTGCAACTGGATTATGTGACTAGCGAAACCGAGTGTGTACCTCCGTCGCAAAATGCGTCTTTCCAAAGCGATAAAGCCATCATTACTCAGTTGGTTGACCTACTTAACGTAGATAATCAATTTGCTGTGGGCTCTACCGAAATAAACCCAAAATACATGGGCCATCTTGCAGAAGCGGCCAGTATCTTAAAACAACACAGACACCTAAAACTGAGTGTTACTGGCCATGCTGATATGGCAGGTAGTGCTGAGTACAACGAAAAGCTAGCAATGGGTCGCGCCAAGCAAGTTGAGCGCTACCTAGTTATTTTCGGATTAGAAACAGCCCGAATCCAAACCCTTTCTGTAGGCGAAACCCTACCCCTTACCGAAGGCGATACACCCGCAATTCGCCTAACCAACCGTCGCGTTAGCATAGATATTGTATCTACTAATGCGCAAGGAGGCGGCTATGAACATCTTTAAGGCTCTACTTATTCTAATGGTTAGCATCAGCTTTTCTGTCTTTGCAAAACCAGTACAGATTGGTGACCTTGTTCAAGTTAACCTTCCTGGGGAAGCGTCGCTAAACAAGGGCTTTCAGGTAGACAAATCAGGCCGAATTTCACTTCCAGAAGTTGGCCCAACTTATGTTGCGGGTTATGAGGAAGACCAACTGCAAAAAGTCGTTAAAGACGCACTAGGTAAAGTATTTCGCGACCTATCAAACGCTAGTATTTACGTAGCAGAACGTCAGATCCTACTGTCGATACAAGGTTATGTACGCTCACCAGGTGAATATACCCTTCCAGAATCATCAACAGTGCAAATGGCGCTTTATGCGGCAGGCGGCATTCGTCCAGGCGCTCAGCTAAACAAACTGCATATCAAACGTGGTAGCGAAACCAAAGAATTTAACTACAAAAAATTTCTGGATTCAGGCGATGACTCAACTTTGCCAAAGCTAAAATCTCTAGACACTATCTTTGTGCCAGCCTCCCCTATGGTGGGCAACATCGAGCAAGAGTTCGACGCTGCCAAGCTTGCTAATGCTGGCGACAGCGGAGACTCACGTAAAGCTATCAAGGTATTTGGTGAA
The DNA here is from genome assembly GCA_024346835.1 of Vibrio comitans. Taxonomy (GTDB): domain Bacteria; phylum Pseudomonadota; class Gammaproteobacteria; order Enterobacterales; family Vibrionaceae; genus Vibrio; species Vibrio comitans. The sequence goes on from AP024867.1 coordinate 1,418,681, forward strand.
GTGAATGCTCCGGGTTCTTTTAGCTTTAAAGCAGACACAGATCTTGTTGATATCATCATGCGCTCTGGTGGCGTAACGCGCTACGCAAGTGTTGAGCAAATTCGTGTTATCTCGGGCAACAACCCTACTACATTCAACCTAAAGCGCTACCTAGACAGCGGTGACGACTCTATGTTGCCACAGCTAAACCCTGGTTCAATTGTGTTCGTTCCTAAAATGGAAGAAGAAATCAAATCTGGCGCTAATATGGTTTATGTAATGGGCGAAGTCGCTGCCCCTGGCGCATTCGAAGGCAAGCCTGGCGCTACATTTATGGATATTCTTGCCAACGCAGGCGGCCCTACTCGATTCGCAGAATCACGTCAAATTCGACTAATCAAAGCTAATGGCAGAGTCATCCGCTTTGACCTTACCGCGTTTACTGAAGGTATTGGTGGCGTGCGTCCACCAAAGATTGAGAATGGAGACGCGATCTTCGTTCCAGAAAAAACCGACATGAACGAAAAGTCTTGGTTAAAAGTCTCTCCTGACCGCGCTGTGAATATCATTGGTGAGGTGGTTCGTCCAGGCCGTATCGAATGGTCAGACGAAATGGATCTTATGGACCTTCTAGCTCACGTAGGCGGCCCTACACTGCGTGCAGATACAACCACCATTGAAGTGGTAGATAGCGAACGTAAAGTTCAAGTATTTGATTTAGATGCCTATATTCGCAATGGTGCTAAGAGATCGCAGCTTCCAGTTATCTCAGCAGGTTCAATTGTACGCGTTCATGACTTACCTCAAGACCCGTCGGACAACAAATCACAATGGGTACGTCAAAAGTCCGAAGCGTCTATCTATGTATTTGGTCAAGTAAATGCACCTGGTCGTTACCGCTTTACCAAAGAGATGCATTTTCTAGACATTTTATCTGCAGCAGATGGCCCAACGGGCGAAGCAGACATTCACAACATTCGCATCACACATCGCGACAAAAGCTACTCTCGCGTGAGCAAACTCAACCTATCTCTTTACTTTGAAACAGGCGATGAATCACTGCTTCCAGTAGTAAGAACGGGAGACACTATTTATATTCCTGAAAAAGACAAGAACTGGCTAGACCGCTCTAAAGAATCCACCGTTCGCGTGCTAGGAGCAGTGAATAACCCAGGTCGCTACGTGTTTGATGACAACATGACCATCCTAGATTTACTTGCTGAAGCAGGCGGCCCAAGTGAGCAAGCTTACCTTGAGAAAATCAGTGTCGTAAACATGTCTTGCTGCCAAAGCCAAGCGCGAGTATTTGACCTCGTTGATTTCAGCAAAACAGCCAACTTTAGAAAACTGCCGGTAATTCGCGCTGGAGACACTGTCTATATCCCTCACCAAAGAGAGAGTTTGATGGAGAAAGCCCGAAACGGACTGGATGATGTGTTAAAGATAGCGACTACCATTGTGTTAATAGGAGCGTTGTAATGAGCATTAACCGTCTATACCCAGAGCTAGAACAGACGTTCCTTAAACTTGAATTAGCTAAGACGCGCAGTATCTGTATCACGGGTGATAAACCGGGTTGCGGTGTCACTCGATTTGCTTCGACACTAGCTGAGCATTACATGCTAGCGGGTTACCGAACATTACTCATTGACCTAAACCTCGATAACCCCGCTTTTGAACCTGCTTTGTTACCTTGTGATGCCGGCGAAGACTGGATTGCAAACAAATCCACTATGCAGCTGTTTTCAGGATGCTCCGTACCGACGACACAATCCGAACAAATTGGCTTTCGCGACCCAAGGGCCCTTAGCCAAAAGATGGAACATTGGTTATGCGATTACGATCGAATCATAGTCGATGCTGGCGCTCTTAACAGCCGTCAATCTGAGTTGCCTAGTGCTGTGATTGCCAACGCCTGTGAAGCTACGCTATTAACAGTCACTGGTGGCGCAACGACTAAAGAAGAACTGTCAAACGCCCTTAGTTATCTTGACGATGCCAATGCTAATGTGTGTGGGATCATCATCAACCAATACTCGCAACAAACCCTATCCCAACAGCTAGAAAGCATAATTAATCGACGTAGATTTTTACCATCATTTATAAAACAACCACTTAAAAACATCATTAAAAGCGCCTCAATACTGAATCACACAGTGTGATCACGTAAATAGTGTGAAACAAAAACTAGAAATATAGGGCGATAAAAGGAATACTAAATGTTAAGACGCTTTTTACACTCTCTTTACAAAGCTACGCCTTTGCAAAGTGCAGAGCAGATACAGCAAGAAAAGGAAGTCATTGTCGTGCCATCACAACTACTTATAGACAACGCAGTTATCGATCAAATTATTAGCGACACCAGCATCGAGATCCTTCCACTCCTCATCGACAGCTATTTGGAAGAATCACACGCACGCTTAGAGGTCATCAACAAAGCATTAGACGAAGAAGATTATCAAACCTTAGAATTTGAAACACATACCCTAGCGGGTACTTCACTGGCCATAGGCGTTGCAGCACTTGGCAAGATGGCAAAATCGGTTGAGCAGTCCTGTTTGCAACAAGATTACTCTGAGGCATCAAAAAACGGTGCCTTACTCAAAGATTTGGCAATTCAGTCGCAACAAGCGTTGCAAAGCCTAAAAGAAAGCCTATAAATTAGTAAGTCATTGGTTTAAAAGGACGTTTGATGGAACCAAAAGTACTACTAGTCGAGGACTCTAACTCACTAGCCATACTCTATAAACAGTATGTTAAAGACGAGCCATACGATCTCTTTCATGTAGAGACAGGCAAGGATGCTAAGCGATTTATAGAGCATCATGCTCCGCAATTGGTCATTCTTGATCTCAAGCTTCCCGACACCACCGGGGAGGAGATACTTGATTGGATAAAGGAAAATGAAATCCCCTGCTCTGTGATCATCGCCACCGCTCACGGTTCGGTGAATACTGCCGTAAATCTGATCCAAAAAGGCGCAGACGATTTTCTCGAAAAGCCAATTACCGCGGACAGATTAAAGACATCAGTAGCGCTGCACCTCAAGCGTACCAAACTAGAAAGTTTGGTTAGTAAGTTAGAGACTAAGTTTGATAGACCTAACTTCCACGGTTTTATCGGCTCTAGCTTACCTATGCAAGCCGTTTACAAGATCATTGAGTCTGCAGCCCCTACCACGGCTAGCGTATTTATTAACGGTGAAAGTGGTACCGGTAAAGAAGTCTGTGCAGAAGCCCTACATAAACAGAGCAAGCGCGCTGATAAACCCTTTGTCGCCCTTAACTGTGGTGCAATCCCAAGAGACTTAATGGAAAGTGAGATCTTTGGGCATGTTAAAGGAGCCTTTACTGGCGCGACAACCGACCGAAAAGGCGCAGCAATGCAAGCCCATGGTGGCACTTTGTTCCTCGACGAATTGTGCGAAATGGAACTTGAGATGCAGAAAAAGCTGCTGCGCTTTTTACAAACCGGCAGTGTCACCCCGCTAGGTGGTAGCAAAGAACTAAAAGCGGACGTGCGAATCATCTGCGCGACCAACAAAGATCCTCTGAAAGAGATTGAGGCTGGTCGCTTCCGTGAAGATCTCTATTATCGAGTGCATGTAATCCCAATTGAGCTTCCCCCTTTGCGCGAAAGAGACAAAGATATCGCTACTCTAGCAAAGCATTTTGTGAAGCTTTACTCAAAGCAAGATGGAAAAGGGTTTACTGGATTATCTGCAGAGGTGGAATCAATCCTCAAGGCTTACCCTTGGCCTGGCAATGTTAGGCAACTGCAAAATATCATGCGAAACGTTGTGGTTCTCAATGATGGCACTAAGGTTGAAGCAAACCAACTTCCCCCGCCTCTTAACGCAGTTAACCCAGCTAAACCTGTAGCAGTAGCAACGCCATCTCCTGCAGTTATTGCTCAACAATCACCACCAGCAATTGTGGCACCACCACCCACCGAGAACTTAGCTTCCACGGAAGAAACTGTGCCCGTAGAGACGATACAAGCTGCTAGCTCAGTAAATACTGAAGGAACTGACACCTTCGCGGTAAGACCTATGTGGCAAGTTGAAAAAGAAACGATCCAAAACGCCATCAAGGTATGTGATGGCAATGTATTAAATGCCGCTGTGATGCTTGAGCTAAGCCCATCTACTGTTTATCGTAAAAAACAACAGTGGGAAACAGAAGATGACTTACAAGTCAGCGAGTGATCCTATTAATCCCCAAGAGGTATGGCTGTTATTAGACAGCCTTACCTTTGGTGGCATTGAAACCCACGTACTAGAGTTAGCGCGAGGAATAGCGTTTTATAAAGTGCCTTTACGTGTCATTCTAGTTACTCGTTTTAAACAGCCATCCGCAATCATAGCCAAGCTCGAACAACACAATATCCCTTACAGCTATCTCCACTCGTTAATCAATGAAGAAAGTCATCACTCATTAATTAGGCAAACTTTTCAATTACGAAAAGCCATTGCCCAATTTAATCCAATAGCCGTACATGCGCACGGTTATAAAGCCAGCATCATCAGCAAACTCGCTGTAAAAACCACCACAGAGCAAACAAAACAGATAAGCACCTATCACGCAGGAGAAGTCCCTAAAGGAAAAGTTCGCCTATATGACTGGCTAGATCGCTACAGTTCTTTTCTATCAGATTACAGCCTTTGTGTAAGCCCAGAGATTCAAGCTCGACTTCCTGTAAAGAGCTTATTTCTAAACAATTTTGTTTCAACAGATGGCTCAATACAAAGCTCAGGAAAACGAATTGCTTTTGTAGGACGCTTAAGCCATGAAAAAGGCCCAGACCGCTTCTTAGATCTAGCTCAGGAGCACTCTGAAGTGGCGTTTTATTTGTATGGCGATGGCCCTATGATAGATGACCTTCGAGATCGAAATATTAGCAATGTTAGGTTTCTAGGATTTCAAGCTAACATGAATCACTGCTGGGGTGACATTGGTTTACTGGTCATCTCTTCTCGCTATGAAGGTCTGCCAATGACGGCACTAGAGGCGATGTCACGAGGCATTCCAGTACTAACACTTAACATTGGTGCATTAGAGCGCTTAATAGACCACGGCCATAATGGTTGGATATCTGACAACACAGAAGAACTCGCTCTATTTCTAGACGAATGGCTCAACACCACGGACAGCGAGCGAGAAACACTAGCTGAAAACGCAAAAGAGACCATTGAGTCACAATTTTCTACCGAAGCTGTCGTGCCGCAAATCCTCCCTCTTTATTCCAAGCATCTAATCCCTTCCTCCTCTGCTTCTAAGAGCCAGTCAATCTGATTCTCAATTTGAGAATAAACACTTCGAATACTAAACATTGCGTTAAAACAATCACTTAAAACTGGCATTCTATTTGCAGTACTCCTATCAGGCACCATCTCAAACTGTTAGGGAGAAAAGGAATGCACCCAACGACTAACCTACTTATTGTGCACTACGGCGAGGATTGGATCAGAGGCAGTGAAGCGTGTCTTCTAAACCTTATTAATTCGCTATCTCCTAGTTACAGACCTGTGGTTTGGACTAACAATCAAGTACTAGTACGTGAATTAACAGTAAAGGGAATTGCAGTACATTCATCAAGCTTTGAAGTGATCAATTTTCAACAGTCAGCCTTTAATATAAAGGCGTTGTTCGAGCTGTATAACACAGCCTCAACGCTCATTTCTGAGCACAATATCAACCTAATACATGTTAACAGCGGCGCACCATGTCAGTGGATGACTTTTGTAGCCAAAGCTAAACGTATCCCGATGATGTGCCAACTTCATAGCCCTTATAACCTACATGACCGCTTTACTCTTGCACTGCACTCTGCACAGCGCTTAGTAGCAGTTAGCCACGCCGTTGCTGCGCCATTATTGGACGAAGGATATCCAGAGCAAAATCTCACTGTGGTTCATAACGGCGTTCCAAATATCGATCTAAGCCAACCGATTAATGTTCGAGAACTATTAAATATCCCATCCAACGCTAAGGTACTTATCAGCGTAGGTTCTCTTATTAAACGTAAAGGCTTCGATAAACTCATTCAGGCTCTTGCTCTCTTAAACAGTAGCCAGGAACAGCATCACCTCATCATTATTGGAGAAGGGAGCGAGCGTCTGAATCTAATAAAGCAAATTGAGTCACTCAATCTGCAATCAAGAGTTCATCTCGTCGGTGAACAATCTAACGTTAATGCTTGGCTTGCTGGTGGTTGCGACCTTTTTATTAGTGGTGCAAGAAGTGAGGCCTTTGGATTAGTATTAGTCGAAGCATCTTTAGCGGAACTCGCCGTCGTTGCTCCAAACGTTGGAGGCATAAGTGAAGTCATAGAGCACAACTCAACAGGACTACTTTACGAAAATGGTGATAACGAGATCCAACAAATAGTTAATGCAGTCAGTCAGCTCATGCAAAATCCAGCATCTCGTCAAGTCATGGCAACTCAAGGTAAGGCAGTTGCCCAGCAGCGTTTTTCACTTGAACAGAATACGTGTCATATAGAGTCTATTTATAGTCAATTAATAGAAGATGGCATAAACCAATCCTGGGCATCATGGTTTAGCTCCCTACTTCGCCCATTTGGCACTTTCTTTAGAACGCGATTTTTGTCAGAAAGCAAAACAGTAAGGGAAGCTCATGAAGCCTAATCACTGTATCGTTTTCGACCCTATTCCTTATCATGGAGGCTCAAAAGTCGCTACAGAGCTCGCCATTAAGCAAGTTGACGAGCTGACTGTATTTCATGTGCTTAGCGCCTCGCCTCTTAGTTGGAGTAAAAGCAACAAGATTAAAGTGACAACTTTAGCCATGCCAGAATGCCTTGCTATTCAAACTCAAGGAATTGGGTACTGGGCCAAGCAAATCTACCTAACTCTTTGTTTTTTCCTGTTCACAGTTTGTGTCATGATGAGCAGAATGAAAAAACCCAGCACTATGCTTATGGCATCAGGACCCGGCGTTGATTTTTCTGGTTACATGGTTTCTAAAATGTTCAGCATAGGCTTGCTGCAACTTATCCATGGCCCTGTCGGTAAAAGTAGTAGCTCAAAGTGGTGTCTAAGCCAAGGTCATCCAACTTTCTACTTGGCATCAGCTAAACCAAGTTTGCTACTGTGCATGGAAACCGACGCGCTTCCTATTAGCTTCAGAGAATTTACCAATGGTTTAGATGAAAATGATTACCCATCTACTCATAGATTTTCCAGTAACAGAACCACTGTTAATTTCTATTGGGCAGCATCGCTTTTAAAATGGAAAGGGTTAGATACTCTTAAGCAGGCAATTGAAATTGCAGGAAGCAACTCACAGTTCACAACCAATATCTGCTATATCAAGCCTCAAAATTCACAGGCGGAGCAATCCACTGTGGACACACACTTGCCGAATACTTCATGGCATAAAGAACCGAAAAATCTAGATGAAATAAGAGCGAAATCAGATATTTATATTTCGACCAGCATCAACGAACCCTTTGGATTATCGACTCTAGAAGCGCTTGCAGCTGGACTTATTGTTATCATCCCAAGCGACGAAGCATTCTGGGACAAGAAGTTACAACATAACGTAAACTGCATCAAATACGCCACAAATGATGCGCAAAGCTTAAGTCAAACCATGACTCGCATTGCCGATAACCTAGACCAATACCAAGAAGTAGCAAAGCAAGGTCAAAAAGTAGCAACACAGTACCTGGCAAGTAATACCTACCGTGAAATTGCACATGCGATTCAAGGCAGCAGCGAGAAAGAAGCGTCTTTAAAACAATGTTCTGAAATAAAACCGGGAGAACAGCAATGAAACTCGCTGCAATTTCGGATGCTCAAAAACAGATGCTGGGCTATGCGTTTGCTTTGTTTTTCATGAAAGGGCTCTCCCTGATCATGTTACCAATCACTACACGCTTTTTATCTCCAGTTCAAATAGGTGAATTGGAATTACTTGCCGTTACAGCGTCGTTCATCGGTATTTTATTGTCTGCTAGCTTACACGAAGCGCTATACCGATACTGCGCAGAACAAACTACTAAAAATCAGAGACTTAGAACAGCAAGTAACCTATTCACCTTAACCTTACTAGTCTCCGTTTCTTTCGCCTGCTTAGGTTTCATAGTGACGTTGTCACTTGAATGGAAGGAAACATGGGCAATTTCTAGACAAGCAGTGTTAGTGCTTTGGGTCTCTTTGACCATAGAAGGCGCTATTGCCATATCTTTAGCTTGGTTAAGAATGCAAGATAGAGTCAAAGCGTTTTGCCGAATCTGCATCACCACCAGCTTGTTTCAAGTAGCGCTAGTCTTAACCTTATTGCAATTAGGCTATGGCGTCGTTGGGGTACTTACCGCAGGTTTTATTGCCCATTTCATTCAACTACTGTTACTTATCCATGCTAGCAATCTCAGCATAACCCTTCCAAACACGAAATTTATCAACACTACCCTGCGTTATTCATTACCCCTGATGTTATCGGGCTTAGTCGCCTTTGGCCTCAATGGCGCTGAGCGCTGGTTAATGCTTAAGGGGGAATCTCTAGCAATGGTGGGACAATATGCCGTCGCAGCAAAGTTTGCTTTAGCTATGTGCGTTCTCGTTCAACCTTTTGGTATGTGGTGGATGCCAAAGCGCTTTATGGTGGCAAAGAGTAATCCTTACAAAGCAGCAAGAACAACCGAGCTAGGCATCATGTACGTATGTATCCTCGCCTTATTCATTGGGTTGTTCGGGCAATGGCTGTTGGAGTTTGCCTTAACTGATGATTACGCGATTGCGGGTGAGTTATTGGTCGGTGCTTTATTCATGGTGTTAGGCAAAGAGTTCGCGGAATTACTGAACCTAGGACTACTTCAAAGCAAACAAACTAAGACAATCTTAACCGTTAATCTTTGGACGACTATAGTGACCTTAATATGGTGTGGATTTACCTATCACTTTGGGATCTGGTCCATAATGCTGAGCATAGGGGTAGCTCAGCTAATAAAAGCACTAATACTCTACAAGTTATCTCAGTGCCACTGCACTCTGCCATACCGCAGTCTACGGTTAAGTGTTTACCCAGTGATTACCCTCGCAGGATTAGTCGCTATCCAGCTGGGTTCTACTCTTCAAGGCCTTAGCTCCCTAGCCTGTTCATTTGTACTACTCCTTGCGACTTACACTGTAGAGTTGCCAAAACATACCCAAACTAAAAAGGTGGGTGTGTAATGACTAGGTTAATCAATCATTCCGCCAACTCACTTACCGCACCGAGTGTCATTGCAACCGTCGCTGTTACGCTGGTTATTGCATTAATCTGGTGGAAGATCCCTCACCCGGCAGTTGGGGTTGCCCTATGTTTACTGCCTATTGCCGTGTTAGTCGTTGTAAAGCACTTGTTCTGGTTCGTAACCCTATTCGTTGTGTTTTCCTTTTTTAGAATCCACGAAGTCATCCCAGTTTTAATGCCATTTAAAATCCCATTGTTATTGTCTCTTGGCGCCTTAGCCTCTTTGTGTTGGCACTCGCTAATTAGCAGGCAGCTTAAAGTCTACTGGCACCCTTCTATGAAATGGCTCGTAATTTTCTGGGCCCTAGTTGCTATCGGTTTAGCATTTGCGACAAATCGGGGTGAGGCACTATCAACCTTTAAAGGGATCTACTGGAAAATCATGTTGATGACCCTAGCTATCATTTGGATTATCAACACTAAGGAACAGTTGTCGAAAATATGCTGGACCATTGTAGCCGCAGGTTGCCTAGTGGCCTGTGTTGCCCTGTTTAACTCTGTGAACGGTATTGGATTAGTAGAAGGGTCCCGAGTAACGATAGGACGCCAGCTTGGCTCTATGTTAGGTGACCCCAACGATTTAGCGCTAGTACTGCTGTTCCCATTAGCTTTTTCTGCCAGTTTTTTCTTCAATAATCGACAATCAAAAATCAGTCGCTTTATGGGCTTTACGGTTTTAGCACTCCTTTCCATGGCCATAATCGCTACGCAAAGTCGAGGCGGATTACTTGGTATGGTAGCGGTGTACGCTGTTTATATTAACCAAGCTGTTCGATCAAAAGTTTTACTTATTAGCGTGGGAAGTGTTGGTTTAGCCTTGTTGTACTTAGCAGCGGGAATTTCGGATCGAGCATCTGGGGGCGCTGCGGAGGCAGGGATAGATTCTTCTTCAATGGGCCGCTTGTATGCCTGGGAGGCAGCGGCAAAAATGGCAGTCGAGAATCCTTTAACTGGCGTAGGAATCAATAACTTTTATTCTAACTATTACTTTTACAGTTCGCACTGGGACGGCTTGAATCACGCAGTACACAGCACATGGTTTGGTGTATTGGCAGAAACTGGGTTCTTAGGTCTCATTGTGTTTATCGCATTAATTGTCTCACTGCTTCGCACAGCCAAACACTCTCTTGATTGCATTAAGGCATCACCCACTGCTTCCCCGTACCTAGAGAGCTCGGCTAACGCTGTCTTTGCTGGGTTAATTGGTACTATCGTATCCGGCACCTTTCTTACTCAGGCTTTCGTCTGGCCAATCTATATACTTGCTGCACTAATTATTTGTGTCTCAAGCATTGTTCAAAACGATTCTCAAATTGAGAATGTCAAATAGCACCAATATAAGTGTTTGTTTTTATTGAGTTATATTTTTGGCACGTTCTGTGTATTACCCAAATAAGGAAAGTGAAATTGATAGTGCAAATTGACACAATCATTTCACTTAAATGCACAAAGGAACGTTGCCATGAACGTATTAGATGCGAATCAGCTAAAACAAAAACTTAAAACCAACCAAAGCCCATTGGGGAAAAAACTCTTTTCGCTAGCGAAAGCAATACGCGTTTGTGATATCCGGTATCCGGTAGCACTGAATAAGCTTATCTACACCTTATATATTTGTTTCAGAGATACCTTTAACTTCATCCTGCGCGTTCTTTTCCAAACACCAGCTTTTCGTGGCCGCTGTCAGAACTCTGGTAAAGCACTGTATCTATACGGAGGTATTCCCTTTGTGTCTGGTCCCCTATCTATCACCGTTGGCGATCGTTGCCGTATCTCGGGACAAACCACATTCAGTGCCAGTGCTCATACTAGCAATCCAAGCTTAATCATCGGCTCCAACGTAGGTATAGGATGGCAAACCACCATCGCCGTTGGTACTAAAGTGGTCATTGAAGACAACGTGCGTATTGCCGGCAGAGCGAACCTATTTGGTTACTCTGGGCATCCACTAGATGCAAGAAAGCGAGCTAAGGGCGAACCTGATGACATAAATCAGATTGGCGACATTGTTTTAAAGCGCGACTGTTGGTTAGGTACAAACTGCATTGTGAAGTCAGGTGTCACTATAGGCCAAGGCGCTGTCATTGCATCAGGCAGTGTGGTCACAGAAGACATTCCACCATTTGTCATCGCTGCGGGCGTTCCGGCAAAAGTAATCAAATATATATCTCAAGAGACTAATTGTGAGCAAGGAGGCGAGCATGCGTGATCTTATTGTATTTGGTGAAGACTTTGGCGGTCTTCCTTCTAGCACTCAGCACATCATTACTCGATTGAACCCTGAGCGACGCATTCTTTGGGTTAATTCAATTGGCCTGCGTAGACCTCGCCTATCCACAACTGATATGAAGCGCGTATATAACAAACTGTTTTCTAGAAACAGCAAAGTGGCGATGGCAAACGCTGAGACTATTCCTAATAACATGAAAGTAATCAGTCTGAAAACACTACCTGCGCCAAGGTTTGCATGGGAACGAAAGCTTGCTAAAGCTTGGATGACATCGCAATTAGCACCGACATTAGAACGCCTTGAATTTAACGATCCAATTCTGTGGACCTCATTGCCAACAGCCGCTGATTTGTGTGGTCATATCAATGAGTCATCTGTGGTGTATTATTGCGGTGATGACTTTGGTGCATTGGCGGGCGTTGACCATAAAACGGTCATCAATCATGAAAGCAAGCTTACCGATAAAGCCAACCTTATCCTAACCGCGAGTGAAGCCATGCAGCAGCGCTTCCCCGCTTGTAAAACTCAACTATTACGACACGGTGTGGATTACGAACGTTTTTCCACACCGGCACCTCGTGCGAAAGATCTTCCTAAGGGCAAACCTATCGCAGGGTTCTATGGCAGCCTTTCTAATTGGCTAGATTACGATCTGATTAATCAGACTGCGAAAGCGATGCCCGATTGGAATTTTGTATTTATTGGCAACAACGAGTTAAGCCATAATCCGTTTGCCCATCTCGACAATATTCATTTACTTGGACCTCGTCCTCATCATGAACTACCCGGCTATTCCCAGCATTGGGACGTAAGCCTTTTACCTTTTATTCTCAATGACCAAATCAAAGCATGCAGTCCATTAAAGCTAATGGAGTACGTGGCATGCGGAACCCCTATTATTACCACGAAATTCCCTGCCCTAAAGCACTTTGAAGACCAAGTGAATATGGTTAAAGACAGTAAACAACTCATTGAATGCTTAAGTCGTCACCAGAGTCTCACCCCTTGTCATAGTCGTAGTGTTGAAAACGAAAGTTGGCAACAACGTTCGCAGTTCGTGGACTGGTTATTGGAGCTATTATGATTGAACTTAAGCTGCGCATTGCTGGATTAATCGTGAGTACTTGGAGACGTCGCTGGGTCATACTGCTGCCGGCTCTTATCCTTCCGGTAGTGGCCATTGGTGTTTCCAAACTGGCCCCGACAAAGTACAAAGCACATACCAGCATGCTTATACAAGAAACGGCCAAAATGAACCCGTTTCTTCAGGACCTTGCGGTATCAACCATGCTGAATGACCGCTTAAACGCGGTAAAAACACTACTAAAAAGTCGTCACGTACTTTCGACCGTAGCACTAGAACTGGGTCTAATTAATGAAAGCAGTTCTGACTATGAGAAAGACCAGGTGATGGCAAAGATTGCGGCAAATCTTAACGTGGTTCAGCAAGGTAAAGATCTTCTAAAGATCGAGTACTCCGCATCTTCCCCTTATGGAATGAAAGAGCTTCTTGAATCAGTAAGTCGCCATTTTATAGAGCAATTGTTAGCGCCTGAGCGTTCTTCAATTCGCGACTCAAGTACCTTTTTGAACGAACATATAGAAAAACGTTTTTCTGATTTGCAAAAGGCAGAACAAAAGCTCGCTGAATACACTAACGTCCACTCGTCATTAACCCCCGAGATCCGTTCACAAAGTTACGCTCGCATTGCGGTCTTAAAACAGAGCCTTGCCGAAAAAGAAGCAGAACTATTTGGTGTGGAACGAAGTCTCAGCACCTTAGATCAACAGTTATCCAGCACTAACCCTGTTGTGGGTCGTATTGAAGACAAAATTATAGAAATACGCAGTGATTTAACGCTATTACAAGCAAGATACACAGAGAATCATAGCTCGGTACAAGCCAAGAAAAGAGAGCTAAATCGCTTAGAACAAGAGCGTGAAGTGTTACTAAATTCCACGCAACCCACTTTAGACACCGACCAACTTAGAAATATGGCCAGCAGCCAAAACCTAAATAACCTTACGACGATTCAGCCGTTGCTAATGAGTCAATTGCAAAACCTTCAGCAAGTTCAAAGTCGCTTTGAAGCACTCACCGAAGAAACGGCTCGATTAACCACCATGATCGCGGAGCTAGAACAGAAAACCCAAGGCTATGGTGACAACGTAAAAGAAATCTTTAGCCTGCAAAGAGACGTTGAAATGAAGCGCCAACTGTATGAGGAGCTTGTCCAACGATATGAAATGGCTCAATTAACCGGAGCATTAGGTGTATTTGAAGAGAATAAACGCGTGAAAATCATTGATTTACCTTTCACACCTAGCTCTCCATCAAACTGGCCGACCGTCATTTATCTTATTTTGGGTTTGGTTGGCGGTTTAGGGTTGGGCGTGGGTCTTGCTGTGCTTTTAGAATTGTTTGATACCACCCTACGAAACAAAGCCGATGCGCAGTCAATAACCTCTATCCCTGTTATTGCTATTGCGCCACAGCATAGTTAGATACCAATAAACCTTTACCCATAAAAAAGGACAAACCGCGGTTTGTCCTTTTAATTTAAGCCATTGACGTTGTTATTTGTTTATTAGTCTAGTTCACATTGCACTTGAATGACTTCAGTATCGGCTTTATTTAATTTGGCCGCGAGTGCTGCACCTTCTTTATTACATTCTTCTAAAGACGTAAATTGAGTGTTTACATCTAGTTCAGCTGTGCTTTGCGTGCCACCCATCATTAAGCTAAGGATTAGTGTCAGTTCGTACATGATTTTGCCTCATTGTCAGTGAGCAAAGGCGTCCATTGTGAAAATTGAGACGTTTAGATTCAATCCTAAGCACTTTGCTGATATGCGGCTATTCTATTCATTTAGCAGAGCTAATTCTTACCATTAGACGACAGTCATACCAAAAATCGTAACCTTTCAGATTGTGTTTTGGCTCATCGCCTTACGAGTTGAGGTAATAACTTCATCAAAGAAGTGAACAACTTCCCCTTTATTTAGCCAATCAGGTTTAAAGCGAAATTCGCTCCAATTACTCACCTTATGCCAAGTATTATCTAACGCAGGACCATGCACATATAAAACCGCGATCAATAGGCACTGACAGGCGCTAATAAAAGGATTTTTCGGGGAAAATACTTTAAGGGCGGTACCAAAAGACATCTTTATGCGTCTATTGGCCAAATCAACGCTATACAACTCATCCAATACAAGATGAACTACCCCACCAAAGCAGATAAAGGCGCCAGATAGCCACGCTGTCACATCACTATAGCCAAGTAAGAACACTAACCAGACAATAAGTAGGCCGGACATAGCTATAAACGCCAGAGAATGACAGGAGCCACGGTGAACAGTAAGCTTCTCTAACATTGCCTTTAGGTTGTATCTAATCGATAAATAACAAAATATGCTATAAACAATCAGCTCCAGCATGGATACTGTCAAATAGATATGACCTACGAAGCTGAATGTGGTCAGCGCCCCAAACAAGCGAAAGAGCGTACTCATAGAGGTTGAGTTATCGGAATCGATATCAGGTAGTAACCCACCTATCGTACCTAACAGTATCAACCATAGTGCAGTAATGGGTACAATGTGCCCTGCCGATAGCAGGGCTGTCGCCGCTAAACTACTCGTCAGCGCGGCTGTTCCAAGATGTGTATTGAAATTAGCCACTGTAATCACATTTACAAAGACCGCTATATCATCAAGACCTAAGGGCACTCCCTATTAATAACGCCTTGTCTAATCGCTATCTTTGCCTTTTTAAAACTGGATAAATAAACAGTATACATCTTAAATCGCAATAACTGTACTAAATCACAGTATTAAACTTAGATAATGTGTTGATAGCGCTTATTTTGATCAATTAGCGGTAATATCCTATAAATCAGCTAATTACCTTTACGCAATATTGTGTAGCAGACTCTTTAGGTTACCTTCATTGCAGGCTCACCAACATTCATGCCAGAGGTTTACACTTAGATTCTCTGGTAATGCTATTAATATCTATAAATGGACAAAACGCTTCTGTTCGAAAAGAAGTGCCTTGGAATCCCATATTTTTGCCTCAACGCTACTAGTTGAATTTAAGCTCTTTGTAATAATATTCTTTGTCGCGTTCACTGATTTCACGTATCACTCGACACGGGTTTCCATAGGCAACCACGTTGGGTGGAATATCTTTGGTTACGACACTACCCGCCCCAATCACGCTATTTTCACCTATTGTCACCCCAGGCAATATTACAGAAGCGGCACCGATCCAGACATTGTTACCGATCCGAACTGGAATGTTGAACTGCGCTACTTTTTTTCGACTTTCAGGCTCAATGGGATGGCCTGCCGTTGCAATCGTTACGTTTGGCGCAATCATGACGTAATCGCCAATATAGATATGCGTATCATCCACTAAAGTGAGATTGAAATTTGCATACACTCGTTTTCCAAGATGAGTATGCTTACCCCAATTAGCGCGCACTGGTGGTTCGATGTAGCAATCGTCACCCACCTCAGCAAATAATCGACGCATTATCTGTTGTCGTTTGTCACCTTCTGATGGACGCGTTTGATTGTAATCATACATTGCCTCCATGCACGCAAGCTGTTCGTCCACCAGCGCCTGTTCATGCGACTCGTACACTTCACCACTGTGCATCTTACGTTTTATCTCTTCCAGTCCCACTAGATCACTCCAAAATATTGGTTCAACTTGAGATTATATCAAGGAGAGCAAATAGGATTCTTAGAGGTACGAGGCAGTTTCACAAACAACAGCGTAAACCAAACTACAAATTACAGGTGCGACTAGGAAATCACCATTCAATAACCTGATGATTTTTAAGATTAATATTACCCTTTATGTAGCTGTAGTAGATCCCATTTATTACCATAGAGGTCTTGAAATACCACTACTGTCCCATAAGCTTCTTCGCGAGGCGTTTCATTGAAAGTAACACCCTTGTCCTTCATTAATTGATAATCCCGCCAGAAGTCATTGGTTTGCAAAAACAAAAATACTCGGCCACCGGTTTGGTTGCCAACCGCCTGGAGCTGTTCTTCTGTGCTGGCTTGAGCTAGAAGCAAGTTCGTCCCATTTGAGTTTGGTGGAGCGACCTGCACCCAGCGCTTACCATCGCCCAAGTCGGTATCTTCTATTAATTCGAATTGAAGCTTTTGAGTATAGAATTCAATCGCATCATCATAGTTTTCAACAACTAGTGCGATATTGCCAATTTGCTGCTGTACTTGTTTGGACATTGTGTTCACTCGATTCTAAAACAATAATCTAAATAATTTCTTATAAAGCACTTACTGTTGTCTATAGCCAAATCTTGCTAAGTAGTGCCAGATTTTCTTCACATCTTGCTCATTAAAGCCCTGCTGAGTAACAGCGCGTCCAAGCAAGAAAGTGTTAATCATGCCCTTGTGTGCTATCTGTTTGGCTAGATCGATAAATTGCTGACCACGATAATCTGGATACTGACTCATTTGTTCAATACTAAGCTCATAACCCTTATGCCATCTAAGGGGGATTCCAAGAAGCAACGCATACTTTTCAATAGCGGTATTTCTATAGATAGGATCTAGCACTAGACACTCAACATCTTCTTTAATCGACACTACACCGTGTATATGCGCCTCAATGTAATCATCAAGTAAATCTTCATTCGATTGACTGGCTTTCTCGATCAAAGGTGTCAAACGATCAGATACAGCAAAGTCGTCTGGCTCAAAGAAACTGTCTGGATAGCAAAACGTGGTGCGCTCAAAGCTATGTGGCTTAAGTTGGAAATAGGCGGAGCCAAATCGCGGTGATGCACCAAATTCATAACCTCTAAAGTTAAGCGCACCATATTTTGGCCTGAGAGTATTAGGTGCAAGATCATAAGCTCCATCAAACACACGTTGTTCCCATAGCCAGCGCTCCCCTCCTTTAAACGCTGTCAGGCCTCCATTACTAGTGCCCGTCTCAAATTGCGACTTCAAGTAACCCTGTTCAGCAATTGCCAGTAGTAGCGGCTGATTATTTGAGGTGAAACGATCTGGATGAAAGTTAATAGTGACAGGGTAACTAGCAGGTAAGCTAACGCCTCTTGATTTTAGCCTCATATTTGCCAGTGCGTTTTCCACAGCTATATCATTCATCTACACCTCAACTGTAATAGTCTATTTACTCTATACCACTAATAAAAAATGGTGATTAAATTTTCAATACGGACAGTAAACCTTACCAACTATCTCACCCAAAATGCTATAAAAATCAATACCTACTGCATATTGGAAATGAAGTTTTCAACAAAACTAGTGACATTTAATGATTGGTTTAAGCGAAGCTACTGAATATGTTAGTTGCATTGGCGTTAGAAATCGCCTGCATTTCAGCAGAACTTGACCCAAATAAATAACGTGTTTATATTGGCGCCGCCTAACGGGCACACCCTAAAATGCACATCGCCATCCTGCCATCACTGGTGCATTTATATTGGTGTTAAGACATCTCATGTTAACGAACTTCCGTCTTTTTACTCGTGAATCGGGTGCATTGATGCACCTATCCATCCCTATCATTCTGACTCAAATCGCGACCCAAGCTATGGGTTTTGTCGATACCACAATGGCCGGTCAAGTAAGCCCAGCGGATCTCGCTGCTATTGCGCTAGGGACCAGTCTCTGGGTGCCTGTGCTGTTGTTGCTACGAGGCGTCATCATGGCTTTAACTCCGGTTGTTGCCTATCACAGAGGTGCTAGAAACTTCCCAAAGATCTCTGTAGAGTTCTTTCAAATGGTATGGCTTGCCTCGCTCGCAAGTGTATTGCTCATTACTTATCTCACCAACGCGAAGCCGATATTGGAGTGGATAGGTGTAGCGTCTGAAATCATTCCCATTGCCAGTGATTACGCCTTTGCTCTTGCGTTTGGTGTTCCAGGTATAGCGTTGTTTTATACCCTTAACGGGCTGTGCGAGGGGATGAACAATACAAAAGTACCCATGATTGTCTCGGTAATTGGACTGCTGATTAACATCCCTGTTAACTATGTTCTCATTTACGGGAAATTTGGGTTTCCTGAACTTGGGGCTGTGGGCTGTGGCTATGCGACAAGCTTGGTGTATTGGTTGATGTCTGGGTTATTGTATAGCTATATAAAAGGTCATCACCACTATAAGAACATCATTCGTTTTACAGACGCTAAGCCAAGATCAAAAGAAATGATCCATCTATTAAAGCTAGGCCTACCTATTGGAATGAACATAGCAGTTTGTGGCAGCATTTTTGCTGTCATTGCACTTTTAATTGGACGTATTGGAGCTGAGAATGTTGCTGCTGCGCAAATAGCACTAAATATCTCGAGTCTGACTTACGTCATCCCTATGAGCATCTCATTTGGCATAACCATTCGTGTCGGCCATGCCTTAGGGGAAAAAGAGGAATCTAGCGCAATTGAACGAAGCACGATAGGCATTGTAGTAGCTGGATTGGTATCGTTACTCTCTGTTGCCACACTACTGTTGTTCCCTGAGTTTCTCATTAGGCTATACACTTCAGATCCTACCATCACCGCCACGGCAGCGACCCTGCTGACCTTAACGGCTATTTATCAGTTCAGTGACGCCCTACAAACCTCTGCCAACGGTGCACTGCGTGGGTACAAAGATACAAAAGTGCCAATGATGCTTGCTATCGCTTCCTACTGGGGACTAGCTCTCCCTCTTGGAGTGATACTTGGATTAACCTACTACATAGTTCCTCCAATGGGAGAAACGGGGTTTTGGATTGGGATACTCCTGGGCTTAACCGTTGCGGCTGTGCTAATGCTATTAAGGCTTCGATACATCATTAAACGCAGAAATGAGATCCCAATGCAGATTGCGGCTGCGAGTTAATCCCTTCATCGTTCTGATCTCCGTTTAGGTGCTATAAACCGCCTGCTATGAAATCAATAAGGCCTGAAAGCTGTTTTGCTCTCAGGCCTTACTAATCATGCAATGAATCAAGAATCGAGCTATTTTACTTGGTATCTCAATAAGACTTCATTATCCAAAACAACATTCGTTGACCAGATAAAACTTGCGCCCGCGCCGCTGAACTTCTCGATAAAGTTCATATAGGCGTTCTTGTTATTTACACCAATCTCATCTTCCGTATACAGAGTTGCCTGAGGCCAAGACGATGAATCAAACTCCTTGGTCATCCAGTTACTCGGTGTCTGCCAGTGGACACCGTAAGCATCTTGCCCATTGTCAGTACCTTGAGTAGTGCACTCGTCTGATAAACGTTGTCCATTGGCTTCTTTTAAACATGAAAGGTCATAAATGGGTGACGTATAAAAGGTTTGAGCTTGCCAGTCTTTGCTAGTGACGGTGCCATCACTAAAACTGGCAATAAAGCCCCCGTCCCCAGGGTGGTATGCCTTACCTCTATTGCTCTCAGAGCCTAATCCAAGGTTTTCTTCCCAATCAATCACCTTGACGGCTATCGTGTATGGCTTACTCACCTTAAACTTCACAATACTAGAGTTGAACGGCGTAAAAGGAACGCTATCAACACCAACGAGTGTTCCGTTGATATAGAGTTCAAAATAGTTATCCGCAAAAATATAACCGGTAACTTCCTCTCCATCTGGGTCCACAATTACCACTGGAACTGAATTCTGATCTACTTCGGCAATGCTTCTCGGAGTAATACCACTGCACTCTTCATATAAATCCACAGCCTTGGGGCCAGAAGCAAAATTATTGTCTGCCGGCACCGTCCAAACCTTGCCCTGTGCATCAGTTATCTCACCAATACCCGCAACTCGGCTACGTCCATTCTCACACTGAAAAATATTCTTTTCGAGAGTCTTAGCTGCGCCTTGAGTAATACTGCCGGTACCCACGTATTCTTGTTTCTCGTTAGAGCATGCAGCAAAGGATAAGGTGAGTAGTATTGACGATGAAAGCCTGATGCAACGTTTTGAAGTTATGTTCATTTTTACCCTGTGGTTTGAACTAACGGAATTCTATTAGCTTAGTTGTGAATTTGTATCTGCACAAAAGAGAATAAAGTGAGTTTCCAACATATCAAATAAGGCATGCTATCTTAGTAATTACTTGGCAGCATTAGGCAATGCAATAGCACTCGATCTATCAAACTACTCGATTTAAGCGACCTTGTTCTCATGCCGAGTTCTACTCACGTTGAATTCTGTCTACGAGTTCAAACTCCTATCTTTTTTGATAGAAATTTACCTGTTTCTTTAGGTTAAATTGTACATAAATTGAGAGGATAACTAGGTAATCCGAGACCCCTATTGTCTCGACCTACTCAGTTTTGGGAGGCGTTATGAAAAGAAAAAAACTAGGTCATGTAATGTCATTCAGTAGAATGTTTTCATTCATTTCATTTCTATCAGCCACACTCGCATGGATCCTAAATATCTATGCAGTGTTCGCCATTTCTGTCGCAAGCCTTGTTGTTAGTGCAGTTCTTTACATGAGAGACAAGCCTGCTTAAGGGATGAATAAGAGCGCTTAGGCGCTCTTTATGCAATATCATATTTTAGTGATGCCACTACTCGTTAATGGCACTCAAGACCCGTTTGCAACCTACTATTTTTAATTCATCGAATTTGTAAAACGTTGCTTAATACAAATAAGCTATTTCTTCGCATTGGTTAAAATAGGCTTTCCATATTTATCAACTAACCCATCAAGCTTTAGATTGATAAACTTGGGCTCTTCTTCTTCAGACACCGATACCCACATTATGTGATCCATATGAAATCCTCGATTTGAAGGTGTAAAGGCACCCCCTGTCGTCCCTAGTTGAATGTAGTCCCTAGCGTTTTTACTTTCGTAATAGTAAGTATGCTCGTGGCCGTTCAGCACGGTATATGGAAACTTTTGTAAAGCGGTCTCTAGTGTCGAAAATCCACTTGATGCATCTCCCCATAAAGGCTTATGCATCAGAACAAACACCCATTTAACACCTTCATCATTTTCGAGAACTGACAAAAAATAATCAATTTGATCATCGCTTAATTTGCCAAACTGTCGCTCCTTTAACTTGGCATACTCTGTTTCAGCAAAGGCTTCCTCACCCTCTGTTTTATACAGATTCACCGCTTCGTTGCGCAAGATTTTAATTTCACTAAAACGTTGCTCTGTGAAATCTTCAGAATCTAACATCAGGAACAACAGATCTTGATGTTTAAAATGATAATAGCGAGGCCCGACTTGCGATTCCCACCAACGACGCATTTTTATATTTGAGATGTCATGGTTACCTACAACGGGGTAAAACGGGATTTCACTGCGTTTTGTAATGTCGGCAAATGCTCGCCATTCGGAATTCATCGTAGCCAGTTCTTCTGTGCCTCCCTCAATTAAATCACCTACAGATAAAATGAAGTCAGGCTGCATAAGCGAAAGCGCATTAACCGCATCTGAATAGACTCCTTTTCTTTCTCCGCCAGTAAGGTCACCTATAACAGCAAACTGAACCGTATCTTTTGTTAACGGAGCTTGAAACTGAATATTTGATTCTGCAAAAATCTCTGTGGAAATGAATACACCAAGTATTGCTAGCAGTGACTTCATTTAGATAACCTCTATAAAATCATGATGATAGTAAAGCGTAAGTCGTGATTACCCCGTGATCAACTCATAGAAATCTCTTTGATAGAGACTCACACAATAACCACCAAGTTCGCTCGAAGAACATCAACACCCTACTTGCCCCTCTAACTACTATTAAGTACAGCAAACTCATGCACAAAATAACACCAACTTTTGATTGACATTCATCCGTTCCTTATATAGAACGTTCTATATATGGAACATTTTAGGAAAGTCTATGGATGAGCTAAATCTCGTTGTTTTGGGACGCAACCTTCAGCAATTACGTCTAGCAAAGGGAATCTCACTTTCTCAATTAGCTTCGGATGCGGGTATCGCGAAATCCAATTTATCTCGCCTAGAAAATGGCAGTGGTAACCCTACACTTGATACGATCTGGCGTTTGGCAATGCAGTTAGATACTTCCTTTGGTAGCTTAGTTGACTCTGTTAACACGCCTATCGAAGACAATGGCATGCAAGTCCAGCTTATTGAAAGAGGAACTGATGACCCGCAAGTAGACGCTTATTGGATGTCTTGCGCGCCGCATACCAACAAAATTTCCAAAGCACACTCCCTTGGAACCGTTGAAACTATCAGTGTTATATCTGGCGAGATTGAAACTGGAGAAGAAAACAATATCAAGCACTTAGCCGCAGGTGACTTTCATCGCTTCCCAGCCGACAAGTCACATGTTTATCGAACCACTACTGCGGGAGCAACGCTACTCGTCACCATCATTTATGCCAACAAGGAAAGTGCTCATGAACGCAAATAGTGAAGCTTCAGTATGGAAGCCTTGGATTGCTGGAGCGACCGATGCCTTAGCCCTAATGGGTGGTTATATCTCGGTTGCGATCTCTTTTGGCGTCATTGCATTGCAATCAGGCTTCAGTGTTTGGGAAACCATCGCCATCTCGGTGTTCATCTACGCAGGAGCGTCTCAATTCTTGTTTGTTGCTATGGTTGCCTCTGGTGCCCCGCTATGGCTAGTGGTGGTTATGACGCTTCTGATTAATGCTCGACATGTGGTTTATGGCCCTAATATTGCGCCTTACCTAACCAAGAGTCCCTGGTGGATAGCGCTTCTTCATGGTTTAACCGATCAGATCTTCGCTCTGGCACATACTCGTCTGCCGCAACTTGCCCCAAGCGAACGCCTAGGTTGGTTTGCTGGTGCTGCTCTATTGGCCTGGTTTAGTTGGATTGGCGGCACTGCATTAGGAGCCATTGCTGGTGCTGAACTTATTGCTCAATGGCCTTTACTCGGTGAAGTATTGCCATTTGCGCTACCCGCATTATTTTTAGTGCTACTCGCGCCGAAATTCAACACCTTGCTGTGGACTATTTCACTTGCAGGTACAAGTGTGGTCGCCCTAATTTTAAAGCTTGTTGGCTATCCAAACGCTGCTATCCCCTTGGCTGCGCTGTGTGGGGCTCTGCTCTATTATGGCGTTAGATCTACCTCACTCACTAAGGAGCCTGATCATGGATAAGTCACTATGGGTTGTCATGATGCTCATCGCTGCGGGAACCTTCGCAATGCGTCTCTTGCCTATGTTGTGGATGTCGCGACGTATGAAAGGTCGTAACCAAGGGGGATCATTGGATAATATTCCGACCTGGCTATCAGTATTGGGGCCCACTATGATAGCGGCGATGTTTGGTACATCACTGATACCGGCAACACCTTCGGTTGTATCTTGGATAGCGACTATCGTAGGTACACTGTTTACCTTACTAATTTGGTATTGGAAACGCTCCCTTGGCTTACCAGTACTTGCTGGTGTGGCCATATACGGCGCTATCATTTACATTGGTGGGTTGATCTAGCATAAATAAAATAGGGTGCCATAGCAGTTTGTAGCGGCACCCTATTTCAATGCTGACTATCATCTCAGATGCTTTATGTCAGTAACGTAGTTCCACAGAAACCCCTCACTCCCAATGCCCAAGCACTTTACTAAGGAGTTTATCTAGTTGCTGTTTTTCTTCTGTCGTCAAAATATCTAATTTACGTTGCTCTTGTTGATGCAGAGTAAACGCTACCTGCTCAATGAGTTTTCGTCCTAGCTCAGTCAGTTTTACCAATTTACTACGCCCATCTTCCGGGTTTTCTAATCGCTCAATTAGTCCTGACTTTTCCACTCGGCGAAGGACTTTTGTCAATCCTCCTGAACTAAATAGCATTGAGCGATATAAATCAGTCGGAGATAAACAGTAGGGTTCAGCGCTACGTCTTAACGTCATCAATATACCGAAATCGGCCTTTTGTAAATCATGCTCAATAATGATCTCTTCTAAATCATCATCTAAAAGGCTGTGTATTCGATGAATCATCAAGATCGTAGGCCTAAAGCTATCGAACGCCTCAGGCCAGTTTGTTCTTCCATGCTTCAAAATTGTTTCTAGGCTTTCTTGTTGAGACATTTTCGACAACTCACTGTGATTGCGACTCATTGAAATATATCTTGCTAGGAAGATAAAATCCACCTATTATCTTTCTAGAAAGATAAATGAGGTATTAATGAAAAATTCTATTAGCCGTAGTCTCGTTGTGCTCCTAGCAGCCGTATTTGCGATGACTCCATTTGCCATCGATAGCTACTTGCCCGCAATCCCAAGCATTGCCAAAGAGCTGAATGTAGATACAGCGATGATCTCAATTACGGTCAGCATTTATGTATTCGGCTTAGCCATAGGCCAGTTAATTGGTGGCCCGCTATCTGACAAGTTTGGCCGAATGAAGGTAATGGTGGCTGGCTTAGTGATATTTGCATTTTGTAGCGTCATGCTCGCATTAGCAGCAAATGTTCATAGTTTTTGGTTATGGCGTATTTTGCAGTCTTTAGGCGGAGGCATTGCGGTGGTTGGTGTTCCTGCCACAATTCGAGATAACACAGAAGGCAGTGAGTCAGCAAAACTGTTCGCGCTCATTGCGCTTATTAGCATGATTGCCCCGTCTATTGCCCCTTCTGTAGGTACAGCAATTATGAATATACTAGGCTGGCATTGGATATTTATTATCTCTGGCAGCTTGGCTCTAGTGGTAGCCTTTATGGCTACTCGCGTTTTACCAAAAGACCAGAAACGCCCTTCATCAACAACTTCTGTACGCTACAAAGACGTGTTTACAGAGTCCAAAGCATTGGGATACATGGTCTCTCAAAGTTTTAGTTTCTCTGTGCTAATGACATTTATTGCAAATGGCGCGTTTGCTTACATGATTCATTTTGGTGTGACCCCAGAGTTGTTTTCTGTGCTTTTTTTAGTAAATGTCATCGGTGTTGCGATTGTAAATCGAATCAATTCATTCCTATTGAGCCACCATTCCCCAGAAAAGTTATTGGTTAACTTTATCGGCCTTCAAGTGCTTGGCACAACAACATTAATCGCCTCGCAGATTATTGCCCCCGGCAACTTGTGGTTTGCGGTCATTGGATTTGTTATCAGCATTTCCGCCAACGGTGGGATCATGGCCAACTCTAACGCTAGCTTCCTGAAGCACTTTGGGAAAGGCGCTGGCGTCGCATCCGCTGCGATTGGCGCTACGCAATTTTTTACCGCTGCGAGCATTAGTGCTCTCGCGGCCTTGCTAAGTAAAGAATCACTATGGCCTATGGTCGGCATCATGTTTTGTGCGTCACTTATTTCACTATTTGGGGCAATCAAGGCTAATAATCACAATGGTGTCTATCAGGTGCCTTTAAAGAGTGAAGCCTAAGCAACTTTTATCGAAAATAAGGGGCCTACAGTGCCCCTTCTTTGTTTTAATTAGGGTCAATATAGAGTTTTCTGAGACGGTGATAGTTCTCTGATAATTTGTGCTAGTCTAGGTGCACCTCAATCACGAGAAACTCATCAAAATGAAAATTTTCAGTAACTTTGAAAGTGGTAACATCAACGTTGTATCAGCAACTTCACCAAATGATATTCAACTTACCATTCCAGCCGACAACCAAACCGATATTTCACAATGGTTCCACTTCCGCCTAGAAAACGAAGCACAACAGAATCACCATTTTACCATTAGCGGTTTAGCAACATCGGCTTATCCTGAAGGTTGGAATGATTACGATGTAGTCGCTTCTTACGATCGTGAAGAATGGTTCCGCATTCCTGCTAAGTTCGATGGCGATGCATTAACCTTCGATATCATCCCAGAACATGATTCTATGTACTTCGCGTATTTCGCGCCTTACTCATACGACCGCCACCAAGATCTTTTGCACAGCGCGCAAACACACCCTGCTTGCAAGCTAGAGACACTAGGCCACACGCTAGATAACAATGACATCAGCCTACTGACTATTGGAGAGCCGAATCCCGAAAAGAAAAATGTATGGGTAATTGGACGACAGCACCCTGGCGAGACAATGGCTGAATGGTTTATTGAAGGCTTCTTACAACGCCTGTTAGATGAAACCGATACGGTTGGTCGCTCACTACTCGACAAAGTGGTTATTCGTGTTGTCCCTAACATGAACCCAGACGGCAGCATTCGAGGTCATCTTCGTACTAACGGGATTGGCGTTAACTTGAACCGTGAGTGGCAAACACCATCAATGGATCGCAGCCCAGAAGTGTTTCTTGTTAGAGAGCGAATGTTGGAACTCGGTGTCGATATGTTTTTAGATATCCATGGTGATGAGGCTATTCCATATAACTTCGTAGCGGGTAGTGAAGGCATTCCCTCTTACGACGAGCGCATTGCTCATCTGGAAAAGCACTTCAAACAAGCCTTGTTGACCATCACACCAGAATTTCAAGATGAAATTGGCTATGACAAAGACGAACCAGGTAAAGCGAACCTAACCGTTGGTTCGAACTGGGTAGCTGAACAATTTAAATGCTTGTCATACACAGTAGAAATGCCATTTAAAGATCATATCAGTCACGCTGATGAACTTTACGGCTGGTCTCCAGAGCGCAGTGTCGCGTTCGGCCATGACATGTTGGCAGCGGTATGGGCCACGGTCTCAGAGCTATAAGATTTTTCTAATTTTATGACTAAAAAAGGCTGAGAGCAGTTAAGTTCTCAGCCTTTTTTATCACTCTTTGAAAGATATATTTTGGCTCGATGTGAACAATCAAGCTCTGTGCGATAAGCCCCACTTGCCTTAACGCAAAGGAGATAGAGATTGTGAGATCTGTCTATGCAAGTGCGCATTCTCTTTTTTAATGCTCGCTATTTCTCTCACATATCGGGAGTTATCTCTTTTTAGTTCTAATATGATCTCATTTGCCAACTGAAGGGCATCAACAGGTTTATCTGATGATTTTATATATGAACCTTTTACTGCCTTTTTTCCACTACCTTCGAAGTTAATCACTTTACCATACCCTATCGATACCAACTCATTGACTATTTATTCACTTTTAACACTGCGAACAATATCAACCGTGTAATCATCATAACCAACCCAACAAAGAGAATGATATTCTGTATATGAGATATTCAACAATGATTAATGGGTATATCAGCTATGCATCAAGGTAATAAAACCCAGCGATACGCTAAAAATGATCTTTCAACTCTTGTCGTCCCGGTCATTTGCCTTGTGCTCGTACCCAAGAAGCAACCTCTAGTGCCGAGGGTTCATTTAGTGCTGACAAACCGTTTACAACCCCTTGTTGGTTAACTTCGGGTTGATTTTGACTTAGCTTCCACTGCCCCTCAATAGCTCTTAGCTTTATTTCAATACCGACGATGGCTGGCAACATTTTCTCAATAAACCCATCAGGCGCATCAGATATTGACCAAGGATAAGGTGAGTTAACTTCATGTTGAGCCGTCAATTGATCAATCATGCTGTATATCCAATCAACATCCTTTATAAATGAAATAGCACCCTTTGCATGAACTACAACATAATTCCACGTAGGTACAGCACGACCATTTTCTAATTTAGTTGGGTAATGATTCGGCGAAATATAACAATTAGGCCCATGGAAAATAACAAGTACATTGGATCCGCTATGCACTTTCTTCCACAGTGGGTTTGCTTTTGCTATGTGTCCTTTCAAAAGTAATTTGTCATCCACTTGCTCTAACATTAAAGGTAGATGCACAGCTTCAATACCGTCTTCTGATTGTGCTGTGAGTGTGGCAAAAGGGTATTGTTCTACCACTCCTAGCAACTGTTCTATATTCTCTTGTCTGAACTTATTTGGAATGTACATGCCTCATCCTTGTGTAAATAATGCTCACTACCACCTCGACGTTAACTAAAAACTAATTAAGTATTTGAAGTACATTTAACCCATACTTTTTCAAGGCACTTTTCAGTCAAAAAGTTAGACTCAGGTTAGCCTGAGTGACGTTTTTTATACCAACGAAAATCTCATCGTAATATTGCTTCACACGTATCTCACCTTGAATCTGGAAAGATTTTAAAAGCAACACCTTTACCATCAAACCAAATCAGGTATATACCTAAAGGTATGTTGTCCTAAATGCTGAAGATTCATGACGTTCAGAGAAATTCTTCAAATCCCTAATGTGCGCTACTACCTGATGTTTAGAAGCAGTTACTTTGCACGTTTCTACTATCCCATCTTTACCCTACTCTTTCTAGACTACGGATTGACCCTCTCACAATTTGCGATGCTCAACGTGGTGTGGGCCGCGACTATCGTCCTCGCAGAGGTTCCATCGGGTGCGTTTGCCGACACATTAGGGCGAAAAAAGTTGGTAGTCCTGTCTTCGGTGATCATGTTTATAGAGATCGGGTTGATCGCGGTGGTGCCCACTGGCAACCCTGATTTGGTGTTCATTGTTTTCTTAGTTAATAGAATCTTAAGCGGTTTAGCCATGGCATTGGCGAGCGGGGCTGACGAAGCATTGGCTTATGACACATTAAAAGAACATGGCAAAGAAGAAGCATGGCCACTGGTGTTACAAATTCAACTTCGCATCGCTTCAAGTATCGGCATTGTCGTTACTCTTGTCGGCGCAGCTATGTATGATGTTGATTTTATGACTCATATCTACCATTTTATTGGCCTATCAAAACCTGAAACCACCCAAGACATCATGCGCATACCGGTTTTTGCAACTCTATTGGTAGCCATGGTTGCCATTTATGCCGCGATAAATATGCAAGAAGATAGCAAAGCATTAACCAGGCATGACAATAAACTAGCCACGTCAGTAGCAAGCCTAAAGTTAACGCTAAAAACTGGGCAATGGGTACTTTCAACTCCTTATGTGCTTTTTATATTACTCTATTACAGCCTGTTTGAGCACACCTCACGTATGTTCTTAACCATGAACAGTCAGTATTATCGTGCTATTGATATTCCTATCATCTATTTTGGTTTGATAGGTGCAGGAGTCAGCGTTCTTAAAATACTTTTGGCTGGGCAAAGCAGAAAATTAGCGGAGAGCGTTGAACCAAAGACCTTTCTCGTGATTGCGGGGTTAGCTACCGTAGCGACCTACTACTGGATTAGCTTAGGATGGCCAATTTATGGGGTTGTTCCCGTACTACTGCTGATATTCATTATCATGACGATGAACATTTTCATCAGCTATCACCTCAACAGAAAAACCGAATCACACAACAGGGCAACAGTATTAAGTTTTAAGGGGCTGATGTTTAATCTCGGCTACGGTTCAATAGGCGTTTTATATGCTTACTACTACAAATTAGTGTCTCAAAACTATACTGAAGTGCAAATAGAGCAGCATCTAGACTTTTTAGCGTCACTTTCTTCGTTTTGCTATTACTTTGCATTTCTGTTTATTTTAATCAGCGTACTTTTCTGCATCAAAAATAGACAGGAAACCATTTTCTAGTTATTACTGCTCAGCTGTATTTGTATTTAACCACAAGGCTCATTAATCACTAGTGATCGACACACAGTACTCAGTCGTAAGTACCCAATATCGTCTGCGAATCAATTAAAGGAACGAAAATGGACAATCGCCTGACCGTTATGGACTTTCTTAAAGTGTTTGAAAGCATTCGCTCGTCAGGAGTAAAAGAAGACCATAAGTACAACTTTGCAGACCTTCACGCCTGGCATGATTATGACGGATACACCTGTTGGTTGGGCTTCAAGGATGTCACTGTGACTCTCATGTTTCATGGGTCTTTGAAGATAGAGTACGACAAGACGGCTAGCTATGAAGAGTTTCTGAATCGGTGCATTACATTAACAGCAAACAAGCCACTACAATGACTCCACCTAACGACTCTTACAATGCCATTCCCAGCATCGCATCAAGATTTAGGCAAGGGCTTCGCTTAAGCGCCTCCCTATTTTTGTGTCTGTTCATTGGTCATTTTGCTACAGCTTCAGAGGAAACTATGATTGATTTCACCCAATACGGCGAGCATAAACAGTGGCGGGCGACCAACGACAACGTAATGGGAGGCATTTCACAGGGACAACTCACCTTTGATGGTTCTCATAGTCTGTTTCAAGGGGGGCTTTCATTAGCAAACAACGGAGGTTTCAGCTCTGTTAGCCGGTCAATACTACCACTATCATCTGACAAGATTGGGATAGAGTTAGTATACATTGGCGATGGAAGGACATATCAGCTCAGGTTATCAACACAGAGTAATAGTGACAGCGTCACCTATAAGCATGAGTTCTCAACCAGCAAAGGGCAGACACAGACTAAGGAATTTCATCTCGACGATTTTCAAGCAGTGTTTAGGGGACGACTCCTATCCGGAGCACCTGATCTTTCTGCACAAAATATCAAAAAGATGGGCTTTTTAATCGCGGACAAGCAAGCAGGAAACTTCTCCCTTAAACTAATTCAAATTCGCTTCAAATCTGAAGCTTCTTTAAAGTAAACTCACTGATCTCATCGAATAAGCAGAAATATTTCTCGTTATTCTTTAGGAGTGCTCTTAGTGGAGTCTTTATCAAAGAAACTAAATCCTTTAGGCATAAAAAACTCACAGGCCTGCCTCTTGGCTGAAGTGGGTTGCTCCCAGGCTCCACAAAGGTCTTTGTTATTTTCTCTGGTTCTAGTGAACTGCTTACATTGACCACAACGTTCCATTGTTATCGCTACCTCAAAAAAGACATATTTCACTGTACCCTAGCCCATATCAAACCATTTTGACCTGCACTAAATTTTCGTCGCTTTTTAGGTATTGAACTCTTGCGATTAACTCTGCCTACTCCTTCCCTACAGAGCTTAAAAGCTATCACATCTTTTATAGGTACATACGCATATAAGGCTTTTTGGGACAAATGACATAGCATTCGTTGAACCTCTGGCATTAAGCAACCATTACCGGCGAAGCACCGCGATCCATCGGCCTAAGTTTAACAAACTGGTCAACGAGGCAGCGACATAGGTCAGTGCCGCCGCCTTGAGAATTTTCTCCGCATGCACCATGTCACCATCATGCAAGTAGCCGCCTTTCTGCAAGATTGGCAGAGCCTTGCCATAACTGGCATCGAACTCAACCGGAAGAGTCAACAAGTGCACCATGGTACTTAATGCCATAGAAACAACACCTATTATTATGGTTATCGCTCCCGCTTGCGGCACGCGGGTTAGCAGTAGAACAATAGGAGCTGCCACTAGCATTATTCCGGCGATACGCTCGCCGACCATGGCAGTCTTTACGAGCTTCTGCCTAGCTAGAAACAACGGCTCTCCACGTGAATCCTGAATGGCATGCCCCACTTCATGAGCGGCCACAGTTACAGCCGTTAGTGAGTATCCAGAATAGTTGTCCGGAGTCAGACGCACAGCCTTAGCCACCGGATCATAGTGATCACCAACTGGGGTCTCCTCTACATCGACGTTCTCCAAGCCAAAACTGTCCAGCAGGTGGCGAGCAAGCTCACCACCATTTCCCTGCTTGCGGTAGCGATCAGCCGGTTGTCTGTACTTTTCCATCACATGCTTGACCCACAGGCCCGGCAGGAAGACGCACAACGCGATTATGATTAATATGACTATCCAGAACATTTAAATAAGTATGCCATGAGCAATTGGGTGACTACTAAGCATTATACGCATAAAAAGGAGCAGTAGATGCTTGCTAGCAATAGGCTGACTCGAATATGGGAAAAATGAGTTAGTGAGTTTACTAATTTAGAAAATCACGGATTAGTTGATGTATGGGAAAATTAGCAGGCACAGAATTATGAATAGCATCGATAACCATGATTCTATTACAAAATTTGCTCGCAACTTGCTTCTACATCGGTAAATATCCTTAACAGCGCACCTGGACAAAAACCACTCTGGCGGACTTGTTAAGTTAGTGCTGAATCAACTACTTTTGTGCGCTTTAAGTTAGATGCACCAAAGTGCATTTCAGGCAGTCAGGTTTATCTGCTCTAAGTTAATAAAAACGATGAAAAGCCAAAGCCAATTGCTCAAAATAAAATCATTTCACCTTGAACTAAATGTCGATTACCCATTTCGCCATTTAGACGGGGGACTCCCTGTAACACGCTTAAAAGCACGAATGAAAGAGGATATGTGGTTATAGCCTAACGCTTCTGAAATATCCGCTAAACTCATCCCCTGCTTAAGCATTGGTTTAGCCTTATTTGCCATTGCAATCTCGCGTACTTCCTTGTAACTCGTACCTTGTTGGCTCAATTTTCTCTGTAATGTTCGTTTCGACATATTTATAAGTTTGGCAATAGCTTCAATGGAGTCGTTAGTTCCAATATAGAGTTGCACTACGCTCACAACACTTTCTTGAAATGAGTTTATATTGCCTTCACTAGAAAAAAGGCATTTTTCAATCTGAGGTTTAAAATCTTTCTGCAAGTCTCTATTCGAGGCTACAACTCCAGTCCTGAAGTAACCGCCAATCAGTTCGATATCAGTTAGATGACTAGATTCTAATAAAGGACTCAGTTCCGTGTGATGAAAGCAGATTTTAATAGGCTTAAAATTCGGTAACCCACATGCTTGGATAACACGACAAAAGCACAACACTGTGAACAACTCACTCCATAACGTCTCTTTGCTACTCCCAAAAGGAAATTCTCTTTGAAGAGTAGCATTTCCTAGCGAATCACTTTCCAATTCGACTCGAGTGTAGCCAGTTGCCATCTTCATCGCGGATGGAAAATAATTCAGTGCTGCTTCAATATTCTGTGATGGTCTCATGTGTACTATGACGTCTGGGACAAAAACCTCGTCTATAACTTGATTAAAGTTAGAGATGAGAATGTCTATAGGATATTTTTCTGCCAGCAACTGCCAGAAATTTTGGATAGGTGCTATTGGAATGAACCCCTTATCAGACTCATAAAAACTTTGCGGAAGTTCCGATATTTCTGCCAATGCGTAATTGCTAGAATCTAGTTCTAGGAATCTTTTTACAATTGATTTTGCATAGCTTAACTTTATTAGAGGTACAACATCAGTCATTGGAATTGCCATCTTTTTATATGAATACAAGCCAATAGTCGTTTGATCTCCATAGATTAAGAACAAACTTAGATTTTGGCTGATTAACTATGATTAATTGGGATCAGTTCCACGTTCTTTTGTTTTCCAGTGACTAAAATCAAAGTCAGTAAAGGGTAAATTACAGCAAAAACAATTAGGAGTGTCGCCCCATCTGTTGCAGAGAGTCGACCATAAACAGCCCCAGTAACAAGGACGAACAGATCATTAAACACCCAAAGCAACATAAACGTAATACTTAAGCTTGCAGGCGTGACTCCTTCCCTCTTAAATGCCAGCATCATATAGCTTGTGACACTAGAGAATAGCGAAAAACCACAAATCATACCCGCGTAAGCGTTACCCGAACTGATAAATATAACAGCACCTACTGCACCAACTAAAGATGCTGAAATGGCTACCACGCGATAGTTGCAGATGGTTGCTAATCCTGTCCCAACAAAACTACCTGCGATTGCCGCTAACAAAAATGGAGTAACCATTGCAGGTTCAAGAAAAGTAAAGCAAAGCGTAAAAAATGCTACGACAGCTGAAAATGCTGCTGCAAATATGAGGTTAAACAATGATTTCACCCCATTTAGTACACCACTTGAGGGGGCGTTATCTCGACGGATAGGCTTTGCTTTGGTGCGTAACCCAAGCATCGTTAATACAAGGAGTAAAGCGATGCCTACAAACAGATACATTGGCAAATGTAACTGAGTCATAATCAAACTCGCTGATACTATTAGTGCTGTAATTCCTATATTAGGCGCCGCGTTGTTGGCCCCACTGACAATACTGAGTTCCTTCTCTTGAAAGAGCATAGCTGTTAACGGGTTAATAGTGGCCAAGATAAAACCACCACCTAAGCCTATGAAGGCCTTGCTGAGCATATGCTCAGAGAAAGCTAACCCTCCTATACCAACACCCACTATTGCCACACCAGCAGTGAACATTAACGTTCCTACCTTAAACGCGCTGAAGCTATCGACTTTGTTTAAAATTACACACCCAATTATGGTACTGAAAAGCTTACAGGCGATAAGTATAGTCAACCCATTAGACAGTGTCGTAACGGAGTCCACTCCTAATGAACCAGCCGTAATAAAAAAGTCGCCAAGCTTCATACTCGCCGAGAAAAGAGCGTATCCCAGAAACAGCGTAGCTCCAGAAATTAGTTTTACCATTTTAGAAACCTTAGAAAATCAGATAGTAGAGGACCCGTAGTGAGGGCTAAATCTTTATTAGCCCTCCTACCTATGCGCGCAATAACGAACTACACCGCTATTCAACGAAACTGTTGGTAACTTAACCAACTAGTCATCATTTGCATTAGACGTCTTTGAATTACCCAGCTCCCCTACTATTTCAGATTCACTGAAAAGCGCTACAGAGCCACCTGTATGGATGAAAACCACATTTGAACCTTGAGGAATAACACCGGAGTTGACGTAATGAAGTAACCCGTCAAATCCTTTACCCGTATAGGTTGGATCTAATGTAATTCCTTCGCGTTTAGCGACATAATGAATGGCGTTAGTTCCACCTTCTGAAGGTAATTCGTAACCCTGACCAACAAAACTGCAATCAACTTTCAAATGAGAAGGCGTACAGTTCTTATCAATCCCTAACTTAGTTAAGCTACCAGAGGCTATCGTTGAAATATCCAAACAATAGCGCTCTAGATCCTCTCGAGGTGCAGCAGATATAGAAATAATCTCGATTGCGTTGTCTTCGCCCATTACAGTACGTGCGGCCTGCAATCCAGATAACGATCCGCCAGTTCCTGTGGTTTGAACAATATAATCGACTCCGCCGTACCCATGCATTTGTTCTGATATTTCAAGGTAGGTATCAATAGCACCGATTGACCCCAACTCATTATTCCCACCTACAGGACAGTCAAATACTTTATGCCCTCTCCTTTGATACTCTTCTACGATCGCACGACCTTGAACCATTACTTCTTTAGTAATTTCTTCAATATTCATATCGCCAACGGGAATCGTTCGAATATCTGCATCCATTACATGATTCAACAGAAAGTTTGACTTTAATTCTTTCGGTTTAACAAACTCTACCAATAGTACAACTGCTTTTAATCCGAGCTTATTGGCGGCAGCTATGGTTTGTAAGGCATGATTTGACTGGGTTGCGCCATACGTAATCACGGTGTCACAGTTTTTATTTATCGCTTCACCCATTAGATATTCCAGTTTGCGAATTTTGTTCCCCCCAAATATACCTAGACCCGAAAAGTCTTCGCGTTTCATAAAGATGTTTACCCCTATATCTTTAGATATATTGTCAAGCTTGTGTAACGGAGTGGGGAAAAATCCTAGGTTTGCTTTCGGTAATTTACTCATACCAGTACGTAAAAGATGTTTTGACATGACAGTTGTCCTTTGAATTCGGTAAGTTGAAACGCAATCAGTTAGCTAGGTAAAAGCGAATTTCTACTAAAAATGTGGGAATCATGAACCCAACACCAACGGTTGCACTTGTCGGTTTTGGACGATCGTTAAAGTACTCTATCCATGCTTTGTTCAGTTGCTTGGCGTCTTCAGGAGCAATGTATGGTGTGCCTTCTTCTGTTTTTGCTCTAAGTAGCAGCCAGACATCGGCACCGATAATGTGATCTTTAGTTAAATTCATCTCTTTTAATTGCTTATCTAGCACGCCAAATGTATTCACTGCTTGCTCATAGACTGAACTAACATTGGCGTGGTTAGGGTCAAAACAGCCTGACGTCATTGCCACCTGATTTGATACAGAACTTGCAGATAAAGAAAACATTGGATGCGAGTTAAAAAAATTGATCATGATTTGATCTCCAATAGTTATTTAATCCAAAAGACAGTCACCGGATCATGAATTGTCTGATTCATCCGAATGGCTGAAAGGGTCTAGTGGATGCTACGGAATAACCAAATAGTTTAATTAGCATTTAGCGCCATATTTAACTCTTAGGTACGTAAAGGTCATCTAAGCAATTTTTACGCTGTAAGAAATAGCCCAAGATGCTTCTGTTGCAGAGGGTTAATACTATCTACTAATCCCTAACACTCAATTGGCGTGAAATGCTAATAGTGATTTGAGATAACTGCATAAACTATGGCCAACTCTCCTCGTCAAATTGGAATTAATATGCACAAATTCACTCTATCTATTTTTGCTACGGTACTTTCGCCTTTCGCTGTTAATGCAGACTCAACTCCTCTCGACAAGGTTGCGTACACCTTTAACAAAGAAGAGCAATGCCAATTCAATACAAACGTACAAAACCAACGATTTGATACTGTGTTATCCAATGGCCGAGTTATGGACCCAGAGTGTCAATTTGATGGCGTTCGAAACGTAGGCATACGAGATGGAAAGATTGTCGCTATCAGTAAACAGGAATTGCCTAGTGATAATACGGTCGATGTAAAAGGACTTGTTGTCGCACCAGGCTTCATTGATACCCACACACACTCTAGTAATAAGTTCAATATTAAGATGGCTATGATGGATGGCGTTACCACCGCGATGGATTATGAAGTGGGTGCTATGAACATTAGAGAGTGGTATGACCGAGAGGAAGGCAAATGGCCTATCAATTACGGGACATGCGTATCTCATGAAATGGCTCGAATGATGGTTATGGACAAAATGGCTATTACTGACCCTGTTGATGCTAATGAATTATTTACGTTGCGCGGTGCTTCTAGGTTCGAAGATGGTATTGACGATTGGTCAGTGACCGTTGCCAATGAAGAGCAACTGAGCGCCATCATTAAAATTCTTGATGAAAATCTTCAGCAAGGTGCACTATGCGTGGGAACCACAGTCGGCTATGCCAAAGATGGCGTTTCTACTAAGGAAATGTACGAAGCTCAAAAAATCGCAGCACAATACCAACGTCCAACCTCTGGTCATTCGCGATTTCATGGATATAGCAAGACACCCAACGAAGCGCCCCTTGGCTTCGACGAACTGTTTACAAACGCAATGGCTTTAGGTGCACCACTTCTCTATTCACACAACAATGATTATGGGTGGAAACAAATTGAAACCAAGATGAAAGCAGCTCGTTCTCAAGGGCATATCGTATGGGGAGAATATTACCCCTACGAGGCATTATCGACTTCAATTGGAGCCGACTTATTGCAACCTAAATATTATGAAGATGTATTTGGCATGAGTTATAGCGAAACCATGTATGACCCAGTTCAAGACAAGTATTTAGATCGAGAAGACTACGAAAAAGTTGTTAAAAAAGAGCCAGGAAGATCCGTAGTCGTATTTAATCCCTCTCGTAAAGCTTGGCTCCCTGAATGGCTAGAAGAAGAAAATATGTCGGTTGCAAGTGACGCAATGTGGAGTACTGATCCGACACACCACTGGGGCACCGATCCTTCTAAATTTAAAGGACATCCTCGTACAGCAGGATCGCACAGTCGGGTATTACGTTTAGTACGAGAGCACGACATCTCTTTAATGAACGCAGTTAACCAGTTGAGTTTCGTATCAGCAAAATTTTTAGGACAAACTGGACTTGAATTTATGAATGAACGAGGACGTATACAAGTTGGGAAAGTTGCAGACATTACCATATTTGACCCATCATTGGTGAAAGATATGGCAGGCTACGCGACAGGAACAAACGGTCTGCCTCCTCGTGGAATACCTCATGTAATGGTCGGTGGTACTTTTGTGAAATTTAATAACCAGTCTACTGACAAGTTTGCTGGGCTGGCTGTACGTTATCCAGAGCGAAAAGATAGTCTTCGCGAAAACATTCAACTTTAATTTCCGATTACTAATGCAGGCTATACCTTTGTAGCCTGTTTACAAACTGGGGTAATATCGATGCATCGCCATTTAGTTCTTCCTATTCTTGCCATACTTTTATCTAATCCAGCTTTTGCAACACGTGAAGTAGACTGGTCAATGTTAGCACCAAAAATAACGATGCCCGACTCAATTGTTCAGTTGAGCATTCTGCACAAGAGCTTGTTTCAACAACTCATTACTATTTCTCAAATAAACTCACCGACAGAAGAACAGCGACAACAAGCTTCTCGAGCCCAAAAGACCTTAGAAGACTCTGGCATCAATGTTGAAGAAATCATTAAGATCCGCCAAGAGAAACTAAAAAAGGCTAGCACTATGATCGATTCCACTTTACTTGGTGAAAAAGTGAAGATAGCTGGATACCTCATACCATTAGACCTAAATGGTGGGCGTTCTACAGAGTTTTTATTGGTTCCGACTGCAGGTGCGTGTATTCACACTCCTCCTCCTCCGATGAACCAAATTGTTTTGGTGCAGTTCGACCAAGGGTTCAAGATCACTGATCTTTACACCCCTGTCTGGGTGCACGGGCAACTATCAACACAGAGATCAAAACAAAATGTAGTGTTGTCCGACGGGTCAGCTAACGTTGAGGCCGCTTATCACATTGATGCAACTCAAGTCGCATTCTATCAGTAGTCTATTTTATTAGTTAAAGTTCAATTCGTTCAATAAGGAAATCGATGAAAGCCTTGGTCTTCAAACTCTGTTTTTTGCTCGTGTAGAATACTGCATAAATGGGAATGTTTTCATCCTTCCACTTTTTCTCTAAAACAGGTACCAAACGTTTATTTTTGATATCTGCAGCAACAGTAAAACGGGACAAGCAAGCCACTCCCAAGTGGTTGATTGCCATCTGTTTTAGTGATTCACCGCTATTACTCAAGTTGGAGGCAACCTCTGAAATAATATTGCCATCTAGCGCGCCTTCTAATGGCCACTTGTTTAGCCGGGTAAACGGGTAGAACCCAAGTAATTGATGATCTCGAAGCTCCTTCACCGTTTTTGGAATACCATACTTCTCGATATAAGTGGGTGAAGCATAGAGCCCTCGATTCGTTACCCCTACTTTCCGCGCTCTCATTGTCGAGTCTTCTAGCTCTCCAATTCGAATCGCTATATCTATTTTGGTGTCTAGGAGTTCAGCTCTCTCTTCGCTACTAACAAGTGTGACTTTTAACTCTGGATACCGATCACCTAATTCCATTAGCAAAGGAATAATGGCATGCAACGCAAAAGGTGTGGCGGCATCAACAATTAATTCCCCGGACACTTCTCCGCTTTGACGCTGAAATTGCTCAAGAATAGCGGTGTGCTCACTTTGAATTGCTCTAGCCCGTAATAAAAGCCACTCTCCTTCAGCAGTCAAACTTACCTTTCGAGTCGTGCGTTTAAATAATGAAGCGTTAACTGTCGACTCTAGCTTTCGAATAGTTCGACTTACAACAGGTTGAGAGACTTCTTTAATGCTCGCGGCTTCACTAAAGCTTTTAGCTTCGGCAACAGCAATAAAAATACTTAGATCATAAAGCGACGGGATGTTCATATATAACCTCATGGCTATAAATAATATAGCCAACGTATCATTTAAGTCATGTATTGGTCGAGTTATATTTACTGCATCAAGTAGGAGGTGATGGAAATCAAACGCCCTCACTCACGCTCATTCGGGGCGAACCTTATTCTGGTTTCAATCCTTCAATTTTCATCAAGAGGAAACAATTATGCGACTATCTAACATTCAACAAAAACTCGGAACTATCTACAGTGACTTGCTTAAAGCGTGTGATGATCCAGTTTCTGCGACTTATGTAGCTTTAGAAATCTCAAAACAAAACGGCTGTAGCTATTGTATTGATATGCACAGCGAAGAATTAGCAAAGTTTTCAGAGAAAGAAATAACTGAATTAAATAAAGACCAATTAAATGCGGTTATTGAAGGGGTTGTTAGATGCAAAACTATCGATGCTGATAATTATGATGTTGCGCTAATTGAGTATGCAATTTTGATCAATACATTCAATCGCGTTGGTAAATTAGCTTAATGCAATTACTTACCCTTTGTATTTGATGTACAAGCTTTTGAAACTCACTGTGAACAAAGACGTGTTACAAGAACTCGCACCAGCACGTCTTTTGACTTTTCCCCAAGTATAGAGCCAACAACCGGATGATAAAAAGCAGGGAAAGACTCAATTCAAGCTATGTAGTGATTAATCGAACAAACTCATTTTTGGATAGAAATGAGTTAGAGTCGGTGCCTATTCAATTGAGTCGAATCTATTTTTCAACTCAGCTAATAGCAACAATATTTATCATTAATTATGAATTAATTAATTTTATACAACTCCACACTTTGCGCAGACATTTGATAAACAGACTCAACATTACTGGCACCATCGCTATAGTTGACATCAGCTGTTACATTTTGATTAAGTAATTCCCCTTCTACCCAAAATGGCGTGTCTAATCCATTCAATTCTATGCCATCAGGAAACGAGACTAACACTATTTGATTTGGGGGTGGCGGTGGTGTGTGGATACAGGCACCAGGTGACGGTACTAAGAAAAATTTAGTAACTTTAGTCCCTTCCATTTCAACAGGAGTAATAAAGCCCGGTATACGAAGTGTTTTACCCAACACCTTATCATTGGGTAGCGTAGCTTGTTTTGTTCTCTGTTCTGTGATTATTTGTTGCTTTGCAAAAAGTTCATCTACATCAATACCAGCTTCAATAAAGTCTGCTTCAATCTTCTTAACTTCAGCTACTGTTTTCTCTGATAATTGAAAGTTGTCTTTTTCTAATTCTTCTCGGTAACGAGAAATTGTTCCTAAAAGGTAGAGTTGATTAGGATCTAGTTTTGCAAAGGGGTCTTCGACAGTTTCTAATTGAGGACGTAAGTCATACCAAGTAATTGCCTTCATTTCTTGAGCAGTAACAACACTGCTCACTAAAATAAACATACTTATTAATAGGCACTTTTTAATCAATATCATTCGCAACCACCATCAAAATAGAAAATCCTTTTAAGTCTGACATCTGTATGAAATGCTTATGAAAAAGGCTCCATGGCAATCCAGTAGCCTTTTCATACTATAGTAGACCTAAGTCTTTTTTAGCAGGCATGATTGAGGACAGGCAGCGCAACCACCAAGTCCCGTACATAGAAGCTAGTCACCATAGTTACTTGCAACTCGTTCTGCAGATTCAAGCCATCACTTACATTGCAATAACTCTATTTAGACCCACGTTTAATTTAATCGCCATTTATAATAAATACATGCAGTTATGGCGTAAATAGATAATTTTACTAAATCCTCCAATGCTAGACTTGGAGTCTCAACCTAGAAGGCTTTTAAGTGGTAGAACCAATTTAAAAACATATAAAGTTCAACAAATCTCCGTCACGATGAATTGCATTTTAGCGTTAAAAATAGAAAAGAGTTAACGACAACTAGTTACCAGAGTTGAAGTTAAGTAATGACAGAAGTAACAATAGTGTTGACTGTTAATTTGAATGGCTTCAGGAAAAACCACGAATTAAACCATTAAGTTGTCGATAATTTTGATTACTCATTCGTAAATAGATTGTCCATCATTAAATTAAACACAGGTGTGATTTCATGAAATTAAACAAAATATTAGTCTCCATGGGTTTATCTGTACTATCAGTTGGCGCTTTTGCTGAACTAGATAAAACAGAATTACCCACTCAAACTTTGATCGTTAATGTCCATGTTTGGGACGGTACAAGCGATGGAGTCACTAAGAAAATCAATGTATTGGTGGAAGATAACTTAATCAAAAAAATTGAAGCCGACAAGAGTGACGCTCATGCCGACGCAACTATTATTGATGGTGAAGGCAAAGTTCTAATGCCGGGCCTTATCGATGCTCATACTCACCTTGCTGCTCCTGAACAATTAGATAGATTGAAGGATGATGTTGACTGGATGTACTGGGGTATTTCTACAGCTCAAGTAACTGAAGACTGGTTAATGAGAGGATATACAACGGTACGTGACGCAGGCGGACCTGCTTCCAGCATCCACAAAGCTGTAGAAGATGGCCGTGTAATCGGTCCTAGAATTTACTCATCTGGCCAAGTTATTTCACAAACATCTGGTCACGGTGATCATCGTAGTTTTAATACTCCCCATCCAAATTTTCAGGGTAATACCCCAGCTAAAATACAAACTACTGAAGGTTTTGAACTGATATGTGATGGCAAAGATGAAGTACTACGCTGTGTTAGAGAAGTATTACGTGGGGGCGCTACTCAAGTTAAGGTGATGGCCGGTGGTGGTACGTCATCAAGTTATGGTCCTCTATATTCTAAACAGTATCTACCAGAAGAGCTTGAAGCAGCTGTGCGCGCAGCAGATGACTACGAAGCTTATGTAATGGTGCATGCATATCATGATGAATCAATAATTCGTAGTTTGGATGCAGGTGTTCGTTCAATTGAACACGGTACGTTGATGACAGAAAAAGGCATGGACGCTATCATGGAAAAAGATGCGTGGATTTCTCCATATTTCACTATGTTATCTCTACCATGGGAAGTGATTGTCGCTTATGTTGGTCCAGAAAATGCTCAAAAATCAAAACAAGTTATTGATGGTGCGAAAAACCAAATTAGAATTTTAAAAGAGTCTGGATACGATAAAATTGCGTTCGGTGCTGACGTTATAGGCCCCCTAGAAGTTCAACAAAAAGCAAATAACGAGTTTGCCGTACGAGCTGAATATTGGGAACCTGTTGAAGTATTAAAGCAAGCAACTTACAACAATGGCCGCATGCTAAAAGAAGAAACTGGCCTTCGTAATCCATACCAAGACGGTGACTTGGGAGTAATCAAAGAAGGTGCTTATGCTGACATGATTATTGTTGACGGCAACCCACTAAAAGATATTTCACTGTTGACTAAGCCTAAAGAAAGCTTAGATCTCATTATGAAAGACGGTGTTATTTACAAGAACACGTTATAATCTGAGTCCCTCACTCTATTTAAGTGAGCGTTCTCGTCCTAAGAAAACCTTCAGCTTGTGCTGAAGGTTTTTTTCGACACATCGTCGCCACTAATACAACAATCTTCGTTAAAAAATATTCTGAGCGACCTCTAACGGCCCATAAAAAAGGCGGTAACCACCGCCTTTTACTTCATATAATTTTCGTTTGTTATTTTATGCGTATTTGCTAAATGCTTTACACATACGCTCCAAACCGACTTCTAACATAGATTTTGTACATGCGAGGTTTAGACGCTGCCAGCCGGAACCACCTGCACCAAATACAGCACCACCTTCTAACAAAATATTCGCTTCTTGAATCATAATTTCATCCAGTTTTTCGTCCGATAACTCAAAACCACGAAAATCAAGCCAAGCAAAGTATGTCGCTTCTGGCATTTGCATCATAACTTGAGGTAAACACTCGGCCAGATAGGCTCTAGTAAACTCTAAGTTGCCATCTATGGTTTGTCGTAATTCGTCTACCCACTGGTCACATTGAGTATAAGCGGCCTCAACAGCAGCCATTGACACTGGATTCGGCAGTGCCAGCCCGATTTCCGTATCCCATTTAGCCTTTAATTTAGCGTTTGAGAAAATTGTGTGACTAATGTGCATACCACCTAAGTTAAAGGTTTTACCCGTACCGTTGAGAGTAATAACATGATTTGGATTAGAAATTGCTTTTGCTGTAGGTATGTGAGTAATACCTACACGTGTTAAATCTGAATGAATTTCATCAGAAACCAAAAGAACATTATTACGTCCACAAATATCAACGACTTTGGCTAACTCTTCAGTTGTCCAGACACGCCCTATCGGGTTATGCGGAGAACAAAGTAACATCATTGTCGTATTTGGATCACTTGCAAGCATCTCTAGTTGCTCAAAGTCCATATCATACTTTCCGTTTTCTTCTTTTAATGGATTATCCACCACGATTCGATCATACTTGGTTACTAACTCTGCAAACTTATGGTAAACCGGGCTTTGAATTATTATCCCGTGCCCTGCATTAGTCGCTATTTTAATCAGCGTTGAAATGCCATTGATTGTACCGGAAGCGACACGAATATCATCTGAGTTGATCGTCCAATCGTAGCGACGCTTTAACCATGCTTGTGTTTTGTCATAATACTCAGCCGTCGGTACAGAATAGCCAAACGTTAAACGGTCAATCTCCGCTTTCATACCTTTAATAATTTCTGGAGCCACTTCAAATTCCATATCGGCAACCCAAAATGGCAAGGTTTCATCATTTGCATAAGAGGACCAAGAGGTCATTGCTGCCCATTTCCCAGAATAAGTATCCTTGCGAATTGCTGCTGTAGAAAAATTATATTTCATTGCTGTTCTCCGACGTTGTAAAAAAGGATTATTGATTAAAAAATCACTTTCATCTCAATTAATTTATTAATAACAAAGCCCTCCGGCTTTCCATTTTTTGAACCAATTATATTGATAGCTATATATTAAAAACACTAATATCACTCAGCTTACTTTTGTATCTTTTCCTATCTATAATAAGTAAAAGCACCCCGTAAGATGCTATAGGTGTTACTTAGTGTCCTTTTATTCGAGACTATTTTTTGTCACTTGTTCTGCAGAAGATTCATCCCAAATCTGCTCGTTAAAACCTAG
The DNA here is from genome assembly GCA_024346835.1 of Vibrio comitans. Taxonomy (GTDB): domain Bacteria; phylum Pseudomonadota; class Gammaproteobacteria; order Enterobacterales; family Vibrionaceae; genus Vibrio; species Vibrio comitans. The sequence goes on from AP024867.1 coordinate 1,463,644, forward strand.
AACGTTTTCACCTAGGAAACCTCGAACTTCTTCGATAGTCCAACCGTACTGCTCAATCCCTTAGTTTTACGGTGAAATGCAATGTTTCACGGAAACAGCCGGTTAATTGCCAATATAGATGAAACAAAACATATCATTGTAAAGAAATAAAAATTAACCATACACGCCAGAGCACGCTTAAACTGCGTGAATCGTGTTGATCTCACTGGTGTTTTAAAGTCTGATTTTGTGTCTAAGTGCTGACATTACGAAAAGTAAGTCAAAAGATGTTTAAATGGAGTAAGAAGCTAGTCAGGCATAACTTCGAATGGGGCACAAATGAGTCTACCACCCCACCTTCATTACATTCCAATCTGTACAAAAAGCTCGACTTCTACAAGAACCATGTTTCCTTTCGGTTCAGAGCATTAGAAACCTATCAACTAAAAATCAAGAAATACGTCGCAGTTTCAAGGACTCATAAAATGACATTTTTCTTTCCTTTCATCTGCATCGGTGTATGCTTTTACTTGTAACGATCGTTCAAAATAGCGGAAACGAAAAAGGATTAGTTGATGAGTAGTAAAATAAAGCTAGATATCGTGTCGGACGTGGTTTGTCCTTGGTGCATTATTGGTTACAACAACCTACAAGCGGCAATCAAAGAGCTAGAACTACAAGACAAGATTGATATTGAATGGCAACCGTTTGAGTTAAACCCTGATATGCCAGTTGAAGGTGAAAACCTTCGAGAGCATATCGCTCGCAAATATGGAAGTAGCCCCGAAGATAGTGCTAGTGCGAGAGAAAGAATCGCTGCGGCCGGCGCTGAACACGGCTTTAAATTCAACTATTTTGACGACATGAAGATGGTAAATACCCTAGAGGCTCACGTGCTTTTAGATTACGCCAAGCAACATGGTAAGCAAACCCAGCTAAAACTCAGGCTATTCAACGCCTTCTTCAGTGAACAAAAAGATGTATCTGACCGCACTATCCTAAAGCAAGAACTCGCTGCTGTAGGTTTGAATGCTGATGAAGGGATGGCTTGGTTGGACAAGCCAGAGCTTAAAAGTGAGGTTAAGAACCAACAAACTCAATGGCAACAAATGGGAATCACCGGCGTACCGACGGTTATCTTTAATAGAGAGAGCGCAGTTACTGGTGCCCATCCAGTAGAAAACTATAAGCAGATCTTGCTTGAATTGAGCAAAGCACTAGATTGATATTGAACGATCGTTAATTTAACCGCTATAATCCGGTGTGAACAATTTTAGACGCAGTAGGTATTACCATGGGCAAACGTGCACTCTTTGATAGAGATGATGTCATCAATAAAGCCAAAGACCTTTATTGGGAAAAAGGCTATCACGGCACTTCAATGCGGGCACTGCAAGATGCTCTTGATATGCGTCCAGGTAGTATCTATGCCGCATTTGGTAGCAAAGATAATTTGTTTAAAGAGGCTATTCAACGTTACTCCGAGGAAAGTGGCGAGATCCTACACCGAAGCTTGGATAATGCTGACTCTAACGTTGACGGCTTAAAAGCATTTATTAAGGCCATCATAATCGAAGGCAGAGACTCCGCGCCAAGTGGCATGTGCATGGTCGTAAAGTCTGTTGCTGAATTAACTGAAACAGACAACCCAGAGTTACTAGCACTGGCTAAGCAACTACTAGGGGATGTAGAAGCAGAGTTAGCGGCAATACTTACAAAAGCGATGGATGCAGGAGAGCTCCCTCCAGGAAAAGATCCTATTGAGCTAGCCCGTTACGTTCAAATACAAATTATTGGGCTAAGAACCTTCGCCCGAGCCACCAATGAAGTCGCTCTAGTGGAGAAATTTATTGATGGCATTTTTGAAGATGGCCCATTTCGCTAAAAACCCATTAATTCTGGTACTGAGATAGCTTATATTCGAGATTAGCTTTTACACTCAGCCATTCACTATTAAGTATTGAAAACACTACTGTGTCTCTATAGCCACCATTGGGTAGTGTTTGATGATTCCTCAATACACCATCTTGTTTAGCACCTAATCGGGCTATTGCAGCCCTTGAAGCTTGGTTATACCAACTAGTGCGAAACTCCACAGCAATAGCCTCGAGAGTTTCAAAAGCGAGGGAGAGAAGTAGTAATTTACACTCTGTATTTATAGACGTTTTTTGAAAACGGCTTGAATACCAGGTGTAACCAATCTCTACTCTATGATGCACACAATCAGCATTGCAAAATCGCGTCGAACCAATCACTGCCCCTGTAGACTTCTCAATCACAATAAAAGGGAGCGCTAACCCTAAAGCTTGTTGCTCCAGAGCGGTTTCAATGTAGCTACTCACCGTTTCTTTGCTGGGTACAAAGGTATACCACAAATTCCAAAGCTCACCATCGGATGCTGCAGCAACTAATGCATCAGCATGTTCTGATTGCAAAGGCACTAACTTGACCGTTTTAGACTCTAATTGTGTCTCGTGTAACCACATTATTTTTCCCTTAATATCATGTTGTTAATTCATCCTAGTGCAAAACTAAAGCATTAAGCGCTCTTTTTTTAATAATGCTAAGTTGGTCTAAATCCATGCTTTCATGCGTTCGTTAATTATGCGTGTGAGTACAAATGAGAAAGCCAACTTGTTGCAAAGCTATCCACCACTACTATGCCTATTTAACAAATCTGCCAAGCTTTACATTTGTTACAAAACGCATCTCTACCGTTCATAAAAACAACACTTAAAACCCTTATATATAAGTATTAGCACTATGTTATATACATAGAGATTTAGTGCATGTATATTCACACAAAATGACTGATTATGTATTACGGTATTTGCTATGGAACAGCCTGAATTTATATCCCTTCTCCCAATTATTGTCACCCTAGCCTTAGCGCTCTCAACTCGAAACGTAGTAGTTGGGCTCTTCTCTGGCGTAGTGTGTGGCGTTGCCATGTTAGAGGGCACCTTTATCGACAAAGGGCCGCTAGACTCATTTAGTGCATTGATGCAAAGCTATCTTCTCCCTCAACTGACAGACAGTTACAATGCGGGCGTACTGTTGCTTTTGGTTTTCATTGGTGGATTCGTTGCTTTGATGGAGAAATCTGGTGGTGGTGTTGCATTCGCTAAGAGAGTGACACTGTGGGTAACCAATAAATGCCAAGCGCAACTTGCTACATGGTTTGGTGGTATTGCTATCTTCTTTTCTGATCTTGGTACCCCATTGATTGCAGGGCCAGTATTTAGACCACTGTTTGATAAACTTAAAGTCTCACGTCAAAAACTCGCGTTTATTATCGACTCGACCTCTTCTCCAGTGGCTATTTTGATTCCCTTCATTGGTTGGGGCGTCTACATCATGAGTCTTATTCAAAAAGAGTTCGCTGCTCTAGAGGTAGGAATGAGTGAATGGGATGCCTTTATTGGCGCAATCCCGTACCAGTTTTATGCTTTCCTAGCCATAGCGATTGTGCCTATCTTGTCCTTTTTCAAACTGGATTTTGGTCCAATGGCTCAAGCAGAAAGACTGGCTAAGCAAGGCTCTGATTTTGGTAAGGTTGAAGATTCTCTTAATGTCTTTGAGCACGAAAATGCCAAAACAAGCTTTGTATGGGCACCACTTCTGGTCATGCTTGTCGTACTGTGCTCTATTCTTATACCTCACGGCTTCCCATTCCAACAAGTATCAGGTTCTACGTTCAGAGCAGCATTGTCTTCTGCCTACTTTTTTGCCGCATTCACACTTATCGGCCTAATGGCAGTGTACAAAGTAAGAAAGCTGTCCGACGGCATTCAAGTGTATCTAAAAGGCATGTCTAATATGATGTCTGTAGCAGTTATTCTTATACTTGCATGGGCACTGAGCTCTGTAGGTAAAGAACTGGGCGCCGCCGCCTATATTGCAGAACAAGCCCAAGCGGGTTTTCCTTATTGGTTGGTGCCTGCAGTAGCATTTTTGTTAGCTGGAATAATCTCTTTTGCTACGGGTTCATCGTGGGGAACCTTTGCTATCTTAATGCCATTGGTGATACCGACTGCCTTCGCTATTGATGCACCTATGTTAGTCTGTATTGGCGCAGTTTTATCCGGTGGTTTATTTGGCGATCACTGCTCACCAATTTCAGAAACCACCATACTTTCTTCTACTGGCGCAGGCTGTGATCAATACGAGCACTTTAGAACTCAGCTACCTTACGCTCTGGTTAACGGCGCTATTGCATTCATCAGTTTCGTTGTTTCTGGCATTCTCGCTTCACCCCTAGTCGTGTTAGTCGCGATACTCGTGCAAGTTGCGGTCTATCTTGTTCTATCGAAACAACAGTCCACCAGCGAAACTCTAGAAAGCCAACCGACCTCTTAAACTAAAAAAAAAGCCCCGCTCTTTTAAAGAGCGGGGCGTAACATTGATTAGCCCTACGTCATCTAATCAATCGGTTATTTTACAACCTTAACTGTTGGTAAGATGCGGTAACCATCGGTTACTTTTTGGCTAGGCATGTAGTGACGAATACCTAGGTTAAATACACCAGAATCATTGGCTGTTTTAATGTTGTTTGGCGCATCATCACCACAACCGAAGCTGATTGTGTATGAGCCATCTTTATTAGGCGTTGCTGTGTTTGAACTAAGGTTTGCTACGTCGTTAAACATAAACCCTGCTTTGTCATACACAGTGATAGACCAAAATGCTTGGTTCTTTGGATCTTCAAACGTTGCTTGGTGACATTGGTTAGCAGGGTAGTTTCCTGATACTTCATAGATGTTGTCTTTCATCTGAGCACCGCCCCATCCTATCGCTGCGCCAACTGCGTATTTTTCTTCGGTATATAGCTCTTTTGACTCATCGTTAGGATCGGTAAACATACCCGTTAACGCTTGGCTACCGTCACGTTTTAAGATAGTTGGCATCTGTGATTTTAGCTCACTCTCTACCTGCTCAAATGACGCTTTATTCACTTGTTCTGCTGTGAACATTTTATTTGAGTTAGCATCAATACTCATTTTATCTTGGATCTGACGAGCTTCTGCCTCTGTGAATGTTGCGTCTAAACGAACAACAATATAAACATGATTGCCTGTATGAGTTTTCAGCTCAAATGTACCCGCACCATAACCCATCGCTTGGATTCGGTGATCTTCAGTCACCACCTGATAAGAAAGATACTTACCCTCTGGAACTTCAGGAAGCGTAATAGTCGCACCTTCAGAAACATCAACCACCGCCATCGAGTAGTATGTATCACGGTTCATTCGAACAACAGGTTGTTGATCTGTGGGAGTCAGTTCGCGTTTGTGGAGAAATTTATTGATACCAGCAAGATCCTGGTTTTTTAGAATTTGGCGTGAACTTTCAAATACCGCGTAATTATCTGTTGTAGTGATTGCACCATTTTTGCTAAAGAAATCAGCTTCGCTTGAGACTTCTGTTGCTGCAAAACTAGGAAGAGCTGTGATACCTAAACCAATCGATACTGCTAGTGCCAGTTTTTTCATTATGTACTCCGCTAAATCAAAGATAATAGGCGTAAGCCGTCTCTCCATCCCTAAGTGCTCACTGCCTCTCTAAAGAGAGAATAAGCAAATAGTGGTATTTAATCGAATTACAGTTTTCTATATATGGTATGCACTGGGCGCATATTACAGTGCCTAAGGGCTAGCTCTTAAAACCTAGCCCCTATTATTCGTTTTTTAACAAAGGCTGTAATCGGAAGTCATCACGCAGCTTTTGGCTTGGAATGTGGTGACGGAAATCGAGATTAAATACACCTGATTTATTCTTGATGTGCTTCCTGTATATGTCATCCAAATTGAACACTTCAAACCAACGAACGCTTCCCTTGAGATTGACTTGATTTGTGCCTTTCACGTTTCACAGTTTACGAATTCCTGTTTCCAAAGCTATTGACTTACATTCATACATGATATCCACATAAAGCATATTACATTATCCAAATTAGTCATTATATTTATAACTAAACAAGCGGTAGCATATATTTCTCGAACATATTCAGCATAACACCTGTGAACGAACTATGTTTAACCTATTGTATTTATTAACGATATAATCTTAAGAGAGTGACCAAATGAATTCTAATTTAGAATCAGTAATGCAACTGAAGAAACAGATGGAGCAGTCTGTCATCGGCCAACAGCATATGGTCGATACACTGTTAGTCGCCCTACTTACTAACGGTAACGTGTTATTAGAAGGTCTACCTGGAACAGCTAAAACTCGCTCTATTAAGGCGTTAGCTTCAGCTTTATCCGTTGATCTGGGTCGTGTGCAGTTTACCCCCGACCTACTTCCATCTGATGTTACAGGTACTGAGGTATATCAAGACGTAGATGGCAAACCTACGCTTACCTTTCAGCCGGGACCTGTATTTAATAATTTACTACTCGCCGATGAAATCAACCGCTCTCCTGCCAAGGTACAAGCTGCTTTATTGGAAGCAATGGAAGAGCGCCAGATAACCGTAGCAGGTAAAACCTATAAGTTGCCTGATTTATTCATGGTACTTGCCACTCAAAACCCCGTTGAACAAGAAGGTACTTACCCGCTCCCTGAAGCTCAAATGGACCGTTTTATCATGAAAATCAATCTGGACTACCCAGATGCTGATGCGGAAGAGCAAATCATAAAAATGGTGCGCGGCGAAGAAAAGCCTTCATCGGAAAAACCTGAGCCTATCGATCCGGCTTGTATTTTTGCAGCACGTGAGGAAATACAAGAGATCTACTGCAGCGATGCGGTTCTCAAATACTTGGTGTCTATCATTGTCGCTACGCGTCAACCAGAGAAATACCCAGACTCAGAGCTTGCCAACTGGATAGCAGTAGGTTCAAGCCCTAGGGCAACGATCGCTCTCGACAAATGTGCTCGCGCTATGGCGTGGCTAAAGGGTAAAGAATTTGTTGATCCTGATGATGTGAGAGAAGTGGTACATGGTGTCCTTAGACACCGTTTAATTCTATCCTACGATGCGTTGGCTGAAGGTATCAGCTCAGATCGAGTTATTGATGAAATTCTATCTCAAGTCGCGGTAGCGTAAGAGAGAACAACATGGCCAAATCCAACTCCATAGATCCGCAATTAGACCCACAAATCTACACCGATTTGAAGTCGTTGCGTTTAATGAAATACAAGGCGACTGGCTTTGATTTTCTGCCACCTCAGCCCGTGAACAGCCTATTGACTGGCCGCCACGTATCAAAGCTTAGAGGGCGCGGCTTAAATTTTGAAGAAATGCGTCACTACCACATCGGTGACGACATTCGCACCATGGATTGGAAAGTCACCATGCGAACGGGTAAGCCGCATGTAAAGATATTCTCTGAAGAGCGGGAACGAAACGTTTACCTACTTGTTGACCAAAGAACCAATATGTTTTTTGGTAGCACAGGGAAAATGAAATCGGTCATCGCCGCTGAAATCGCCGCTCTGATTGCGTGGAAAGTCACTGACTCGACAGATCGTGTTGGTGCCATCATTTATAACGATACTGTTGCAGTGCCTATCGCCCCGCAACGCAGTGCGAATCATGTATTAAAAATCTTAAATGAGATTGTGATTAAGAATCATCAATTGAAGGTGGGCATTGCCGAGGACTCTCAAGGCAACTCATTTAGCAAACTGTTTCATCAAGCCTCCCGTTTGGTTAAGCACGATGCCTTAGTCATCTTGATCACTGACGGCTATGGCTACAACGAACAAAGCGAAGAGCAAATCAAAACCTTGTGTAAACACAATGATGTCGTGTTGTGCCATGTGACTGATCCCCTAGAGCATAACCTAGCGGAGCTGGACAAGATGGTACTCAGCGATGGCGAAATGCAATTAGCCATTACCGGTAAGCAGACCCAGCTTAAAGAGCGCTTTGCACAAGATGTTACTGAGACACTAGATAACTTTGCCCGAGTCGCCAAAAAATATCGAATTCCGGTCATCAATATCAATACCGTTCAACCTGCGGATCAGCAGTTACGAAAAGCACTTGGAGCTTAATTCTGATGAGTACCACCGTTGAAACACTGAAGCCCATGAGTATGAACTCAATGTTGTCAGGGTTGGCAGAGCCGTCGCTACCAGAAAACATATCATGGATTCCCAATGCACCGGGTTGGTATGTTGTTGCGGGTATCATCATCTGCGTAGTCTTGTATCGCGCCTACCTTGCTTACCGTCAATATCAAGCCAATGCTTACCGACGCATGGCTTTGATTGAACTAGATAAACTACAAAAACACTCCGAAGGGGTTAAGCAAATACCTCATTTGCTTCGAAAAACCGCACTGGATGCATACCCGCGCAGCCTAGTATCTCCATTACTCGGATCTCAATGGGAGCAGTGGTTAGATGAACAATGCCAAGGTAGTCAATTTTCAACACAGTTTAATGGGCTATTGGCTTCATTATCTTACTCACCAAAAGTAAGTATCGACCAACATCAGAGTCAAGGTTTGTATGCACAAGTGGCTCATTGGATACAACATCATGAGGTAAATCATGGTTGAATTTGAATACCCTCTCGCCTTTTTGTTAGCCGTATTACCACTATTGGTTTATCGCTTTTTTCCTGCTTATAAGGAATCTAAAAATGCACTTCAAGTACCATTTTTTGAGCGTCTCGTTTCTGTCTCAGAGGATAAACCCTCGCAAAGCGCGACTTTGCTAAAGAGAAGAAAAATCCAATGGGCATTAGTCGTCATTAGTTACCTGTCTTTGGTGGCCGCAATAGCAAAGCCTATGTGGGTGGGTGAACCCATAGAACAAAAAAAGTCAGCTAGAGAGATCATGGTTGCACTGGACTTATCTGGTTCCATGTCCGAAAAAGACTTCACAGATGATAAAGGCAATAAACACGATCGCTTATACATTGCGAAACAAGTTCTTAGTGATTTCGCTAAAGGACGTGAGCACGATCGACTAGGGCTTATCTTGTTTGCGGATGCCGCATACGTTCAGGCCCCTTTCACTGAAGATACTAAGACTTGGTTGTCACTGTTGGAAAATGTACAGCTTGGCTATGCAGGGTTTCAAACAGCGTTTGGGGATGCTATCGGCCTTTCTATTGCAGTATTTGAACAAGAGCAAAGCAAGCAACGCGTCATGATCTTATTGACTGATGGTGACGACACCAGCTCAAAAATGCCTCCAGTAAAAGCTGCCGAAATTGCAGCCAAATATGGAGTAAAAATTTATACCATTGCCATTGGTGACCCAAGTACTGAGGGACGATACAAGATGGATCTCCCTACCCTTGAGAAGGTTTCAGAGATTACAGGTGGCCAAATGTTTCATGCCATGAACCGAGCTGAACTTAACCAAGCGTACGCCACTATCGATGAACTAGAACAGCAAGAATTCGAACTATTGACTCATAGACCTCGTCATAGTCTGCATCACTGGGCATTTGGCATTAGTTTCATGTTTAATTTGCTAGCTGCACTGCTTGTATTTGCAAGCCACGCAGGGCGCAACAAGCGTGTAAAAGAGGTGCTCACTCGCACGCAAGAGGGTCCAAATGAATAATGTATTAGATTGGGGACTAATGGGTGACATCAGCAATTTCCATTTCATGCGCCCATGGTGGTTATTAGCTCTGATACCGTTAATCGCGATACAGCGCCTAATGACCAAACAAGAAGACTTAATTGCTCAGTGGCAGTCCGTGATGTCAACAAACATCATTGCGCATCTGACACTGAATCAACAGCGCGGTAGTTGGCTAACACCTCTGAAACTGTTTTTGATTTTCTCAGTGTTATCAACAATCGTGATGGCTGGTCCAACATGGAAAAAACAAGCTTCACCGTTTTTTGAAGATAATGCTGAGTTAATCGTCGCGTTAGATGTATCAGGCTCTATGTCGCAAACGGATATTCAGCCCTCACGACTTGAACGCGCCAAACAAAAGATCTCCCAGTTGGCAGACCTAAGAGGCGATGCTAAAACTGGCTTAGTGGTTTACGGCGGAAGCTCTCACGTTGCTATGCCCGTAACCAAAGATAGAGAGTTGTTTCGTTACTTCTTAGATGTGCTGGACCCTACTTTGTTACCTGACAACCAAAGTAAACCAGAATCAGTGATTAAACCGATCGTACAACTATTAACTGAGTCAAAGGTGCCATCGACCGTACTTATCGTCACCGATAAAACCGACCAGAAAGCGATCGACAAAATGACACAAGAGTTTTCCTCTTTGGAGCATCAAGTATTGGTCTGGGCAATGGGAGAAAACCCAGACAGTGGGCGAGACGCGGGTCAAGGTTTATCAAACACGCAGATACAACAACTTGAAAGCCTGGCTAAATCTGGGCACGGCTCAATGACCCTATTTACCCATGACTCAACAGATGTTGAACAGGTGTATAGAGATATTCAGAGCAACTTATTTGCTGTAAATGACAAAGCCCAACCGTGGGTTGATTCAGGCTATCCGCTGTTGTTTTTGTTACTGCCTATTCAACTAATGTGGTTTAGACGAGGATGGACATTGCAATGGTAACCAAGAAGAAATCTCCCACCCACTGGTTCAAGGGAAGATCAGGTTGGCAATGGACACTCATAGTTGCAGTAGCCATAACGTTTTGGGGAGTCATGTCCCCAGCACGCTTTATGGACTTTTGGCTGACTAAGGATCAACAGGGACAGTTTTACTTCGAGCAAGGGGAATATGCCAAAGCTCAGGCTTCATTTGATTCAGAGAGTTGGCAAGCTCACAGCGCCTACCTTGCAGGGGACTTTCAGAGTGCTATGGCGTTGCTTAAAGGACGTGACGATGCAAAATCAAAATACCTGCTAGCGAACGTATTTGCCTATTCAAATCAGTTTGAGCAAGCCAAAGCTCTCTATGTTGAGTTGAGTCAAAACCCTGAACTATCGCAAGAGATGCAACAAAACATAGCAGTGATGAACGCTGCCATCGAAAAGTTAAAAAATGCGCCTTTGGATAAAAAAGAAGGCGAGAAAGTCATTGATGACAGAAACATGGCCACCAGCGAAGAAGAAGCTTCGGAAGGCACGCCAGCAGAGCTCTCTAATGAGGTTTGGTTAAAGCAGGTTAGACAAGATCCTTCAAAGTTCTTGCGACAAAAATTTCAACAGGAATACGCGAATGAGCAAGAGTAATCACTCGATGAATTGGGCTTTTAAGTGGCTTTCATCAGTATCGTTGGGGTTGATACTGCTGTCGGTATGCAATATCTCTTTTGCCAATGTGCTTCAGCCGATCATTGATGACGAGCAATTGACACTTTCGGTACAGGTTAAAAACGAAAGCGTTGTTCCCAAGCAACAAGTTTTGGTTGAGGTTGAGATGAGTAGCACGCAGCCGTTTGAAGATGCAATGGTAATGCCCTACCTCGATTTGAAAAACGCAGTAGTAAAAAACGACGACCAGCAAGTTACGCGCTCCGCACGGATGCTAGATGGCGAAAAGTGGTATACACAAACAACCAAGCTGTATATCTATCCTCTTACCGCAGGAACATTTGTAATACCAAGCTTTGACGTTGCAGTAGCGCTTAATAACGAATCGGGAAGTCCATTGAAAGGCAGTGTTTCTTCAAAAGAAACAACCTTTAGTGTTCAAAAGCCTTCTTCAATGGAGACGACTAACGAACTTGTAACAGGCACCAATGCTGATTTTACACTGACAACGGATAAACCTATCAGTGATGCCTTTGAGGTAGGTGAAGCTGTGGTATTAACCTACCAACTAACGGTAAAGAACTCACATATGATGCTTCTTCCTGATGTAAAGGTGCCAGATATTAGCGGTGTTGAGGTCTACGAAAAACCAGTAGCTAAAGAGAATATCTTTGATCGTCTAAGCAAGCGAAATACTGCGGCTTTGACCCAAGCCGTTACGGTGGTATTCCAAGAATCCGGGAAGTTAATTATCCCCTCGCAGTCAATAAAGTGGTGGGATACTGAAGCTAAACAGCTAAAGACACTGACCACTGAACCAATCGAGTTTCAAGTCGGTGCTAGTGGCGCGCTCATTGAAGATCATGATCTTGTTGCAGACATTACCAAGTTTGGGTCTCAATACGGCGTGTACTTCCTTGGCCTGTTCTGTTTTGCCGGTCTTAGTATCGATATCGTTTTAAAACGTAGAGCGAGGCCAAACTCTGAAGAAAAGACGCCAGCCAAAATCGACGTAAATACTGAAATTAAGCAGTATAAATCAGCCATCGAAGGTCAACGCTTCTCAGAAGCGGTCGACCACCTTTATCTGATAGCAGGAAACCGCACATTTTCCGATAAACTAGATAGCGAATCTGCCTTGATCTGGAAGCAACTACTGAGCTATTCCTTTGCTAAGGACAAACACAAGCAACCGCTGACACCGCAACAAGCACAGATTTTGCTCAGTGCGGTCACTAACACGGAATCCACATCAAAACCTGAAGGTTTTGATTGGCGGCTTAACCCATAAAACCGGTTTGATATCATCAATGAGTAGAAAATCGACAGGTATTGGCCTGTCGATTTTACTTTTGTCTTTCATTGGACGTCGCCTTACCCTTCCGCCCGCTCCAACATTTCAAAATACTCTCCCTTTCCTTTCAAAATGATTCTCAAAGTAAGAAATCCTGTTTCCAGTCTGAGAAAACAAAGTTAAAACAGTCACTTAAAGTTGGCACGACTCCTGCAACACCCAGTCATTAGATAACAACATTGCCAGTAACACTCTAAGACTTTATACAAGGAATCGTCATGAACAAGGATATGAAAACAGTCGTTCACGTAGTTCAACATCTCTCCCCTGGCGGTATAGAGAGCTTGGCACTGGACTTCGTTTCTTTTAGTAGTCGCGACCACGACGTTTACATTGTCAGTTTGCAGGGAACCAAAGAACAAGCCCTAGCGAAGTGGCCAAAGCTAAAAGCATTTGCAGAACAGTTAGTATTCCTCAATAAACCCGATGCCTTTAGTCTTAAGACGATATCCGATCTTTGCGCTTTATTTAAAGAATTACACGTCGACGTTGTACATACTCATCATATTGGTCCCCTGCTGTACGCGGGCTTGGCAGCAAAGCAGTGTGGTATCAAATCGAAACTCCATACAGAACACGACGTATGGCATCTAAACAGCTTTAAACACCGCCAACTGCAGCGTGCTTTATTGATGTGGGTACAGCCCATGGTTGTTGCGGATGCGTTTAAAGTGGAAAAACGACTGGATGAACTATTCACCCACTCAAAACTCACAACCATCCATAATGGCATTGATACCTTGCGCTTTGTGGAGGGACAAAAACAAGCCTCTAGAGAAGCGTTAAACCTTCCCAAAGACAAAACGATTGTAGGTACAGCAGGTAGATTAGAATCGGTGAAGGGGCATGATCTCTTAATCAAAGCCGTCAACGAGCTACCTCATCACTACCTACTGGCGATTGCCGGAGACGGTTCGCAACATGACAAACTTAAAACCCTCACCGCTTCCTTGGGCCTAAATGAACGAGTCTTTTTTCTCGGCCGATTGGAAGATATGCCTCGGTTTTATCAGAGCTTGGATTTGTTTTGCCTTCCTTCTCGCCATGAAGGATTTCCTTTAACCGCCATTGAAGCGCAATCTTGTGGAACGCCTACCTTGGTAACTGATGTTGGCGCCTCTGCCGAAACCCTGTGTCCAGATAGCGGGTTATTGGTAGAAGCAAACTGTTCTAAGAAACTCGCAGAAGCAATCAACGCCTTCAAGCCATCTAGCACCTCACCTAGAGCCCATGTTGTTAAAAAACACGATATTCGTGACGTAGTCTCTCGCTACCAACAACTCGCTAATATTGGAGCTTAATTATGTCGACTTATCACGCAATACTGATTACCGTTTTTACTGTCGCTAGTTTTCTTATCATCTACCACCACGTGGGATACCCGCTACTACTTAAACTCATTGCTAAGCGCACAGCAAAACAAGAAGCTACTGTTGCAGGCCGTCATTTTCAACACACGGCGCAAGACAATGAACGCCCGTCTATTACTATTGTTATCCCTGCATACAATGAAGAAGAATGGATTGCAGACAAAATCCGCAACACTGCCTCATTAGATTACCCCGCGCAAAAGCTATCGGTAAAAATAATCTGTGATGGGTGTAGCGACCAGACCGTGAATGTTGCAACCGCGACCATACAAGAAGCTATTTGTGCTGATACGCTATTCGAAGTCGTTGAGCACAAGCAGAATAGAGGCAAGGTCGCCATCATCAATGAAGCCATGGAGTCGATCCAGTCAGACCTCACCGTACTCAGTGATGTTACTTCGCTGATATCTATCGACGCCTTGTTGATCGCAGAGTCCCACTTTCAAAATGAACAAGTTGGTGTGGTCAACGGCACCTACTCCCTATTTGATTGTGGAAGTGAAGGGGAAGAGAAATATTGGCAGTATCAAAGCAGCATCAAGTCCGCAGAAGCAAATCTTGCAACTTCTATTGGTTCACACGGCGCATTCTACGTATTTCGCAGTCACCTGTTCCAACCATTAGCTTCTAACAGCATCAATGACGATTTTATTTTACCAATGCGTATCGTTGAGAAGGGCTACTTAGCAGATTACGACACCAATGTAATCGCTACAGAAATGCAACCCACACAACTTAGCGACGACTTTGCACGTAGACTAAGAATCTCGGCGGGGAACATGCAACAGGCCATTACCCTCATTGGCTTGTTTCATCCCAAGTTTAAAGCCATCGCTTTCGCTTTCTTTTCTGGGAAAGGACTGAGATTGCTAATGCCATACCTAATGTTTGCCACCCTTGTCAGTAGCGCATTATTACAGCAGTACGCTGTTTTTCAGGTAGCGTTTTATCTACAGCTAGCGGTTTATGCCACTAGCCTGATCTGTTGGGTTTGCCCTCCTTTGTTGTCGTTCAAACCCTTTGGACTTATCCACTACATCTTATTAGGGCATACCGCCAATCTAATCGGCGGCCTACGCTATCTTGTTATCAAAAACAGTCACTAACTTACTCGTTTAAAAGGAATTAGCTATGTACACGCTAACTAAAAAGAACAATACCATCACCTTCGGCAAACGCTTTTTTGATGTGACTGGCTCACTTATCGGTATCACCTTGATGTTACCTTTGCTGCCATTTATCGCGATTGCCATCCTAGGGACTTCCAAGGGGCCATTATTCTATCGTCAATTACGAGTAGGAAAGTCTACACCGAATGAAATGGCGCTATTTGAAATCATCAAGTTTCGCACCATGTATCAAGATGCAGAGACCAAAGGCGCGGCGTGGGCAACTAAACACGACCCTCGCATCACTCCTGTAGGTCGTTTTTTAAGAAAGACTCGCTTAGACGAACTACCACAACTGTTTAACGTGCTAAAGGGCGAAATGTCGCTAATTGGCCCTCGCCCTGAGCGCCCAGTATTTTACAAAACCTTAGAAAAAGAGATCCCATTTTTTGCTGACCGTACCTATGGCGTACTACCTGGAATTACTGGACTTGCCCAAGTAAATCAAGGCTACGATACCTCTATAGAAGATGTGCGATCCAAGGTAGGATACGATCATAGCTACGCTCTATCTCATAACTCTGTTCGTAATTGGTTCGTCACTGATTTTCAAATCACAGTTAAAACGCTGCGCATCATGGTTGATGGAAGAGGACAGTAATTCCTGAAAGCTACTTCATTTTAAGTTGTAAGAATCTCCTTTTGCCCAACCTAGCTGGGCTTTTTTTTAATTGTAGAGTGAGGATTTGCTGGGTTTTCTCAAAATGAGAATCAAATAAGCAACAATATCTATATTTACCCTCTTTTATGCCCTTTAAAGTTGGCACGCATCTTGGAATACCTTTAGTACGAACAACACCAGCCAGTAACTCACTACTACTGCGGCCATCAACGTATAGGGAAATCAACATGTCAAACCGCAAAGGATTCAACAAAAGTCTTTTGGGCATTTTAGTTGCAACAGGAGCGACCTTCATCGCTCCTGAAACCAAAGCAGCTGCATTTGAAACCTGCCCAAGTAAAGCCTACTTGTTTCAAGCAAACCCGGTTCAGGTATACGGAGTAAACTTGGTCACTGGCCAGACAGCGCTGTTACAAGGAGACACCGGACTTAACACTAACATCAACGCCGTTGGCTTTGACTTCGAGAGCCGATATATCTATGGCTACGACACAGGCAATAAACAAATTGTACGCCTAGGTGATAACTTTCAAGCAGAAGTACTTAACACCGTAGGTTTGCCTACTGACCACACCTTTTATGTGGGTGATGTTTTCAATAATGTTTATTTTCTTTATCGTAAAGGCAAAGGCTTATTTAAGATTGATCTTGCACCTCTCGACGATGATCCAAGTACCTATCTTGTAGTAGAACAAATCAGTAACACAGCAACTATCCAATTGACTGACTTTGCATTTCATCCCGGTGACGAATCGCTTTATGGTATTGATAACGGCAGTGGCATTCTTTATCGCTTTGACACATCAACGGGAGCAGCTACGGCTATAGGTGATACTGGTGTAACAGGCACCTTTGGAGCAGGTTATTTTGATGTGACCGGCAACTACTATGTATCACGTAATAACGATGGCAATATCTATCGCGTGGATCTCTCTGATCCGGCAAAAATCGCAGAAGGTGATGTGCCAGCGGTGAAATTTGCTGACGGGCCTGCTTCTTCTCAAAATGACGGTGCACGCTGTGCCAACGCCCCGCTGATTGATGAAGACTCGATGATTGATTTTGGTGACGCTCCAGACAGTTACTTAACCACATTAATGAGCAACGGTCCTCGACATCAGCTTGATGGTGTCACCTATTTAGGCAATCAAGCACCCGACGGTGAACAAGATGGGCTTATCGCGCCATTAAGCGACGACACAACAGGCATTGCAGATGAATCTGGCGTTGGCTTTGTTACTGCCATTGAGCCGGGGTTAGACTCAATCGTGAGCGTCAATGCCTCTACACAAGGCTACCTGTCTGCATGGTTTGACTGGAACCAGGACGGCGACTTCGATGACGAAGGAGAAAAGGTTTTTTCAGATGTTCAACTCTCTGCAGGTCTAAACGCGTTGCCGTTTACCGTAGATTACAACGCGGTAGATGGACGCACCTGGACGCGCTTTAGATTTAGTCAACAACAAGGGCTAGATTACTTTGGGGGCGCAACCTCAGGTGAGGTAGAAGATCACCCTATCAATGTCTCAACTGCTGGAATCACAATTAGACATTTCCCAAGCGAAACCGGTTATGCCACCCTAGCCTATGAAGATAACTGGCCATATACAGCCGATTACGACATGAACGATGTAGTAATGCACTACAGAATCACAGAAGTACTGCGTGATAATCAGGTAGAGAAATCTTTAGTTCAGGGCCGCTTAGCCGCCGTTGGCGCTGATTATCACAATGGTTTTGCAGTGCGCTTACAAGGTATACAACAAAGCGATATAGATGCGCTATTAACCCGTCAATATCACAACGGTGTTTTGCTTGAAAATAACGGCTTAGAGCTCGACAGTAATGAAGCCATTTTCATTATAGAAAATGATCTTACAGACTATAAAACCAATACCTGTTCGTTCTTCAGAACTCAGATTGAATGTGTCGAAGACGAAAACTTTAGCTTTGAGCTGCATATTACTCTAGACAGCAACAGCGACCGTAGTAGCCTTATCGCTATGCCTTATGACCCCTTCATCTTCGCGACACCTGGATACTACCACGGTGAAGGGCTGCCGTTTCAGCCAGGACGTCAATGGGAAGTTCACTTAGCCGATTATGCACCTACCGAGAAATTTAATGGTGATGCCATGTATAACCTAGGAGTAGATGCAAGTAATCCAGAACAAGGCACTTACTTTAAAACCGACAACAATCTACCTTGGGCGCTATTAATGACCGAAGAATGGAGATGGCCTCTAGAGCGAACTGACCTAGTTCATGCCTACCCTGAGTTTGCAGAATATGCAGAATCAGGTGGTAAAGAAAAAACCACATGGCACAAGCGTAACCGCTCTAATCGCTCAAAAATTTACGACCTATCAAACTAAGCTAGGACTATAGAGGATTTCATTATGAATACATTGACTAAAACAACATCCATTCTAGCGGTTTTGATGCTGACAGCGTGTGGAGGAGGAGGTGGTGGCTCTGACTCATCATCAGGTGCAGCGCAAGTTGACGAACCCGTCGTGAGCTCTGACACTGCAGAAGCAGAAGGCTCATCAAGTCCACAAGTACCGCTTCGCTCAATGCAAGATTTAGCCGTTCCAGATGACTTCGACTACAATCCAACACAGTCTGTCGATGTCCTAGTGGATATCAGCGGTGTTAGCACTGAACGTGCCTATATATCCTTATATAGCGAATACAACGAAAGCAATGATGGGACACTTACACCAGACTACGCTTATCGCATTGCTAACGGCGCACTTAATAACGGTACGGGCGATTTGACCATCACCTACGCTAAGGAGTACACAAGTTTGCTCGCCGAAATTTGGTTTTACGACGGTACAGCGCCCATTCAACAAATCATTACTAGAGATAACAGCGACATCGTTTATTAATAGCTAATCGTGAATACACTACAACAATGCCACCGTTAATGGTGGCATTTTTTATGCGCTTTTTTAGACAGCAAGTGAAAGAAAATGCCATCTCTCCTTTGATTCCAATGTGTTTGAGAAATAATCTAACCCTAAAGGGAGGCTTAGACTTACTCACACCATTGAACAGGACATTAAATAAATCATCAGCCTTGTTAGTCACAAATAACCTATTCTTTATACTCCTTTAGCACTCTGGCTATGCATCATGCTTTAATGCCCCCCAAAAAAGGCGAAGAATGTGAAACAGGATAAAGCGGAAACCGAGCACGTTGAGCATTACTTAACCCGTATTGGTAAATCGCTGGATAAGTATTTACGCTTTGAACATCAAGACGCATTGTGCCCATCAGCAACTTGGCAACAAGAACTATCAGAGACTGTTCCACAAAAAGGACTAGGAATTGATCCTGTAATAGAACTGCTCAATCATACCGTTATTCCAAATGGCTCTGCCATTGTTAAGCCGGGATTTACTTCCTATATCACCACTGGCGCAACCACAATTGCAACCGTAGCGAGCACCGCAGCCTCTGTTGCCTCTCCTCAACGATACACTCGTACGGCGTTTAATTACCTTGAAGAGCTCTCGTTAGATTGGCTGGCGGATATGTTGCAACTCAATAATATGAAAGGTGTTTACAGTAGTGGTGGATCCGTTGCTAATCTAATTGCCTTGGGAGGAGCCCGTCAGTTTACATTTGAAAAATTAGGCATCGATGTCGCAGCAGAGGGCGTAAATAAGCCGGTGAGAGTTTACGCTAGCGAAGAATGTCATCACACAATACAACGCTCTATGGGTGTACTAGGCCTAGCCCGAAAATCCGTGGTGTCAATTGACGTTGATTCGCAAGGCCGCATACAAATCAGTGATCTCGAGGAAAAGCTAAATAAAGATATCTCACAAGGAAAACTGCCCATGGCCATTATAGTCAGCGCCGGAACAACGAATAGAGGGGTTATAGATCCTTTGTTTGCGATGGGCACGCTAGCTAAAAGACACAATATTTGGTTTCATGTTGACGGTGCCTATGGCCTGCCAGGTATCTTAGATGAGAGACTAAAAGAATCATATAAAGGGTTAGAACTTGCACACTCGGTAATCACTGACCCGCACAAATGGCTTGGAGCATCGGTAGGTATCGCTGCAACCTTCGTTAGAGATAGAGAATTATTAGCTCGTGCATTTACTCAAGAACCTGCCGATTATTTGGAAGGCACCGTTGAGGCCAGTCAACACGATCACTCAACTCAATCTCAGCAATTAAAACACTCTCTGGATAGCTTTGGCATTCCCTTTTTTGACTACAGCGTAGAACTGAGCGCACCGTGTCGTGGCGTTGTGGTTTGGGCGATGATTAAAGAAATTGGGGTACAAGGAATGCGAGAGCGCATTATGCGCCACAATGATATGGCAAATGAAACGGCTAACCTTGTTAGTCAGCATGCGCAGCTAGAATTACTTGGAAATCCAGAGTTATCTATTTGCTGCTTTCGGTTTAACGATCCCAAAGTAAAGGACCTGAATACATTTAACCAACAACTTCATCGACAACTGATACGCGAAAATAACTATCTGCCCAGCACCACCAAGGTCAATGGCAACCTCGCCATCAGACCTTGTTATATAGGTGCAAGAACGGAATTTAAGCATGTTCAAGGTTTAATCAACTCGGTTGTTAAAATTGGTCGTGTTTTATTAGAAACCGAAGCTTAATTAGCCGACTCGGTGAGTGCTCTTTGATGTTCAGCAATGACTTTGATTCTTTCTACAATATCTTCGAAGTGCTTTTTATCCGCATTAGAATAAAAGACAATGGCCCCGTCTTGAATAGTCCACCCATCTCGATTCTGATCTAGCATTTCAATGATACTTTTCACTTCTTGAAGAGCCGAAAGCTCGGCTTTCCACATTTCATTTTGCTGCTTCGAATGGAGAATCTGCGAATCGATATAATTATCTTCCATATGAGCACTGGCTTCATTGTCATACAGTTGCTGCTCTAACTCATGGACCTGCTGCTGGGTTTGCAATAAATGATTCAATATGGCTGATTTAGTGTCTTTGATAATGGCGTAGCTTTCCACTAAATCTGTATCGTTTTGAAGTCGAGAAATATCCAAAATCGAATACCAACCTGACTCCATCACCGCCTGTTGGTAGCTCTGATTGAGGTCTGTAGGTTGCGGTAAGGTGATTGGGTCTTGATTTTGCTGAATCTGTGACGGCGCGACAACGATAGAGATGCTGGGCTCTTGATATTGTTGTTGGGATACGGAGTGTGAACCAATAAAACGGCCGATACCTAGAGCCGCAATAATAATCACTAAGGACCATATTGCTCTAACCGTACGACGAGCACTGGTAAAGAAAATCAGCAATAAACCCCAGCAAAATAAAATGCTAGCGAGCCATTGCCAACTATTGGCAAAAAACGACGCGTGTGTCAGTGGCGCCGAATACCCTTGATAGGTAGACAAAGACGTAACCAGTGCTAATCCGAATAGGAAATACACTAGACTACCTGAAAGCGATGTCGCTCCCAGAATTCGTTTTCTCATATTTAGCTTTCCTTGCTAAAGCGTAACTGCGCTATTCGAGGTTTCTTCCTGAAACTCTCATTACAGCTTTCAGTTATAACAATAGATCGAGTTAGGATCATTTGCACCATTTGGAAGCGAATTTACTACCTCGCTCACAACAACCATTCTAAATTGTGCAACTCTTATAAGCTCCATTTCATAAGCGCTCCTACCCCAACCAATCGTTTGAAGTATTTTTATTCGAACCAACTCAGTTGTGAATGTAGGCTTGTTACGCTGCCTACTACAATCAGAGACGGACTTTCTGCATCTTGAGCTATTGCCGATAACTGAGAAAGTGTTCCAGTTAACACTCGCTGCTGAGGTGTGGTACCACGCTCAATGATTGCAATAGAAGTGTCTTCCGATAAACCGGCAGTTATTAGCTTATCTTGAATATTACCGCTTTCTTTTAGGCCCATATAGAACACTAATGTTGTATTTCCCTTGGATAAGCTCGCCCAATCGATATCCATGCCTTCTTTTTTAAGATGACCGGTAATAAAGTGAACGCTTTGCGCATGATCTCTATGGGTTAATGGGATCCCGGCATAAGCGGTGCAACCTGCAGCTGCAGTAATACCCGGTACCACCTCAAATGGGATCTGCTCTAGAGCCAATTTCTCTAGTTCTTCACCACCACGACCAAAGATAAACGGGTCGCCACCTTTAAGGCGAACAACATGTTTATCTTGCTGCGCTTTTTCAACCAATACTTGATTGATCTGATCTTGCGGTACGCAGTGATGATTTAGACGCTTACCTACGTAAATAAGTTCCGCATCAGAGTTAACGAGTTCCATGATTTCAGGTGATACCAAACGGTCATACACAATCACTTCTGCTTTTTGGATCAGACGTAATGCCTTCACAGTCAAAAGATCGGGATCACCTGGGCCAGCTCCGACCAAAGAAACAAATCCACCTTGATTTGAAGAGATTGATTTAGACGTCATAGAAAGCTCTCTAATGCAAAGTGCCTTAGAACTCTCGTTCCAAAGCGACACAATTATTTATAAGAAGTGACCAACAACGAAGCTATCGACCACTTGTTATAAACAATTGCCCCACCAAAGGTAGGGCAATGTTTGAAATTAACGCTGCATTGCTAGCTCAGCTTCTACTTTCTTTTCAGCATCAATTGCTGGAGCAGTTTTAGCGTGAGTTAAGTACAGCGGAATACACGTAAATAGCAGACCACCAACGATGTTACCAAGGATGGTTGGGATTAGGTTAAAGTTCAACCAAGTCGCAATACCAAAGTCAGCACCTAGCATCATACCTAGTGGGAACAGGAACATGTTTACTACTGTGTGCTCAAATACCAAAGCAAAGAAGATGAAAATCGGTAGCCACATCGCCGCAATCTTGCCAGCAACGGTACGTGCTGTCATGTTACCGATTACGCCCAGACAAACCATAAGGTTACAGAAGATACCGCGCACAAAACACGTAATCCATCCGTCCATACCCATGTTCTCAAAGCCAACAGTACGAGCCGTTGAAACTGCAATGAACTTCTGTACTACTGCGTTTGGATCTAGAGAGAAGTTACCTGTCAGTGAAACGGCAATTAGAAAAGCGACAATCAAAGAACCAATTAGGTTACCAAGACCAACAAGGCCCCAACAACGCATAATACGACCCCAAGTGATGCCTTTACGGTTTTCAAATTTTGCTAGAGGCGCTAGACCAAATACACCAGTCACAAGGTCGTAACCCATTAGACTCAAGATGCAGAAGCCTACTGGGAACACAAGTGCGCCCACAATGCCCACGCCAGTTTGAACAATTGTAGTAATTGCTACCACTACAGCTAGAGACAGGATGATACCCGCCATGGTGCCACGGAGAAGAAGATCTCGCGTGCTTGTTTTCACCTTGGCTTCACCAACGTCTACCATCGTTTGCACAAATTCTGCAGGTTTTAGATCATTCATTTTGCTATCCATATAAAAGTTAAAGTTTAAAGTTGAAATTGAATAGTCAAAGGCTCCCTGCCCTTGCTCTTACTTCTTTATACAAAGAACGAAAACAAGGAACCCTTTCGCTATTAAATCTCTTATGCAGAAACTTCTACGGCACCTTTAACTACGCGTGCTTTGAAAGATTTAACGTTAAAACGTTCATCTTCCATGCAAACACCCGTGCTTAAGTTGAAGCGTTGTTTCTTCAATGGACTAGCAACCCATAGCTCGTCTTTGTGCTCAACAATCAAACCACGTGACAACACGTTAGATTGAGCAAATGGATCCGTGTTTGAGATAGCAAATACTTTCTCATCTGCCGAAGGTCGGAATAGCGCAACCTGCTGACCAGCAACTAGCGCACATACACCAGTTCCCGGTACGATATCGTCAATCTTACAAACTTTTTCAAAACTCATGATTACGTCCTCTTACTCAGTAACGGCTGCGTGAAAAATATCGCCTTTTGCTTCAGGGTGTTTTTCCGTGAAGGTTGCCGGACGATGTTGGTCACGCTCACTCACAAACACCACGTTGTCATCACGAAGGTCTGAGTTAATGAAGTGAGAGAAACGAGTCAGTTGTTTTTCATCATTGATAGTGTCGGTCCACTCACAGCGGAACTCTTCAACTAATTTAGCAACATCAGCCTCAAGTTGAGCATTGATGTTCAGTTTGTCTTCAACGATAACTTCACGTAGGTAGTCCACACCGCCTTCTAGGTTTTCAAGCCATACAGAAGTACGTTGTAGTGGCGCTGCCGTACGGATATAAAACATCATGAAACGGTCGATGTATTTAATCAGTGTTTCTTGGTCTAGATCTGTTGCAAGTAGGTCTGCATGACGAGGTTTCATACCACCGTTACCACACACATACATGTTCCAGCCTGCGTCAGTTGCGATAATGCCCAAGTCTTTGCCTTGTGCTTCAGCACACTCACGAGTACAACCAGACACACCAAATTTCATTTTATGAGGGGTACGGATGCCTTTGTAGCGGTTCTCAATCATTGAGCCTAGGCCCACAGAGTCTTGAACGCCGTAACGACACCAAGTAGAACCCACACACGTCTTCGCCATACGCAGTGCTTTTGCATACGCTTGGCCCGTTTCAAAGCCAGCATCAATTAGCTTGCCCCAGATAGCAGGAAGGTCATCTTTCTGAGCACCAAATAGACCAATGCGCTGAGCGCCAGTGATCTTGGTGTAAAGATCGTATTCAGCAGCAACATTAGCCAGCGCGCCCAGCGCTTGAGGTGTTACTTCACCACCAGCCATACGAGGAATGACTGAATAAGTGCCGTCTTTTTGGATGTTACCTAGGAAATTGTCGTTGGTATCATGCAGCTTAACCAATTCTGGCTTCAGGATATGCTCACCCCAGCAAGACGCTAAGATAGAACCAGCAAGCGGCTTACATACTTCACAGCCGTAGCCCTTACCATACTTAACTAAAAGCTCGTCAAAGGTTTTGATCTCTTCGATGCGAATTAGGTGAAATAGCTCTTGGCGAGAGTACGCAAAGTGCTCACAGACATCACTCTTCACTTCCACGCCCGCTTTAGCAAGCTCTGCGTTAAGCACTGATGTCACCAATGGAATACAACCGCCACAACCAGTACCTGCGCCAGTCACCGCCTTAACATCACCAATAGTGTGGTGACCATCTGCAACAGCTTGAGCAATCTTGCCCTTAGTTACATCAAAGCAAGAACAGATAACAGCAGTTTCAGGTAGAGCGTCTGCACCTAGCGTTGGTTTTTCTGCGCCAGCATGTGCAGGAAGAATCAATGCATCTGGGTGCTCTGGCAGGTCCATATCGTTCAGCATTAGCTGAAGAAGATCACCATAGTCAGAAGTGTCACCCACCATTACCGCGCCAAGCAGTTTTTTGTTGTCTTCAGAAACGATAATACGTTTATAAACTTCTTGCTCTTCGTTTTGGTAAACGTAGCTCTTACAGCCAGGAGTACGACCATTCGCGTCACCAATTGAGCCTACTTTAACGCCCAGTAGCTTCAACTTAGCGCTCATATCTGCGCCTTCAAACTGGCTGTCGTTACCCACAACGTGGTCAACAGCAACGGTTGCCATCTTGTAGCCAGGAGCTACTAGACCGAAGAAGGTTTCGTTCCATGAAGCACACTCGCCGATAGCGTAGATGCTTTCGTCTGAAGTTTGGCAATGGTTGTTGATTGCGATACCGCCACGAGGCGCGATATCTAGACCCATTTGGCGAGCAAGTTTGTCTTGAGGACGGATACCCGCAGAGAATACGATGAAGTCAGTCTCAAGCTCAGTACCATCAGCAAAACGCATCACATTGCGCAGCTCTTTACCTTCTGGCGCAATCTCAAGCGTGTTTTTGCTCGTATGAACATTTACACCCATACGCTCAATTTTTTGACGAAGTTGGTTGCCACCCGCTTGGTCAAGTTGCTCAGCCATTAACTTTGGAGCGAACTCAACAACGTGAGTTTCTACACCCAGAGCGCGCAGTGCACCAGCAGCTTCAAGGCCAAGAAGACCACCACCAATCACAACACCAACAGTACTGTTTTTCGCTGTAGCTTCAATCGACTTAAGATCTTCGATTGTGCGATAAACAAAACAGTCTTTGCTCTCATTACCTTTGATAGGTGGAACAAATGGGAAAGAACCCGTCGCCATGACAAGCTTGTCGTATTCGATCTCACGACCAGTGCTTGAGTGTACGATACGGTTTTCACGGTTTACGTTGATAGCACGCTCGCCCAACAGAATGTTGATACCGTGCTTTTCATAGAACCCTTCTTTAACAAGAGAAAGTTCATCAGCGGTGTGGTGAGAGAAATAAGAGGATAGGTGAACACGATCGTAGGCGATGCGTGGCTCTTCGCAGAACACTGTAATATCCATGTTAGAAACATCTGTTTTCTCAACAAGGTCTTCAATATAACGGTGTCCCACCATGCCGTTACCGATGATAACTAGCTTCATCTTGCTCATAGCGGTTCCTTAAAAAATATAAAAACTTGCGCGATTGTATGAGGGAACCGCTTTTGGAAATTGACTGAGATCAATTTCACAAAAATATACCCCCTTTTGGGTATTTGTCATACAAGACTACAATTAAGTCATTGATTCATAGTGTCTTTGTATCTCATTGACTTGAAACAATTTGTAACGACACACGTCGCAAAGTTGAATTTGGTCGTAATTTTTTTACTGAAATCAAGAAATATTTGTGCGTTTGACGTTTGCCTATCTGGCACTGCCAATCCTCTATTTTCCCCGCTTAATACCTGAATAATTTCTTCTCGCAGGAATGACTGACAATTGTAACCGCCCCTATCAGTTGCTAGAATCACGCCACGAATATGCTTCATATAATCCCTCTGATATGGTGTGGGAGTCTCTACCAAAGGCCTATCCTTTGATTATGAAGTCATTGTCTTTATTTGTTCCTCTCTCGTGATAAAGGTGACGACTTATGGATTTTTTCTCTCTCCCAAAAATTGACCTTCATTGCCATCTCGATGGCAGTGTTCGACCTGAAACCATTATTGACCTTGCGAATATTCAGCAGATTGATATTCCAAGCCAAGATGTTGATGTAATTCGCGATCTTATGATTGCTCCAGAAACCTGTGTTGACCTTCAGCAATACCTTACTCGCTTTGATCTACCCCTTCAGGTAATGCAAACCCAAGACGCTCTGGAAAGAATCTCTTATGAAGTGTTTGAAGATGCCGCTAAAGAAAATGTTAAGTACCTAGAAGTGCGCTTCGCCCCGCTTCTACATATCAACCAAGGCCTGACTGTTGAACAGATCATCTCATCGGTGGTCAAGGGAATGCAGCGTGCTGAACAAGCTTATGATATTCGCGGGAACTACATACTTTGTATCTTGCGTACCATGCCAAAAGATGACATCAACCTAGTCATTGATGAAGGCGCTAAGATGCTAGGAAATGGTGTAGTTGCTTTTGATCTGGCTGGCGCTGAGCTATCAGGCTTCTGCCATGATTTCGTTGAAGAAACAGAATATGCACGAAGCAAAGGCTTTCATGTCACCATACATGCAGGTGAGCAAGGCGATGGTCAGAACGTTCAAGATGCTGTAGAGCTTCTTAAAGCTGAGCGTGTCGGACACGGCATTCATATCATTAACCATGCTGGTGGTTATGATGCGGTTAAAGACAACCACGTTGGACTTGAAACCTGCCCTAGCAGTAATGTTCAAACCAAAGCAGTGGAAAACATTGAATCACATCCGGCAAAACGCTTTTACGAGCAGGGCCTAGCAGTGACGATCAATACCGACAATAGAACAGTATCCAACACGACTATGACTAAAGAAGTGCAAAAGGTCTGTGAATTATTTGGGCTTACTGACTCGGATTACAAAGCCATCTATCTAAATAGTGTTGAGCAAAGCTTTGCAAACGAAAATGTAAAGCAAGACCTTAGAAACTATATCGCCTAAAAAACTAAGGCCTGCGTTATAAGCGCAGGCCTTATTGAAAACAGTACTAAATTTTCTATTTTTTCATCATCTTAGCAAGATCAGCAAACGGGTTATGCGTTGCCGTATGGTGTTCGTCAGCTCTTGCAACAGGATCAACGCCATAGCGCTCATGATCTGTGTATTTAGAATGCTCATGATCATGACAATACAAGCACAGCAGTTCCCAGTTACTGCCATCTTCTGGGTTGTTGGTGTGGTCGTGATCTTTATGATGAACGGTTAATTCACGTAGGTTTGAGTACACAAACTCTCTTGCACAACTACCACATACCCAAGGATAAAGTTTAAGGGCTTTGTCTCGATAACCCGCTTCTTTGCGAGCATAAGCAGCGCTACTGCCAGTATAATCTGATGAAGAAGACATCTTTATTTCCACATTCTTTGTTGATTTACCGATTAAATTAGCACAAATTTTCGTATGACGCAGTTAGGCTAATGAGATCTATCACTCAACTCACAAACAGCCTGACACCATTCAAAGCAATCGCGTTTAATTAACCATCAAGTCATTATCAGCCAGACACCAACGCCCATCATAAGCACGCCACTGATTCTATTCATCACCTTCACGTTATCGGATTTCTTCAGTAACAATTTCAATGACTGGCCGCCGGTTGCGTAGATAGACATACAGATAAATTCGAACAAAAGGATAATTGAAACAAGCACTATCAATTGAGGAGCGAGGTCTTTGCTCTGGTTAATGAACGGAGGCAATAAACTGATCATAAATGCATAGGCCTTTGGGTTTAAAACCGCTGTCATAAAGCCTTGAGATATAAGAGGTATAGGTTCAATGTTCTGCTGAGTATTACCACTAGTATCTAGTGCCAACTTTCCCTTTGATCTGAAACTTTCTATACCGATATAAAATAAATATCCACCGCCCACCCACTTTAATATCTCGAATAACCAAGGAAATTTGAGCATAACCGCGGCAATACCTAATACGGCGGCTACGGATACAACGCCGACACCCACCAACTCGCCAATCATCATCCATAGCGTTTTGCGGTAGCCAATGCTCATACCTAGGGTTAGAGCCAAAGTCATACACATTCCCGGAGTTATAGAAACGAAGAAGAATGTCGGTATGAATGCAGCGAGTAATGCATAATCCATTAGTGATAATTATCCTTTTACATGTTTGTCATCGCGTTTGCCGTTCAATGATTTAGCACTCTACTACAGGCACTCAGATGGCCGTTTAGGCAGACTTTAGGTTTTTACTTAAAGCATCCGAAGCGCCACACACGAGTCTCTTTTTCGAGCGAGCAAGACAAAACAAATTATCGACTATTAGATAATTATGCAATGAAAAATTAATTTGATTCAGACACTTGCTGAATCAAACCAACTAGAACCCTATAACGCCATTTGAATCTCAGTTGGGCTATGGCGTAATAGTGACTAGATTAGCAATTTAGATATTTGTTCTGAGAGTAAATGATTCATCCATTGATGCGCTGCACTATTTTGCGTTCGTTCATGGTGTACTAAATGCACCGGCACCGTGTAATCGTCATTGCCTTCAATCTGGCTAGATTTGAGCTCTACAAAGTCACTTTGATAACCCCTTAACCCCTTCAAACAGTTAGTACCAAATAGGATGGCATCTGAATCAGTAACCACATCTATGAGAACTTGGGTTTGGGAGCTTCTGAGTATAGGGCACCTCTCGATCATCAGATCTTTATATATTTTTGTAATTGGCGCTGTAAATGAATGGTATTGATCCTCTTCAACCACCATACCTACCATGGAGTACGCAAAGGTATCCTCAATGAGTATCTGCTTTTTACTTAATAGTGGATGGCCTGGTCTCACGAACAATTGAGGCTTCAGAGTACCTATTTTCTTGGATACATAACGCTGGCTAGGTGAGTCTGCAAAGTGTATCGCAAAATCGATATGCCCTTGATCCAAGGAAGAGTACGGATTGGCTTTTGCCGCATATTCTGAAATTCTTACTTTTGGTGCTACTTGATGCAGTTCTTTCATTAACGCAGGTATCAAGGCACTGGATAATAGTGCAGGAAGAGAAGCTGCGAACGCATTATCTGCGGTTTGGGGAGTAAAGGTTTCCTGACTGAATACTTCACTGATTTGAGGCAAAAGAATCAGTAGTTGCTTTTCTAACTCAAGAGCTTTCTCCGTAGGAACAAGTCCTGACGCTACCCTGGTAAACAACGGATCCTCAAACGTGTCCCTTAATCTAGCTAACGCCCTACTCACAGCAGATTGAGAAACAAACAAAACCTCTGCAGCTCGCGTCACGTTTTTTTCTTTGAGAAGAACATCTAGCGTTACTAATAAATTAAGGTCCACCCTAGATAACGATCGATTCATAGCTACTCCAATTATTCACTTCAGTCATAATTAATAATTAATTTAAGTCGTTAGACGCATTTAAAGCAAGCCTTTAGTATTTATTCCAACAACACAATGTGAATCCAGATTAAAACTAGGAGCTATTATGAAAACACGATTTAAACTAACAGCTGTATCGTCTCTATTTTTGGCAACTACTGCTCTTACAACTCAAGTACTGGCAGCGGACACAATCGCAGTTACTGAGCAAAACTATAACCAAGCAGCCGCTGCTAAATACATGGGAAACTGGGATAAGCGTGGCGCGGATAAAGCAATAGTTCACCTTCCTATACTGGTGCCTGCAGGCGACAAAGCCCCGGTTGTTCGCATGAATCAGGATTCACTTTATTCGTCAGCCATTGCTCATGCGGATAAAGATGGCTATATCCATGTCACCATTGACCCGTTTGAAAACGAGCTTGGTACTGAGGATGTTTATACTTCAGTGCATGTTCTCGATGAAACCTCTGCGTCACCAATGTACAAGGTAGGCCCTGGTGAATACTCAGTTAAGATCGATACCGATTTTGCCTTTATTATTTTTAGAGCAGGCGTCGAAGACAAAAGCGATCTGACCGACGCATTAGCAGCACAATCTCGCTTTCATGTTGACTACTCAGGCACCCACGAGTTTGCTCCTGAAGGTTACATAGCCCCTAACTATGACGTAGCTCAACGCGAAGCGATGACGGAAAGACTGAAGAAGGAATTTTTAGAGGCCAACGAAGATTTCTTTTACGTTGCAAGCTCAGATGCTGCCGACGCTAACAATGGCCGCCAAATGCGCTCTAATGCTCAAGGCTGGGGTGGTATGCCAATAGAAGTAGGTGTTTCAAATATCTATCGTAACACCAAGCAGTTTGATGGTTCACAATGCCAGACTACGACATTCCAAGAGCCAGACAATAAGTATTTCACGTCTATTACCTTGTATGACGCCGCAGGTTACATGCTTGATACAAGTAGATTCTCAATCAACTCGTATGAGTGGGATAAAAATGAGGATGGCACGGTAACGATTAGCTTTGGCTGTGGTGAAGATGCAATCAACAACCTAGAAACTAATGGTGAAGATTTCAACTACACAGTGCGTAACTACGGCACCTCTCATGATGTTGAGTACGACCTATATGGCGGGCGTGAACTTAAATATCTAGCAGGTGGCTCTCTAAACCCAGATTTTAAATAGTCTTCCAAAAACTGGGTAAACGTTCAAACCGCCTTATTGTCACTTATCATTAACTGTAAGGTGGTTACTTTAGCAATGCGACTATCCCCCTCTCCTATCTAACATAACGTACTATGAATGCTCTCATCCTACAAAAGGTATTCATAACTCATTTAATGTAGCGTTAGACTCTCCTGAAACATAATCAAACACCGTTAAGAGTTATTTTAACAATGACAAATATTATTTCAGTACAGCCCCAAGTTGTTTACGGTCATGTAGGCAACAGTTCTGCTGTTTTTCCGATGCAAAGAATGGGCATTGAGGTGCTGCAATTAGACACCTTACAAGTGGCTAAAGCACCCCGTACTGACGAAGACTGGACGAACTACAAAAGCATAGAAAGAGGGATTGCTACACTCATTGAAGGAGTGGATAGTATCCATGAACTCGAACACTGCGGAGCACTAGTGTCTGGATACTTGGACAGTGTAAAGCAAGTCGAGGATCTTTACCTCGCAGTCGCCATGCTAAAAAAGCGCAATCGCTCGGCGTTGTATGTCTGCCACGCAGCAATGTACCTATCTAATAACACACAACTTATCTCTGACGATGTTAAAGAAGCCGTTATTCGCGACCTTGTACCTATTGCGGATATCGTTGTGCTTAACCAGCATGAGCTTGCTGTTATAACTGGCTCGACATTTAGCACCCAAGAGCAAGTTATCCATGCCTGCGAAAAAATACTAGAGCTTGGTGCACGCTATGTCATCGTCAAGGATCTGCAGATTCTTTCTGGTGAATTAGATACCGTACTTATGGTGACTTTACGCAACAGCTTTAAAGTCGAATGGCCAAAGTTCGAGTTTACTGAGCCTCTTCTTGGCTTAGGCGATCTTGTGTCAGCAGTATTTGCCGCTTCACTGGTCAATGGTGTTAATCCTATCAGCGCATTCTCGCACACTTGCAATGCGACGTACGGCATTTTAAAGATCACCAAAGAACATGAATCCTATGAGTTGCAAACTGTGGCGGGTCAATATGAGTTTGTCGAACCTACCTATGAGCTTCCAGTAATCAAGATCGAAAAAACAGCAACTCAATAGTTGATAATATCATGGACTCCATCAGCTTTTTTTATTCTATCGCCTATGTGTTCTGTGGAGCTGTATTAACTGGTGTTGGTTCGAACATGATGGCTATGGTGTCACTAAATATAAAAAAACCGTCCAATGGACGGTTTTAATGTGATTCTCTTTAGTCGTTAACGACCACAGCATTTTTTGTATTTTTTGCCACTACCACAACTACAAGGGTCGTTACGCTCAGGTGTTTTCTCAAAGCGTTGAGTCTTCGGTTTGTTGAGCATAGCGTCTAACTCAGCGATGTTTTCATCTGCTGTCGAGTCTACTTCGATATTAGCAAACAAGTCGTTCTGCTTAACCAAGGCTTCTACCTCAAGCTTACGCTCTTCACTAGCAACTGTAAGAGACAATGGTGCCCCTTCACTACCCAGCTTTAGAGTAGGTTCTGGGTTGTAACCACTTTTTCCGTAGTTGCTCATAATATCTGGCGTACCACGATAGAAAAATTTAGACATGACTTCTCTCACAATTTTCAAAAATGCAGTGTACAGGTAACCAATGCGTTTAGCGACACTGTACCGATGAAAAAAAGCGAGCCACCTAGGTTCAATGCCAATCAGCTAAATCAGCAACAATCGTTCAACCGACTTTTGGGGTCTAAAATGACCCGCTATACATTAACTACCTTCTGATCCCCATCAGCTTGGTAACGCGCCCAGATTTCAGCTAGGTTTTCTTTATTCAAATCTATCCCCTTCTCTTTAAGAAACTCTGGGTTGTAAAGCTTCGAATAAGAGCGTTCGGCAAGATCACAACTGAACGTAACTATGGTGTTTCCCTTACCCATCCTCGCAGCAGCGTATAAAGCGCCAGCCACATTGAGTGACGAACTGCTTCCCAGTAAAATCCCATCATGTTCGGCAACAAGCCTGGAGATAGTGACAAGGTCCTGATCAGGTAAGGTGATAGCATGATTTATTTTCGCTTGTCTAAAGTTTTCAACCTCTCGCATAATACCTATCCCTTCGGTGAAGGAACTTCCTGACGATTGATATTGCCCGCTTTTCAGATAGGCATAGATACCAGAACCGTCTGGATCCACTATCCAGGTTTTTAGATTCGGCTGTTTTTCAGATAAGTAGTGTGAATTCCCAGCAATACTGCCACCAGTGCCTACAACAGAGACTAAAGCATCAATCTTACCTTGTGTTTGACTCCAAATTTCCGGCCCAGTATTCAAATAATGCGCTCGATAATTGCTAAGATTTTCAAACTGATCCGCCCACCAGTGGTCCTTGTTCTCTGCTCCTATACGCTTAGCTGTGTGGTAGAAGTGTGCAGGATTGGCAAAAGGACAAGGATCGACCAAGAGTAACTCTGCGCCATGCAGCGCTATCATGCGCTCTTTCTCCTGAGCTTGCCCTTTTGGCATTACCACCAGCATTTTATAACCCAAGGCTTTAGCCACAAGCGCTAGTCCTATTCCAGTATTGCCTGCGGTCCCTTCTACTATGGTCATTCCCGGCTTAAGCTTGCCTTCCTCTATAGCATCTTGGACAAGCTGTAACGCCGCCCTATCTTTTATTGATCCTCCAGGATTTTGATGCTCACACTTGAGAAGGATCTCGCACCCCGATATATCAGAAAGGCTGTTGATTCTGACAAGGTCAGTATCTCCAATGAGTTCACTGACACTATTTGCTATAGAGGTTTTTGGCATAAAGGCTCCGCTAATCCATGGATTTAAGTAGTAAACATTGATAAGCCTAGCTACAGGGGTTTCTTAGTCAAGCTAACGGGCGCTGTTAAAAATCACTAACTTCTCAATAGCCATTATAATTAGAGGGGGTCGACTCGATTAAGGGTAATAAGATGTTTTTTAAAGACAGAAAAAGCGGCGACTTAGTCGACGTAGTTGAAATGACAAATTTAACGAACTTGTTTCGGGATAGTGTTAAAGGGCGACTTCAAGCTGGGGAAGAACAGCAAGATCCTCAAACGTTTAAAAAGTCCGACTTGGTATTTATGTCAGGTGAAGAGCTTCCTCGCTGCTGGACACAGCCAGACTATCGCTCTAACAACAAATAACTGTTATTAATATTCATCAGTTGCTAAACGAAAAAAAGCGAGCTCTAGGCTCGCTTTTTTACAATCAGAATCTGCTAAAGATTACAGCAATTCAACAGACTGCTTAGCAATTACGAATTCTTCGTTCGTTGGTACTACTAGTACTTTCGCACCTAGAAGCTTAGATTCTGCAATTTGGCCTGCAGCACCAAAGCGTGCAGCTTCGTTACCCGCTCTGTCTTCAACAAAACCAAGTAGGCCTAGGTTAGTTAGGATTTCGCTACGGATATCTAGAGCATTTTCACCGATACCACCAGTGAAGATAATTGCATCCAAAGAACTTAGTGGAATCATGTAAGAACCGATGTACTTAGCTACACGGTAAGTAAATACTTCAAATGCTAGCTTAGCACCTTCGTGACCATCATCCATCGCTTCTAGAATGCCACGAGCGTCTGAAGTTACGCCGGATACACCCAAGAAACCTGATTTTTTGTTTAGAGTTTCGAATACTTGCTCTGGAGTCCAACCTTTTTTCATTAGGAACTCAATGATACCTGGGTCAAGGTCACCAGAACGCGTGCCCATCATTAGACCAGCAAGTGGGGTGAAGCCCATAGAAGTATCAACACTCTCGCCATTAGAGATTGCACAAACCGATGCACCGTTACCAAGGTGAACAGTAATGAAGTTAGACTCTTCAATTGGCTTGTCTAGCATTTTTGCAGCTTCACGGCTTACATAGTAGTGGCTTGTGCCGTGGAAACCGTAGCGACGGATGCCGTACTCTTTGTATAGCTCATGAGAAATAGCACCAGTAAACGCCTTTTGTGGCATTGTTTGGTGGAATGCAGTATCAAATACAGCAAACTGAGGTAGAGATGGGTAAGCCGTCATTGCAGCACGGATACCTTTTGCACCAGCTGGGTTGTGTAGAGGAGCTAGATCCGACAGGTTTTCGATTTCTGTCAGTACAGCGTCGTCAATTCGAACAGTACTAGTGAATTTCTCACCACCATGAACAATACGGTGACCTACAGCAACGATGGTTTCTTTCAGAGAAAGCTCGTCCATCAATTTTACGATGCGATTGATAGCTTCTTGGTGATGATTGTCAGGAGCAGTGATTGCTTCTTTAGACTTCTCACCATTAAATTTCCATTCGATGGTCGCTTCCGGTAGACCAAAACACTCACCTAGTCCACTGACTAGCGCTTCACCAGATTCAGAGTCGATAACAGCAAACTTTAGAGAAGAGCTGCCTGAATTGATAACGAGTACGTTCTTGTTTGACATGAGTTAAATCCTAATTAGACGAGGGGGCATTCAATCTGTGTTTATGATTATCAAATAATTTGAAAATTATTCAAATTTTTTTTAGTTAAATAGTATGACAAAATAAGATACTTTGATCTTGATCAACCTGCAAATTTATTTAACGCCTGAAATTTATTCCCAGCAAGATAAATTCAACTATTTTTAAGTATGTATGGGGCTTTCAGAGGTGATTCGAATGTAGTTTTGCAAGATAAGACTTCACTTTTAACGGATAAAAATATTAGAAATAATCATACAACTGATATTCAATCTGCTACTTTCAGTTTATTCAGGCGAAAAAAAACCGGAACTATATGTTCCGGTTTTTAAATCTAAATTACGCTAGATTACTCTGCTGTAGTACGGCGAGAGTGACCACGTTCACCACGGTGGTTACCACGGTTGTCACCACCACGGTTGCGATCGAAACGACGCTCACCATCACGGCCGCCTTCGCGATTACCTTCACGGTTACCACGATAGCCACCGCCTTCACGGTTACCACGGTAACCGCCACCATCACGTTGACCACGGCCACCGTCACGACGACCACCGCCATCACGACGTCCGCCACGAGATTCGCGGAAATCATCAAAATCACACACAACTGCTGCAGTTTCTTTCTGACGAATACGTAGTTTCTTCAGTTTACCCGCAGTCTCAGAGGTCATTGCTTTTGGTAGCTGAACAAATGTGTGGCCTTGAGCCAGTTTGATCGCACCGATAGAACCTTTAGTTAGGCCTAGTTCGTTTGCTAGAGCGCCAACGATATCTTTAACCTGAACACCTTGGTCACGACCCACTTGCAATTGGTAAGTATCCCAATCTTTAGTTTCGCCACCGTAGCTACGACCGCCTTCACGGCCACCGTCACGACCGCCTTCACGACGCTCTGCACGACGTTTCTTGTCACGTGCGATAGCAGAAGTCATTGGGTCTTCACCAACGTAGAATAAAGGACGCTTG
>AP024868.1 GCA_024346835.1 Vibrio comitans
CAAGATAATCACGAGTATCCTTTCCTTTATCAGCGGCAGACTTGCCACCAAGTCCAACCAAATCAAGCAACTTATCAGAAACGGCAGAAGTGCCAGCCTGCAACGTACCTTCAAGAAGTCCTTTACCAGCTTTAGCCATAGCACCAGAAACAAAACTAGGGACGGCCTCATCAGGGTTAGGAACATTAGAGCCTTGAATGGCAGATTTAATACCAGCATCACCCATGCCTACAGTATTGTTATCGGTAGCAAGCACATCACCTTGAATGCCACCGGAGGCGGCTTTTTGACCGCCTCCAAACAATTTAGACATGGCGCCACCAGCAAGAGCAGAAGCAATACCGCCAGCAATAGCACCAAACATAAATCACCTCACTTAAGTGGCTGGAGACAAATAATCTCTTTAATAACCTGATTCAGCGAAACCAATCCGCGGCATTTAGTAGCGGTAAAGTTAGACCAAACCATGAAACCAACATAAACATTATTGCCCGGCGTACGGGGAAGGACGTCAATAGTCACACAGTCCTTGACGGTATAATAACCACCATCATGGCGACCATCCAAAGGATAAACATCATAGGCAGTCGGGAGGGTAGTCGGAACCGAAGAAGACTCAAAGCGAACCAAACAGGCAAAAAATTTAGGGTCGGCATCAAAAGCAATATCAGCACCAACAGAAACAACCTGATTAGCGGCGTTGACAGATGTATCCATCTGAATGCAATGAAGAAAACCACCATTACCAGCATTAACCGTCAAACTATCAAAATATAACGTTGACGATGTAGCTTTAGGTGTCTGTAAAACAGGTGCCGAAGAAGCTGGAGTAACAGAAGTGAGAACCAGCTTATCAGAAAAAAAGTTTGAATTATGGCGAGAAATAAAAGTCTGAAACATGATTAAACTCCTAAGCAGAAAACCTACCGCGCTTCGCTTGGTCAACCCCTCAGCGGCAAAAATTAAAATTTTTACCGCTTCGGCGTTATAACCTCACACTCAATCTTTTATCACGAAGTCATGATTGAATCGCGAGTGGTCGGCAGATTGCGATAAACGGTCACATTAAATTTAACCTGACTATTCCACTGCAACAACTGAACGGACTGGAAACACTGGTCATAATCATGGTGGCGAATAAGTACGCGTTCTTGCAAATCACCAGAAGGCGGTTCCTGAATGAATGGGAAGCCTTCAAGAAGGTGATAAGCAGGAGAAACATACGAAGGCGCATAACGATACCACTGACCCTCAGCAATCTTAAACTTCTTAGACGAATCACCAGAACGGAAAACATCCTTCATAGAAATTTCACGCGGCGGCAAGTTGCCATACAAAACAGGGTCGCCAGCAATATCGGTATAAGTCAAAGCACCTTTAGCGTTAAGGTACTGAATCTCTTTAGTCGCAGTAGGCGGAAAACGAACAAGCGCAAGAGTAAACATAGTGCCATGCTCAGGAACAAAGAAACGCGGCACAGAATGTTTATAGGTCTGTTGAACACGACCAGAAAACTGGCCTAACGACGTTTGGTCAGTTCCATCAACATCATAGCCAGATGCCCAGAGATTAGAGCGCATGACAAGTAAAGGACGGTTGTCAGCGTCATAAGAGGTTTTACCTCCAAATGAAGAAATAACATCATGGTAACGCTGCATGAAGTAATCACGTTCTTGGTCAGTATGCAAATTAGCATAAGCAGCTTGCAGACCCATAATGTCAATAGATGTGGTAGAAGTCGTCATTTGGCGAGAAAGCTCAGTCTCAGGAGGAAGCGGAGCAGTCCAAATGTTTTTGAGATGGCAGCAACGGAAACCATAACGAGCATCATCTTGATTAAGCTCATTAGGGTTAGCCTCGGTACGGTCAGGCATCCACGGCGCTTTAAAATAGTTGTTATAGATATTCAAATAACCCTGAAACAAATGCTTAGGGATTTTATTGGTATCAGGGTTAATCGTGCCAAGAAAAGCGGCATGGTCAATATAACCAGTAGTGTTAACAGTCGGGAGAGGAGTGGCATTAACACCATCCTTCATGAACTTAATCCACTGTTCACCATAAACGTGACGATGAGGGACATAAAAAGTAAAAATGTCTACAGTAGAGTCAATAGCAAGGCCACGACGCAATGGAGAAAGACGGAGAGCGCCAACGGCGTCCATCTCGAAGGAGTCGCCAGCGATAACCGGAGTAGTTGAAATGGTAATAAGACGACCAATCTGACCAGCAAGGAAGCCAAGATGGGAAAGGTCATGCGGCATACGCTCGGCGCCAGTTTGAATATTAGACATAATTTATCCTCAAGTAAGGGGCCGAAGCCCCTGCAATTAAAATTGTTGACCACCTACATACCAAAGACGAGCGCCTTTACGCTTGCCTTTAGTACCTCGCAACGGCTGCGGACGACCAGGGCGAGCGCCAGAACGTTTTTTACCTTTAGACATTACATCACTCCTTCTGCACGTAATTTTTGACGCACGTTTTCTTCTGCGTCAGTAAGAACGTCAGTGTTTCCTGCGCGTACACGCAAGGTAAACGCGAACAATTCAGCGGCTTTAACCGGACGCTCGACGCCATTAATAATGTTTTCCGTAAATTCAGCGCCTTCCATGATGAGACAGGCCGTTTGAATGTTGACGGGATGAACATAATAAGCAATGACGGCAGCAATAAACTCAACAGGAGCAGGAAAGCGAGGGTATCCTACAAAGTCCAGCGTACCATAAACGCAAGCCTCAACGCAGCGACGAGCACGAGAGCGGTCAGTAGCAATCCAAACTTTGTTACTCGTCAGAAAATCGAAATCATCTTCGGTTAAATCCAAAACGGCAGAAGCCTGAATGAGCTTAATAGAGGCCAAAGCGGTCTGGAAACGTACGGATTGTTCAGTAACTTGACTCATGATTTCTTACCTATTAGTGGTTGAACAGCATCGGACTCAGATAGTAATCCACGCTCTTTTAAAATGTCAACAAGAGAATCTCTACCATGAACAAAATGTGACTCATATCTAAACCAGTCCTTGACGAACGTGCCAAGCATATTAAGCCACTTCTCCTCATCCAACGCGTCAGTTTTTGACAGAATCGTTAGTTGATGGCGAAAGGTCGCAAAGTAAGAGCTTCTCGAGCTGCGCAAGGATAGGTCGAATTTTCTCATTTTCCGCCAGCAGTCCACTTCGATTTAATTCGTAAACAAGCAGTAGTAATTCCTGCTTTATCAAGATAATTTTTCGACTCATCAGAAATATCCGAAAGTGTTAACTTCTGCGTCATGGAAGCGATAAAACTCTGCAGGTTGGATACGCCAATCATTTTTATCGAAGCGCGCATAAATTT
Organism: Vibrio comitans; assembly: GCA_024346835.1. GTDB lineage: Bacteria > Pseudomonadota > Gammaproteobacteria > Enterobacterales > Vibrionaceae > Vibrio > Vibrio comitans. The sequence goes on from AP024868.1 coordinate 3,342, forward strand.
GAGCAGATTTGTCGTCACAGGTTGCGCCGCCAAAACGTCGGCTACAGTAACTTTTCCCAGCCTCAATCTCATCTCTCTTTTTGCGTTCTGCTTCAATATCTGGTTGAACGGCGTCGCGTCGTAACCCAGCTTGGTAAGTTGGATTAAGCACTCCGTGGACAGATTTGTCATTGTGAGCATTTTCATCCCGAAGTTGCGGCTCATTCTGATTCTGAACAGCTTCTTGGGAAGTAGCGACAGCTTGGTTTTTAGTGAGTTGTTCCATTCTTTAGCTCCTAGACCTTTAGCAGCAAGGTCCATATCTGACTTTTTGTTAACGTATTTAGCCACATAGAAACCAACAGCCATATAACTGGTAGCTTTAAGCGGCTCACCTTTAGCATCAACAGGCCACAACCAACCAGAACGTGAAAAAGCGTCCTGCGTGTAGCGAACTGCGATGGGCATACTGTAACCATAAGGCCACGTATTTTGCAAGCTATTTAACTGGCGGCGATTGCGTACCCGACGACCAAAATTAGGGTCAACGCTACCTGTAGGAAGTGTCCGCATAAAGTGCACCGCATGGAAATGAAGACGGCCATTAGCTGTACCATACTCAGGCACACAAAAATACTGATAGCAGTCGGCGTGTGAATCATTAGCCTTGCGACCCTCGGCAGCAAGAACCATACGACCAATATCACGAAAATAGTCACGCAAAGCATTGGGATTATCATAAAACGCCTCTAATCGGTCGTCAGCCAACGTGAGAGTGTCAAAAACGATAAACCAACCATCAGCATGAGCCTGTCGCATTGCATTCATCAAACGCTGAATAGCAAAGCCTCTACGCGATTTCATAGTGGAGGCCTCCAGCAATCTTGAACACTCATCCTTAATACCTTTCTTTTTGGGGTAATTATACTCATCGCGAATATCCTTAAGAGGGCGTTCAGCAGCCAGCTTGCGGCAAAACTGCGTAACCGTCTTCTCGTTCTCTAAAAACCATTTTTCGTCCCCTTCGGGGCGGTGGTCTATAGTGTTATTAATATCAAGTTGGGGGAGCACATTGTAGCATTGTGCCAATTCATCCATTAACTTCTCAGTAACAGATACAAACTCATCACGAACGTCAGAAGCAGCCTTATGGCCGTCAACATACATATCACCATTATCGAACTCAACGCCCTGCATACGAAAAGACAGAATCTCTTCCAAGAGCTTGATGCGGTTATCCATCTGCTTATGGAAGCCAAGCATTGGGGATTGAGAAAGAGTAGAAATGCCACAAGCCTCAATAGCAGGTTTAAGAGCCTCGATACGCTCAAAGTCAAAATAATCAGCGTGACATTCAGAAGGGTAATAAGAACGAACCATAAAAAAGCCTCCAAGATTTGGAGGCATGAAAACATACAATTGGGAGGGTGTCAATCCTGACGGTTATTTCCTAGACAAATTAGAGCCAATACCATCAGCTTTACCGTCTTTCCAGAAATTGTTCCAAGTATCGGCAACAGCTTTATCAATACCATGAAAAATATCAACCACACCAGAAGCAGCATCAGTGACGACATTAGAAATATCCTTTGCAGTAGCGCCAATATGAGAAGAGCCATACCGCTGATTCTGCGTTTGCTGATGAACTAAGTCAACCTCAGCACTAACCTTGCGAGTCATTTCTTTGATTTGGTCATTGGTAAAATACTGACCAGCCGTTTGAGCTTGAGTAAGCATTTGGCGCATAATCTCGGAAACCTGCTGTTGCTTGGAAAGATTGGTGTTTTCCATAATAGACGCAACGCGAGCAGTAGACTCCTTCTGTTGATAAGCAAGCATCTCATTTTGTGCATATACCTGGTCTTTCGTATTCTGGCGTGAAGTCGCCGACTGAATGCCAGCAATCTCTTTTTGAGTCTCATTTTGCATCTCGGCAATCTCTTTCTGATTGTCCAGTTGCATTTTAGTAAGCTCTTTTTGATTCTCAAATCCGGCGTCAACCATACCAGCAGAGGAAGCATCAGCACCAGCACGCTCCCAAGCATTAAGCTCAGGAAATGCAGCAG